>CAVRLG010000016.1:0-327690 GCA_963722035.1 uncultured Thermoleophilia bacterium
TCATGGAAGGATGAGGTGACTGTCGCCGAACTCGTGCCACTGGTAGCCGCGCTCGAGTGCGGCCCCGTAGCTGCGCTCGAGCAGCGCCTCCCCTGCGGCCGAGCGAAGCAGTTCGAGGTGCGACGACTCCGGCTCGTGCAGGCCGGTGAGCAGGCCGTCGATCGCCCAGAAACCCCGCTCCGGGGTTGCGACGAGGCTCGTCCATCCGTCGTCGGGGGCGACCCTGCCGTCCGGCTGGGAGACCGTCTCGAGGGCGCGCACGACTGTCGTCCCGACGGCGATCACGCGCCCGCCCCACTCGTGGACGGCGTTCACCAGGCTCGCCGTGTGCGGCGGGACGCGGAACCGTTCCGGGTAGGGAGGCTCGTGGCGCTCCTGCGAGGAGACGCCGGTGTGCAGCGTGATCGGCGCGACGAGCACGCCGCCTGCGACAAGCCGGGTGATGAGCTCGGCCGTGAAGGGTCGCCCTGCGCTCGGCATCTCGGCGCTACCGACCTCAGTCGCGTAGACGTTCCGGTAGACGGAGAGCGGCCAGCGCTGCGGCACGTAGCCGTACCGAATCGGTTGCCCGTGCTCGGCGAGGTAGGTCTCGACCGACTGCGGCAGATCGAGGTGCACGAGCCAGAGCCGCGGGGCGGCATATGGGGCGAGGATCCGCGCCCTCGCGTCGGCCGGGAGCACCAGTTCCTCCCCGACTTCGACGGCGCCGAACGGCTCGCCGCCGCGGCGTAGCTCCACGATCCAGTAGCTGTCGGGGTCGCGGCCGGGCGCAGGGGTGGAGAACCGGAGCTCGAGCTCGGCTCCGTCGGCGCGCGTCGCCGGCACAGCCGCGGGAAGGGTGGCCGACGTGTTGACGACGAGGAGGTCGCCCGGAGTGAGGAACCGCGGCAAGTCACGGAAGCGACCGTGGACGATGCTGCCCGTCCTCCGAGAGGAGACGAGCAGGCGGATGCCGTCGCGAGGAACGCCGCGCGCCTCTGGCGGCTCGTGCGCCTCGAGGCGGGGCTGCTGCTCGAGGGCGCTCAAGCCGGCGCCCCCACCAGGTCACGGGCTCGATAGAGCCCGCTCGGCAGGTCGCCCTCGATGAGCGTCAGGAGGCCGGGAACGCTCTCCTCGGGCGGAGGCCGATCCGAGACGTCCTCACCGGGAAAGGCATCCTGTTGCATCTGCGTACGCATGTCGCCGGGGTCGATGGCATAGACGCGGAGGCCCGGATGCTCGGCGCCGAGCACCGCCGAGAGCTGGGCGAGAGCGGCCTTCGACGAGCCGTACCACCCCAGGTCTCGTACGCCTCGACGGCCGCGTCGGAGATGAGATTGACGATCCTCGCGTGCGGCGAGAAACGCGGCAGGGAGAGCTGGACGAGCGCAAGCGGCGCGAACACGTTCGCCTCGTACACGCTCCGCAGCTCCTCGAGGGGGTATTGCGCCAAGAGCGGGAGAGGGCTCGGGCCGAGCACGCTGGCGTTGTTGACGAGAAGGTCGATCGGCTCGCCGGCTGTCTCCACGAGCCGGCGGCGGTGATCGGAATCCGCGACGTCGCCCGCGATCGCGACCACGCCGGCGAGGCCGCCGACCGCTTGCTCGAGCGTCTCCGCTCCCCGCGCGTCGACGGCGAGTAGCCACCCACGCTCGGAAAGAGCGCGGGTGAGCGCGAGCCCCAGGCCGCGAGATGCTCCGCTGACGATTCCCCGCACTCGAGCCAGACTACAAGTTCAAGTAAGCTTGAAGTCAAGTGGTCACCGGACTTCCAGCTTCCGCGCCGTCCCGCATGATCCCCATCGGCGAGGTCGCACGCCGCAGTGGCGTCGCCTCCTCGGCCCTTCGCTTCTACGAGCAGCGCGGCCTGATCAGCTCCGAGCGTGCAGGCTCGGGACACCGCCGGTACCCGCGGCCGGTGTTGCGCCGGATCGCCTTCATCGTCTTCGCCCAGCGCATCGGGCTGACGCTCGAGGAGATCGGCGCCGAGCTCGCCAAGCTTCCTCCCTACCAGGCGCCCACCCGCCGCGACTGGTCGCGGCTCTCGGCCACGTGGACGTCGCGGATCGACGAGCGCATCGCCGAGCTCGAGCGGCTCAGGCTCGGGCTGACCGAGTGCATCGGCTGCGGCTGTCTCTCGCTCGACCGCTGCCAGCTCGCCAACCCCGGCGACCGCGCCGCGCGTCTCGGCCCCGGCCCGCGCTATTGGATCGGCGACCGGCCGCCGAACTGACGCACGTTCGGCGTTGTGGCGGGGACGCGATCCTCCATGCCTGTCGACCGGCAATTGCGTCGGGCGGCAACCACTCACTCCTTCTGAGCCGTTCGCACCGTTCGCGAAACCTTCTGTTTACAAGCAAAGTCGGTTCAGGCCAGTGAACGCCTCCAGTGCCGAACGAACGCCAAGTGCTGCCACTGCCGCCATTGTGATCCTTGGCACGTTATGCCCGCGTCAGCGGAGCTTCTTGCAGAGTTGCCGCCCCGGCAAGGTTAGTGCGAGCCCCGCAACGCGCTGTATTCCTCGGCCACGCGCTTCGGCACCACAAACGCCCAGGCGTCCTCGACGAGGTCGCGCATCTCGTCCGCGTCGATTGCCGCGAGACGGACGTGAACCCAGTGGTAGCGGAGGTCGGACTGGCTTGGCAGCGAGAACTTCTCGGGCTCTGCCTCGACGAGCGCATCGCGCCAGTCCTTGGGGAACGCGAAGCCCATGACGGTGCTGTCGCGTGAGAAGGACAGGTACACGATGCGGCCGATTCGGAACTTCACGCGGCCGCGCACGAGCGCCTCGCTGCTGCGAGGAAGCGTGATCGCGAACGCGCGAACCTCAGCAATCGTCACCACGGGTCGTCTGCATAAGGATACGAGGCGGCTCCGGGTCCCCACCGCGGGCAACAGACCTCCCCCCGAGCTGGCTACGCCTGCGCCCGCCGGCGCTCAGGTCGCGGCTGATACGGACCAAATCAGGACGTCGAGGATTCGCACCTCGGTGAGCCGGTACGTCCGGCTCGCGAGCTGTCGCTGGAGCTCGTGCAGGACCGAACGGTTGCGGTCCAGGTCTCGTTTGTAGCTCCGCACCAGCGCGGTGGCGCGCTCCCCGAACGGGCCCGATGAGGGCGTCCCGGGATCGTCCATCGCCAGGTACGCCTGGACGACGCTGTCGAGCATCGGGATCAGCGCCGGCCGTTTCCTGTGCAGCGCCTTCGTCATCTTCGAGTAACCGACTCCGCGAATGTCCGCGAACGCGTCGAAGAGCCGCGTCAGGGGGATCCACGGGATCGAGCGCGTCGCGTCCGCCAACGACGCATCAAGCTGGACCTTGCGCAAGGCGCGTTCGATCTCACCACGGCGTTCGAGAATCGCCGCCATCTCGGCCGCCGAGATGCGGGCACCGCCGCGGTTCGCCAGCCTGAGGTCACTCTCGTCGAATGATCCGGGTCCCGAGGAGTCATGAGCCTCATAGCCGGAATACGCCGCGAGAAACTCGAGCGCCAGCTCGAGTGGATGCTCGACCATGACACCACCACGAAGAACGACCGTGCTCATACGCGCACGAACGATCGTCGCACGACCGCAGCTCAACAGCTTCGAAGAGCCGGCGTCAACGAGTGCGCCGGAGGGCTATACCGGTCATGAGCTCGCGCACGATCAACTCGCCGCAAGCATCGTTGAGTCGAGCGACCCGATGTGGCCGGGGCACACCTGGACTACGTCGGCTCGGACGAGCTCAACGGGGATCGGCCCGACGGCGTCTCGGCCGGCAAGCCGGCATCAGCTCTCAAGTGCCCGCAGGGCCGGGCCGAGGCGCTGCTTCGTCTTCAGCACGCCCTCATGGAGGTCTCCGTAGCGGTTTAGCCGGTCGAGCACGGCCTCCATCGTGTAGGTCGACGGATCGAGCGTCTCGTTTACCTCGGCCCAGCGGAGCGGCGTCGAGACGGTCGCTCTCGGCATCGGCCGTACGGAATAGACCGACGCGATCGTCTTGCCCTGTGCGTTCTGGCTTGCGTCGATAAGGACGCCTCGTCGCTTCGCCTTCGACCACTCGGTCGTCGCGACGTCGGGGTGCGTGCCGGCGATTGCTCGCGCGACCTCGGTCGCGAACCGTCTCGTGTCGTCGTACGTGTGCCGCCGCTCGATTGGTACGAGAACGTGGAGGCCGAGCGCACCCGAGGTCTTGGGGAACGAGGCCAACTCGAGCGCGTCCAGGGCCCGTTTGACCAGCAGCGCTACCTGGACCGTCTCGGCAAAGCCGACGTCGTCTGATGGGTCGAGGTCGAAGATGACCCGGTCCGGCCGCTCGAGCTTGTCGATGCGCGAGTACCAGGTGTGGCATTCGATGCACCCCGTGTTGACCATCCAGAGCAAGGCGAGCTCGTCGTTCACGACCGGGACTTCGATCGTGCGCCTCTCCTGTGGGGCTGCCCGACTCATCACGCTGACGGTGACCCGCTTGAACCACGCCGGGGCGTAGTTGGTGACGTCCTTCCGGAAGAACGGCTTGCCCTGCCAGCCGTCCGGGTACCGCTTCATCGTGAAAGGCCGATCGCGGATGTGCGGAAGGATCGCGGGTGCGACACCGCGGTAGTAGCGGAGTAAGTCACCTTTCGTGATCCGCTCGTCCGGCCAGTACGGCTTGTCGAGATTGGAAAGGCGCACGACGCGTTTGCCCCGTCGGATCTCGTTCGGAACGGGCGGCACGAGCCAGCCTTCGCCGCGCCGGCGGTTTGGAGTCAAGTCGTTGGGACTCATCGCGGACTCACGTTGCATGTACTTCGAACCTAAACCCCCGATTAACAGGGATTTTGAGAGCAGACGAAGGTGCTCTGCTAACGAGGGCTCGGATCGCTCCGCGCCCTCGATTTGTCAGGTTTTGTCAGATTCCCGCCTCGCTCGTTCTCGGTACCAGGTTTCCGCTGTGGTGAAGTCTGCCTCGCCGTTGCGCGCCATGATCTCCGCGACGAGCGCAAGTAGAGCTGTCCGTAAGTACGGATTAAAACTAGGTTGAAGGAGCAAAGCGCCAGTGGCGAGGTTATTTAGCGCGATGGCACGTCCTCCGCAGTGCCATACGATTGCGCCGTGCCGTTCACGCTCAGGAACATCAAGGAGGATCTGGAGGACATCGGCTATCGGTTCGACGGCGCGCCGGACCTGGAGTTCCGCTCGGCGACCAAGGCGCTCGAGCTTGAGACATCCGGCCTGAGCTACCAGCGCGTCCCGCCCGGCTATCGCTTTCCGTACGGCCACACGCACAAGAAGCAAGAGGAGGTGTACGTGGTCCTGCGCGGGAGCGGGCGGATGAAGGTCGACGACGAGATCGTCGAGCTCGAGGAATGGGACGCGGTGCGCGTCCCGCCCGGTACGTGGCGAGGCTACGAGGCCGGGCCGGAGGGCCTCGAGATCCTCGTCATCGGCGCGCCCAATCTCGGCGAGTCTCCGCGCGATGACGTCGATGGCCAGCGCGACTGGTGGGCTGACTCGGAGTAACGCGAACGCCGCGTGGGCGAGCGTGCGGGAATGTCGCTTGAGCGCCTACGACTTTTGAGAGAGCCTTGCGGCGAGTAGCAGACAACGACGGGCTTCCGGCCCGTTTGGGCCACTAGTGGGCCACGCCCAGCGAGGTTCCTAGCACCCTAGTAAGACGAAAGCCCGTGTATGCGGGGCTTTCTCATGGTGGGCGGTACTAGGCTCGAAGCAATCGGCGAAGCCGTGTCGTCATGCGGGTTTCCGCGGCGGGCTCGAGCGCCGAGGGGGCACCGAGGGGGGCACCGCCCGTGTTTCGTCGAGACACTCAGCACCGACCGGGCGAGAGCATAAGCCCGACGCGCGACCCGACGACGGTGCTGATCATCGCGCTAGCGTCCTCGGGGTGGACGGTGTTCTGCGAGAAGTGGTCGACAGCGACCTCGACGCGTTCTTCGAGCACCAGCGCGAGCCCGAGGCGAACCGGATGGCGGCCTTCCCGGCCCGCGACCGCGAGGCCTTCGACGCGCACTGGCGGCGGCTCCTTGCCGACGACTCGTTGACGAAGAAGACGATCGTCTACGAGGGCGAGGTGGCCGGCAACATCGGGTGCTGGGAGCAGGAGGGGCGGCGTCTCGTCGGCTACTGGATCGGACGGGAGTTCTGGGGCAAGGGCCTTGCGACACGTGCGCTTCAGGAGCTCACCTGCAAGGTGACCCAGCGACCGCTGAACGCGTGGGTCGCGACGAGCAACGTCGCCTCGATCCGCGTGCTCGAGAAGTGCGGGTTCGTCCGCGTCGGCTCGCAAAAGAACGACGTCGAAGAGCTGCTCTTCGAGCTACGCGACGGCCCCGGTTGAATTGGTACTCACCCGGTCGCGCCTGACGCGATGAGCGCGGCGTAGTCAAGCTCCGTCTCGTCGGCGAGGACGTGGGTGTAGGTGTTGGCGGTGACGGCGAGGTTTCGTTGGCCGACCTGCTCGCCGATTCGCGCCCATGGGACGCCGCGCAGGTGCAGTAGCGAGATCCGCGGGTGACACGGTCGTGCTCGGCAAGGCCTGAAGGTGCGGCTCGTCCAGATCGACACGCCCGAGGTCTACTTCGGGACAGAGTGCTACAGGCCACAGGCGTCCGCAACCACGAAGCGGCTCCTGCCGGTCGGGACACGGGCGCGCGACGTTTCGCAACCGCCCCCTCATTCGGGAGCAGTCGAGTTCGTTGGAGAGGATTACGGCGGAGACAGGCGGGAAGGAGATGTGGGCGCATGGCGCAGCGGCTGTCCACAATGCGAATCTGAGAGCGGCCATTACCCGCGAGCGATCAGCGCCCAGGAAGCCCAGATTGATTCACGGCGGAAGCCATGCCTACGATTCAGTGCGAGCATGAAAGTTCTCGACCGTGCCCAGAGCCGCATACCCCAGCCATGGCGGACGATCGTTGACTGGCTGGTGACTATCGCGGTTGCCGTTGCCTTCGTCCTGGCCTTCCAAGCAGAGGTCGCCAAGCCGTACCGCATCCCCACCTCGTCGATGGAGCCAACGCTCCACTGTGCAAAGCCGGGCGCTTTCTGCGAAGGCCGATTCAGCGACCGCGTGATCGCGAACCGGCTTGCCTACAGGTTCCGTAACCCCGAGCGGGGAGAGATCATCGTCTTCAAGACTCCCAAAACGGCCGAGCGATGCGGAGGAAGTGGCGGCGGCTCGACGTTCGTCAAGCGCATCGTCGGACTCCCCAGCGAACGGGTTTCGGAGCGCGACGGCATCATCTATATCAACGGCGAGCGCCTCATCGAGCCTTACGTCGATCCATTACGACGAGGTCGCGAGAACGGCAGCTGGCCACGCGCTGCGCCTGACCACTACTTCGTCATGGGCGACAACCGCATGCACTCCTGCGACTCCCGCACGTGGGGGACGGTGCCGCGACGCGGGCTGATCGGGCCGGTGACGCTCACATACTGGCCGCCAAAACGCTTGTCGTTCCGCTGATTTCTTACCCCTGACCCGGCCCCGCGCCGCCCTGCGTGTCCGGAGGGGTGGGTAGCCCTCGCGTGCGCGTCCGCGTGCGCGCGCGGGAGAGCACACGTAGTCGGGAGCAGCACGGCTGCGCCGCCTTCTCGTAACTTCGGGTCGTCGGGTCGTTTTGGGCGTCTCCCACAGCAAGATCCATCGGGATGAGTACCGAAACCGGGGGTCGATAAAGGGGCGGAAGGAGACCAGAATCATTCTCGTGGGCGTAACGAGGAAGGTGATTCGCAGCTCGTACGTCGTCTGGCTGGTCTCGCTCGCAGCTGTTGTCGGGAGCGTTTCGGCTGCTTCGGGTGCCGTCAAGCCCTTCTACAACGTGGAGACCGGAGACCTGACGATGGTGAGCGATGCGAGCGACTTCATTGGGCAAGGGCTCACGTACTCGTTCTCGACCCCAGAGAATGTGTTCCTTGCGACGCAGGACGCCGGGAACAGAGTGACGGTGGGGGTACAGCAGGCCCCCGATGACTTCTTCCACAGATGGACTGTTCAGCTTGCGGCTCCACCGGGTGAGCAGCTCGCGGTTGGGACGTACACCAACGCCGTCCGAACGATCAGTCAGACGCCTGGAACGCCAGGCATGGACGTCTTTGGTGAGGCGCGCGGATGCAACGCGCTGACCGGCAGCTTCACGGTCGACGATCTCGCTTTCGGTCCGTTTCGGTACGTCGAACGCTTTCATGCGACGTTTGAGCAGCATTGCGAGGGAGCTGAACCTGCACTTCGCGGAGAAGTCAGCGTTCAGAACCCACCGCCGCTGCCACTGATCGACGTGATGGTCACTATCGACCCTGAGGGGCAGCTGAGGAAACAGGGCGCCCGGCTGACTGGGACTGTGAGTTGCACGCGGGACGCCGAACTTGATCTCAGCCTTGTGCTTACGCAGAGCACCAAGAAGGGACCCGTCACCGGCTCCGCAGCACTCAGCTACGACTCATGCCCGGCGGCTCCGATGGCGTGGCAGACGGATGTTGTGCCTTGGGATCCGAGGAAGCCGTTCGCAAAGGGAACCACGTCCGGCGAGCTGGCCGTGACGTACAACGATCCCTTCTACCTCGAGCGGAATCTGGACGGCGGCACTGTGAGCGGAACAGTGCTTCTCCGAGAGGGCTAGGGCACAGGACAAGCCCCGGGGGACGTTAGTTCCGCCCGCCGCCTCAAGCTCGCGCTCCTCGATCCCGCATGTAGCTCGCGATCTCAGGCTCGTCGCCGCGCACCTCCTCGATGAACTTGTTCCGCGTCCTCGCGGCGGATCGATCGGCCGGGAGCTACATGTTGGTCAGGTTGAGGATGTTGCCATCCGGATCCTTGAGCCACGCGGCCTTGAACTCGCCTGAGATGTGAACGTCACCGTCGCGCGTCGTCTCTGGCAAGTTGTCGTAACGCTCGAAGGTGACGCCCTTCGTCTGGAGATCTTGGACGATCGTGTCGAAGTCGTCGCCGACTGCCCATGAGGCGGCGGTGGCCTGGTTCGTGCCGGCGTACTCCGACGGATACACGAGCACGACTGAGTTTCCGCTCTTGTACAGCGTTGCTCCAGGTACCTCCTGCTGCAGTGTCAGCCCGAGCGTGTTCTCGTAGAAGTCGCGCGCCTGTTCCATGTCGCTCACCGCCAGCGTCGCTGCTGCATCCTTGCCTCCCAACACGGCCCGCTCCTCTCTTCGTGGTCATCCGGAAGCATATGCCCGCCTCGAGCTCGCGCTCCTCGATCCGCAGGTGGCTCGCCCGCTCGGGTAGAGGGCCTCGGGCTCTGGGCGCGTGCCCGCGCACGATCAACGACCCGTACCGCGGCGTCGATACGCGGCGCTAGCTCACCGCGATGTATAGCTCGGCGCTCTCCCTTAGGAGTTCAACGACCACTCCATCGCCTCCGAAATCGGCGGCGTCGAAGTCCGAGAGGTCGATGTGCGCATCGCCGGCGTGATACTCGCCGCCGCCGTCCTTGCACAGTACGCCCGTCGTCGAGGTCTTGTCCGCGACCTCGCCGCCAGCGAGAGTGCGCCACTCGACGACAACCAGCTGGTTGAGGTGGTGATCGAGCCAAGCCTCGAAGTCGTGACGTGTCATCGTGGGCACAGAATCATCGGCCAGAGCCCCCTTGTGCGTCCCCACAACGAGGTATGACGGCGTCGAGACTCGGAGCTAGTCCATCCACTTCGCCAGTGCCCCAGCTACCCGTGCGAATTGCACGAGACTCGGCTCGCCCTCGTCGAGGTATCGCTTAAGCCAGCGCAGCGCCGCCCGCTCGTACTTCGGCGATCCGCGCTCAATGTAGCTTTACGGGTTGGGGACGGATTCGGGTCCCCCTCGGCCGGCTCGCGACACGTCACGCGCGGACTTCCCCGTCACGATCCCGATCCCGCCCCATGTTCCCCCGTTTTGCAGCTCATTCGGCGAGACGATCTCCCGCCGTCCAGGGCCGGTGAGTTCGGCCCAGAAGCGATCGACTTGGCACTCCGTCTCCACGGAGTGCGGGAGAATGTCGTGGAGAGCGATCACACCGCCTCGTGCGACCAGAGGGGAGTACAGCCGGTAGTCGGTGCTGACCCCGTCGTAGGTGTGATCGCCGTCGATCATCAGGACGTCGATGAGGCTCGGAACAAGCTTGGCGACGCGCTGATAGGTCTCGCGATCGCCTGAGTGCGCTCGTACAAGGTGCAACTTCTGACGGGGCCTCGCGTTTGCTCGCCTTCGTAGTTCAGCGTCGCTTACCCCTTTGCCGAACGCCCCACCCTCGAGGTCGACACTGACGATTGTCGCGTCGTCCGCTGCAACCGCACAGTACGCGGCCAACATGCCACCTTTCCCAGCGCCGATCTCAACGACGGTACGCGGATGGCCAATCAACGCGAGGAATGGGGCGACCTCGGATAGCTTCTGCATCGCGCCATTCCGTATTGCGAGACGGCCAACCTTGATCCCGCGAGATGCGCCGACGGGGTTTCTGGTCACGCGAAGCATGTTGATGACGAGCGTGACATGACGGCGCTTCGGTCTGATCACCAGATCCTAGGAGCTAATTCAGCCCACCCGGCCGCAAGCTCCCGCTCCTCGATCCGCAGGTAGCTCGCAACTTCGCATCCCTCACCTGGGACACACGAGCGGGGGATTGAACCTTGGGCCAGAAAACTGATCGTGCGATACGCGAGGGGCGGCGGACGTCGCGCGTACTACGTCGCGACGGATTGGAAAGGCGGCTAGATGAAGATCTTGAAGGGTGTGACGCTTGTCACGGCGGTCGTGCTTGCGCTCGCGGCGCAGGGCGGTGCGGCGGGCGGGGTCACGAGTTCGGTCTACACCGTCGGTGTTCTGACGGTCCCGGGAGTCAACACCGGGCTAGTACTCAAGAAAGAGCAGACGGTCACCGTCACCGCGACGGGCACGGTCTGTTACTGGCCCGGGCCGCCGACGACCCTCTGTGTGGATCCCGACGGGGACGCGGGGATGAACACGTCTAATCCTGAATTTGTGCTCCCAGACGCCACCGGAATCGCGCTCATCGGCCGTGTGGGGAACGGGCCCTGGGTGGAGGTTGGCAGCGGGACGACGCTGTCCGGGACGGGGGAGCTCGTGTTTGCCGTGAACGACAGGTACTTCCCAGATAACACGGGCAGTTTCGAGGTCACCCTTTCCTACAAGAAATCCGGCGTGTCGCGCACGTGTTGGCCGGGCTGGGGCAACGGGGACGAAAACCACGAGCACTGTGGGCCGCCAGGTCTCGCCAACAAGCCGCCTTCGCCTGGACAGTCATCCCAGCCCAGCCAGGGGTCCTCAAGCGAACACGGCAATTCCCAAGAGAACGGGAGCTCGAAGAACAAGTGAGATCCGCAAGCGGAGCGGCGCTGCATCAAGTCAGCGCTGCTCCTAATCGGCAGCTTAGAAATCCGGCCACGACCTTCTCGGATTTGTGGGAGTCGCACCCGCTCCTCGATCCGCAGGTAGCTCGTGAGAGTGTCGGCGGCATGAAGCACGAGAATGGCAGCTTGGACAAGACGGCAATTACGCCAGCGCTCGTGTCTCGTTTGGTCGAAGGGCAGTTCCCTCAGTGGGCGCACCTGCCTGTCTCACGGGTAGAGCTCGACGGCTGGGACAACACGACTTTCCGGCTCGGTGATGAGTTCTCCGTTCGGCTGCCGAGCGCCGACGGGTACGTCCCGCAGGTCGACAAGGAGCACCGCTGGCTGCCAGTCCTCGCGCCGCAGCTCCCTGTGCGGATACCGGAGCCCGTGGCGAGGGGCGAGCCGGAGTCCGCCTTCCCGCGGCCCTGGTCTGTGTACCGCTGGCTTCCGGGCGAGCCTGCGAGGGTGGAGCGAGTCGACGACCTCGAGCTGTTCGCGCACGACCTGTCCGCCTTCCTCGCTGCCCTGTACGAGATCGACGCCGCGAGCGGCCCGCCGGCGGGGCAGCACAGCTTCTTCCGTGGTGGCCCACTCGCGACCTACGATGCCGAGACCCGGGCCTCGATCGCCGTGCTGGCGGACAGGATTGACACGAGCGCAGCAACACTGGTCTGGCAGGCGGCTTTGGCCACGGAGTGGCGGCACCTGCCCGTCTGGGTGCACGGCGACGTCGTGGGCTCGAATCTCCTCGTGGTCGATGGCCGCCTGAGCGCCGTCATCGACTTCGGCTGCTCGGCCGTGGGTGATCCGGCCTGCGACCTGGCGATCGCGTGGACGTTCTTCTTCGGCGAGAGCCGCGAGGCATTTCGAGACCGGCTCGGGCTGGATCGCGGAACGTGGGCGCGGGGACGCGGTTGGGCGCTCTGGAAGGCACTGATCACGCTGGCAATGGACGATGCCGATGCGGGTGCCGAGCGCTTCGGCTGGCGTATCGGCGCTCGCGACGTGATCTACGAGGTACTCGCCGACCGCGGCTAGCGGGCGAGGGGTTGTGTGCATGCCGGAATGCCGCAGTATCGGCTGTAACCAGTAAGGGTCTGGAGGCCCGCGTATCGAAGCTCGTTCGCGACGCGAAGCTCGGGAAGCTGAACAAGTAGTCGCCGAAAAACGAGTCAGCCCGCCCGCGTCGAGCTCGCGCTCCTCGATCCGCAGGTAGCTCGCGAGCTCAGAACCCACTTCTGGCGAGACTCGCCGTGACCTCCGCGAAGTGCTTGAGCCGGGCCGCGCCCTCCGCCAGGAGAGATCCGGGGCGTCACGGAGTTCGAGATGCCGCCCGGCCCCCGTCAGGGTGATGACGCGCGCTAGTGGGGCGCGGAAGATCGCTGCGTGATCCGCTGGCTCGTCGCGTGATGAGGGTGACGGCGTGATCCTCGCCTTGATGGGGGATCGCGTCCGTACGTGTGCGGCGTTCGCGACGCTGCTGCTTCTCGGCACAAGCCTGCTCGCAGGATCCGTGCAGGGGGCGATGATCCGGGGGACGATCAGATCTGAGACCCTGAGGGGGACGCTGACGGCCGATCGGATCCTCGGACTTCGTGGGAACGACAAGCTGTACGGATTCGCCGGGAACGACTTCCTTTCTGGCGCCGTAGGTCGGGATCTAATCGACGGTGGCAAGGGAAACGACAACCCTCTCGGCGGCTCTGACAGCGATCTGATCAGAGGTGGCAGTGGAAACGATTCCATCTTCTCCCGAGATGGTGTCCGCGACCTTGTCTACTGCGGCCCCGGCAGGGACGTAGTCGGCGTAGATCTGAGAGACCGCGTGTTGGACTGTGAAGCGGTGAAGAAGCCGATCCTTCCGCCGACGCTCGCCGCCGACCTTTCGCTCGCGCTCGCACCCCCACCAGACCCGGTCGCGCTCAACACCGACCTTACGTACCTCGCCACGGTGACGAATGCCGGGCCAGGCACGGCGTCGACGGTGAGTCTGCGCTTCACCCTGCCGAGCGGCGTGACATACATCGGTGCCTCGACGGCTACCGGTTCGTGCCAGCTTCTGACCCCAAACGTCCCCTGCTCTCTCGGCGCGATCGCACCAGGCGCGGCACTCACTGCATCGCTAGCGATTCGAGTTCCTGCCGGGACTACCGTCGTAGTCTCCGCAAGCGCCAGCAGCAAGACGCGGGACAGCAATCCGACCAACAACTCTGTGAGCGTGACTTCCAACGTGAGTGCTCCGCCCCCGCCTCCACCACCTCCCCCGACGAACTGTGATCCCAACTACCCGACGGTCTGCATTCCACCTCCGCCGCCCGACCTGAACTGCAGCGACATCCCCTACCGCAGCTTCACGGTGCTACCCCCCGACCCCCACGGCTTCGACGGCAACAAGGACGGAATCGGCTGCGAGTCGTAAGCCGATGAGGCGGTTCGTCTCGATCGCGCTGCTGGTTCTGGTCGCGCTTCTCGCTCCAACCGGTCTCAGTGCCCCAAGCGTCGTCTACCGCATCGACCACGTCACCGACGGAGACACCGTCGTATTCAGGAACGGCTGGAAGGTACGGCTCGTCCAGATCGACACGCCCGAGGTCTTCTTCGGCACCGAGTGCTACGGCCTGCAGGCGTCGGCCACGACGAAGCGGCTGCTTCCCGTAGGCGTCCGCGTGCGATTGCTGTCTGAACCCGCGACCGACCGCGTGGACGACTTCGGGCGGCTCCTGCGCTACGTCGTGCGTACGGATGGCGTGAACGTCAACGTCCGGCTCGTGGCGCTCGGGGCCGCCGCACCGTACTTCTACGAAGGGCGGAGGGGCAAGTACGCGAACCGGCTCGAGACGCTTGTGAAGCGGGCGCGAGCGAAGAAGCTCGGCCTGTGGAGGGCGTGTCCGCGTACGGTGTATGACCCGTACCGCGGCATCGAGACGCGCCGCTAGCCCGACTGAAACAATGTCGCTCGGTGGGGGTCGGGGGGAGCGGTCCCCCAGGTGTGGTCACTACTCAGGGTGCGGAAACAAGGCCTCGTACTCACGCCCTGTGGCAGTGACCCGGCGCGTAAACCACAACGCCCAGGCCGCGATATAGCTGGCACCCGCACCCGCCGACACGATCGCGATCACGGTGTCGGAGGCATCGGCTGCGTTTACTACTAGCCCTGCGAGTGTCCCCGCCACCACCGCGTCCACAACGAGGATGAACGTCCAGCTGCTCGCTAAGAGCTGTACGAACCATGAGCCGTGAGGGAAGTACGCGTACGTCTGGCTAATCCCGCGTTCGTCATCGCGCGTGGACGTGATGAAGTAACGGTCGATCCCAGGGTCCAGCTCGGCGTAGGCCGCTCGAAGTCTGTTCATCCCGATCACATACGCGTGGTCCTCTTCACCGCCGTTGTAGACCCGGAGCAGAGTGAGCGTGCCGACGAGAAGCAAGATCGAGAAGAGGACGATCGTGAATGTGTCGAAGCGTCCGTCGAAGTCCGTTGCCTGCCCGATCAGAGCGAGGCTCACAACACTGGCCGAGACGAGCGTCAGGAAGATCGCGATCCGCACGAGCAGCTCGTTCTGCGTCGTACTTCGCGACGCGAGCAGGCTCCAATGCTCGGTCGCGAGCAGCTGCGCTCGCACCGATGGCGCGACTTCCTCGTTCCGGGTGGCTGGTGGATCCGCCTTCGTCACGGTCGCGATCATTCCAGACTCTTCGCAAGTTGCTCGGTCACCCTCGCAAACTGCAGCAGCGCCGGCGAACCCTCCGTCAGGTACCGCTCGAGCCAGCGCAGCGCCGCCTTCTCGTACTTCGGCGAGCCGCGCTCGGTACAGATGGACGAGCTGGAGGGCGTCTGCGAGAAAGCTTCGGCAGCTCGGGCGGCGGCGTCCTCGCTAGCCGACCTCCTCGATGACCTCGACCAGCTCGTCCATGCTCAGCGGTCGGCTCCCGAGCTCGCGTCGCGTTCCCCTGTCGGGCCGCCGTGCCAGTCGACGCACAGCACCGTTGCGTCATCACGCAGGTCACCGCCACAGGCTTCCACCACGGCCTGTGTCAGGGCCTGCACTGCCTCGCGTGGATGAAGATGTCGCGTCTCCGTGATGACCTCCATCGCGTTCACATTGGCGGCGTTGCGCTCGAGGATTCCGTCGGTCAGGAATAGGAGCCGATCTCCGACTTGCAGCTCCAGTTCCTGGACGTGATATTCGGCATCGTCGGCGATACCAAACGGGAAGCCGGGGGCCAGCGGAACGTTCTCGGTACGGCCGTCACGCATCAAGATCGGCAAGGGATGCCCAGCGTTCACGATCCGTGCGATACCGGAGGCATGGTCGATCCGGACCACCTGCCCGGTCACAAAGCCGTCATCATCTGAAAATTCGCATAGCGCCGCGTTGGCCAGCCGGGTCTGTTCGACTAGGTCGACGCCGCGGCGCCGAGCGTTCCGCAGTGCCCCCACGAGCACTGTGGCCAGTACGGCCGAGTTGAGCGTGTGGCCCATTGCGTCCGTTAACGAGAGGTGCAACGTATCTCGCTCGACGCTGAAGTCGAACGTGTCTCCGCCCACGTCGCCTGCTGGTGCCAGCCATCCGGCGAGCGTAAACTGGCCCCCCTCGCACGTGTACGAGGCAGGAAGGAGTCGGTGCTGGAGCTCAGCCTCCAACGAAAGAGGCACCGAACGCTGGCCCCAGTCAAACAGGTCGGTGAACCGACGGTTGGCGATCACTACGTAGGCCAGCGCGTGCGCCCCCGCCGAGACGGTTGCCAGCGTCTCGTGGTCAGGCTCGTCATCGAATCCCAGCTCTAACACGCCGACCGCCTCGCCGCGGCTCGTCACGGGAGCGAAGACTCGATACGCACCAAAGTCCGAGACGATCCGAACCTCCTGCTCGGCAAGCGCGCGACCATGTGGTGTTCCTGCCAGCGCGACTGACTGGCTGCGTTCGCGGCTAATGTCCTTATCGTCGGCGTTGGCGCGGTGCACGTGGCTCAGCCGGATCAGCGCCCGCCCGCTGTAGTCCGCGATCAGGAAGCTGACGTCGCGTGCGTCGAGGGCATCGGTCAAGGCGGCGGCCACGACTTCCGCCGCATCGATCGGCGGAGCCGCTTCGACCGAGGCAAGCAGCGTCTTCACATCCAGGCTGGCGAGCACTCCCGAACGGTTGTTCTTTCGCGTCGTCATTGATTGACCGTAGCGGTCAGGATGCTTCCGAGAAGCCGTCGCGGGCGGGGATGAGGCTCACGACTCACTCTGCCCAATGTTCCCACTCGACGCACCTGCCTCCAACTCCCGCTCCTCGATCCGCAGGTAGCTCGCGAGCTCGGGATGGTCTCCACGACCGTCGCTCGGGGCTACTTCCCCAGGCTCGCGTGGGCGACGGGCTCAGAACCGCTTGACGACGGCGTCGGCGAACATCGACTGCGCGATCGCGTTCGCCCACATCCCGGTGACCCACGGGCGCCGCCACAACAGGCGGTCCCAGTACACGAGCGGCACCACGGCGGCTTGCTCGCCGATCCAGATCCGCTCGAACTCGCGGTACGCACGCAGGCGCTCGTCCTGGTCGCGGAGCGCGGCTGCTCGAGCCAGCAGCTCCTCGAGCTTCTCGTCGCGGTAGAGCGGGAACCCGCGGAGGATCGGATCGAGGAACCGCCTCTCGGATCGGGATAATCGGCGGCTAAGCCCAGATGTACGCATGGGCGCGCTTCTCGTCGATCGCGGCGTCCAGATCCGGGTCGGAGGTGGCCGCGAGAAGTCGAACTCGAACGCCGACCGCCTCGAGCTGGGCGGCCACGTCGGACGCCGCGTCCTCCCACAGACGTGAGACATGCCAGCACGATCTCGCCGAGGGCACGTCCGTCGGCGTAGCCCGCCTCGCCGAGGAGGGCGCGGGCACGGTCCGGGTCGAATGCCGGAGCGACGCGGTGCGAGTGGCCGGGCATCGTCGGCGGAAGCAGCCCGCCCGTGGCGGCCGCGGTGCCTCGCAAGCGGCTCCGCCGCCCCGGGTTCCGGTCGATCGCGTGCGCGAGGGCACGGCGGATGCGGGCGTCGTCGAGCGGCGCCCGCCTCGCGTTGAAGCCGAGATACCACGTGAACATCCCGGGCGAGCGCTGCACGACCGTCTCGTCGTCGGCGACGGCGCGGCGCGGCGAGCGCGTCGTCGAGGACGTCGTATTCGCCGTCTCGCCAGCGGTCGGCGGCTACCGCCGGTGAGGCTTCGAGCTCGATCGCCACCTCGCCGACGTTTCCGCGCGCCCCGTGCCAGGTCGGGGCGGCCGCCAGCACGACGCGGTTCTCGTCGCGGCTCGGTGAGGACGAACGGGCCGTTCCCGACGAGCGGGATCGCAGCGGTGCCACGTCTGTCCCTTCGCGCTCGTAGACGTGCCGCGGCCAGGCGAAGAGCGGACGGCTGGCCGAGCAGGTAGAGGAAGTGGTTTCGCGGCTCGCGCAGCCGAATCTCGAGCGTGCGCTCGTCGAGCGCGCTCGCGCTCACCCCGTCGAGCCAGAACGCGGTGGCGACCTCGTCCTCGGCCATCTGGGCGAAGGTGAACGCGAAGTCGTCCGCGGTGACCGGCGCGCCGTCGCTCCAGCGGGCGTCGCGGCGAAGCGTGAAGCGGTACGAGCGCCCGTCGTCCGAGACGGTGAAGCGCTCGGCGAGATCGGGCTCGATGTCGAAGTCGCGTCCGATCGCGACGAGCCCGCGGAAGAGGTTGCGCGTGACCTGCGCCGCGGGACGGTTCGCTGTGACCCGGTGCGACCTCTGGGTCCCAGCCGCCGCGGGCATCGCCCAGGTGATCCGCTCGCTCGGCTCCAGCCGCGCGGGCGTGGGCGCAGGTCGAGCGAACGCCTCGCTGAACGCCTCGTTCGCGGCGCGGTAGTCGAAGGCGAGGTGATGGGTGAGCGCGATCTTGAGCAGCGTCTCGACGGGCAGAAGCCTCGTCCCCGGTTCGCTCCATGAAGCCGAGCGCCCGCCGGTAGAGCTCGATCGCCTCGTCCTCCGCGTAGACCGCCCGGGCGGCGTCGCCCGCCTTCAGCAGGTACTCGACCGCGCGCTCCGGCTCGTCCGCCTCGGCGAAGTGGCGGGCGAGCAGCCCGTACACCTCCGCCGGCGAGTCGCGGTGGAGCTCTAGCGAGCGCCTCGCCCACCCGCAGGTGGAGCTCGCGCCGGCGGGCCTCGACGAGCGTGCCGTAGGCGGCCTCCTGCACGAGCCCGTGCCGGAAGCGGTACTCGGGCGCGGCTCCGCTCCGCTCCTCGACGACGAGCTGGAGCCACTGGAGCTCGGAGAGGGTCGGCAGCAGCCGCGCCCGGGGGAGGAGCCGCTCGAGCAGGGGCAGGCCGAAGGAGCGCCCGATCACGGCGGCGGTCGTGATCAGCTCGCGCGCCTCGGCGTCGAGCCGGTCGAGCCGCGCCTGCAGCGTCTCCTGGAGCGCGGCCGGGATCGAGGCCTCGCCGACGAGCACGACGCGGCCGCTTCTCCCGCTTGAGCGCGCCGCGCTCGCGCAGATCGCGGATCGCCTCCCCGACGAAGTAGGGGTTGCCGCCTGTCCGCTCGGCGAGGAGCTGCGCGAGCTCCTCCGGCAGCTCTCCTCCGGCGTCCGCTTCTGCGAGCGAGCGCGCGCATCCACATCGGGAAGCGGCTCCAGCTCGAGCTCCAAGAACGAGCGCCGGAAGCGCCTGCGGGCGCGGTCGACGAGCTGCCAGGCGGGATGGTCGGGGTCGCTGCGATGGACGAGCAGGAAGCAGACCGCGGTCTGCTCGGCCGCCGGAAGCAGCTCGTCGAGCAGCGAGAGCGTCGCCTCGTCCGACCAGTGGAGATCCTCGAGCACCAGACAGAGCGGGCGTTCTCGCGCGAGCGCGCAGACGAGCTGGTAGAGCCAGTCGAACGTCTGGTGCTGGACGGCGTCGGGCGCGAAGTCGCGCATCCGCTGCTCCTGCTCCGGCTCGAGCGCCAGGCCGAGCAGGGTGGCGAGGAAGGGATAGGCCTCCTCTGCCTCGCTCGGCGAGCGTGCGGGCGAGCTCCGCCCGTAGCTCCAGGCGGACGCGCGCCTCGGAATCGGAGACGCCGAGAGCCGAGCCAGCCCCGGAGCTGCTCGCGTACCGGCCAGTAGGGGATCGTCTCGGCGTAGGAGACGGCGTGACCGGCGAGGAAGCGGACGCGCCCGGCGAAGCGCTCCTGGATCTCGGCGACGAGGCGCGACTTCCCGATTCCCGGGCTCGCCGGTGATGGAGACGACCGCGCCCCTTCCTTCGAGCAGCCCGTCGAGGGCCTCGCTCAGCGCCGCGAGCTCCTGCTCGCGTCCGACGAGCGGCGGTTCTGGGTGTGCGGCAGGCTGCGCGCGGATCCCCGCCACGCGGAAGGCGGCGACCGTCTCGCTCTTTCCCTTCAGCTCCAGATCGCCGAGCTGCATCGAGCTCGAACAGCCCGTCGACCTGGCGCGCCGTCGCCGGTCCCACGACGAGATCGCCAAGCGCTTGCAGGCGCGCGGCCACGTTGACCGTGTCGCCGAGCGCGTTGTAGAGGACGTGCGGCGGCGCGTCGCCGGCCGGAACCACGACCGGGCCCGTGTTGACGGCGACGCGCGCGCCAAGCTCGAACTCCGTAGGCGGGCGCTACGTCCGCGGCGTAGTCGTCGAGCGCTTCGCGGATCGCGAGCGCGGCGCGGACGGCGCGCTCGGAGTCGTCCTCGTGCGCGACGGGCGCGCCGAAGAGGGCCAGGATGCCGTCGCCGGTCAGCTGCGCGACCGTACCGCCGAAGCGCTCGACCTCCTCGCGCATCAGCCGCACGACGTCGTCGAAGAGGAACTTCGACCGCTCGGGGCCGAGCTTCTCGGCGATGGACGTCGAGCCGCCGACGTCGGCGATGAGTACCGAGACGATCCGCCGCTCTCCGGCGGTTACGGACATCGGGGCAGTTATACGCCGCGGGATGGGCCGACGCTTGTCTCGGAAGAAGGAGCCTGACCGGTTTCGCCCGGCCCCCTGCAACTGAAATGTAGCGCGGACGTGTCTCTACGAGCGTCTGTCGATCGCGCTCGTTCGCGTCATGCTGGGTCCGGGATGGACGAGCCCGAGAAGCCTCTCCGCTGCTCCAAGTGCTTCGGCGCTTCGAACAGTCCGACGCCGAGAAACAGCAGGCCTGCGAGCCACACGGACAACGCCAGCAAAGCAACCAACGAGACGGTGGCGCGGTGGTTTGTAGACATCGCCAACGTCCAAAGGAGGATGACTGCGAAGACCATGCTGACGAAGAGGTCGACTCCGCCCTGTGGCCCCAAGCGCAGCAACAAGCGCAATGGGCCGAGGGCGATGTGAGTGCCACAGGCGAGGCCGACGAACACGCCGAGAACGACGGAGGTGGTGTACAAAAAGAAGAGTGGCCGCTGGGAACGGCCACTCAAGGGGTAGAACTGGGAGGATTGGGTACCCAGGTTTTCGTGGGAACCGGCGCTCGTCTCGTCCCCCTTTCGGGTACGCGCTCCTCAAATCCGCAGGTAGCTCGCGAGATCAGGACTCGCGTCTGGCGAGACTCGCCGCGACCTCTGCGAAGTGCTGGAGCCCGGGCGTGCCTTCCGCGACAAACCGCTCGAGCCACCGCAGCGCCGCTGTCTCGTACTTCGGCGAGCCCGCTCGGCGTAGAGGTGGACGAGCTGCGGCCCGTCCTCGAGCGGCGGGTTCGGTAGGTCGTGGCGGAGTCCTCAGCGAGCCACAGCGCTCGGCGCTCGATCGCGCGGCGGAAGCGGACGTGAGCGTGAGGCTGCACCGTCACCGAACGTTGTGTGCAGGCGAGCGCTTCGGTGGCTTGACACGAATGTTGCAAGTGCGAGATGGTGTGGGTCACGCGAGCGTCCGCTCGCCGCCTCACCAGCCTCACGCTGATGAACGATAAGAGGGGGTCAGTCGTGAACGTATTGAGGATGCTCCAGGCCGGAGGCGTGGTCGTCGCCATGGCGCTCGTCATCGGAGGGTCAGCCACTTCGACGTCTCTCGCCTCTGTCGTGATGCCACCGCCGGATGTTCGCGGCCCCTACGAGGTGGGCTTCACGACGTTCTCCGGCACCGTGGGCAGCGGCCTACCGACGAAAGTCACGGTCTGGTACCCCCACTGCACCGCTGGAATCTCTGAATGCTCCGCCAACACACCAGGCACGCGAACGTATGCGGTAACACTGTTCGTTCCTCCCAACCCAACGATTGTTGTGCCGTCCCCGTTGGGCGCAATCGAGAATGCGTCGGTGGAGCAGGCATCGTTCCCCCTGGTGGTGTGGGCACACGGAGGGCCCGCATTTGCACCAAGTCGGGAGCGCATGAGACTCGGCAACTTCCAGCTGATGGAGCACCTCGCGAGCCATGGCTTCGTAGCTGCGTCGTACGAGCGAAACACCGCCGGGTTGTGTTCGAACGAGCTGGCGGGACCGCGCGATGTCATCACTCAGCTTCTCACGCGAAACGCAACCGCCGGAGATCTCTTGGAAGGGAGGATCGACCCAAACAAGATCGGCGCGATGGCGCATTCGGCCGGCGGGGCTGGAGCGTACGGGCTTTTGACCGGTGCTGACCCTTCGTCTTCGCTACCGCTGGGCCTTTCGCCCGACCCTAGGGTGAAGGCGCTCGCCGTGACGGAGGCGATCCACGACACGTGCGGGATCACAACGGCGCGGAAGCAGTCAGTAACGAACCCCGTGATGGTGATCGGCGGGAGCCCGGATCGCTACGGACCCTCAGCGCGAACCCCGTTCAATCAGCTGACCAGTGCTGAGTCTCGGATCCTCGTCACGACGAAGACGAAGACCGACAACGCGAACCTGAACGCGGATCACACGGCCTACCAAGTGGGCGACTGTGACCTGACCGACGCCTTTCGGGAGAACTCTCTAGCCCGCCAAGTCGCCTCTCTGCAAACCCCCCTCGTCGAGCCGCTCACTTCAGCGTTCGGGTCGGATCCGACGATCACCGACCCTGCAGCCCGAGCCCTCGCTGCTCAAGCGCTCTTTCAGTGGAATAACCCCATTCAACCCATCCTGAGGCAAAGAACGTTCTGCAATCGAGTCGGCACGAACCCGCAGGGGTACCTGCCAATAGGCGTATCGAGCTCCGATGGCCTAGTGACGTCGAGTCCGCCGTTTGAACCGTCCCCCGTTGTGAACTCGACTCCGCCGTTCACGGCCTGCTCGCCGGTTCAGTGCATCCCTCAGGCTCGAATGGACAGGATGGTGAAGCTCTTTACCGTCTCATTCTGGAAAACGTTCCTTGAGGGCGACAAGAGATACAACCGCTTCCTGACGCGCGGTTACTCGAACAGTGAACCCGAAGCAACGACTGAAAGGGTGGACACGAAGTAAGGCCACTCACACCGCATGATTCCGCGGTTCGACCGAGCGGTTAGTTGCGTTTGCCCGCCTCTAGCTCGCGCTCCTCGATCCGCAGCTTCGCCGCGATCTCAGGTTCGTAACCGCATACCTCCTCGATGAACCGCTCGGCGTCGTCGCGAACGAACCCGATCTGCAGGCGGCGCGCAGGAAGGGGCGGGTTCCGGCGTTGCGCCGGAACCCGCCTTGACATTCAGACATTCACTCCTGAGACGCTGCCAGGGCGTCGACCAGTCCGTGGCCGAAGAACGACGTGTAGCCGTTCCCGCCATAGCACTTCTCGCGCTCGTCGGCGGGGTTGAGCGGCTCCCAGTTGGGCGGACAGTCGAGATGCTCCGCCGTCCGCTCCACCGCTGCTTTCACCGCCCCCGGGCTCCAGCCTGGATGATTCTCCACAACGAGCGCCGCGACACCTGCTGCATGCGGCGACGCCATCGACGTCCCGTTGAGATAGACGTACCCGGCGCCCCCACTCGTAGCGGTGATGCCGGGGAAAACGGCGTTCAGCGGATCGAACCCCGCCCAGATGTCCGAGTTCATCGGAACGGCACCGAGCACTGCGTCCTGCACGGTACCCGTCGCCGAGAAGTAGTCACCGCCCGGAGCCGCCACCTCGACGCCCCCTACGGACGAGTAGTCGGCAATCCACAGGTCGTAGTCCGGGTAGCCGATCGGTCCGGTGGCTGAGACCGTCAGCGTCTGCGGCAACTCGGCCGGGGCCACCCGGCAGTTGTTCTTGACCTCACGGACCACGGCGCTGTCGGGCGGCCAGTCCGGGCTGATGTCGTCGATGCCGGGATGTCGAAGATCGGCCTGCTCGTTCCCGGCCGCCGCGACGATCACAACACCGCGCTGCTGTGCGTAGCGGGCTGCGGACTCCAACTCACGCAGGATGCCGCGCTGCTCCGCGTCGCTCTTGCAGTAGTAGAGAAACGGATCGGCGAACAAGCTGAGGTTGACGACGTCGAGGCGTTGGTCGCCCGCGTAGCGGAGCGCGGCCGCCACCGAGTCGGCGAAGCAGAATCCCACGACCGTGCACGCCTTGATCGCGACGATTGTCGCGTCGGGCGCCACCCCGGCGATACCGATTCCGTTGATGGGCGCCGCGATCTCCGATGCGACGTGCGTGCCGTGCCCGTTGATGTCCTGCACGGCCGTCTTGTTGGCGCAGTTGCCATTTCCGACCTCTTGTGGGTCGGCGGTCGGCGTGCCGGTGAAGATGAACGAGCACGACCTGCCGACATCGAGATTTGGCTGGATGTCGGGGTGAGCGAAGTCCACCCCGCTGTCGATTACCCCGACGCTCACTCCGTCGCCGGTGGCGTTCGCATAGCTGCTGCCCCCGGCTCCGATGATGGCCATGTCCCATTGGCACACTCCGAACGGCTCGGAGTTAGGTGCGTCGAAGACGCCACCGTAGAGGCCCTGGCATATCCCCTGGAGCTGGCCCTGAGTGACTGCCGCGTTGCCCGACATAGGGATCGCGGCGAGCGCGACCAGCAGCGCAAGCACTATGAACATGCGGGTTCTCCGCATTTCCCCTCCCTTGGTCTCCCCTTACGTACCTCTGACGCGGATATCCATAGCACTCGAGAGCCCGCCGCGCCGGCGAGTACGCCCCCTCGCGAGTGCCCTCCGACTCGCGGCCGCGACCACGAGCCCCGTGGCGCACGAGTTCCTACGCTAGTTCAGCCCCCCGCCTCGAGCTCGCGCTCGTCGATCCGCAGGTAGCTCGCACCAGGGGAACCACCGGCGCGTTTTTGGCGCGGCAGCCCTTTCCAGAGTCCCTCAGAGCATCCCCGCCGCGCGAAACAATCGCCTCGCACCTGCGGATCGAGGAGCGCGAGCTCGAGCCACGGGCGCGTCAATTCATGGGCAACACACGAGACGACTTTCCGCCCCGAAGGGTTTGCCCCTTAGCCGTCGCAGCGATTGTCGTGGTCAAGCGCGATCCAGCTGTCCCGTATGTCACCTGCCACGAGCAGACTGCCCAGCCAGCTTGGCGCACGCGCCTTCCGACGAACGCCTTGCCGCCGAGCCTCCCGAGACACTTCACGTTCGACGGACTTACCGGCCTCTTGTTCGCGAAGAGTCGCATCCGCAGTAGGTACTCACGGCCTGCACGAGGAAGCGCAGGCGCACTGTTTAGAGGTCCGCGCGTGACCTTGGGGGGCGCAGGTGGATTGCTGGGAGGACGCGACGCGGCGGTAATCAAGAGCGTTGCGCATGACTCGGCGCTGTTACGGCCATAGGCATTGCGCCCTCGCGCACAGAACGCCAGCACCGTGCGGCCCGTGATCCGACTCGGGACGTTCCACGGGATCGCCTGCACGTAACCAGCCTGCTTCAGAGGTGCAGACGAGAAGGTGCCGATCTGTACTTCGTTCTCAACGACTCGGATCTCGAATGAGTCGTAGGGTGCCCCCGCCTCGGTCGCGACCCTTAGCAGCGCGGTTCCTCCAACCGACCCATCGCTGGGGTACGCCCAGACAGGAACCACAACGTCAGGGGGTGGAGGCGCTGGCGGCTTGGGGACGTCAGGCGGCGGCGGCACCGGTGGTGTCGGTGGCGTCGGAGGCGATGGCGGTTGCGGTGCTGGCGGCTCGGGCAGCGGCGTCGGAGGCGGACGTTCGACTACATCAAAGGCGCCCCACGGCACGCCGATCTGAATGATCCCAGTCCCATGGAACACTCTGTTAATCGCCCAGGTGTAGCTACCGGGCGTTAGGGGCGGACTCAGAGTGAAAGTGACTGTGCACTGCGTGCTTGGGGGCACGAACGTACTCGGTGACCTGACTTCACCCGATGGGCCACTCACGGTGATGCTGCACTCTGTCTGCGCCTGCGTATGACCGCCTAAAACCACCGTAAGCGTCACCGGCTCATCCGAGAAGTATGTGTCGGACAGCAGAGTCGGCACAGACGAGCCAGCGGCTGCAACCACGCCGACGGCAAAGAACACCGCACCGGCTGCGACACCTGCTGCCCACCAAGCACGCGACCGCCCCATTCAGAGATTCACGGCACATTGCACGGGCTTGGATAGCCCCCATACGGGTGCGTCGCGCGGGGGGATCACGCGATCGAGCGTCGAGCCTCCCGCACTCCATCTCGCATCACCGCGACATCGAGCGTATCTGAGCCTCACCGCTCCCACGAGAAGCGATCAGTACGCCCGCGCATCCGCGACCCGGGCCACCTCGCCCCGCGACGTGTAGTCGTAGGAGACGCTAACTACCTCCTCTGCGCCGCTACCGTCTCCCCATGACGGGGCAAGAGCGCGACGACCTCAAAACATCGCTTCTGCGAGGTCTACGTCCCGACGCTCCGCTCGGCCCGGAGGACGGCGACGAGGCGTTCGTCAGGCACATCTTGCTGGCTGTGCGCGTCCACCGCGCGGCGAAGCTCAATCAGACTGTCGTGGGCGAGGGAAGAGGTTGGGTTGAGTTCGTAACTGACTACTTCCCTGCCGGACGTAACTCTGCTTCAGACGCGAAGCTCATCTGGGAGGACTGGCGCGTTGGCCTCGTGAAAGACGAGACGCCGCTCGGGGGCATTGCCCTGACGCATGGGCATCCCGAGTTGCATTGGCACAACGACATGCGCGGCGCGCTCGTGATCGACCTCGAATCGATGTACGACGACTTTGAGTTCGCCGTGAACCAGTTCCTCACCGCTCTCGATGGCGACCTGCAACGCGGCGCCGTTGTAATCCAGCGGTGGCGCGAACGCACCTGGTCAGTACTGCCGTTTCAACTTGTTCCGCAGATGCCGCTCACAGGCGGTTCCAAGTTCACAGGTTTACATCCAGGCGAGAGCGTCACGAGCAACCCCCCGTGAGGACGGGGTGGGTTAGCTGCTCGAAGCCGTCGCGCCACGACGTGGCGCCCCGCGGGCGGCGCAGAGGCAACCAACGAAGAGAAGGCCGGAGACCCCCTTCTCAGTCGAGCGCGTGAGTCGGCGGGCGGGGCGATCAGCCCTTGCACCGCTACGGGAATCGGAGCGAACCGGAAGGGTTCACAAAAGGATGGCCGTGTCGAGAGTGTGACCTCCGGAGGAGCTGACTAGCGACACGAAACCTGATCTGGTCCTTACCTGGCTTGATCGTCCGGACACCCCGAAACGAAGAAAGCCCTGCGTTTGCAGGGCTTTCTTGGAAGCGGATGATGGGGCTCGAACCCACGACCTTCTGCATGGCAAGCAGACGCTCTACCAACTGAGCTACATCCGCGAGGCCAGTAGAGTAGCCGAATCTCCGCCCCTCCTCCGACCGGGCCCGAGGCCTAGATCAGGTCGAGATCAGGTTTCGGCTCGCCGCCAGCACGTTTGTTTTCCTACTAGAGATATGGGCAAACACCCAAGTGCGGATGAGCACGTAGCACGTACGGTTGGCGATGTCAGCCAGAAGGTGGACGTACGGAGTCGTACGCCCGACCTATCCTGATCGCGTCCATGCTGACACCCCGGAGCTGGGTGATCCTCGTAGGCGCGGCGAGCCTCGCCGCCGCCCAGGCGACGCACGCGCGAGGCGAGCTCCCAGCGAGGTTTCCGGCTGCGGGTGTGCCGCTGCGGACACTCGTGGTGCGGGCACAACCCGACCCGGACGCGCGCATCGTGCGACGAATGCGTCGGTTCAGGGACGATCTGCAGTTCCAGATCGTGCTCGTGCTCTCGGCACGACGCGGATCGGACCGAGCGACGTGGTATCGCCTGAGCCTCCCCGGTCGGCCGAACGGGCAGCGCGGCTGGGTGCCGAGCGACGCGGTCGACGTCCAACCGGTCAGGACCAGAATCACCGTTCGGTTGGGCGAACGTCGGATCGAGATCCGACGGGTCGGAGACGGAAAGCTCCTGCTGCAAGGGATCGTCGCAATTGGGCGCCCCGGCGCCGAGACGCCGCTCGGCCACAACTTCTACGTTCGCTCCGGATTCGTGCCGACCGACCCGTTCTTCGGCACGTACGCACTCGAGACGAGTGCCGGCTCCAGTCTGACCGATTGGCCGGATCACGGCATCGTCGGCATCCACGGCACCAATCGGCCCGAGCTGCTCGGTCAGGCCGTCTCGCACGGATGCATTCGCGTCGACAACGCAGTCGCGGCGCGGCTTCGGACGCTCGCCCCCCTCGGGACGCCGATCGATGTCGTGCGCTGAGCTCCGCGGACTAGCCGGTGACGTGCGTGGCCCTCACCTGAAGAGCGGCGAGCACCGTTATGCAAGTCGGCCGTCCTCGGAGAACCGGCCGCCTTCCCCCGGCGAACACGACCAGCCCGACCCGTGTCGGGGCGATGGTCATCCGGGCGATTCCGTGTCGATTCGTGCGCCCGCGAGCCATGATTCCGCCGCCGCGAGCGCGAACGGGGAAGCCGACCAGCGGACGACCGAGCCGGTTTCGCGCCGTCAGTAGTACGGCCGAGGTCCGCTCGGCCTGGAGCACGCGCGGCGCCGCCGTCAATGTCCGGCATACCCTCGGAAGCTTCGGCGGGCGGAACGCCCCGACGACGCGCACCAGGGCCGATGCGACGTTGTTGTGGTAGTTCGACTCGATCTCCTCCGACCCGACTCTGACGATGTCGACCACCGGCCCGATCTTGAGCGCTCTCGTCACCGCCACGACGGTCGCGGATGCTCCGGGAGCCAGGCGTCCGAGGTTGCACACATACGGCCGACAGGTTCCCTGCGAGCTCTTCATTGAGATCAGGCTCGTCCGGAACGAGCGCGGGTCGTTCACCTTGAGCCCGTTCACGTCTGCGGCGGCGACCGACGATCTGTTCGTCACGGTCATCGTCCAGATGATCCGACCCCCGATGTGCACCGCGGCCGGTTGACCGCGCTTGACCACCTCGAGGTCGAGCAGCGGCTTCGGGCCGGGCGGCGACGGTGGGATGGGGGTCGGAGGCGTCGGCGTAGGCTCCGGAGGCGTCGGCGTGGGCTCCGGAGGGTTCGGGGATGGCGGCGTTCCGTGTCTGACATTCGTGAAGCGGCAAACGACGACATCGCCGTTTTTCACGGCCACGTCTACCTTCGTTTCCGGGACAGAGACCTCGACAGTTCCGTTGTGCGCGCACACGACGCTCGAGTCGTAGTCCTCGAGGTTCGTGCCCGTGCCAGCCGTCTCGCTCACCGTTGCCTCGCCGACGCCAACCGTGACCGGCCCGGTCGTCGTTCCGTCGCCTCCGTTCGCGAGCCGCTGTCCGTTGATCAGGAGGTTGAAGCCACCCGGATCCGACCCGGGCGCGACGACCTTCTGCACCTCGACCGTCCCGGTGCAGCGCGGTGAGCTCGAGTCCGCCGTTACAGAGTGGCCCGACAGCGTCCAGGTCAGCGCACTCTCCCGTCCGAACGCCGTCTGGAAGACACCCGCGTACGACCCTGCCTGAAACGCGACAGGCTGGTTCCGGTGGGCGGGGATCGGCGTGAAGTGGTTGGCGCCTCCGATCGGGATGACCACGGGGACGCCCGACTTGTTCGAGTAGCCCCAGTCGGCGAGCGCGGGCGTGTTCCCGTCGAAGACCACGCAGCTCAGAACGGGCGAGACGTCGCCCGCGTTCTCCTTGGCCTCGTTCGTGATCGTGCAGACGATCGCTGCGCCCTTCGACACCTTGATGTCGAGCGATGTTCCGTTCCCCTGTGCGACTTCGTCGCCGTCGCCTTCGCCCCCACGGCACACGATCTGAACTCGGTAGTCGTCGAGCGAGGTGCCCGACGACGCCGACTCGCTCACGGTGTGCGTGCCGCTCGGGACGGCGATCGTGCCCGTGGTGCCACCGTCCCCGACCTCGGATCCCTCCCCTTCGATGTTCCCGTCGATCTTCAGGTTGAAGCGCCCTGGATCGTTGGCCGGGAGGAGATGCTTGGTAACAGTGAGCGAGCCGCCCGCACAGCGGTTCGACCCGGAGGAAGCCGTCACGCTCTTCCCGGTCAGGTTCCACGTCAGGGCACTGCCGTCCCAGCGCACCTGGAAGACGTCGGAGTGAGCCCCCGGGCCGAACCACGCCGGCTGTCCTCGATCCTCAGCTCCAGGCGAGAAGTAGTTCTGGCTCGAAGGCGGCTCGATGGGGGCGGCGTTTGGATTGGCGTATCCGAAGTGGGCGAGGAAGCCGCCATCCGCCGCCTCGACACATTCGAGGGCGGGCGTGACGGGCTCGGGTTCCGGCGGAGCAGGCAGGTCACAGCCGTTCCCGAAGATCGCCTGACCCTCGTCGCTCCAGTTGTAGCCCGGGAAGGTCTGGAGCACCCCGTTCTCGTCGACGTACTGGTACGGCGGAATGATGTCTCCCCAGCCATCCGCGGGATAGACCGGGCCCCTGTGGCTGAGATGGCCGCCTCTGAGGTCACCGTTGTTCGCGATCGCCGGCTCCTCCGAGACGTAGGGCTTCAAATGCGCGCTCGTCGCGTGACAGATGCGGACCCTCCTCGAGGGGTCGGGAGGCTCCGGAGCGGGTGGCTCCGACGCGCACCCGTGGTTGAGGATCGGCTGTCCCTGGTCGTCCCAGTTCCGTCCCGGGAAAGAGCTCGGATCATCGGGACCAGGATTCTCGATTGTGAAAGGTGGGACGATGTCGTCGCCGTGCGTTCCATGGCCCGAAAGGCTTCCGTAGAAGTCGGTCTCGGGCGCCGTGACCAACTCGTAGTGCCCCGCGCCGAGGGCGTGGCAAATCCCGACGGTGTCTCCGCCGTCACCCTCGGCGGCCATCACTGCCGGTATCCCTGCGAGCGCAGCGACGCTCACGCCCGCGGCAGCGGCCAGGACCGCGTGCCACGTGCGTCCGCCGTCGCGCGGCGACTTCCCACCCATGTCCGTGAAGCTTGCGCCCAGGTGGGGGTCGCCCCTACCACCCAACCGGGGGGTTCCTGTGCCTCACATGACGCAGGTGGTCGTGGGCGCTTTTCGGCTGGCACTTGTGCAGAGAGGGCTTCGCTCTGGGTCCCGGGCTGCTGGGGCTCCGCTCGGCGTCGCGGTGACCTAGATGCACGCACCGCCAAACCGCACGGTGCCCCGTCTGATACTCGACTTCACGAGATCGCTCGGTCGAGCGCCTCGTTCACGAGGCTGTCCGCGAGCTCGTTGTGCTCGCGACGGACAGCCGTGTAGGTCACGCGGTGTATCTTCCGTGCGAGCCGGGAGGCCTCCGCGAACAGCTCCTGCAGCGTGCGGTTCTTCACCTTGTACTCACCCCGCATCTGCTTCACGAGGAGCTCCGAGTCGGAGACGACCTCGAGCTCGCTGACCCCCACCTCAGCTGCCCGCTCGAGCCCCGCGACGAGCGCCGAGTATTCGGCAACGTTGTTCGTCGCGACGCCGATCGTCTCTCCGCGAGCGTCGAGGACGGTGCCGTCCTCTGCCTCGAGCACGAAGGCGTAGGCCGCCGGGCCGGGGTTGCCGCGCGAGCCCCCGTCGGTGAAGAGCTTCGCCTTCACGCGTCGAGGAGCGGGTAGACGTCGTATGCCGGCTCCTCGTATGGGTGCGCGCCTCGGAGTGCGGCGACGACCGTCTCGAGCCGCTCGGCGGGAACCACAGTCTCGACTCGGAGCTCGGCGACGCGCTCCTCCCTCCCCCGCTTTCCGAGTGTCGGCGATGCGGCCTCGCGTCCGAAGAACGTTCCGGTTCCAGCCGCGTACCAGGAGCAGCGCTCGTAGTCGCCGATCCGGCCTGCGCCAGCTTCGAACACAGCGTCGCGGGTGGCGTCGAGCGCCTCCTCGGGAACGAACCAGACGAGCTTGACGCGGGTCACGCAGGAGCCCGCGCTTCAGATCTCGTCCTCGGGCGCCGCCTCGGCCCCCGAGTCACCGGTGTTCGGCGTGCCCTTGGGCTCGATCAGGAGGATCCCGGCGCCCTCGTCCGACCGGGGGCAATGCTCGATCCCGCGCGGCACGATGTAAAGATCCCCCGGTCCGAGCTCGATGTCGCCATCTCGAAGTTGCATCGTCAGCCGACCGGAGACGACGAGGAAGAAGTCGTCGGTGTCTGGATGCGAGTGCCACACGAACTCGCCATCGATCTTGCCGACCATGACCTTGTTGTCGTTGTAGTACCCGACGATCTTCGGCTGAAACGGCTCGTCGAAAGTCGCGAGCTTCCCCGCCAGATTGACCGTGTCGTTCACTGGTTGTCGATCTGGGCCCGCTGCAGGTGGCCGGAGTAGTCGACGTACACCGACTTCCACTCGGTGAAGACGTCGAGCGCCGCCTGCCCGGCCTCCCGGTGTCCGTTCCCGGTGTCCTTCGTGCCGCCGAACGGGAGATGCACCTCCGCGCCGATCGTCCCCGCGTTGATGTAGGTGATCCCCGCCTCGAGGTCGCGCATCGCGCGGAAGGCGCGGTTGACGTCGCGCGTGAAGATCGACGACGAGAGCCCGTAGCGGATTCCGTTGGAGACCCGGACGGCCTCCGCCTCGTCGCGCACGCGGATGAGCGAGAGCGTCGGCCCGAAGATCTCCTCCTGGGCGATCCGCATGTCCGCCTCGACGTCCCCGAAGATCGTGGGGCGATAGTAGAAGCCCTTGCCAAGCTCGCCATCGCTCGCGATCTCGCCACCGGTGAGGAGCTTCGCGCCGTCGTCGATCCCGATCTGCGTGTACGAGTGGATATTCTCGAGCGCGGTAGCGTTGATCACGGGACCGACGTCGGTGTCGTCCTCCCAGCCAGGCCCGAGGCGAAGCGCCTCCGCCCTCTCCACCAACCGCCCGGCGAGCGCGCCGTAGAGACTCTCGTGGACGATGACGCGGCTCGTCGCGGTGCACCGCTGGCCAGACGTTCCGAACGCGGACCAGAGGATTCCGTCGAGCGCAAGATCCAGATCGGCGTCCTCCATCACGATGATCGCGTTCTTGCCGCCGAGCTCGAGGTGGATGTGCTTGAGGTGATCTGCGGCATTCCGCATCACCGTGACGCCGGTCTCGCGCGAGCCGGTCAGCGTGATCACCGGAACGTCCGGGTGCTTGACGAGCCGATCGCCGACCGCGCCACCCCCGCCGTGGACGATGTTGACGACGCCCTTCGGAACTCCAGCTTCGTCGAGCAGCTCGACGAAGCGCTGCCCGAGTGCGGGTGTGTCGGTCGCCGGCTTGAAGACGACCGTGTTTCCGGCCACGAGCGCGGGCGCGATCTTCCACGAGGGAATCGCGATCGGGAAGTTCCACGGCGTGATGACGCCGATGACGCCGATCGGCATCCGGACCGACATGTTGAACTTGTCCGGGAGCTCCGAAGGCGTCGTCTGGCCGAAGAGGCGCCGGCCCTCGCCGCCCATGTAGTAGCTCATGTCGATCGCTTCCTGGACGTCGCCGCCGGCCTCCGCCTTGACCTTCCCCATCTCGTGGGTCATGAGGTCGGTGAGCTCGGCCTTGTGCTCGTGGAGGAGCTGCGCGAAGCCGAAAAGGATCTCGCCGCGACGTGGTGCCGGCACGAGACGCCAGTCGCTGAATGCCTCTTTCGCCGCCTCGACCGCACGATCGACGTCCTCGGCGCACGACTTCGGGAACGTCCCGATGAGCTCGCCGTCGGCCGGGCTCGTCGAATCGAAGGTGTCACCGGACGCGGCGTCGACGCACTCGCCGCCGATGTAATTCTGGAATTGCTTCACGGTTGTCGCCATACGGCGATTCTATGGACCCGAGCTTCGCTTCCTGATGTGTAGGACGACGGTCGCGGCCGCGAAGCGGACGCCCTTAGGGCTGTGCGCGCGAGCGGAATCCGCGCTCGCGGGTTCCGGTTTTGCGCAAAGGCACGCCTACCGCGCGGCGTTCGGGACGACGCGGCCGCTCTCGTCGAGAGCGGCGTTCCAGTCGGTGAACGCCGGCTCGATCTCGGAGACGTCGGCTCCGCGATCGGCAAGCCGGATCGGCTGTCCTGCCTCGGGCAGGACGCGGTACTGGTACCAGGTGATCTCCCACGCGAACGTGAGCACGAGCTCGCTGTTGACGCCCGAGAGCGGGACGATCGAGACGAGCGGCGCACCGAGCGCGCGAGCAACGCCCTCGACGGTGCGTCTGAAGAGGCTCGCGTTGAAGAGATCGGCCGCCTCGACGAGCGCAGCCTCCGAATCGGAGAGGCGGCGGAGGACGGGCTCGGTCAGTACCGGCTGCGGATCTCCATTCCCGACGCCGAGAATCTGCGCCCAGCGCGGCCGCTTCTTGCGGGCGTGCGTCGAGAGCGTGCGTGAGACCGGACCGCCCTCGCGCACCCAGCCGTAGTCGAGTGCGTCGTTCTGGCAGAGCGGGCACACATCGACGAACTCGACCCCATCCGGTGAGAACCTGACTGTGTACTCCCCTTGGAGCATCGTCCGCTCGCAAACAGCGCACGCGCGGCGGACGGTTGCCTTCGTCACGCGCATCGTGCGGACCCTAGCAGGCATTTTTCGTTATCCACCGGGCGGTCGTGACCGACGGCCAGACCCACCACTACGCTTTCGCAGCCTCCCGCTCGCGCCGCGTCTCCTCGATCACCTTCTGCGCAACGTGTGACGGCACCTCCTCATAGCGGAGGAAATGCATCGAGTAGTCGCCGCGGCCGCCCGTCATCGAGGTGAGCGACTGCGCATAGGTGAGGAGCTCTGCCATCGGCACATCAGCGCGGATCGTCGTCATGCCCGCGAGCGGCTCCATCCCCTGCAGGCGCCCGCGCCTCGAGTTGAGGTCGCCGTTCACGGCTCCGACGGCGTCGTCGGGGACGGTGACCTCGAGCTCCATGATCGGCTCGAGCAGGACGGGCTCGGCCTGCATGTACGCGTCCTTCCAGGCCATTGAGCCTGCGATCTTGAACGCCATCTCCGACGAGTCGACGGTGTGGTACGAGCCGTCGACCAGCTCGACTCGAACTCCCTGCACCGGCGCGCCGGCGAGCTCGCCGTGGTGCATCGCCTCCTGGATCCCCTTGTTCACCGCGGGCCTGAAGCTCTGGGGAATCACGCCGCCGACGATCTTGTCCACGAACTCGTAGTCGCCGTCGTCGATAGGCGTGACGATGATGTGGCAGTCGCCAAACTGACCGCGGCCGCCGGTCTGCTTCTTGTAGCGCGCGTGCGCCCGAGCCTCGCGGCGGATCGTCTCACGGTACGGAACGCGCGGCGGGTGTAGCTCGACATCGACGCCGAAGCGGCGCTTGGCGCGCTCGAGGGCTACCTCGACGTGCATCTGACTCATCCCGGAGAGGATCTCCTCGCCCGTCTGCTGATCGCGGCGCAGGTGCAGCGTCGGATCCTCCTCGGCGAGACGCCGGATCGCCGTCGCGACCTTCTCCTCGTCGCCCTTTGCCTTCGGCGTGATCGCGAAGCTCATGACCGGCTCCGGGAAACCGAAGTCCGGCACCTCGATGTCGACCTCCTTGTCGACGAGGAGGTCGCCCGTCTGCGCCTCCTTGAGCTTCGCCACAGAGCCGATGTCGCCCTCACCGAAGTCGAGCGCGGGCTTGTGCTCCTTCCCCTGCAGCTCGAGGAGCGAGCCGAGCCGCTCCTTTCCTCTCCCGCGGAGGTTCACGAGCGTCGCGTCGGCGGTGATCGTGCCCTTCAGCACGCGGAAGAGGTTGATCCGACCCGCGAACGGGTCGGCAACGGTCTTGAACACGAAGATCGCCGTCGAGGCGCCATCGACGTCGATCGGCGAGCCCTTCTTCGCCGGCGACGGCACCCCCTCGACGAGCAGGTCGAGGAGAGCGTGCGTGCCGAGGTTCTTCGTCGCGACGCCGCACGCTACCGGGAACACGTCCCCGCTGGTGACCGCTGCCTTGAGAGCGGACGCAACCTCGTGCGCGTCGAGCTCCTGCCCCTCGAGGTAGCGCTCCATGAGCCCCTCGTCGGTCTCGACGACAGCATCGAGGAGCTTCTCGCGGTACTCGGCGACGACATCGGCCATGTCCTCGGGGATGGGGCCTGGCTCACCCTCCTTAGCACCCTCGGGACTGGTGTACGCGCACATGTGCAGCACGTCCACGATCCCGGTGAGCTCGTGCTCGGAGCCGATCGGGATGTGCACGGCGACGCACTGCGGCGAGACCTGGGCGCGGAGCTGCTCGAGCGTGCGGAAGAAGTCGGCCCGCTCGCGGTCGAGCATGTTCACGAACACGACGCGTGCGAGGCCGAGGTCGGCTGCGAGCTTCCAGACGCGTGAAGTTCCCACCTCGACTCCCATGACGCCCGAGACGGTGACAAGGGCGCCTTCGACGACGCGTGCTGTGGTTCGCAGCTCCCCTTGGAAGCTCGGGTCGCCCGGGACGTCGATCAGATTGAGCTTGCGCTCCTGCCAGGTCGCGTGCTCGAGAGACATCGAGATCGAGAGCTGGCGCTTGTGCTCGTCCTCGTCCGAATCCGAGACCGTGGTCCCGGCCTGGACCGTCCCGAGCCGGTTGACCGCACCTGACTGGAACAGGAGCGCCTCGACGAGTGACGTCTTCCCCGTACCGCGGTGGCCGACGACGGCGACATTGCGGATCCTGGCGGGCTCGGGCATGGGCTTCTCTCGTCCTCCTCGGGTTCGGTTCGGATGCAAGCTTAGTCAGCTGCATCAGGGATTCGGCGCGGCTTCTGCCTCCGACGGGACGCGAGACTTCTCTTACCGACGAGATTCGAGTTGAGTGATAGCTCCGCGGAGCTCTAGGTCTCGGCCGGCTCGCGCTGCACGCCCGAAAGGTGCGCCTTCAAGCGGAGGATCGCCTTCGTATGTAGCTGCGAGACACGCGACTCTGTGACGCCGAGAACCTCACCGATCTCGCGGAGGGTCAACTCCTCGTAGTAGTAGAGCGTGACGACGAGCTTCTCGCGCTCGGGAAGCTCGGAGATCGACTCGGCCAGGGCCTCCTTGATCTCGGTCAGCTCGAGCGAAGCTTCGGGATTGGGCCCGGACTCGTCCTCGATCGTGTCGATCAGGGCGATCTGGTCGCCGGTTCCGGACGGTGACCAGAGCTCGTCGAGCGCGGCGACCGACGAGCGCGAGATCTCGTGCAAGCTCTCTTCGAGCTCATCGTGGGTCACGCCGAGCTTCTTCGCGATCTCCTCGTCAGTCGGGGCACGCATGAGCTCCTTCTCGAGCGCGGCGATCGCGCGTTCGATCTGACGCGCGCGCGTTCTCACCGAGCGCGGGACCCAGTCGAGCGAGCGGAGCTCGTCGATGATCGCGCCGCGGATACGAGCCATGGCGAAGGTCTCGAACTTGATCTCCCGTCCCGGATCGAAGCGCTCGATGGCGCCGATCAGCCCGAGCAGGCCGTACGAGACGAGATCCTGCTCGTCCACATGCGCCGGCAAGCTCGCTCCCACCCGCCCGGCGACGAATTTCACGAGCGGCGCATAGGTCAGGATGAGCCGGTCGCGGAGATGCTGATCTCCCGACTTGCGGTACTCCTGCCAGAGCGATTGAGTCTGGTCCACCGCAGCCACGGAAAGAGAATACGCCGTGCAGAGGCGGACTCCTCAGGGTCGTCGGCGCACAAGTGCCCGCCTTGCGAGATCGCCGAGCCAGGTCGCCAGGGCCGCAGCCGCTAGCGCGATCACCCAGGCACCCCCGCCCTCGAGTGCCGAGAAGACGGCGATCAAGCCCAGGCCCGCTGCAAGCGCCGCGAAGAGCAGCCCGAGTAACCGCCGTTGCACGCCCGGATGTTGCCACCCCGGGCTCCAGGCATGATCACCGAGAGCCCGAACACAGGGGCGACAGGACTCGAACCTGCGACCTACGGTTTTGGAGACCGCCGCTCTACCAACTGAGCTACGCCCCTTCGCGTGCCGAGTGTAGCCTCGACGCTGACGAGTTCGAGTAGAGCCGCCTCCAGCTCGGTAAGGCCTTGCTGTTCATGTTCTAGCTCGAAGGCTAAGACACGACCGCGAGCTTGCGTTCGAGCTCGAGCTCGTCGCGAAGCGGGATGCCGAAGTCGCCACTCGCCCCGATCTTAGGCTTCAAAGAGATACGCGACTCGTCGACTGCTCCAGGCCGGAGTGCGACCAGTCGGAAGCCACGCCGCTGATAGAAGCGAAGCGCGTCGAGGTTGTCGTTCGTGGTCACGAGCCAGATCCGGTCGCACTCGCTTACCGCTTCGAGCAAGGCCTCGAGGAGCTGAGTACCGATGCCCCGGTGGCGCTCTAGGGCCGCGATGAAAGCGAGTTCACAGTCGCGGCCCTCGCGCCGATAGGTCACGAGCCCCGCCGGCTTGCCGTTCTCCTCGGCGACGAAGCCCGGTAGCGCCAGCACGTCGATCAGCTCGCCGCGTCGCGCCTGGAGCGCTCCGCCGAACTCCCCCTCCATGTACGCGGCCGCCCAGGCGCGGTCGGACTCCCGGTACTCCCTGATCACGCTGGACACGTTAGTTCGCCCTAACGCCCTCTGGATCGCCGATGGGCACTAGGCGCGGCGAGCGTGGAGCGACATGATCTCCGCCATGAACGAGCGTGCGGCCGCGTCTGCAGTTCGCGAGATCTTGCGGAACCGCGCGATCCGCCGTATCGAGATCGCGTGGATGCTGGGCGTTGCGGCGGACTGGGCGTTCCTCGTCGTCCTGCTCGTCGTCGCCTACGACGAGGGTGGCACGCTCGCCGTCGGAATCCTCGGTGCCGTGCGGGTCATCCCTGCGATCGTCGCCGCGCCTTTCGCAAGCACACTCGTAGAGCGGTTCCGAGGGGATCGCGTTCTCACCGCGATCAACGTCGTGCGCTGCGTCGGGGCGCTGACAACCGCACTCGTCCTCGCTCTCGGCCCGCCGGTCGAGGTGACGTACGTGCTCGCGGCCGTCGTGGCCGGGGCAGGCGCACTGGTGCGGCCGATCCAGCTCGCGATGCTGCCGGCGTTGGCACGAACCCCGGGTGAGCTCGTCGCGTCGAACGTGGCGTCGAGCATGGGCGAGGGCTTGGGGGCGTTCGTAGGCCCGCTGATCGCCGGGGTTCTCGTCGCCTCGACGGGGTCCGTCCCGGCGAGCGTGCTCATCGCGGCGACGTTCGCCGGCGCGGCGGCGGCTGCTACCGGCGTCCGTTTCGAGCGAGACGCGGACGCGTACGGAGGCCTTGCGGCCGGAGATCGACGCTTCCGCCTGGCCGAGGGTCCAGCCGTGTTACGTCGATACCCGCACGCGACGCTGATCATGAGCGACTTCGTCGCGCAGATCTTCGTTCGCGGGCTGCTCATCACGCTCATCGTGGTCGCGTCGATCGAGTTGCTCGACATGGGCGATGGTGGAGTCGGCCTCCTGAACGCCGCGATCGGGCTCGGGAGCTTTGCCGGCGCAATCGGCGCACTCGGGCTTGCCGGAGGTTCACGACTGACGACCGTCTTCGCAGTCGCACTGGTGGGCTGGGGGCTGCCGCTGATCTTCATCGGAGTGTGGCCCGTTGCGCTGCTCGCAGTTGCCGCGCTCTTCGTCACCGGCGTGAGCAACGCGGTGCTCGACGTCGCCGGGTTCACACTGATGCAGCGCGGCGTTCGGAATGAGGACCGCGTGACGATGTTCGGCGTGATGGAGGCCCTGCTCGGCGTGGGCCTTCTCACCGGAAGCCTGGTGGCCCCGGCGCTCGTGGCGCTGTTCGGAACGGAAGGAGCGCTCGTCGTCGCCGGGGCGATCCTGCCCCTCCTCGCCCTCGTCACGTGGCGACCGATCTCGCGAGGGACAAAGCAGCTGGCGTCTCAGGAGGAGCACATCGCGCTCTTGCGACGCAACACGCTCTTCGCTCCGCTGCCCTTGACCGCACTCGATCGGCTCGCAGAAAGTCTGCGTCCCGTGTCGTTCGAACCGGGCGAGACGCTCATGCGGAAGGGAGAGCCCGGCGAGCGCTACGTACTGATCGCGAGCGGCAACGTCGACGTATCGGACGACGAGTTCCACCTCGGCACGTGCGGGCCAGACGAAGGCGTGGGCGAGATCGCACTCATTCGCCGCGTGCCGCGCACCGCCACCGTCACGGCGTTGACGCGTGTGGAGGGCTACGAGATCGACGCGCCCGCGTTTCTCGCCGCGCTCGCCGGGCCTGCGGGGCGAGCGGCAGCGGAGTCGGTGGCCGCAACGCGGCTTGCGAACCCTTCAGCTACCGGCTGACCGCAGCCGGGCCTAGACCGCGACCGCGGGAAGGCCCGCGAGCGCCATCGCCACCTCGTCCTCCGAGTACGCGTGGTCTTCGAGCTTGCCGGCAAAGTAGTCGATGTAGGCCTGCATGTCGAAGTGACCGTGCCCGCACAGGTTGAAGAGGATCGCCTGCGAGATGTCCTCCTCGCGGCAGCGAACCGCCTCGTCGATCGCCGCTTTGATGGCGTGGTTGGCCTCCGGCGCCGGAAGGATCCCCTCGAGACGCGCGAACTCGACGCCGGCGGCGAAGACCTCGGTCTGCGTGTAGGCGCGCGCCTCGATCAGCCCGAGCTCGTGGAGATGGCTCACCAGCGGTGCCATGCCGTGGTAGCGGAGACCACCCGCGTGGAACGGCGGCGGGATGAAGCTCGACCCTAGGGTGTGCATCTTGACGAGCGGGGTGAGGTGGCCGGTGTCGCCGAAGTCGAAGGCGTACAGGCCCTTCGTCAGGCTCGGGCAGGCGGCAGGCTCGACCGCGATCACGCGAATCGTCGCCTCTTCGCGGAGCGCGCGGCCAATGAACGGAAACGAGAGGCCCGAGAAGTTCGAGCCCCCACCCGTGCAGCCGATGAGGATGTCGGGGTAATCCTCCGCCTCGTCCATCTGCATCTGCGCTTCTTCGCCGATCACCGTCTGGTGCATGAGGACGTGGTTGAGAACCGAGCCGAGTGAGTACTTGGAATCCTCCCCCGGCGCTGCCGACTCGACGGCCTCCGAGATCGCGATGCCGAGGCTTCCGGTCGAGCCCGGGTTCTCGGCGAGGATCGTTCGCCCCACGTTCGTCTCCTCGGACGGGCTGGCGACGACACGGCCGCCGAAAGCCTCGATGAGCCCGCGACGATACGGCTTCTGGTCATAGGAGACCCTGACCATGTAGACGTCGACTTCGAGGCCGAAGAGCGCGCCCGCGAACGCCAGCGCCGAGCCCCACTGGCCCGCGCCCGTCTCCGTGATGAGGCGGCTCACACCCTCCTGCTTGTTGTAGTACGCCTGGGCGACAGCCGTGTTCGGCTTGTGGGAGCCGGTCGGAGAGACGCCTTCGTACTTGTAGTAGATGCGTGCCGGCGTTCCGAGCGCCGCCTCGAGGCGCCGTGCGCGGTACAGCGGAGTCGGCCTCCACTGGCGATAGACCGTTCGTACCTCCTCCGGAATGGCGACGAAGCGGTCGGTCGAGACCTCCTGCAGGATGATCTGCATTGGAAAGAGCGGAGCGAGGTCGTCCGGCCCGACCGGCTGCCCTGTGCCCGGGTGCAGCACGGGCGGAGGAGGCGCGGGGAGATCGGCCACGATGTTGTACCAAGCCTCGGGAAGGCGGCTCTCGTCGAGGAAGTACTTCACCTGGTCGCTCATCGGGCTCCCTTTCTCCGGACGGCGGATCCCGGGAGTCTGGCCGACACCGCACCGAGGGGCAAGCGGTAGGCTCAGCCGCCGATGGGGGTGCTCACGACGCACGCCGTCCACGACGAGGCGTTCGAGGCGCGCCGGCAGCGTATGGACGCGCTCGTCGTCGAGCTGCGCGAGCGAACCGCAGCCGTCGCGGCCGGCGGCGGTGAGAAGGCGGTTGAACGCCACCGCTCACGCGGGAAGCGAACGGCGCGGGAGCGGATCGACCGACTGATCGACCCAGGCACTGCGTTCCTCGAGCTGAACGCACTTGCAGCATGGGAGCTCTACGACGGGGATGCGCCGTCAGCGGGGATCGTGACCGGGATCGGGATCGTCGAGGGCCGGCAATGCGTCGTCGTGGCGAACGACGCGACGGTCAAAGGCGGGTCCTACTACCCGCTCACCGTCAAGAAACACCTTCGCGCACAGGAGATCGCGCGCCAGAACCGCCTGCCCTGCCTCTACCTCGTCGACTCGGGCGGTGCCTTCCTCCCGCTACAGGCCGAGGTCTTCCCCGATCGCGACCACTTCGGTCGGATCTTCTTCAACCAGGCTCGGCTGTCCGCACTCGGAATACCGCAGATTGCGGTGGTGATGGGGTCATGCACCGCGGGAGGCGCCTACGTGCCGGCCATGTCTGACGAGACCGTGATCGTGCGCGGCACCGGCACGATCTTCATCGGCGGCCCGCCGCTCGTCAAGGCGGCAACGGGCCAGGACGTCACCGCCGAGGAGCTCGGCGGGGCCGACGTCCACGCGCGGCGCTCGGGCGTCGCCGACCACTACGCGACCTCCGACGAGCACGCACTCGCGATTGCTCGCGAGATCGTCCGTCACCTCGACCCTCCTCCCCCGCCTCCGTGGGAGCTCGCTCCGACGGAGGCTCCGGCCCTCGACCCGGGCGACCTCTACGGTCTCGTTCCCGAGGACTTCCGCCACGAGTTGGATGCCCGGGAGGTCATCGGGCGGATCGTGGACGGCTCGCGCTTTCAGGAGTTCAAGGAGCTGTACGGCGAGACGCTCGTCTGCGGCTTCGCTCGCATCGAGGGCTACCCGGTGGCGATCCTCGCGAACAAGGGGATCTTGTTCGCGGAGTCGTCCCAGAAGGGCGCGCACTTCATCGAGCTCGCGTGCAAGCGCAGAATCCCGCTCGTCTTCCTCCAGAACATCACCGGCTTCATGGTCGGGAAGGAGTACGAGGAAGGTGGCATCGCGCGTGACGGTGCCAAGCTCGTCATGGCAGTCGCCTGCGCGGACGTGCCGAAGTTCACCGTGGTCATCGGCGGATCGTTCGGAGCGGGCAACTACGCGATGTGCGGACGTGCGTACGAGCCGCGCCAGCTGTGGATGTGGCCGAACGCGAGGATCTCGGTCATGGGCGGCGAGCAGGCTGCGACCGTGCTGACCATGGTCGGCGATGCCGACGCGGACGAGGTCCGGGCGACATACGAGGCCGAGGGCAACCCGTATTTCTCGACGGCGCGGCTGTGGGACGACGGGATCATCGATCCGCTCGACACGCGTCGGGTGCTCGCGCTCGGGCTCGCGGCCGCTGCGAACGCACCGGTGCCGGAGACGACCTTCGGCGTCTTCCGTATGTAGGTCGAGTGATTGTCCGCATCCTGATCTGGAATCTCGCGGCCTCGCAGACGACGATCGACGAGCTCCGCGCAACGCTCGTGGAGCTCGAGCCGCCGAGCGAGTGGATCTGGAACGAGGCGAGTGAGCGATTCGGCATCGTCGCCTTCGGCGATGAGCTGCCGGAGACTCTGGGATGGGCGCAGGATCTGATCGGCGGCGATCCGGACGTCTACGAGGAATTCGACGTTTTCTAGCTGACGACGCGTTCAGCCCACCCGTCGAGCTCTTCGCGCTCCTCGACGGTGAGCCCCCGAAGGGGCGCGCGCACCTCCTCTCGCACAGGAATCCCCCGACGCCCGAGCAAGTGCTTGAGCGTCGCCTGTCGGGGGAACCGCTCGACGAAGGCTCGCAGCTCGCCGAGACGCTCGGCTCCCTCCTCGGTGGGCTCGCGTACAACGGCGACGACCTCAGCCGGGAACGCCGATGCCAGCGCGGAGACTGCGCCAATGGCACCGCGTCCCATTCCCTTCGCGATGAGCGCCTCCGGCCCGACGAAGATGTCGAAGCCCGGCAGGAGGTAACGCTCGAAACGATCGAACGGCGTGTCGGACACTTTGAGGCCGACCACGTTCGAGGCGTCCTTCCGAAGCCGTTCGAGCACCGCCGGCGCGACGGCGTAACCGGTCGTCGCGGCAAACTCGTACACGTAGAACGGCAGCGGAGCGCATGCGAGCGCCGCAGCGAGGAAGTGGGCGTACTGCGCCTTCTCGTCGAGAACGAAGTACGGCGGCCCGATGACGACCACGGCATCGGCTCCGACCTCCGCCGCATGGGTCGACAGCGCAACTGTTTCGGCAGTCGTCTGCGCTCCACAGTGGATCGCCACCTGAAGCCTGCGATCGGAGGCCTGCAGGAACAGGTCTGCCACACGCCGACGCTCTTCCTGCCGAAGGAGGATTCCCTCACCGGCCGTGCCGAGGGCAAGGAGGCCGTCGAGCCCGGATGCGACGAAGAAGTCGACGAGCGGCCCGAACGCGTCCTCGTCAACGGCGCTTCCGTGCTGCGTGAGCGGCGTGACCGATGCGGCGAGGGCTCCTTTGAGCACGGATTGACTCTACGGGGTCACTGACCCCCTTTAGGCTGCAAGGAGTGAGCGCGCTCAAGGTAGAACGAGATGGCCATGTCCTGCGCGTCACGCTCGCCAGGCCCGAGCGTCGCAATGCGTTCGACGCCGCTCTCATCACTGAGCTGACCGTCGCGTTCGCAGACATTGGAGACGCGCGCGCGGTGGTTCTCTCAGGCGAGGGGCCGAGCTTCTGCGCCGGTGCCGACGTCGAGTGGCAGCGTTCGTCGATCGACCTCACCTACGACGAGAACGTCGAGGATGCGATGCGTCTCTTCCGGATGCTCGAGGCGATCGACTCGTGCCCGGCGCCCGTGGTGTGCTGCGTCCACGGATATGCGCTCGGCGGTGGGTCTGGACTCGTGGCCTGTGCAGACATCGCCGTCGCCTGGCCGGATGCGGTGTTCGGCTTCTCCGAGGTGCGACTGGGCATCATTCCTGCCGTGATCTCTCCGTTCGTCCTTCCCAAGATCGGTGAGGCGGCGCGCCGTTACTTCCTCACCGGTGAGCGCTTCGACGCCGCCGCCGCGCTCCGCATCGGCCTGGTCCAGGAGGTTTCCGAGGACGCCGGCGAGACTGCCGAAAGACTGGTGCGGGATGTCCTGGCCGGCGGTCCCGAAGCAGTGCGTGAAGCAAAGCGCCTCGTTCGCGCGAGACCTCAGGGGCTCGAAACTGCACACATTGCGGCTGCCCGAAGAACGAGCAACGAAGGGCAGGACGGGCTCAGGGCGTTCCTCGAGAAGCGCGACCCGTTGTGGAACCCAAAGGTGAGCTAGAGCCCCTAAGCACTAACCGTCCCAGGTGAGTACGACAGAGGGCACCGAGCGGTCCACCGGGCCGTGGTACACCGCCTCGACGTTCGTACCGTCCGGGTCGAGAACGTACGCGGCGTAGTAGCCCGGGTGATACGGCCGCTCACCCGGCGCACCGTTGTCTCGGCCGCCCGCCGCGATTGCGGCCTTGTGGAACCGCTCCACGGACTCGCGATCTCGCGCCTGGAACGCGATGTGCAGCCCGCTCGTAACCGGGCCGTCGTCACTGACGTAGAGCTCGTCGACCAAGAACGATCCTTCTCCTTCGCGTGTGAGGGACAGCCCGAGCGGGACGAGTGCGCCGGCATAGAACCGCTTGCTCGCCTGGAGATCCGCGACTCGCAGATGAACGTGGTCGAAAAGCCGGCCTGTGTGCGCCTCAGCCACGAGCCCTCACCGAACGGCGAGAACCGGGCTCGCAACGCGTGCGGCGGGATACCACAGCCGAAGCTTGTCGCCTCGCTGCGCGGAGATCCGACGGGCAAGGTAGCCACTCGTCGACGTCGTCCGGACGCCGCCGAGCGTTACCCAGCGTCCGCCGCTCAAGAGTTGCAGCGAGTAGCGCTGAGAACCTTTGCCCGGGCGAATCTGCCCCCACACCCTCGTCGCCGAGCCGCGACGGGACACCTGGGCGAACGGGAGCATCGTGGCGCTCATCGCCGGCTTGACCCGTCCGTCGACGGTCTCGAGCCCACTCTGCCAGCGCGCGAGATCCGGCTCGTCGCGGTAGAGGTAGTGGATCAGCATGTCCACCTTCGGCAGCGCGTACACCCGGCGCGCCGCGTGGGCGATGTAGCGCGCCTGGAGCTCCGGGGAGACGCCGAACGGATCCGGGGTCGTCTGGTAGCCGTACTCCGTCAGCCATATGCGCGCACGGGGGAATGCGCGGTTGACCTCGCGGACGAGCCGTTCGAGCGTTCCCATCGTGATTGTCTTGCATCCTTTGCACGCGCCTTGATAGGGCGTCTCGCTCGAGTTCGCCGGGTACGGGTGGTGCGCGTACGCATCGAGACGGGCTCCCGCACGATCCATGAGGCGCAGGAAGTTCACGGGCGACATGCCCCCCGCGTTGCCGCGCGGAGCCGTGACCCCACCCGCGACCTTGGCAGAAGGGGCGACGCTCTTGATTGCTTGGTACGCCGGGTTCAGAAGCTTCGAGACGTACTGCCCAGGCGAGACCGGGTCGAGCCAACGGCGCTGGTTCGGCTCGTTCCAGATCACCCAGTGATCGACGAAGCCATAGCGCGCAGCAATCGTGCGAGCGAAGTTCGCAAAGTCGGCGGCCTGATCGGGGAGTCGGTTGGGCGCCTGACCTTCGTTCGCCCACCCCGGTGTGCCCCAGAGCGTCACGACGGGATCGAGTCCCCGCGAGTTCAAGGCGTTGAGCAATGCGTCGGTACGACGCCACGTGTAGCTCCCGGGAGCCCGTTCGACGTCGTGCCAGTTGACGGTGACGCGCACGACCTCGAGCCCGAGTCGGTCGAGGGTCGCGGCACGGGAGCTCAGTGTTCCCGGCCCGTACTGGAGCCAGGCGTCATCTTGAATACCGAACCGCACACCGGGTGCGGCCGCGGCCGGACCACCCGAGTAGAGCGCGAACACGAGCAGGGCCAACCCGAGCATCAGAGCTCTCATAGCTTCGACGGTACCCGGAAAAGTCGAAACCGAACCGGATGTTCAAAGCTTCCTTACGAGCCATCGCGATCGATAGGTCAGGGGAGAAGCGGGATCAGCGTGGCCGAAGGTACTTCAGATCTGGCCCACCCGGGTCGTCGCCGTAGAGTGGGCGCGTGCCGATCGCGAAGCTGCTCGTAGCCAATCGCGGTGAGATCGCGATCCGCGTGTTCCGCACGTGCCGCGAACTCGACATCGCCACGGTCGCCGTCGTTGCGCCCGACGACAGAGGCTCACTCCACGCGCGATCGGCGGATGACACGGTCGAGATTGCGAGCTACCTCCATCAGGAAGAACACATCCGTGCGGCAAAGGCGAGCGGGGCCGACGCGATCCATCCCGGCTACGGATTCCTGGCGGAGCGCGGCGACTTTGCAGAAGCCGTCGAGGCCGCAGGGCTGACGTGGGTCGGCCCGTCGCGGGAGGCGCTTCGGCTCGGCGGCGACAAGCTTGCGGCCAAGCGGATCGCCCGCGAAGCTGGAGTTCCGGTGCTCCCCGACGGAACAGCAGAGGAGATCGGATTTCCTCTGCTCGTCAAGGCTGCAGCGGGAGGTGGCGGCCGAGGGATGCGCGTCGTTCGGTCGCAGGTCGAGCTCGACGACGCACTCGCCGCAGCTGAGCGAGAGGCCGCGGGAGCCTTCAACGACGGCACCCTCTACTGCGAGCGGTACCTCGAGCGTCCTCGCCACGTCGAGGTACAGCTGCTCGCGGACGCACACGGGCACGTCGTCACGCTCGGTGAGAGGGACTGCTCCGTGCAGCGCCGTCATCAGAAGGTGCTGGAGGAATCCCCGGCACCGCACCTCGACGCGGGGCTGAGAGCCCGGATGCTCGACGCAGCGGTGACGTTCGGCAAGGCGATCGAATACCGCAGCGCAGGGACGGTCGAGTTCGTCGTCCACCAGGGTGAGTTCTTCTTCCTCGAGCTCAACGGCCGGATCCAGGTCGAGCACCCGGTGACCGAGGCGGTCACGGGCCTCGACCTCGTCGAACGTCAGATCCGCATCGCCGAGGGAGAACGCCTTGCAACAGACTGTTGCAAAGTCGATGGGCATGCGGTCGAGGTCCGGCTCTACGCCGAGGATCCACGCAGCTTTCTCCCGCAGACGGGACGGATCGAGCGGCTCAAGCTGCCAAGCAACAGTCTGTTGCAAAGTGAATGGCCGCGAGGAATCCGCGTGGATGCCGGGGTCGAAGAGGGAGACGAGGTCGGGCTCGCCTACGACCCGATGCTCGTAAAGCTCATTGCCCACGGGCGTCATCGGCGTGACGCCCTCGACGCGCTCGCCGCCGCCCTTGACGAGATCGTGATCGAGGGCGTCACCACGAACCTCCCGTTCCTGCGCTGGCTCGTCTCGCATCCGGTGATTCGAGTCGGCGAGGCGACGACCGCCTTCCTGACCGAGTATCCACCCCTCTCCCACGTACCACTCGTGCAGGCCCCGGCCGCCTGGCGAGCACCGTGGCGCCTGAATCTTCCGGCGCCGCCACCCGCAGCTCCGCCGGACGTCGATCTGGAGTCGCATCGTCATGGCCCCACGCACGGCGAGAGCACGGTCGTCGCGCCAATGCCGGGCACGGTGATCCGAGTCGAGGTCGAGCCCGGCAGTGACGTCAAGGCTCGCCAGGCGCTCGTCGTTCTCGAGGCGATGAAGATGGAGATCCCCGTCAACTCACCGTTCGAGGGAAGAGTGAAGTCCGTCCACATCGCCCCGGGCGATCGCGTCGCCGGCGGCGCACTCCTCGTCGAGCTCGAGAGTTAGCTACCGGGCTTTACGACCATCACGAAGACGATCGCGAAGAGAACGAGGAGCACCAGGCGGCCCAGCAGCACGAGCCGGCCGACCTGTGCCGCAAGCTCGGGAGTTGGACCCTGTGCGGCCATCTGCGCGCCTACTCGACCCATCCCACGGGTGATGTAGCCGAATGCTGTGATCGAGACCAAGGCCCAGCCCACCAAACCGAGGACGATGAAGAGCTCGCTCCAGTCCCAGTTCCCGTCCTCCGTGAGCAACACACCGGACGCGAGGAGGACGAGCGACGCTGGGAGGAAGACCTTGAGTGCCACGAAAGACATGTCCTGTCCGAATGCAGCCGTGCGGGCTGGATCGGCCGAGCGCTTGGCGAGCGCGCCGAAAACCTGAGCCACGACACCTCCGCCGATCCAGACGATCGCCGCACTGATGTGGAGGAACAACCAGAGCTCGTACGAGGTCATGGCTTACCCGCGTACGCGGTCGAGCAACCAGCCGACCGTGATGTTCACGAGCCAGACGACGATCGTCGCCCCGACGTAGGTCCAGAACCCGTTGATGACGAAGTTGGGAGCGATCCACTCGGCGAGCGCAAGCATCAGGACGTTGAGGGCGAAGTAGGCGAGGCCGAACGTGACGAGGATGAGCGGGAGCGTGAGGATCGCGAGGATCGGCTTCAGGATGGTGTTTCCGATCGTCAGCACGAACGCGCCGAGCAGCAGTGAGCCCCACCGCTCGATCGTGACGCCGTCGAACATCCAGTCGACGACGATCAACGCAAGGACGTTGATGCCCCAGAGGACAAGGAAGCGGATCAGCAGGATCACGGCGGCGATTCTAAGGAGCGGCGAGGCCGAGCGTCAGAACAGCTTCTGGAGCTTCATCGCGGCGCCCATGTCGCCCTTGATCTTGAGCTTTCCCGTCATGTACGCCGTCGTCGGGTTCTGCTCGCCTGCGACGATCTTCTCGAAGCTCTCCTCGCTCGCCGAGAACGTGGTGTCAGCTTCGCCGATTCCCTCGGTGACTTCGATCAGTCCGTTTGCGATCGCGACGGTCCAGGCCCCGGCGCCCTCGATGTCGAAGACGTACGTGTTGTTCATCCCGGCTACCCGATCCGCCGGTACCCGCGCCGCCAGACCTTCGAAGAACTCCTGAACACTGGCCATCACTGCCTCCTCTCCACTCGGACCGGGCGGAGCCTACCGCGCGGATACCATCCGCGCGCGTGGACTTCGACCTCACTCCCGAACAGGAGCTGATCCGCGACACCGTCCGAATATTTGCGCGAGAACGCGTCGGGCCGGCGGCCGCGGCTCTCGACCTCGAGGGACGCTTTCCGTATGAGCTCGTCTCCGAGTTGGCCGACCTCGGGCTCATGGGTCTCCCGATCCCCGAGGAGTACGGAGGCGCCGGAGGCGACACGGCGTCCTACGCGATCGCGATCGAGGAGCTGACGCGTATCGACTCCTCCGTGGCGATCACCGTCGCCGCGCACACCTCGCTCGGGACGATGCCGATCCTGCTCTACGGGACGGAGGAGCAGAAGCGTCGCTGGCTCCCCGACCTCGCGTCAGGCAAGCGGCTGGCCGCTTTCGGGCTTACGGAGGCCGGGGCCGGCTCGGACGCGGGAGCGACGCGGACGACCGCCGAGCTCCGCGACGGCTCCTGGACGATCTCGGGCTCCAAGCTCTTCATCACGAATGCCGGCACGGACATCACCTGGGGCGTGACGATCACGGCACGCACCGGCGACGACGAGATCTCCAACCTCGTGGTCGAGAACGGAACTCCTGGTTACACCATCTCGGCGCCGATGCACAAGCTCGGCTGGCGCGCGTCCGACACTCGCGAGCTTTCCTTCGAGGGCTGCGCGGTGCCCGAGGGGAACCTCCTGGGCAAACGCGGAGCCGGGTTCCAGCAGTTCCTCGAGATCCTCGACGGCGGACGCATATCTGTGGCTGCGATGGGGGTCGGACTCGCGCAGGGCGCGTACGACCTCGCGTACGCCTACGCGCGGGAGCGGGAGCAATTCGGGAAGCCGATCGCAGCCTTCCAGGCGGTCCGGTTCAAGCTCGCCGACATGGCGACCGAGATCGAGGCAGGACGCGCGCTTGTCTACAAGGCCGCCTGGTTGAAAGATCAGGACCGTCCGTTCGCGCGAGAAGCCGCGATGGCCAAGCTGTACACGGGCGAGCTTTCGAACCGCGTCGTGAATGCCGCGCTCCTGATCCACGGCGGGTACGGGTACATGGAAGAGTCGGCGATCTCGCGTCTCTACCGCGATCAGAAGATCCTGGAGATCGGCGAGGGCACGAATGAGGTGCAGCGGATGGTCATCGCTCGCCATCTCGGCCTGTAGCGTCGCCGTCGGGCTTCTCCTCGCGGGACAGGCGGCCGCTCACGTCGTGGCCACTCCGGCGTTCCTTCCGAATCAGGAGCTCGAGGTCGATCGCGCTCTCGACGCCGAACGAGCGGGACGAGCCGATGACGGGATTCTCGATCACCGTCGCGCCCGGACTCGAGATCGAGCACGCTCATGCTGCCGAGGGCTGGAGCGAGCAGGCGGGAGGCTTGACCGCGAGCTGGAGGGGCGGGTCACTCGCGCCGGGCGAGGAGGAGAGCTTCGGCATGACGATAAAGGCCGACGCCGAGCCCGGGGTCTTGCTACTTGAGGCCGAGCAGAGTTACGACGGCGGGGAGGTCGTGCGCTGGCCGGTGATGATCACCGTGCTACCCAGTGACGAGAGCCCGTCGCAGAACCTGGTGCTAGCGGGCGCGGTCGGCTTGATCGGCTTGCTCGTTGTCGCAGCGGTCGCGATCATCTCGTGGCGGCGTCGGGAGCGCTCACTTCAAGAGAAATAGCGGTTGTCGCTGCTACGGTCGCGTGTCGTGATCTTCACGCAGTTCGTCGACGACGCTCTCGGTTGCGCGTCCTACCTCGTCGGCGACGCAGAGACCCAGACCGCGGTCGTGGTCGATCCGGCCTTCGCGATCGAGCAGTACCTCGAAGACGCCGAGCGGCAAGGCGTTCGCATCGTCAGGACGATCGAGACGCACACGCACGCCGACCACGTCTCGGGCCACGGACGACTGGCGCTGGAGCACGCTGTCCCCGTGAGCATTCACCCGCTCGCCGACGCGGAGTACCCGAGCGATCCGATGGAAGACGGTGACGAGATTGCGGTGGGGGAGGTCGTACTGCGGTGTATCCACACACCCGGCCACCGACCGGAGCACTGCTGTCTCGCGGTCAGCGATCTTTCGCGCGGACCGGATCCCTGGATCGTCCTCACCGGCGACTCGCTCTTCGTCGGCGACGCAGCTCGGCCGGATCTGGCCGTCGAGTCACGCGAGGGCGCCGAGAGTCTGTTTCACTCGCTCCGACGTCTTGTCGACCTCGGAGACGGCGTCGAGGTCTATCCCGGGCACGTCGCGGGGTCGCTCTGCGGCAAGGCGATGAGCTCCAAGGCATCGACGACGATCGGCTTCGAGCGGCGCTTCAACCCTGCGCTCGCGTACGACGATGTAGCGCTGTTCATCGCCGAGTCGGCTTCCGTCTCAGCGCCTCGCCCACCGAATATGGAGCAGATCGTGGAGCTGAACCGCGGCCCGTTCATCGCCGCCGTGCCGGAGCCTGCGGAGCTTCCCGTGCCTCCAGAGCACACGCAAGTTCTGGACGTGAGGCCGGTCGAAGTCTTCGCGCAGGGTCACTTCGCGGGCGCGCTCAGCGTGCCGATCTCGGGAGCGAGCTTCTCGACGAAGGCAGCCTTCGTCCTCGACTCGAGTCCTGTCGTCGTATCGGCGGCGGATGCGCGCGAAGCCGCAGATGCCATCCGCTCGCTGCGCTCGGTCGGGCTACTCGACATCCCGGGTTACGTCCTCGGCGCCGGGCCCGAGACGCTGGCTCTGGTGACGGTCGACGAGCTCGACGGCCTGCTCGCCGAGGGCGCTGAGCTCATCGATGTCAGGGAGAAGGACGAACGCGACAGCGGGTACATCGCGGGCAGCCGCAATATCCCCTATCGCTTGCTTGCGCTCGGGGAGTCCGACCTTCCCCGGGACCGGCCGATCGTGACGATCTGTGAGACGGGCCCGCGGGCCGCGATCGCAGCGAGCATCCTCGCTGCACGCGGATTCGACGCGCACCCGGTGGTGAACGGCGGCATCGACAGCTGGGCGGCATCGGGCCGTCCCACAGTCGAGTTTCGCCGCTGCGGCTCCTGAGGCTCGCGGCGGCCAGACAGCTCCTCCGCCTCGCGGATGTAGCGGCGTCGCGCCGACCGAGCGGAAGAACGCAAGCGCCCGGCTCGAGCTGCTCGTCGGCCTCCGCGCGGCGACCGGCGGCGAGCGAGCTTCTCGGCTGCGCGCGAGGCGTGCGAGCGCCTCGTCGGGCAGCGAGCCGATCGTCGCCCAGAGGTCGGCCGCGCGCTCGAGTCGCCCTCGTCGCAGAAAGCGATCGCCGCCTCGAGCCACGGCGTCGACGCCGCGAGCGTCTGGCGCGCGCTCGAGGAACTCGCTCCGTCGACCGAGGGCGGTCGCATGACGACGGCCAGGTCGAGCGCCCAGAAGCTCGCGGAGTGCTGCACGCCTTCCGTCGGCGACGTCTCGAGCGAGCGTCCACCTGACGAGCGTTCGCGCCTGCGCCCGCGCCGAGGAACGACGTCAGGCGGCAGCCCGCGCGAGCGCCGGCTAGAGAACCTGCGGGTCCTTGATCTCCGGCGCGCGAGCTCGAGGCGCAGCGATGGCGTCGGCGACGGCGCCGCTCGACGTCACCGCGCGCGAGAACGTATCTCGAGCCGGACGTCGCGGCAGCTCGTCTCCATGTAGTCGGCGGTTCCCGCCGGCCGCGACTCCGCGATCAGCTCGTCGAGCGCTCGAGCGCTTCGTCCCAGCGACCCGCGTAGTAGACGTCGAGCGCGAGCTCGGCTCCGCACCCAGTAGACGTCCACGCGCGAGTTCCGAAGCGCTCCGCGACCGCGAGCGGCCTCGCGGTGGAGCTCGCATCCGCGCGCGGAAGGTCCCCGAGCGTGAGAGGATGAGCGAGCCGAGGTTGTTGTAGCCCGCGGCGTGCCTCGGGTGAGTTGAGCTCGAGAGCGCGATATCGATGCTCGCGCGTCGAGTCCGTCGAGCCGCGAGAGGTCGCCGATGCTCGCCTTCGCCAGCGCCGATGTTGTTGAGCGCGTGCGCCGCACGCTCGTCGAGGCCGAGCTCGCTCCGCCATCGCGAGCGCTTCGCCGCCCGATCCGGATCGCTTCGTCGCTCCGTCCGGCGAGCATGAGGAAGCGAGAGACGCTGCTCGTGACGACACGCCTTCGAGCGCGGAAGGCGGGACGATCCGCGACGAGCGCGGCCGCACGCTCGAAGTGACTGCGGACGCAGCGTCGCGGTTGCCGCGGATGCAAGCGAGAGGCTCGCCGAGCTCGATCTCGGCCTCCGCAGCCGTCTCCGGCGTGTCGCCGACGGCGAAGCGCCGCCTCGACCGCCCTCGAGAGCACCTCCTCGCCGCGCCCGTGCGCTGATGCTCAGGAGCCCGCCCATAGGCCAGCAGACGCTTCGCGTCGTAGCTCGGCCGAGCTCGAGCGCAGAGCGCGTAGTAACGCGCCGCCGCCGGCGAACGCGCTGCAGAGCGAAGGCTCGCTCTCCGGCCTCGCTGGAGCGCGGCGGGCTGCGCGGCCGACGAGCTCGTCGACGTCGTCGACCGGCGCTTCGCGCGTACTCGAGCGCTGCGAGGTAGTGGTGCGCGAGCATCTCCGACGCGGTCCTCGGCGCGGTCGTGGGCGAGCGACTCGATCCACTCGGCGGCCCGCCGGTGCCTGTCCGGCGCGCTCGGCCGCGGCATCTGGCCGTAGGCGACGTCGCGGACGAGCACGTGCCGGAACGCGTACTGCGCCTCGCCGGCGACGGCCGACCGCCGCTCGCGGCGGACGAACTCCTTGCGCTCGAGCGCGTGCAGACGCTCCTCGAGCGTCGAGCGACTCGAGTCCCGCCGAGCGACGGCGAGCGCGTCCGGTCCAGAAGACCTTGCCGAGGACGGCCGCGTCCTGGAGCAGCGCCTTCTCGTCGTCTCGAGCAGCGCGTCGAGCCGGGCCGCGACGATGCCCTGGACCGTCTCCGGGAGCGCCGAGCTCGCCGTCGCCGCCGGTCGCGCAGCATGCGCACGTACTCCTCCGCGTACAGCGGATTGCCGCCGGCGCGCTGCGAGCAGCGCGGCCTGCGTCTCGGCCGGGAGCAGCGGCCGGTCGAGGAGCGCGGCGAGCAGACGCGCAGTCTCGTCGTCCGAGAGCGGCGCGAGCGAGACGGTCGCCGCGTTGCGCTTCCCGCCACCCCAGCCCGGGACGCCGCTCGAGCAGCTCCGGCCGGGCCGTAGCAGAGGACGAGCAGCGGCACGTCGCTGACCCACGTCGGCGAGCTCGTCGACGAAGTCGAGCAGGCCGTCGTCGGCCCAGTGGAGATCCTCGAAGACGAGCACGAGCGGGCGCTCGCTCGGCGAGCGCCTCGAAGAAGCGGCGCCAGGCGGCGAACGCCTCGCTGGCGGCGCTCGGCGCTCGCGTCGGCCTCGGCCGCCGAGCCCGACGAGCGGACGGAGATGTCGCTGCGACCCAGTCGCCTCGTCGCTCGTCCGGCGAGCAGCTCTGCGACCGCGCGGCTCGAGCTTCGTCCGCCGCACTCGGCGCTCGAGTCGGACTCGAGGATGCCGGCATGCGCCTTCGCCATCTCGCCGAGCGCCCAGAAGCGTGACGCCCGTCGCCGTAGGGCAGGCGAACGGCCCTGCCGCCAGTAGATGAGCTCGGGATCGCGCGTCGACGATCGCCGAAGAGCTCGCAGACGAGTCGGCACTTGCCGATTCCGGGCACGCCGACGAGGGTCACGAGCTGCGGCGTCTCGCGTCCGCGCCGGACGCGCGCGAGCGCGTCGCGCGAGGAGGTCGAGCTCGCGCTCGCGGCCGACGAGCGCGCGCGCCGCCGGCTGGACGAGGTCGATCGCCGAAGCGCGATCGCGGCTGCGAGCGCGTGCCAGACGCGGGACCGGCTCGGCCTTTCCCTTCGCCGTGACCGGCTCGGCCTCGCGGTACTCGATCGCGCGCGTCGGTCGCCCGGAACGTCGTGCTCGCCGACGAGGATGCCGCTCGGCGGAGCGGCGGCCTGGAGGCGCGCCGCGGTGTTCATCGACGTCGCCGGCGACCATCGCCTCGCCCGCGCTCCGGGCGGGCGCCGAGCGCGACGAGCGCCTCGCCTGTGTTGACACCGATCCGTACCTCGAGCTGGAGCGCCGGATCGGCCTCGTTCAGCTCGGCGATCGCCTCCTGGATCGCGAGCGCCGCACGAACGGCACGCTCGGGATCGTCCTCGTGCGCGACCGGCGCGCCGAAGACGCCCACGACTGCGTCGCCGATGAACTTCTCGACCGTCCCGCCGTGACGCTCGAGCTCGTGGCGCAGCCGCGTCGTGGTACGGGCGCGAGAATCGCGCGCACGTCCTCGGGGTCGAGCCGCTCGGCGCGAGCCGTCGAGCCGACGAGGTCGGCGAAGACGACGGTGACGACCTTCCGCTCCTCGCGCGCAGTGCCGGCACCGCGACGAGCGAAGTCCCGCACTCCGAGCAGAACTTGGCGCTTTCGGCGTTCTCGAACCCGCAGGACGGGCACGCCAGCATCCGGCGAGTCTACGACGGCGGGCCGACCCGCTCCACAGTGTGGCCGGCCGAGCGCATCGCCGCAAGAAGCTCCTCGCAGTGTTCCTGGTCGCGCGTGGAGATCACGAGCTCGATCTCCGTCTGCAGCGCGCTCGTCGTTCTCCCCTCGCGGTGGTGGTCCACGGATATGACGTTGCCACGGCCGGTGGCGACGAGGTCGAGCACGCTGCGCAGCTCCCCTGGGCGATCCGGGATGAGCAGCCGGACGGCGAGGAAGCGGCCCGCCTGCGTCAGTCCGTGGCGAAGGACGGAGATGAGCGTCGTCGCGTCGATGTTCCCCCCCGAGAGCACAACGGCGACGGATCCGGAGCCCGGTATCCGCCCTGCGAGCAAGGCCGCGAGACCGACGGCCCCAGCTCCCTCGACGAGCAGCTTCGTGCGCTCCACGCAGAGAACGAGCGCCTCCGAGATCTCCTCGTCCGAGACGGACACGGTGTCGTCGAGGACACGCTCGAGAATCGCTGACGCCAGCTCGCCGCGGTACTTGACGGCGATGCCGTCCGCGATCGTGTAGCCCGGCTGGCAGACAATGCCGACGACTCGCGCGGACGGGCGAAGCTCCTCGAGTGCCAGGGCGATCCCCGCGGCGAGCCCTCCACCACCGATCGGGATCAGCACGGTGTCCGCGTCCGGTGCCTGCTCGGCGAGCTCCAGCCCGATCGTCCCCTGCCCTGCGATTACTCGCTCGTCCTCGAAGGCGTGCACCAGGGTCGCACCGGTGCGCTCGACGTGTGCTTGCGCGGCGGCGACCGCATCCTCGAATCCTTCCCCGACGAGCTCGGTCGTCCCGCCGTACGAGCGTGTGGCCTCGACCTTCGCCATCGGCGCGTCTTGAGGCATGAAGATCGTCGCGGAGATGCCCGCTTCCCGGGCCGCCCAGGCCACGGCCTGGCCGTGGTTCCCGGCGCTCGCGGCAACTACACCCGCCGCCCGCTCCGCTTCGCCAAGTGTGGCGATCGTGTTGTACGCGCCGCGGATCTTGAACGAGCCCGTTCGCTGGAGGTTCTCCGCCTTGAGGAGCACCTGGCGACCCGTCAACCGCGAGAACGTCTCCGTCAGGTGGACGGGAGTCTCGCGCGCGACGCCCGCAAGACGCTCGCGCGCGGCGCTGATGTCAGAGATGGACGGCGTGTCGCTCATGGTTCGGACCCGTCATCCGTGCGTATCTGGAAGACCTCCTCCATGATCTCCCGAACTGCGCTCAGCGGATCGAGCTCGCGGCGCTCGACGGCCTCGAGGACACGATGCAGCTCCGGGTCGCCGGCAACCGCTGCCTGAAGATGGCTCTTCGCTCGACTCGATGCCACCGCGAACACCTCGGCGGCGAGGTTTCGCCGACGCCGCTCCTCGAGGCGACCGTCACTCGAGAGCGCCGCTCGGTGCTCCTCGAGCGCCGTCCACAACTCGGCCACGTTCTCACCTCGAATGGCCTCGGTCAGAAGGATCGCCGGGCGGCGATCGGGCTCGGCGAGACCGACGATCGAGCGCACCTCGTTGAACATCGTTTTCGCACCGGGGTGATCCATCTTGTTGATTGCGATCACATCGGGAATCTCCATGATCCCGGCCTTGAGCGCCTGGACGGAGTCGCCGGAGCCGGGCATGAGAACCAGCAGCACGGTGTCGGCTATCCCTGTGACCTCGACCTCGCTCTGACCCGCACCTACCGTCTCCACGAAGACGACGTCCTTGCGAGACGCATCGAGCAGGAGCACCGACTGGAGCGTCGCCTCCGCGAGGCCTCCGAGGTGCCCGCGGGTCCCCATCGAGCGGATGTACACGCCCGGGTCGAGGAAGTGATCCGAGAGACGGATGCGATCGCCCAGCAATGCGCCCCGTGAGAACGGGCTCGAGGGGTCGACCGAGACGACCCCGACCGTCCTGTCGAGCTCGCGCACGTGCGCCACGAGTGCCGCGATCAGGCTCGACTTGCCGACTCCGGGAGGGCCGGTGATGCCGATCACGGCCGCCTTCCCGGTCTCGGGATAGAGATCGCGCACGAGCGGGTATGCAAGCGGGTTGCCGTCCTCGACGAGCGAGATCGCGCGCGCGAGCGCGCGACGATCTCCGCCGCGCACACCTTCGACGAGCTCCTCGAGCGTCAGCTCCTTCCGTGGCACGCTTGGACTCTATTCAGCGCAAGACGGGAGTCCGCGACCGACTCAGCCGGGTGCTGGACGTCCGGCTTCTGCTGCGCGACGTGCCTCGATCTCCTCGAGCAGTGTCGCAATCCGCTCGAGCGGAGCCGTTGGGATGCCGTTCATAACCTCCTCCGGCTCGATCTCCGGCTGGCCGTTGACCAGCGACGCGACCGCGGACTCCGAGCTCGCCTCGACGGCACTCCACTCTTCCTCCTGAGCGACGGGCAGCCAGCGGGTCATGACGAGCGCGACGACTGCACCCATGAGGTAGAGAACGCCGGCGGCCATCCAGACGGCTCTCGCGCCGAACGTGCCGATGAGGACACCTGCGGCGGCCATCGAGAGACCGAGCACTGCGTAGTTCGAGCTCATGATCGTCGCGAGCGCCCGGCCCCGATAGCGGTCAGGCGCGCCGCGTTGGACGAGGAGTCTGTTGCAGATGATCGCCGCGCCGTTCCCCGCCGCGCCTCCGACGACGAATGGAACCGCGAGCCAGATCGTCCCGCTGAGGGCCGCACCCCCCCAACCGGCAGCCATCAAAGCGATCGAGCCGACGTAGTGGCGACGCAGACCGACCTTCCCGAGTGCGACGGGGGCGAGGAAGCTCCCGAGCACAAGACCCACCCCGCTCGCGGCAATGATCGCGCCGAAACCCAGATCGCCGGCATCGAGGGTGTCCTTTGCGAAGAAGACTTCGGCGACGTTCACCGCGCCGGCGCCGATCAAGACGACATTCCAGACGATGAGCACGGTGAGAAGCGGGCGCGCGGTAACGACGAGCCGAAGTCCGTCCGCGACGTCGCGCCAATGGCCACGGGTCAGCGGCTCTTCCGATTGCAGCATTCCCCGTGGGATGCGTGCGATGAGCACCGCCGACACCAGGAACGTCACCGCGTTCACCGCGTACGGCACAGAGCTCCCCCAGGCCGCGAGCATGAGCCCTCCTACGACCGGCCCGACCATCCAGGCGAGGTTTTCCATCGTCTGGACGAGCGAGTTCGCGTTCGGGAGCTCCTCGTCCGGAACGAGGTTCGGCAGACCAGCGTTGGCGGCGGGCATGAAGAACCCGGTCGCGATGCCCGCGACAGCGGCCAAGGCGACGATCGTGGCCGCATTGTCGACGAACGGGAGAGCGGCGAAGACGCCGAAGCGGAGGAGGTCGGAAGCGATCATCAACCCTCGTCGCGAGAGCCGGTCGATGAGAGGGCCGAGCAGGAGCCCGATGACGACGATCGGGAAGAAGTCGGCGATCAGGAGAGCAGCGACCCAGACTCCCGACTCCGTGAGGTCCTTGATCGAGACGATGAGCGCGATGACTGCGAGATAGGTGCCGAAGCTCGACCCGGCCGTGGCAAGGAAGAGGTATCCGAAGGACGGCGACCGGCGAAGAAGGCCGAGACGGCTTGAGCTCTCCACGACCGGTCGTGAACCTACCACCTGTTCTCGATTCTCTCTACGGCGCTTTCGGCCTTGTCCTCAATGGCCATGGGGGTTCGTCGCCTGTGACGTGCCGCCTGCCCTTGCTACGAGCCGCGCATCGCCTTCGCCATGTGACCTGCGACAACCCGCGCGAGCCGCAACTCCTCAGCTCTGGCCGTGGTCGCCAGACCGGAGCCGAAGTACAGAGCAGCCTGAGCGCGCGAGTGCATGAGGATCACAAGGTCGACGTAGACAGGCACCTCCTGCCCTTGCACGCTGGCAAGGAGGGCTACGCGGTACGCGGCCGTACGCTGAGACACGCGCGGGAACGCGATCTTCCGCAGCGACTGGAGCCGGATGCCCTGTTTCGCGAACTCACGGCGAAGTGTGGCTGTGATGCACCGCGTGCCTGCAGTGCCGGTGCCCCGCTTCCAGGACGCATTTGCGTCTGCGAAAGACTCGTACACCTGAGCGCTGGAGGACAGGAACGAAACGCCGAGGGTGAACGTCGGCGACTCGGCCTCTCCGGTCACTGTGAGGTCGGACTCGTCGAGCCCGGCACAGTCGACTTCGGTGTCCGGACTATTCGAGCGCTCTGCGCGGTACGCAAGGCCTAGATCCGTCTTCTTGAGCAGCATCGCGCGGGCTCGGGCCTGGTCGGCTGGACGGATTCTCTTCTGCGGGTCGAGATGGTTGGCAAGCGCCGTGCCGACGGGCAGCAGCGCGAGCAGCAGCGCGAAAACGAGGAGGCGGCGCATCGATCTCATCGTAAGCACGTTACGACGGCTCGTAGGCGAGGTTCACGCGCAACCAGCGCTCGGCCTCGGCAATGTCCATCCTTTTTCGCTGCGCGTAGTCGGCAACCTGATCCTTCCCGATCCTCCCGATCGAGAAGTACCGGGCTTGGGGATGTCCAAAATAGAGACCGCTCACGCTGGCTGCCGGAATCGTCGCGAAACTCTCGGTCATGCCCACACCTGCACGTTCCGCGTCGAGCAGCGCGAGCAACGTCCCCTTCTCGGAGTGATCGGGGCACGCCGGGTAGCCGAAGGCAGGCCTGATGCCACGGAAGCGCTCCTCGATCAGATCCTTCCCTGCGAGGTCCTCGTCCGGCGAGTGCCATTGATGGCGCGCGATTTCGTGGAGCCGCTCGGCAAACGCCTCGGCAAGGCGATCGGCAAGAGCGCGGATCATGATCGCGCGGTAGTCGTCCAGCTCGGACTCGAAACGGACTGCGAGCTCCCCCGCCCCGTGGATCGCGACGGCGAACGCCCCGACGTAGTCGCTGAGACCGGTCGACGCGGGTGCGACGTAATCCGCCAGCGAGCGGTTCGGCCGCGAGTCGGCGTGGTCGGCTTGCTGGCGAAGCATCGGGAAGCGAACTCCGCCTTCGAGCACGACGTCGTCCTCCTCTGCCTGCGCCGGCCAAAACCCGTGGACGCCACGAGCCTCGAGCGAGCCCGAGTCGACGACCTCGTCGAGGAGCTCGTTCGCCGCGGCGAAGAGATCGCGCGCGACCTCTCCCTTCTCGGGGTCGTCGAGGATCGCCGGATAGCGTCCCTTGAGCTCCCACGCGTGGAAGAAGAACGTCCAGTCCACATAGCCCCGCAGCGTGGCGATGTCCTCCTGCACCAGGCGCGAGCCCGTGAATGCGGGAACAGCGAGATCCTCGGCGTGCCAGTCGATCGGCGTTCGCCGCGTGCGGGCCTCGCGGAGGGAGAGCAACGGCTTCCGGCCACGCTCCGCATGGAGAGCGCGGAGCCGCTCCTGCTCGACGCGGTTCTCGCCGTCGAGGCGCACGCGCCTGTCGCCGTCGAGCAGGTCGCCGACGACGCCGACGACCCTTGATGCGTCGAGCACGTGGAGCGTCGGCTGCTCGTACTCGGGCGCGATGCGCACCGCGGTGTGCTGCTTCGACGTCGTGGCACCTCCGATCAAGAGCGGCAGCTCGAGCCCGCGCCGCTCCATCTCCTTGGCCACGCCGACCATCTCGTCGAGCGAGGGAGTAATGAGACCGGAGAGGCCGACGAAGTCACAGTCTTGCTCGACGGCGACGTCGAGGATCCGATCCGCGGGCACCATCACCCCGAGGTCGATGACCTCGTAGCCGTTGCAACCGAGGACGACACCCACGATGTTCTTTCCGATGTCGTGCACGTCACCCTTCACAGTTGCCATCACGATCCGCGCTGCCGCCGACCGCTCCGTCTTCTCGGCCTCCATGTACGGCTCGAGATACGACACCGCGCGCTTCATCGCTCGAGCGCTCTTGACGACCTGCGGCAGGAACATCTTCCCGGCGCCGAAGAGGTCGCCGACGATCGACATCCCGTCCATGAGCGGCCCTTCGATCACGTCGAGTGGCCTAGTGGCGCCGCGACGCGCCTCCTCCGTGTCCTCCTCTATGAAGTCGACGATCCCGTGCACGAGCGCGTGAGCGAGCCGCTCGCCGACCGGGGCCTCGCGCCAGGAGAGATCGATCACCCGCTCCGTCGCGCCGCCGGTGACCGAGCTCGCATACTCGACGAGCCGCTCGGTGGCGTCGGGTCGGCGGTCGAAGAGGACGTCCTCGACCCGCTCCAGCAGCTCCGGCTCGATGTCTGCATAGACGGCGAGCTGGCCGGCGTTGACGATCCCCATGTCGAGTCCCGCGCCGATGGCGTGGTAGAGGAACGACGCGTGCATCGCCTCGCGCACGGCGTCGTTGCCACGGAACGCGAACGAGAGGTTCGAGATCCCGCCCGAGACGAGCGCTCCAGGACACCGCTCCTTTATGCGCGGAATCGACTCGATGAAGGCCTTCGCGAACCCCGCGTGCTCCTCGATCCCCGTAGCAACGGCGAGGACGTTCGGGTCGAGGATCACATCCTCGGGCGCGAACGGGCTCTGACCCGACGCGTCTGACCCCAGCCCTACTTCACTCGTGAGCAGGTCGTAAGCCCGCCCTAGAATCTCGACCTTCCGTTCGATGGACTCCGCCTGCCCTTGCTCGTCGAACGCCATGACGACGACCGCCGCTCCGTAGCGGCGGATCGTGCGCGCCTGCTCGAGAAATGGCCCCTCTCCCTCCTTGAGCGAGATCGAGTTGACGACGCCCTTCCCCTGAACGCACTTCAGCCCGGCCTCGAGCGCGCGGAACCGCGAGCTGTCGACCATGATCGGCAGGCGCGCCGCCTCGGGCTCCGTCGCGATCAGGTTGAGGAAGGTCGTCATCGCCTGCTCCGCGTCGAGCAGGTCTGCGTCCATGTTGACGTCCAGCAGGTTGGCCCCACCTCTCACCTGCTCGAGTGCGACGTCACCGGCGCTCTGGAAGTCGTTCGCCTCGATGAGTCGCCGGAACTTCGCCGAGCCAGTCACGTTGGTCCGCTCTCCGACGACGACGAACCCGGTGTCCGGGCCGATCACGAAGGGGTCGAGGCCGGAGAAGCGCGGCAGCTTCGACGGACCGGGCACGCGACGCGGCGGTAGACCCGCCACCGCCCGCGCTATCGCGTGGGTGTGCTCGGGAGTCGTGCCACAGCAACCGCCCACGAGGTTCACGAGACCGTCCTCTGCAAACGCGCGCAGGAAGCGGCTCGTGTCCGCCGCCTGCTCGTCGTGGAGCCCGAGCTCGTTCGGAAGTCCCGCGTTGGGATGGCAGGACACATACGTCGACGCGATGTTCGAGAGCCCCTCGAGAAACGGCCGCATCTCGGTTGCTCCGAGGGAGCAGTTGACGCCGACGATGAACGGCTCGGCATGCTCGACCGAGATCCAGAACGCATCCGAAGTCTGGCCGGAGAGATTGCGCCCGCTCTTGTCGACTGCGGTGAACGAAAGCCAGAGCGGCAGCTCGGGCGCGACGTCGCGCGCTGCGACGATCGCGGCCTTGGCGTTCAGGGTGTCGAAGATGGTCTCGATCAGAAGGAGGTCGACACCGCCGTCGCGGAGCGCCGCGATCTGCTCCACGTACGCCTCGCGCACGGCGTCGAACGTGACCGCGCGGTAGGCCGCGTCCTCGACCTTCGGAGATAGCGAGAGCGTCACATTGAGCGGACCGACGGAGCCTGCGACGAAGCGTGGCTTCTCGGGCGTTCGCGCAGTCCATTCGTCAGCGACCCGACGCGCAAGCCGCGCACCTTCGAGGCTCATCTCTGCGGCTGCGTCCTCGAGTGCGTAGTCGGCCTGTCCGATACGCGTAGCCGTGAACGTGTTGGTCGTCGTGATGTCCGCACCGGCGTCGAAGTACGAGTCGTGGATCTCGGCGACGACCTCGGGTCGCGTCAGGTTCAGGAGGTCGGGATCGCCCTTGACGTCGCGTGCGTGATCACGAAAGCGCTCGCCCCGGTACTCCTCCTCGGAGAACTCCCGACGATGGATGAGCACACCCCAGGCGCCGTCGAGGACGAGGATCCTCTCGGCGAGAAGCTGGCTTAGGTGTTCGCGGGTGTCCTTCACGAAAACGACTCCCGCCTAAAGAGGTCGGGAGCCGGGACGGCCCTCGGCTCTTTAGGCGTTTTTTATCCTGGTCGCCAAGCTGCCTTTCAAAGCTCTCCAGGTACCACTCAGGCTAGCGGAACCGCAAGGGTGGACGTTGTGACACTCTGTCACTTGGCGAGTCCCGGCCGACTCCTGCTGCTTCAGCCGGTCGTGCGGCCCGAGACCGAGAGCTGGTTCTCGGCGTGCTTGATCCGTTGCTCGAGCTGCCAGCGGTCGGCCTGCGACTCGCCCGCGTCGACCTTCGCGAGCTCGGCCTGGGCCACCTCCAGCTGCGCACGCGCTCGCTCGTCGTCGATCTCCTTCACGCTCACGGCATCGTCGACGAGTGCCAGGGCACGATCGAGCTCGACCTTGAAGAAGCCAGGGCCGGTCGCGAACTCGAGGATCTCGTTCGGGTTGAGATGAATGCGCGTCGAGCCGGCTTTGAGCGTCGCGACGAGCGGTGCATGCCGGGCGAGAACTCCGATCTCTCCCGCCGCGCCCGGAACGATGATCATCTCCGCCTCCCCGTCGAACGCCGCGCCGTCCGGCGTGACGAGCGAGACATCGAACTTAGGGTGCGACTCGGCCATTACCTCTGCGTCAGATCGGAATCCGCTAGCGCGGATTCCGATCGCGCGTGAACCCCTAAAGGCGTCCGCTTCGCGGCCGCAATGTCAGCGATCATCACATCGATCTCCTTACGCCGCGACGGCCTCGGCCTGCCGCGCCTTGTCCACCGCGTCGTCGATCGTGCCGACCATGTAGAACGCCGACTCCGGCAACTCGTCGTGCTCGCCGGAGATGATCGCCTGGAAGCTGCGGATCGTGTCCTCGAGCTTGACGTACTTGCCCGGCGTGCCGGTGAACTGCTCGGCGACGAAGTTCGGCTGCGAGAGGAAGCGCTCGATCCTGCGAGCTCTGGCGACGACGACCTTGTCCTCGTCCGTCAGCTCGTCCATGCCGAGGATGGCGATGATGTCCTGGAGGTCGGCGTAGCGCTGGAGGATCTGCTGCACGAGCGTCGCGACCTCGTAGTGATCGTCGGAGACGATTCCGGGCTGCAGCGCGCGCGACACCGACTTGAGCGGGTCGACCGCGGGATAGATGCCCTTCTCGACGATCGAGCGCTCGAGAACCACGGTGGAGTCGAGATGCGCGAACGTCGCCGCGGGTGCCGGGTCGGTCAGGTCGTCTGCGGGCACGTAGATGGCCTGCACCGAGGTCACCGAGCCTGTCCTCGTCGACGTGATGCGCTCCTGCAACTGCCCCATCTCGGTGGCGAGCGTCGGCTGGTAGCCGACGGCGCTCGGCATGCGCCCGAGCAGCGCCGATACCTCCGACCCCGCTTGGACGAAGCGGAAGATGTTGTCGATGAAGAGCAAGACGTCCTGGCCTTGGTCGCGGAAGTACTCCGCCATGGTCAGGCCGGAGAGCGCCACGCGCAGCCGTGCACCCGGCGGCTCGTTCATCTGCCCGTAGACGAGGGCGACCTTGTCGATGACACCCGACTCGGTCATCTCGAGCCAGAGGTCGTTCCCCTCGCGCGTCCGCTCCCCCACGCCGGCGAACACGGAGACGCCGCCGTGCTGCAGGGCGACGTTGTGGATCAACTCCTGGATGAGGACGGTCTTGCCGGTGCCGGCGCCGCCGAAGAAGCCGACCTTGCCGCCCTTTACGAACGGCGCGATCAAGTCGACCACCTTGATTCCGGTCTCGAACGTCTCGATCTTGGGAGAGAGATCGCGGAAGCTCGGAGGGTCGCGATGGATCGCCCAGCGCTCGGTGCCCTCGGGAGCCGGACCCTGCTCGTCGATCGGCTCGCCGATCACGTTCCAGAGGCGACCGAGGGTGGCATCGCCCACCGGGACGGAGATCGGCCCCTCGGTGTCGACACAGAGCGCGCCGCGCGGCAGTCCGTCGGTCGAGTCCATCGCCACCGCGCGAACGCGATCGTCTCCGAGGTGCTGCTGCACCTCCGCGATCAGCATTCGCGTCGAGCCGTCCTGCTCGGCGATCTCGATCTCGAGCGCGGTGTAGATCTCGGGCAGGCGATCTGCGAACACGGCGTCGATGACGACGCCCTTGATCTCGACGATCCGGCCTGTGTTTCGGCCGTCGCGCTCCTGCGTGGTCTGCATTCGACTCCTCGGGATGCGGTTTCGGATGGAAATCCTCGGCGCGTACGCGCCCGGACGAGCGGCCGGAGTCTAGCCAACGGGCGACCTCGCGATGCGCGGACAAGAAACGCAACTAACCGCGAGGGCACCGAGACGTCTAGTTAAGGGTGCGAATGGTTCCGACTCTGCCCGAGGTCTGCCATCGGACCCGCCAGCACGTCTCGCTGCGCCTCGACACGGAGCTCTCCGAGCTCGAGGAGGCGCTGGTGGCGGCTCATCTCCGACGGTGCGCAGCTTGCTCGGCCTTCGCAATGGATCTCGAGACGATTACAGGCACACTGCGCGCAGCCCCGCTCGCGGAGCCGTCCGTGCAGTTTCAACTTCCACGTCGGCCCGGCGCGCTTCGGCGTGGCTCGTGCGGGCACGGCAGCCGCGGCGGCAATCACCGCGGCCGTCGCAGTCGGCGGGTTCTTCGGCGTCCACTCCTCGACGCCCCAGATCTCCGCGCTCCGACATCCAGAACGCGCAGGATCGCATGACCCTGAAGGAGCACCTGATGCGAGAGTTGGACAACACCACCGTTCGACCGCTGCAGCAAGTCCCTCGGGGTCTGGAGGCTGCCAAGGATGCGACGTGAATCCCACTCACGGCCCGGGATGACGGAGGTGTGCGATATGTGACGAACGGCAGTGATCGCTCGGGTTTGGGCTAAGCCCCAAGGACCGCACATTTCCACCCCGGGCGATGGTCGGCTAGGATAAGCGCCCGCTTCGCCGCCGCGGACGACCGCAGCGTGCAGAGCGAGGCGAACGTAATCACAAGGAGGGCTAGAGAATGCGAAAGAGAAAGAGATGGACCCTTTGGACTGGCGCAGCAGGGGCCATCGCCATCATCGTCGCCAGCGCCGCGGTTGGAGCTACCGGGGCTACGCAGCAGAGGGCCCAGAACCTGCGGGTCATCATCGGTAGCGAGCCGCCGTCGCTCGACCCGGGCCTCGCTACCGACACGACGTCGGCGAGCATCCTCTCGAACCTCATGGAGTCGCTCATCACATTTGGCCCGCCGCCTCAGCTGAAGGCGGTACCCGGAGCGGCCCAGAGCTGGGTCGTCAAGGGCCCGAACGTCACGCTCAACCTCCGCAAGGACCTGAAGTGGACGAACGGGCAGCCCGTCACTGCCAAGGACTACGTGTACTCCTGGCTGCGGACGATCTCGCCTGAGATCGGAAGCGACTACGCCTACCAGTTCTTCGGCATCAAGGGTGCGGAGGCATACAACGCTTGCGATCCCAAGGCGGGGAACTGCAACGCCCTGCGGTCACAGGTCGGGGTCTCGGCCCCGAGCAAGTTCGTGCTCAAGGTGCAGTTGAAGGCGCCCCAGGCGTGGTTCATCCAGCAGCTGAACCACCAGTCGTTCAACGCCGTGCACAAGGCAACGGTCGAGAAGTTCGGAGACAAGTGGACCGAGCCGGGGAACATCCAGACCTACGGTGCCTACAAGCTGACGTCTTGGAAGCACGACGCCTCCCTGACGCTGACCAAGGAGCCGAGGTGGCATGGCGCCAAGTCCGTCAAGGTGAACAAGGTGGAGCTCATTATCATCACCGACGCCGTGACGGCCGAGAACGCGTACAAAGCGGGCAACGCCGACGCCAACGAGACGGACCTGGCGCCGGCCAGCGTCCCCAGTTGGATCAAGAACCCGGAGTACAAGACGAACGGGACGATCGGGACCTACTACTACGGGTTCAACGTCAAGAACATCCCCGACGTGAACCAGCGCCGTGCGATGGCTTTCGCCATCGACCGCAAGGCGATCATCAAGTTCGTCACGAAGGGCGGCCAGTTCCCGGCCAAGGGCTTCACGCCGAACAGGGCCCCTGGTAGCAAGGAAATCCTCAAGAACGCCACCATGCCCGCCACTGCGAAGCTGGCTCAGGCCAAGGCGTTGATGGCCAAGGTCAAGAACCCGAAGAGGAACATCAACCTCTACTTCAACACGTCGACGGGTCACGCTGCGATCGCCACGGCGGTCCAGGCATTCTGGAAGGAGCTCGGGATCACCACCAACCTCAAGAACATGGAGTTCGGGCAGTACCTCCAGTTCCTGGGGCCGCCGCCGAACTCAGACGTCGACGTCTATCGGCTCGGCTGGATCTACGACTACCCCGACGCCTACAACGGGTTCGAGCTGTGGAAGTGCGACTCGGGGAACAACAACACCAACTGGTGCAACAGGAAGTACGACGCGATCGTCAACAAGGCGGCAAGGACGCCGAACGACGACGCTCGCTTCAAGCTGTACCAGCAGGCGGAGACGATCCTCACCGGCCCGAACGGCGCAGCTGCCGATCATGCCGATCTACTGGTACGTCTTCCATTCCCTGGTCAAGCCGTACGTGCAGGGATACAAGACCAGCCTCACCGACTCGGTCAACTACAGGGGAGTGTCGCTCAGTTAGCGGAAAGTCATCTCGACGGGTACGGACAGGGCGCGTCCAGCGCCCTGTCCGTACGCTTAGGAAAGGAGGCGCCGTCCCCGTCGATGCCAAGGTTCTAGCCAATGCTCAAGTTTGTCAGTCAGACGCGTGCTGTGGACGATCCCGGTGCTCCTCCTCGTCATCTTCATGACGTTCGTCATGATGCGGCAGATCGAGGGCAACCCGTTCCGGACGACCGAGCGCGCCGTCCCCGAATCGATCCAGATAAACCTCGAGCGTAAGTTCCACCTCGACCAGCCCTGGTACGGGCAGTACTTCTACTACGTGAAGGGCGTGTTCACGCTCGACCTCGGCCCCTCGCTCGTGCTGCGAAGCCAGACGGTGAACGACATCATCAAGCAGCACTTCCCCGTCTCGATCCAGCTCGGCCTGCTGGCGCTGCTCTTCGCCGTGGTCGTCGGCGTTCCGCTCGGGATCCTGGCGGCGCTCAAGCAGAACTCGGTCTTCGACTATACGGCGATGGGCTTCGCAAACCTCGGCTTCGCGGTTCCGAGCTTTCTGGTCGCGACCCTGTTCATCTACTTCTTCGCCTTCGGCTGAAGGACTACACGGGATTACCGACCAACGGGTGGGACGGCCCGAGCTCGTGGGTGCTGCCCGCGATCGCGCTCGGCATCTTCCCGATGACCTACTTCGCCCGCCTCGTCCGCGGCTCGATGCTCGAGACGCTGCAGCAGGACTACATCCGCACTGCGAAGGCCAAGGGCCTCCGCTGGCGAGTCGTCGTCTTGAAGCATGTGCTCCGCAACTCCCTTATCCCGGCCGTCACCGCCACCGGTCCCCTGCTCGGCTACCTCATCACCGGATCGTTCATCATCGAGACGATCTTCGGCATTCCCGGCATCGGCAAGTACTACGTCACCGCGGTGACGGGCCGCGATTACTCCGTCGTAATGGGGATCACGGTTCTGCTCTCCGTCATCATCATCGTCGCCAACCTCGTCGTCGACATCGCCTATGGCTTCCTCGATCCGCGTACACGGGATGTGCGGACCTGATGGCCACCGATCAGCGAGAGGCCGCGTTCGAGGCTACGCATCGTCGAAGGGCCGAGTTCGAGGACGACGCTCACCCGCACCGCCGAGGCGCGCGGAGTCGAGGCCGGGTCGGCGCTCGGCCGTGCGTCGCTCTGGAAAGACGCTTACTACCGGTTCATCGCCAACCGGGCTTCCATCGTCGCCTCCATCGCGTTCCTCCTCCTGCTCGCCTACGTGATCTTCGTGCCGATCTTCAGCAGGTATGACCCGTACGCCGTCGACTTCGCCCAGGCCTATCAGCCGCCGAGTCTGGAGCACTTCTTCGGGACCGACCAGTTCGGGCGCGACATGTTCGTCCGCACGGCGCTCGGGGGTCGCGTGTCGTTCGCGATCGGCTTCGCCGCAACAATCGCGATCATGGTCGTCGGGATCACCTACGGCGCGGTCTCGGGCTTCGTCGGCGGCCAGCTCGACAACGCGCTCATGCGCTTCCTCGACGCGCTCTACGGCCTTCCCTACCTGCCGTTTGCCATCATCACGCTCGCGATCTTCGGAACGGTCAGCTTCTGGACGATGGTCGTCGCCCTGACGATCGCCTCGTGGTTCACGACCGCGCGGGTGATGCGCGGCCAGATCATCACGCTCAAGGAGAACGACTACGTGCGCGCCGCCTATGCGGTCGGTGCGCCCCGGCGCCGAATCCTGTTCCGCCATCTGCTGGTGAACACACTCGGGGTGATCATCGTGTTCGTCTTCCTCGAGCTGCCGGGTGTGATCCTCGGCGAGGCGTTCCTCTCCTTCATCGGACTCGGGATCAGTCCGCCGAAAGCATCCTGGGGCACGCTGGCCCAGGAGGGCTACCAGGAGTATCAGGCGCACCCGTACATCATCGTGATTCCCAGCCTCATGATCGCCTGGCTCATCCTCAGCGCCTTTTTCATCGCGGACGGCCTCCGCGACGCGCTCGATCCACGGATGAAGGAGACCAACTGAGGATGGCTCTGCTCGAAGTCTCGGACCTCTAGACGTACTTCAAGACCCGCGAGGGGGAAGTGCACGCGGTCGACGGGGTCTCGTTCACCGTCGAGGAGGGGAAGGTGCTCGGGATCGTGGGCGAGTCGGGCTGTGGCAAGTCGGTGACGGCGCTCTCGATCATGGGGCTCGTGCAGAATCCGGGACGCGTCGTCTCCGGCTCGGTCCGCTTCGACGGTCGGGAGCTGACCGGTCTCAAGGAGCGCGAGCTCGAGGACGTGCGTGGTCGGAGCATCGGGATGATCTTCCAGGACCCGATGACCTCACTCAACCCGGTGCTGACGATCGGGACCCAGATCACGGAGACGCTCCGCCGCCACCTGGACATGTCGGGCGACCAAGCGAAGAAGCGCGCGATCGAGTTGCTCGAGGAGGTACACATCCCCGACGCCGCTCGGCGCCTGTCGGACTACCCACACCGCTTCTCGGGCGGGATGCGACAGCGGGTGATGATCGCGATCGCGATCTCCTGCAACCCGAAGCTGCTGATCGCCGACGAGCCGACGACGGCGCTCGACGTCACCGTGCAGGCAGGCGTGCTCGATCTCCTGGACGAGCTGCGCGTGGAACACAACATGACGATGATGATGATCTCGCACAACATGGGCGTCGTCGCCGAGACGGCGGACGACATCCTCGTCATGTACGCCGGCCAGGTGGTCGAGCAAGCCACAGTGATCGACCTCTTCGACCGGCCCGAGCACCCTTACACGGAGGCCTTGCTCGCCTCGCTCCCGCATCTGGAGGGCGAAGACGTGCGCAACGGCCGTCTCGTGTCGATTCCCGGCCGCCCACCCGACCTGCTCGTGCCGCCGGAGGCCTGCCGCTTCGGGCCGCGCTGCCCGTATGCCGGAACGGACGACTGCACTGTCGTGCCTCCTGAGCTGCGTGAGGTCCGCCCGGGCCACTGGGTCCGCTCCGCGCATCCCGCCTCGGAGCGCGCCGTCACGGCAGTGGGAACGCGATGACCGTGACCGAGCTGGACAGCCTCGCGAGCCGGAACGGCGAGCCGCTGCTCGTCGTCAAGAACCTGAAGAAGTACTTCCCCATCAAGGGGGGCTTCCTGTTCGACCGGACCGTCGACTACGTCAGAGCAGTGGACGACGTCTCCTTCGAGATACGCCAGGGCGAGACGCTGGGGCTCGTCGGCGAGTCCGGGTCCGGCAAGTCGACGACCGGCTACTGCGTCCTCGAGCTCCTGAAGCCGACGTCGGGCTCGGTCCGCTTCGACGGCGAGGAGCTGACGACGATGCCTCGGAACGAGCTGCGCAGGATGCGACGGGAGATGCAGATCGTCTTCCAGGATCCGTACGCCTCCCTCAATCCGCGGATGACGATCGGCGATATCGTCGGGGAGCCGCTCCTCGTTCACAAGATCGGCGACCGGAAGCGAAGGCGCAGGACGGTCGAGGAGCTGCTCGAGGTCGTCGGCTTCAACCCCGACTTCGTCAACCGTTACCCGCACGAGTTCTCGGGCGGCCAGCGCCAGCGCATCGGCGTCGCTCGCGCTCTCGCACTGAATCCACGGCTCATCGTCTGCGACGAGCCCGTCTCTGCGCTCGACGTCTCTATCCAGGCGCAGATCCTCAACCTGCTCAAGGATCTCCAGCAGGCGTTCGGCCTCACTTACCTGTTCATCGCCCACGACCTCGCAGTCGTCCGGGAGATGAGCGACCAGATCGCGGTCATGAACCGCGGCAAGATCGTCGAGGCGGGCTCGGCCGACCAGGTGTACACCAACCCACGCGACGAGTACACGAAGGCCCTCCTCGCCGCGGTGCCGGTGCCCGATCCGCGCCGGATGCGCGAGCGCAAGGCCGAGCGCCGCAGACACAAGCACGCACTCGCCGAGGCGCTCTGAGCATCGCCGGCGGTTCGCCGGCGAGTCCAGTTCGCAGCGGTGCAAGGTCGCTGGCAGACGATCCGTGAGACGCGTCGATGCCGACGACCGATCTCGACTACCGTGGTTCAGATGCTCGATCTAGTGACGTTCCAGGGGCTCGACCTGGATTCCCTTCCGGAGGAGACCGGCTAGCGCGAGGTTCACCTCGTCCCAGCTTTCGAAGCTCAACCCGCGAGTGCCTAGGAGGAGATCGCCGAAGCCCGGCTGCCGGATTTGGTCGGCGGTTGCCTGGACGTCGAAAGCGAGCTGTCGCAGGGAATCGACGAGGTTCCCGGCCTCACTCTCGTAGGCCCTCGGGGCACCGACGTCTTCGAGGTCGCCGGCGGCGGCGTCGATCGTGTCCGCCGCCTCGTCCATGCGCCCGAGCAGCTCGTCCCTGGACTGCGCCCGCGTGATCCGCTCCAGAGCGAAGTCGACGCGGTCACGGGTCGCGACGATCGACTGCTCGAACTCCTGGACCGACGGCATGCTGTTGTCCCCGCAGCCGAAGGCGAACATTGCGACCGAGAGGAGCAGGGGGAGAAAGAGCAGGCGCGGCATCTCGAGGTGGTTTCCCGGGAGGTCGGCGAACCGGGGCGCCTTACCGCTCCGGCGAGATCGGACTGCCGGGGTACGCCGCCCCGCTGTCGCGCGGGGTGCTCTCGACGAGGCTGAAGGGCCTGATCACTTCGGCGAAGTGACAGGCGACCGGGTGGTCCCCGCCCGCGCGTGGGAGCAAGGCGGGCTCCTCCTGGGCGCAGATCTCCTGCGCCTTCCAGCAGCGCGTCCGGAACCGGCACCCCGAGGGAGGGTTCTCCGGGCTGGGGACTTCACCCTCGAGCACGATGCGCGTGCGACGCCCCCGGAGGTCTGGCGACTCGATCGGAACGGCGGAGAGCAGCGCCTGCGTGTACGGGTGCATGGGCGCCTCGTAGATCTGGTTGCGTGTTCCCACTTCAACGATCTTTCCGAGGTACATCACCGAAACCCGATCGGAGACGTGACGCACGACTGAGAGGTCGTGGGCGATGAAGAGATAGGTGAGCCCGAACTCTTTCTGGAGCTGTGCGAGGAGGTTCACCACCTGAGCCTGGATCGAGACATCCAGCGCTGATACGGGCTCGTCGAGCACGACCAGCTTCGGTCTGAGGGCTAGCGCGCGCGCGACGCCGATCCGCTGTCGCTGGCCGCCCGAGAACTCGTGAGGGAAACGATTGGCGTGCTCCGCGCTCAGGCCGACCGTTGTCAGGAGCTCCTCGACCCGTCTTCTGCCGTCACCGCCGTGGTACAGACCGTGTATGCGAAGCGGCTCGGCGACGATCTCGCGAACCGTCATCCGTGGGTTCAACGACGCGTATGGATCCTGGAAAACGATCTGCAGGTCCCGCCGGACGGGCCGCATCTGCCGCCGCTTCAGCGCGGTGATATCGCGGCCTTCGAAGATGATCCTGCCCGCGGTGGGCTCCACAAGCTTCATGATCGTGCGCCCGAGCGTCGTCTTCCCGCAGCCGGATTCGCCGACGACTCCGAGCGTCTCGCCGTTGCGAACTGTGAGATCGACCCCGTCCACGGCCCTGATTTGACCGACCGTATGTTTGAAGACGCCCGCCTTGATCGGGAAGTGCTTGACGAGCCCCTCGACGCGCAGGATCTCATCGCCGTTCGCGGACATCGCGCGCGTGGCGGCGATAGCCGCCTGCGCCTCGGTCATGGGACTGCTCCGACGCGGACTCGAGCGGACTCGAGCTCCTCGGCGAAGTGGCATGCGGACCAGTGATCCGCACTCTCTCCGATGGCGCGCAGCTCCGGCACGTCGGTCCTGCAGATCGTGCGGCCCTGCGACTGCGCACAGCGGGGATGAAAGGCGCAGCCCGGCGGCGGAGTGATCAGGCTGGGCGGCTGACCCGGGATCGGCTCGAGCAACTCCTTGTCCGCGTCGAGCCGGGCGAGGCTGTTTAGCAGCCCGACGGTGTACGGGTGGCGAGGCGAATTGAAGATCGAGAAGACGTCGCCGAGCTCGACGGCTCTCCCTGCGTACATCACGACGACGCGGTCGGCGAGCTCGGCGATCAGGCCTAGGTCGTGCGTGATCAAGACGATCGCCGCTTGCGTCTCCCGCTGGGCGGCTTTCAGCACCTCGACGATCTGGGCTTGAATCGTCACGTCGAGCGCGGTCGTCGGCTCGTCGGCGACGAGGATGGTCGGATCGTTCGCGATCGCCATGGCGATCATCGCTCGCTGACGCATGCCGCCGGAAAACTCGTGCGGGAACTGGTCGACGCGTCGCTCGGCGAAGGGAACGCCCACGAGCTCGAGCAGCTCGATAGTGCGCTTCCGCGCAGCGTTGCCGTTCGTCCCCGGGTTGTGCACCTTGATCGCCTCGGAGATCTGGTCGCCGATCGTGAGCACCGGGTTCAGGGCCGTCATCGGGTCCTGGAAGATCATGGCGATCGGCCCGCCGCGGATCTTCCGGAGCCTGTCGCTGCGGCAGCTTCAGCAGGTCCTCGCCCCTGAAGATCGCCTCTCCGCTGACGATCCGACCCGGTGGCACGCGGATAAGCCCGAGCACCGAGAGCATCGACACGCTCTTCCCGGAGCCCGACTCACCGACTACCCCGAGCACTTCCCCCGGTTGCAGGTCGTAGCTGAGGTCCGCGACGGCACGCACGACCCCGTCTTCGGTATCGAACTCCACGGTCAGGTCGCGGATCGTGAGGATCGGCTCAGAGCTCATTTCAGGGTGACTGCCTCTCGAGGGGCTAAGCGCTGCCTATCCGTCCGAGGGCCGCTCTGAAGGGAGCTCCTATGCACGGACTCTCCCCTGCGTGGGATCGAGCGCGTCGCGGAGGCCATCGCCGACGAAATTGATGCAGAGAGCGATTGTCACGATCACCAGCCCTGGAAAGGTGACGAGCCACCAGAGCGCGAAACCCTCACTCTGCCCCTCCGAGATGAGCTTCCCGAGCGCCGCGTTCGGCGGCTGAATCCCGAAGCCCAGGAAGGAGAGCGCAGCCTCGACAAGGATCGCGGACGCGACGACCAGCGTCGTGTTGACGATGATCGGACCGGCGCAGTTCGGAAGCATGTGACGCACGATGATGCGGAGATCGCTCGCTCCAGCGGCCTTCGCCGCCTCGACGAACTCCTTCTCCCGCAGCGAGAGGAAGAGGCCACGAACGATTCGCGCAACCGCCGTCCAGAAGAGGAACGCAAGGATAAGGCCGATCCTCAGCGGATCCCCGGAGCCGAAGAAGACGGAAGCGGTCAGCAGGACAGCAAGCCCCGGGAGAGTGAGGATGAGGTCGGTGAGGCGCATGAGCAGGTTGTCCACGTGGCCGCCGTAGTAGCCGGCCAGCGCACCGACGGCCGTGCCGAGGGCCGTCGACACCAAGGCGACGAAGACCGCGACCCAGAGCGACGTCCGAATCCCGAAGATGACGCGGCTCAGGTAGTCACGCCCGAGCTGGTCGGTGCCGAAGAGGTGCCAATCCTCGAGCGTCGGGCTCCGAGTCGTGTTATCGAGGTCGAGCTCGTCGTAACCGTATGGAGCGAGCTGGGGCGCGAAGACTCCGACGAGCGCCGATCAGGACGAGAACGATGAGACTCGCCACCGCGAGACGGTGGCGGAAGAAGCGCATGCGCGCGTATGTCCACTGGCTCCGCGCCTTCACCTCGACGCCCGACTCGTACGCCAACAAGAGGTCGGCGCTCGCCCCGGCCGGCTCCTGCCGACCGGTCAGACCGTCAGCAGGCGGAAGGTGGTCAGTCATAGCGCACACGCGGGTCGAGATAGGCGTACGCGAGGTCGGCGAGGAGGTTGAAGACGATGATCATCGTCGCCGTGACCATCAACCACGCCATCACGGGGTACGGGTCGTTCGAGAGCAGGGCGTTGTAGAAGTAGAGGCCCATGCCGTCGAGCGAGAAGACCGTCTCGACGACGATGACGCCGCCGAGCAGCGTTCCGAAGTTCAGCGCGACGAGCGTCACGAGCGGGATGAGAGCGTTGCGGAACGCGTGCTTCATCGTCACGCGGCTGCTCTGGGAGACCCTTCGCACGCGCAGTGCGCACGTAGTCGGCGTTAACCACCTCGAGCATCGAGGCACGCATGTAGCGCGAATAGCTGGCGACGCTGGCGACCATCAGCACGATGACGGGCAGCACGAGGTGATGGGCGCGATCGAGGGCGAAGTGGATTCCGCTTCCGGGATCGACCGAGTTCAGGCTCGCGATAGGGAAGATCCGGTGACCGGTCGTCGCGTAGATCTGAACGACCGCAACCTGCAACATGAGCGCCAGCCAGAAGACGGGTGTCGCGAGCCCGAGGAAGCTGAACGTCGTCGCGGTGTAGTCGAAGGCGGAGTACTGGCGCAGAGCCGAGTACACGCCGATTCCGACTGCGATCAGGATGGCGAGAAGCTCGGCGACAAGGACGAGCTGAAGCGTGTTCTTCATCACCCGCCAGAGGTCGGGCAGGATCGGCCGGTCGCCGAGCAAGGTCGTGCCGAACTCGTTCGTCACCGCGTCGTTTACCCAGTACCAGTACCGGACGGGGATCGGGTCGTCGAGGTGCTTCTGGTCGATGACGTTCTGCTTAGACTGCTCGGAGAGGTTCGGGATGATGTTCAGCTGCGCGAGCGGGTCGCCGGAGACCGAGACGAACGTGAAGAGAATGAAGCTGGCCGCGACGAGGACGACGACGCTATAGAGGAGCCTGCGAACGACGTAGCTCAGCACGTTTCCACGTCCCGAATCTTAGAAGGCAGTCCCGCGCCCGCGGATCGCGCGAACGGGACGAGTAGTCCACGCGGTGCCTGACAAATCGCGTTACTTCAATTGCCAGGTGACCACATTCCAGGGCGTGCCTTCACTCGTCGTGTTCAAGATCGGGCCTGAGATGCCGCCGGCGGTTACGACGAACTTCGGACGCACGTACATCGGGATCGACGGCAGGTCGTTTGCAAGCTGCGCGTCTCCCTGGTTCAGGAGTGCGTTTCGCTTCGCGGTGTCGAGCTCGCGCGACGCCGCGTTGAAAAGGGCGGTCGCCTTGGGCTTGCAGTAGTTGCCGTAGTTCTGGTCGCCCCTCTGATTCGGGCACGAGTAGAGCGTATTGCTCGTGATCTTCGAGTCTGGACCACCGCCGTATGTGAACATGATCAGGTCCCAGTCACCTGACGGAAGCGTAGATCCGAAGAGGACTCCGGCCGTCTGGAACCGCGGAAGGAGCTCGATGCCGACGCTCTTGAGCATGCTCTGGATGATCTCGAACGTAAGCAAACGGAGCTGGTTGCCCGTGGTCGTGAAGAACCGGAACGACAGCCTGCCGACGCCCGGGCACGAGAAGATGTCGGAGTTGCCCGCGCTCGGCGTGCTCGGCCCGCCGGTGCAGCCCTTCCCCTTCAGGATGCTGAGGACCTTGTTCGGGCTGAAGGCCCACTTCTTGAAGTGCGGCTGGTACGTCCCCTTCTCGAACGTCTTGAAGACGAGGTTGTCCAGCTTTGGCAAGCCGGGCGCAAGCTTCTCGTACAGCGTGCGTGCGACCTGTGTCCGGTTGATCCCCGTGATCAACGCTTGCCGAACATAGGGCTGCTTCAGGGCCGGATGGCCCCGAGGCCCGAACTGGATGTCGATGTGCTCGAAGGCGTACTCAGGTGCTTTCTGGACCTTGAACTCCTTGTCGTCCAGGAAGTCGGCGATCTGGAGCTGCGGCTGCGGCTCCATCACCTGCCCCTCGCCTGCTTTCATGGCCTGGAAGCGAGCGTTCGTGTCCAGGATGTAGCGAAACACGACCCGGTCGAGCTTCATCGCCGGCCCGACTTTGTACCGAGGGTTCCTGACGACGGTGAGCTGAACGCCCCTCTGCCAGCTCTGGAACTTCCACGGCCCACTAGAGACCGGGATCGAGTTGTTGAACATCTGGTTCATGTTCTTGCCGCGGATGATGTGCGCGGCGTAGACGCCGCCGGACACCAGCGTCTCCCAGGCTGCGAACGGCGTTCTGAAGATGATCGTCCCTGCCTTGCCCTGGCAGTTGACGGACTTGATGTCCTGATAGCCCGCTCGGCTGGCGACGTTGAACTGCGGGTTCACAAACACCCGGTACGTCGCCTTCCAGTCTTCGCACGTTACGGGCTTTCCGTCACTCCAGACCGCGGACTCCTTGTACTTGAAGGAGACGGTTTGCGGGCTTTTCTTGACAAGCTTCGGCTTGCTCTCGAGGAGTCGCGGTTGGAGGGTCGCGGACTTGTCGTAGATCTGACCGCCGTACCAGATGTTGTTGGTGACGAGGCCCGTCGCCAGGAGATTGTTATCGAGCCAGTTACCCCTGAGGCTGGGAGGCTCCTGTTCGTGAACGAAAACGACCGTTCCGGCGGACATGCGCTCCGGCTCGGCTGTCGCGGCGGGGCCGACGACGAGGCTCCCGACGATCGCGAGCGCCACAGTCAACGGCAGTAGTGAACGTTTACGCAAGTACTCGCTGCATCCACGCCGTGGTCACGTGCAGGATCATACGTGTGTGACGTATCGGATCGACTTTCGTTAGAACTTCGTTCTTAGGAGGGGTGCATGCGAATCCCGGGCAGTGACAAGAAGGGGCGACATACCAAGTCTTTCCTCGAAGACGACGCTTCACGACCCACGGATGAGGCGTCAGCACTCGTCGACCGCGCTCTCGGCGTCGAGTGGTACGAGCGGGTCGGGAACGAAGTCGACTTCGCCGCGTCAGCGCTCTGCCGCCTGCGGCGCGCGCGGGCCGGCGAGAAAGGTGGCCCACTGCACGGCGACGAGGCCGTCCGCGCAGCACTCGTTCTAGCCAACCCGGAGGCGCTCGTCTGGTTCGCGAGCCGGGCGATCTCGTACATGGACGAGACCGGCTTTCCCGAAGCAGTAGAGCCTTGGTTCGCCGAGACCCGGGGCGCCTGAAGTCCTTCCTCTCACTCGAGCTCAGAGCACGAACGTCCCGCCATGCGGATGCTGAGGAACGACAGCGGGGACCGCGACGCCAAGCGGAACGACGACGTCGGCAGGCGGTAGCTCACCGGCCGGGAATTCATGCTCGCCGTGGAACCAGACCGATCCCGACGATGGCACGAGCACGCCGTTTGCGACACCGGGCAGCTCCTCCTCTATGAGCAGTCCGACCTGCTTGACATCGTCGAGCGGCGCACGCACCACATGAGCCGCGCCGAGGACGGCCAACATCGGGCGGACCCGTCTTCGCCCGGCCAGTAACCGCTGTGCCATTCCGAGCTCGCGTTCAGACCCCTCCGACCCGACGCGGTCGAGCAGGACGATCTCATCGAGCTGGTCGCTCACGTGCTCGAGCAGGCGCACGTGCCCGGCAGTGAAGCGCCCATCCCCGGAGAACACCTCGGCTGACGGCGGCAGCCGCCAGAGCGCGTCGGACGCGACGGTGCCGGTCGAGAGCACCGGCTGCACGACATCGTCGAGCTCGTCGTACGACCACTCGAAGGCGAGCGCGCGAACACCGAGACGCCGTGCGAGCCCGAGGATCGCGAGCGGGGTCTGCGCGACGCCGTGCGTCTCGCCGAGAAGGAAGAGGCCAGTCCTCTCGAGCGAAGCGGCCGCCACGGCGAGGGCGTCAGTGGGCGCCGCGAGATCGGTCAGCCGGTAGTCAGACACCGCGCGCTCGAATGCCGGACGGCCGGTCGTCATTCGGACAGGTCCGTATGGTTCAGAGCTCTCCCGTTGCCGGGCGCTAGCGGTCCCTGCGCCAGAGCAGGAGGGCGAGGGGCAGGAAGGCGGCGGCGGCCAGATACGGAGCGAGTGCGAGCGGTGCCCTGCGATCGTCCTTCTCGACGCGAGTCGGCCCACTGCCGAGGACCTCGCGAGCCCTCCCCACGGCGGCTCCGACGCTGGCCTCATCGTAGACCCTGCCCTGAGTCGCCGCCGCTAGCCCGTCGAGTATGGAACGCGCCGCCGGGTTGGGCTGGTAGGGCTCGGGTGCGCCGGCAGTGAAGACTCGTTCGTTTGCCGCCCAGAACTGGAGGTAGACGGTCTCGATGCCCGCTTCTCGAAGGCTTCGGCCAACGGCCGGCGCGGAGACGCGCGAGCTCTCGCCGTCGGTGAGCACGACGAGAAGCCGATGGCCGTCACCGCGTGAGTAGAAGCGCTGGGTCGCGACGGCGGCGAGCGACGCCAGGCTCGTCGCATTCGTGAGGGTGCCCTGTATAGGCGCGATGAAGCTAAAGCCCGGTGGGGGCCGCTCGATGTCGATCGCACGCTCGAGCGTCGCACGGAAGACGTCTTCGTCTGCACTCGGGAACAGGTGTGGCAGCACCCTGTTCGTCAACGAAGCGATGCCGACCGGCACGCCCGGCAGCGAGGCACGCATCCGGGAAGCTGCCGCCTTGGCTCGCTCGAGCCGCCCCGGCGCGGCAGGGCTTCGCCGCGCGAGCATGGAGCGCGAGATGTCCATGACCATGAGCACCTCTGCGTCGGAGCGGACGTGGCGTGTCGTCGTGCGCTGGAGCACGGGCTGTGTCGCCGCGAGGCCCAGTAGTCCTGCTACGGCGAGAAGCGCGATCATGGGTACGAGACGCAAGCGCGTGGTCAGCCCGGGAAGGCCGAGAGCCTGCCGCATACGAGCCGCGCGTCTCGAGACGCCGAGAAACGCCGCCAAGGGAACGAGGACGACGAGGGCGAGAAGCCCGGCTGGGGGCGTCAGAAACTCGATGGTCACCGGCGCCCGTTGCCCTGCACGGCGGTGCGAGTGGTCTCTCCGGGACGTCCGGTGCCCATTCGTCGGCGAGAACCGAGAAGACCTAGGACGCAGGGAGGGTCAAGTTCAAGAACATTGACCCGACTGAGGACGACGGCATGCGAAGTGTTCGCGAGGGGCGCGAAGGGTGCCGTACTTCCCGGAGGACCACTAGTTCTAGTAGCCACTGCCGGAAGAACCAGTAGCGGCGCCCGTGGTGGAGCCGGCTCCTGAGGGGTTGGGCGCTGCCCCTCCCGTTGCGGACAGGCCTCCGCGGCGTTGCAGCAGCGCATACTCGAGGTTGAACTTGGCCTCGTGGTTATCGGGATCGAGCGCGATCGCCTCCTGCAAGTTCGCGACGGCGGCCTTCAGGGCCGTTGCCTGCTCCTCGGCATCCGCGACCGGTGTGGCGAGGTGGAACACGCCGAGGAGGGCCATCGCTCTCGAGCGCCGCGTGGGATCGCCACCGCCTGCTGCGATCGCCTCGAGCCGCACCTCTGCCTCCGCGCGTTGGAGCACCAGCTTCGTGTCGGGAGTCCCTGTGTCTTCGAGCCTCGCGAGGCGAAGCGCACGCACCGCTCGTCGGAATGCCAGATCGTCGTCGACGCCGAGGAGGGTCCGCGCTGCTCGGAGCGGAACGAGCGGCCCGGAATTCCACAGGTCGGCGCCCGGAGCCTCCTGGTACCGAACGTCGTCTGCGCGCAGGGCATGGCGCCAGCGCAAGGCATCGGCCGCAAGCAGCGTTAGAAATGCGGCCAGCGCAATGCAGACAACGCCGCCGATGACGAGTCCGGCTCGCTTCACGCGTGCTTCTTTCGCGTCCGCGGCAGGCCGAGGCGACCCGCGAAGCGCTCGTGGGCGGCGAGCACGGCGAGGAGGGACCCGCCGAGGATGAGGAAGCCGGCCGGGAGGTTCACCCGGGTCCTGGTCCATACCCGCTGCGGATCTCGCAGCTGCGACGGCTCAATCAGAGCGCTCTTGCCGAGCACTCCCTCGAAGATCGTGCGGCCGGCCTTCAACGGCGAGAGGGCGACGACCCGAATGGCGATGGACTGCCGGCGCAGCTCGTGGAGCGTGCGAGCAAGCTGCGGCTCATCCTCGGGTGCAGTAACGAAGTCGCTGAGGAGCAGTATGGAGCCGTTCTTCACCCTGTCGCGGACGAGTATGTCCCGCGCGAGCTCGAGCGCCGAGGAGATCCGCGTTCCTGCCCGGAAGCTCTGTGACCACGGATTCACCGGCAGCCCCGCGTCGTTGAGAGTCTCGCGGCGAGGCACGAGGAGTCGGAGGAGCGGACGGAGCTCCGACGCCGGTGTCCCCGGAGGCAGAAGCTCGTAGCCGACGTCAGAGAAGACCACGAGACCTACCGAAGCATCCTCGTCGATCAGCCGGCGCACGGTGCGACGGATGGCGCCGTAGTCCTCTTCACCGATGCTGGCCGAGAGATCGATGACGAGGATGCCCCCCGCACCGGAGAGGAGCCGCGGTGAGCCGGGGTTGAGCCCGCGAGCCGACGCGGTCGCCAGCCCTAGCGTGGCGACCGCGAGAACGACGAGCACGACCTGGAAAAGCAGCGTCCGAAGCGATGCGACCCGCAACGCCTGGGCATCGTGGCTGTCGACTGCGGGCCGCCTATTCCAGATGCGCATGCAGCCCCTCTCCGAGCGCCGAGCGGGCCTGAACCGCCAATCCGTTCGTCTCCCCAATTTCCGGTACTGGCTTCGACCACGCGAGTGCCCGTGCCGCCTGCGCGAGATTCATGTCACCATGCTCGACCAGCGCGGCAGCCACGAGCTCGAGTGCACGGCGCTGGTCACCCGCGCCGTTTACCCGTGCAGGGTCCTCGAGCAGCGCGAGGGCGAGTTCGAGCGGAGTCAGAACTGGCCACGAAGGCTCGTCAGCCCTCGTGAGGGCCGGTGGTGGAGTGCGACGCCGCAGGGCACGGTACGCGAACGCGCCACCTGCGATCGCGAGCAAGGTGCCAGCAGCGAGCAGGAGCACGAAGAGGAGCCCGGGAGTCATGGTGTACGTGACCGCGGGCAGCGAAAGGAGATCTGCCTGCCAAGGTGTCGCGGCCTGCGCAGCTGTGGGCGAATAGCGCGCGCCGATAGTGAGCAGCGGCCACGGCGCTCGGAGCGCGCCCGTTCCTTCGCGGCCCGTGTATGTCACGCGCACCTGCGTGAACACCTTCGTGGTGGTGTCGTTCTGGACGGCGGTGACGTCGCGCGATACGCAGGAGCTGCTCAGGCAACGCAGTGCGTACGTCATCCGGATGGAGGTCGTCGTCCCGTCGTCACGACGGAGTCGCTCGGGATTCCCGAGTCGCTTCCAGGGCGCAAAGTCGGTTTTTATGCGGACCGAGTCGGGATCGACGCGATCTCGATCGAGCGTCACGTCGACGAGCGCTCTCACGGTGTCCCCGAAGAGCACTTTGCGAGGAGCGAAGTCCGCGCGGGCCTCGATCGCAGACGCGTCCTCAGCGGTCGGGTTCGATTGGCCGTCCCCTACGCGATCCCAGGCAAAGAGCACGAGAGTGCCCAGCCCCGCGACCACCGCGAGGGCGATGACCATCTGCGCGCGATTTCGTCTCACGTCCCTAAGTGCTCCCCGCCGTAAGTACGCCCGCACTTCGCGCGGCTGCGAACACATCGCATGCCGTCGTCCTCAGTCGCGCCAATATTCTCGAATATTGGCGCTCCCTGCGTCCTATGCCTGCTCGGTTCTCGCCGGCGAATCACGACTGTGTTTACGGCGGGAAGCACTACGCTCCAAGAACCCGCCGCGTTCGGCGCAGGTCCAGTCCAGGCGAGGAACGGAGCGAGAACATCGGCAGGGTCCGTCGAGGAGACGAGAATCGGGTCGACGTCGATAGCCCGAAATGTCTCGAGCAGGTCCCGTGCCCGCTCCTCGTTCGCCACCCTCCGGGCTGCTGCTTCGTTCGCCCGTAAGCGGACGGGCACGATACGTCCGGTGCGCGGGTTGCGGAGGGGGACGACGATCCCGCTGACGTCGGGGAAACTCTGCTCCCAGGTCGGATCCTGGATCACGACGGGAACAATGTCCCAGCGGTGCTCCGCTGCGGTCAACCACATCTCTTTAGACGCTGTCGGGATGAAATCGGAGAGCACGAAGATGAACGTGCCCGCGCTGACCGCGCGCGGGTGCGCCGCGAGATGTGCAACCGACAGCTCGAGCCAGTCGGATGGCCCGTTGAACTCGGAGGACATCAAACGATGGTCCCGGATCTCCAGCAGCTTCCGCTCACCCTTCGGCTGACGCCAGTGAGGCTCGCCGTCCGCGTAGTCGAGGTAGCCGACGAACCCGCCCGCAGCGCCTGCACTCGCAAGGATCAGCTCGACGATACGACGCATCGCCAGCGGCTTGTCGAGCCAGGGAAGCGGAGACGAGTAATGCGCCATGTTCGGGCGGCGGTCGCAGACGATGACGACCTTCGGCGCCTCCTCCGCGAAGCGCTCGCGAACGAGGAACTCGTAACTGCTCCTGGCCGTGGAGAGCCGGGCGGAAGCTGCCCAGTCGATCGCATCCATGTCGTCGCCCGGGCGATATGGCCGCGACCCTGCGATGTCCCACCCTGCACCTCTGCGGAGACTCCGCACCGCCCCGAACGAGAGCCCCATCACGCGCCGCCGCGGAACGAGCGTAAAAGTCAGCCGGGCGTCGACCACAGCGCCGGCGATCGCCTACACAGAGCCGGACTGCTCGAAGAGTGGATCCTCCTCGGACCCGGACGCGGCGCCACCTCGAGGCACCTGAGACGGAACTCCGCGATGGTCTCCTCCCATCCCGACGTGCGTGCCCTCGCGACGAAGCTCGGCGTGAATACCACGCGGTGGACGAGAACCGGAATGAACAGACGCTCGATGTCCTCGGGGATCACATACCCCCGACCCTGTAGGAGGGCCCACGCACGCGCGGCACGCTCGAGGGCCAGGCTGCCCCGGACCGAGCTGCCGATCACCACCGCGTCCTGGTCGCGTGTCGCCCGCACGAGCTCCACGACCCAACGATGGAGCACGCGGTCGAGGTACACCTGCTGGCTCGCCTCGCGAAGCTCTTGTACGTCGTCCAGACCGACCACCGGCTCGAGGTTCTCGAGCGGATGGCTGAAGCGCTGCTCCTCGAGGATGCGGAGCTCGTCATCAATGCCGGGATACCCGAGCGCCGTCCTTAGGAAGAAGCGGTCGAGCTGTGCCTCTGGGAGGGGGAAAGTGCCTTCGTATTCGATCGGATTCTCCGTCGCGAGCAGCAGGAAGGGGTACGGGAGCTCCCTGGTCGCGCCGTCTACTGTCACCTGGCTCTCGGCCATCGCCTCGAGGAGCGCTGATTGGGTCTTCGGCGTCGCCCTGTTGATCTCGTCCACCAGAACGACGTTGGTGAAGATGGGGCCTGGGCGATACTCGAAGTCTCGGGTCTTCTGATCGAAGACTGAGAGTCCCGTGACGTCGGTCGGCTGAAGATCGGGCGTGCACTGGATGCGCGACGACGTCGCCCCTTCGATGCTCCCGGCGATCGCACGGGCGAGCACGGTCTTCGCGGTACCCGGCACGTCCTCGAGGAGCACGTGCCCCCCACACATCAGCGCGGTCAGGACGAGCTTGATCTCGTCACGCTTGCCGTAGACGACCGTCTCGATGTTGTCGAGGAAGCGATCCGAAATCTCGCCCGCCTGCGCAAAGCGCTCTGGCCCGCTCTCGCGATCGGAAACAACCGGCTCCACGCGCGTGATGGTATCTGTGTCCTTGTCTCGGGCCGGAGTCATCATGTTCGTGCGCGTGCTTCGGGAGCACTTAGGTACTTCTACGAACGCCGTCGCCCGTTGTTAGCGCGACGGCGTGGTCAGCCCGACTTCTGGGTCAGCGCTTCCGCCCTCACCGCGACCTCGCGAGCCTCACGCCGTTCACCACGGTCGACAACACCCTGGGACATACACCTAGACCAGCGCTTCGGCGCCGCCGACGACCTCGAGGATCTCCTGCGTGATCTCGGCCTGCCGCGCGCGGTTCATGCCCAAGGTCAGCGAATCGATGAGATCCGCGGCGTTCTTTGAGGCGTTGCGCATCGCTGTCATTCGCGCGCCCTGCTCGGATGCGGTCGACTCGAGCAGCGCGCGATATACCTGGGTCTCGAGGTACACCGGGAGCAGGCGCTGCATGATCTCCTCCGGCTCGGGCTCGAAGATGAAGTCCCCCCGGAGCGTGTCCGCAGCGCGCTCTTCCTCATCGGTCTGGAGAATGTCGGGCGAGATCGGGAGAATGTCCTGCTCGGTCACTCGTTGCGTGAGCGCCGAGATGAACGTGTTGTAGACGAGCGTGACGCGATCGACCTCACCGGACGTGAACAGCTCCGCGCAGCGGTGGGCGATCGTCTGCGCATCCTCGTAGGCCGGCCGGTCGGTGAAGCCGATGTACGAGCCCGCGAGCTCGCGACGCCGAAAAAGGAGCGTCGAGCGCCCCTTCTTGCCCACCGCCACCCAGCGAACGCCCTTGCCGTCGGCCTGGACCGAACGCTCGAGGGCGAGGGCGCGACGCACGATCTGTGCGTTGAAGGCACCGGCGAGTCCGCGGTCGCCCGTCAACGGGACGATCGCGACCGTCTCCACGCTCTCGCGTTGCTCGAGCAGTGGAAGCCGGACCGACGCCGACGCCCTCCCCACGCCCGCGATGAGCTCGTTCATCGTCTCCGCGTACGGCCTGAGCGCCCTGATCCGAAGCTCGGCGCGCCGCAGCTTCGCGGCCGCGACGAGCTCCATCGCACGCGTGATCTTCCGCGTGTTGCTGACGGAGCTGATGCGCCGCTTGAGCTCTTGGACCGTGGCCATGAGAGGTGGAGCGGCGGGCGCCTAGACCGCGAGCCCCTTCTCCTCCTCGACGTTGAACCCATGCATGAACCGCTCGAGCTCCGCCTGGAGCTTTTCGGCTACCTCGTCGGAGAGGTCGCCGGTCGAGCGAATCGCTTCGAGGATCGAGCCCTCCGTGCGCAGGTGTTCGCGGAGCTCGTCGTGGAAGCGCGACACCTGGCTCACAGGAACTTCGTCAAGCCAGCCATGGATGCCTGAATAGATGCCGACGACCTGTTCCTCGACGGGCCAAGGCTGATACTGCGGCTGGTTCAGAGTCGCCACCATGCGCTCTCCGCGAGCGAGGGCGTTCTGCGTTGCCGTGTCGAGCTCGGAGCCGAACTGGGAGAAGGCCTCGAGCTCGCGATACTGCGCGAGGTCGAGGCGGAGACGTCCTGCCACCTTCTTCATCGCCTTGCTCTGCGCGTTTCCGCCGACGCGCGAAACCGACGTGCCGACGTTGATCGCCGGCCGCACGCCCGAGTAGAAGAGGCTCGACTCGAGGAAGATCTGACCGTCGGTGATCGAGATGACGTTGGTCGGGATGTAGGCGGCGATGTCGCCGGCCTGCGTCTCGATGACGGGCAGCGCCGTGAGCGACCCTCCGCCGAGGTCGTCCGAGAGCTTGCAGGCGCGCTCGAGCAGGCGGGAGTGCAGGTAGAAGACGTCGCCGGGGAACGCCTCGCGGCCCGGCGGCCGTCGGAGGAGCAGAGACAGCTGGCGATACGAGTCGGCGTGCTTCGAGAGGTCGTCGTAGATGCAGAGCGCGTGCTGTCCCGAGTAGAGGAAGTACTCCGCCATCGCACACCCTGCAAAGGGCGCCATCCACTTGATAGGTGCCGCTTCCTGAGCCGGCGCCGAGACGACTATCGTGTACTCCATCGCGCCCTCGTCGCGAAGCCTCTCGACCACCTGCGCGACGGTCGAGCCCTTCTGGCCGACGGCGACGTACACGCAGACGACGTCTCCCCCGCGCTGGTTCAGGATCGTGTCGATTGCAATGGCCGTCTTGCCGGTCGAGCGATCGCCGATGATGAGCTCGCGCTGGCCGCGACCGACCGGGGTCATCGAGTCGATGGACTTGATTCCTGTCTGCAGCGGCTCCTTCACCGGCTGGCGGCTGATGACGCCCGGGGCTTTGAACTCGAGCGGCCGGCGCTCGGTCGCGTCGATCGGGCCAAGCCCGTCGAGCGGGTTGCCGAGCGGGTCGACGACCCTGCCGAGCAGTCCGGGACCTACGGGCACGCTCATGACCTCTCCGGTCCGCCGGACCGGCTGGCCCTCCATGATGCGCTGCCACTCACCAAACAGTGCGACGCCGACGTTGTCCTCCTCCAGGTTGAAGGCGATGCCGACGACGCCGTGATCGAACTCGAGGCGCTCGAGCGAGACGCAGTTCTCGAGCCCATGGACGCGCGCTATGCCGTCCCCGACCTGGAGTACGGTCCCGACCTCGCTGAGGTCGGTCTCGACTTCGAACTCTCTGATGCGGTCCTTGAGGATCGAGGTGATCTCTTCGGGGCGTAGCTTCACGTTGTCTCCTTACGTAGGGGCGACATCTCTGTCGCCCTTAGTGCGAGGTGGCAAGTTCGTGGCGAAGGCGCTCAAGACGGCCGCGGACACTGCCGTCTGCGCGGTACGAGCCGACCTGTAAGACGATTCCGCCGATCAGGCTCGGATCGACCGAGCGGCTCGCTTCGACTTTGCGCTCGGACGCCTTCTCGATGGTCTCGACGATCGATCGCGCTTCGTCGTCGGAGAGTTCGTACGACGTCGTCAGCTCGACAGTCAGACGATTCTGGGCACGGGCCACGAGTGCCTCGAGCTCGGCGTTCATCTCCGCGAGCTCGCCAGCCCGGCCCTTCTCCGCGACGAGGCGCGCGAAGTTGCGTACGAGCTCGTCGGCGCCGGCCGTGACTTGATCGAGGACCTCGGCCTTGCCGGCCGGATCGATCTGCGGGTTGCGAAGGAATGCGCGCAGCTCGGGCACCTCCTCGAGGCTCCCTGCGAGCGCGCCGAGATCCGCCGAGACGGCCTCGAGCCGTCCCTCGTCCTGCGCAGCTTGGAAGAGGGCGCGGGCGTACATGCGCTGCGCTACGGCCATGCGTTAGCTGCGAGTCCTTCTCGAGCACGGAGAAATCGAGCTCGGAGATCGCCTCGTCGATCAGGCGGCGCTGATCCTCTGCGTCGAGGACCTTGCCCGTGACACGGGCCGTCGCCTCGAGGGTCAGGTCTGCGACCTCGGAGCGGATCATGTCGAGCGAGCGCTTCGTCTCCGCGTCGATCTGGCGCTTCGTCTCCTCGAGCCGGCGCTCTCGCTCGGCTTCTGCCTCCTCCTTCACCCGCGCGATCTGTGCGTCCGCGACCTTGCGCGCGTCGGCGAGGATCTCGGCCGACTCTCCTTTCGCCGCAGCGATGAGCTGCCGGTGCTGCTCGAGCAGCTCCCGTGCCTCCGCTCGCGCCTTGTCAGCCTCGTCGACAGCTGCGCGAATGCGATCACGGCGCTCGTCGATCGTCTTCTGGATCGGGCCGAACGCAAACCGCCTGAGCACGAAGAACGTGATCCCGAACGCGATGAGCGTCCAGATCATGAGGCCGGGAACGACCTCGATCAGGCCCGATGCAAGGAGCGCAGGCACTCTCAGACCAGGACGTACGCGAGCAGTCCACCGATGAGGCCGTAGAAGACGACCGCCTCGGTCAGGGCGAAACCGAGCCACTGGATTCCCGTCAGCTCACCGCGGAGCTCTGGCTGACGGGCGACAGCTTGGATCATCGAGCCGAAGATGTTGCCGATACCGATGCCGGCACCGAGCGACCCGAGACCGATGCCGAGCGCAAGAGCGATCGCCTTGCCGGCGTCGGCGCCGTCTTCGGCGGCGGCGAGGAAGAGGAACGAGGAGAGCATGGTCTGAGGTCCTCCTTAGTGCTCTGGCTCAATGGCCGAGCCGATGTAGATGGCGGACAGGGCGGCGAAGATATAGGCCTGGATCGAGACGACGATCACCACTTCGAAGAGGTAGAAGAGCGCAGCAGCGGGGACGGCGACGATGGCCAGGAACACGTTTTCGAGCACGATGATCAGGCCAACGAACGTCAGGATCAGCATGTGTCCGGCAAGCATGTTCGCGTAGAGCCGGACCGAGAGGCTGATCAGGCGCATGAACTGCCCGAGGATCTCGAGCGGGATGATCAGCGGGAGCATCACCTTTGGCACCTCGGGGATCCAGCTCTTGAAGTACTTCCACACTCCGTTGGCGCGGATTCCCTCGACGTGCGTAAACGTCCAGGTCATGAGCGCGAGCGCGAGCGTGACCGAGAGCGTCGAGGTCGCCGCAAAGATCGCGAGCGTCGGAAGCTCGACGCCGAAGATCGTCACCTTCTCGTCCGAGAGGGGAAGCGGGATGAAGCCGAGCATGTTGACGGTCCAGATGAAGACCATCAGCGATGCGACATACGGAAACCAGCGCCCGATTGCCTTCGTGGGCAACCCTTGCTCGGCCACCTGAACCTGCGCGATCTCGTAGATCGTCTCGCCCAATGCCTGGCGGCGCGTCGGATCCTTCCCGACCTTGACCCTCATGAGGAAGATCCCGATAAGGCAGGAGCAAAGCGCACCGAGAAGCAGATACGCCACGGCCTTGTTGATCGACATGTCGAGCGGCCCGATGTGGATCGGGATCCAGTCGTGTAGCTCCCACTCCTCGGAGATGAACGCGCCCTTGTCCTCTTCCGTCTCTCCCTGTGCGAGGCCGGCGGACGGCAGGATCAGTGCAAGCCCGAAGAGGACTGCGGCCATGCGCTTCACGTCTTGGCCTCTCCGCCGAAGTACGTCGCCAGGCCGACGAGGAGCTCCACAGTGAAGGCGATGGCGTACAGGCTCGCCGCCGCGATGCCGACGGTCTCGTCGGTGACCGTCACGATGACGAGCGGGATGCCGACGAGGAGTGCACGAGAGGTGGTTCCGATGCCCCGCATTCCTGCGGCGGCGAGGTTATCTGGGTCGCCCGGCAGACGCGCCAGTAGAAACGCAAACGCCTCCGCAGCGATCCAGAGGACTGCAGCGAGCGTCCAGCCTGAAAGCGGCCACCCTGCGACCGCGAATACGGGGAGCGCGAGGCCGATGACGGCGCCACCCGCGATCGTCGGCGCGAACCGACTCGGAACAGCGCGGGGCGTCGAGAAGATCCCTGCGCTCATGTGCGGTTCGCCCTCCCGTAGACCTGGTACACGGCGAGAACCCCGAGGGGAATGCCCACAACTGCACCGACGAGCAGTCCGATGTCAGCAGCGTCGAACATCCAACCGACGAGTGCTCCAACGAGCATCGCGGCCGCGAGGGCGCCCAGGAGTAGCCCCGAAGCTGTGGCGAGTGAGTGAGGCGAGGAGGCCGCGTCCGGCGTCATTCAGGCGGAGCATATCAGCGAGCTTGTAACAGCCGAATGCCGCTCTCACAAGCGAAATTGCGCCGACTTCGTTACATCGCTTCCGAGGGCCCGGCCCTACGGGTCTGACCCCACGTACGATCGCCAGAGTGGAGCGGCTCGTACTCGTCCACGGCAGCGTCGCCGGAGGGCGTCCGACCTGGAAAGCCCAGCTACCGCTCGAGGAACGGTTCGAGCTTGTCATCCTCGAACGCCCAGGCTTCCCTCCGAACCCGCTGGTCGCGCGTGTCGACTTCGAGGCGGACGCAGAGCTCGTCGCCGGGTTGCTCCAGCCCGGCGACCACGTTGTCGGCCACTCATACGGCGGCGTCATCTCCTTGCTCGCGGCGGCCTCGCGACTGGAGATGGTGCGCTCGCTGACGGTGATCGAGCCTCCGGCGACGCACGTCGCTCACGACGACCCTCACGTCGCGGCGTTCGCCGCAGGCGGTGTCGAGCTGTACGCGAGCAGCCGCGACGAAGAGCCGGAGGTCTTTCTCCGGAGGTTCTTGGCAGCGGTCGGCTCCAACCTCGATCCCCCCTCTCCGCTTCCGCCGGCACTCGAGCAGGGAGCGAGGGCGCTGATGGTCGAGCGAGGACCGTGGGAGGCGGAGATTCCGCTCGATACGCTGGCCGCGGCCGCGTTCCCGAAGCTCGTGGTATCCGGAGCGCATCACCCGGCGTTCGACGTGATCTGTGACGTTCTGGAACGTGAGCTTCGCGCGGAACGCGTTGTGCTCGAGGGCTACGGGCACACCGTGCAGCGACACCCTGGGTTCAACACTGCGCTTGCGGACTTCGTGACCGCGTGCGTCCGTCTAGGCCGTCATTCGCTCGCGGGCCTCGTCCTCCTCGCGCACACGGCGACGGACGCGTGGGTTCATGAGCTTCACGATCTCGAGCAGGTACACGACGTAGATCGAGAATGCGACGGCAGCGAGGCCGATCGCGAGAACGAGCGCGCTCTCCAGCGGATGCCACTCGCCACCCTCGCGAAACGGGACAAAGCGGGTCGCGAGCGCCGCTCCCGCGAGGCTGGCGCACCAGAGCCACATCGTGATCGCGGCCCGACGCTGCGAGAAGCCGATGTTCATGAACCGATGGTGGAGGTGGCTGCGATCGGCGGTGTAGATCGGCCGGTTGTGCTTCAGCCGTCGTGCGACGACGAAAGATGTGTCGATGATCGGTACGGCGAGCACGAGCAGTGGAAGCAACAGCACAACCGTGGATGCGGTCTTGAACAGACCCTGGATGGACACGGCAGCGAGGATGAACCCCAGGCAGAGCGCACCCGAGTCGCCCATGAAGATTCGCGCCGGGAAGAAGTTGTGGCGCAGAAAGCCGAGGCAAGCCCCGGCGACGATCGCGGAGAGAATCGCTGGATCGGGCTTCCCGAGCGAGAGAGCGAGGATCGCGTACGTCACTGCCGCTATTCCGCAGACGCCGGCTGCGAGACCGTCCAGCCCGTCGAGGAAGTTGACCATGTTCATCACGGCCACGATGAACAGCATCGAGAGCGGAACACCTACCCACGCGGGGAGATCGACGACTCCGAGGAACGGAAACGTGAAGTGGTCGATCCAGACGCCGAACATCGGCGGGATCGAAGCGGCGACGAGCTGGCCGGCGAGCTTCGTCGGCGGCGAGAGGCCGCGGAAGTCGTCGACCGCACCTACGACGGTCGCGACAGCCGCACCGAGCAGGACGCCCCTGCTCTCACTGGAGAGATCGAGAAACGCCAGCGCCGGAACGAGGATGCCGAGAAAGATCGCGAGGCCGCCGAGGCGCGGAATCGGGCGGCGGTTGAGCCGGCGGGCATCGGGTCTATCGACGGCCCCCAAGAGGCGAGCCATACCCCCGACCGCAGGCGTGAGGAGCATGACGATGACGAAGGCAATCGCAGCTCCGTAGAGGACCTCCGGCGTCGCCCGCAGCTCGTCGAACACTCGCGTCTATTTCGTGCCGTAGAGGCGGTCGCCTGCGTCGCCGAGCCCGGGAAGGATGTAGCCCTTCTCGTTCAGGCAGCGATCGACCGAGGCGACGACGATGGCGACTTCGGGATGCTCTGCATGCACACGCGCGATGCCCTCGGGGGCGGCGATCAGCGCGATGAGGCGGATCGACGTCGCGCCACTTCGCTTCACCGTTTCGATCGCTGCCGCAGTCGAGTTTCCCGTCGCGAGCATCGGGTCGAGCAGGATGACGTCGCGATCGGCGATGTCACCGGGAAGCTTCACGAAGTACTCGACAGGCTCGAGCGTCTCCTCGTCGCGGAACAGGCCGATGAAGCCGACGCGCGCGCCCGGCACGAGCGAGAGCACCGCGTCGAGCATCCCCACCCCTGCGCGCAGAATCGGGCACACCGCGACTTTCTTGCCGGAGATGCGGCGGGCAGTCGTTCGCTCGAGCGGCGTCTCGATCTCGATCTCTTCATCCGCCAGGTCCTTGGTCGCCTCGTAGGTAAGGAGGAGCGTCAGCTCGTTCACCAGCTGGCGGAACATCTGCGTGGTCGTCGTCGTATCCCGAAGCAGTCCGAGCTTGTGCTGCACGAGAGGATGGACGACCTCGGTCACCTGGCCGGTCGAGGCAGACTGCAGGTCGGCAGTCGTGTCCATCAGTCGTGCGCAGAACCGGAGTCCGCGAGAGCGGATTCCGGTCGCGCGAGTATCCCTAAAGGCGTCCGCTTCGCGGCCGCAATGCTGGGTCTCACATCAGCCTCTCGCTTCGAAGGTCGGGAAAGCCGCCAGACCAGGATAGAGGGGACGACGTTCGAGCAGCGCTGCGCTTCGGTCGGAAAGCGTTGTGAGATCCGGGCTTGCCCCGAGCGATTCGCACATGATCTGCCCGACCTCGCGGAAGTCGTCTTCGTCGAGGCCGCGCATAGTCATCGCCGGCGTGCCGACACGGAAGCCCGATGCCACCGTCGGCGGCCGCTCGTCGAAGGGAACGGTGTTGCGGTTGACCGTGATCGAGACCTCCGCAAGCCGCTCCTCGGCCTCCTTGCCCGTCCACCGCGTTCGCCGAAGATCGACGAGCAGCAAGTGGGTGTCGGTACCGCCGGTCAACACATCGAGCCCACCTTCCTGGAGTGTCTCGCCGAGCGCGTCGGCATTGGCGCGAACGCCCTCCTGATAGTGGCGAAACGGCTCGGACGCCGCGATCTGGAAGCAGGTCGCCTTTGCAGCGATCACGTGATTGAGAGGTCCGCCCTGCATCCCGGGAAACACCGCTTTGTCGACCGCCTGCGCGTGCTCCGCCTTACACAGAACGAACCCCGACCGCGGCCCGGCGAGCGTCTTGTGCGTGGTCGACGTGACGAAGTCGCAGTGATCCACCGGGTTCGGATGCAGTCCCGCAGCTACCAGTCCGGCGAAATGGGCCATGTCGCAGAGAAGCAAGGCACCGACCTCGTCGGCGATCTCCCGGAACCGCTCGGTTTCGACCGTGCGCGGATATGCCGAGCCGCCACACACGATGAGCTTCGGCTTGTGCTCTTGCGCAAGGCGCAGGATGTCGTCGTAGTCGACGAGGTTCGTCTCCCGCGAAACGCCGTAGTGGACGATGCGGTAGAGGCGGCCGGAGAAGTTGACCTTGAGTCCGTGGGTGAGATGCCCGCCGTGTGCAAGCTCGAGCGACAGGATCGTGTCCCCTGGCTCGAGGCAGGAGAAATAGACCGCCATGTTCGTCTGCGCGCCGGCATGGGGTTGGACGTTCGCGTGCTCGGCGCCGAAGAGCGCCTTCGCGCGGTCGATCGCGAGCTGCTCGATCTCATCGACGATCTCGCAGCCACCGTAGTAGCGCCGGCCCGGATAGCCCTCCGAGTACTTGTTCGTGGCAACGCTGCCGACGGCTTCGAGCATCGAAGGCCACGTGAAGTTCTCGGAAGCGATGAGCTCGATCTCTCCGCGCTGGCGCTCGAGCTCCCGTTCGAGCAGCGAGGCGACCTCGGGATCGACGTCCGCGAGGCCCGCGGTCCGAAGCGTCTCGAGGGTCAGCGGCACGGCGGCCATTCGCCGGATGCTACTGGGCCGCTGCGGCGACGCGAGCGAGCGCCTCGTGCGCGGGGACAGCGCCTTCGCGGAGAACGACGGGCTCCGTGCCCGTCAGGTCGAGCACGGTCGAGGGCGTGCCGGGAAGCTCGCCCCCGTCCAGGGCCGCGGCGACCGACGTGAGGATCTCCTGCGGCACGTCCTCGAGTCGTCGGGGATCTTTCTCACCGTGGCGGTTCGCGCTCGTCGCTGCGATCGGTCCGACAGCGTTCAGGATCTCTGCTGCTCGGCCCTCGACATCGGGGACACGGACGCCGATGGTGTCCGGCCGATCGCCGGTGAGCCAGGGGTATCGGCGAGCCGGATTCGGGAGCACGAGGGTGAACGGCCCGGGCAGGAGCGCTAGAAGAAGCGCACTCGCTTCGCCGAGTTCGGGAATGCAGTCGAGAAGAGAGTCGACGCTCGCGATGACGAGCGCGACGGGCTGACCGAGCTCACGACGTTTGAGCTCCGACAAAGCTCGCGCGGACTCTTCGCGGTACGCGTCGCACGCAAGCCCGTACACGGTGTCGGTCGGGATGACGACCAGCTCGCCGGCCCGGATTGCAGCAACGACGTCCCCGACCGTGCTCACGCACTCACGCCCTCGACAACCCTGCTGCGCCGAGCCAGATCCTTCGTGACCAGAACATCCACATAGCCCAGCTCCCCAAGGAGGGCCACGATGCGGCTGGAGTCGCCATCGGCGACCTCGAGCACAATGGCTCCGCCGGCACGGAGGCAGGCGAGCGCACCACGCGCGACCGCTTCCGTCGCGCCGTCGCCGACGAGCGCGAGCCGCGGCTCCCAATCGCGAACCTCCGGCTCGAGACCCTCGATTTCTCCAGGTCGGACGTAAGGCGGGTTCGAGACCACGAGATCCCACGGGCCCTCCGGGAGCCCGGCGAAGAAGTCCCACTGAACGAACTCGGCCACGAGGTTCGTACGCACGGCGTTCGCGCGCGCCACGTCGAGCGCGTCCGCCGACACGTCGATCCCCATGACGCGCGCCCCCGGGTGCTCGTCGGCAATCGCGAGGGCTATCCCGCCGCCCCCGGTCCCGACGTCGAGAACCCGTGGCTTTTCGAGGTCGCAGATCAACGCGAGGCAGCGCTCGACGACGACCTCCGTCTCCGGGCGGGGGACGAGAACGCGCTGATCGACCCCCAGGGTCAAACGCCGGAATCCCCACTCTCCGAGGACGTACGGCAGCGGCTCCCTACGCTCGCGGCGAGCGACGAGCGCCTCGAGCTCGCCGAGCGTCTCGGCCGACAGCATCCGCTCGGGCTCGACGCGAAGCCCGGATCGCGTCGTCCCGAGCACATGCGCCAGAAGGAGCTCGGCGTCAACGCGAGGCGATTCACATCCGGCTGTGGCGAGTCGCTCGGAGATCCGCGCGAGGGCGGCGGCGATCGTCACGCGGACGTTGACGCGAGGGCCTGGCGCTGGTCCTCCGCACGGAGAGCCTGCGTGAACTCGTCCAGGTCGCCCTCGAGCACCTGGTCGAGCCGGTGCACGGTGAACTTGATCCTGTGGTCGGTGAGCCGGTTCTCGGGGAAGTTGTAGGTGCGGATCTTCTCGGCCCGCTCCCCGCCGCCGATCTGCGAACGGCGGGTGGCTGCGAGTGCGGCCTGCTGCTTGTCGCGCTCGGCCTCGTAGAGTCGGGCGCGGAGGACCCGCATCGCCTTTTGCCTGTTCTGGAGCTGCGACTTCTCGTCTTGCATCGTCACGACGATTCCCGTTGGAAGATGGGTGACGCGAACGGCGGAGTCGGTCGTGTTGACGCTTTGCCCTCCCGGCCCGGTCGACCGCATGACGTCGACCTTGAGGTCCTTCTCCTCGATCGCGATCTCGACCTCCTCGACCTCGGGCATGACCGCCACGGTGGCCGTGGAAGTGTGGATTCGGCCTTGCGACTCCGTCTCGGGGACGCGCTGAACGCGGTGTGTGCCCCCCTCGTACTTGAAGACCGAGAACGCGCCTTTTCCCTTCACTGCGAACACGACCTCCTTGACTCCGCCAGCCTCGTTTTCGCTCGTCGAGAGCGTCTCCGTCTGGAAGCGCAATCGTTCGGCGTAGCGCGTGAGCATGCGGTACAGAGCCCCCGCCCAGAGCGCTGCCTCGTCGCCGCCGACGCCCTGCCGAATCTCGACGATCACGTCCTTCTCGTCCGCTGGGTCGCGCTCGACGAGCGCCAGCTTGAGCTCGTCCTCCAACCGAGCGACTTCGACCTCTAGCTCTGAGGCCATGCCTGCCAGCTCAGGATCGTTGCGAGCGGCCTCGAGGTCGGCGCGGGCCTGCGTCCACTCGTCGGCCAGCTTCTTCGGAGTCTCGAGCTCTTTGAGCCTGCGGCCTGCCTCGGCCGCCCGGCGATGGTCGTTGTAGATCGCAGGGTCGGACATCCGCTCCTGCGCCTCCGCATGAGACCGTTCGAGCTCGTCGACCAGGCGTTCGATAGCGGTCATGCCTTGATGGTAGTAGGGGCGAGGCTTGACTCACCCACGGGGCGATGCGAGGTCGCCCTACAGAAGCGAAGCGTCGAGTGTGATCTCGGGGACCGCAGCGAGCGCCTTCGAGACCGGGCAGTTCTCCTTGGCACCCTCGGCAGCCTCGGCGAAAGCTGCTCCGTCCATTCCGGGAACCGACCCTCGTACGGTCAATGCGCTCTTCGTGATGCCCGTGCCCGGCACGAACGTCACGGTTGCCGACGTCTCGAGCCTCTCCGGCGGGGAGCCTGCCTGAGCAAGGCCATGCGAGAGCGCCATCGAGAAGCACGCTGCGTGCGCCGCAGCGATGAGCTCCTCCGGGCTCGTCAGCCCTTCGTGGTCTTCGGTACGCGAGGCCCACGAAACGTCGAGCGGGCCGAAAGCGCCGCTGTCGACGCTCTGAATCGTTCCGCTGCCCTCCATCAGCGATCCGGACCAGGTGACGTTCGCGGTGCGATCGGTCATCAGGCTCCCCCCTCGAGTGTTGCGTCGATCGTCACGGTAGCGCTCGCCTTGATGAGCGCGGAAAACGGGCACCCGACGTCTGCGGCCTCTGCAGCCTGGGCGAACGACGCGGGGTCGGCACCCGAGGCGGTGCCGCGTGCGGCGATCGCGGACGACACGATCCGGTGTCCCATCCCCTCGACCTCGTCCATCGTGATCGTGCAGTGGACGTCGAGATGCTGAGGCGGTGTTCCGGCTCTCGCAAGCTCGCCGCCGAGTGACGTCACGAAGCAGGAAGCGTGGGCTGCGGCCAGCAACTCCTCCGGGCTCGTCTTTCCTTCGGGGTTTCCGATACGCGATGCAATCGTGAAGGGAAGCTCGAAAGCTCCGGAGCTCGAGGCGCTGACCACCCCGGAGCCACGTGCGGCCGTGCCTTCCCAGGACACGTGCGCTTCGCGGACGATCCGAGGCACTAGTGGTTTCTCCGGGGAGTCCGGTGCTGGTTGGCCGCGCGAAAACCGAGCAGCGCTAGGACGCAGGGAGCCTCGATATCAGTAGATATCGGGGCAGCTTTTCGGGGCCCCCAGGAAGCGCGCAGCACTTTCTGGGGTAGGACTGAGGACGACGCGATGCGAAGTGTTTGCAGCCGGCCAGAGCGGTGCCGTACTTCCCGGAGAGACCACTAAGCCATCACCTCGACGCGCGACTCGAGCCGACGCTGCTCGGGCGTCTCCGCGGCTTCACGGTCGAGCACACTCCGCAGCGCTCGGATGGAGACCTCGACCTGGTCATCGGTCGGCTCGCGGGTCGTGAGCCGCTGCAGCCAGAGCCCGGGAGCAAGAAGTGTCATCAGCACTCGGTTGTCCTGGTGTTTTCCCGCGTACCGAATCAGCTCATAGGCGAGCCCGGCGATCACGGGCAGCAGCAGGATCCGGCTCGCGATCAGCCAGTACCAGACGGGGCGCCCCACGAACGCGAAAACGAAGATCGCGATCACCATTACCCAGAGCAAAAAAGCTGTTCCGCAACGTGGGTGGATCAAGCTGAATTTCTGCACGTTTCCTGGGGTCAACTCGGCACCTGCCTCGAGGGCGTTGATCGCCTTGTGCTCGGCGCCGTGATACTGGAATACTCGCCGCAGGTCGGGAAGCAGCGAGATCACGAGGATGTAGCCGATGAACACGGCCACACGGATCGCGCCCTCGACGACCACGAAGAGCTCCGTCGACTCGATCGGGAGCCAGTTCGTCAGCAGAGCCGGGCCGACCTTGAACAGCATGAGTGCAAAGCCGATCGCGATCGCGAACGAGAAGATGATCTGCCCCCGGCTGATCTGTGTCTGGATCTCGCCGTCCTCGTCTCGCTCCTGAGACGCGACGTTGGCAGAGATCGCGAGGGCACGAAAGCCGATGGCGAGTGATTCGCCGAGCGCGATCACCCCGCGAATCACGGGAAGCCGCCACAGCCGCCGGCGTTGCATCGGCGAGGTGATCTCGTTCACGACCTCTGCGATGTCGCCGTCGGGAGTCCGAATCGCAACAGCCCAGCTGGACGGGCTGCGCATCATCACGCCTTCGAGGACGGCTTGACCGCCGTAGCTGACGGCCATTAGGAGCTAGTCGCCGCGGCGCGAGCCGGCTTTTTCGAGGCGGCGCTGGAAGCGCTCCACCCGACCACCCGTGTCGACGAGCTTCTGCTTCCCCGTGTAGAAGGGGTGGCACTCGGCGCAGACCTCCACGTGCAGCTCTGGTTTCGTGGAGCGCGTCCAGAACTCGTTGCCGCACGAGCAGGTCACATGTGCGAGCACATAGTCGGGGTGAATCTCGGTCTTCATCGGCCAGCCAGGATATCAGCGGCCGTGGAGGCTGCGACGTTCCCGCCCGAGACTACGCACACTGTGCGTCCACCCTCCACCTTCCCTGCAAGGACGGCTGCGACGGCCGCCGCACCGGCTGGCTCGCACGCGAGCTTGGCGCGCTCGTAGAGGAAGCGAAACCCCTCCTCGATCTCCTCCTCGGTGACGAGTACCAGCTCGACGTCGAGAGCCGTAAAGACCTGGAGTGCGATCTCCCCCGCGAAGGGGCCGTTCAGCCCGTCCGCAATGGAACGCGCGTCGACCCGAACGGGCTCGCCGGCCTCGACCGCTGAGTAAAGCGCACGCGAGGTCTCGGGCTCGACCGCCACGATCCGAGCGTCGGTGTTCGCCGCCGCCACCGCGATTCCGGCGGCTAGCCCGCCCCCACCGCACGGTACGACGATCGTCTGGACGTCGGGGACGTCCTCGAGGATCTCCAGCCCCACCGTGCCCTGGCCGGCGACCACGAGGGGATCGTCGAAGGGATGGACGAGCACCCGTCCTGTTTCCTGCTCGAGCTTCGCAAGCCGTTCGAAGACGTCTCCGGGGCCCGTGGCATCGAGGTCGACCTCTGCACCGTATCCCTGCGCTGCGGCGCGCTTCATCTCGCTCGTCCCCTGATACATCACGACGAGCGCGGTGAGCCCTTCGAGCGCCGCACCGAATGCCAGAGCCGCGGCGTGGTTCCCCGCCGACGCGGCGATGACCCCGCGCGCGCGCTCGTCGGACGTGAGCGACGCGAGCTTCGTGAGCACCCCGCGCGGCTTGAACGAGCCGGTGCGCTGAAGGAGCTCCGCCTTGAGGAAGACGTCCGGACCGAGGGTTCGGCAGGAGAGCGTCGGCGTCCTGTGGAGGCGCTCACCGATAACGCGCGCGGCCTCTTCGACGTCCTCCCGAGCGACAGGCAGGCTCACGTCGGCGATCGTACTCGGGAACCTGCAAGCCGCCCGGAGCGTAGGACAGTGATGCGTCGGATCTTGCTGCTCGCTGCAACTCTCATTTTGGCCGCCACGGCCTTGGCGGGAAGTCGCCCCGCTCCCGTCGAGACTGCCGTCATCCCTACGGGCCAGGAGCCGTGCGGCGTCGTCGCCGCGCGTGACGGCGGACTTTGGGTGGGGGTCTACGGCACAGGGAAGGTGCTGCGCATCGACCCGCAGCGCGGGAAGGTGACGACGACAGTGCCTGTCGGGCGCTGGGCATGTCGGGTCGTCGTCGGGCCTGCAGCCGTATGGGTCACTCGCGACCAGGCAGGGGAGATCGTTCGCATCTCTCGCGGAACAGGACGACTCGAGCGCGTGAAGGTCGGCGCCGGAGCATTCGACGTCGTACTCGCCGGCGGCTCGGTCTGGGCCACTAGCTTCGACACCGGAGCGATCTCCCGGTTCGATGCGGCGACGACGAAACTCGTGCGCGTCTACAAGGACGGCCCGAACCCCGCGGGGATCACGAGTTGCCGGGGACGAATCTGGGTCGGACACGGGAGGAACGCTAGGTGGCTGACGGCCATCGAGCCGTCGACGAACCGCGTGCAGCGCGTCGCCGTCGGCACGAGTGCGCCCGGCTGGCCGAGCTGCATTCGCGGCAAGGTCTGGGTGACGACGCCAGACACGATTCTCCGCGTCGATCCCCGCACGGGAAGTGTCCTCTCGCGACTGCGGATCGATGAGACGCTCGCGTACTCCGCCGAGGCGCCTGACGGCCTCGTGTGGGTCACCGACAAGCAGCACTCCGTCGTGCATCGAGTGACAATGGACGGCCGGTCCGTCGTCGACAGTTTCGCGGCGGGGCCGGGGGCGTTTGCGCTTGCCCGACTCGGCAGCTCGATGTGGGTCACGAGCTTCGCCGGTTCGGACGTTCGCCGCTTCGATCCCTGAGCTGGTCTGACCCTCCGGGTCCGACCCCTTTCCGAGAGAATGCGGCCATGGCCGTCGATCCCGCCACCCGTCCTGTCCGGCTCGTCGTTCGCGACGACGATCTCCACCGCACACGGCTCACGGTGCTCTTCCGTCTCTTCCTCGCGATCCCGCACTTCATCTGGCTGGCGCTGTGGGGCATCGCGGCGTTCGTAGTCGCGTTCATCCTGTGGCTCGCCGTGCTGATCGAAGGCAAGGCACCGGAGAATCTCCACGACTTCGTCGCGGGATACGTCAGGTACGCCACACACGTCGCGTCGTATGTCCTGCTCGCGGCAGATCCGTACCCCGGCTTCCGCGGGCGGCCGGGCTATCCGGTCGACGTCGAGATCGACCCGCCCGAGAGCCAGGGCCGCTGGGGCGGGTTCTTTCGCCTGTTCCTCGCGCTGCCGGCGCTCGCTCTCGCCTCTGCGCTAGGCGGCGGGTTCTCCAGCGGATCGCCGGGTCAGTCGTCGTCGTGGAGCTGGTCGAGCGATGGAGACCAGCAAGTGGCCTGGTTCGCGTTCTCCGCTGGCGGTGCCGCATCGGCAGCCGCTTTCCTTGCCTGGTTCGCGATCCTGGCGCGTGGCCGTGCGCCGACGGGCCTCCGCGACCTGACCGCGTTCGCGATCAGCTACGGCGCGCAGGCGGGCAGCTACTTCCTGCTGCTCACCCCGCGGTACCCGACCTCCGACCCGAGGCTCGCCGAGCCCTACTCCGACCTCCCGGAGCACCCGGTGCGCATGGTCGTTACCGACGATCTCGAACGTCCACGTCTTACCGTGTTGTTCCGTCTCCTGCTCGCGATCCCCCACATCGTCTGGCTCATGCTCTGGTCGGTCGCCGCTTTCTTCGCCGCGATCGCCGCGTGGTTCGCCGGGCTCATCACGGGCCAGATTCCAGAAGCGCTCCACCGCTTCCTGGCTGCGTACATCCGCTACGGAACACACGTGTTCGCCTTCCTCTACGTCGTCGGACGCCGGTTCCCGGGCTTTACCGGGCGCGCCGGGCTCGTACGGCATCGACGTCGAGATCGACCCGCCCACGCGACAGAGGGCGTTGGAGGATCTTCTTTCGCCTCTTCCTCGCGATTCCGGCTCTCATCCTCAGTGGTGCGCTGGGCGGTGTGGCGTTCGTGATCGCACTCCTCGGGTGGTGGTACGCGCTCGTGACTGGGCGCATGCCCGAAGGTCTCCGCAACCTCGGGGCTTCCTGCCTCCGCTACAACGCCCAGGCCTTTGCATATCTCTTGCCTGCTCACCGACCGCTACCCGTACGCCGCGCCGGTGCTCGCGAGAGGTCCGAGACCGTTCGTCGCCTGACCCCCTCGCGCTTCCTGGAGACACCTTCTGAGAGCAGCGCTCGGGGTCGTCGTCGCGGCCGCTCTGATCGTCGCCGCCGTCTTGTTGTTCCCGACGGACGTTCCTGGAGATCTGACACTCCCCGCGGTCGACGTCGACGAGACGTTCGGAGCCTAGATTCGTCGACGAGGCGAGGCGGTACGAGCGCTTCTTCTACGTCGCCTGGGTTCTGGCTCAGGTCGCGCTGCTCGCGACCCTGTGGATCTACTCGCGGCGCGGTGCCGTGCTTGCCCGCGAGTCGTCGGCCGGTCCGATCGGCACCGGAATGCTGCTCGGCATGCTCGGGCTCGGCATCGTCTGGCTCGTCGGGCTTCCGTTCCGGATCGCGGCCCACTGGTGGACCCGGCGTCATGACCAGTCCGACCTCGGCTACCTCGACTGGATCGTCGAGGACTGGACCATCCTCGCCGCGCAGTTTCTCTCGATCTGCCTCGCATTGCTCATCGTGATGGGCCTTGCGCGCAAGCTCGGCGAGCATTGGTGGCTCCCTGGCGCGGCCGTGTTCGTCGGGATCGCCGCGCTCTTCACCTTTGTCGCCCCGTACCTCGATTACACGACCGAGCCACTTCGCGATCAGGCACTCCTCGCCGACGCCAGGAGCTACGAAGCGGAGCTCGGGTTGCCGAGGATTCCGATCCGTGTCGAGGAGGTGAGCCACGACACGGACCAGGCAAATGCCTACGCCTACGGCATCGGGCCATCGCGACGCGTGGTTTTCTGGGACACCCTGCTCCAGGAGCCTTTCTCAGATGGCGAACAGCGCGTCGTGCTCGCGCACGAACTGGGGCACCATTCTCAAACGCACCTCCCCGAGGGCATCGGCTGGTTCGCCCTGTTCGCCGTCCCAGGCGCGTGGATTCTCATGCGCGCGACGCGGCGGCGCGGCGGCATGGGATCTCCGGGAGCAGTCCCACTGGCCCTTCTTGTGGTCGTCGTCTTCCAGCTCTTACGGCACCGCTCGCGAACGCGATCTCCCGTCGGCTGGAGGCGGAGGCCGACTGGAAGGCGCTTCAGGTAACGCGCGATCCGGTATCGCTCGAAGGCTTGATGGTCGATTTCTCGAAGACCGGGCTCGGCGATCCCGACCCGCCCGCGTGGGTTCAGCTCATGCTCGGAACGCACCCGGCGCTCGCCGACCGCGTCGCGATGGCACGGGCCTGGGCGGCACAAAACGGTCGCTGACGAACGGGTCTGGTCTGGTCCCGACGGCCTTAGGTCAGCGTGTACTCGGGGCCGAGCCGCCCTCGGGCGGCGTCAGCCGACCGCCCTTCGCCGTGATCGCACCGCACTGCACGCAGTTCGACGGCGTTATCTCGACCGACACCATTCCATTCCCGAGATCGCGTCCGACCTCGTAGACGTGCGCCGGGCACATCCGACTCCCACGCCTCGGCGACCGGACGGCGCACTCGTGTCATCACCTTCAGGTGGTTCGGTTGGTCGTCCCGGGTGCGATTGCCGGAGGCGAAGACCGACGAGAGCTTGTCGAAGACGTACTTCCCGTCCGGTGAGGGATACCGCAGCGGCCCGGCCGGTCTTCATCAGCGGCGCCACGGAGTTCGGGTGCGTCGGAAAGCGCCCGTTCGGCGCTCGCCCCTTCGTCATGGTCATCATGCTCGCAAGTGCGCCGCCGACGAAGAAGCCCTTGTCGAACGCCTGGCGCATGTTGCGAACTTCGTACAGCTCCTTCCACAGGCTGCTCTGCCGGAGCGACTCGTCGTAGGAATCGAGAGCGCCCACTCGGCTCGGCACCTCCCCGCGCTGAAGTGCGCCGGAACGCTGCTTCGGCGGCGAGCCTGCCCGACTCGATGGCGTAGTGGACCCCCTTCAGACGGGGCACGTTGACGAGGCCAGCTCCCTCGCCCACCAGCAACAGCCCCGGCGCGTTGAATCGTCGTGGGAACGAGTAGTAGCCGCCTTCGGTGATCGTCTTCGCGCCCCACGCGACCCGCTCGCCGCCGCCGAGGATCTTCCACACGAGCCGGTGCGTCTTGAACTCCTGCAGAACGTCGTGAACGGAGAACTCGACGTCCTTCGCCTCGAGGCCGGCGACGAACCCGATCGCGACGAGGTCGTCTCCCATCGGATAGATGAACGATCCGCCGAACTCGCCGTAGCTCGCCGACTTCCGAAGCGGCCAGCCCAGCGTGTGCACGATCCGCTCGCAGCGGCTTGCGGACGCGCCACACTTCCTTCACCCCGAGCGCCCAGATCTGCGGGTTCTCCCCTGGAGGCCGAACTGCTCGATCGCCGCGCCCGGTGAGGTGCCCCTGCGTCCCCTCTGCCAGCACGGTGAGCCCGGCGACGACGTCGCTTCCCGGCTCGAACGTCGCCAGCGGCTCTCCTTGCCGCCCTCGCCCGCGGTCGCCCGTTCGGATGCCGACGACGCGGCCATGCTCGACGAGGAGCTTCGTCGCAGCCGTCTCGGGGAGCACCGCGACTCCGAGAGCCTCCGCCTGCTCCGCGAGGAACCGACCGAGCGCCGACACCGAGAGGATGACGTTGCCGTGGTTCCACATGGTCGGCGGCGGCGGGATGCGCACGGCCGAGCGCCGCGACATGAGGTACACGGCCTCGCCGGGAACCTCGCCGTACGTCGGCATGTCGGCCAGGGTGAGCCGGCCACGGAAGAGCTGGCGCAGCGGGCGGGGATTGACAACTGCTCCCGAGAGGAGGTGCGAGCCTGCCTGCTTCCCTTTCTCGAGACGGCGACCGGGACCTCGCCAAGACGCTCACGAACCTCGGGGTGCTCCTCCAGAAGCTGCCCGAGCCGGATCGCGCACGCGAGGCCTCCCGGGCCCCCTCCCACGATCGCGACGCCGACCTCGATGCGCTCGTCGCGCGGATCGGTCGGCGTGCCGACCGCGTCGGTCGCGCCGAACGGAGGGGCGAAGTCGATCGGCCTTGCCATAGTCCCCTAGCCCCGGGAGCGGACGAGCTCCGTCAACTTGGGGACGATCTGATGCAGGTCGCCCACGACGCCGACGTCGCAGAAGTCGAAGATCGGAGCGTTCGGGTCCTTGTTGATGGCGATGATCGTGCCGGCGCCCTGCATCCCGACCTTGTGCTGGATCGCGCCCGAGATGCCGCACGCGATGTAGAGCTTCGGCGAAACGGTCTTCCCGGTCTGACCGACCTGCGTCGAGTACGGGTACCAGCCGGCGTCGACGACCGCGCGCGTCGCCGCGACGGCGCCCCCCAGCGCGGCGGCAAGCTCCTCGAGCAGCGAGAACGCCTCCGGCGAGCCGAGCCCTCTGCCACCGGCGACGATGATGTCCGCCTCCTCGATCGACGGCCCGCTCGACTCCTCCTGCGTCTGCTCGAGGAGGGTCGCGAGCGCGGAGAAGTCGCCGACCGCGACGTCGAAAGCCTCGACCTCCGCCGAGCCGCCGGACTCGACGGGGTCGAACGCCCCTGCCCGGATGAGCCCGAGCCTCGGCGCTCCATTCCAGCCGACGTCGACGAGCACAGTGTCGCCGAGCGCCGGCCGCTTCCCGACGAGCTCGCCGTCGGTGACGACGAGATCGGTGAGATCCCAGTTGAGCCCCGCGTCGAGCCGCGCCGCGAGCCCCGCAGCGACATCGGCGGCGAGGACGGAGGCGGCGAAGAGAACGGCGTCTGCACCGGTCTTCTCGACCAGAGCCGCGAATGCGTCCACGCGAGGCTGCGGGAGCGGAGCACGCGAGCGCCTCGTCCTCGCAGGCATAGGCTTTGGTAGCGCCGTACGTACCCGCGCTGCGCGGCGATCTCGGACGCCCCGGGCCCGAGCACGACTCCCGCGACCTCGCCAAGCGAGGCGACCTTGGAGAGAACACCCAAGCCGCCCTTCTCGAGCTCGCCATCGTGGTGCTCGAGGAAGACGAGGAATTTCACAGCAGCCGCCGCTCGAGGATGTGATCGAGGATCTTCTGGGCCGCGCTGCCGTCGTCCTCGATCTTGATCTGGTCGCCGCGCGACGGGGGTGGGCCGAGCTCGAGCACCGTCGTCTTCGCCGCCGCCTCGCCCACCTCGCTCGCCTGAACGCCGACATCGGCGAGCGACAGGGTCTCCTGAGGCTTCGTCTTCGCGCCCATGATCCCCTTGAGCGATGGGTAGCGCGGCTCGTTGATCGCGTCCGAAACGGCGACGACCGCCGGCAGCGGAACGGAGATGGTGTCGTAGCCGTGCTCGGTCTGGCGCTTTCCGTGAATCTCGCCGCCCTCGAACGTGAGTGAGGCGACCTGAGAGATCACCGGGCGGCGTAGTCGATCCGCGACCGCGGCCCAGAGAACGGACCCGTCACCGTCGCTCGACGCTTGCCCGAAGAGAACGAGGTCGGCTGCCTCACGCTCGAGAGCCGCAGCGAGCACACGGCTGGTTCCCAGGAGGTCCGAGCCGGCGGCGGCTTCGTCGGTGACGAGAACCGCTCGATCTGCCCCCATCGCGAGCGCTTTGCGCAGAGAGTCGAGGGCCTTCTGGGGGCCGAGCGACACGAGCACGACCTCCCCGCCCTGCGCCTCCTTGATCCGAAGAGCTTCTTCGACCGCGTTCAGGTCGGTGGGATTGAGAGTGGCCTCGCCGGAGCGGTCGAGCCGCTTCGTGGCCGGGTCGATGCGCTTGTGGACGGTCGCGTCCGGCACGTGCTTCACGCAGACCGCGATCTTCATCGGCGCGGACTCTATCGGCGCTGTTCGTGGCGACGGCGCACCTCCAGAGTTACGTGTGGGGCAGGAAGCGCCGCCCGCCCTCGAGGCACGGTGCGACGTAGGGAGTTCCGAGGACGATCGCCCGGCAATCCAGCTCCCGTTTGTCGTCAGTCTTCCGAAACTGGCCCATCACCGTGCCGATTCCGAAGTAGCAGTCGTTTCGCAAGCCTGCGGACACCGCCTCGCAGAGCGTCGCGGCCCGAGAGCCGCTCGTGTAGTTGAACGCCATCTCGCGTGCGGCGCCTGTGATGCAGTTTCCCTCGCCACCATATGGCTGCGTGACCGCACAAGACTCGACGATAGAGCTCGGGTCCCGGTTGCTCCGACTCGACGCGTCCCGACCGAGGGACTGGAAGCACACATGGACGAAGTCCTTCTCGACCTGCGAGCACTTCTCAGCGGCCCGATCCCAGTCGTCCCCGACCGCAGGGAGGATCCGCGACGTCACCATCTGGTAGCACCTGAACTTGTCCTCCCGAGCGACCCAGTTGCACGGATAGACAGGGTCATCGTCGCGTAGCCATCGTGACCGGAAGCCGTACGAGCTGGAGAGGTTCTCCATGAACACCCCGCCTTTGCACACGTCGCGATCCCACCGAGTCGAGAGCCGCTTGCAGACCTCGAGCGAGACCGGAAGGCTGAGCCCGGTCGCGATCATGAGCCCGTGGCCCAGCCCGTGGAAACACTGGTACGCCACCCACGGGACGACTCGGCTCCGGGTCTCCTTGCAAAGCGTTCGGGCGGCGGCCCCGAGAGCTTCGGGTGTGCGAGATCTCACGTTCACGAGCGAGCGCTCGAGCACGCCGTGGTAGTAGCCCGACCCGCATATCGACGAGCCTTGGGCGAACGTGCGCCCGACGCTGCCTTCGTACCGGGCGAGGGACGCCGCGCCGATCGCATGTGCGACCCGGTGGCACGCGGCATTCCCGCCGTCGCCGTACACGTCGTCGACGAGCGCCAGCGCCGCTTTCGGCCCCTGGTAGTACGCGATGTTGCCGAACGCCTGCTGGAAGCAACTCTCATCGCTACATCCGAGAATCTGCGTGTCGTCGGGAGCGAAGTTGCCGGCGACAGGATGGAGCGGAAGCGCCGTTACCTGGACGGCTCCAGTATCTCCGCCTAGCATGGCGAACCCAAGACCCGCGTCGGCTAACGCGAAAAACGCAAGAACGCCGACGATTGCACGCCGCCGCGTGACCCGTTCTCCCCAGAACATCCCTCGAATTATCGGTGAACATCACCCAAATGGGTACCCCCGCAGCCTGACCTCGCGACGAACCTTCGCCGCGCCCCGGTCGATCCCGAGGTCGCGATGACGATCGGACCGAAGAGGTCCCGATCGTCTGGTAGCGTCCCGCCCTTCGCGCGCGAACCGGAGCACCTTCTCCTTTGAGACGCCACCGGACCACAGCACGAGGGATGCTCGTCTCCCTCCTCCTCGCCAGCCTCGTGGCAGGGGCATTGACGACCCCTTCTGCAGGCGGGCGCGAGCAAGCCGTGCCGCGCCTCGTGTTCCCGCTGGTCGCGAAGACGGACCTCTGGGACAACTACGGCGACCCGCGCGGGAACGGTCGGCATGCCGGGATCGACATGGAGAACCCCTGGCGCGCGCCAGTCGTCGCTGTCGAGGACGGGCGCATCGAGTACTGCGGAGTCGAGCCTCGGCGGCTGCATGCTCTACCTCTACGGACGCAGCGGGACGATGTACCTGTACATCCATCTGAACAACGACCTGACCGCGCGAAACGACAACAAGGGTGGCTGCGTCAAGGACGTCACGTTCGCGGTTCCCGACGGAGCGCGGGTCTCGGCAGGTGAGCAGGTCGCGTGGAACGGCGACTCCGGAGACGCGAGCGGTAACCCCCATCTCCACTTCGAGGTGCATCCGAACGGGGGCGCCGACGTGAATCCGTTCAAGCACCTGAACCGCGCGAGCCGCCCGCTCTTCGCCGCCAAGCCGGGTGCCCAGTTCAGCCTGGGATTGAGAGGCAAGCTCGTCGCTGCAGGGGCGGGGTCGGTCACGCTCGAGGTCGAGCGCGTCCGCCACTACCCGGGCGGACGCTGGGTCGAGATCGAGCCGCGCACGCTCGACCTCACCCTTCCGCCGGAGGCGATCGTCGCTCCCTCGATCGGACGCGTCAGCAGCCCGGCCCTCCGAGCGTTTCGCACACCGATGCCTGTGGCCGCGTACACGGTGAAGGCGAAGACGACGACGGACGCGATCATCGGCGCGGCCGGGGCGCTACGAATCAGCCGCGTCGCTCCGATTCCGTAGGCGCGCCAGCCGGTCGAATCAGCAGGATTTCGCGCGATGGCAGGCGACCTCTCGATACTCATGCCCGTCTTCAACGAGCTGGCGACCGTGGAGGCTGCGATCGACGACGCGCTGACGGCCGATCTCCCAGTCACGAAGCTCGAGCTGATCATCGTCGACGACGGCTCGACAGACGGCACGCGAGAGCTGCTCGGCTCGGGCACCTGGCCGGACAACGTGCGCGTCGTGTTCCACACGGAGAATCAGGGCAAGGGGGCCGCGGTGCGAACGGCGCTCAGCCACGCGAGTTGCGAGTTCGCCGCGATCCTGGACGCCGATCTCGAGTATCGCGCAGCCGACCTCGCCGACGTGCTCGAGCCCCTCGTCTCGGGAGACGCGAAGGTCGTCTTCGGCACCCGCGCGTGGACCTCGCAGTCGTCGTTCAGCTTCTGGTACGTGATGGGCAACAAGGCCGTCACGTTCGCGACGAACGTCCTCTACAACTGCTGGATCTCGGACGTCATGACGTGCCACAAGGCGATGAGCACGGAGCTGTTTCGATCGCTGCCCCTGCGTGAGCGAGGGTTCGCGATCGAGCCCGAGATCGCTGCGCGGGTACTTCGTGCCGGCGAGCGGATCCACGAGGTGCCGATTTCCTACCGGGCACGGGGCCGCGAGGCCGGGAAGAAGCTCACGTCGTTCGACGGGCTCCGCGTGCTGCGCACGCTCGTACGCTGCCGTGTGATGTGAACGAGTCCGGGAAACCGGGCCGGTTCGACTCGCGTACTCCGACGACGCTCCTAACTGCGGTGTCCTACTCGGCCCTCGGGTTACTCCTTTGCGCGTCGCGCCTGTTCGGGCTAGGTCGTGGCTATTCGAGCGACGAGCTCATGACGGTCAGGGGCTACGTCAGGGAAGGACCGTACGAGATCTTCGTTGGGCACTACGTCCCGAACAACCACCAGCTCTTCAGCATTCTCGGCTGGGCGACGAGCGAACTCGTCGGCGAGTCCGAGGTCGCCCTTCGGCTGTGGTCCGCGGTTCCGTTCATCGCCGGGGTGATCGTCGTCACGGTATGGCTTCACGTACGGCTCGGCGCGCCGTCGGGTTTGCTCTTTCTGTTTCTCGCTACCGCCTCGCCGCTACTGCTCGACATCACGCGCCAGGCGCGTGGATACGGTCTCGCATTTCTCGCGATGGGCGTGCTGGTTGTCGCGGCGCTCGAGGCAGCTCGGTCACCACGAGCATGGACGATCATCGCATTCTGCAGCGCTGGCGTGGTCGGCACCTGGACGCTGCCCCACTTCGGAATCGCTTTCGCCTCCTCGGGTCTTGTCTTGTTGACGAAGCGCGAGCTTCGCCGACCGACGGCGATCGGATTGATGGCGTCGTTCCTCGTGATCATCGCGTGGTACACGCCGCACCTCGACGACCTCGTCGCGAGCTCGCGCCAGGACTACGGCGCCCGGATCGACGGGGCGTGGGTTATCACCGCGCCCATCGATCAGATCCTGATGCCGGGCTTGAGATGGATCGACGAGGTGCTCGTGGCCCCAGGTCTCGGAGCGCTTGTGATCGTCGCCGCTCTCGGACTGCTCATCGGCTCGAGTCCGCTACTCCGCAGCCGAGATTCGACGCTCATCCTCGGCGCAGGTGTGGTGGCCACGGTCGTGACGCTGTGGCTCACGCGAACCCACGTCGCCCCGCGATTTTTCAGCTTCCTTCTCGTCCCTCTTCTCGTTCTGCTCGCGAGCGGAATCGCCGCCATTCTGTCGCGCTCCGCCACCAGCCGGCGCGCCGGAGTCCGAACAGTGGTCGCCGTTACGACGGTTGGACTAGTGGCAGTCATATCGGCTCCCTACGTCGAGATGGTCACCCGACTGCCGCGCGAGTCGATTCACGATGTGGCTGCGACGATCGGGACGGTGGCACCACCGTCGGCACCCGTGTTCGCCTACGTGCCGTACCCGAGAGATCTCGAGTTCTATCTCGGCCGGCCAGTGGAGACGCCCCGAACGCCCGATCAGCTCCGCCGGATATGCCATGCACCACGCGATGTGGTTTTCGTCAGCCAGCCGTGGCTACTGCCGCAGGTGACAGTCAGCTGCACGCAGCGCACAGGTGCTCGTCACCTTCGATTCGCACAGTACGCACGTGGCGAGGAGGTGAACGTGTGGCTCATCCCGCCCGCGCGGTAGCACATCGACATCACACCGTCTCCAGTTGTCCCTCGATGACCAGGCCGATACGTCAGCCGGGATCCGACCGAGGACTCGGCTCTGTCCAGTCGATCTTCCTTAGAGCCTTCGCCTGAGCTTTGAGCGTGGTTGCTACGTCAGTACATCTCCGCAACACCCGCGGCGCACGGCTCCTTTTTGCAGCGTTGTACGCGATTCTCGGATTGGTGTTGGTCGGGACACGCCTCACCGGGCTGGATCGAAGCTTCTGGCACGACGAGGTCATCGCGGTCGAGGAGTTCGTTCGAGCCGGACCTCGCGAGATTCTGACCGGGCCAGATCTCAGTCACGAGCTCTTCAGCCTGCTCGCCTGGGTGACGAGCGCCGTCGCGGGCGAATCGGAGATCGCCTTTCGACTTGGTCCGTCGTGCCGTTCATTGCGGGAGTGGCTCTCGTCACCATGTGGCTGCACATCCGCATGACTCCGATTGCAGGTGTGCTCTTTCTCTATCTCGCCACAGTCACGCCGCTACTCCTCGACATCACCCGTCAGGCACGTGGATACGGCCTAGCTTTCCTCGCGATGAGCATCGTGATCGTGGCCGCGCTCGAGGCGGACCGCTCGAGAAAAGGTTGGACGGTCGTCGCCTTCTGCGTTGGCGGACTAGTTGGCACGTGGACACTTCCGCAATTCGCAGTTGCCTATGTTGCAACCGGCGCGGTGTTGCTGATGTACCGGGATCTCCGCCGATGGACGGTGCTCGGGTTAGGCGTTTCCCTTCTGGCAATCATTGGGTGGTACGCACCTCACATCGGCCAGGTCCGCGACGCCGCGCAAATCGAAGACGGTGTGCAGATCAACACCCTCGAGCTTGCCACCGCGCCGATCGACCAGGTGCTGATCCCCGCGTTCTTGTGGATCGACGGAACCGCGTTGGTTGCAGGGCTCGTTTGGCTTCCGCTCGTCGTCGTATTAGCACTCATCATGGGATCGAGCCCGCTCGTACTTGAGAGACGCACGGCGCTCGTATTGGTCACAGGCGTCGTGGCTACGGTCCTCGTCCTCTGGCTGGATCGGGCCTACGTGGTTCCGCGCTACCTCAGCTACCTCCTCGTACCGCTCTTCGTTCTGCTGTCCACCGGCATGGCCGCGATCTTCGTTCGCATTCCTGGCCGCCCTGCCGTCGTACGAACGGTGGCGAGCTTCGTCGTACTCGGGCTTCTCGCTGCGAGGTTCGTCGTCACCGCACCGGACGTGATTCGACTGCCGCGGGAGGCGTACAAGAACGTAGCGGCGATCATCGAGAGCGAGGGTCCCGCAGCTGCGCCGGTATTCGCATACGTTCGTAACCCGGAAGGTCTCGAGCACTACTTGGACCGACCCGTTCGCCACCTACGACAGCCCGACAAGGTCGCGGCGGCGATCTGTGGACGCCGAGAGGCGGTCGTCTACGTGATGCAGCCGTTCGCGCTCCGACCGGTTGCCGTACCGTGCCTGGCGCGAACCGGCGTCCGGCACTACCGCTTCGAGCAGTATGCGCGCGGCAACGAGATGAACGTCTGGTTCGTGCCTGCGGGGAGCTAGGAGCGAGCGAAAGCGAGCAGGTCGAGGCCCTCCTCGGCCCGGGTCTCGTCGTGCGTTACGCGATCGAGCGTGAACGCCGACCGATCGACGGCCGAGGGCACCGCCCGCCGCACGATACGTCGAAGCGGAGCGTTCAGCGATTCGGGGAGCCAGTAGCGGAAGCCGAAGCGGTCGAGACGCGCGAGCCTACGAGCGCGTGCCGCGCGCGCCCGGACGACCGAGTCGATTGGCTCGGCAGCGAGGATTCCGTAGACCGTGACATCGGAGAAGGTCGTTTCGAGCAGCTGCGTGAACTCGGCTACCGAGTACTCACGTGCGTGGTAGCGGTTCCACGGTCTCTGCCCCTCATAGAGGCGATAGACACGGTTCGGGGTAGTGATGAGCGCACTACCGTTCGGGTCGAGGACGCGCCGGATCTCTTGCAGCAACGGCTGAGGATCGTCGAGGTACGCGATCATCTGAAACGCGACGATGAGGTCGAACGCACCGTCCGCGGCCCGAATCGACGATCCGTCGTAGGTCTCGAACACCGGACCGTAGCGCGCTCGCGCATGGTCGACGACCTCAGAGTCGACCTCGAGGCCACGATACTCGGCACCGGCGTCCGAGAGGATCTCGGATCCGTAGCCCTCGCCGAAGCCGATGTCCAGCACACGCGTTCCTGCACTTACGAGACCGGCGGCGGTTTCGTACGCGTACAGGTGGAGCACCGCGATGCCGAGCTCGTCGGGCGACGTAGCCTCGCCGGGAACGAACCTTATCGTGGTCGGCTTCAAGGTCACGGGTCGCGCCTCCAGAGTTGCGCGCTCACGCGCCGGCCGAACTGCAGTCTTTCGACGAGCCGGTGGTCGCCGAAGCCAAGCGGTCGCCGTTCGGATGCGGCCAGTCGATGTCCGTCCTCCGACCAGACGAGAACCCAGATGGAGTCGGCGGTCGAGATCCCGGTCGCCGAGGCGCCGTAGTACGTCGCCGCGGGATTCGCCCACCACGGGACGACCATGACCGCGTCGCTCTCGGAGCGTCGCTCGAGCACAGTGCCGACGGCGTCCCTCCAGCCCTCGCCACGCCAGTTTCCGCGATCTGCCTGGGAATACCAGACGACGAGGCCCAAGCTCGTCGCGACCACAGCCGTTGCGCCGAGGATGATGCCGAAGCGCCGGCCCACGCCCAGGACGGCGACACCCGCGAGCAGGGCGAACGCTGGAGCAGCCGTAATCAGGTAGCGGTCGAGGTAGATCGGCGTGACGAAGGACACGGTGAGCGCGAGCACGAACGGCGCAAGAGCCCAAGCACCGAGCCAAAGTGCTAGATCCCGTCGACCCGCTCGCCGTAGGACCACGAGTCCGACCACCGCGAGAAGGAGTCCGAGGCCGGCAGCGCCAGAGATGTCGAGCACAGCGTCGAGCGCAACCCGAGGGGACGGGCGATCGAGCCAGTCCTGCGCAGGCGTCTGCTTCGCGCGCGCGAACGCCCACGGCGCTCCAAGCGCGACGATGACGCACGCCGCGAGCAGGCCGTGCGGGAACAGCTTCTCCCGTCGCTGGCCGATGAGAACGGCGTGCGCCGGCACGAGCACCAAGGCAGGCACCGGGTGCATGGCGAAGACGAGGGAGAACGCCAGTCCATAGACCACCCACGCACCGCGTGATCCTCGCTCGAGGGCTCGGAGTAGAAGCAGCGTCGCAAGAATGCTCACAGCCAACACGAGGGTGTACCCGCGCGCCTGCTGCGACCACTTCACGAGAAACGGACTGCTGGCAAGGAACAACCCGGCCGCGAGCGCGATCCAACGGTCGAACAGCATGCGCGCCAGCGACACGAGCAGGCCGCACGAAAGCATCGCTGCCAAGACCGACGGCGCACGAAGCGCCCACTCCGACGTCCCTGCGAGAGACGTCCAGACGGTGACGAACGAGTAGTACACCCAGTGGTACTGGTCGATCGGGTTGAGCAAGGTCTCGTGAACCGCATTCGCGGTGAATGTCTCGTCCACCCAGAGTGACGGGGTTCCGAGCCGAATCGAACCGAGAACGAGCGCGACCCCGCTGACGATCGCAACATCGAGGGCAAGTGAGCTCGTTCGTACTCGCTCGTTCGGCCAGCCCGCAAGCCGCGGGGCCTGTCTGACGGCAGCCGTCTTCAACTCTCCACGCATGTCACGTTGTACCGTCGGCCGAGATCCCTCGAGACTGGACCCTCATCGGGCGCCCAGAGCGCGCCTGCCCCGCCACAGACCGCGGATTGTCGAGCGGACGTCGGTCTTCCTGTCTTCCCACGACGTCACTGGGCAACGAAGCTGGGCAAGTAGGGCGGCCTTGCGATCGGGGAAGTCCATCTTGTCGTCGTGCCATTCGACGAGAAGCTCCGCGACAAGAACATCGGCTCCGGTTTCCACCATTCGCTCGAGAATCGGAAACTCCGCGCCTTCGACGTCGAACTTGACGATCGGTGGCTCAGGCAGAGTCCGTAGCCACGAGGAGAAGTCGAAACACGGAACGCGGATGATCTCGCCCGAGCCAGACCATTCGTTCCGAGAGTTCTTCTCCCGCATCACGGTCGAGTCCCAGGCTCGGAACCCTCTGACTCGTGCGAACTCGATCTCGCCGTCCTCGATCCAAGCTGCCTTCCGCGCGAGGATCACCCGCGTCCCTTCCAAGTCGGTCTCACCCTCGACCAGCGCAGGCCACGGGTCGAATCCGTAGAGAACATCAGGCCGATAGCGGCGGACGAGCGGCTCGATCGAGATCTCGTCTCGATGGGGGAAGCAGCCGAGGTCGACGACGATCAACCGAGCAGCCGCTCTGACGATAGATCAGGTCGATTAGCCGCGTCGGAGCAGGCCCGCCTTCCCTCAACTCGCACAGCGTGCACCCCGTTCAGGTGCGCTCGTCGGAGAGCCGGCATGAACGCGGATTGTGCCGGTTGGACTGGACAATGGACTAGTCCGACGCCATCGACACCTGACCCGGTGACGCGAGCCGAGGGATACCCCCGAGCCTGCTGACGACCGGGTCGTCCGCTGGCTCGACTCTCATACTGAGCCAGATGGCAAAGCGTCATCGAGCGAGCGCTCGGCTGCGACGCTCGGTCGCACAAGCACCGTTCGAGACATGCGTGCTCGTGCTGGCCGTTGTCTACGTCGTCCTGCATCTTTCACCGTCTTCCTATGCCCTCGCGTTAGGTCAACTCGGGGAAAACGAGACCCCACTCCTCGGATCTCCCCGCGGAATCCGAACCGACGAGTGGTCCGTGATGACCCCGCTATTCGAGGCCGCGGTGAACAACGACTTCCACGAGGTCAACGCGACGTCCTTCTATGGAGAGAATCTTCGTAGCTTCATCGGACTTCCCCTCTTGAACTGGGGTCTGGCGTTCAAGCCGCTCGTGTGGCCGTTCTTCGTCGTTCCCCCTGCGCTCGCATACAGCTTCTTCTGGGCCGCAACTGCAGCGCTCATGCTCATCGGCTGGTCGCTCCTCCTGAGGGAATTCGGCTTTAGCCGGGCGGTGGCGGGATTCACCTCGGCGATCCTCTACTTCTCGCCTTTCGTGCAGGCGTGGTCGGGCCCAAGCCCTCTGCTTGCGCTGTTTCCCTGGGTCATGCTCGCGCTCGTGCGCATTCGATCCCCATCCGCCTCGCCCTCGCACTCTCGGTGCTCGTGCCGGTCTGGTGGATGAGCATGTTCTACCTACCCGCACTTCCGGGGCTCTTCTTTCTCGCACTTGCCCTCTGTCTAGCGTTCCGGCCGGAGGTCTTTGCGTGGCGTCGTCTAGCGGGCGTCCTCGCCGGCCTGGCCTCAGGCGTCGCGATCACGTTTGCCTACTTCGCGCCGGTGTTTCGGGCGTACGCAGACTCGGTGTATCCGGGCCATCGCTGGGCCACGGGAGGTGCCATGTCTGGGTGGCAGGTGGCTTCCCAGTTCCTACCTGGGACGACCACCGAGTACTACACGAACCTCATCGCAGCAAACATAAGTGAGGCGGCGACCATCGCGAGTTGGCTCCCGCTGCTCGTTCTCTGCGTCATCGATTTTCGGCTGGTTCGACATAGCTACAGCACCGATTCGGACCTGAGGCGCGATCTGCGCCGGCTCGGCGTGCTCGTCCTCATGTGGGCCGTGATCACTCTCTGGCAACTCGTGCCGTTGCCACCATTAAGCTATGCCTTCGGATTCGGTCTCTCGCCGGAGGCACGAACTCTCTTCGCATCTGGCGCCCTACTGCTTGTGGCAGCCGCGTATGCCGTCGACCGACTCCCTGTCAGGGTTACGCTGTTGCGACTCACAGCGTTCGGGGCAATCGTCGTAGTAGCGTGGCTGCTCGCGTCCTTCGATCTCCAGCCCACGAACAAGCTCGCGGTCCGCGACGAGCTGTTCGTCCTAATTGCCGTCGCAGGAATTGCGCCGTTCGCGATGGCCGCCGGTCGGTCTGCGCCACGTGCATCGCGTGTCGCGATTCTTCTCGTCGCGCTCCTACCGCTGATCCTTGGCTGGGGGCTGTTCAATCCGCTTCAAAGCACGCGGGTGATGTTCCGCAAACCCGAAACCAAAATTACGCGAGATCTCGATGCGCTCGCAGCCACGCGTCCAGACGGTGCGATCGCGGTGTCAGGAGTCGCCGACGCAGTGCTCAACGGCGTTGGCTACAGGTCGGTGACGCATGTCCTCGCCACGCCCCGTCCACACGTCTTTCGGAAGTACTTCCCGGGTATGGACGAGCGGAAGTTCAACGCGATCTTCAACCGCTACGCACACATTTCGCTGACGACGAAGAAGGAGCCGTACGTCGCCCAGTCGGATGTCATTCGGCTGCCGGTTCGGACGATGGATAAGTACGCGACTACGGGGGTAATCGCGCAGGGCCCGTAGTGGAGGTAGTTCTGCGGCTCGGTCGCAGCGAGCCCGGCCCCTCATGCCAGGGAGTCAGCGACAAGCGCGTGCGGTGGAGCCACCAGCCCGGATCTGGTAATGAAGCTAACGGACGGTCGGCGTGCCACGACGGTGGCCGCTGACCGCCTTATGCTGAGTCAGTGGGAGCGGTCGAGACGATCCAGCCGACACACAGCGGGAGGCTCGGTTATCGGCCTGCGCTCGATGGCTTGCGCGCAGTTGCTATCGGCGCTGTCGTGCTCTACCACGCGACGGGGCAACCTGGGGGCGGTGGCCTAGGCGTCGACATCTTTTTCGTGCTTAGCGGTTTTCTGATCACGACTCTGTTGGTCGAGGAGCACGATCGTGCGGGCCGTGTGTCGCTCGGCGCGTTCTACCGCCGGCGTGCCTACCGACTCCTGCCGGCGCTGATCGTCATGCTCGGTGTTGTCCTCGTCATCACGAAGGGCGCGGCCCTCGCCGGCGCAATCGCAGGAATCGTGTACTTCTCGAACATCGTCCTCGCGAGCAACGTGGATGCGATGCCGTCCGAGCTCCGGCACCTCTGGTCACTGGCGGAAGAGGAGCAGTTCTACCTCGTATGGCCCGTCGCGCTCTTTCTCGTGTTGAGAGCGCGGCGGCGTCTTGCAGTCGCTTTGCTCGCAGCCGCGATCGTGTTCACGCAGGTCCGCGTGCTCGAGCTCGCTGATGGACGGCGCAGGCTGGAACCGCATCGCCTTCGGCATCGACACGCGAAGCAGCTCGATTCTCATCGGCTGCCTACTCGGGCTCGTGCTGCCGCGTGTGCGCCTGCCGAAACGACTCGAGCCTTTGATCGTCGCAGCGCTGATCGCTGCTCTCGCTGTACCGCTGACGGACGTTGCACTCTTCACAGGCCCTCCTTTCATCGTGAGCGTCCTAACCGCGCTTCTCATCTGCAGCGTCTTGACCACGGATTCGACCATTGCACGAGTACTCTCGACTCGCGTCTTCGTCTTCCTCGGAGTGATCAGCTACGCGCTCTACCTTTGGCATATCCCGATCTTCGAAGCCTTCGGAGTCGATGACGGGCACACCGGTCTGAAGGCTGTTCCTGCCGTTGCGCTTTCCATCGCAGCCGCGGTCGCGTCGTACTACCTTGTCGAATTGCCTTTCCTGCGGCGCAAGCGGCGTGCCGTATCGGAGACAGAGCCGACAACGAACTTGACCCGGCCGCATTTGCGCCGGAAATCGCCGCTCCTCGACGTTCCTGCGGCAGATCGCCTGCGCTCGGAGTCGTCTCCCACATCCGCGTAGCCCAGACACGTGCCCTGGCTCTCTATCTTCCGGGCCAAATCATGGGAGAGACGCGCGGTACGCGTTACGCCGCGACCGCGCCGCGGAGGAAGTCCACAATCTCGCTAGTCGTTGCTCCCGGACCGAAGACCTCGGCCACGCCAAGCGACTTGAGCTCGTCGGCGTCGTCCTGAGGGATCGTTCCCCCCACTACAACCAGCACGTCATCGGCGCCGTTCGCCCGCAACCCGTCGACGATCCGCGGTACGAGCGTCATGTGAGCGCCGGACAGGATCGAGACGCCCACGGCGTCCGCGTCCTCCTGGATCGCCGTCTCCACGATCTGCTCCGGCGTCTGATGGAGACCGGTGTAGATGACCTCCATCCCGGCATCCCGCAAGGCTCTCGCGATGATTTTCGCCCCCCGATCATGGCCGTCCAGACCGGGCTTAGCGATAACTACTCGAATCGTCCCCGCCACATGGGCAGAATACCGCGGTGCGCTTGTCCGTCATCGGGTCGTCGCCTGCCTGGCCGAACCCCGGCAGCGCGCATTCGGGCTACATGCTCGAGGCCGATGGGAGCCGCGTTCTGCTCGACTGCGGACCCGGTGTGCTGGGTCGGCTCAGAGAGACAGCGAAGTGGCCCGACGTCGACGCGATCGCAATCACGCACTTCCACCTTGACCATTGGGGCGACCTCGTGCCGTGGGTGTGGGGCAGCTTCTATCTCGCGTCCAACGGGCCCGTGCCCAAGCCGGCCCTCTGGGTGCAGCCGGGTGGCGCCGCATTCCTGTCAGGGCTCGGGGAGCAGCTGGGCTTCCCCGACATGTTCGAGCGCACGTTCCATCTGAACGAATACGCGCCCAACACCCCGTTCCAGATCGGGAAGCTCGCTGTCATACCGACACGTGTGCCCCACTACAGGCTCGAGACGTATGCCTTTCGCGTGCAGTCGAACGGCGCGGTGCTCGCCTACTCGGGAGACTCGGCCCCCTCCCCTGAGCTCGTCGAGGCCGCGCGCGGCGCCGACCTATTCGTGTGCGAGGCGACACTGCTCAGGGGGGAGCTCGACGGCGAGCCGCGCGGTCACCTCTCTCTCGACGAGGCGGTGGAGGCGTTCGAAGCCTCGGGCGCCAAACGGCTCCTCGTCACGCACCGCCCGTGCGAGCTTGCGACGCCCGAGAAGTACGAGCTCGCGTATGACGGGCTCGAGCTCGACGTCTGAGAGACATTGAGCGGTCTGGGTCGGAAATCGGGCCGCGTGCTCCTCGCCGTGGTCGGTGTGGCCAACAGCCCCGGTCGGTGGAGCGGAGGAGTCTGATCGGGAGGCCCAATCGCCTTGCTCGACTGCGCCGGGATTGAAGACGCCGACCTGGGAGGCCGATACCCTCAGGGCATGATCTCCGTCGTCGTCCCTTTGCTCAACGAAGAGCATTCGCTCGATGTGCTCTACCGCGAGATTTCGGACGCGCTCGAGCCGCAGGGACAGCCGTACGAGGTGATCTTCGTCGACGACGGCTCGACGGACGGCAGTCTCGCCGTCCTCTCGCGACTTCACGACGAGACGACGAACGTCGTCGTCGTACAGCTCCGCCGGAACTTCGGCAAGGCAGCGGCTCTCCAGGCCGGGTTCCTCGAGGCACGAGGCGACATCGTGGTGACCATCGACGCCGATCTCCAGGACGATCCGGCGGAGATTCCCCAGTTGCTCGCCAAGCTGGACGAGGGATTCGATCTCGTGTCGGGTTGGAAGACACGCCGGAACGATCCCCTGACCCGACGCCTCTTCTCACGCCTGTTCAACTGGTCGACGGCGGTCGTTTCCGGCGTCCGTCTCCACGACGTGAATTGCGGGCTGAAGGCGTACCGCGCCGAAGTGCTTCAAGGAATGCGTCTCTACGGCGAGCTTCACCGCTTCATCCCCGTCCTGGCGTCGTACCGCGGCTTCCGCATTGCCGAGATCCCGGTGAACCACAGGGCGCGCCAACACGGGCATTCTCGGTACGGGCCCGAGCGCTATCTACGCGGATTCTTCGACTTGCTCAGCGTCACCTTCATGGGCCGCTACCGCCAGCGCCCGCTTCATCTGTTCGGCGGCCTCGGCCTCCTCATGGGCGCGATCGGGTTCATCATCCTGCTCTACCTGACCGTCATCTGGTTCTGGGGGGCGGGCATCGGGAACCGCCCGCTCTTGACGCTCGGGGTACTCCTCGAGGTGGTCGGTATCCAGCTCATCTCGCTCGGGCTGCTCTCCGAGATGATCACCTCGCAGCATGAGGAGCGAATGGGCGAGCGCGAGCGCACGGAGCAGATCGTGGAAGACGTGCTGCGCTGATCCGCGGCACATGAACATCCTCACGCTCACGTCGTCGTACCCGAGGTTCAAGGGCGATCCGACTGCGCCGTTCATCGAATCGATCACTCGCCATGTGGCAGCACGGGGGCACACCGTTCACCTCGTATTGCCCGAGCACCGCGCGTGGAACCGCCCACGCGTCGAGGACGGGGTGCACTTCCACCCGTACCGCTATTCGCCGCGCAAGTCTTGGACGCCTTGGGGGTACTCCGAGGCGCTCGAGGCAGGCACGCGGATCAAGCGACGCCTCTACCCCCTCGCGTCGGTCGTGGTCGCCTCTGCACTGCGGACATCTGCGCGGGTCGTGTCACGCGAGTCGATCGACGTCGTCCACGCTCACTGGCTCGTTCCCAACGGGCTGATCGGCTCACTCGTGGCGAAGCGACACAAGCTGCCGCTCGTCATAAGCCTGCACGGCTCGGACGTCGCTGTTGCCGAACGTTCGCGGGCGCTGGGCAAGGTGTCTCGCCGAAGCCTCTGCCGATCCGAGGCGGTGACCGGGCCGAGCACGGACTTGCTCGACCGCGCACGAGCTCTCGGCGCAACGGGTCAACTCGAATGGATCCCCTACGGCGCCGACCCGCAGGAGTTCCGGCCGGACGCCGCAGACCGCCAGTTGGCGCGCGCAAGACTCGGACTCGAGCCGGATGCTGTCGCTGTGCTCGGCATCGGGCGGTTCATTCATGCGAAGGGGTTCGACGATCTCATCGAGGCGATCGCGCTGACTCGCGAGACGTATCCCGCGATCCGACTCGTGCTCGTCGGCGACGGAGACCTCCGTGGCGAGCTCGAGGCGCACACGGAACGTCTGGGACTGGCCGGCGTCGTGACGTTCACTGGAATGGCTACGCGCGAAGAGGTGCCTTCGTATCTCGCCGGCGCCGACATCGTTGCCGTTCCCTCCGTTCATTACGAAGGGTACGTCGATGGGCTTCCCAACGTTGCTCTCGAGGCGATGGCCGCAGGGAAGCCGCTCGTCGCCACCCGTGTTGGTGGGCTTCCCGATGTGGTCGAGCACGAAGTGACGGGACTGGTCGTCGAGGAGCGCGATCCGCGCGCGCTCGCGGCCGCAATTGTGAAACTCGCCTCGAACGCGGGACCTGCGTTACGGAATGGGTGAGCGCGGCCGAACCCGGATCGAAGAGAGTCTCAACTGGGAGATCGTCGCCGAACGGTTCGAGGCCGTCTACGAATGCGTGACCAGAGCCGCCTGACCTTCAGAAAACGGGCGTCTCGCGCCACACGCCCCACACTTCACGAAGTGCATCGCACATCTCGCCGAGCGTCACATAGTCGCGCGACGCGTCGATGATCAGCGGCATGAGGTTGACGCCGTCCTTCGCAGCGCCCTCCTTCAGCGCAGTCAGTCGAGACTCCACGATCGCCGAGTCGCGCCGGGACCGGACCCCGGCCAGCCGATCGATCTGCTGCTGCTCGAGCGCCGGGTCGATCTTGAGGAGCGGGATCGGCTCCTCGTCGTCGAGTAGATAGCGGTTGACACCGACGATGACGCGCTTCCCCGACTCGACCTCGGACTGGTAGCGAAACGACGCGTCGGCGATCTCCCGTTGGAAGAAGTTCTCCTTGATCGCGGGGATGACCCCGCCGAGGCCGTCGATGCGCTCGAAGTACTCGTACGCCTGCGCCTCGATCGTGTTCGTGAGGTGCTCGACGTAGTACGAGCCGCCGAGAGGGTCGATCGTGTTCACGGCGCCCGACTCGTGGGCGATCACCTGTTGCGTGCGCAGAGCCAGCCTGGCCGCCTCCTCGGTCGGTAGCGCAAGGGCCTCGTCGAAGGAGTTCGTGTGCAAGCTCTGGGTCCCACCGAGCACGGCAGCCATTGCCTCGAGCGCTGTTCGCACGATGTTCACCTCGGGCTGCTGAGCCGTGAGCGAGACACCGGCCGTCTGCGTGTGGAATCGCATGAGGAGCGAGCGCTCGTTACGTGCACCGAAGCGGTCACGCATCTCGCGCGCCCAGATGCGCCGGGCGGCACGGTACTTCGCGATCTCCTCGAAGAAGTCGAGGTGCGCGTTGAAGAAGAAGGACAGGCGCGGTGCGAAGTCGTCGACGTCCAGTCCCCGCTCGACGGCTGCTTCGACGTAGGCGAACCCGTCCGCGAGCGTGAAGGCGAGCTCCTGCGCCGCCGTCGATCCCGCCTCGCGAATGTGGTATCCGGAGATCGAGATCGGGTGGAAGAGCGGCATCTCCTGCGCGCAGAACTCGACCATGTCGACGACGAGGCGCATCGACGGCTCGGGCGGGAAGATCCACTCCTTCTGCGCGATGTACTCCTTGAGGATGTCCGTCTGAGCGGTGCCGCGGAGACGGTCGCGCGGAACTCCTTGCTCCTCGCCGACGCAGATGTAATACGCGAGCACGATCGCCGCCGGCGAGTTGATCGTCATCGACGTCGAGACGTCGCCGAGCGGGATGCCCTGCGAAGAGCGTCTCCATGTCGTCGAGCGAGTCGACGGCAACGCCCTCGCGTCCCACCTCCCCGAGCGAGCGCGCGTGATCCGAGTCGTAGCCCATGAGCGTCGGCATGTCGAAGGCGGTCGAGAGCCCTGTCTGTCCGTGGTCGAGCAGGTAGCGGAAGCGCTCGTTCGTCTCGTTCGCCGTCCCGAACCCGGCGAACTGGCGCATCGTCCAGAGCCGCCCGCGATACATCGACGGATAGACACCTCGCGTGAACGGGAACTCGCCCGGGTTGCCCAGATCGCGCGCGTAGTCGACGTCGGCGGTCTCCGGCGTGTGCAGCGGTTCGTTCTCGACGCCCGAGATCGTCGAGAAGAGCTCGTCGGAGCGCTCCGGCGCGCGGTCGTAGACGTTCTCGCGCCACGCCCCGACCGAGTTGGCCGCGTCGCGGTCCTCGGTCGTCGCCATCGCGCCGCATTGTAGGCGGCGAAGCTCGCGGGTCAGCGGTCTGGACCTGATCGCGCGAACGAGGGATGGCTCCGCGCGAGCGGGCCGCCGACGACAACGAGGTGCGGGTGCGGCCTCTCCTCACTGTGCTCGTCGGCGCTCTTGCAGTCGCGGCACTTGTCGGCGCCTCGACGACGGCGACCGCTGGTCGCGCATGCGGGAACGCGGCCGGAGACAACGGCTACGGCTACGCCGGACACCAGGCGAACTATCGCGGCCACGGAGTTCGGGCCACGATCATGCTCACCCGTGGGCCGAGCGTGGCTTCCGGACACGTCGCCGGCTGGGTCGGCGTCGGAGGTCCCGGACAAGGAGCGAACGGTGAAGACGCATGGATCCAGGCCGGCATCGCCTCGATGCCCGGCATGGACCCGTTCGTCTACGCGGAGCTCACCCGCGAAGGGCGCGACCCTGAGTTCATCCTCATCGAGCAAGGTGTTCCAGTGGGCAGGAGCCACCGCATCGCCGTCCTCGAGATGTCCGGACGCGCAGGCTGGTGGCGGGTCTGGGTCGACGGGAACGCCGTCACGGAGCCTGTGCGGCTGCGCCAGTCGTCAGGTCGCTGGGCGCCAATCGCTACCGCCGAGAGCTGGAACGGCGGCGAGTCCGCGTGCAACAGCTTCGCGTTCCGGTTCGAGCGCGTGTCGGTCTCGTACGGCGGAGGCGGCTCCTGGCGGCCGTTCGTTCCCGACCACGAGTTCCTCGATGGCGGGTACAAGCTTCAGGATCTCGCGTCGGCGCCTGCGGAAACCGGTGCTTACGGCCGAAGCCTCGCGAGCAACAGAGTCTTGCCGTACGCGTTCGTCGCGAACTCCGGCTGATTCAGCATCGCTGGAGCATCAGCCGATGCGAGGGACGTTCACGACCTTCACGAAGCTCAGCTCGTAGCTTCCGGGCGGAAGGCCCATGACGACGGGCCAGGCCGCAACGAGTCGCGGCTCGTGACATGTGCGCTCGAGCCGCACACCCGCAGTCGGTTTCTCCACGTAGATCGAGACACGTGGGCGAGCGCTGCCACAGCCGAAGGTCAGGGTCGAAGCTTCAGGAATCGAGATCGGACGTCCCGAGACGGTCTTCGCCGCGATCGACACGTCACACGCAGTGGCACCGCAACGCGCCGTGTAGGCGACTGGCCCGAGCTGCCTGCTCTCGATCCTCGGGATGCCGTGAGAACGCGCGTACGCCGTGCCGGCGACGAGCCCTGCGGATCCCAGGACGGCGAGAATGACGAATGCGAACTCGGGCGAAAGACGGGCGTTTCGCTCGAACTTCGAAAGAACGAGCCACAGCGCCTGCGGAGATCAGGCCAACAGCCACGACCCCGGTGAGAAGGGCTGGCAGGAGGAAATCGCGGGCAAAGCCGTACCGCAGATGACTCGACCCGGTCAGCGTGCTCGCCGCGTAGCCCAGCACGATGCCCGTCGCGGCAACTGTCATCTCGACGACCAGGCGGAGCTCTCGCGTCCGCCCCGAGGCCATCGCACGGTGCCTGGCAAACCAGACCAGGAGCACGGTGACCGCGAGTACACAGAAGGGCAGCAAGACGAGCGAGGGGAGCTGCACCGCGAGCGGTAGTCGCCATAGCCGCTCGTTCCCTGCCGCCTCTGCGAGCGGCGCCGGCAGCGGGCTTGCACCACCCGCGTAGTCCGAGACCCGGCACATCGAGTAGTAACAGGGCTCGACGAACAGCTGCAACGAGCTTCGTCGGCACGAACCCGAAGCTGAAGGTCGGTGTCTCGGCGATCTCGGCGGTGAGCACGTTGCCGGACTGGCGATCGAGATGGTTGCCGTAGAGGAAGAACACATCGCGCTTTCCGGTAGCCAGGTAGACGGCGGCCGTTGTCGCGGCGAATGCGCCGGCAGCTGTAACCAGATGCGCTGCGTGCCAGGTCCTCGGGCCTGAGAGACGCAACACCGCGAGCACGACAAATGCGACGCCCCACGCCAGGATGAGTGCGGCAAGCTCGAAGGTCCTCGTGAGAGCCAGCAGGGCCAACACGACCCCGATAACACCCGCGTGAACGACCGTCAGGCGCGATGGCGCAAACCGGACGGCATAGAGCGTCACCGCGAGGAAGGCTGCGAAGAAGTGGCTCCATGGAACATCCGACCAGTGCCAGGTCCCGGCCGAGAACACGAGCGCAGCGAAGGCGAGCTGAGCGGCGAGTGACGCGAATGGTGGAACTGAAACCAGGCCTCGCAGCAACGCGCGGACCAGGAGCATGCCCGCCGCGGCCGAGAGCGCATACGAGCCGCGAGTCAGCGCGACGAGCGAGTCTTCGGGACTCAGTCCGAATACGTAGTGGAGCAAGGCCGCGGCCGCGATGTACGCCGGCCCGATGACGCTGTCCGCGATTGCGTCCGCCCGCCCGGCGTCGAGCACGGATTGAAGTGCCTCGAGGTCACGCTGCTGGTCGAACCACGACTCGAACATGACCGTCGCCCAGCCACTGACGGGAAGCAGGAGATAGAAACCGATCCAGAGCAGGGGGAAGGAGCGGTCGATGGCCTCGACGACTCGTCCGATGCCGGGCGCGGAGGTCGCTGTGCGAGCCTGATTCACGTCGCCCTCACCTGCGACGCGTTCGACAACGGGCGCCTGTTTCCCGTCTTAGCTAGCGAACGATCTTGACCGGCGTCCCCAATGGGACGCGGTTACGCAGGAACTCGATGTTGTCGTTGTGCACCCGCACACACCCGTGTGAGACCGCCTGCCCAAGGAGGTTCGGCCAGGGCGTCCCGTGCATCCCGACGATGCCGCCGCCGGGCCAGTCGGTCAACTTCGAGTACGCGCTCGTCTCGAAGGCGTACGACCCGAGTATCGCCCAGTCGGGGTCGATCGAGGGGCTGAACTTCCAGGTGACGTAGAAGAGTCCGAGCGGCGTCTCCGCCCCGGGGGCGCCGACCGCGACCTCTCCTGCCCGAACGAGCCTGGGTCCGTCCCAGAACTCGAACCGCTTCGCGCCGCGATACACGATCAACCGCTTGTGCACGGGGCGGATCTCGAGCGCGCCCGCTCGCACCCAGCCCGTTCTCCCGTTCGGGCGGCCGGGGATGCTGATGCGATACCAGGTGGGCTTGCCGGTTTTCTTCGCCTTCAAGGAGTCGAGGGCAAGAACGTATCGAGGGCGGAAGTCCGGGCGAAACTGCTCTAGCACCGCCACACGCTTCGCGCCAGCTCTCGGCTCTGCGAGCGCCGAGACTTCGCGCCATGCGATCGTTCCCGACCCGACGACATCCACCGCCGAGATGCTCGAGGAGGTGGCTTCTGCTCTCGGTGTCAGCGCCAGCACGAACGCGACGACGAGCACCGTGCCGGCTGCTACGGCGAGCCACCGTTGGCTGGAAATCGCTTTGCTCATGCCAATTCTCAGGGTATCCCCCGCCGGAGGGAGGGGCAATTCCTCGTTCGAGTGACCACGCATGCTCTCCTCCTCTGGGTCTAGACCCCACGCGTCAACGAGCTGAGGGGCGACCGCAGCCGCCCCTCAGCCCTTGCGTAGCGCCCCCTCCCCGCTAGCCCGTGAGCGGCGGGAGGAATACCCCCACGACCCCGATCCGCTTAGGGCCGCAGAGCTTCTGGTTGGTCTCGGCGACAGTGACCGTGATCAGGCCCGGCTTCTTCGCGTTGATCCGGAGCACCGCCACGCCGTTGCCGTTCGTCTTCGCCGCCTTGGAGACGCCGGCTCCACGGACGACGACCGTGACGCCCTTCACCCGCTTCTTGCCGGCCGTCACCTTCGCCGTCACCTTGTCCGGCTTGCCGTCCGCCTTGATCATCTTCGGCGAGACGGTCAGCGAGAGGCAGACCGCCGGCGCCGGACTCGGCTTGACGGTCGGCGGCCTCAGCGGCGCCGGCACGATCGTCACGGCCGAGTCGACGTTGTCCGCGGGGTTCGTCTCGCGGCCGCCGCCACCCGTCACCGTCGCGGTGTTCGTGTGCGACCCGACCGTCGTCGCACGCCCGGTGATCGCGATCGTCACCGTCTGCCCTGCAGCGATCGAGCCCAGGCTGCAGGTGATAAGCGATGCGCTCACGTTGCAGGTGCCCTGCGACGGGTTCGCCGTGAGGTACGTGATGCCCGCAGGAGCCGGGTCGGCGAGCTGGACGTTCGTCGCCGTGTCCGGGCCCTTGTTCGTCACGGTCAGGGAGTAGTTGACGATCCCGTTGAGCGGGGTCGGCGAGCTCGCATCCTTGACGATGACGAGGTCGATGAGTCGCTCGGTGATGTTGACCCTGGCGTCATCCGAGTCCGAGACGGGGTTGCCGTTCTCGTCCGTACCGCTCGCCGTCACCGTGTTGACGTGCGTGGTGCCGCCTGCACCGGTTACCTGCTTCGTGAACTGACAGCTCGCGGATTGACCCGGAGCGAGGTTGATCGGGACGTCGAAGCAGCCGTTGCCACCGTCGTCGTCGAGGTCGCCGAACTTGTCGTCGACGACGTTCGTGATGTGGACATCGACGTCGGCTGACGTGTTCGTGATCCTCACCGAGTAGGCGACCTGGCCGCCCGGCTCCTTCACCGTCGTCGGGTTCGCCGACTTCTGCACGTCGATCGACCCCTGGCCTCGCGGCACGTCGTTGTTCGTGACGGTGCAGGTCGCGGTGCCGCCGAGCAGGAGCACGATGTCCGCGCATCCCTGGTAGGTGGTCGTGTACCCGGCGACGCCCGGCTCGGTCACGTCGTATGTGCCGGCGCCGACCGTCAGGTTGTTCTGCCCGTCGGCCTCGAAGGACTGCGCCGCTCCACCGTTCACCTGGAAGGAGAAGTCGGACGCGACCTTCGTGCCGCCGTTGTCGTTCACGACGACCTTCTTGACGATCAGGGTCGCCGGCTTGTCGTTGTTCGTGATCGTGCAGGTGATGTCGTCGCCGAGACCGACCGAGACCGTGTCATCGTCGGCCTGGCTCTCGCCGGTGCAGTCCCACGCACTGGCGTCATAGCCTGCGGGACCACCCGACTCGGACAGGTTGTAGATGCCCGCGTCGAAGCCCGCGCCGCTCGAAACCGACGGCCCCGGACCGGAGAAGCCGGTGGGCCCAGCTGCAGCCAGGTCCCACGCGCTCGGCAACGCAGTGCCACCGTGGTCGTTGACGACAGCCTTGACCAGGGTCAGCTTCGGAGCCTGGTCGTCGTTTGTGATCGTGCATGTCTTCGACTCGCCGAGGGCGATCGTTCCGGCGCAGCCCGCAGAAGCGCTCGTCTGCGAATACCCCGGCACAGAGCTCTCCGAGACGTCATACGAGCCAACCGAGGTGAGCGTCTTCGTGACGCCCGGTGCCTCGGCGCCCGGGAAGGAGTTACCGCCCCCGGCCGAGACGCCGTTGATCGTCATCGCGAAGTCACTCGCCGCCGCTGTCCCGCCGTTGTCGTTGACCACGTGCTTGATGACGGTCAGGCTCGCCGGCCGGTCGTTGTTGGTGATCGTGCAGGTGATGTCGTCGTCCAGACCGACACTGACAGTGTCACCGTCCAACTGTCCGCCGGTGCATACCCAATTACTGGCGGCGTAGCCCACGGGCCCCGCCTCGGACAGGTTGTAGCTGCCACTGTCGAAGCTGGCTCCGCTCGAGACCGATGGGCCGGCACCCGAGAAGCCGGTTGGCCCAGCGGCCGTCAGCGTCCAGGCGCTCGGCAGTGCCGAGCCACCGCTGTCGTTGACGACCTGCTTGACCAACGTCAGCGTCGGCGCCAGATCGTCGTTCGTGATCGTGCAGGTTCTGTGCTGACCGAGAGCGATCGTTCCGGCGCAGTCTGCTGACGCGCTCGTCTGCGTGTAGCCCGCAACGGCACCCTCGGTGACGTTGTAGTTGCCGAACGTCGTGATCGTCCTCACGACACCGGGAGCCGGCGCGCCGGGGAACGAGTTCCCGCCCTGCGCCGTGACGCCCGAGATCGACATCGTGAACGCCGACGCCAACGCAGTCCCGCCGTTGTCGTTGATCACGTTCTTGATCACCGTGATCGTGGCCTGCTGATCGTTGTTGGTGAGCACGCAGGTCATGGTCTGTCCGAGCGGGACGGTGACGTCGCCGTCGGCGTCGCAGTCGCCCGAGTAGGAGAGCGCATAGCCCGCGGGGCCACCCGACTCCGTGACCTTGTAGGCGCCGGGGTTGACCGGACTGTTCGTTCCCGGAACAGCTTCGCCCGTGAACGAGAGGTTGGTTGGACCGGCGACGTTCATCGTCCAGTTCGAGGAGCTCGCCTGGCCACCGTTGTCGTTGACGACCGTCTTGATCACGATCAGCCTTGCCGCGACGTCGTCGTTGGTGATCGTGCAAGTCTTCGACTCACCGAGAGCGATCGTTCCGGAACAGTCCGCGGACGCACTCGTCTGCGTGTAGCCCGGGAGTGAGCTCTCACTGACGTTGTAGGCGCCGGCCGAGGTCAGCGTCTTCGTGACGCCGGGTGCCTCGGCGCCTGGGAACGAGTTTCCGCCCTGAGCCGTGACGCCATTGATCGTCATCGTGAACGCCGACGCCAACGCAGTGCCGCCGTTGTCGTTGACGACGTGCTTGATGACGGTCAGCGTGGCGGGCCTGTCGTCGTTGGTGATCGTGCAGGTTGCGCTGCCACCCGCCGGAATGTTCCCGGAGCAGCCTGCGGAGTAGCTGGCGGTGTAGCCGGGATCCTCGGTTTCGCTGACGTTGTACGTCCCCGCCCCGATTGCCACTGACGTACCTGGCACCTCGGCGCCGGCGAAGCTCGCCGGATTCGGGCTCGAGCCGCTGACCTGGATCGGGAACTGAGACGCGGTCTTCGACCCGCCGTTGTCGTTGACGACGTGCTTGATGACCGTGAGAGCAGCCTTGCGAGTGTTCGTGAACGTGCACGTGACGGTCTCACCGGCCTCGAGTGCGATCGAGCCCGGTGCTGAGCCGTCAGAGCACGTCGAGCTCGCGAGATCCCAGCCCGCCGGCACGCTCGTCTCTGCCGCCGCGTAGGTCCCCGGCTTGACGAGGCCCGAGTCGTGCGGCGTCGTGGCATCCGCGAGGTTGAAGCCCTGGTTGATCCCGTCCGGGCCGCCTGTGAGCGTGAACGGGAAGCTCTGTGGGTCACCCGACGGTGCTGTGACCTTGTCCACGAAGATCTGTCCGCGCTTCGTGTTCGTATAGGTGCAAGTGACCGTCTCGCCCGGATCGAGGTCGATGGTCGCCTTGCGCAGAGCGAGGTCCACGGACGAGCCGCTGTCCTCGTCGACGCACACGAGGTTGGTGAAGTCCCAACCCGCAGGCAGAGGGGCGGACTCCGTCACGGTGTACGAGCCGGCCGTGATGTTCGTGAACGACTGACTGGCCGTCCCGCTCGAAGTGGTGATCGAGAAGCTGCTCGAGATTCCACCGGTAGCGGCATAGTTGAATGTCGCGTCGCCGCCAACCGTGTTCTTGCGAATGACGATGTTCGCGGGCGAGAGGATCGCGCCCGACATGATCTGGTTGTCGCGGTTACCCACTGACGCGCCGTCTGCGCCCGTGATGCGAACGTGATACGGGCCGCCGGAGATCGAGCCGGCTCCCACGCCGGCGCCCCAGCCGCGCGGGCCGAGGCCGGGCGCGATGTGTCCGCCGAAGAGGAGCATGACCTTCGCGCCGTCCGCCGTGGACGGCACGGAGTACGTCAACGTGATGTGGGCGAAGGAGTCGCTCGTGCCGCTCGCATCGTCGTGCGTGTACGACGAGGCGCCGGTCAGCGTTCCCCCATAGAGGGTGAATACCTGGCCGGCAAGCTGATGGCCCGAGGTCGCGCTTCCGGACCCGTCGTTGTCGGCGACCACAGTCGGATCGCTCGGAACGGGAAGAGTCGAAGCAGAACCTGGCACGCAGTCCGCCGCGGGGAGATTGGCGCAGCGGTCGGCCGAGGTCTGCGTGTGGTTCCAGGTCGCGAGGGAGTCGTATGCATGCACCCCGCCCTTGCGGGTGAGGTACGTGATCTCGACCGTGCGACCCGTAGCCGGGCTGTTCTTCGGGAGCTCGAGGATCACGCGCTGCGGCGTGACGTCGTCCTCGGCGTAGTGCGAATTGTTGGCGTTCAGGATCCCGTTGATCCAGTTCTCCGGGCAGCCAGTCGACGTGCTCGGAGGCCCGCCGTTTGCACACTGGTCGAATGTCGTGACCGATGCTTCAGTGCCCGGTGCAGCGCCCGATACTGCGGCGATGACCAGGACGACCGTTGTCGCACTCAGTGCGACGACGAGCCGCTTGAGGGTACCCACCTTCCTCATTTTCAGTTTCTCCCTTCGCTGCTTTGAACTCGACCTGAACCCCCGTGTGCTTCCCCCTCGAGCTTCAAAGCGCAGCCGGGCCCGGCTCTTCTGTGTCTGCGTCGGAGGGTATCCCCCGCTAGGGGCACGGTAAATCCCTGGAACGAGGGTCTGTACTCATGGCCAGGTAGACCTGGCTGCCCCGGATGGGGGCCTCGCCCGACCCGCCAAAGAGGGAGGTTGCGCGCCCGCCGTCAGCGGCGTCGTGGGCCTGTGCGACACTCCTGCGGATGCGCGTCGTGATCGCCGACGACCATCGTCTCGTGCTCGACGGGATCCGTCGGGCGCTCGAAGACGACGGCGGATTCGAGATCGTCGGGCGAGACCCAGTCCGGTACTCAGGTCCTGCCGCTCGTCGGGAGGACAAGCCCGGATCTCGTCCTCCTCGACGTTCGGATGCCGCACATGGACGGACTTGCGTGCCTCGACGAGATCAAACGGCGCCATCCCGACATCAAGGTCGTGATGCTCTCCGCTTCGACGAGCCAGGACCTGATCGACGCTGCGATCCGGCGAGGCGCGTCCGCCTACGTCGTGAAGACCGTGAACCCCGACGATCTGCCTGCGACGCTAAGGCAGGCTCTCGAGGGCAACATCCACACCGCCGTCAGGGGCGAAGAGGGTGAGCGAGCGGGCGCCAAGGCGCTCGGCCTCACGGAGCGCGAGCTGACGATCCTCGGCGCGCTCGCCCGTGGGCTCTCGAACGACGAAATCGCGAAGGAGTTCTGGGTAGCTCCTCAGACCGTGAAGTTCCACCTCACCAACATCTACCGCAAGCTCGGCGTGAAGAACCGAACGGAAGCGACCCGGCTCGCGTATCAGCACGGGCTTGTGGAAAGCCCGATCTTCGCCGACGAGTAGATGAGTAGCCGGGTCGGACCCATGGGGTCTGCCCCCAACTGCCGCCCTGGGGTCTGACCGACCTCACGAGTCCGAACCCGTTCCGGCCAACGATGCGAACCGCCAAGAGAATCGCCGAGGAGGAGTTCATCCTCGTCGTCCTGCTGGCCGGGTTCGGCCTGATCTTCCTGCTGATCTTCCCTCCCGCGCTGCTCGTGAACGACAGCTGGCTCGTCTTGATGAGCGGCCGCGAGGTGATCGAGAACGGGCTGCCGAGCCACGACGAGCTCACCGTGTATGGGCTCGGGAACACCTGGACCGACCAACAGTGGCTTGCCCAGATCTTCATCTACGGCATCTTCAGCCTCGGCGGGTATGCGCTTCTTTCTGCTGCCACGGCCGCGAGCGTAGTCTCGGCGTTCTCGATCGCCGCGGCGGGAGCACGCTCGCTCGGCGCGGGACCCCGAGGCCTCTGGGTCATGTTCCTTCCCGTTCTCGTGGCAGCGCCCTGGGCCTGGTCGATCCGAGCCCAGATGCTGGCGCTTCCGCTCTACACGAGCATGCTCTGGCTCCTCGCGTCCCAGGCTCGACGTCCGACGCGACGCGTGTGGCTCGCGTTCCCTCTACTCGTTGTCTGGGCAAACGTGCACGGCAGCGTCTCGCTCGGCGCTCTTCTCGTGATGCTGCTCGGCGTCTACGAGCTCGTACGAAGCCGAGGGCGCTCCGGCCTGCGAAGCGTGGCGCTCGTCGTCCTCGCACCGCTCGCTGTGCTGGTTACGCCATACGGCCCGATCGCGACCGCCCGTTACTACCACCTACTGCTCGTCGACCCACCGTTCGCCGGAAGGGTCACCGAATGGCACTGGGCAGAGCCGGCCGTGAACACGATGTTCTTCTATGTGCTCGTCGCCATCTCGATCCCGCTCGTCTACCTTGGCCGCCGCCGCCTCACGGTTTTCGACATCGCGGTTCTCTGCCTCACGGCCGTGGGCGCCATAACGGCTATCCGCGGGATCGTCTGGTTCGCGCTTGCATGCTTCGTCTTCGTCCCGGTCGCGATCGGGCACAAGCTCGAGAGCCGCCACCCGGGCGAGCCACGCCGTGGCTTCAACACGATCCTCGCCGTCGGGTTTGCGACGGCGCTCGTCGCCGTAGCCGGCTCCCTGTTTCTTCGCGACAGCACGTGGTTCGAGGAGCACTGGCCGCAGGAGACGGTTGAGGCCGTGCGCTCCGAGGTTCGACCCGAAGACACGGTGTTTGCCCCCGACCGCTTCTCCGACTGGCTGCTGTGGAAGATTCCCGAGCTGCGAGGACGCATCGCCTACGACGTGCGCTTCGAGGTTTACGACCGCGAGTTCTTCGACCGGCTCCAGGAGTACGCGGGCGAAACGGGCGCCGACTGGAAGTCGTTTGCGGACGGGTATCGCATCGTCCTCGTGGACGAGACTCGCCGTTCGCACACGGCCGACTTCCTGGCCGAGCCCGGCGCGCGCGCCGTCTATCGCGACGACGAGATCACGGTCATCGTCCGCCCGCGCGACTGAGTCAACTCACGATCTTGCGGAACACGAGAACGCTGTCGCGTTCGAACACCTTGCGCCAGCGCGAATCCCGCTCGATCCTCTCCGCGAATCCGCGCACGACCTCTGGGTGACGGTTCAAGAGGGGCGAGTCAGGCTGCACGACCCACGGATCGTCCAGGTCGACGACAACCCATTCGGCCTTCTCGAGCAACGGGACGGAATAGATATAGCGCCGATCCGACATGTGCGCTCCAGCAGGATTGCTGGCGGTCACGGGCACACCGTCCGGAACGAGCGCGACCGCGTCTGAGAGCGCCGCGATGTGGTCTGCCGTCAGCGTCGCACGACCACCCAACGGCGTCAGACCGACGGCGCGCGGCCAGGGGCCGACGAAAAGAGCTAGCACTCCCGAGACGACCAGAACGGCCGCCGCCGCTACGCCACGGCGCGATGAACGCAGACGAGCCACGCCGAAGACCGTCGCTGCGATGAGGAAGGGAATGACCGCAGCGAGGCTGTGGTAGCGGGGATCCGTCATGGACCGGAAGTCCGAGAGCATGTTCACGAGAAGCTGCGGGAGCGCTAGGGCGGCAAGCCCCGGAGCAAGGACGAAGAGCCCGCACAGCGGCACGCTCAGCCATAGGAGGTATGCGAAATCGTGGGATTCGAAGAGGGCCGACAGGATTGCGCCAGGATCCGTGAACGTCGTCCGTAACAGCCCTCCGGGCGAACCGCCCACATGGTCGTAAAACCCGTAGAACTGGCTGCGACTCGCCAGAAAACTCGGGTACGACGACAAGAACGGCGACGAGGACCCACGCTGCGGAGCCGGCGGCGATCAGCGCGCCCGCGAGGCGACGCCCTCGTGCGAACGCGTACCAGATTCCCAGTCCCGCCACCGAGAGCCCCATGAGCTCCCCCGTCGACAGGACGAGGGCGGCGCACACGAGGAAGGGAGCGAGTCGATTCGTGTCGAGAAACCACACGCAGAAGAGCAGGAGCGGTACCGCGAAGGTCACCGGGTGGATCGAAGCGGCGGCCGAGGTCGCAGTCCATGGGTATGCGAGGTACCCGAGTGCGAGCAGCCCCGCAACCCGCTCGGAGCCCGTGTGCCGGCGCCCGAGCCAGAACACCGGAAGGGCGCCGAGTGAGACGACCGCAACCTGAGCGAAACCCAGCACGAGCGGCGACTGCCAGACGACCCAGAGCGGAGTCAGCAGGACGAGAAACGGATCGACGTGGCCCCCGAGGCGAACGATCTGTTCGCCCGTGTTGTGCGTGGTTTCGAGAGGGCGGCCCTGCGTCGTGCTCCAGACAGCCTGCACCATGTTGCCGAGGTCGAATCGGCCTATGCGGAAATCGACATAGGCGTCGCGCACGACCACGAACAGGACGAGCGTCCAGACGGCCATGGCCGACCACACTGCGACCGCCCAGGCGCGCTCGCGAGCGGACGTGATGGCGCTCGACAGAGACCTTGCGCCCAACGACTCGCGGACTACCGAGCTCACTGCTGGACCTTCCGGAAGACGAACACGCCGCTCTCTTCGAAGATCTTCTGCCATTCCGGACTTCGTTCGATCCGAGCGCGGAACCTCCGCAAAGCGTCGGGATCTGCCGTTCCGCCAAAGGACTCCGGTATCCAGGTGTCGGATGAGTCCAGAACGATCCACTCGGCGCGACCGAGAAGTGGGGCGCTGTAGAAGTAACGCCTCTCCGCCAGATGCGAGCCGACTCGGTTCGTCGCGCTAAGGGGAACGCTGCCGGGCACCAGCGAGACGGCGCGCTCGAGCGCACGAACATGACGTGGCGTCGTGTCGAGGGTGCCGAGCGTGTCCCAATTCGGCGCGCCCAACAGGCTCCCGGGCCAGGGACCAACGCGCGATGGTCGTCACGAGAGAAAGGGTGAGCACGAGGACAGCACCACGAACTCTTCCCACCGGGGAGAGCCTGCCGAGTCCGAGCGCCACTGCAACGAAAAGGAAGGGAAGGACTCCGGCGACGTAGTGCACGTGTGGATCGGTCGTGTGTTGACGGCTCGCGAGCAGGTTCGCCGCCAGCTGCGGTAGAGCAACAGCTGCCATCCCGGGCGCTAGCAGGAAGAGCCCGCCGAGTGGCACAGCGAGCAGGATGAGGTACAGCAAGTCGTTATGTCGTGTGACGGCCGACAGGAGCGTCACCGGATCCGTAAGGGCTGTCCGGACGACACCCAAGGGCGAGCCCCCCACTTCCTCGTAGGCGCCGTAGAAGATGCTCTCGCCGCCGCCAGAAAACGCCGGCACCACGACGAGCAGCGCGAAGAGCGTCCAGCCTGTTCCCGCAACGGCGATTACCAATCCTGCTCTCATTCGTCCCCGCGCAAGGGCGTACCAGATCCCCAGCGCAGCCACGATCAGCCCCATCAGCTCGCCGGTCGTCGCGGCCAGCCCTGCACAAATCGCGAACGGAACGAGCTTGCCAGTGTCGAGAAACCAGATGCTGAAGAGGAACAGCGGAATCGCGAGAGTCACCGGGTGAAATACGTCGAGCGCCGTCCAGGCGATCCACGGATAGAGCAGATACGCGAGTGCGAGCAGCGCCGCGGCTCTATCGGAGCCCAAGTGACGACGGGCGATCCAGAAGAGCGGAAGTGCGCCGACCGCTACCGCGGCGATCTGCACCCCGATCAGCGTGAGCGGCGATGGTAGGACGATCCAGAGCGGCGCAAGAGCGCCGAGGATCGGATCGACGTGACCACCGAGGCGCACCATCTGCTCGCCTGTCGTCCCGTGGGTGGTCTCGAGCGGACGGCCCTGCGTGGTGTTCCACACAGCCTGCACCATGTTGCCGAGGTCGTACCGGGCGAAACGGAAGTCGGCGTAGCGGTCGCGGACGACCACGAACAATGCGATCGCCCACAGGATCATCGCTGCGAAGACCGTGAGCGCCCAAGGACGCTCCCGAATGAATGCGGTCACTATTCCCTTACCGAGCGCAGCATCCGGGTTGGAGTCGGCAGATCCGTGGGGTCTGATGCCACCGGTCGAGCTGGCGGAGCTGCTCATGCTGCTTGCGCCGGAGCGCGCGGGTAGGCCGGCGTCGGGTCAGATCTCACCCGTCCGACGCCCGCGACTGAGGCACGAAGGGCGAGAGCGATCGTCACTGCTGCGACTCCGAGCGTCGCAGAAGTCTCGAACGGCGACGGATGTCCGCTCCCTGGCGTGACGACCATCGCCAGCGGGATGAACCAGGCAATCCCCAGTCTGGGCCGCGCGACGGAGACGACGACGACCAACAAGGCGAAATAGTGCAGCCACACGATTGGAGTTAGCGCAAGCGCAGCCGCGATCGCGAGGATGAACGCGCTGCGCTCGTCGCCCCGCCGCCCGACTGATACGACGGCAGCGAGAAGTCCGAGCCCAACCGCGAGCCAGACCGCGCGCGCGATCGTCGAGGGCATGCCAAGGTCGAGCGCGACGATGTAGGCCGTGTACGAGTCGGCGCCGATCGAGTCTTGGAGCCGTCGCATGAGATCGACGTAATCGACGAAGCCGGCAAAGCCGATCGCTGCCCAGGAGAGGAGCAACCCGGCAGCGCCGACCGCGCAGGCCAGCACGCTAGACACGAGTCTGCGCGTCGCAGCAAGCCAGACCACCAGCGGCCACAGGAAGAACTTCGCTGCAAGCGTGACTCCGATGCACGCCGCACTCGTTGCCGTCCGATCGCGGAACCGCCACGCGAGCGCGGCAGCGAGTCCGAGAAAGAGCGTGACGTTTCCGGTCTGGATCGCCGAGAGCACAGGCGGCCAGAGAAAGACGAGCCCGTAGCAGCGCCAGTCACGCACCCCGAGGACAAGCGGGATCGCAAGCGCCGTCGCGGCAAGCAGGGCCATCAGCACTAGACCTGCGACCTCGAGTGGGAGTGCTCTGAACGGGATCGTGCCGATCGCCGGTAGCGGCGGATAGACGTAGGCGCCGGAGGACGCCGTGAGCGGGTCGTCGAGCGCTGGATAAGGCGAGTCGCCGCGAAGCACCGCGCCAGCGGCTGAATAGAACGGGCGGAAGTCGAACGCCACCGCGTCGTCCTGGACGGTGCTCGCGAAGAGCAGCACGAGCGTGAGGGCCGGGAGCACGCCGCAGAAGACGATCGATGCGAACCAGGCGATCCTGGGTTTCAGCTGCCGCGGGTCTGTCCCCGAAACCGCCACACCTGTTCCCGGAGTCACGCAGCCACCTCCGCGACGAGCTGCCTTGTCCGCGGTCGTGCGAGGAGAACGGTGATGAGAATCGCCGCGGCGATCGCGGGCATGAACGTCGCAACCCCTTCCGCATAACCGGGTCGCGGGCTGACCCAGAGCAAAACTGGAAGCAGCCAGATGAGCGAGAAGCGCGGCCGCGCGATGGCCATCGGCACGAGAAGCGCGACGAGGTAGTGGAGCCAGACGATGGGACTCAACGCGAGCGTCGCGGCGATTGCGCACGTGAACGCCCGCTCCTCATCCTGGCGGCGCGCGAAGACGACACACCAGACGAGGAGACCGACGCCGAGTGCGAGCGCGAGCGCCTGGCCGACGACGTCGCCAAGGCCGAGCGTCGCGGTCATGCCCACGATCGAATAGCTGCGCTCGGACTTGGATCTCGGAAAGTCGCCGAAGCAAGTCCGGGTACCCGCCAAGTCCGTCGAATCCGATCGCAGCCCATGCCCCAAAAGTCGCTCCGAGTCCGATCAGGACCGCCCATACCGTCGTGCGAAGGCGGCGCGTAGCGAGCATCCAGACGAACATCGGCCAAAGGAGCAGTTTTGCCGAGACCGCGAGCCCGAGCGCAATTGCGGGCGGCCACGTCGCGTTTCGGTATCGCCACAACACAGCGAGTGCGAAAGCAAGTGGAATCGAGATGTTCCCGAGCAGCACTCCGCTGATCGCCGGCACCCAGAGCAGGGCGGCGGCGTAGCAGCGAACGTCACGAACCCCGAGGACGTGGAGGGTGAGACCGAGAAGCGCCAACATGCCGACGGTCACGAGGAACACTGCGACCTCGACCGGCACCGGCGCGAGCGGCAGAAGCACGAGCAGAAGCTGCGGGGGATACACGTAGCCCTTCTGGTCTTCGAGGATCGGGTCGTCGAGCTGGGGGTACGGCGACCGGCCGTCGAGCACCGCGTCGGCGGCGGGCAGGTATGCGAAGCGCACGTCCCAGGCGAGCAACCCCTCGTACGCGCTCAGGCCGACCAGGCCCAGCATCAGCGTCACCGCGAGGAAGACAAGCGCCACCGTGAGCACGCCGGGACGCGATGACGGCGACCGCCTTCGGACCAGGGCTCAAAGGCATCGGCGGCCGACCTCACGACTCTGATGATGGACTCGCTCCCGGAGGGCATGTCGCAGCCGAACGTCTAGCGGAACCCACCCTTCGGTCTAGTCGGAACCCACCTTTCGGGTGGTTCCCCGGAAGTGTCTGCGATTCCGACCCTATGTGAGCCCGTCGAAACTCAGCCGGGCAGTCGTCAGAAGCAGGGGTACTCGCCTCGTACCCCTCCAACCGGAGGAGGAACCTCCAAATGACCGACATCCTGATGCGTCCGTTGGTTCGGCTGCAGGTCTTGCGGCCGAGCTGCGGGAGCGCGAGGATGGCCAGACGACGACCGAGTATGCAATTCTGCTCGGCTTCCTCGCGATCGCCATCATCATCGCTCTCTTCTTCCTCAGGAACGTTCTTCGCGAGCTGTTCTCCGATGCCGCGCAGAGCGTCTCGGGTGCGCCGACCTAAGGCGACCGATAACACCGTCGTCGACGCGACGACGGCCCAGAGCGATACTGCGCCGACCCGGTGAGCCGCCGACCGGGTCGGCGCAGATGCTTTCGGGGCAGGGTCGAGACCGTGCACTGCGATGGTGATGGCTCGAAGTTGCAGACGATGGTCTAGTCGGAACCCACCCATCGGCCGGTTGTCGGAACCCGCACTCAGGCTGAACCTGAGTTGGCCCACTGAGTCAGACGGGCTAATGGCAGACGTAGGGGTAGCTGTTTTGCCCCTCTGACCGGAGGAGGAACCTCCAAAATGACCGAAATCCTGATGCGTCCGTTGGTTCGGCTGCAGGTCTTTGCGGCTGAGCTGCGGGAGCGCGAGGATGGCCAGACGACGACCGAGTATGCAATTCTGCTCGGCTTCCTCGCGATCGCCATCATCATCGCTCTCTTCTTCCTCAGGAACGTTCTTCGCGAGCTGTTCTCCGATGCCGCGCAGAGCGTGTCGGGTGCGCCTGGCTAAAGAGCAGGCGTAGCGGCTGTCAGGGACTTCTGACGGCCAGGTAGCAAAATGTGCGCCGGCCCGGTTACCCCCTCGACCGGGCCGGCGCATACGCTTTCCATCGTAGGTACATACCGATTCGACCCTAGGGTCCCAATCACCCTTTCGAAATGAGCCAAGTCGCGGCACAATGCGACAGACGTCAGCCAGCCGAGCCGTCGACCAGGGGAGGGAGACAAGGCTCATGGAAGTGACCACAAAGTTCCGATAGGAGCGTGAGAGGACTCGTGAGGAGACTCGATCCTAAGACTCTGCGGCGGCACGGCGGGCGCGAAAGCGGCCAGGCGACGACCGAGTTCGCCCTCATCCTGTTCCCGCTGCTCCTGCTCGTTGCAGGGATCATCCAGTTCGGGATCGGGCTGAATTTTTGGCTCGACGAGCAGCGGGTCGCCAACCAAGGCGCACGCTGGGCTGTAGTCAACGCCTGGCCCGGGTGCGACCGGGCGGCGGCCGCGGATAGTTGCATCGCCACCCCTGCGTGCGCGGCGTCCATGCCCAACACGACCCTTGCGAATTACTTGAAGTGCCAGGCGATCTCGCAGGGCCTCAGGGACTCCGTGGTCGTCAGTGTTTGCTATCCGGACGACGGTGTGCTCGGTAATGACGGAACCGTCGGCTCGCCGGTTCGGGTCGGCATGGACTCGCCATTCAAGTTCGTCCCGATCCTCGGCGTTGGCACCATCACGTTGAGCGCGCGCGCGACCATGCGGCTCGAGCAAACCACGGATCCTGCGAGAGCCGTCACCGGCGAAGGGGCACCTGTCTGGGGTTACCGCATGTTGAGCCGCCAAGGCGTTCGAGGATCAGCGAAGGAACGCGGCCAGGTCGTCGTTGTCTTTGCCCTCCTCATCCCGGTCATCTTTGCTCTCGCGGCGATTGTTCTCGACATCGGAAACTGGTACGTCCACAAGCGGCACCTCCAGACCCAGGTGGATGCGGCGGCATTTGCAGGAGCCCATGAGTTCTTCGGCTGCAGCCCGCTCTTCGAGGACCCGCCGGTGACAGCCAACAAGTCCATCAAGGCGCATGCGCTGGAGTACGCAGGCGATACGCAACGCCCTCCTTCCTCGGTCGACCCGATGTTCACGACGACGACCGTGCGAAACACTCAAGTGCAGGAGCCGGATGACGTCCGCGCTGTGATCAATAGCGCGACGTGGTGGGCGCAAGGAGATGTCACGGACGGCAGCACACTCGACAACACGCTCGACCCGGACGGCGACCCTGCCACCCCTGGTGATCCGTGCACGACGAAAACCCTCGACGTCAAGGCAACTGACGATGAGGCACCGAGCCTGTGGGGCTTGATTCCGCTGACCCCCAGTCCGAAGACGAAGGCAAGGGTCGAGATCCGCCAGATCATCGAGGAGAGCGGGATGCTGCCGTTTGCCGTCCCTGAGGTCGATCCCGCTCGCGTCGCAGCTCTGTTCGTCAATGAGATCACAGGTGTGAAGTACGACTTCCAGTAATTTGTGCGCAGGAGCGGGCCCGGACACAGTGTTCTCGTACTGGACGACCTGCGCCGGGCAGGAGAACGTCGACATCCAGGGTGAGAACACCAGCGTCATCATCCTCGTCAGCAAGAACAATCCGAATCCTGACGTCTCGCTCCCACTCCCCAACGTGTGCACGCAGTCTCCTGGCCTTATCCGCTGCCATGCAGGCTCGGGTCCGACAAGCGGCGCGATTTCATCCATGGCTGGTCGGACAATCCCGGTGGCTTCCTGACCGTAGCCGGCCCGCAGATCCGAGACGTGAGCGTGTTTGACACGTGGGGGTGTGGCGCCGACCTGTCAGCGCCGTACTTCCTCGCCAGTGCCGATTGCTCAGTGGGCGTAACTGCCAAGATCGACTTCGGGTTCCCGAGCAATCCGGTTCCGAACCGGCCGACGGGAATCGATGCGAGTGCCTCGCTTCACGCATCGGTGAGCTGCGGCGGGAGCGGCGATACCCTCGGTTATTCCGGGATCTCGGCGCACGGAGACCACCTGGAGCGGCGGAAACAAGACGATTCTTGCCGGCTCGGGGCGTAACCCACTCTCGATCGAAGTGCGATGGCAACCGGTTGCAGGCCACGGGCTCTCGAAGTGCTTCCCATTGGTCGCCGCGCCCTACGCCGCAGACTCGGCCTCGGGACCTCTCGAGTACGTGGACATCGAGAACGCCGACCAGCCGCCCTATCCGCTTTCAGTCGATGGGAACTCCCGTAACACCGGTCGGTGGCCACTGGATCAGGGTCACCGTGGGTCTCAACAAGCCGATGCAGCTCCAGAACCCGTTTGCCCGCCGTTCCTGCTTCGCTTCGCAAGCAAGTCGGGAAGCCTCAACCAGGCGCTCGACTGCGACGCGGGAATCCCGTTCGCGGACGAGATCGCCGACGGCTGCCAGACACCGTACCGGCTCAACTACTTCGACTGGGACGACAATCCGGCGACGCCCTACACGTGGCAGGACATCCTCTGCGCGGCGTATCCGAGCCCAAGCGATCTACCGCCGAACTGGTCGCCAACCTACGAACCGCCTGCCGGCGAAACGGCCCCGAACTGTGTCGCCGCGAAGACGGGCGACGTCAACGCGCTGAGGCAAGGACTCTTCGAGCGGTTCCAAATGAATCCGGACCCGGCGGCCGACAACGGGTGCTGGCCGAACAACTGGCCGGACGTGGCTGCCGACATTCCAGGCTGGATCCTGAACCACGGACCTTTGACGGATCCTCGTTATATAACCCTGGTGATCACCGACTCCACGGCGTTCACCGGGTCTGGCGCGGAGAACATCCCGGTGAAGTACATCGCCGGCTTCTACGCGACCGGTTGGGACATCGGACCCGCGGGCGGCGGCAATCAGACTGGCTGCTCGGAGCAACGACCCGCATCCGCTCGGCCTGAGCTCGACACAAGGACAACGGCGATGTCTGGGGCCACTTCGTCAACATCCCTGTGCCGAGCGACGAGGGCGAGGCCAGCGAAAAGCTCTGCAACTTCACCGAGATCGGAACTTGCATCGCCGTCCTGGTCGAATGATCTCCTGTACGCGACGCCAAAGACTCATGTAACCCCTCGAACGTGCCGAAATAGGAGCAGCAAGGAGAGGAAGCCATGTCGAACACAGTTGACCGGAAAAGTCTCAGGCAGGATGTCGTCTCGCGGGTGGGCTATCGCCCTCGGGATCGGCGCGATCGTCCTTGCGGCGATCCTGCTCGTCGTCTACCTCGACCGCTATCGCGCGCGCGTCGGCGGCGAGAACGCCCCAACGCCTGTCTTGGTGGCAAAGCAGTACATCCCGGCCGGAACGCCGGGGACGCTCGTCGCGAGCGGCCCCATGTATGCGCCGACGACGCTTCCGCGCAAGGAGGTCGAGGTCGGAGCTATCTCCGATCCGCAGTACCTGAGCGGGCGCGCCGCGTCTGCGGAGATCTTCCCGGGCCAGCAGTTCACGGCGACCGACTTCGCCGATCAGCGGACACCGCGTCTGTCGACTCGCAGATCACGGGCGTGCAGCGTGCGATCTCGGTCTCGATCGACAACGTCCACGGGAGCCTTTCGCAGCTCCAGGCCGGCGACTCCATCGACCTTTACGTCGCCTTGGGCGGCGGAGGCCCCGGAGGACAAGCGCTCGTGAAGCTGTTCAAGCCGAATGTGAAGGTACTGATGGTGCCGGCCGTGCCTGGCCCTAGCGGCGGCTCGAACCTCATTCTCCGGATCGAGACGGGAGAAGCAGCCGACTTCGCCTACATGGCCGACAACACACAGATGTACTTCGTGATCCGGCCAGTCGTCGGGGCCAAGCCCACCAAGCGCGACCACTGCGACGGCAGCATCGGTGTTGAGGTAGAACGGAACAACTGATGCCGAGCCGCCCGGTCAAAGCACTCCTTGCCGTCGAGCCTGGAGTCGACGTCGAAGAGGTGCAGGACTCCCTGCCGGGCGGCGAGGAGTTCAACGTCGTGGCAGTCGTGTCGGGGGCCGAGGACGCCCTGAAGTGGCTGCGGAACGGTGTCGCAGACCTGCTTCTCGTCGCCTGCGCCGGCTACTCGGATCGCGCCTTGCTGCTCCTGGACGCCGTGGCCCGCCAGAACCCTGACTTGAACGTCATGGTTCTGGGCCACGGATCGCCCAACGGCTTCCTCAGGCGCGCATTCGAGGCCGGTGCGGACGACATCGTCATGCTTCCGGCGACCCCGGATCAGGTCAGCTTCGAGGTCCACAAGCTGCTCGCACGGAAGCAGGGCGCGGAGACGCCGATCCAGAACGAGAATTCGCGCCTTGTCTGCGTCCTCGGGCCCAAGGGTGGCACCGGCAAGACGCTGACGTCGACGAACCTCTCCGTCTGCCTCGCTCAACGAGGCGAGCGGGTGGCGCTCATCGATCTCGACCTCCAGTTCGGCGATGTGGCTCTGTGCCTCGGACTGCCGCCGGAGAGGACCGTGTACGACCTCGCCCAGTCCCCTGGGGCACTCGACTTCGACAAGCTCGACTCGTTCCTCGCCACTCACTCGTCTGGCGTCCGCACGTTGATCGCGCCGCGACGACCCGACCAGGCGAGCGCTGTCGGAGCCGAGCTCCTCCGCGAGATCTACTCGATCCTCCGTGCGAACTTCGACTGGGTCATCGTGGACACTCCTCCGGGCTTCACGGCCGAGGTGATCACGTCGATCGACAACTCGACCGAGATCGTCATGGTCGGCATGCTCGATTCGCTCTCCTTGAAGAACACGAAGCTCGGGCTCGAGACCCTCGAGCTCATGAAGTACGACCCCGACAAGATCTTTCTCCTTCTGAACCGCGCCCACTCGAGGGTCGGGATCAGCCAGTCGGACGTCGAAGCCGTCCTCGGGCGCACGCCGGATGTGTTCATCCCGTCCGACCGCGAGATTCCGCGCACCGTGAACGAGGGAATCCCGATCGTCGTCGCCCGGCCCCAATCGGAGCCTGCCGAGGCGTTCGGGCGATTGACTGATCTCTTGGTAGGCGACAGCACTGCCGCGGACGAGCTCGTCCCCGTACTCGCGGGCGACGCGGGCTCGAAGCGCCGGCTCTTCGGAAGAAAGGCCTAACCCATGGAACTCCACGAGCGAATAACCAGCCAGCGAGCCCCGGCACGAGAACAGGAACCGTTCGCCGAGCTCAAGAACCGCGTCCACATGAGCGTCATCTCGGAGCTCGGGCCGCAGCTCTTCAACATCGCCGTCGATCCGGGGGAGCTTCGCGACCGTGTCACTGCCGATATCCGCCGGCTACTGAACGACGAGGCTGGGATCGCCCGCGAGGACCGCGAACGGTTGACGGCCGAGATCCTCGACGACATCCTCGGCTACGGGCCACTCGAGCGCCTCCTCGCCGACGACTCGATCACCGAGGTCATGTGCAACGGCCCCGACGACGTCTGGATCGAGCGCGGCGGCAAGCTCTACGAGACCACCGTTCGGTTCACGGACGAGTCGCATCTTCGCCGCATCATCAACAAGATCGTCTCGCAGATCGGTCGGCGCATCGACGAATCCTCGCCGATGGTCGACGCGCGTCTGCCCGACGGCAGCCGTGTCAACGCGATCATCCCGCCGCTCTCGCTCTCGGGGCCGCTGATGACGATCCGGAAGTTCAGCCGCCGGCGCCTGTCGATGGAGGACATGATCAACATCGGCTCGCTATCGGGGGAATCGGTCGACTTCCTCTCCCGCTGCATCGAGGCGCAGCTCAACATGCTCATCTCGGGCGGCACCGGCTCCGGGAAGACGACGCTCCTGAATGCGCTGTCGGCATCGATCCCGAACAACGAGCGCATCGTGACGATCGAGGACGCCGCGGAGCTCCAGCTCCACCAGCGACACGTTCTGCGCCTCGAAGCTCGCCCGCCGAACATCGAGGGCGAGGGTCACATCCCGATCCGAGACCTCGTTCGAAACTCGCTGCGCATGCGGCCCGACCGGATCATCGTCGGTGAGTGTCGCGGCGCCGAGGCGCTCGACATGCTGCAGGCAATGAATACCGGCCACGACGGCTCCCTGTCGACGGTGCACTCGAACTCGCCCCGTGACGGCCTGCACCGCATCGAGACGATGGTGATGATGGCGGGTTACGACCTGCCGTTGCGGGCAATCCGCCAGCACATCTCGGCGGCGCTCGACCTCCTCGTGCACATCGATCGCATGGAGGACGGCTCACGTCGTGTGGTGCAGATCACCGAGGTGCTGCGGATGGAGTCCGACGTGATCCAGCTGCAGGACATCTTCGAGTTCGAGATCGAGGCGGTGGCACCCGACCGGACGATTACGGGCAGGCTCCAGCCGACAGGCCTCCGCCCCGTCTTCCTCGACAAGTTCCGCAAACATGGCATCGAGCTACCGCAGAGCATGTTCGGCGAGAGAGTCTCCTCCCTCGACGAGCGACGAGGTGCCACGGCGTGAAGCTCGCCACGCGCATTGCTGTTACGAGCGCGGCTCTCGCCGTGCTCGTGACGCCCACCCTGGCTCTGGGGCAGTCGGGCGGCAGCCTGAAGATCACGGAGTCGCCCTCGAACGGCTTTCCCGATCGGGCATACCTGCTGGCGCTCCCCACTACCCGTGCGCTGGCGGCGTCGAACGTCAACGTCACCGAGAACGGCGGCCCGGTGGCTGGTCTCGCCGTGACCCCACCGGGCGGCTCGAAGAGCGGGGCGATACTGCTCATCGACGCGTCGAACAGCATGAAGGGGGCGCCGATCCAGGGTGCCACGCTTGCGGCACGCGCGTTCCTCAAGGAACGGAAAGCGGACCTGCCGCTCGGCATCATCGCGTTCAACCCCAACGTCGAGGTCCTCTCGGCGTTCACCACGGACACGGCCGCGCTGAACGCTGCCGTCGCCGAGACACCGACGACCGACGAAGGAACTCACATCTACGACGCGATCATCCAGGCCTCGGAGATGGCGCGCGAAGAGGGCCAAGAACGCACGACGTTCGTCCTGCTCTCGGATGGCGCGAACTTCGACACGAGCAACTCCAGCCTCGCCGAAGCTCTCACGGCAGCGAAAGACGCGAACGTTCGGGTCATCTCCATCGGGCTCAAGTCGGACCAGTACACGCCGAAGACGCTGCAGACCCTCGCGCGACGGACAGGTGGAAGCTACATCGAGGCCGACAATCCGGCTGCGCTCGCTGCCATATACACCGAAATTGGCCAGCAGCTCTCACGGGAGTACGAGGTGACGTACCGGTCGGTCCTCCCGCCTAACCTCGAGGCCAACGTCGTCGTCGCGGTCCCGGGTTACACGCCGGCCGCTGCGAAGTACACGACGCCGGCGCTCGACTTCACAGCGCGAGGCACCTTCGAGCGCAGCTGGATCGACAAGGTGATCACCTCGCCCTGGCTCATGGTCTTCGTCATCGTGTCCGTGCTCGCACTCATCGCGTTTGCGTTCCTCACCGCCGTCGATGTCCGTAAGCGCTCACTCAGGCGCCGCATGGCCCAGTACGTGACGGTGCCTACCGAAGAAGAGTCTCGAATGCGCCGAGCAGAGGTCGCCACGATGCTCGCCGATACCGCACAGAAGACAATCGGTGGGCAGGCGTGGTGGCAGCGCTTCGAATCGGACGTCGAACTCGGTGGGTGGCGTCTGTCAGCACTCGCGATCGCGGGCTGGACGATCGTAGGAGGAATCCTCGGGTCGCTCGTCGCCGCAATTGCCCTCCAGTCGCTGTGGGCATTGCTCCTCGGGTTGGCAGCGCCGTTGATTACGCGCTACCTCGTCTCGCGCCGCGTGAGCAAGAAGCGCAAAGACTTCCAGGAGCAGCTGCCCGACAACCTCGACGTCTTGGCCGGCGCGATGCGTACGGGGCACTCCACGATGGGAGCGCTGAGCGTCATGGTCGACAGCGCCGACGAGCCGTCGAAGTCCGAGTTCCGACGCGTCCTCCAGGACGAGCAGCTCGGCGTGCCGCTCGACGACGCGATCATGGTGACCGCGCGCCGCATGCAGAGCCAGGACGCCGAGCAGATAGCGCTCGTCATGCGACTCCAGCGCGAGGCGGGCGGAAACACCGCCGAAGTGCTCGACCGCGTCGCCGAAGTGATCCGGGGCCGGATGGAGCTGCGGCGGCTCGTGGAAGTCCTCACGGCTCAGGCCCGCATATCGCGGTGGATCCTTACCGGCCTCCCCATCTTCGTGTTCCTGTCGCTGGTCTTCACCGGCGGCGACTTCCTCCAGCCGATGCTCGACTCGCTGGTCGGGCGAATCGCCCTGGTCTTCTCAGTAATCATGGTCATCATCGGGTCGTTCTGGATCAAGCAACTCGCGAAATTGGACGTGTGACGTGGGACTAGGGTTGATAGCCGTTGCCGGCGTGCTCCTCCTAGGAGCGGGCATCATGATTCTCGTCGTCAACCTTGGCCGTGCGCGCGGCGGCGCCGGGACGCTCGACCAGATCCAGACGTACGGCTACGTCGCCGAGGCTGCCCGCGGCTCAGAGGTAGAGGCACCAGCGAGGCGACCCCTCGACTCCATCGCCGGCCGGCTGGGAGACACGCTGGCACGACGTACGAGCCGCTTCGGCGAAGAGAAGATTCGCGAAAAGCTCATATCGGCCGGCATGTACGGAACGACTCCGCGAAAGGTCTTGGGCTACCAGGCTCTGTCCGCCGTTGCATTCTCGCTCCTCACGTTATGGCTCGTTTCCGCCGCGGGTGAATCCGTCATTTTTGCGATCGTCCTGGCGGCAGGGGTGGCTGCTGCGGCGTGGTACGCGCCCGTCTACTACGTCGAGCTCAAGCGCCGAAGCCGAATGGAGAAGATCGACAAGCAGCTTCCGGACATGATCGACCTGCTCGTCGTCACCATCGAAGCCGGTCTCGGCATTCTCGCTTCCATGCGGGTCGCGTCGGAAAGCATGTCCGATCCGCTCGGACAGGAGCTTCGACTCACGCTCCAGGAGCAGCGAATGGGCCTCTCGGTCAACCAGGCGATCCAGAGTCTCGGTCGCCGAGCGGACGCGGGAAACATGCGCATCTTCGTACGCGCGTTGACTCAAGGCGAGCGGCTCGGCATCTCGATCGGCGCGACGATGAGGAACCTCTCCGTGGAGATGCGCAAGCGGCGGAGGGCCATGGCAGAAGAGCGGGCTCAGAAGATGCCGATCAAGATGCTCTTCCCACTGATTTTCTGCATCTTCCCCGCCCTCTTCGTCGTGATTCTCACGCCGATGATCATCAACATCGTCGAAGCCCTCGGGTAACGACATGGCGTCACTGACGCTCCGCCGGGAAGACGGTCGGATCGTCTGCGAACGCGTCGTCGTCGCCGATCGTGCGCACCGGCGTATGCGCGGACTTCTTGGTCGCAAGTACCTCCGCGCAGGCGAAGGGATGGTATTGCGTCCCGGTTGGAGCATCCACACCGCCTTCATGCGCTTCCCGATCGATGCGGTGTTCCTCGACGCGGACCAGGTCGTGATCAAGATCGAGCCCAAGGTCGGCGCGTGGCGCACGATCTCATGTCGCGGGGCGCGCGAAGTCGTCGAACTTGCTGCCGGCGAAGCCCATCGGCGCGGGCTCGAGGTAGGAGACCGCGTGGCGTGGGCCTCGCGCAGCGCCATGGATGCGCGCGCCGACAAGGGCATAGGCCCCTGGGACGGGGACGAGTCAGAGCCGAGGGCCAGGGTTCTGGTTGCGAGTCGCGATCCACGGTTCGTGAGGCTCGCCCGGTTCCTGCTCGGCGGTCGTGACCTCGAGGTCGAGGAGCTCACGACGCCAGAACGACTGCCAGATGCGATTCTCGAGCCGACCCTCGACCTCGCGGTTCTCGATGGAGGAGAAGCTGTTGCGGAGGCCTTGCGGACGGCCAATGCAGCCAGGGCGCGACGACCCGACGTGCCCATCGTGATCGCGGCGGACACCGGGGGAAAGAGCCCGACCGGCATCCGCGTGTTCGATCGTTGGAACGAGACCGAGGAACTCCTGCTCGACGTCGAGCGCCTGCTCGCCGAGCGCCTCGGCGCAGCGACGCCGTCCACGCGGGGATGACATGAGCGGCACGAGTCGTAAGGTGTGCTCGGAGAAGGAGGAGTGTTTCCGAGCGTGAATCGGTAGGAGACCGAGGAGAAGGGAAGATGACGTCCGAGGCAGGCACGCACACGGGATCCGGGGGTCCGGTTCCGCTTCCACGGTCCCTGCCGCAGCCGGGACGCACTCCATACCGGGAGCCCGAAGAGCGACTCGAGCGCTTGCACTCGTATTTCCTCGAGGGCTGCGCCGACGAGGTCCGGCCCGTGCTCGAGGCCGTCCTCGTGGACGCCCATCGCGTTCGCAACGGATACGGCGATGACGACGTCGGCGACGGCCTCGCCTCGGTCTGGTACGCGGCCGCCGCGATCATCGAGTTGGGCGCTGCGCTCGAACTCGACGAAGCGGACGTACGGGGTGCCGGCGCCGCGGTCGCCGAGGCCTGCGCTCTCCCCCTCTCCGCGGCTCGCTTCGTCCTCTTCAGCGAAGCTGTTGGGAATCCGCGACTGCTCGAGCTTCCCCCGCTCTTGGCCGTCGAGATACAGCTCAGTCTTCTGCTCGGGTTCGACGTGCTAGCGGACGTCTCCCTGTGGGCAGAGAGCCCGAAAGGGATCGAGCCCATCGTCAGTCTCGGAGCGACCGGCCGCCCAAGTCGACGCGTGCGCGCCGAGGCCAAGGCAACCCTTCGTCGACGCTCACGGCTCTCCCTGCTCGGTGGATCTGAGCTTCGATCCATTCCCGTGCTCCGGTTCGGCGAGGCGTACGCGGCCATCATCGGGCGGCTTGGCGGGGTCGAGCAGGCCGTCGCCGACGCCTATCTGACCGAGGCGGCAGCCGCACTCAGTCCCGTGATCGAGCGAGAGCGTCTGCTCGAGCACTCCGCTTCGCACGGGAAGACGCTCGTGGCATCGGCCGAGCGTCGTCTGATGCGCCTCGGCTTCGACCTCCACGACGGCCCCATCCAGGACGTACTGGCGCTCGCCGCCGACGTTCGACTTCTGCAGCAGCAGGTGTATCCGTTCGTGCTCGAGGACTATCGCGACCAGGCCAGCGGGCGCTTCGACGATCTCTCGTCTCGCCTGGTCGAGCTCGACCGTCAGCTTCGCGAGGTCGCTCACTCGCTCGAGACGAAGAGCGTCATCAGCCGCCCCCTCGGAGAGATCCTCCACCGCGAGGTCGACGGCTTCGCCGAGCGAGCTGGCATTCAGGCCGAGCTCGAGATCCGTGGCGACCCGGATTCGCTCTCATCGGCGCAGCGGATCACCGTGTTCCGGGCGATGCAGGAAGCTCTGGCGAACGTCCGCGAGCACGCCGGCGCGACGCACGTCTCCGTGCGCGTCCGCGCGCGGCGAAGTGCGATCGAGCTGCAAATCGTCGACGACGGGATGGGCTTCGAGGTCGAACGCGCGTTGGCGAAAGCAGCGCAGCGCGGCCGGCTGGGACTTGTCGGGATCGGCGAGCGCGTTCGCATGGTGGGCGGAACGTTCGAGCTCGAGAGCCGACCGGGCGGCCCCACGACGCTCAAGCTGACTCTCCCGCGCTGGGAGCCTTTAACTCCTCCCTAGGTCGAGGAGATCGCGCGGGTCCGAGCCGTGAGCGTGGCCATGGCTGGGCATGTGACGCCGTTGCGTTCGACATACGACGGAGGAGGTCTCTCGACCTCCTCCGTCTCTTCCCCCTACCGCCGCAACCGGTGCCGCCCACCCGCTGCGGAGCTTGTTCAGATCACGAAGAAGAGCCCTGCGCTTTCGCGAGCTTGGAGACGCACTTGCCGAACGCGTTCTTCTTGTTCGGGTTCGTCCCATGCAGGTCGTTGAAGGCCTGGACGCCGATCCGGGTGCGTTCCGCTTTGCACTTCTTCGCGGCGTTCAACTCCGCGTCGCTCTCAGCCTCCGTCTCGTCGGCTTCGTCTTCGGAGTCCTTGTCCTTCTTCGCCTTCATCGAGACGCACTTGCCGAATGCGTTCGCTTTATTCGGGTTCTTCCCGTACTTCGTCTTGAAGGCAGCCGAATCTTTCGCGCGCTCGGCCTTACAGGCCTTCGCAGCGTTCTTCTCGGCGCCGTGACTCGATGCCTGGCTCTTCTCGGGCTTACCCTTGCCTGCCGGCGGGACCGCAAGGGCCGCCGGCACGGCGACGCAGAACAGGGCGAGTATGAGGAGCAGTCTGGTCACTGGCAATCTCCGACGTCGGACGAACTTGGTGCGGTACAAGAAAGGACGAGATAGCGCACGAATTCTTGCGCTGGAGAGTGTTAAGAGTTTGTGAGGTGGGTTGCGCACACTGGCTTCTGCGGCGACGGTTCAAAAGATGGCCGTCACCGAAACCGGCCACCTCGCGTCGCGCGAGGTTGACGAGCTCTACCGCAAGCACGGCGGAGAGATCTACCGATACGCCTATGCGGTCCTGGGCAATCACGCCGATGCGGAAGACGTCACGCAGACGACGTTTCTGAACGCGTACCGCTCCCTAGAGCAGGGCGTGCGCCCGCGCAAGCCGACGAACTGGCTCCTTACCATCGCCAGCAACACGATCAAGCAGCGCTTCCGCCATGAGCAGACCCTGCCGCGTCAAGTCGAGCTCGACGAGAGGACGGCGCGCGCCGACTCCGAGGAGGACGACGGACCCAGCGTGGGCGAGCTGCTCGTCGCCCTCTCCAAGATTGCACCTCAGCAGCGACAAGCGATCGTGCTCCGCGAGTTCGAGGGCCGTTCGTATTCGGAGATCGCGGAAATTCTCGGCGTGACGACAAGCGCTCTCGAGACGTTGCTCTTCAGGGCGCGTCGATCGCTCGCGGAGGAGCTCGAGCATCAGCTGACCTGCACAGAGGCGCAGCTGGCGATCTCGCAGGCCACCGACGGAAGGCTCGGCCGCAAGGAACGACGACGTCTCCGCGACCATCTCAGCGAGTGTCCGGACTGTGCGCGGTTTACGAGCCTCCAGCAGCGCAACCGGCGCGCCCTCAAGGGGCTCATGCTCGTCCCGATCCCTCTTTCGCTCTCCTTCTTCAAGGGCATCGAAGGCACCGCGTCAGCCGCGACAGGGCCGGCGGCCGCGAGCGCTGCCACCGTAGGCGCGACCGTGAGCGCCGGCGCCACCGGTGCAGCGAGTGGTGGAATCCTCGCTGGAGGAATCGCAGCGAAAACGGCGGCAGTGGTAGCCGCGGCGACCGTGGCCGGCGGCGTAGGTGTCGTCGGCTCCTCGGAGATCGACTCGAAGCCGCCCGGCAAGCCCCCAGTGCGGTCGGACAAGCCCGGAGAGCGCGTCGGACAGGTCGCTCCACGGGGCGTGCTCGTTCCTGGAAACGGTGTCGCACGCGGGAAAGCCGCAGCTCCGGGCCAGGCCAAGCGACTCGAGGCGAAGGCCCGCGTGCGCGCCGCCGCCGCACGGAAGCGATCGTCAGGTGGCCGCAGCGCCGACGCGAAGGCAAATGCCCCCGGCCAGGTCGAGCGAACGGGGCAGCCAACGACTCCGAGTGCTCACAACGGCACCGCGCCGAAGCCAGACCGGGCGCTTCGCGGCCAGTCTCAGACCGCTGTCGCCCGATCGGCAGCGAAAGAATCCTCGAGGTCGAGCAACGAAGCCGCTAAGGGCCGCAAGGCTCCGTAGCACGCCTCGATAGCCTCACCCGTCCGGGGGAGAGATGCGCTCTGGGAACGGCCGATGCCGTTCCCAGGCATGCGATTTCTCGTCGTACTCGCAATCGCGTTCGCAGCTGCCCATACGTCAGCTACCGCGGCTCCCCCTGGGGAGACCACGAAGCTCGAGCGCCGCGTCGCGCTGGAGGCGGCCGTCGTGGGCGAGCTGAATCAGATTCGTCGTGCACGGGGACTTCGCGCTCTGCGCACGGCTCCGAGCCTTCGCACCGCTGCGAGATCTCATTCGCGTGCCATGCTCGAGCTCGGCTTCTTCGGGCACGACTCCGCCGACGGAACGGCTTTCAGCGATCGAATTCGTCGGTACTACACGAATCGCGGCTGGGAGACCTGGTCCGTAGGCGAGGCCCTGATCGCCGGCGAAGGTCGGCCAATCGATGCGAAGGCGATAGTGCAGGCGTGGCTCGCCTCTCCCCCACATCGAGAGGTAATCCTGTCGTCCGCATGGCGCGACGCCGGTGTCGGAGCGATCTACACGCCGCTGGCCCCACCCGAGTACGGCGGTGCCGAGGCAGTCGTGGTGACGGCCGACCTCGGTCTGCGTGACCACAAGTCCGGCTAGCTCCTTGCGTGAAGGCTACGCAGCAAGCTGGTGGATCGGAGTCGACTCGGGATCGATCTCCGAGGCGAAACCACGATCCCAACTCACGAAAACGTATCCGCGCTCGTCGATCTGGTCGACGACACCACGATCCCCTGCACACAGACCAGAGTCGTCGCTCGCATCCTTGACCAGCTCGATGCGTGCTCCGATCGCGACACCGGCGCGGATCCGTGCGGCGAGAAGTCTGGCACCGTTTGCATCCATACTGGGCATATCGGTTATGCGACGCAGAAGCTTTACCTCTCGCGAAGGTGTTCGAACGCAGGAGCGGAGCTCACACCGGCGAAATCGCGCCTCGCCGGCGGACTGCTCCGAACTCGACGGCTTAGGATCGGTCCGTCGGCGCTGTAACCTCGAGCCGCGTGCGCAATGACTAGCCCGGATCGCGACAGCCACTCCGATCGAGACCCGTCCTCTGACGTGACCGATGGCCTGGGCGGCATCGTCCGGAGAGCCCTTTCGACGGGCCCGAGACCAGAGGAACGGCTCGAAGACCTCATCGCCGAAAGGCGACGCGAGCTCGACGAGCATGCAGCACGTTTCGACGAGTCGATTGCCGACCTCGAGCGTCGCGAGGAACTTCTGCGAGATTCGCGCACTTCGGTCGAGCGCATGCTCAGGCTCCGCACATCGGACTTGGAGGCGCGGGAGTCCGAGCTGACTGACTTCCTTCGAGACCTGACGGAGCGCGAGCGCCGGGTCGCCGATGCCGAGGCCGAGCTCGCGCGACGTCGCGGAGAGCTCGGAGCCGTCGAGCTGAGACGCGCCGCGGTCGAGCAGCGTGAGCACGCGATTACCGTCCGCGAGGATCGCATCGCCGAGCTCGGGTCTCACACGAACGAAGTCGATGGGGCGCCAAGCTCCGAGCAGCCGGCGCCAGTTTTCACGGTGGAGCTTGCGTTCGTGCCCGGGCTCGACTACCGGCTTGTCGAGATCGAGCATCCCGACCTCGCTCGCGGCGTCGCGATCGAGCTCGAGGGCGAGGAGTACGAAGTCGCACGAACAGGGCCGTCCCCGCTTCCCGGCGATCGGCGGCGCTGCGCCTATCTCGTGCGCGGCACGCGCGGCGTATCGTCCGGAAGCTCGTAGACCCGAGGTCGTCGAAGAGGCTCATCGGCGGCACCGACGAGCTCGAGACGTCGCTCTGCCTGCGTCGTGAGGAACTGCGCGACGGCAATGTCGTCGTCCGTGAAGGCTCGTAGCCGCATTTCGTAGAGCTCAACGAGGCCCCAGGGGGCTCGAGCCACGTGGAGCGGAAGCATGAGCACCGCATTCATCCCGAGCTCGCGAAGGATGAATGCCTCGGCGGGATCGGCGTCTCCCTGCGCAAACGAGATCGCTCGCGGCCTCCCTGCGCGTAGGACCTCGGCCGTGAGCGGGAAGTCGTCGATTCTGTACGCCGCGTCGTCGCCGAGCGACACCTCGCGGAGGGCATGGTCGGTCGCATCGACGATGAAGTCGCCCACAACCCGCGATGCGGAACAGGCGGTGGCTCCTACGACGAACACAAGCGCCTTGCACAGGCGACTGCAAACTCCATTCGCGGTCTCCTCGAGCTCGATCGCCTTCGCTGCAGCTATGGCGTCGACCAACACCGAGCCAGAACCGTCGTTCCGCCCACCCCGGCGGGGGGCCTCAACCAACGCGCCGCGGCTTGCTGGGGCGATGCCCGACGCAGCCACCGTGAGCTCGCGAAACGAAGAGACTCGATCCTTCCCGCCGCTCTTCGCGGCATAGAGAGCTTGATCGGCCGCCCGCAGGAGCGCGGTGGGGCCGGCACCGTCGAAGGGGTAGGTCGAGATGCCGGCGCTGATGCGCAGTGGGAACCCCGCATCCGTGAGACCCTCGGCCAGTACGGTCCTGATCTGGCCGCCGAGCGCTTCTGCAGCATCTGCCCCCGCCTCCGGCAGCATGACCACGAACTCGTCGCCGCCGAGCCTTGCCGCCTCGGCGCCCTCGGGCAACGCTTGCGAGAGAACGTCGGCGATCTCGCGTAGGAGCGTGTCTCCGAACTCGTGCCCGGCGCGATCGTTGATCTCCTTGAAGTCGTCGCAATCGATCACAAGGAGGCTCAGCGGCAGCCGCACCTCCTGTGCAGCGGCAAGGGCGAAGTCGAGGCGCTCTTCGAGGCCCCGTCGATTGAGGATCCCGGTCAAGGAATCGGTGACCGCGCTCCGACGCTCGCGGCGGAGCGCAAACGCCGCGTCGAGCGATGTCGCGACATGTGCCGCCAGAACGGCCGCCGTGTCGAGCTGACTGGGATCGACGTGCTCGACCGATTCAGAGATGCCGACGAGCGCGCCGATCTCCTCCGCGTTGGCGCGAAGCGGCAGCCAGACGACCGACCTCCGGGTTCCCGAGCGCTTGCCGCCGCCGGACGCGAGCACGTGACACACGACCATCGGGTCGACCTGCGTTCGCGCCGCCTCGAGCTCACTGCGCGACAGGGGCGCATGCGTGCGGCCGTCGGAGGTCCACGCGGCGAGCTCGTTTGGCGCGCCGACCTCGTCCCAGACGATGACCTGGCTCGCCTCGACCGGAAGCACTCGCGGCAGTGACGCCGCGGCAAGAGAGGCGATCGCATCGGGGTCGCGGAGGCTGCCGACATGCACGAAGAGCCTGGCTAGGCCGGCTAGGTCGAGCGTACGACTCGCGCGAAGCGCCTCCACCAGGGGAGCTAGCGCTCCGCGCGAATGGTCGCATCGCGCGCTCGACTCCATCAGGAAGCGCCCGCTCGGACTCGATGTTGAGCATGCCGACGGTCATTCGCCCGGAGCGGAGAGGAACGGCGAGCTCGGAGCTGACGCCCGGTAGCGCGGCCACGTAGTCGGGATCTGCCCTCACATCGGGGGCAAGCTGGGGACGCCCAAGGCGGATCGCGCGGCCCGTGATCCCGGTGTCCACGGTGATCCCGTCTGGAACGACGGCGTACCCGCGCTGGGCAACGAGCCAGAGACGGCCATGCTCGAGCACGAAGATCGACGGCATGAGGCCGCGCACCTCCTCGTAGAGCACCTCTGCCGCGCGATCGATCGACTTCGCAGGCTCCGTGCTGTCGCCGAGCGCCGCCGCTGCCTTTCGTGCGGCTGCTGTCAGCAAAGCCACATCGACAGGGGACGGGACGCGGGCAGGCGTCGGCGCACCTTCCATGGATCGGAAATCGGCTTTTGGGCCGCCTGCCTAAAGGCTGCGACCCCCGAACGGCGCGGACCTAAAGCGAGACCTGCTTGTACCAGTCGAGTATCTCGTCGCCCCAGAACAAGGCGACGACCGCTCCGAGGGCGAGAAACGGCCCGAGCGGGATCGCCTGCTTCCTCGCCTCCTTGCCATGCCGGATCAAGAGAAGTGCCGCGGGAACGAATGCGACGAAGAACCCAACGAACATCGCCACGATCACCGAGATCCCGAGTCCTGCCCCCATGAGCGCCGAGAGCTTCACGTCTCCCATTCCAAGCCCTCGTGGGTAAGCAAGGACGATGAGGAAGAGAACCAGCCCGGCGCCGAGGGCGCTCAGAATCCACTCGACGCTGGGATCGTCGATCGTTCGGAGGGCCAAGATCGCCACCGTCACGGGAAGAACGATCCGGTCCGGGATCAACCGGTGTTCGAGATCGGTGCGCGTGATTACGACCAACACCCAGCAGAAGAGCACCGCGATCAGCGCTTCGAGCGTGAAGCCGAAGACGAGCCCGCACGCCCCCGCCAGCAGAGCGGTACCTGCGGTGACGAGCAGGAGCCGCGGCGACCGAGGGGTGCTCTTCAGGAGCGGCTCGTGAACCGGCGCATTCGTCGCGAGACGATCGGCGAGTGGGCCGACCGCGACGCCGGCCAACAGTCCGACGAGGCCAGCAGCGACGTCCACGTGCCTCGATTCAGGGTGTGACCACGGGTTCCTGCCTCGACTTTGGGCCGCTGTCCCTCTTCTAGGGGATGACCATCCCTCGTTTCGGGGGCGACCAACCCTCGAAAGCGCATTACTGTCGGAAGACTGCGGTAGCTCCTTCCAGGGAGCAAGAACGGCGAAACACGAGTGACGATCCGATCACGGCGGCATCTCAGTGGTACCTTCGCATGGGCTCTATCCCTTGCGGCGCTCGTGCTCGTCTCGAGCCTCTTCACCGCGGTCCTGCGCGAGACGCCTGACTACGTCATCGCCTCGCTCGTCATTTTCGCGTTCATCGCGGCCGCGTGTGGAGTCGTTCTCAACTGGCGACTCAGGCGGGCGACGACGGAGGCCCTACGCGACCCACTGACCGGCTTGCCGAACCGAGTGCTTCTCGACGACCGGATCGAACAGGCTCTCCGCCGCTCGCGCCGCTCAGGCGAGTCATTTACCCTCATCGTCGTCGACCTCGACGGATTCAAGGACGTCAACGACGTTCGCGGTCACCGCGCGGGCGATGCCGTCCTACGCACGCTGGCGCGCAGATTCGAAGCGATCGTTCGGGCGAGCGACACCGTTGCGAGAGTCGGCGGGGACGAGTTCGTCGTGCTGTCGATGGATGCAGGGAGCGACGAGACCGCGGCGTCGCTGGTAAGCCGTCTCCGCCACGGGCTGCGCCGACCTTTCCGCGTCGACGGGGCGACGATCGAGATCGACGGCAGCATCGGGTGGGCGGTCTTCCCCGCGGATGGCGCGACTTCGCAGGAGCTCTTGGCACGCGCCGACGGTCAGATGTACGCGACGAAGAGAGACACGTCAGAAGAGTCGGTCTTTCTCCGGCGAGGGGTCGACGCCGGTGTCATCCGTGACGTCGAGACCGCGCTCGCCCGCAAGGAGCTTGCCGTCGTCTATCAGCCGATCCTCGATCTTGCGACGGGGACGACACACTCCGCCGAAGCCCTGATCCGCCTGATGCTCCCCGGCGGCGGAGTCGTCCCGCCAGGTGAGTTCGTACCTCACGTCGAGCGCACGCCGCTGGTTCGCGACCTCACGTTTCTCGTGCTGGCCGATGCGCTGGCCTCCGCTGAGCTCTGGTCGAACGCGGGCCACGACCTCGGGGTCGCGGTCAACATTCCGTATCGGCTTCTCGACGACCCACAGTTCGCAGACGGCCTTGCCAGCCTTGTGCGCGCTTCCAACGTCCAGCCGAGCCGGGTCACGCTCGAGGTCGTGCCCTCCAGCCCCGGCGCAGGAACGGAGTTGGACGACGAGGTGCTCGCTCGCCTCGCCGCCCTCGGAGTTCGACTCTCACTCGACGACGGTGGTCGAGCGGCCTCCTTCGCTGCACTGCGAGTTCTTCCGCTGGACGAGTTGAAGATCGACGCGGGGTTCGTGCACGGTCTCGGGCGAAGCGCGACCGACGCGGCGCTCGTCCACGGCATGATCGACATCGGACACGCGCTCGGTCTCAGCGTCGTTGCCGAGGGAGTCGAGACGAGGCAGGCGTGGAACGTCCTCGCGGACTGGGGTTGCGACTACGCGCAGGGCTTCTACGTGGCGAGCCCGCGCGCACCGGAGGAGCTGATCGAATGGCTCAACGGACACTGGCCGGCCGTCGCCTGAGCTCGTTCTCGGGTCGAGCCCACTGCTACCTGAAGGCTTCCAGCGCGAACACGGCGCCCACTACGACGAGAACGAAGCCGAGCGCGAGCCGAAGCGTGTTCTCCGAGATCCGCCCGGTCGCCCGTGCGCCGAGCCAGCCACCGGGAATCGCTCCGGCGAGCCCCGCGACGAGCACGTCCCAGTCCACCCCCTCGCCGGCGGCATAGGTCGCAAAACCGGCGACGCCGAGCATGAAGCCGACGACGAGATTCGTCCCGGCCGCCCGCCGGACATCGAGCCCGACGGACCGCACGAGTGCGGGCATTCGAAGTGTGCCCAGGATCACCCCGACGGCACCGCCCAGCACGCCGATCAGGAATGCGAGCCCGCTGCCGCGCCCCACGCGCAGCTTCTTGCGCGGACGCGCAGTGATCGGGCGCAACGCGAGGTCGATCCCGCTCCAGACGAGCACTGCCGCGACTAGCCCGTAGAGGAGATCTTCCGAAACGTCGTCCGCGAGAAGTGCGCCAGCGACCGCACCGACGACGGACGGTGGAGCGGTCCAGGCGACGACCCGCCAGTCCACGCGACCATCGCGCGCGTGTCTCAGTCCACCCGCTCCCGCAGCGGCAGCCGAGATCGCGATGTTGGTTCCGGCGGCCGCCAGCGGACTGCCGGTCACGAGCACGATGAACGGAAGGCGCAGCGTTCCGAGTACGAGACCCAGCATCGACCCGACATACCCGGCGGCGAACGACGCCGCGAAGGTTAGGCCGAGCTCCCAGGCTTCCAGAGAGGCTCCTCGTGACCGGCGGCCGCATTTGCGGTTCGGGCGAGGATGAACAGCAGATCCGACACCCGGTTCAGGTACACGAGCGCGAGTGGGTTCACCGTGTAGAGACCGGACGCGACCAGCGCCTCGCGCTCGGCGCGACGGCAGATCGTGCGAGCGACGTGCAGTCGTGCCGCGGCCTCATTTCCGCCCGGGAGAACGAAGCTCTTGAGCTCCGGAAGCTCTGCGTTGAATCGGTCGCAGTCGCGCTCGAGCGCGTCGACCTGCTCCTGGGTGACACGGAGTCGTGCCTCGCGCTCCATCGGAACCGACAGGTCGGCACCCAGGTCGAAGAGCTCGTTCTGGACACGGCCGAGAACGACCCGGATCTCCTCGGGGCAGTCCGCGGCAAGCGTGAGCCCGAGGGCGGAGTTGAGCTCGTCGACGGTCCCGTAGGCGGCAATTCGAGCGTCGAGCTTCGAGACACGCGCTCCGTCGCCGAGCGACGTCTCGCCGGCGTCCCCTCCGCGCGTATAGATCTTCGTCAGCCGGACCGGCTCGTCGCGTTCGCGTGGCACGGGACCGTAGATTAGGGGGCGAGCTCGTCGGGCTCGACACGAACACGAGACCGACACGATTGCCGACTCTTCACTTCAGCTCTGCGGTCACAACCGGTTCCTCGCGCGTCTGCTTACCGAGAATCGAGCGCGCGATGACGAGCCGCTGGATCTCGCTCGTTCCCTCGTAGATCTCGGTGATCTTCGCGTCGCGGTAGTAGCGCTCGACCGGGAACTCCTTCGTGTAGCCGTAACCTCCGAGGATCTGGATGGCCTCGGCGGTTTGGCGACGGGCCATCTCCGACGCGAATAGCTTGGCCTTCGCGCCCTCGGCTGTGTGCGGACGCCCCGCCTGCTTGAGCCAGGCCGCACGGTACGTGAGCAGGCGCGCGGCATCGATCTCGGTTGCCATGTCGGCGAGCTTCCACTGGATCGCCTGGAAATCTCCGATTCGACGACCGAACTGCTTTCGCTCCTGGGCGTACCCGCGTGCGACGTCGTACGCAGCCTGCGCGATCCCGAGTGCCTGGGCGGCGATTCCAATACGGCCGCCGTCGAGAGTAGCCATCGCCACCCTGAAGCCACGACCCTCGTCGTGGAGGAGGCGGTCGCGCCCGACGTTGGCGCCTTCGATCGCGAGATCCGACGTCGTCGAGGAGTTGAGACCGAGCTTCTCCTCCTCTCGTGTCATGCGCACGTGCTCTGCGTCGAGGATGAAGCACGAAATCCCCAGGGACCCTGCCGTCGCCGGGTCGGTGCGCGCGAAGACGATGAACGTCCCGGCACGAGACCCGTTCGTGATCCACTGCTTCGTCCCGGTTATCGACCAGCCGTCCCCTGTGGGCTCGGCCGTCGTTCGCAGCGACCCGGCATCGGAGCCGGAGCTCGACTCCGTGAGGGCAAACGCCCCGATCTGCTCGCCACGGGCGAGCGGTGGCACGAATCGCGACTTCTGCTCATCGGTGCCGAAAGCGAGGATCGGCAACGTCGTCGCGCTCGTGTGCACGGCGACCGTGACCCCCACGCCCGCATCGGCACGCGAGAGCTCCTCGAGCACGAGGATGTAGGACACGAAGTCCGCACCTGCTCCTCCATACTCCTCGGGGACGCAGACGCCCATGAGGCCCAGCTCCGCGAGCTTCGGGAAGAGCTCGTCCGGGAAACGGTGCTCGCGGTCCCAGGAAGCTGCGTTCGGGACGATCTCCGCCTCGGCAAGCTCGTGCGCCAGCGCCTGGATCGCACGCTGGTCGACGGTGAGGTCGAAGTCCATCGCCCGGACTATAGGAACTCCCCTCGAGCTGAGCGGTTACGTCAATCCGAAGGAAGTTCCCGGTCATGAGGTCGCACACGCCGGTATGTGCGGCGCGCGCGCCGTCGCGCAGCCTTTCGAAGCCCTCCAGGGGTCGCGAGGTGCCGGAGACGACCGGGGGAGAGATCGGCGCAGAGCACCGCGGAGGCAGCCGGACCGCGCTCCCCGTAGTGCACACCTTCAGGACGAAATGCCGTAACCGCGCGCCAACCCTCAGGCTGTAGCTCGTACGTCTCGACCTCCTCGACGAAGAGGTCCGCACGCGCGAACAGCTGCGTCCAGCCACTCTCGTCCTCCTGGCGGAACCAGCCGTGATCGCCAGGCTCGCCGAGCGGGACGGTGACGAGCAGGCTGCCATCACGGCGTAGGACTCGACCCAGCTCTTGTAGCGCCTTCAGTCGAGCGGTCGGATCGCTCTCGGCACCGACGCCATAGACGGTGTTGTCGGCGCCGACGTGCTCGAGCGTGGACACGAGCAGCACCTGGTCGAACGAGAGCTCGGGAAACGGCAGCTTGCGGACGTCGGCCTCGACGGTCTCCATGCCCTCCACGTCACGCATGGCGAGATCGGCCCCGACGAGCTCGACGCCCGCACGCAGAAGCCCACCGAGGTAGGCAGTCTCCGCGAAGGCGTATCCCACCTCGAGCACGCGCCCGGACGTCCTCAGTCGGGAGAGAACCCACGGGATCTCGACCACGCGCTCGTCCGTCCCCGCGGGCGCTTGAAGCCAGCAAATTCGCTCACGGCGCTCCCGTGCCCCAAGTCCCAGCGCGACGGCGTCGTCGCGCTCGCGGACGCGTTCGAAGTCCTCACTCGACGTCAACTCATGGATCAGCGTCGCTCGCGAGAGCGTCCCGGCCGCGAGCTTCGAGACAGCCCGGTCGCGCGCTTCCGCGTCGGGGGGTCGCCGGAGGATGTGCCGGAACGCCGCCTCGACGAACTCCTCGTCCGAGACCTCGTGTGCGGCGAGCTCGGCGGCAAGCGTCGGATCCATCATCCGTAGTCGTAGAAGCCCCGGCCGGACTTACGCCCCAGTCGACCCGCGGCGACGTGCTGGCGAAGAAGTGGGCACGGTGCGTACTTCGGGTCACCGAGGCCCTGCTGGAGCACCTCCATGATCGAGACGCACGTGTCGAGCCCGATGAGGTCGGCAAGCGCAAGCGGTCCCAGCGGGTGCGCAAATCCGAGCTTCGCGATCGTGTCGATCGCTTCCGGCTCTGCGACGCCCTCCATGAGCACGTACGCGGCCTCGTTGATGAACGGCATGAGAATTCGGTTCGAGACGAAGCCGGGGGAGTCGCGAGCCTCCGCAGGCTCTTTCCCGAGATCCCTGGCCAGCTCGACGACGGCCGCGGCGGTCTCGTCCGACGTCTGAACGCCTCGGATCACCTCGACGAGCTCGAGCACGGGGACGGGGTTGAAGAAGTGCATCCCGATGACGTGCTCGGGGCGACTCGTCGCCGCGGCGAGCGACGTGATCGAGATCGACGACGTGTTGGATGCGAGGATTGCGCCTGACGGCAGGATCTCATCGGCCTTGCGGAAGAGCGCCTTCTTCACGTCGGCGTCCTCGACGACCGCCTCTACCATCAAATCCGCCGGCACGATCCCATCGACTCGAGTCACACGCGTGAGCACCTGCGCCGGGTCGGCGCCGCCTTTTGCAGCGAGCTTCCCTAGGCTCCGCTCCATCGTCTCTAGAGCACGTTCGAAAGCTCCGGGCAAGTCGTCGTGGAGCGAAACGCGCCTTCCCGATGCTGCGATGACCTGGGCGATTCCGCTTCCCATCTGGCCGGCGCCCACGACGAGAACGTGCTCGAATCTCACGCGTGGAGTATCTCGGACCCTTTTCTCTACGGCTCGGGCGCGCCCGGAAGATCTGGACGCGCACCCCGCCTCAGCCGCCGGAGCGCCCAGAGGAGGACGAGGCCGAGGATCAGGACTCCAATACCGACCTTGATCACGCCACCTCGCGGCTCGCCACCTTCGGCGACGAGCTGTCCGGGCGCGACGACGCTGCACGCCGTTCCCTGCCAGGCGCCGTCGGGAGCACGCGTGAGCAACAGACCGACCGGCTCGTTTCGGGTACCGAGCAAATCGCAGTCGGACCCCGACGGGCTGCGAACCAGGATTCTGGCGTCGACGTCACCCTTGACGCGCTGGTCGACTTCGACGGTGAGCACACGTTGCGTTGCTCCCCTCAGGCCCCTCGTCCGCTCGTCGACAATGCGGCCTACGAACGCGGCATCGGCGTCGTCGAGACGCTCGGAAAGAGGAGTGTCGATGCATACACACGCCTGCGCAGGGGCCGCGAGAACGAGCGCCCCAACGACGAAGCCGAGAAGCGACGAACGACTCACCTCAAGTGACAAAGAGCGTCACTTGGTCGCCTACGCAGTCAGCATCTAGCTAGACCTCGAGAAGGAGAGCGTCGCCCTGGCCGCCGCCGGAGCAGATCGCTGCTAGGCCGAGCCCGCCGCCTTCGCGGCGCAGCTCGTGGATCATCGTCGCCACGATGCGTCCGCCCGACGCGCCGATCGGATGCCCCAGTGCAATCGCGCCACCGTTGACGTTGACGATGTCCTCGTCCACTCCGAGCATCCGGGTCGAGTTCTTTGCAACAGATGCGAATGCCTCGTTGATCTCGACGCGCTTCACATCTCCGATCGCCTTCCCCGCTGCCGAGAGGGCCCGCTCACCGGCGCGAGCTGGCGTTCGTGCCAGATAGGCGAAGTCGTCGGCGACGTAGCCTTGGGCGAGGATCGTCGCAAAGGGCTCGAGTCCACGACTCCGCGCGAACTCGTCCGAGCAGACGATGACGCAGGAGGCGCCGTCGTTCACTCCGGGAGCATTGCCGGCGGTCGTGGTTCCGTCGGGATCGAAGACCGGCTGCAGCGACGCGAGCCTCTCCAATGTCGTATCACGACGAACGCCCTCATCGGCGACGATGTCGCCTACGGGAACGATCTCGTCTTCGAAACGCCCGGCGTCCTGTGCGGCGGCCGCCCGCTGATGCGACCGGTACGCCCACTCGTCCTGGTCTTCGCGCGAGATCTCGAGCTCGCGGGATACCTTCGATGCCTGCTCCACCATGTGCAGGCCGTCGAACGTCGAGGTAAGCCCGTCGAACACCATGTGATCGAGCACCTCGCCGTTCCCGAGCTTGTACCCGAAACGCGCTTTCGGGAGCAGATACGGAGCGTTCGACATGGACTCCATCCCGCCAGTGACAACGAGGTCATGTCCTCCTGCCCGGATCATCAGATCCGCGATCTCGATCGCGCGGATGGAGGAGGCGCACACCTTGTTGATCGTGTCGGCAGGGACTTCCTTCGGCACCCCCGCGGCGACAGCGGCCTGGCGCGCCGGGGCCTGGCCGACGCCAGCCTGAAGCACCTGCCCCATGATCACGTATTCGACCTGCGCCGGCTCGATACCGGCGCGGTCGAGTGCCGCGCGAATTGCCGCCGCACCCAGGTCGGTTGCGGAGCGCGCAGCCAGCCCGCCGCCGAGGCGTCCGAAGGGTGTTCGCACGGCAGAGACGATGACGGAACGCGTCACTCAGCCAGCGTAGCCACCGAAGCCGCGTCGGCGGGTTCAGACGCACGGCTGGCACACTCGGAGTCGTGCGGGTGCTGATGGTCGACAACTACGACTCGTTCACCTACAACCTCGTGCACCTGCTCGAAGAGCTTGGAGCCGAGGTCGTCGTCCGCCGGAGCGACGCGCTCGAGCCCGAGGAGGCGGAAGCGCTCGCGCCCGACCGTCTCGTCGTCTCGCCCGGCCCCGGACGCCCAGTCGGCGCGGGGCGCTCGATGGAGCTGATCCTCACTCTGGGGACGACGACACCCACGCTAGGCGTGTGCCTCGGTCACCAGGCCATCGTCGAGGCATTCGGCGGCGAAATCGCTCAGGCCAAGGCCCTCGTGCACGGCAAGGCGAGTCGTATCCGACATGACGGGAGGGGCATCTTCGCGGGGCTCCCTCCGGAGATCGACGCCGGCCGCTACCACTCGCTCGCCGCCGCTCGAGTACCGGACGAGCTCGAGGCAACGGCGTGGACGGATGACGGTGAAGTGATGGGAGTTCGGCACCGCACGCTGCCGATCGAGGGCGTTCAGTTCCACCCGGAGAGCGTGCTGACACCGGATGGGAGAAGGATGCTCGGGAACTTCCTCGAGAGCAGCGTTAGTGAGTGGTAGGTGACCGCAACGTGCGCCCGCTCTTTGGGTTGGACACGTGCTCTGGGATCACGTGCCAAGAGCGCATCGGGGATCTACGGTCCCTGCTTCGCCGAGGCGCACCACCGGCCGCGCGGTCGAGTCCCTCGTCTAGCGGTCGGGTGAGAGAGAAAGGCGTCGACGACGGGGAAGGCAATGACCGAAGACGAGCCGTCGATGGCGGGGAAGGCGACGGCAGCGGAACTTCATCTCAGCCGGGCCGACCTTGACGAGCATCTTCCCGATGTTCTCACCGCGCAGCAGGCCCAGGAAGGCTCTCGGGGCGTTCTCGATTCCGTCGATCACCGTCTCGCGGTATTGAAGCCGGCCCTCGCGGAGCCACTCCACTGCTTGCGTGTAGAACGCGCCGAACCGATCGAAGTTGTCGCTGATGATGTAGCCCTGGATCCTCAGCCGCTTGGTGACGACCATGAACATGTTCCGCGGGCCGGGCGTTGGCTCGACGTCGTTGTAGCGCGAGATCGATCCGCAGGCAACGACACGGCCATGGGTTCGCAGCGCCCCGATCGCAGCCTCGAGGTGGTCGCCGCCGACGTTGTCGAAGTAGATGTCGATCCCATCCGGCGACAGCTCCGCCAGAGCCTCCCTCACACGCTGCTCGCGGTAGTTGAAGACGGCGTCGAGACCGAGCTCGCGAAGCCACGCGAGCTTCTCCTCGGAACCGGCGCTGCCGATGACGCGGCAGCCTGCGATCTTCGCCATCTGTCCAGCCATGCTTCCCACTGCCCCTGCGGCGCAGGAGACGAAGACCGTCTCGCCCTCCTTCGGCTCACCGAGGTCGAACAGGCCGTAGTAGGCCGTCAAGCCGGGCATTCCGAGCACGCCGAGCGCCGTCGAGACTGGTGCGACCGATGCGTCGACCTGGCGCATGCCAGAGCCGTCCGACAACGCCCACTCCCGCCAGCCGAGCGAGTGCGTCACCCAACTTCCTTCCGGGTGGGCTGCGTTGCGCGAGACGGCGACCTGTCCGACCGCTCCGCCGATCATCGCCTCGCCCAGGGTGAACGGCGCGACATACGAACGGACGTCGTTCATGCGTGGTCGCATGTAGGGATCGACCGAGAAGTAGGCGTTCCGAACGAGCAGCTGACCGTCCGCCGGCTCCGGGATCGGCGCCTCCGCGACCTCGAACAGATCCTCACCGGGGAACCCCTGCGGTCGAGCGACGAGCCGAATCTCACGGGAGACATCCTCCATGCAACCATGATTATGGCCATGGAGTCTTTGAAGGGACACCTGCTGATCGCCGGCCCAGCGCTCGTCGACCCGAACTTCTGGCGCACGGTCGTTCTCGTGGGCGAACACTCGGAGGAAGGTGCTCTCGGCGTGATCCTCAACCGGGCCTCCGAGGCCACCGTGGACGAGGCCGTGCCCGAGCTCGCGGTGCTGGTCGACGACATCGGGTCGATGCACGTCGGGGGCCCCGTCCAGCCGTCGGCGATCGTCGTCCTCGCGGACTTTGCAGATCCCGACCGCGCAGGGGCGCTGGTGCTCGACTCGGTCGGTTTCCTCCCCTCCGAAGTCGATCCGGACACACTCGGAGAGCTGCGGCGCGCGCGCGTCTTCGCCGGGTACGCAGGCTGGGGGCCCGGTCAGCTCGACGAGGAGCTCGAAGAAGGCTCCTGGATCGTCGAGCCCGCACTCCCGGAAGACGTCTTCACCCCCGAACCCGACACGCTCTGGGGCGACGTGCTGCGGCGCAAAGGAGGCCCGTTCGGTCTCCTCGCCCAGATGCCACCCGACCCGTCCTCCAACTAGATGGTGGGGTCGTACGCGGGCTCGAGCGTCGCTAGGCTCGCTCATCGTGATCGTCTCCACGCTGTCCCGTGCAGCGATCCTGCATGCGGCCGAGAGCGCCCGCCTACAGCGTGTCGTGCAGAACCAGGGGATGCGCCTCGGCGCGGCGCGCTTCGTCGCGGGCGAGACGCTCGACGAGTGCGTCACCGTGCTACGAAGGCTGAACGAGGCGGGGCTGCACGCAAACACGACGCTCCTGGGCGAAGCCGTGTCCGATCCGGCCCATGCAGCCAGCGTGACCGATGAGTACGAGCGAATCCTCGATCGCATCGCCGCAGAGCAGCTTCGCGCGAACGTCGCACTGAAGCTCACGCACCTCGGGCTCTCCTTCGATCCCGAGCTCGCGTACACGAACGTCGAGCGCGTCGTGACGCACGCAAGCGGGCTCGGGACGTTCGTCCGCATCGACATGGAGCAGTCGGAGTACCTCGACCCGACGCTGGAGATCTACGAGCGCCTCCGCGCCTCCGGTCAGGAGAACGTCGGAACCGTGCTCCAAACGTACCTGTACCGAACACCCGACGACCTCGAACACCTCCTTCCCCTCCGGCCGAACCTCCGTATCGTCAAGGGCGCATACCTCGAGCCTGCGGAAATCGCCTATTCGGAGAAGGAGGACGTCGATCGCGCCTACGTCGAGGTCGTCGAGCGAGGGCTGCGCGGCGGCGCCTACATCGCCGTCGCGACGCACGACGAGGCAATCATCCGGCGGGTACAGGCGTTTGCGAAACGAGAAGGAATCGGGCTCGAGCGTTTCGAGTTCCAGATGCTCTACGGCGTCCGCTCGGCGCTCCAGCGCTCGATCGCGGCCGAGGGTTACAAGGTGCTCGTGGCTACTCCCTTCGGACCGGACTGGTATCCCTACCTCATGCGGCGGCTCGCCGAGCGACCGGCGAACCTCGGATTCTTCCTGCGCAATCTCGTCCGGCGGTGACCGCGGCACCGCAGACGGGCCGATGTCGTCGTCATCGGGGGCGGCGCGATCGGGACCAGCATCGCTTTTCACCTTGCAGAAGCAGGCATCGACGTCTGCCTGCTCGAACGCGACGCGCTGTCGTCCGGATCGACGAGTCGGGCTGCGGGCGGTATCAGAACGCAGTTCTCCGATCCGCTGAACATTGCGATCGGGCTTCGCGGCATCGAGGCGTTCACGCGTTTTGCCGAGCGTCCTGGAGGCGAGATCGACTTCCGTCAGGTCGGGTACCTGTTCCTCCTCGACCGACCCGAAGACGTTGCCGTGTTCGAGCGGAGCGTCGCGATTCAGAACGAGCTCGGGGCACCGAGCCGGCTCGTCGACGTGAACGATGCGGCACGGCTCTCGCCGCTCGCGGGCCTGGACGGCGTGCTCGCGGCCACGTTCTGTCCAGTCGACGGGCACGCAAGCCCCGAAGCCGTTACTCAGGCGTACGCGGCGGGAGCCCGGCGCCTCGGAGCAGCCGTGCTGACCGGTTCGCCGGTGACGGGCGTAGTGGTCGAGGAGGGCAATGTTCGAAGCGTCGTCATCGAGGGCGGAACCATCGAGACGGACACGGTCGTCTGCGCCGCAGGCGTATGGTCACCTGCTATCGCACACACCGCCGGCGTCGAGCTTCCCGTGGCGCCGGTGCTCCGAGAAGTCGTCACGACCGCCCCGGTCGAAGGTTTGGCGACGTCGATCCCGCTGACGGTGGACTTCAGTACCGGCTTCTACTTCCACAGGGAGGGCCTGGGTCTCCTCATCGGGATGGCTGACCGCGCGCAACCTGCCGGCTTCGACGAGTCCACGGATCCGCGCTGGCTGGAGCGGGTCATCGAAGTGGCTGCCCGGCGTGCGCCCTCCTTTCTCGACATGGGCGTCGCACACGGCTGGAAGGGGTATTACGAGGTGACGCCCGATAACAACGGTCTCGTCGGAGAGGCCACCGGCGCGAGCCGCTTCCTCTACGCGACCGGCTTCTCGGGGCACGGCTTCATGCAAGCGCCGGCGATCGGCGAGATCGTTCGCGATCTCGTACTCGGTCGAGAGCCCTTTGTCGACGTCACGCCACTTTCGGTCGAGAGGTTCGCTCGCTCGGCGCCGCGCCCCGAGCACAACGTGATCTGAGCTGTCCGGCATGCCCCTACACTCTCCGGGTGCCGGAATCCGACACACTCGTGTTCATCCCTGCATGGAACGAGGAGAAGAACCTCGCGGCGGTTCTCGACGAGCTCCACGACCGCCTTCCGCATGCAGACATCCTCGTGGTCGACGACGGCTCCACGGACGGAACCGCCGGCGTCGCTCGGACGCATGGAGCGCAGGTTCTTTCCTTCGGAGAGAACCGCGGCCTACGAAAGGGAATTGCGGCCGGATACGCGTACGCGGACGAGCACGCCTACGAGTACGTTGGGCGGGTCGACGCCGACGGACAACATCCGGTCGAGGAGCTCGCGCGGCTGCTCGAGATCGTTCGCGAGGGCCAGGCCGACGTGGCTGTCGGGTCGCGGTTCGCCACCGCAGATGGGTACGAGGCATACCGTTACCGGCCGTCGCGGAGTAGACGTATCGGGACATCGGTTCTTCGTCGGTCCATGGGTGCTGCGCTGGGGCGGCCGTTCCTCGATGCGACGAGCGGCATGTACGCCGCGAATCGACAGGCGCTGCCCGCACTGGGAAAGCCGTATACGAGCGGGGCTCCTGAGGTCGAGTCGCTGCTTCGCTTGCGGGAGGGAGGGCTTCACGTCGTCGAGGTGCCCGTCCACATGCGTGACCGCGCGAGCGGCGAGTCGAAGCTCCGGGGCCGGAAAGCGGTTCGGCTCGTCCTCACCGTCGCCGGGACGTTGCTCGTCTATGGGTTGTGGCGCCGGCATCGGAGACACTGAGCAAGATGCGCCTCATCGCTGTTCTCGGATACTCCACTCGGCGGGTGGATACTTTGCATCCCATATCCGCCGAACGGCTGGCGCGTGCGGAGGCGGAGATCGAGCCCGACGATTCAGTGCTCTTCTCCGGCTGGGCGAGACGGAGGACGCCTCGGTCGGAGGCCGAGCTCATGGCCGGCGCCTGGAGGGCGAGCGCTCGGGAGGTCATCCTCGACCGAGATGCTCGCTCGACCCTGGGCAACGCGCTCGGTGTCGCACGTGCGGCCCGCAGGCTTGGTGCGGACGAAGTCGTCCTCGTCACCTCGAACTGGCATGCACGGCGTGCTTCGGCTCTCGTGCGAACTGCGCTGCTCGGGTCCAGCACGAAGGTCACGGTGGCAGCGACTGAAGGTCCGGCGACGCGCGCGCTGCGTTTTCGCGAGCTCGCGTGCTGGGCGATCGTGCCGGTACTTGTCGTTGTCGCTGCGCGGACGCGCTAGATTCTCGGCATGAGGAAGACACTCGTAGCCGCCGCAGTAACCGCACTTGCTCTCGCCGCCGCAGGATGTGGAGGCGACGAATCGCCGACGGCTTCGGCGACGGACGAGTGGGCGGATGGTTTCTGCACCGCGATCACGACGTGGACCGACTCGCTCGGGAACGTCAGGGACGGGTTCACCAGCGGCGCCTCGTCCCTCTCGCAGGATGGGCTCGAGGATGCCGCAAACGACGTCCAGAGCTCGACCGACACACTCGTCGAGGACCTCAAGGGACTCGGCACGCCAGACACGGAGTCGGGCGAGGCCGTGAGGAGCTCCGTCGATGACCTCTCGACTACTCTCGAGAGCGAGGTCGCGAATATCGAAAGCGCCGCGCAGGGAGCATCCGGACTGAGCGAGATACCGAGTGCCATCACCTCCATCACGGCATCGCTCTCGGCGATGAGTACCGCGTTTTCGTCCACCCTTCAGTCGATCGAGAGCGCCGACTCCGAGGACGAGCTTCGCACCGCCCTCGAAGACTCGCCCGCCTGCGCCGATATCACGAGCTAGCTACGAGACCCGGGCGTCCAGGGAAGCGGTGCTCTCCAGGTACGAGTGGACTCGCTGGATCACCACCGAGCCTTCCCCGACGGCTGAGGCGACGCGCTTGACCGAGCCCGCACGGACATCGCCGATCGCGAACACGCCGGGCACCGTCGTCCCGTAGTCGGAGCCTGTCACCAAGAACCCCCGCGCGTCGCGCTCGACGTCGGCCGGGAGCCACTCGGTTCGAGCCTGTGCGCCGATGAGGATGAAGAGCGCATCCGCAGCCTCGGTCGTCGAGCCGCTCTCATCACGAAGGGCGAGGCTCTCGAGACGTCCGTCGCCCGCAGCGTCAACGATCTGCGTCGACAGCCGGACGTCGACGTTCTCCTTCCCGTCGATCTCCTCGAGCAGGTACTGCGACATGGTCGCGGCGAGAGAGGGGCCGCGAACGACAAGCGTGACCTTCGCCGCGTAACGACTCAGATGCACGGCAGCCTGTCCTGCGGAATTGGCGCCCCCGACCACGAAGACGCGCGCCCCCGTGAACTGCCTCGCCTCCGACGGCGACGATCCGTAAAACACACCTGCGCCCTCGAGCGCCGCGAGAGCGGGGATCTCGAGACGTCGGTACGAGACACCCATGGCCAGGACGACACTGCGCGCCTCGACCTCGGTCCCACCCGAGATCGTGACGACGTGCCCAGTTCCTTCCGGGCGGAGTCCCGTCACGTCGCGCGTGAGAAGGAATGTCGTCCCGAACACCCACGCCTGCTGGTACGCACGCTGAGCCAACTCGGCACCGCTCACGCCACGCGCAAAGCCCAGATAGTTGCGGATCCGGGCACTCGAGCCCGCCTGGCCTCCGATCGACTCCCGCTCGACGACGAGCGCGCGGAGTCCCTCCGACGACGCATACACGGCAGCGGCAAGCCCGGCAGGACCGGCGCCGACGACGACGACGTCGAAGGCACCAGGATCGTCGAGCTCGGTCGTCATGCGCGTCCCGTGCTGCGCAAGATCTGCAGGCTCTGGGTCGACGAGCGCGGTGCCATCCGGCAGAAGCACGACCGGCACCAGGGCGCCTTCATTGCCGCAGAAGGCGAGGAACTGCCGGCCCTCGTCGGAGTCGAGCGCATGGAACGCGTGAGGCACGCCGTTTCGCGCCAGCAGGTTCCGAAGCTCGTAGCCGGATGGCGACCAGGGGTCGGCGATGACGGTGATCTCGCGGCGCCCCGGCGCGTTTGCTCGCCGCCACTCATGGAGGAGCTCGGAGACGAGGCGATGGAAGAGCTCGTCAGGGACACTCCACGGCTTCAGCGCGTAGTAGTCGATGTGCCCGAGCGCCATCGCCGTCCTAATGGCGTCGGCGGTCTCCTCGTTGGCCCAGCCACCCCACGGGATGAGCAACGCGCGCTTCGCATGTGGATGCAGCTCGTGTACCCGCGTGAGCAGGTCCTCGCCCTTGAGCTCCTGCGTGCCACGGGCGACCAGCACGATCGCGACAGCGGCGCCGCGCTCGCGCATCGACTCGAGCTGCTTCAGCGCTGCCGTGGTGGAAGGGCCGCAAACGACCCGGTAGTCACGTACATAGCGCTGGAGCTCGCCGGTGATCCGCTCGAGAGCCTCCGGGTCCTCGTCCACGGCCAGGATGAGCGGGAGCTCACTCACGCCGGAATGCGCTCGGGCTCCGCGACGAACGCTGCGAGACGCCACTCCCCGCCGAGCCCCTTGAGCGTGTGCGTCCCGCGATCCTCGAATGAGAGCCCTGAAGCTCCTGCGAGAGCACGTGTCATGTCGGACACCAGGATCTCGTCCGGATCTGCGAGCGCCATGATCCGCGATGCCTCGTGAACCGTGACGCCGCGTACGTCCTCGCCGACGAGCTCGACCTCGCCGACATGCACGCCGGCCCGGATTTGCAATCCGCCGCCATGTGCGGTTCTGCGGATCGCCGCCGCGCAGTGGAGTGCCCTCGCAGGCCCATCGAACGTCGAGAGCATCCCGTCTCCCGTCGTCTTTACTTCGCGTCCACCAAATCGCTCGAGCTCACGACGCGCCGCCTCGAAGTGATCCGAGAGGAGCTCGCGCCAGCGCGTGTCGCCGAGCTGTGCCGCAACAGCCGTCGAGTCGACGAGGTCAGTGAAGAGAAGGGTGGCGAGAACTCGACTGTGAATGCCTGTCGGAAACCCCGCGAAGGTTCTGATCCCGCTCCATTCGATCTGGACGCACCGCTCGTCCCCGACCGTGAACCCGTCGTGTCCTGGGGGAATGTCAAAGACCTCGTTCGGGCCGAACTCCAGCTCTGTGCCGTCGCGCAGCTGGACCCCAAGCCGTCCTGAAAGGACGAATCCTATGTGGCGAGCCTGGCACCACTCGCCGCCGACGGTGGGGCGAACGTGCGTCGACCAGCGCCAGCCCGGCTCGGAGACGAGCTGGCCGACCGTGAGGTCGCCGAGCTCGACGATGTGCGCCCGCATCCCCGGGAACTCGATGACGTTGTCCGGAAGATCGAGGCTCTTCGAGAGGGCGTCTGGCATGCCTAGCGTCTAGCGCGCGCTGACGGTGTCGCCCACGTCCGCGATCGCGCGCAGTGCCTGCGCGAGCGCGATGGGCAACGTCGCGATGAAGACCGCGACGGGAAGCCCGATGAGCAGCACGCCAATCGTCTGCCAGAAACCGTCGACCTCGAACGCCCACACGATCGCGCCGATCGCGGCGAGGATCATCCCGAACACGCCGACGAGCGTCGCGATGAACGCCCATGCACGAAGGGTCCCGTAGTTCGTCATGCGTCCAACCTCCCGACTCGAAGTAACAGGTGTCGGATGAGATTATCCCGCTGGCGCCTGAATGGCACGCACGGCCTCGATCGTGTCCGCCTCGTCGGGGCTCTTGTCGGGTCGGTAGCCCTTCACCCGCGCGAAGCGGAGGGCGACTCCACCGGGATAACGCGTGCTCGCCTGGACGCCGTCGAAGGCGATCTCGACGACGAGCTCCGGGCGGACATACACCGTGTACGCGTCACGGTGGGTCTCCAAGGTGAGCAGCCGCTCGGTCTGCCAGGCAAGCATGTCGTCGGTCATGCCCTTGAACGTCTTGCCCAGCATGACGAACCCGCCACTCGCGGGATCACGCGCGCCGAGATGGAGATTCGAGAGCTTGCCCTGGCGCCGCCCGTGCCCCCACTCGGCGGCGAGAACGACGAGATCGAACGTGTGCGCGGGCTTGACCTTGACCCAACCTGCACCTCGCCTGCCCGCCTCGTACGGCGCGTCGAGAGCCTTCACCATGACACCTTCGTGGCCACGCGCGAGGGCGTCCTCGAGGAACCGCTGCGCGGCGTCCCGGTCGTCGGTCTCGACGCGCGGCACGATGAGCGTAGGCGGAAGGCGCTCGTCGAGCGCAGCGAGACGGTCGCGCAACGGCAGATCGATGAGGTCCTCTCCGTCGACGTGGAGGCAATCGAAGTAGAAGGCCGTGAGTGGCGTCGGATGCCGAAGGTCATCGACGGCAATCTTGGTGCCGAAGCGGCTCATCGTCACTTGAAAGGGATGCGGCCGACCGTCGGCTTTAAGCGCGATCGCCTCTCCGTCGAGCACGATCGTCCCGGGCGCAAGCGTCAGGATCGCGTCGACGATCTCGGGGACTCGATCGGTGATGTCCGCGAGGTTCCGCGTGAACACGCCTACCTCGCTCCTGACCCGGTGAACCTGGATCCGCGCCCCGTCGAGCTTCCATTCGACCGCCGTCGGCCCGACTACCCGCTCGAGCGCGTCGGCCACGTTGTCCGCGGTCTGCGCGAGCATCGGCTTCACCGGGCGAAGCGGGGTCAAGCTGAACTCCGCGAGGCCGTCCCGTCCGCGGGTCAGCGCGGCCTCCGCGATCTTCGGCAGATCTCCCGCGAGCATGGCCGCGCGCCGAACCTCGGCGACGGGGATGCCGCCCGCCTTCGCGACCGCATCGACCATCACGCCTTCGAGAGCACCCTGTCGTAGCTCTCCGACCAACAGACTGCCGAGAAACCGCTGTTCCGGCTCGGTCGCAGTCGCGAACAGGCGTGCGAGCTCGTCTCGGCGAGCCGCCTGCGAGCCACGCCCGGCGATGGACTTGAGACGAGAGAGCGACCGGTCGACCTCGAGCACCTCGAGGGTCGGAGGCGGATCGGCAGGGGGAGGGAGATCGCGCAGGGACGCCCACCCCACACCGATCGTTCCCTGTGGCAGCTCGCCGGAGAGGTACGCAACCGCGATCGGGACTTCTTCGGCGCGCGCCTGGGCGAGGCAGTCGGCGAGAAGGGCGACCTTCGCCAGGCGGGACGATGTGGCGGCGATGTCAGCCGATGTCTGCGCGATCTCGTCGAGATGCATCCACGACATTCAACCTCGTCCACGCCCGACGTCAGATCGCTCTCATTTACGTCTCATCCCCCTCCCGTAAGAAGTCAGGAATCGCAACAAGCACGTTCTCCGACCCGGTTCGAGAGGAGCAGAAGTGAGCGCCAAGAGGGCAACAGCAACGGTTCTAGGGATCGTCGCGGCCGGGGTTGCCGTTGCGGCAGCTGGGGGCGAGAACAAGGCGAGGGCCGCCGAAGCCGCTACGTGCGAGATCCCCAGGGGAGCGCGAGAGTTCATCTGAACCCGGCCGACTTCACGACGCGGATCGACAACCCGTACTGGCCCATGAAGCCTGGCAGCCGCTGGATCTATCGGGAGACCGACCCTGAGGGAACGAAACTGAAGGTCGTGGTGACGGTCACGCCCAAGACGAAAAGGATCGCGAACGGCGTCACGGCCAGGGTCGTCCACGACGTGGTGACCGAGGGCGGAAAGCCGGTCGAGGTAACGGACGACTGGTACGCGCAGGACAAGTGCGGAAACATCTGGTACCTGGGCGAGGCGACCAAGGAGTACGAGAACGGCAAGGTCGTCTCGACGGAAGGATCGTTCGAGGCCGGCGTCGACGGTGCGCAGGCCGGGATCGTCATGCTCGCCAAGCCGAAGGAGGGGATGCGCTACCGGCAGGAGTACAACGTCGGTCACGCTGAGGACCGGGCAGAGGTGATGAGCCTCGGGGAGCAGGTGGAGGTTCCGTTCGGCTTCTCCGGGAAGGGCAAGGTCGTGATGACCCGAGACCTGAACCCGCTCGAGCCGAAGATCCTCGAGTACAAGTTCTACGCGCGAGGCGTCGGACCGGTCCTGGCCATCGGTGTGTCCGGCGGAAGCGATCGGGAAGAGCTCCTCAGCTACAACCGCGGATAGCGATGCGCGAGCCTTTCCCGAACGTGACTGAGCTCCGCATTGAGCCGGGCTCAGTCTGTTGTGAGCCCTGCCGCTGAGGTATGAGTGTCAGATGAGATTGCGATGCGTCGGTGGCTCCCACGGGAGCACCATCGTCACCTCGGCGCCGCCGGCGACGCGATTCGCCGCCTTCGCACTTCCCCCGTGCGCACGGGCGATCGCGTCCACGATCGCGAGCCCCAGGCCGACGCCGCCTCCACCCGTACGCGCGACATCCGCTCGACTGAAGCGCTCGAAGGCGTGCGGAAGGAACTCGGGCGGGAACCCCTCGCCCTCGTCCCCGACGGCGAGGACGAGCAGGCCGTTCTCGGTTCGTGCTTCGAGCCGAACCGTGCCCTCTCCATAGCGCAGGGCATTGTCGACGAGGTTCCCGAGCGCCTGCTCGAGGCGCATGCGGTCGCCCGTGACCACCTGTTCATTCGGCCCTTCCACCTCGAGCGTTCGACCAGCGGCGCTCGCACGCGAGTCGTTCCGGCCTGCGACCGCGTCGAGCAGCCCGCGGACGTCGTGGTGCTCGACACGCAGGAGGAGTCGTCCATCGTCGGCGCGGGCGAGCACCAGGAGGTCTTCCGCGAGCTGAACGAGCCGCTCGACCTCCTCCCCAGCCGAGCGTAGCGCGACCTCGAGCTCCTCCAAGGAGCGTGGCCGGCGCATGGCCAGCTCGAGCTCGGTGCGAAGCGTCGCCAGCGGGGTACGAAGCTCGTGACTCGCATCGGCGACGAAGCGCCGCTCCCTGGCGATGCCGGCATCGAGTCGATCGAGCATCTCGTTGAGCGTCTCGCCCAGCCGGTAGACCTCGTCGTGTGCTCGTGGGAGGGGAAGCCGTCGTTCGGGAGTGTCCGCCGAGATGTCTGCCGCTCGGCCACGCATGTCGTCGACCGGGCGCAGGGCCGCCCGTGCAACGAGATAGCCGATGCCCGACGAGAGCAGCACAGCGAAGGGGATGATGAGGAGAAGCTGTGCGAGGAGGCTGTCCACGGCGTCGTCGCGATCCTCGAGCGACTCGCCGACCACGACGACGCGACCGTCGACGGGAGACGGCGCGCAACCGGAACTCTTCGATCGAATCGACCGTCGGCAGCTCCTTCTCGAGCGTGACCGTGCGCTCACGCGCCGATGCGAGCTCTGCGGGCGAGAGTAGGAGGCCGTCCTCGACGGTCGGGCTTGCGACCTCGAGTGACCCATCTGAGCCGATGACCTGCGCCACCCCGTCCTCTCCGGCGATCAGCGCGGGATCCAGGTCGGGGACGTCACCAGCCCCGAGGAGGACGGTCGCGAGAGCGGTCGCCCTGCTCTCGAGGCTGTCGGCGATCCGCTCGTCGAGCGTAGCGCCGAGACGGACGTAGAGAAACGCCCCGACTGCCGCGAAGACGACCGCCATCACGAGCCCGAAGACGAGAGCGAGTCGCAGCCGGATCGGGAGCCGACTCACGTGCCGCCTTCCCGCCGGAGTCGGTAGCCGGCTCCGCGAACGGTCTCGAGCGAATCCCGGCCGAAGGGCCGGTCGATCTTGTCGCGCAGGTACCGCACGTACACGTCGACGACGTTCGAGCGATTCTCGTACCCGTAGTCCCAGGCATGCTCGAGCAGCTGGTAGCGGGAGAGCACCTGGCCCGGCCGACGCATGAACGTCTCGAGCAGAGCGAACTCCTTCGCCGAGAGCTTGACCTCGGTCGGCCCCCGCCACACCTCGCGCGTTGCCGGATCGAGGCGAAGGTCGCCGACCTCGAGGACTACAGGGCGCTCCGCCGTCCCGCGGCGAACGAGCGCGCGAAGCCGGGCGAGGAGCTCGGCGAACGAGAACGGCTTCGGGAGGTAGTCGTCCGCGCCGGCGTCGAGACCCGCGACGCGGTCCTCGACCGCGTCGCGTGCGGTCAGCATCAGGACCGGAGCCCACACACCGCTCTCGCGAACGCGGCGACACACCTCGATGCCGTCGATGCCGGGCAGCATGAGGTCGAGCACGATCGCGTCGTACTCCGCGGCCGCCGGCCATCCAGAGGGCATCGTCTCCCGTGCGTGCCAGGTCCACCGCGTGGCCTTCCTCTGTGAGCCCGCGACGCAGGAGGCTCGCCATCTTCAGCTCGTCCTCGACCACCAGGATGCGCACCGCGCAGTCATTGTCGCAACGAAGATGAGAGCTCGATGAGACCGCGACTCACGGTCATCTCATATGGTGCTCCTACCGTGGTTGAGTCACACGACCACAGGAGGACAGGAATGAAGCGAATCGCCGTGATCGTCGCGCTGGGAGTCGCCGTCGTCGGAGTCTCGGCCGGAGGGGTCGCTCTCGCCGCCGGCGGGCTCGACGATGCCGAAACGCCCATCACAGGCTCCGCACTCACGCAGGCCTCGACAGCCGCCCTCGCCTCGACCGACGGGGGCCGTGTCACTGAGACCGAGGTCGGCGACGAGGACGGGTACTACGAGGTGGAGGTCACGCTCGCGGACGGGAGCCAAGTCGACGTCCATCTCGATGAGTCCTTCAACGTGATCTCGAGCCATGCCGACAGCGAAGAGCAGAAGGATCAGGACGGCGCGAACGACAGCTGATTCGTCGTAGCTCGACACGGACGCGGGGCGGCTTCCGCCGCCCCGCTCAAACTTGTAGGCGCCTACGCTGTCCGTGTTCGGTAACGGGTTGTCAGAGAGCTGCGAGGGCGTCGAGCTCGTCGGCCTCGAGGTGCCAGGAACCGGCCTCGGCGTTGGCCCGAACTTGCTCGGGCTTCGTCGCACCCGCGATGACTGAACCGATACCTGGCGTCGACGCGAGCGCCGAGATCGCGAGGTCGAGCAGAGTGTGCCCACGCTCCTCCGCGAACCGGGCGAGCGCCTCGACGCGGGCGAACCGACCGTCCTCGATCTCTCGTCCTGCCAAGCGTGTTCCCTCGGGAGCTGGCTCGCCTCGTCGATACTTTCCGGTCAAGAGACCGCTCGCGAGCGGAAAGTATGGGACGTACGCGACGCCGAGCTCGCGGCAGAGCGGGAGGACGTCCTCGTCGTCACGGCGCTCGAGCAGGCTGTAGTGGTTCTGTAGCACGGTGAAGCGAACCGTGCCCTGTTCGCGTGCGACGCTATCCGCCTCGGCGAGCTGCTCGGCGGAGAAGTTCGAGCACCCGATGGCGCGCACCTTGCCTGCGGAGACGAGCTCGTCGAGCGCACCGAGCGTCTCGGCGATCGGCGTCTCGGGATCGGGCTTGTGCAAGTAGTAGAGATCGACGTGATCCGTGCGCAGCCGTTCGAGCGAGCCGTCGATCGCGCTCCTGATGCCCGACCCGTCTCCGAAGCCCCGATCCTGCGCCCAACCGAACTTCGTGGCCAGGACGACTCGATCCCGCCGCCCGTCGAGAAGCTCTCCGAGGAAGCGCTCGCTTCCCCCGTTGTTGCCGTAGACCTCGGCCGTGTCGAAAAACGTGATCCCGACCTCGAGCGCAGCGTCGACGACGCTTCGAGTCGCCGCGAAATCGATCCGGCCGCCGAAGTTGTTGCAACCGAGGCCGACGCGAGACACGTGCAGGCCGCTTTCGCCCAGAGGCACGAGCTCCATGCACGGCGAAACCTAGCTACCGGCCTCGGCGCGAAGCTTGACTGGAGGAGTGCGGGGCCAGGAGTCCACGGCGAGATGCTCGAGCAGATCCCGCAGAGGTAAGTAGCCGCTCAGAGCTGGCCGGCCGGAGACGCTGAGAGGAGCCTTCGGCCCGCAGCCTTACTCACTGATGGGATGAGCGTCCTAACCAGCGGACGACGCGTCAGCCGACCCGGCCCGAGAGAGGCGAAGCGTCACCCACTCGTGACCGTCTCGGTACACCGGCTCGACCGCGTCGACGAGGCCGGCGAGCACACGAGTGAATGCCGGATCCGCACCGCTGCCGCTGCGGAGTGGTCCGACGGTCACAGAGACGAGCTGGTCTCCGGCCTCGACCTCGAGCGAAAGCGTTTCGCCGCCGTCGCCTGTCGCGAGGGCGCTCAGGAGGGCGAGCTGCAAATCGTCCATGCGCTCGTAAGGGACGTCGAACCGACTTCCGACCCCGCTGAGCACCAGCGTCGCAACTCCCCGAAACCGACTGTCGGCGGGGATGGTCAGCAGTATCGTGTCGCTCTTGTCGCTCACGGGCCGCTCGTGCATTTGCCTAGACTCGCAGTCGTGGCGAGTACAGGCGACTTCGAGATAACGACCCAGGTGCTTCCGAACGGGGGGGCTCTGGTCAAGATCAACGGCGAGCTCGATCTGGCGACTACTCCGCAGCTCGAGGACGCGCTCTCGAGCTCCCCTTCGACCGGCGCTCTCGTCGTCGACCTCACGTCGTGCACGTTCCTCGACTCGAGCGCTATTCGGATACTTGCGAGGACTGCGCGGTTAGAGGGAGAAGGCATGTCACTGGTCGCATGCGATCCGAGCATCCTTCGCATTCTCGAGATCGCTGGAGTCGACACGCTCGTTCATTTGCACTCAACCCTCGAGGCCGCCCTCTGACGTTCGCCGGGCCTCCCGGATGCTCCATTCGGCAGCCGCGATCTCGGCCAACGACTCGTCGAGAGTCGAGTCGAGGTCGAAAACCCGATCGAGCAAGGTGAGCTCGAAGGTCCTGCGAAGCTCAGAATGCGGGACGACCAGACGAAGTAACTGCTCTCGCGATCTTGCCCGCTTGAGCGCGCCAAGCAGAACGCCGAGAGCCATCGAGTCCGCGAACGTCACCTCGGTGAGATCCACGACGAGTGCTGAGTTCTTGTCGCTCAGCGCAGTGAGATGGTCCCGAAGCTCACCTGCGACGTGGAGGTCCACCGCACCATGGACCACGAGCACCCCCGTGCCAGGTCTAGGACTATTCTCCTCGAGACGAAACTCCTCGATCGATCTCGGAGTAGCTTCCGTCATAAGCTCTGATTCTCCTACCCCTCCCATACGATGTCCAAACCTCGGATTATCTCGGGATCGCAACGAGCCCAGGTAAGCCGAATCCCCGCGCGCTACGGTGCTCGCCACGATCCACGCGACCGGAGGCTGGGTGACTTCTCTAGAGCTTACGAAGCATCCGACCGATGACCCGGATCTCGCCGTCCTCGACGTCGTCGGCGAGCTCGACCTGACGAACGCATTCGACTTCGAAGAGCAGCTCGACGATCTGACAGCCGGGCGCTCGAAACTTGTCCTCGATCTGAACCGCGTCTATTTCATCGACAGCGCAGGGCTCCACGTGCTCTTCCGCTTGGCGCGCCGGCTGGGACGTTCACGGTTCGGGATCGTGCTGGAGCCCTCCGCCTCCATCGCGCGCACACTTGCTGTCGCCAGCGTCCCCGATGTCGCGACTCTCCGCGGGTCGGTGGAGGACACGCTCGGGGCACTCGAGGCGTGAGCTTACAGCGCAGGCGGAATGTTTCTGCATTCCTTCGGGCGGGTACGACGAACAACCGGCCTGGAGCCACTCGGCCAACAGCCTGAACGAAAGGGGCACATGGGGATCATCGGTTGGATCGTTCTTGGGTTCGTCGCCGGATTGCTCGCGAAGCGATTGATGCCCGGCGCCGAGCGCGTCGGTTTCATTCTCACGACACTCCTGGGGATCGGCGGCGCGCTCCTTGGAGGGTTCATCGCCACGGCACTTGGATTTGGCGACCCAGTCGACGAATTCTTCGACATCAGCACCTGGGTCGCAGCGATTGCCGGCGCGCTCCTGATCCTCTTCATCTGGAACGCGATCGCGAACAGACGCTAGGCGTAGACCGTCCGCCGGGCCTAGGCGCGAGCCTCGGCCCGGTCGGGCGTGTGTGCTTTCATCGCCGTCGCTATGCACTCGATGCGCGTCGAACAAGAGGGCCGAACGACAGTCGTGCACGCAGAAGGCGAGCTCGACGCATTTGCGGCACCCGACATCCGAGCGGTGTTCGAGTTTCTTCCACGCGGATCGCCGGTCCTCGCCGATCTCAGCCGGGTCTCCTTCTTGGACTCCACTGCGCTTGGTCTCTTCGTCAAGGCGGTGCGTACGCTGACCGCCTCCGGCGCAGAAGTCCGCGTCCTCCTTCCGACTACATCTGCACGGCGCATCTTCCAGATCACGAAGCTCGACAGCGCGCTTCCGGTGTGCGCGTCGCGAAGCGAAGCGCTCGCACAGCTCTCGCTGCAGCAGCACTAGTTTCGCCGGAGTGCGCTGCTAGGCGCTAGGCGCGAGGTACTTCGTCATGTGCACGACCGTGCCTCTACCGTTCGAGCCTTCCTTGACCTCGAGCTCGTCCACGACGGCACGGATAATGGCCATGCCCATTCCGCCTTCGGTCGGCTCTGCGTTCGTTGGCTCGAGCTTCAGTTCATCCGGCGAAGCGAGCGTGATTCCGACTCCCCGGTCCTCGACGAACATCTCGAGTCGTTCGTCGGAAACGACGAACGCGACCTCCACGGAGCCTTCGCCCGGCTCGTAGGCATGCCGCACGGCGTTCCCACACGCCTCCGTGACCGCGAGCTTGAGGTCGGCAAGCTCCTCGTCGCCGACGGGGAAACTCCGCGCGAGTCCGGCGAGCGCGAGTCGTGCCAGAAGCAAGTAGTCGGGCTTTGCCGGGAACGAGAGTTGAACGACCTTGTCAGACATCAGTGCTCGATACCTCCTCCAACCTGCCGCGCATCACGGTAAGCGCCCGGCGTAGAAGCCGCGAGACGTGCATCTGCGAAATGCCGATCTGCGCGGCGATCTGCGACTGGGTCAGCTCCTGGAAAAAACGAAGCTCGACGATCTGGCGTTCGCGCTCGTCGAGCGCATCGAGGCCAACGGCGACCCAGGAGCCGTCCTCGACCTCGTCGTAGCCAATGTCGTCCGTGCCCAACCTGTCGGACAGGCTCGCCTCTCCCCCCTCGTCTGAGGGCGCGTCCAGCGAGCGTGTCGAGTACGCATGTGCCGAGTCGAGCGCGTCGATCACGTCTTCCTCGTCACTCCCCGTGGCTTGCGCCAGCTCGGCGATCGTCGGCGATCTCCCGAGCTCGGTGGTGAGCTCGTCCAGCACGCGGGAGAGGCGAACACCAAGCTCCTTGAGCCGCCGTGGAACGTGTAGCGCCCATGCCTTGTCTCGGAAGTGCCGTCTGATCTCCCCCACGATCGTCGGCACTGCGTAGCTCGAGAACCCGACGCCCCGATCGACGTCGAAACGGTCGACTGCTTTGATCAACCCGACGGCCCCCACCTGTACGAGATCCTCGAAAGGCTCTCCTCGTCCCGCGTAGCGGCTCGCGAGAGCACGGACGAGCGGCATGAGCTCGGTTAGCGCGCGATCCCGCGCAGCTTGGTCACCGTCGCGGTGGTATGCGACTAAGAGGGCTTCGACATTCCGCTCCATGACTTGGCTCACATCAACTCGCGGAAGCGTAGGAGGACCCACACATCGCCACCGGACGCTCGGATCACCAGCTCGTCTACCAACTCGGAGAGTACGCCATCGATGCCGCGCCAGTCGACGTCGCTCGGGAACGGTCCGGCCTCGACGTGCAGACCGTCGCTGGTGATCCACAAGGCCAAGTGGATTCTTTCGCCGGCAATCGTCGACTGGAGAACGGTGTCGAGAGCCGTCTGCAGATCCTCGACCCGTTCAACCGACACGTCACGCCGCATGGCCACGCCGGCAGCGACGAGACGGCCGACCGAGGCGTACGCCCGTCCTACGGGGAGCTCGAGCTCGACGAGGTCGGGTACCGGGCCACGATCGTGAGGTACGGACACAAGGCTCACTTCCGTCACGACCATTCCGGTTGCGCCTCGTCGAGCGAGCCAACCACTTCGGACGAGTGGTTGAGGAACACCAGCCTCAGAAGTCTTGCGAGGGCGGGATTCGGACACACGATGATGACCCGCCCGCCCCTGGCGCGTAGGCGTCGCGCCGCGCGCTGGAGCGTTTCCAGTACATGGGAGCTCAGCAGCGTCGAGTCGCCCGCATCGACGACGAGGTGGTCGACCCCGCTCATCACGGCATCCTTCACGTTCCTCGCGAGCGCCAGCGAGGACTCATCGCCGCTAAGCGAAACGACCGCGGCCGCCGGAGGTGTCGACAGCTCCAGAAGCTTGCTCATGCGAAGCAGATACCCGCGAGCATCTTCCCCGAAACGTCGCCACCCAGGCGCCACTCGCCCGGGTTTCAACTTGCGGTCGCCGTGGAATCAACTGTCGACGAAAGGAGGAAGCTCGATGTATATCGGTGGTGGTGTTCTCGCACTGATCGTGATCATCCTGTTGCTCATCCTGATCTTCTGACCGTCTCGCTCGCGGGCTCCGGCAGCAGCTTCTCGAAGGTGACGAGCGTGCCCCGGTCACTCGGCGTGATCTCGACCGACGACATGAGGGAGTCCATCAGCCGGAGCCCGAGCCCTCGATCCACCCGATCCGCCGGTGGAGCCCAACTGCCGGTGTCTTCGACCCGGACACGCACGGTCGAGCTCGTGACTTCCGCGTGCACGCTGATGAAATCCGACCCCGGCTCTCGAGCGTGCTCGATCGCGTTCGCGCAAGCCTCCCAGGTGGCCAGCACGACGTTGTGAACGTCCACGCGGTCGAGGGACGTTCCCTCGAGCCAAAAGCGGAGCGCGTCGCGCACGAGGTCGAGCGATTCTTCGCGGCTGGGAACCGAAAGCTCGAACGCTCTTGGTGCGACCGCGAGGAGACGGACCGCCAGAAGCGCGACGTCGTCGTCGCGCTCATTCGTCCCCACAAGCCTCTCGACGAGGTGCTCGAGCAGGCGATCCGGGTCACGCGGCCCGCTTGCTGCGGCCGCTCGAAGCAGCTCGAATCCTTCGTCGATCGGTCGCTCGCGACGCTCGACGAGGCCGTCTGTGTAGAGCACCAGCACACCACCGATCGGCAGTTGCACCATTCCCTGGCCGTAACGCGTGTCTGCAGCTGCCCCAAGTGGCAGTCCTCGTCCGCCCTCGAGCAGCTCGGTCCGGCCGTCGGGGTACACGACGACCGGTGGTGGATGGCCCGCGGACGTGAACCTGCACGTCCCCGTCGCCGGATCGACAACCGCGTACACGATCGTCGCGAACGTCGAGTCGAGCATCTCCTCCGCCAGGCGATTCACCCGCGTGATCGTCGACGACGGCTTGAGTCGGTCGAGTGAGAAGGCACGCAACGCGTTGCGTAGCTGGGACATGGTCGCCGCCGCCTGAACGCCCTTGCCGACGACATCTCCGACGACGAGGCCGAGCTTCCCGCCGGAGAGCTGAATCGCGTCGAACCAATCGCCGCCAACCTCGAGCCCCGCGGTGCCGGGAAGGTAGCGGGCAGCCATCTGGACGCCCGGCACCCGCGGAAGCGAGGTTGGCAGCACGCTGCGTTGAAGCGTCTCGGCGATCGTTCTTTCGGACTCGAAGTAGCGTGTCCGTTCGAGAGCGTCGGATGTGAGCCCGGCGAGAATCTGGACGAATCGACGCTCGTCGCTCGAGAGCGCGTTCGGCTCGGCCCAGGAGGTAACGAGAAGCCCGTGGGCCCGGCGGCCGGCGACGAGCGGGACGAAGAGAAACGAGGCGTGACCCGTGTCGGCGAGCCCTTCTGCGACGTCCGGGTACTCGTCCCGCAAGGAGGCAATCGATTCGAAGAACAGCAACGCTCGGCGCCGCACCGCTTGATTGCCCGGCGTCGCCATGTCGAGAGGGGTATCGCGCCACTGTTCCACGACGTCGTCCGAATAGCCGCGCGACGCCGTCACGTTGACGAGCTGACGGTCCTCGTCGACCTCGGCGATCGCAATGCCGGCAGTGCCGAGCGCCTCCCCGATCTGCTCGAGCACGACACTCGCCACGTCGGCGCGCGTGAGGGTGTTCGCAAGCTCGGCGGTCATGGTCTGGAGTTGCTCCGAGCGAGTCCGAAGGCGCTGTTCCTCGTCGAAGAGACGGCTTCTCTCCAGTGCCTGCGCGCACTGGGAGACGACTGTTTCGAGCCAGCGCCGTTCTCGTCCGCTCAGCTCCCGAGGCTGTCGAAACGAGAGCTGGAGGGCACCTCGCGTCCCGGCGCTCGTTCTCAGTGGAATCGTCACCCACCCCGCCTCCTCCAGGTCCGGCGCGCCGACGAACTCGGCCATCGCCTCGGCCGTGAGTGCCCACACCGGCTCGCCCGTCGCAATGGCTCGCGAGAACGGCACGTTCGCGTCGAGGTCATATGTGCGCCAGGTTTCGAGCTGGTCGTCGTCATAGCCACTGCTGGTTACGAGCTCGACCAGGGTCTGCCCAGGGCGCGAGAGCACGACGAACCCCGCTTCGGCTCCCACCGCCGAAAGAGCAGTCTCGAGGCAGACGTTGCTGACATCGGTCGCGCTCGCGGCCAGCGAGAGAGCAGCAGTGATCTCTTGGAGGCGCTGGGTCTCCGCAGCACGACGCCCCGCAGACGCCTCTGCACCCCTTCGCTCCACCTCCTCGAGGGCAAGGCCGGCCTGGTCGGCGAAGCGGCGCGCCAGCACGGTCACCAACGGGTCGGGCTCGGTGATCACCGTCACCCACGAGACGATGAGGACGTGCTCCGCCCGCCCGCCCACAGCGATCGGAGTCCGCAGCGACGAATGGACGCCAAGGCTCCGCACTCGTTCGAGCCCGGGGCCTCGAGCCTCCTCCTGTATGTCGGATACGAACGAGATCTGGAGATTGCCGACTGCGTCCATCAGCCCATGGAAGTCGCCGAGCGAAGCCCGGAGCCCGGGAACGAGCGGCTCCAGGACGGGATCGCTGCGAACGAGCTCGAGGTGGTCGTCGTTCACCCGCCACAGGGTTGCGAGATCGGCACCAAACGTCATCCGGGCCTCACGACAGATGGCGTTGCTGACCTCGTCAGGACTGTCCGCGTGTAGCTGCGGGGCAATACGCAGGATCCGATCGAGCGCCTGTCGAGATGTCCGCTCCCGCTCGTAGAGCTGTGCCCGCTCGAGCGCCTGCCCTCCGAGATCCGCTGCGAGGAGTGCGAGGTCCTCGAGGTCGTTGGAAGCGCCTACCGGCCGGTCGAATAGAAACCCCATCGATCCGACGACCTCCCCGGCGACACGCAGCGGAACGGCAAGCACCGCCGCGGAAGCGGGGAAAAGAGCGGCGCCATCCGGGAAGTTCTCGACGAAGGTCGCGCGATCGACGGCAAGCTGCAACGTTCCCTCGGCCGCCGCCCGCGTGATGGCTGCATTCGCCCCCAGCGACATGCGCGACTCAGGGGGATGCGTCTGCCCGGGAACTCCGACGGGATCGACGATGACGAGCTCGTCATCCTCCACAAGTCCCACCGCCCCGCCTGCGGCACCGAGTACACCCGGCGTCCGCGAGATCAAGGCATGCACTACTTCCGAGGTAGTGACCGCCGCAGACACGGCGGATGCAAGCTCGCCGAGAGCTTCCAGGCCGCGGATGGACTGTTCCGCAACCCCGACCTCCCTCGTCGCACGGTCGTGCGCATGACGGAGGACGGTGTCCACCCAGACGATGCCGAAGGCGATCACCAGCGAGACGCTCCAGCGAAGATACTCGAGATCGCCGCCGCGATCGAGCGCGCCCGGCTCTCCGACGAAGAACACAAAGCTCAGGCCCCACCCCACGACGAGAGCAACCACGCTGGGCCCGACGCCGCCGAACCAGAGGCTGAGCACCACGGCGGCAACGAGCAGGGCGTAGAACGGGGAATCGTCGTGCTGCTGCAACAGGAGCTCGGTCGCGATCGCCGCGAGCGTCAAGACGACGGCGAAGCCGTATCGCGCGAGGCGCGTCGCCCCTGGCGCAGAGTCGTTCGAACCCGTTCTCGAGCTATGCGCGGACTGGTTCCGGAAGATCACAGACCTACATGATCCATTGTCGCGCCTACACCCAGCGCCTCATGCGCGCTGCGGCGACCGTCGCGAAGGCCACGGCGACGATGAGAGCGAGAACGACCCAGAAGTAGGCGTTGTTCTCGAACAGCGCGAGCTTGAAGTTCATGCCGAAAATGCCCGCGATCAGCGCACTGGATGTCGTCCTCACTCGGCTTGTCGACATCGATCCAGAGAATCGAGGAGCGGCGGAGACGGCCCACGTGGTCTGACCAGTCAGCGACCTCTTCGACCGCGTCCCGGTCGAAGATAAGGGCGGTCGTCGACACTCGAACTGAATACCAGCCCGCCCGGCAGCGACTTCTTGCTCGACGCTGCGGTTCGGCAGGCTCTCGACCGCTCGGTCCTGGTCGTGATCCGAATCGAGATGCCGGCTCGCCATCAAGCGATGCGATACCCGCTGGACATTTCTCGAAACCGTCGCCCAGTACCGACGGACTCAGGCGAGCAGGGGGCGCAGCTCTATCCGCTACCTCCTGGAAGCATTCGGCTGAGCCGGACGCCTCAGGGACACCTCAGTCGTCGACGTCGCTACTCCGCTCGAGCGAGATCTCGACCCCGGGCGGCACCTCGAACGCCGACTCTCGCCGATAGAGAACCACTTCTCGGCCGACGGCCATCAGTGACCCCGCGACAGGAATGGCGATGAGCGCTCCTATGACGCCCGCGAGCTCGGCACCGATCAGGACCGCACAAAGGACTGCGAGCGGCGAGAGCTCCACCGTTCTCCCGTAGACGAGCGGCTGAAGGACGTGGTTCTCGAGCTGCTGGTAAGCGACGAAGAACCCTGCGACGATGACGGCGCGCACCCAGTCGGTCTCGATGAGGATGACGGTCGAGACGATGATGGCTGCAAGAGTTGCGCCGGCGAGCGGGATCAGATCGAGGATTGCGACAAGAAGTCCGAGCGCGATTGCGAACTCGCTGCCGACGGCGAAGAGCACGAGCGTGGAGATCGTCCCGGCGACGAAGCTGATGAGCAGGTTTCCCGTCACATAGCCGCTGATGGTCCGGTAGATCTCCCGACCCACTCGCTCGTAACGAACGCGCGTGGTCTCGGGGAGGAAGTCCAGGAAACGTTCGACCGCACGCGGGCCTTCGAGGAGCATGAAGAACGTCAGGAAGACGATGGTGATGACCCCGATGACGACGGTCACGACGCTGCGAACGAGGTCGACGAGCGGGTCCGAGAGCCCGAGAACGCCGCCGGGGCCCTGCGTCTCGATCCCTTCACGGATGCGGTCCACGATCTGGTAGTCGTCCTGGAGGAACCCGAGCGGACCGCGCCCACGCGTGATGTCGTCGATGAAGTCCGGGACTGCTTCGATGAAGTCGCTCACCTGCGCGACGAGCGGCGGGATGACGAGAAACCCGATGCCCGCTACGACGAGAAGCAAGAGCGCCGAAGACCACGCTCGCGGCACTCGTCCGCCCCATGCCGCGCCGCTCGAGCGCTTCGACCGCAGGATTGAGTGCCGCGGCGAGCAGGATCGCGATCAGGATCCACGTGAGGACGTGCCAGGCGAGGTATCCGAGGAGGACACGAGCCCGACGAGCACGGTTATCCCGAGAACCACGAGGACGGTCCGCGGGCGGACGGCGATCACGCGTACCTCGGGCGTCGTCACCGCCTGAGTGTTCGGTGCAGCGTCGGTTCTTCCTGGCAGAACGCTCAAAGCAGCTGGTCCTTTCGCGCTCCACACGGCAGGGTGATACTTGACTCGCGCTCTGGCGCGACCGTGTCTGCCGCGGACGCGAGGGACCTCCTGTGATGAGGCCCCTCGCGTCACGAGCTGTATCGCGCGGTCAGCGCGCCGCGACCCTCTTCTTCGTCGTAGACGATCGCCTCGGGGCTGAGGATGTCTTTGCTGACGATCCGTTACCTGTGGCCTTGAGGATGCGCTTGGAGATCGACTCCACCGTCTTTAGCGCCTCCTTCTCCTGGCGCAGGTTCTCCTCCAAGAGCTCGACCGAGTCGCGCTCGCCCAGTGTCCTTGCCATCGCGATGAGACCGGTGTAGGCGGCGATCTCGTAATGCTCGGTTCGTGCGGCGGCTCCGGTCAGAAAGACGTCGAGCATCTTGTCACTCGGCTCGTTCTCCTTCATGAAGTGGTCGTGCTCTTCTTTGATGCCCTCGATTCCGGGGCAAGGCTGCGCCTCGGCGCGCTTCCCGATGTTCTTGAACACCTGCTCGAGGTTCTCGACCTGGTCGCGAGTCTCGCCGAGGTGGTGCGTGAACGCCTTCGAGAGCTCGCGATCCGTTGCCTCGCTTGCGAGCTTCGGGAGCACTTTCGTCAGCGCCTTCTCGGCGTAGTACATGTCCTTGAGCTCGTGGACGAAGAGCTGTTCGGGCGATGCGACCTTGGGCATGGTTCCTCCTTGGTATGGGTGGATGACGCCACCTGGACTACCCGCATGCGGCGGGGTCGAAACGCTTGGTAATAGGCGAGGGGTGCTCTACGCTCAGTGCCCTGTGCCCGAAGACACCCACGACGGCGCGCTGGAGAGCGAGCGGTGCGCCCGTCGCTTCTTCGCGGTCCACTCCCGAGCGGGGCCAAAAGGAATGCTCGACCTCGTACATCCCGACATCGAGATGGTGCTGAAGACGAGGCGTCCCGGTGATGTCCTCCGAGGACGGGACGAGGTCGCGCAGTTCATCGAGGAGATCGAGGAAAGTCTGTACGAGCTCGTGCCCGAGGTGTACCGCCCGCTGGACGAGACACGCATCGTGGTCGAGGGGCGAATACGGTGGACGGACGACGAGCGGGTCATGCGGGACGATCCCGTGATCTGGGCGCTCGAGTTTCGCGACGGCCTGATCCGGCGTTCGGCACCCGCATCGTCGGTTATCGAGGCCGAGACGATGCTCACTGCCGCACGCAGCTCCAACGACTGAACGTCGACGCGAGCAATCTCCCTCGAGCACAAGTTCGAGCGCGAGGACTTCGCGCTCGTAGAGCACTCGCCTGGTCTGGCGCGACTGGTACATGTACACGATTGATGCGAGCAAAACGTGTTTCGCGCCCTGAGAGAGGGGAACGCTTGTGAGAGGCCGAAGGAAGCGCGAGAGAGGAGAGCTCATGCGTCCCACGACAACGTTCTTCATTGGAGCGGGAACTGCGTACTTCTTCGACCGGCGACTCGGAAAGAGCCGGCGGACGTATCTACGCACCCGGAGCCGGCGCCTGCTTCGCACCGTCGACAGAGCCGGCATGCGCAAGGTGAAGCATGCGGAGGGTCGCGCCAGGGGCATGGTTGCGCGCGTGCGGCGAGCAGTCGCTCGACCCGACCGTCGATCTGAGCGATACGACAGTGGTTCAGCGCATCCGAAGCGAGGCCTTGCGCGACGTGGGCGTCTCGACGCGGGATGTCGAAGTCGCTGTAGACCATGGCGTCGCGACGGTGGAAGGCACCGTTGACGACCGAAAGGTCGCCGACGATCTCGTCACCAGAGTGAGCAAGGTGCCCGGCGTCGACGAGGTCGCGGCGATCATCCGCGTGTCCGGAGAGCCAGGTGATACGACGTGACGGCCGAGCAGAAGGGCAGCAGCGGACAGGGATCGCGCTCCGATGACGCGCGAGGAGATGCTGAGCGAGCTCTTGACGATCATCGAGGATGCGCCGGGAGAGCCGAGTTCGGCCTGGATCGAGGAACGAACTCTGGCGATCACCGTCAACAGCACGGCACTGGCGTACATGCTCGGCGCGTCTCCGGCCTCGGCTCTCCGTGCCTGTGCGTCGAACAGCCCATCGCGGAGCTCGGGCTGGGACGAGGCGCGCGCAAAGTTGGCGACGCTCCTCGCCGAGCGCGCCGGCGGCGGCTGAGCCGCAGTTCCGCTCCCCCTTCCTCCCCCGCGAGACGACCTCGGGCCACGCGTGCCCGCGCCGGTGTGTTACGCCTGGTCGATCGAGCCAGGCTCGGCATGGCTTCCGGGTTTTCGCCCTTCGCGGGATCCTGCGCCGCAGGCACGCCTGCCCTGACGGCTTCGAGCTGCGCTGCAACCGCAACGCCGTAGAGAATCGCGAGCGCCGAGAAGAACGTCCAGAGCTGCAGCGCGACGATCCCCGCGAGCGGGCCGTAGGTTCGCCCGAATGTCGTGGAGAGCCCGAACGCGAGGGCAAGCGCGACAGTGCAGAGCGTCCACATCGCTACGGAGACGCCCGCCCCGAACGCGAGCCACGGCCATCCGGGCTGCCTGCGACGAGGCGCCCACTTGAAGAGCAGCGCCAGTCCGACCCCGACGAGTGCGATCCCGATCGGCCACCTTACGACCATCCAGAAGGTGCGGAGATTGCCGGGCTCGTCCACGAGCCCGCGGCCGAAGGCGAGGAACGCGAACGCCATCGCGATCACGATGCCTGCACTGACCCCGAGGCCGAGCGCTCGCGGGTACTTCTCGGCGAATGGGCGGTCCTTCTCGATTCCGTAGATCCGGTTCATTGCGCGCTCGAGTTGTCCCATCAGGATCGTCGCCGTGATCAACGTGCCGATCAGACCGACGATCAAGGGCAGAAAGCGGTTGTTGCGTCCTACCCGATTCGCCTGCTCGACGGCAGTGGTAAGAAGGTCCCCCGCGTGACCGGGCGCGGAAGCGCGGACGGTGTCGACGATGATGCTGCTCAGCCCAGACGAGCCGAAAGCAACGGTGAAGCCCACCACGACGACCAGTCCTTGAACGAGGACGAGCGAGATCGCGAAGGCGAGCGAGCGCGCGTGACTCGTCCCGTCCGCTGCCCGAAACCGGACGACGGCGTCCTTCATAAGCGCGATCCGGCCCGTCGACTCGAGAGTCTTCCTGGCATCGTCGCCGGTCAGATTCCACGTCTCCTTCACGAGGGCCGCTGTGCTCACTTCTTCTCCACCGGCACGCGCAAGACGATTGCTTCCGGCTCGACCTTCACCTTCAACCGCTTCACCTCGTCGCGTTCGCCCCCGTCGAGCTCGTACAGCACCTTGCGGTTGAACTCGACGTCGATCCGCTTGGCTTTTGTCACCTGGACGAACGGCGACTCACCCGCGGAGCCGACTGCGGTTCGCGCGATCGTGCGAGCCCATTGCCCGAGGCTCTCCGCGTGCGTGATGCCGACCTCGAGCTCGCCATCGTCCGGCCGGGCGCTCTCGAAAGCCTCGACGCCGCCAAACAGCGCTCCGACGTTGCCGATGAGCAGGCAGCTTGCATCGCCCTTGTACCAGAGATCTCCGTTGACCTCGACACGGGCCTTGAAAGGCTCGACGCGAAGATTCTTCGAGGCTGCCCAGATGTATGCCAGGCGCCCGAACCGGTCCTTGGGGCCGCCGTCGGCGTCCTTGATCATGCGGGCGTCTAGGCCTGCGCCGGCCATGACGGCGAACCGCTCGCCGTTCATCTTCCCGACATCGAGCGTTCGCTCCGTCCCGTTCAGCCCGACCTGAACCGCTTCGGCGATGTCGTCGGGAACCCCGAGGTTCGATGCGAACAGGTTCGCCGTGCCGGCGGGAATGATCGCGAGCCGAGCGTCACTTCCGGCCATGGTGTCGACGCACCGCTGCACCATGCCGTCGCCACCCCAGACGAATATCGTCTCCGCACCTTCCTTGAGCGCTTTCTTCACGCGCTTCGGCGCATAGCGACTCTTCGGGACCTCGGACCAGAGCGGGTCGGACACGCCAGCCTGTTCGAGCACCTCGCGCAACTCCTCGAGCCCTCCGCCGATCGACTTGCCGGCGTGAGCGATCACGGCAACGCGCTGCTTCTTCATGTGGTCGAAACCTCCCCGGTCGTCGCCGAGCGTCTCGCATCGCGCCGGTTCGCGGCTGCACTGGCGGCACGCGAAGCGAAGACGAGGATCGCGAGCGCGCACAGGCCCATGAGAACTCCGGCGACGGTATCGGTGATGTGGTGCATGCCCCTGTACATTCGCGACCACCCGACGAACACGGGAATCGCGATTCCGACCAGGAGCGCAGCAACCTTGATCGCCGTGTTGTTGAGCTTCGAGGCCAAGAGGAGGAGCAACGCTCCGTACAGCGCGATGGATGCAGCAGTGTGGCCAGAGGGGTAGCTCGCGTCGACGGGCAAGCTCTCGAGACGCTCGACATCGGGGCGATCACGGTGGATGACCAGCGTCGTCGCTCGGTAGGAGCCAGACTCGAGCGCGACCACGAACAACACAAATGCCGCAAGGAGCCAGTGGCGCGTGACGAGAAAAGCGAGGAGACAGAGTCCGATGACGACCGGAATCACCAAGCCCCCTGCGAGCGTCGATCCGACCCACGACACATCCTCTTGAGTCGGCGTGCGATTGTCGGCGAGCCACCCGTTGAGCTCCTCATCGGCCGCTTCGAGCCCGCCGATCGGAAGGATGAGCTCGATCAACGCGAGCCCGAGCAGAATCATCAGCCCCGACGAGCAACGCGTAACCGCTGAACAGGGCGACGAGGAAGACCCGGACTGGGTTTTCCGCCCCGACGCGGTTCGCGAACCGTTCAGCCAGACCTCCTGGACTCGGCTCGAGGACCGGCACTCCCGAATGCGGCCTCGCGATCGGCCGTCGCTGGCTCGATCCTCCTCAGGGAGAGCGGGCGGAGAGCCCGGCAACTGCGCTGCTGCATCGACCGACATGCCGAAAGCGTTTACCCACGCGAGGCTGCGGGGAAACATGACCGAGTGGTTGTTCGCTCGTAAACAGCTGAATGACTCGAAACGCACATGCCCATCTTCGCCCTCATCCTCATCGCCCTCGCGGCAGGTGCGCTCGTCGCGTTCGTCGCGTCGAGGTATCCGACACCCGTGGTCAGGCACGCGCCGGCCGATACCGCCGCAGTGAAGATCGAGGCGGAGATGGAGAGGCACCCGTGGCTTCTGCGACTGGTACGCGACCGTCTCGATCCGGCTACCGCTACCGGCCTCGCCCTCACGATCGCGCTCGGGTTGGCGATCGTGGGAGGGATCCTCATCGGGCTCCTCGCCTACCTCGTCAGGAGCAGCGACACCCTCGTCGACGTCGATCGGCGTGTCGGCCAGTGGGGGGTCGACAACGCGACGAGCTGGTCGACCGACGCGCTGCAGCTCGTCACCGAGCTCGGCGGAACGTATGTGGTCATCGCCGTGCTGATCCTCGTCTGCGGTTCTCGAGTACCGACGTGTCCCGAACAAGTGGGTGCCCGTCTTCCTGGTGACCGTCGTCGTCGGCGAGATCCTCCTCGTGAACACGATCAAGGAGCTGCTCGACCGTGTGCGCCCGAAGTTCAACCCCATCGCCGAGACCCTCGGGCCCTCGTTCCCGAGCGGCCACTCCGCGTCTGCGGCGGCGTTCTACGCAGCCGTCGCCCTCGTCCTCGCACGACGACGCTCACCGACGACGCGGGCACTGATCGCCGGTGGCGCCGTCGCGATCGCCGTTGGCGTGGCGTGCAGTCGCGTTCTCCTCGGCGTTCACTGGATGTCCGACGTCGCGGCCGGGCTCGCGTTCGGGTGGGCGTGGTTCGGCATCTGCGCGATCGCCTTCGGCGGGCGGTTCCTCGTGCTCGGCGCTCCGGTCGAGCAGGCCGCCGAGGTCGCCGAGCAGCAAGTGGCTGCGTCGGGCGCACGTCCAGCGGACGCGAAACCGTCGGCGGGTCAGGCGTCGTAGAGCCGGCCCTGGATAGGGCCGATCAACCGGCGTCTCCGTCGCGAGACGCCCGGGCAGCTTGACGAGCCGGTGCGTCAGCGCCTCGCCGTTCTCGAGCAGCTCGAGCTGTTCGGACGAGATTCGTTCCCACTGCTCGTCGATAAGTGTCGTCGGGTCTCCTTCAACCTGCCTCGAGCGGGAGCTCGAGGTGCTCCGACCACAGGCGCAGGCGGGCCTTCCGAGCGACGTCCGGGTCGAGCGTGACGACGTTCATCTCGGTGTCATTGAAGAGAGAGTGCTCGTTCAAATTGGCCGATCCGATCGTCAGCCAGCGATCGTCGACGATGCCGATCTTCGAGTGGATGTACACGGGATCGCGGAGGTTGCCCGCGCGAGCGTAAATCGTGCAGGCGAGGAAGCGCGTCGTCTCGTCCGCAGCATGGATCAGCGCCGCCACCTGGCCGCGGGATACGTCGGCGCCGTCGTTGGCCCTCGCCGGCAGGAGGACGAGCAGCCGGAAGTCGTCGCTGGGCGGGTGGCGTAGCTTCTCGGCCAGGATCGCCACGATCTCGGGCGACCACAGGAACTGGTTCTCGAGGTAGATGAAGCGCTCGGCAGACCGGAGCGCGGCCGAGTACGACTCGAGGATCGAGTAGTCACCGCGGCGAACGGCTCGGTATGTCCCCGCGGGCAGCGTGCGGGTGATCTGAACCTCGACGTCGCCCGCGGGCTCCGGCACCTTGGGCCGCGGCAAGGTCTCACGCGTCGCGCCGTGCCAGCGGAGCCTGAAGTGCTGCTCGACGTCCGCGACAGCAGGACCTTCGATACGAACCGCCGCGTCGTGCCAGCCGATGCCCCCGCGCGCGACGTGTGTCGGCGTGTCGTACGGGTCGCCACCGTCCAGCGTCAGATCGACTCCCCCGACGAAGGCTACTCGACCATCGATCACGATCGCCTTCTCGTGATGGCAGTGCATGAAACCCGTGCATCCGTCGGCGCGAGCGTCGATCTTCGTATGGCGAGCCAATGCATCCAGCATCTCCCGGACGTCCCGATGCGACGGCTTGAACAGGGGAATCGGCGCTCCCTTCCACGAAAGCACGCGCACGTCGACCCGCTCCGCGAGCTCGGCGAGGAGGTTGCGCACGATCACCGGCTCCTCCTCGCGCGACAGCTGCAGCTCCGGCGAGAAGAACCAGCCTGCGAGATGGACGTATGACTGGGCCGCGGAGAGCTCCTGCGCGATAGACGGGAGGACCTCCGAGCCGTCGACAAGGACGTCCAGCATGTTCCCGGGCCGAGCCGGGAAGCCACCGCTGAGCGAACCCGAGCTCGGACGCGGTGAGTGCGCGCTCCCACCCCAGGCGTCGAAGACGCAGTCGGTGACGCCCGCGGACCGAGCTGTCGATTTGCTCGCCTAGGGCATGGCCCAGCTTGACAGCCGCGCTTTCGAGAAACCGCGGCGTCTTGGAAGCACCGGCGACCGAATCGGCCGGCCGAGGGGTGCGTCCGGTTGCCGTGTCGTCGTCGTTACGTTCTGGCATGCCGCGGCGTTATACCTGTCTTGCGTGCCTCTCACGCCAGACCCCGCGGGCAATCGGGGCACCTCGACCAACTTTCGGCGGGCGCCTCCGACTGCCCTCACCAACTCATCGGCTCAGGCCGCGGCCGTTCTCCCTGCGTTCGAGCAGCTCGTCGATCACTGCGCGGAAGTCGACCATCCCTATGGCTGGTTTTCGGTGCTCTCGGCGGCCCGTCGACGTTCGTGCCTCGTCGATTCCTTAGACGGTGGGGTGCGCCGCGATTTCGTCGGCTCGGTCCACCTCACCGGGGGTCGTCGACGTGCCTGACCCACCCAGCTCCCAGCTCTGGACGGTCAGGTGAAGGAAGTCGTCCCAGTGCTCGGCGACCTCGTCCGCAAATGCCCGAGACTGCTGGAGGTGAAGCTCCGCGACGTCCTTCGTCTCCGCATCACCGGCCTCCGCAGCAAGGCGGCTAAGAAGCTCGTACGCGGCGATTTCGGTTTGAGCCATGACGTAGGCGTCCCGACCGACCTTCCCCGGCGTGTCTGTGCGTAGGACGTCACTGACGCTCTTCATGAGATCCACAGCCAGCCCTTCGAGCTGCTTTCGCACCGACGATCCTCTGCCGAGCTCCTCGAGTCTCAGCTCGAGCCGCTGCACGTGCGTCCGAATAACCTTCCGGTGCCGCTCGAGCAGACCGTCAAGCGTGGGGTCCTCGAGCGTTCCGCGCATCGAATCGAGGTTCTTGACGAAGGCCTTCTCGAGCGTGTGAGCGTCCTGGACGTAGTCCGCAAGCTTGTCGTCAAGTTTCTGGTCCAGCTGATTCATGTGCTCCTCCTAATTGTCCTATGGGTTGCTTCTGCACCTACCCGCGCACCTCTCTCCGGAAACACCCGAACCTAGCGTCGACCTACGGCGTTCGCTGAACCACTGGCGATCTAGACGACGGCATCCATTGTCAAACTCGACCGGAGTTTCGAGTTGCCCTCGACTGGGCACACTCTGCCATCCCAAACCGAAAGGAGCTCCTCATGGACGATCGCGTCGAGGGGAAGGCCAAAGAGACCGAAGGCGAAACCCAGCAGAAGTGGGGCGAGGCGAAGGACGAGGCGAAGGACCTGTGGGAAGACGTCAAGGACAAGTCCGATGACCTCAAGGACAAGGCCGAGGATATCTTCGACGACGCCACTGACCGCGAGCCGGAACCAGAGACGACTTCTCGTTAAAGTTCCGACGCCATTTTCGTTGAATCCGGGGTCGGCGCCAAGCCGACCCCGTTCATTCAGGAGCTGAGTGATGGCCCGAATAGTCGTGGTTGCGAGCGCGGAGCTGGACAGGGATGCGCTCGCAAGCATCCTCGAGCCCGATGATGATTTACACGTGGTGGTCGCTGCCGTGGAGCAGTCGCGGCTCCAGTGGCTTGCGAACGACGAGGGCGATGCGCGCAGATATGCAGAGCAGGTCGGCGAGGCGATCGGAGACTGATGCTCCAGCAAAGCCGTCGAGCATCGAGATCAAGCCCGACGCTCCTAGCCAGCTCGTCCTCGACGCGGTCAGGGAATTCCAACCGGACCGCGTCGTCGTCGCCGTGAGAGACGGCGAGGACGCGACCTGGCTCGAAGAAGGTGAGCTCGACCAGATTCGAGCTCAATTCGAAGGCGTTCCCGTCACGCGGGTAACGCTGTAGCGGCGGACGCGGCGGACGCCCGGTGTGTGTGCCGGCGGATCGACCTGGTACGGCTCGATCCGCCGGACGTGCAGTGCTACCGACGCGAGTAGCCGAAACCACCAAAGAGCGCGAGCACGACCAATACGACGATCAGAACCAGTAGCCATGTAGGCATTTCCATCCTCCTCGTCTCGATGCTTCCTACGTGCCCGCGGGAGGACGGGCGTCAAACGCGCACAAGGCCCGAAATGGGTCGTAAGCGTTGCGTAAGAACCTTTGAAACGTTCCGTGAACGGCGCTTAGCCCGGATGCCACGCGGGTACCAATAGGCGTCGAACAGCGGAAGGAGTGTGCACAGATGAGACATGCAATGCGAAGAAACGTCCCTCGCACGTACTTGTCAGTCGTAGGTGTCGCTACCGCGGTTGCGATCGTCGGCGGACTGTTCGCAGCTGCCCTTGCGGGAAGCTCGGCAGCTGCACCCAAAATCGCTCCGAGCAACACCGGTGAACCGCGGATCACAGGCACGCCGGCCGTCGGCCAGATCCTGAGAGCCACGAACGGCAGCTGGAGCGGCAGCGATCCGAAGACGTACGCATTCCGCTGGCTTCGGTGCAACGCCGCGGGCAGCCAAGGCGACGGATCCGACTGCACGCCGATCAATGGCGCAAGCTCGAGGAACTACGAGGTGAGGAACGCCGACGCGGGGTCTCGCCTACGTGTTCGTGTCACCGCCACCAACGTCGACGGATCGGCGTCGGCCGCTTCGAATCCGACGGCGGTGGTGCCCACGGCGAAGCCCGTGAATACCACAGAGCCGTCGATCTCGGGCACGACGACCGTCGGCTCGATCCTGCAGGCAAACCGCGGCAGGTGGACTGGGGACAACCCGATCACCTATGCGTTCGTCTGGCTTCGCTGCAACCAGAAGGGCGAGAACTGCGGCGAGATCCAGGGCGCGAACGATCCCGAATATGAGATCCGCGACAGTGACAGCGGTCGGACGATTCGCGTCCGCGTCATCGCGAGGAACGACAATGGTTCGACGTCTGCGATCTCCAATCCGACCGGCGTCGTCGGCTCGAACCAGCCACCGCCTCCGCCCACTGGAAGCTCGGTCGCAGTAGAGGATCTGAGGGCCGCGGGCGATCGCCTCGTCGTCGCGTCGGTCCAGTTCTCGCCGAACCCGGTGACGAGCCGCACGGCACCGATCACAGTGCGCGTTCGGGTCACCGCAAAGGGTGGCCGACCGGTTCGCGGAGCGCTCGTGTTCATGCGCGGGACTCCGAGAGTCGTCGAGGGCCAGACTCAGGCGACGCAGGCGGATGGCTTCGTGACGCTCACACTCGTTCCGAACCAGCTGTTCCCGCAGCCGAGGAACGGGTTCAACGTGCAGTTCTTCATCAAGGCGTTCCGTCGGGGTGACCCGGGACTAGGCGGTATCGCCGGCTACCGGCTCGTCCAGGTTCGCCTGGCGAACGCCTAACCAAGCCGATCTGCAGCGAAGAGGCGGTCGAAAGGCCGCCTCTTCGCGGGGGCCTGGAGAGTCCTCTCCGTCGGAGCAAATTGCCCCCGTCACTCGAGGTATTCGTCGTCTCGGAGCGCCTCCTCTGCCAGGTGCGCCCAGCAGTCCAGGTACTGCAGGACCTTCTCGTTCAACTTGCGCGCGAGCGGCACGACCTCGACCCACGCGATCTCCTCGCCGCCACCTAGCCGCGTGTTGAGAAAGCCCGCCATTGCCTGCGCGTCGTCGTCGTTCGTGAACGCCCATGCCGTCTGGTCGCGGGGAGCGAACAGAGGGTCGAGAACCACCACGCAGATGCTGGCCACTTCTAAGACCGTAAGCCTTAACCCCCCAAATGGGTATCCCTCGTGCGAGGGTCGCGGATCGAGCTAGCTGCTAACCCGCTTCACCCGGAACGCCTGGACCACCGGGAGGGTGGTCCCGGTGGTCCGCGAAGCGAACGCGCTGTTCAGCGAAGCGAGATCGCGACCTGCTCCAGGAGGTCCATCGCGTCCTGCATGCCGCCCTCCATCCCGGAGTTGATGTGTGCGTCACGACCTTCCTTGGTCGGGTGCTCCACGAGGATCGTGAGAGTCGTCCGCCCGTCCACTTCGGTGAGCGTCAGGGTGTCCAGCGCTGCGTGCTCTTCGGCGTCGGGGATGCCCTCATAGACCTCGGTCGAGACGATCCGCTCGTTCGGGACGATCTCCCGGTACTCGCCGTGGAACCCGACTTCGAATCCGCCCTCGGACGTCACCATCACGTAGCGCCACATGCCGCCAACCCGCAGGTCGATCTCACAGGTCGTCATCTCGCCGCGGTTTGCACTCCACCAGCGCTTGACCAACTCGGGGGTGGTCCACGCCTTGTACACAAGGTGCTTGGGCGCGTCGAACTCCCGCGTGATGAGGATCTGCTCGTCCGTGGGGAGCGTCACCGTCGCCGTTCCACTACTCGTCACTTCCACCATCACCTTCCTCCTTCTGCTTGAGGTCTTCCAACACGACATCCAGCCGGTCGAACCGCTCCGACCACGAGCGCTCGTAGGTCTTCACCCAGTCGTGGATGGGCTTGAGCGCGTGGCCGTTCAACCGGTACAGCCGCTGCCGTCCTTCGTCACGCACGTCGACCGCGCCCACTTCTCGGAGCACGCGCAAGTGCTTGGACACCTGTGGCTGGGTCAGCCCGAGCAGCCCCACCAAGTCGTTCACGGGTCGTTCACCGCCGGCGAGGACGTCCAGGATCTGCCGCCGGCGCGGCTCGGCCACCGCGTTGAACGCATCTGCCGTCGTCGCTGCTCGTGCCATGGGAGAATTATATGCCTATATCGGAATATGTCAAGATGAGACGCGTTCGTGGCGGCTGGATCGCGGTGTCAACCTTGTTCGGGCGCGAACGAGCCGACAGCGGCGCTCGCCTCGACGGGTCGTGTCACGGGACGGCCGATCCGTCGGGGTCGGGGACGCTTTATTTGGCCGCCCCCGACCCGAGAAAATCGCTCCTAGGCTGAAACGCTCCCAGCCTGCACCGTTGAAGCGGCGGGCACACCGTCGAGCCAGTTCTGGATTCCTCCGGCGACATCTTCCCAGCCTTCACCGACCATCATGAGGTGCGGGCGACCCTCGAACTCGATGTAGTCCGTGCTGGCCGCGGAGCCCTCGTACTTCTCGTACTGCTTGCGGGAGACCGAGGCCGGAACCGTGTGGTCCTTCTCTGCGCCGACGATGAGCAAAGGCGCACGTTCGCCACTCTTGAAGTGCACCTCGGTCGGCGGGTGAAGGTGGAAGTTCGCAAAGCCCGCCTCGTAGAAGATCTGCCCCGTCTCCGGGACGGCGTACCGCTCATACGCGGCGGCGGCGTCCTCGGGCGAGAACGTGTTCACGAACCCGAACGTGAACTCCTCGAGCGTCAGCGGGACGACGCCGTGCCGCTTCGATGGATGCGCAAGAGCGGGAGCCGCAGCCTTGAGCGACGAGAAGGGCAGCACGAGAATGCCCTTGGGTGGGGCGGGACTCATCGCCACCCCGGCGCGACCGAGACCGCGATCGAGCAGCAGCTCGACAATGAGCCCGCCGAAGGAGTGGCCGATCAGGATCGGCGGCTCGTCGAGGGCGCGGATCTTCTCCTCGTAGTGATCGACGATCTCCGCAATGCCGAGGCCCTTGAGCTCGTCCGCATCCTCCCGCAGCTCCTCGACATCTCCCTCCTTTCGCGGCCACTCGGGGGCCGAGACCGCGAAGCCCCGCTCCTCGAAGTACGTGACGAAGTTCTCCCAGCTCCGGGCTGAGAGCCACGCTCCGTGAATCAACATCAACGGAGTGCGATCGTGGTCGAGGGGTGCGGATGCCACGGCGAGACCTCCTCTTCGTTGACGCCGGTCACGCTACGCCTATGACGCAGGAAAGGGAAGACCGACCTCTCAGCGGTTCACCACATCGACGATTTCGGCCCCTGGACGCACCAGGAATCGAACAGCGGCGACCCCGGTGCAGGCTTCAGCGGCGCACGACCGCGACTCTCCTGACCACTCAACCTCCCGTTGACTTGACGGCGGGTTCTGGGATTCCGACGAGCTGGCCGCCTGCGCACCTCTCGGCTCTGACGGTTCGCCTGGGGTTCGTGATGCCGATCGCGCCTGCCACGCCCCCGGCAGCTACGAGCCCTGCGCAGATGAGAACGGCTTCGTGGAACGCCTGTACCGAGCCCTCATTCGGCGCGAACGTGTCTCCCGGCAACTGGCTCGCGATGACGACGCCGATCAGAGAGATGCCGATGAGTCCCGCGACGCGTGCGACCGCGTTGTTGACGGCGGAAGCGATTCCAGCGTCCTGCTCGCTGGCATCGGCAAGCACAGCTGCCGTGAGCGGAGCGACCGTCATTGCGAGGCCAAGGGAGAAGACGAGCAGCGAAGGAAGCAGCTCGCCCAGGTACGACGTATCGATGCCCGTCCTCAGTAGAAGGAGAAGGCCGCTCGCCGCGATCAGCGGCCCGGCGCCCATGAAGAACCGAGGACCGTAGCGGTCGGCGAGCGCTCCGAAGCGCCGCGAGAGCGCGAACATGACCAGGGTGACGGGCAGCGTCGCAAAGCCGGCTTGAAGCGCGCTGTAGCCGGCGACCTGCTGCAGGAAGATCACCAGATAGAAGAAGAGGATCGCGAGGCCCGCGTACATCGTGAACGTCTCGAGATTGCCGACCGAGAAGTTCCTCCGCGAGAACAGATCCAGGTCCAACATCGGGTGCGCGGCGCGACGTTCGTAGACGAGAAACGAACCAAACGCAATGACGCCGCCGATGAGCGGCACGAAGATGACGGGGCTGAACCAGCCGAAGTGTGGTTGCTCGATCAGCGCGAACACGAACCCACCGAGACCCAAGGCGCACAGGGTGGCGCCCAGGAAGTCGACCCGTCGCGCTGATACCCGTTGCGTTTGGGGGACAGCGACGAGAATGAGCACCAGGGTCAAGGCGACCAACGGGACGTTGAGCGCGAAGATCCAGCGCCAGGAGAACTGGTCGATGACGAGACCTCCCGCGAGCGGGCCGACCAATGCCGCGATCGCGCCCCAGGCTGTCCAGGCGCCGATCGCAGAACCGCGCTCCTCCATGGAGAAGGCGGCCACGATGATCGCGAGCGAGCTAGGAATCATCAACGCTGCGGCCGCTCCCTGCAGCGCACGTGCGCCGATGAGCACCTCGATCGTAGGCGCCAACGCGCACGCGATCGAGGTCACGCCGAACGCGATCGTGCCGAGCCCGAAAACGCGGCGCTCGCCGTAGATGTCTCCGAGCGACCCGCCGATGAGGATGAGCGAGCCGAGCGCTAGCAGATATGCGTTCGACACCCACTGCTGCGAGGAAAGCCCGCCTCCGAGATCTTCCTCGATTGCAGGCAGTGCCACGTTGACGACAGAACCGTCGATGGTCGCTATCGCGGACCCTAGGATCGCCGCGACCAGCGTTCTCCGCTGGCTCCGCGTCACGTATGGGATCCGCTTTCCGCAGGGCGGCCAGGTACGGGCTCGAGCTCGGCGAGGCCGCGCAGGTCGACGCACGTAACGCCTCGGACCTCGACGAACACCATGAGCACGCCGCTGCAGCTCCGGCACCGCACGACGGTGCCCGGCGCTTGGACGTAGACGACGAGCTCGGCCACCTGCCGCTCGGCGCCGCAGCTCGCGCACACGCCCAGGGCGGTCGTCATCTCCACGTCGAACACATCCAGGAGCAAGCCACCGATCGCGTTTCCGTCGAGCGCGTCCATCACTGTCCTCCCGTCGCTCCGAAGCGTTCCGTCTTCACGTGCTGAGGTGGATAGCCGAGTGCAACGAGTCCGCTTGCCACGGTCTCCACGAAGCTCGTTGGCCCGCAGACGAACACACGCGGATTCTCGTCGACCGGCCACGCGACCTCGTCGAGTAGCGCTGCGTCGACGCGCCGCGCGTATCCGTCCCAGCCTGGAGGCCGCTCTCGCGTCAGCGTGTAGATGACCTCGACCCCGTCGGCCGATTGGTCGAGCTCGTGGCGATAGATCACGTCGTCGATAGAACGCGACGAGTAAAGCACTCGAACCGAGACATCGCTGCCGCTCCTCAGACGGTGGCGAAGCATCGCCCGAAGCGGAACGATCCCTGAACCGCCGGCGACGAGGAGCAGAGGACCGCCGTCCTTCGGGCTCCAGACGAAGTATCCGCCGACGGGTCCGCGCAATTCGAGGTCGTCACCTGCTCGCAGCTCTTGAGTGAGGTAAGGGGAGACCTCGCCGTCGTCCAACCGCTCGATCGTTATCGCAACGGGCTCGTCCGGAGCGGACGCAATCGAGTACTCACGCTCGGCTCGGTAGCCGTCCGCGGCCGTTAGCCGGACGTCGAGGTGCTGCCCTGCTACGTGCCCGGGCCAGTCCGGAACGTCGAGTACGAGCGTGCGCACGCGAGCCGTCTCCTCGACGACGCCCTCGACGGTGGCGATCTGCCAGCTCAGTCGCCGGCGTATCGCTGCTCGAGCCACGGATCGCCGTATGAGTGGTACCCGTACGTCTCCCAGAAACCCGGCTCGTCCTCGTCCCGGAGCGTGAGGCCGCGCACCCACTTCGCGCTCTTCCAGAAATAGAGGTGAGGGACGAGCAACCGCGCCGGCCCGCCGTGCTCGGGCTCCAGCGACTCGTTGTCGTAGCCGAACGCCACCCACGCCTTCCCGTCGGTCACATCCTCGACCGGGAGGTTCGTCGTGTAGCCCCCATCGGAGAAAGCGAGGACGTAGGGGGCGTCGTGCTCGGTATCGGCGAGCAGCGTGTCGACCGAAACGCCTTCCCAGGTCGTGTCGAGCTTCGACCAGCGAGTGACGCAATGAACGTCGACCGTCACGGTCTCGCTCGGAAGCGCACGGAACTCGTCCCAGGTCCAGGTCTTCCTCTCATCTCCATGGACGATCGAGAATGTCCATTCCTCCAGCGGCGTGCGCGGAGTCGGACCGGCCGAGAGGACCGGGAAGTCATCGGTTAGGTATTGGCCAGGAGGCAATCGACTTGAATCGGCGTCCGACTCGCGCCGACGTCCGCGGAATCCACGTGAGACGAAGCTCATGATGATCAGTCTCCCTTCGTCGTGACTCCAGACTCAGAGCCGAGCGAGCTTCCCACCCTGATCCGACGTTCGAGAAGGTCGTTCAGCTGTGGCGGGCTCGGACACCAGCTCGACGCGAGCTCGCCTCGGTCCCAGCCGGATGCATCGGCACCCGCCTGATAGGCGCTTTCCAGGAAGGCGAGGAGCGTTGCCTTAGGGTCCGCCGCAGGTCGGACTGCCTCGTAGGGCAGTAGCGCGAGCGAGCCGCCTTGCTGCTCGCTCCAGACTGCTTCCTCGGGGTGCAACGTTTGCTCACGTAGGCCTGCGGGCTCGGGGGCGGTGTACGAGTAGTAACTTGGCTCTCGGACGTTCTGGTCACCGGGCCAGAAGCCGAACGAGATCACCTCGTGCGAGTAGGTCTCCCGGTTGACGGAATCCACTTCGGGCATCGCCGGTGCCCGCTGCCCGCCGAATCGGGTGACGGCGAGGTCGAACCCGTGCCAGAAGAGGTGAACGGGGCTGGTCTTGCCGCAGTACCAGCCCGCAAACTCCTCGAAAACTTCGTCGGTCCATTCGAGGATGCGCCAGAAGCGCTCGACCGCGTCTCGGTCGTACGAAGCATGCTCCCGGTCACCCGGGAAGGGAGTTGTCGTCGGCACGCGGAACGGCGTCTCGCGGATCGTGACGTCGACGCCGAGCCGTTTGAGGGTCGCATGCAGCTTCTCGTCGAACTCTGCGACGGACAGCCCATCGACGAGCTCGAACGAGTCGACGCCGCCGCGGTCCGTCGAGATGACCAAGCGATGATCGACGAAGTCGAAGTCGATCTCGAAGGCGAGGCCGTTCTCCGCGTGCAGGCGGCGGGTGGTCAGCCCTCGCACGTCGACGTAGAGGGGAACGTGCCACCAGTGGTTTCTTGGAGCGCTGGAAGCCATGCGCACCTTGCCGACGATCTGCAACCAGAGGTGCAGCGTGTCCTTCGTCGGCTCCCAGCCGGTCAGGGGGAGCTCGGGTAGTTGAGTTCGCGTCGCCGCTGTGGTGCTCATGGTCTCACTCCCTCTTCCGCGTCACGCTGAGTGCCACTCGGCTCGACGATGAAGGCCACGTCGTCGACGAAACACCAGCTCCAGTCCTCACCCGGCTCGGCCGAGCGGGCGATCGGATGATCCGCCTCGCGTGCGTGGCGGCTTGCGTGCCGGTTCGGCGAAGAGTCGCAGCATCCGATCTTCTCGCACGTCATGCACATGCGAAGGTGCACCCACGAGCTTCCGATCTTGAGGCACTCTTCGCAGCCTGCTATCGACGACGGCAGGGTCGTGAACCGAATCTGATCGAGGTGACTACAGACGGCCATCGCACTGGGTCACGAGAAAGCCAGGCGCGAGCAGCTTGTTCCCGCGGCTCGCGTAGCGCTCGGCCCACTTCTCGCAGCTGGGTGGAGTCATCCCAAGGCCGTGAATCAAGGCGACGGTGTCCGGAGTGGCCGACATCGAAGCTCCTTTGCTCGAGTGCCTATGAGTCGACATCGAAGGCTACGCTAGCGCGTACGCTCTTGGTCTCAGTCTGATGACCGCACTATTCGTGTCCAGACAGGCTCTGATCGTCTCCTGTGTTGGGCATTCGGTCCATTGACGGCGCATTCAGCGCTGGAATTTTAGGCCCGCAGTCCGCGTTTAAATGACCATCGCGTATTGGAGCTTCGGCGAGGGCTTTGCGTCCGTGCTTGTCGCCCGACACGCAGCAGGATCTTGTGAAAGGAGAATAAGCGAGTGAAAACCAACCACCCCGAGCTGATGATGACGAGCGTGCGCTGCAGCACGTGCGGGAACGAATTTCACACCCGCTCGACGCGGAGCGAGCTGGTGATCGACGTCTGCTCGAACTGCCATCCCGTGTACACGGGCCGTGAACGTACGGTAGCGACCGGCAGCCGCATCGAGCGATTCGAGCGGCGCCGCGCTCACAGCCGCACCGTCGTCGCCGCCAGATGACCCGAACGAAAGAGGACGAAGTGCCGAACAACATTGTTTTCGAAGAAGAGCTGGCCAGCTTTCTGGACAGCGCTGAAGAGCTCGGTGCCGTCGAAGACGGCGAGCTCGAGGCGCTCGCGTTCGAGCGCGGGCTCGACGACGACGAGCTTGCCGCAGTCAGGTCCGAGCTCGCCGCCCGCGAGGTGGATATCGTTCCCGCGGACCAGCGGGACGAAGAGCATTCGGACGATCCGGAGGAGCCGACTCGGGAGTCCGCTGCCGCCGTCACGACCGACTCGCTCACGCTGTTCATGAGTGAGATCGGACGACACCGGTTGCTGACAGCGGCCGAGGAAGTCGAGCTCGCGAAGCGGATCGAGCGGGGCGACAAGGACGCGAAAGAGCGGATGATCAACTCGAACTTGCGGCTCGTCGTCTCGATCGCCAAGCGCTACCAGGGCCACAGCCTCCCGCTCGGCGACTTGATCCAGGAGGGAATCATCGGCCTCAATCGCGCGGTCGAGAAGTTCGACTGGCGCCGCGGCTTCAAGTTCTCGACGTATGCCACGTGGTGGATCCGACAGGCCTGCCAGCGTGCGATTTCGAACCAGTCGCGCACGATCAGAGTGCCGGCGCACGTCCACGAGCGCCGGGTGAAGCTCGCGCGCGTGGGCAGGCGTTTCGAAGCGGAGCACGGACGCGCGGCCACCAACGAGGAGTTGGCCGAGGCCGCGGGGCTCGAACTCCAGCACGTCGAGGAAGCACTCGGCGCCGTCGAGGCGTCCGTCTCGCTCAACCAGACAGTGGGTGAGGACGGTGACGGCGAGCTCGGCGACCTCTTCGCCGATTCGACGTCGCCGGACCCGTCCGAGGAGGCGGGCGAGGCGCTGCGCAGGCAGGCGGTGCGGACGGCGCTCCGCACGCTCCCCGAGCTGGAGCGTCGCGTTCTCGAGCTGCGGTTCGGGTTCGACGGCGAGCAGCAGACGCTCGAGGCAATCGAGCGCGAGCTCGGTATCACGCGCGAACGAGTCCGCAAGCTCGAGCGGGAGGGCTTCGCACGCCTCGAGTCCCAACTGAAGGATGTGGTCGACGCCTCGGCGGACGAGCTCGCAGACGCGGCCTGAGTTCGTCGCCGTCAGATGTCGAGCCGTTGATCCTCGAGATCGAGATCGCGGCCGACACGTAGCCAGACGTCGTTGCTGATTGCCCCGGTGCGACGAAGTTCCACGAGTGCGTTCCGCTCCGCATCGAGCAACTCGCGGCGGAGGCGCTGGTAGTCCTGCGAGCGGGACTCGATAGCACCGTCGTCCCCGTCGTCGAAGCGGGCACTGAAGCGATCGGCTCGAAACCGGTAAAGGCCGCGGACTCGCTCGGCGGTGTCTTCCCGCACCCAGTCCTCGGCCAGGAGTTCCTCGAGCCGGGCGACGGCTGCCTCGGCGGCCCGAATGCGAGCTTTCGCGTCCTCGCGATCGTCGGACCCGTCGTCCTCGAGCCTCAGTAGCCGGATGACGAAAGGCAGCGTCAACCCCTGCCCGACGAGTGTCGCGAGTATCACCGCGAAGGTCAGAAAGAGAATCAGATCGCGGCCCGGAAAGAGCGCACCCGCATCGGTCTCGAGCGGCAGGGCGAGCGCTGCTGCGAGCGAAAGTGCGCCCCGCATGCCGGCCCAGGAGAGAAAGACGGCGCCCTGCCAGTAGGACTTCTTTCCCGCTATCCGCTTCGGGAGATCGATAACCACGAACACCCAGACGAACCGCAGAGCGATCACCGTGGCGCTCACGAGCGCCGCGTAGCCGAGAAGCGTCGCGCTGGGAATGTCACCGAGCGCGTCGACGACGACGGGTAGCTGCAGGCCCACGAGCACGAAGAGGAGTGCGTTGAGCATGTACTGGACGATCTCCCAGACCGCGACGCCTTGCAGGCGGACTTGCGAGCTCGTCAGCTCCGGCGTGTGCCACCCGAGGTACACGCCCGCGGCCACGGCCGAGAGGACGGCGGAGACACCTAGCAGCTCTGCAGGGATGAACGCGAAGTACCCCGTAAGCAACGAGATCGTGATCTCGGCCGGCGGGTTGTCGAGGCGTCGGCGAACCTGACGCACGATCCAACCGACACCGAGCCCGACGGCGACGCCGCCCGCGGCGCTCACGACGAAGAGCCCTCCTGTCTCCAATGCCGAGAACGAGCCCGTCACGACCGCGGCGACGGCGACCCGGTACAGCACGAGGCCCGTGCCGTCGTTGACGAGGCTCTCGCCCTCGACGACCGATCACGAGCCTCCGCGGAACGCCGAGTCGGTGTGCGATCGCGGTCGCCGCTATCGGATCCGTGGGTGAGACGATCGCACCGAGCACGAACGCGCTCGGCCAGGTCAATCCGTCGATGAGCGCATGCGCCACGAGTGCGACCCCAACGGTCGTCAGCACGACGAGGCCGATAGCGAGCAGCCCGATCGGCCGGGCGTTGGCTCTCAGGTCGCGGAGAGAAGTGAAGAAGGCGGCGCTATAGAGAAGCGGCGGCAGCACCCCGAAGAAGATGAGCTCGGGCGGGAGCTCGAGCGTCGGCATCCCCGGAATGACGCCGATTGCGAGCCCGCCGAGCACGAGCAGGATCGGATAAGGGATGCGTAGTGCCGGAGCGACAGCAAGCATCGCCGCGACGGCAGCGAGCAACCCGAGCGCGACAACACCGTTCTCGACATCGAGATGCACGGTTTTATCGTGCCGAACTGGACAAGCTGAACGAAGTGCGAACCATCACGCATTCACGGTCACGGTTCTCGGTACCCCGCTCCGCTCTTCCACCACCAAGCTGCTGCTCGGTTCGAACGCCGCGCTAGTCGGATTCCGCGCCTTCGCTATCTCATCGGCTGCAGGTAGACGAGGATGGCAATGCCGTCACCGACCGTCCTCGAGTTCGCGAGCCGCAGGCGCTTCTTGTCACTCGTGTCGCCGAAGAGGCGCTTCCCGGTCCCGAGGACGACCGGGAAGACCATCAGGCGCAACTCGTCCACCAGGTCGTGCTCGAGGAGCGTCTGCACCAGCTGGGCGCTGCCGTGGACGACGACGTCTCCGTCCAGATCGTGCCTCAACTTCGAGACTTCCTCCACGACGTCACCCTTGAGCAGGGTCGTGTTGGTCCACTCGGCTGTCTCGAGGGTCGAGGAGACGACGTACTTGGGCATGCTGTTGAACTTGTCCGCGAACTCGCCTTCCACGGATGGCCAGGCCGCGGCAAAGCCCTCGTAGGTCACTCGCCCCAGCAGTAGCGCTTCGGCATCGAGGGTTTCGTCGAGCTTGAACTTGTCGCCCTCCTCTCCGCGATTGATCTCGAAGGTCCAGCCTCCGTGCCTGAAGTTCTCGCCTCCGCCCGGTGCCTCCATGACTCCATCCAGTGAGACGAACTCGGTGACGACGATCCTTCCCATCCTGACCCTCCTTTCTGTTGTACTTCCGTTAGGACCGACCGGTACCGCGAAAATCATCGGGTCCTGCGCCTGGGCCGAACCTGAGACGGCACCCGCGTCGGACAAGCAAGCCTTCCTTGGTACATACTCGCTGGCGTGAATCCGACCTTCCAACTGGGCCGGATCGCCGGCATTCGGATCGGGGTCAACTGGAGCTGGTTGATCGTCTTCGCCCTCATCGTCTGGTCACTCGCGGTGGCAGTGTTCCCTTCCCAGAACCCCGGTTTCTCCGACGGTGAGTACGTAGCGATCGCCGTCGTGGCCGCGCTCCTCTTCTTTGCTTCGCTCCTGCTGCACGAGCTCGGGCACGCACTTCGGGCGAAGCGAGAAGGGGTCGAGATCGAGGGAATCAACCTCTGGCTCTTCGGCGGCGTGGCGCAGTTCAAGGGCGGATTTCCGAGCGCGGGCGCCGAGTTCCGGATTGCGATCGCTGGGCCGCTCGTTTCCCTCGCGCTTGGCACTCTGTTCGTCCTCGTCGCGGCCTTCGCGGGGCTCCCGAACGCTGTCGACGGGGTGGTCGCCTGGCTCGGCTTCACGAATCTCATCCTGCTGGCGTTCAACCTGCTGCCAGCGCTGCCGCTGGACGGTGGCCGCGTACTTCGTTCAGCGCTCTGGTATTTCAAGGGGGATCTGCAATGGGCAACGTGGGTGGCTTCGGGGGTAGGGCGCGGGTTCGGCTTCCTCTTCATCGGTCTGGGGCTCGTCATGCTCATTGTCGAAGGAGCGTTCAGCGGTGCCTGGCTCGCGTTCATCGGCTGGTTCCTGCTCCAGGCTGCGACCGGCGAAGCGCGTTACGTAGCGACGAAGCAGGCCCTCGACGGGCTCAAGGTTCGCGACTTGATGATCCGGGAGCCGGTCACCGTCGACGCCAAGCTCAGTCTCGGCCAGTTCATGGACGACGTCGCCTGGTCGCAGAGATACACGACCTATCCGGTGCTCGACCACGGGAGCCCGATCGGGCTCCTGGTCTTCCGCTCCGTCGCGAGCGTGCCGCGTGACGAGTGGGACACGCGGAGGGTGAGCGACGCGATGATTCCCCGCGAGGAAGTCCCGCTGCTCGACGAGGACGAGCCCGCGATCGACGCACTCGCCAAGCTCTCCACAAGGGAAGTGAACCGCGGCCTCGTCGTCGACGACGGACGCCTCGTGGGACTCCTGTCGATTACCGATCTCGCGCGGGCACTCGAGGTGGGACGCCCTTCCCGGCCGGTTACTGCGAGGACGCCCGAGCGCGCACCGTAGGCACCGGCCTCTCGCGGATGATGCTCCGGCACGCCGTCATGAACGAGGGCTTTGATCATCGGCAGCGATTGTCGTGAGCGCGTCTCCGACCACCTGAAGTCGCCCGGACGCGACCAGCTCGTCGACCATTGGCGCGTCGATCGTCCAAGCAAGCCAGCGCGCGACCTCGGTGGGCGGCGCGAGAACTGCAGCGTGCACTCCCGCGACCGTGAGGTCAGCGAGTGCCTCCGCCGTCGCCGCGTGCGACGCTGCTACGAGCTGATCCCAGCGCGTTAGCCGGCTCGAGTGGATGTGCGAACCGCTCTCCTGGTCAGACGGACCGAAGCACTGGAGACCGCCCCACACGCCTCGAGCTTCTGGCGTGCGGCGCGTAGTGTCCTGGCATCAAGGCCGAGCTCGTCCTTGAGCTCCTCGAACACATGCGCGCTGACCGCGGACGAGATCATCGCTACGCCGAGACGCGCGACCGAATCCGGCACGGAGTTGCCGGAACCTGTCTCCCTACTCTGTCGCGCGGGCCGCGCCCGTGACGCGACGGAGGGCGTCCGTCGACGGAATGAAGTAGTAGGCGCCGGTGAGCGGCCGCGTGTAAAGCGTGAGCGCGTCCCGGGCACCGCCGGCCAATCCAGCCATGCTCTCCAGCATCGTTGCGAGCGGCCGCTGCTCCGAGCAGAAGCCGACGAACATCGTACCGTGCTCGGTGACCGTCCCGTAGGGCGTATTCCGCCGAAAGATCTTCCCGAAGCGATCCTGATCGGTGCTCGAGACGTGCGAGTCCGGCGGCTTGTCCTCGAGCTCGACGCTGTCTGGCTTCGTGCGCCCGATCACGCGCTGCTGCTTCGAGACCGGAGGGGACTCCCACGCGGACGCGTCGTGGACCCACTTCTGCAGGAGCAGGATCGTCCCACCGGCTCCAGGAGCACCGCCGGGGATCAGGACGAATTCGGGGGCCTCGATCAGCGTCGGATTCTCGGTTCCATCGATGAAGCCCGTCAGGTCGAGATCGTGCCGGTACGGCCAGCTCGACGTCTCTTCACCGACCGAAGCGAGTCCTCGCAGCTCCGCGATCGCCGCGCGCGCGACGTCGAAGACCACGTCGTATGCGCTCCCCGACAGCCACAGCACTGCGTCGTGCTGCGTGGCCGGCATCACGAAGCCGTCGATGCCGAGCAGGTCTTCGTTGAATCCCTCAAACGCCGAGGGTGCATCGTCGGAGGCCGCCGCTCGCCAGAGCTCGGGCCTGAATCCCGCCACGAGGTTGACGCCGCCCATCGTCGTCCTCGGCTCGCGAAGCGACGAGATCGCCGCAACGAATTCTCGGCCATTCCGCCCACCTGAGATGTCGAACTCGAGGTAAGCGTGAGCAGCCGTTCCCAGCGCGAAGATCCCGGATTGCGGTGTGCTCACGAGGCCCATCGTCGCAGGAACCTCGAGCCGATCGACGTAGTGCCGCACCTCCCCGCTACCGTCACGCCGAGCGGCTTGGCTACTGTGCGAGCGCTGGCGGCAGGCCGAAGCGCTGAAAGATCTCCGGTGTGATGAAGGCGGTGATCTCCTTGATCCGTCCGCCCTCGAGGGTGAGCACGTCTAGCGCGGCGGCAACATAGCGCCCCGTCTCGCCATCCAGGGCGTAATAGGCGATAGCCGGCTGTCCGTTCGCGTGGGTCGGAACGGCGCGCGTCTTGGGGCAGGTCTCCAAGGCGTCCTTCGCGAACCGGGCGATCGTCTCGCGGCCGCGCCACCAGCTCGCCCATGGGGGCATCGAGAAGACGGCGTCTTCTGCCAGCAGTTCCCGCAGAGCGTCGACGTCTCCTCGCTGCCACGCATCGACATAGGCCTCGACGAGTTTGCGGATCCGCTCGTCGCCGAGCGAGCGTAGCGTCGCCTGCTGGCTCTGCTCGGGAAGTCGATCTGCAACTGTCTTGCGGGCACGTTGCAGGGCGCTGTTGACCGACGCGAGGGTCGTCTCGAGCGACTCCGATACCTCACGGGCCGAGAAACCGAGCACATCGCGCAGAACCAGTACCGCACGCTGTGTGGCAGGCAGATGCTGCAACGCCGCTATGAAGGCGAGCTCCACTGCCTCGCGCTGCTCATAGCGAGCGTCCGGCGAGGCGTAGCCGTCCGAGAGGCCTAGCGTGTCGTCCGGGTAGGGCTCGACCCACACCGACTCCACGAGCGGCGCGCCGGGTTCGAGCTGGGAGGCGGTCGGCGGGCCGTAGTCGATCGGAAGCACGCGCTTGGGCCGACGCGCGATCGCGTCCAGGCAGGCGTTGGTCGCGATCCTGTAGAGCCACGTTCGCAGTAAGCTCCGACCCCCGAACCCGGGTAGTGCGCGCCACGCACGGAGAAACGTGTCCTGGAGTGCGTCCTCGGCGTCGTGCAGCGAGCCCACCATCCGGTAGCAGTGAGCGTGGAGCTCCGCGCGGTGGTCCTCGACAATGCGGCGAAAGGCGTCCTCGTCGCCGCCGCGAGCGGCGTCGAGCAACTCCTGCTCCTGCATCGATCGTGTAGGGGCGATTGCCATCCTCACAAGCTTAGACCGGCGCCGCAGGGCGAACTCATCGCCTCCCGATTCGATTAGTTCTGCGGACCGCGTTGGTCCAACGAGGCAAGGGCATGAGGCCGGCCTCCGTCAATCCCATCGTCCATCTGGAGCTCCACACGGGCAATCTCTCGCGGGCCTGCGCCTTCTACACGCGACTGTTCGGTTGGCGCGCACAGAAGATCGACGTTGGCCGCGGGTCGTACCTTGCGCTCGAGCTCGGCAACGAGATCAAGGGCGGCGTCGTCGAGCGCGACACCGACTGCTCCCTGTGGCTGCCCTACGTCGAGGTCTCCGACGTCGCGGGGGCGACCGAGCGGGCCTGCATGCTCGGCGCGTCGGTGTTGCTCGAGCCCCGAGAGGGCCCGGTGGGCTGGCGAAGCGTCGTCGAAGTGCCTGCCGGCGCTGAGATCGCGATGTGGCAGCCGAAGGTATGAGACCTACCTGCACTCGATGTCGTCGGTGACAGGCATTTTTGGACTCTCCGACGTCTTGGGGCAACGCGTCCCGGGACTAAGTCTTGATTTCGTCGGCCAGGCCAAAACGCCCGAAGGCGTCGGGGGTGAGGAAGGCTGTGATCTCGGCGACCCGTGCGCCGTGCAGAGTGAGCACGTTGACGCCGTGGGGCATGAAGGTTCGCTTTCCCGGTTCCAGATGTACTTGCCGAATGCCAGGTGTCCGTTGGGCCAGCAGGAACGAGCCGCCAGGTCGGAACACGTGGGTTTAAGGGCCGCACGACTCCATAAGTTGGACCACGCGCGCGCGGGAATCGCTGAGCATGCGCTCGTGCCGAGGCGACGGGGGCATCCTGCTCGTTTGTGGGAGCTACTAGCGACCTCAGTAGTCGGGCGCTAAGGGCAGAACGCGCACTCGGGTCGGGGACACAGGCCGTGCCCCCGACCCGAGAGAGTGCTGCGAGCTACGCCGAGGAGCCAATCGCGACCGGGATCGTCGCGGTGACCGCCGTCTGGATGAGTTCGGCCACGGCGGCAGGCTTCGAGACATAAATCGCGTGACTGCCCGCGACCTCGATCACGGTCGAACCCGCTCGCGCAGACATCTCGCGCTGAGCAGATGGAGGGATCATCCGGTCTTCGGTTGTGACCAGGTACCAGCTTGGCTTGCTCTGCCACGCAGGCTCGCTGATCGTTCCGCCCAGGGCGCCAACGCCCCACGGGACTTGCGAGTCGGCCATGAACGCCGCCTGTTCGGCGCTCACGTCACCTGCGAATGAAGCATGGAACTTCTCCCGGTCGAGGAAGAGGAACCCGTCCTGCGGCGGCAGAATCGGCGGCTGCGGGCCATCCGTCGGGAAGCCCCCGATGAGGGTGTTCACCGACTCGCCCTTGTCCGGCACGAAGCCTGCGATGTAAACGAGCGCCGCAACTTTGGGATGGGTACCCGCCTCGGTGATCACCGCGCCGCCGTAGGAAGGGCCGACGAGTATCACTGGTTCGTCCTGCGCGTCGAGGATGAGATTCGTCGCGGCGGCATCGCCTTCGAGCGAAATCGTCGGGTTCTGCACAACGGCGACGTTGTGCCCGTCCTTCTTTAGCTGCTCGTAGACACCCTGCCAGCCAGAGCCGTCAACGAAACCGCCGTGGACAAGGACGACAGTCGGAGTGTCGGATTCGGTCATGACTAGCTCCCCTCTCTGGAGACGTTGGTTCCCTATGGTGTCGCCTGGGTTGGCTCGGCGAAGTTCCTCCCAGCTCCGCGACAAGAGCCCGACTCCATGAACCGCATCAGCGGAGTTCGATCGGTGGCGCCGCTGCTTGGGCGAGTGATCGGGAATGTCGCTTGAGGCGAGTGGCTGCCGCACGAATGCCAAACTAGACGGGGCGACTGCGTCGCGATTGTCTGCTGTGGATGCCCGCCGGGGGCCTATAGGATCGGAGCGTGGCCAGCGTCGCGGTCGACACCCAGCGCGGAAAGCAGATTCTCGAGGATGCGAAGCGGTACGTCCTCTACTCGTGGTCGGTGCAGGACGCGATCTCGCCGATCGCAGTCGCCGGCGGCGAGGGGCGCTACTTCTGGGATTACGACGGGAAGCGCTACCTCGACTTTGCCTCGCAGCTCGTCAACCTCGCGCTAGGGCACGAGCATCCAAGAATCGTCGCGGCGGTCACGGAGCAGGCTAAGCAGCTCTGCACGATCGGTGCACCGATGGCGAGCGAGTCACGCTCGCGGCTAGGGCGACTGCTAGCGGAGGTGACCCCCGGTGACCTGACGATGTCGTTCTTCACGAACGGCGGAGCGGAGGCGAACGAAAACGCGATCAAGCTCGCCCGCTGGTACACGGGGCGGCACAAGATCATCGCTCGGTATCGCTCGTATCACGGCGCAACCGCCGGGGCGATAACGCTCACCGGAGATCCGCGGCGCTGGCCTGCGGAGCCTGGAATTCCGGGAGTCGTCCGGATGCTCGACCCGTACACATACCGCTGCCCTGCCGGTCATCCCGATCCGTGTCCGGTCTGCAGCGGCGGGCCGCACCTGGAAGAGCTGCTCCAGTACGAGGGGCCCGACAACGTCGCCGCGGTCATCCTCGAGACCGTCGTCGGCCCGAACGGAGTCATCGTCCCCCCAGACGGCTACCTCCAGTCGGTCCGCGAGGTCTGCGACCGCTACGGCGTCCTGCTCATTTGCGACGAGGTGATCGCTGGCTTCGGTCGCACCGGCAAGTGGTTCGCGTGCGAGAACTGGGACGTCGTGCCAGACATCCTCGTCGTCGCCAAGGGCATCAATTCGGGCTACGTCCCGCTGGCAGCGATGATCTTTCGTGAGAGGATCGCGGACTGGGTCCGCGACAAGTACTTCGCGAGCGGACTCACCTACAGTGGTCATCCGCTCGCGTGCGCCTCGGCCGTCGCGTCGATCGAGGCCTTTCGGGAGGAAGGGATCGTCGAGCACGCCGCGGCGATGGGTCCTGAGTTCGAGCGCCGACTCCGCGAACTTCAGCAGCGGCACCCCTCGATCGGAGACGTGCGCGGGCTGGGATGTCTGTGGGGGCTTGAGCTGGTCAAGAGCCGCGAGACACGCGAGCCACTCGTTCCATTCAACCCGACCGGACAGGAACTTGCTCCGGTCGCCCGGATGGCGAAGGCGGCGCTCGAGGACGGCCTCTATCTGATGACCCGTTGGAACATGGTGATGGTCTGCCCGCCGCTCAACATCACCATCGAGGAGCTCGACGAGGGGATCGCGATTCTCGACAAGGCGCTAGACGTCGCGGACGAGTTCGTCGCGTAGCCGCTAAGAGTCAGACCCCGGCTCGCGACGTCTGCGGCTGCTCGAGCATCGTTTCGAGGGCTACCCCACCGCGGTAGCACCGCGAGGGTGGTTCGGAAGCTGCAGACATGAGCCCTCCGGCGACTGGCCGCTGTCGTGGGCGAGTGTGCGCTTGAGCTCATGCAAGCCGATCTGGGAAGAAAAGACTCCGGCGCCCGACCCATGGTCGAGCGCCGGACCATCGGAAGTCGGCCTAGCTCAGTTCACGTTTGCGCAGAGGGCAAACGCCTGAAGCTGCCAGGGCTGCCCAGTCGACACAATCTCAACGGCTTGCGCATTCCATCTGTTGCCCGCCGAGTCTGGGAAGTTCTGGTTGATGGAGACCTTGTTGGCTCCGTTGCCTGTCGCCTGCGCCCCTCCGCCGAGGACCCGCTTGCCGGAAGGGCAGGTTGCAACGACGCTCTTCGAATTCGCGGAGCTCGATGAGGTCGACGCGTCGACGCGCTCGAGTCCGCTCACTCCGGGTGAGCCCTTTGGGCCCGGCAAGCCGCGCGGCCCGGCTGGTCCAGGAGGACCGGCTGGTCCCGTAGTGAGCTGCCCCGACTTGAAATCCTCTCTGAGAAGAGTTCCGTTCTTCACCTGACCCGACCTCACGGCATTGGCAGCGAGCTTGTCGACCGTGACGGCGTCGTTCTTCAGCTTCGGAGTCGTCACCGCGCCGTTCTTGATCTTGGCGGTCGTGACGCTCCCGTCTGGCACGTTAAGCACCGCCGCGGAACCCGTCCCGCCGAGCGCGATGCCGAGTGCAAGGCAGGCGACAACCAGAGCCGCCGATGGTGGTCGGAGTCGGGTCCTGCGCATGTTCTCCTCCTTTTCGTGATGTGATCCGACGACACAGCAAGCGTATCGCTGGGCGAGTCTCGGACATGCCGGGCGAATACCCGCTGTCGTGCACGAGTGTGGGGAATGTCGCTTGAGCGCGTTATAGGTTGCCACCGTGGCCGACGAATGGATCGAGGACGTCCGCTCGCTGCTCGACGGTCCATCGCCCGCCGTGCTGATGACCTACCGCAGGGACGGAAGCGCGAACGTCTCGCCGGTCTGGTTCCGGTGGCATGACGATGTCTTCGAGGTTGTGATCGCCCTTGGCGCCGTGAAGCTCAAGCATCTGGCTCGTGACCCGCGCTGCGCCTTGTCGTGTTCGAAGCCGTTCCGCCGTTCCGCGGGCTTGAGGTTCGCGGGGTGCCCGAGCTCGTCGAAGGCGACGTCACCCCAGGCCCGCAAGGACATCGCCGGTCGTTACCTCGGCACCGACGACGGCCGGGGGTTCGCGGCCGCACGCACATCGAAGCCGGGAGTCCTACTTCGGGCCTCGGCCGCGGACCCGCGCGTTTGGGATCTCGGCGCGATCCTGCCGACGTCGTCCTAGAGATCTCCGACGGGCGCGAGTGTTCCGGATTCACTCTCCGCGTGGCAAGTCAAAGCGGGCGATGACTCCTTCGTCGCCGCCCTCGGGCACCGGGCGTTCAGGATGGCGTGTCGCCACCCAGGCAACTCCCCGCTCCGGGTAGGCGACGACATCTGGGAACCGCTTGGTCGAGATACCAAGCATCCTCACAGGCTCGTCCGTGGGGTTCGAGAAGGCGTGCAGCCCGTCCCGGCCTTCCGGGAAGTAGACGACGTCTCCGGGTGATAACTCCTCCTCTCCCTCTGGCGTGCGGACGGTCAGTGTCCCACTGAGGACGAAGAACATCTCCTCGACGCCGTAGTGCATGTGCATAGGACCCCCTGGTGCCTGCGCCAGGTACTCGATCAGCGACGCCCCGAGCTGGTCAGTCCCGAACGGGTGCCCGAACCAGCGGACGCGCTTGTCGTCCTCCACTTCATCCCAGGGCTCGTCTTCCAAGAGGTTCAGGCGGCGCATGCGCTCCTCCGTTTCCGTCGGGTCTTTGCGAGGAGATCATGCTCGCCTGGGCCAGCCGTTCGGGAATGTCCCGACCCAACGAGTTATGTGCGAGGGCGAAAGTCAGCGCCGTCAGGGCTTGGGTGCGATCGAAGGAGAGGCGCGGCTCATGTGTTCCAAACCACCTCGATACGTCGGTCGACTCCTGGAAGCGGAAGAGCGCCGGCCTCGGCCTCGATCGCATCGCGCGTCCCACGCGAGAGGCGATTCCAGGCGTCGATTCGCACGGTGTGCTGCGCCCGTCGCCAGGTTCCGCGGATCTCGCCTGCGACGAGGAGCGCGCCTGGCCAGACGCGGGGCGTCCAGAGCCGCTCCCGCTGATCCGCCCGCGGGATGAGAAGCTCCCGCTCTCGTCCGTCGAGCAGGAAGTAGGAATCGCCACTCGGTAGCAGGCGCGCGGGCGCGGGAGCCGTCTCGGCGGCGCGAATGGCCGGCTCGTCGTCTGCGAGCAGCCACTCCTCGCCGAGTGGCGTTCGGACCGCCAAAAGCGATCCTTCGAGCGAGGCGAACGCGGTGGCCGCCGCGCGTCGCGAGATCCCTGCCCACCGGGTGAACCCGTCAGCGGTGGTCGGACCAAAGATGTGGAGGTAGCGTCGAGCGAGCTCGAGGCACGCGTCGGCCGGGTCGACCTCCGCAGCGGCGATGGTCCAGACGGTCGGCGCTCGTGCGCCCTCCCAGCGGATGGCGACCGTGCCCGTCGTTGCGGCGTACCTAAACGTGTTCGGGTTCACGCCGAGCGCACGCCCGACCTCGCCGCCGGTCATGCGCGCGCCGTCGAGATGGTCGTGGAGTTGCTCGGCGATGCGCTCGGCCCGCAGGCGGCTCTTGATGTTGTCGGGATGCCTCCCCAGCGAGAACAGCGCGAAGTCACGCTTGGAGACGACGTATGTGCTGTAGCGAGGCCCCCAGAGCTGGGCGAGCGACGGATCCTCCCACGTCGATGAATCAACCCCGTCGACCCGCGCGTGCAGCGAGAGCAGCGCGGCTCTCGGCATGCTGTCCTGTAAGCCAGCCCACGCGGCCCGCCGCAGCGACTCCGAGCCCTCCGGCATTCGCTCGTCGAGAGCACCCACCCGCCGCCGGAAAGCCAAAATCTGCTGCCGTGTGAGCCTCGGTCGCGTTTGCACTGACCTTCCCGCTGACCCTACAAGACCGGTGGCAACTCTCTGCCCTCTCGCCTGCCCGAGTGTGCGGGAATGTCCCTAGAGCCCGCCTCTATCCAGCAATTTGTGGGGAGTCGGCCGAGTACAAGGCTGCCGGTGCTCAGCCGAGTTCTTGGGCGAGCCCGATGAGAAGTCCCTCGGGCCCCCGGATGTAGCAGAGCCGATACGCGTCTTCGTACTGGACCACTTCGCTGCTGACAAGCTGCGCGCCGCGCTTGCTGAGTCGGGCGAGCGTCTCGTCGATGTCGTCCACGGCAAACATCACGCGTAGGTAGCCAAGAGCGTTCACCGGGGCATTCCGGTGATCGGCGACCACAGCCGGCGCGAGAAAGCGTGAGAGCTCGAGCCGGCTGTGGCCGTCCGGCGTGCGCATCATGGCGATCTCGACGCGCTGGTCGCCCAGTCCAGTGACGCGCCCTGCCCACTCTCCCTCCACCATGGCTCGCCCTTCGAGCTCGAGGCCGAGCTCGCGAAAGAACTCGATCGTCGCTGCGAGGTCCTCGACGACGATGCCGACATTGTCCATCCGTTTGACTGCCATGTGCCCACTCTACGACTCGGAAGGTCGGGTCCTGGTTGGTGCGTGCGGTACCTGTGGCGAAGAGTCCGTCGGATGCCCCAGTGTGCGGGAATGTCGCTTGAAGAGTGATGCCCTTCGGCTAACGATCTGTGAGGTCGACGGCGAAGAGCCGGTGCGCGCCATCGAGACCCTTGAGCTCCACCTCGCGACTCTCGGTGAACTGGACTCCTGAGTTAGCGACGAGCTCTCGAACCAGGTTCGAGACGAGAACCTCACCGCCGAGCGCCTGACTTGCCACGCGCGCTGCGTAGTGGACGGTGGTGCCGAAGAAGCGGTCCGCCTCCTGGATCGCATCGCCCGTGTGAACGCCGATCCTGATCCGTATCGGGGGAGAGTCATCGGGAAACGCCGTCGACATGTCCCGCTGGATCACCTGCGCACATGCGACTGCGCGTCGCGCGCTCGAAAACGCAAGCATCGAGCCGTCACCCTGCGTCTCGACGACCGTGCCGCCGTGGTGTCCCGTCACGTCACGAATGACCGTGTCGTGGCGTCTGAGGACATCGCGCCAAGCATGGTCCCCAAGGCGCGAGGTAAGAACGGTTGAGTCGACGATGTCTGTGAAGACGATCGTGACCGTCCCGTCGACCGCAAGCGTCGCAAAGAGATCTGGTCGCTCGCGCTCGATCGCTCGCTCAAGTGCGTCGAGGCTGACCGTGAGTTCCCTGCCGAAGAGATCGACGTTCCCTCTCGGCATTGACCAGTGGATCTGCACCGCCTTCCATTCGCCGCGCTCGAGATGAAAGACATATGTGGCGCGCGCCTCCGCCTCCTGATCGTCCCAGCTGATCTTCTCTTTGACGCTCGCCCAGCCGACGGTTCCTTCTTCCCAAGCTTCGATCTCGGTACCGACGACGGAGAACGAGTCCAACTCTTCGAGCTGGCGCGCCCAGATCGCATGAGCCTCCGCCCCATGGAACCACTCCTCCGGGTCGGTTCCGATCATCAGCGCGCCCGGAAGGTCCGAAACCCGTTCGAGGCTCGACTCGGAATCGCGCTCCGATATCGCTTGCATCCATCGTTCGACGATCCGCCGGATCTCCTCAGAGGGCTTCACGCCGCCAAGTCTCCTCCGAAGCATCCCGCCGCGCAACGCGACGGCTCGCCAAGAGTCTCGACCTCGAAGTCACTCGCATGCGCGAGCGTGCTCTCGCTTGAAGTAACTCGCATGACCCCAGCTGCGGGCATGTATTGCACCCGCCAAGCCAAAAGTTGGCAATAGTTCTGCCCGCCGATCACCGCCAAGAGAACGGAAAAGCCCCGTTTCCGGGGCTTTTCCAGTAGCGGGGGCAGGATTTGAACCTGCGACCTCCGGGTTATGAGACGTTGCTTTCTAGGTCGAGTAATGCCAATACGGCGTGGTTGCGTGAGGCTCGATCGGCTGAGGTCAGCCGAGGTCAGCTCAGGTGGGCAAAAGTTTGGCCAAAGGTTTTGCGACTCTCTGTCCGGATCGACGTGCGTCCGGCTGCCGAGAAGGACCGTCGTGCCTCCGTTAGCGCGAGCTCGCCGGCTCATAGCGCGTCCCGGCGACCGAGGGCTCCCGCCGCTCCCCGAGCAGAACGTACGTCGTCATCTCGCCTTTGCCTTTGACGACGACTCCCGTGCGCCGCTCGAAGATGAACTCGCCCTCGAGTCGACGATACGTTCGCTCGGTTACCTGGATCCCGCCGGGCGGGGCGTGAGACTGCATCCTGCTCGCCGTGTTGACGGTGTCGCCCCAGATGTCGTAGCCGAACTTGGTCCGGCCGATGACGCCGGCGACGACCGGCCCTGAGTCGATGCCGACGCGGAGGTTCAAGCCAGCCGCGACTGGTAGCTGGGTCAGCGCCTGCCTCATTGCGAGCGCCACGCGAGCTGCCGCCTCCGCATGATCGGCCCGTGGTGTTGGGATCCCGGCCGCGACTAGGTAGCCGTCACCTATCGTCTTGATCTTCTCGAGGCCGTGGTGCGCCACTAGCTCATCGAAGGCCGAGAAGATCTCGTCTAAGAGGAGAACGACCTCCTCCGCCGGCAGTCGCTCCGCGACAGGAGTGAAGCCCGTGATGTCGGCGAAGACGACCGAGACTTCCTCGCTCCGCTCTGCGATGACCTCTCGCGAGACCTTCAGCCGCTCAGCGATAGCCCGCGGGAAGATGCTCAATAGAAGGGTCTCTGAACGCTCCTGCTCCGCGGCCAGTAGCTCGTGCGCGCGGTCGCGCGAGCGGACGAAGTATTCAAGAAGGGCGAACGTCGTGATCGACGGGCCAACGATGTTGAGCGCGAAGAACGCCACGACGACCGAGGACGGAATCTCCTCCGAAGGCTCCGGAAGGTCGCCGTCGATGGTAGCCGAGAAAGCGACTAAGGCAAGGAAGGCCGCGAACCAGGTGATCGCCTGGCGGGGCCCATAGAACACCAGCGCGCCGAGGGGCGCGACAAAAGCCCAGATCGCGACGGCGCCCGACTCCACAAATCCGCCCAGACTCCACTGGAGAAGGAAGGGCAAAACGAGGAACATCGCGACCTGGCTCGCGCGATACACGCCGTAGCGCTTCGTCCTCGCGAAGAAAGCGAGCCCCGCTAACGATGCGGCTTGATATGCGAATGGAATGAGCGCCGAGCGCCAGAGCCCAAGAGCCGCATAGGTCCCGACCCAGACGAAGGACAGCGTTGTGATCAGAAGCGAGGAAAGGACGAGCGCCGACTTGCGCAACCGCTCTTCGGGGGTGTCCGACGGCAGAGAGCCGACGGCGGCGGCCCGGGCTACGGCTGTGCTCGCCCACTCGCGGAAGCGCATGTGCATGACTCTAGGGCACGCGCGACGACGCACATTTGTGGCACCCATTTCACATCTGACTCGCCATGCGGTTTACGCGTAGGCGACGTGGTCGTTGCTCCGCGGAAACCGCATGGTTGAGGCGAGTAGCCCGAGATACGACCTCCAGGTTATTTACCCAGTGAGGTCATGTGAGGTGGCCACGGACGGTCTGCGGGCGGGTGAGGTTATGAGACGTTGCCTTCTGGGTCAACTGGGGCCAATACGGCGTTGTTCGATCATCCTCGATCGTCTAACGTCAGCTGAGGTCACCCCATGTGGGCAAAAGTTTGCCAAAGGTTTGGCGCCTCCGCAGAGAACTGGAGCCCGTAGCCTCGGGAGGCCGCCGTGTTCTCCAGGCCGGGTTGGCCCGGCCGACCTACCTCTTGAATCCGGTCGCCAAGCTGCGAGGTTTAGGTTGATGCAATTTCCGCAGAGCTCGGGAGCGCGGCCAGGAAAGCGTCGACTCTGGAGCGCAGCCTCTGTGCGCAATCTGCGTCGCAGAAGGCCGCATCGATTGCGGTGTACGTTGATCGGGCGACATCGTTGACGCCCCAGTCAAGTTCGCTACCGATCGCTAGGAACTCCCCGGAGACGGTCAGATTCATCGCGTTGGGATCGTCGCTGTTGACCGTAACAAGGACGCCCGCTTCGATTAGGCGCCCGATGGGATGCTCAGCCAGATTCGGCTCGACTCGTAGACCAAGCGCGTAGCCACACGCCTGCGCGAGGGTGCTCTCCGCTTGCGGCAACTCGCAGACCCTGATTTGGGCGGCACGCATACCTCAAGGCAAAGTTGGGCTAAAGTCCCGCCCGCTGATCGCCGCGGCGAGAACGAAAAAGCCCCGTTTCCGGGGCTTTTTTAGTAGCGGGGGCGGGATTTGAACCTGCGACCTCCGGGTTATGCGTTCTGAGGTTTCAGGCGAAGTCACCCTCGCCTGCCCGAGTGTGCGGGATGTCGCTTGAGCGACGTGCCCTGGCTAGTCGGCTTCCGTTTTAGGTCGCGGCCCGCCGATCAACGGTGGCGGTGTTCGTGCCGCGGGTCTTCCTCTTGCCAGTCCCACCCCCTCGCGACGTTTGGCAAAGCTGGCGCACCCGCCCGCGGGCGAGCCATCACGTAGCAGCGCTCGGCGAGGACGATTAGTCGACCTTGACGCCGAGCGAAGAGAGACGCGAGCGAAACTGCGCGGCGGCGGCGACGTCACCCTTCGCCTCGAAGATTTCGAACGCCTTCGCCGCGACCTCCTCTGCCTCTTCGCTCCGACCGGACAGCGCCAAGACCTCGGCGAGGTACGCACGGGAGTACGACCGTGCGAAGTGGAAGTCCGTTGTTTCGGCCAGCGCGATTGCTCGACGCGAGCGCTCCTCGGCTTGCTCGTATTCGCCGCGGCGCGCGTGAAGCAACCCACTGACCATGTCGAGCCAGACGAAGTTCGTGAGATCCTCGGCTGGCGTCCTCTCGCGCGCCTTCGCGCACAACTCCTCGACCTCTCCGTCATCTGCCCCTGCGCGGTAGAGGCACTCGGCGAGCAGGAGAGCCTGAGTGGCATAGAAAGCACGCTCGCCGATTCCTTCGAGGATCTCGAGACTGTCCCGAAGCAGCGACTCCTCGTCATGGAGGTCGCCCGCCCGGAAGGCGATCTCGGCTCCGCCCTGGGCGAACGTAGCGGCGGTCATGAGGAGACCTGCGTCGACGTACACCTGGCGCGCGTCACTCCAGAGCTCGCGGGCACGGTCGGGTTCCCCTTTCATGGCGTACAGGCGTCCGATGTCGACGCTCGACCACGCTTCCGCGAGGAGGCCGTGCTCGTCTGCCCGTAGCGCCCGAATGCGCTCGAGTGCCTCGTCGACCGGCATCGGGCCATGGTAGTAGCACGAGCCCAACCTGCCTCGCACCCTCGCTTTCAGTCTTGCACCCCTCTCGCCGGCGCGCTCGAGATGCGCGAGCGCGCGCTCCCCTGCATCGGCCGTCTCTTGCGCGCGCATCCTGAGCCATGACTCCATGGCCACACTCCACCAGTAGCGCGCCAGGCCGTACTCGTCCCCGGACTCCTCGAAGACGGTCCGCGCCTCGTTCCGCCACGCCTCGCTGTCCTCGGACGAGCTCGCGTGACCCGTAACGAGCCTCATGGTCGCCATCGACACTGCGGCGTGAGCCCGCGTTCCCGGGTCGACGGCTTCCCTCGCCTGCGACAGCACGTTCCATGCTTCGTCGTAGTTCGACTCGAGCAGGGCGTCGGCGTAGTCCGGCGCGAGCGCGAGTCTCGCCTCGTCGTGCTCCGGCAACAGGCTCGTCGCACGGCCGAACAGTGAGCGGCCGGCGTTGAAATCGCCGCGTTCGAGGGCTCCTCGCCCGGCCGCCGCGAGACACGCGGAAGCGCGACGCGCGAGTCCGTCGAGCGCCGCATCGGAGCCGTCGAGCTCGGCCCGATACCGATGCGCCTGCTCGAGGTGGTAGCCGACGATCTCGTCACTTTCGACGAGGTCGTGGCCAGAGAGCCAGTCGGCGAAGCGCTCGTGGAGCTCGGCACGGGTTGCCTTCGGCAGCGACTCGTATGCGGCGTCGCGGATGAGCAGGTGCCGGAAGCGGAAGCCCTCGTCGTCCGGAAACGTCGGCGGCGTCGAGCGGATGAGCTCCTTGCGTACGAGCGTCGCGAGATGGGACTCAACCGCGGGTCGAAGGGAATCAGGAGAAAGCACCGCCACGGAGCCGCGGTGGAAGACCTCGCCCTTCGACTGATCCTCGCTCCATGACCATGCGGACGTCGCCGTCGAGCGAGTCGATGCGCGCTTGGAGGAGCGCATGGATCGTCGGCGGGACGACGATCTCGTCTCCGAACGCCGTGCTCCCGCACCATCGCGAGCATCTCCTCGACGTAGAGCGGGTTCCCGGCCGAAGCGATCGTGATCCGCTGCCGAAGTCGCCGAGTCGACAAGAGCGTCCGTGACGAGTCGATCCATCAGCTCCGCGCACTCCCCGCGTCCAGCGGCTCGAGCAGGAGCGATGTTGCGTTCATCTTGCCTCCGCCCCAGCCCGGCCGAAGATCGAGCAGCTCGGTGCGCGCGACGCAAAGGAGGACGATCGGTGCATCGCGTGAGTAGTCCGCGACGTGCTCGACGAGGTCGATGAAGACCGGCTCAGCCCACTGCAGATCGTCGATGACGACGACCTGCGGACGCTCTTCCGCCCGAGCCTCAAGGAGACGGCGGAAGGCGAGCTGTGTCTCGGGAGGCGACGTACCGATCACGGTGTCGGGCTCGATGCCGATTGCGACGAGGATCTCGACGAGCGGCCAATAGGTGATTCCCTCCCCGTACGAGAGGCAGCGCCCGCGTAGGACGTCGGCCCCGTCTCCGATGCGTCCGAGGAAGTCGGCGACGAGGCGGGACTTGCCGATCCCCGCAGGGCCGAGCAGGGTGAAGAGCCGAGCACGTGCGATCGGCGACCGCGTCCTCGTAGTCGCGCCAGAGCCGCTGTCGCTCGCGCTCGCGACCGACGAGCGGGGTTTCGAGGTGACGTGCAAGCGCTGTAGCAACGCTGATCACCTCGAGAAGACGGAACGCCCCGACCGGCTCGGACTTCCCCTTGAGCGCCAGAGGCTCGACGGGCTCCACGACGACTGCATCGCGGACTAGGAGTCGCGTCTTGGCTCCGATGAGCACTTCCCCGGCCCGCGCGGCTTGCTCGAGCCGCGCGGCAACGTTGACCGCGTCGCCGGTGACGAGCGTCTCGCCCTCGCCACCGACCACAACCTCCCCGGTGTTCACCCCGATCCGCGCCTCGAGCCCGTGCTCGCCGATCGCGGCCTGCATCTGCATAGCCGCGCGCACCGCGCGGAGGGCGTCGTCCTCGTGGGACACCGGGATCCCGAAGACGGCCATGACCGCGTCGCCCACGAACTTCTCCACAGTGCCGCCGTGCTGCTCGATGATCGCGCGCAGATCCTTGAAGTAGCGACGCATGCGAGCGCGCAGCGCCTCCGGATCGGTCGACTCTCCAAGCGCCGTTGAGCCGACGAGGTCGCAAAAGAGGACGGTGACAACTTTGCGCTCCTCGCGGGTTGCGATCGGCTCAGCGGTGAGCGAAGAGCCGCACATCCCGCACAGGCGGAAGGCTTCCGGGTTCTCCTGGCCGCAGTTCGGGCAAGTAATCACGCGCAGAGCCTACGGCGTAGGCGCGTCCTTCAACATCGGGCGAGATGACGGCGGCGTGCCCGAGTGTTAGGGAATGTCGCTTGAGCGCGTGTCCTGATCCGCGGCACGACTGACGAGAGCCACGACCTTAGACTGCGCGCGTGCCGACCTGCCCTTCGTGCGGTAAGGAACTCCCGGGCGAGTTCCCGTTCTGCCCGTTCTGCGGAGCTCCCCTGACTGCCGAGCCGGCAGCGCCGGTGCAGGAGGAGCGCAAGATCGTGACCGTCCTCTTCTGTGACCTCGTCGGCTTCACCGCCGCCTCGGAGGCAGCTGACCCCGAGGACGTGCGCGCTCGCATCCGCCCCTACCACGCCCGCCTGCGCCAGGAGATCGAGCGCTATGGCGGCACTGTCGAGAAGTTCGTGGGCGACGCGGTCATGGCCGTCTTCGGCGCCCCGACAGCGCACGAGGACGACGCCGAGCGGGCTGTCCGCGCCGGGCTTCGCATCCTCGAGGCGATCGAAGAGCTGAACGACGACGATCCGACGCTCGCGCTCCAGGTACGGATCGGTATCGGCACCGGGGAGGCGGTCGTCGCCTTGGGCGCCCGTCCCGAAGAGGGCGAAGGCATCGTCACGGGCGACGTCGTCAACACCGCCTCCCGCCTGCAGGGTGCAGCACCGGTGGACGGGATCGCGGTCTCGGAGCAGACGTACCGTGCAGACCGAGCGCGTCTTCGACTACGAGGAGCTCGAGCGTGTGCAGGTGAAGGGTAAGACCGAGCCGCTCGCCCTCTACCGCCCGCTCGCCGCCCGCGCCCGCTTCGGCTCGGACGTGACCCGCACGCATACCGCGCCGCTCGTCGGCAGGGAGCTCGAGAAGCCGCTCCTGATCAGCACCTTCGAGCGCTCGGCGCAGCAGCGCTCGTGCCAGCTGGTCACGATCGTCGGCGAGCCGGGCGTCGGCAAGAGCCGCCTCTGCGCAGGAGCTCTTCGGCTACATCGAGGATCGCCCCGGAGAGCTCGTTCGCTGGCGGCAGGGCCGCTGCCTGCCGTACGGCGAGGGGATCGCATTCTGGGCGCTCGGGGAGATCGTGAAAGCGGAGTGCGGCATTCTCGAGTCCGACTCGCCCGAAGAGGCCGAGGCCAAGCTCGAACGCGCCCTGCCCGCCGACGACCCCGACCGCGTCTGGATCAAAGTGCGCCTCTCCCCACTCGTGGGCGCGCCTGCCGAGGCTGCCTCCCAGGAGGCGTCGTTCACGGCGTGGCGGCGCTTCCTGGAGGCATTGTCCGCACAGGGCCCGACCGTGCTCGTCGTCGAGGACCTGCACTGGGCGGACGGTGCCTTGCTCGCCTTCCTCCTCCGCCATCCACAGTGCTCGGCGCTCGATCGCCCGACGGAAGCGGACAAGCGCGTGCGGCTGAGCGGTCAAGAACGTATGTTCCCATGGACAACGCCTTGTCGTCTCGTCACGCTCCGCACATGAGGCTTCCGGTCGCAATCGCCCTGCTAATGCTGCTTGCTGCCCAAGGTTCAGCCTCTGCGCAACAGGGCAGTTCCGGGCGTACCGCTCAGCCGATTGCTCCCTTGATCGCTTTCGAACGTACGGCAGACAGGGTGACGCAGATCTACGTCATGAACGTCGACGGAACCGGTCAGCGATCGCTCGCACCTGGGAGGTCCGCAGCGTGGTCTCCCGACGGCAGCATGATCGCCTTCGTCCGGGGTAGCGGGCAGGGGATAGGTGATCTGTTGGTGATCAACCGAGACGGCACAGAGCTCCGGAGGATCGTGTCCACACTGGTTTGGGTTGGGTACGCTCCAACATGGTCGCCCGACGGGCGGCAGATCGCATTCAGCGGTCAATACAAGAGGTACGGCGCTGCCATCTACACCGTGAATGCAGACGGCTCCGGTTTGGCTCGCCTGACAGCTCCGCGCCCGAAGATCGAAGACTTGGCTCCCGCATGGTCTCCTGACGGGACCCAGATCGTCTTCGAGCGCGACAACTACGGAGATGTCCGCGGCTTCCCGTTGATCGTCATGAACCCCGACGGTACGGGCCAGCGCGTGGTCACACCGAAGACGACGTTGGACGCGCTCGTACCAGCGTGGTCACCCGATGGCCTCAGGATCACCTTTGCGGCAGGCCAAGGGGTCGTGAACGGCGACATCTTCGTCATGAACCGGGATGGCTCGGCCCAGGAGAACTTGACCCGAACAAAGTCACCTGACGACGATGTGCCGCTGTTTTCGCCAGACGGACGCACGATCGTGTTTTCGAGCTTCACGGGCGGCCCCGGCAAGCGCGAGATTCATCTGATCAACGTCGCGGGGACGAGACATCTGAACCTGACCCGAAACCGAGCCGCCGACCTTGAGCCGGCCTGGACTTCTGACGGACGGATCCTGTTTGTGAGCTCGCGCGACGGAAACGGAGACATCTACGTCATGACGGCTGCGGGTGCCGGTGTCACCAATCTGACAAACACACCAACCGAGTTGGGGTTCAACCGTCGACCAAAGTGGTCGCCCACTCCATAGACGTTAGTTCAGCTCGCCCGCCTCGAGCTCGCGCTCCTCGATCCGCAGGTAGCTCGGGGCAGCAGGACGGCCGCGCGTAAGGCAAGAATGCGGTCATGACCGAAAGCGATTGTGTTTTCTGCGATCTGACCCAGTTCCGTGCGGCCGACGTGTGCATCGAGAACGCCTTCTGCCTGTACGCCTCGACGCGCGATCCCCGCGACCCGCCCGACGTGCTGCCGGGATGCGGCGTCATCATCCCCCACGCGCATCGCCTCTCGCCCTTCGACTTCACGCCTGAGGAGTGGGAGGCGACGCACGAACTTCTCATCAAGGCGAAAGCCGCACAGGACAAGCGCCTAGCGCCGGACGGTTACATGCTTGTTTGGAACTGCTTCTCCGAACCGGGACAGCCTCCGCACCACGCGCACCTACACGTCGTCCCTCGCTTCGACGACGAGCCGCTCGCGGACAGAGGCGGACGGTCGGCCGTCAAGGTGCCGGAGAACCGGCGGCCCGATCCCTCCCGGCACGGAAGCGGCCGGGCACAAGTGTTCGGGCCCTGACGGGCCGCATGCTGTCCTAGGTAGTAGCTGCAACGAGCACCGGCGCGGAGGGCGGGTGGGGGAGTCGATGGATGATGCTGGGGTGTCTAGTTCCGCCAGCCGCCTCGACCTCGCGCTCCTCGATCCGCAGTAGCTCGCGAGGGCGCTAGGGGAGTGCGTCGTCGGCCTCACGCCGCGAGGGAGCGATCAAAACCTCGAGCAGCGCCGCCAGCGGGCCAGGCTCGGCCCCGACGCGAGACGTAACGAGCGCCTCCCTGTCGTCGGGAGTCACGACCACGTCACCAGGCTCGTCGCTCGCGGCATGCCTTTCACCGGGGTACTGGAGACACGATGCTGCCATCACCACCGACCAGCAAGATCTCGCGCTCGGCGCTCTCGGCGATGCTCGTGAGGATGCCCAACGCAGCGAAGGACTCCGCACGCAGAGAGCGCCGAGCTCCGCCGCCTGATAGACGCACGCTCCACATGCCGCCACACAAGTCACCGAAGATGTAGCGACCTCGGAGGTCCGGAAAGAGCGCTCCCCGGTACACGATCCCGCCGACGACGGAGTAGCAGCGCTTGCGAGCGTGCCCGTACTCGACGAACGGCTTGACAAGGACGGTTCGCCCATCTGGCTCGGGTCGAGCTCGTCGAACGGTGCCCTCGAACCAAGGCCAACCGAGGTTTGCTCGCCCGAAGAGCCGTCGCCGGACGACGTCGATCTCCTCGCGGCGGTTCGCGCCGACATCCCCGATCACGAGCGCCGATCCATCCCGAGTGAACGAGAACCGCCACGGGTTGCGCAGACCGCTGGCAACGATCTCCGGTTTTGCGTTCGCCCCCCCGACACGCAGTCGCACGATCTTGCCGAGCAGGACGTCCGGGTCTTGAGCCGTCGCTGGAACGCCACCATCTCCGATGGAGACGTACAGAAGGCCGTCTGGGCCGAAGAGGACGTGGCCTCCGTAGTGTGCGTACGGCGCGCGAGACGCGGGAATGCGCAGCAGTACGCGGCTTGAAGCGGCGAACCCTCGTACGGTGCGGATCTCGGCGACGTAGGTCGCGCCATCGCGGCCCACGTAGTAGACGTATGCACGGCCGTTGACGACGTACCGAGGGTGGAACGCGAGCGAGAGAAGCCCGCGTAGGCCGCCGTGAGCCACGACAGCATGGAGATCCAAGAACGGTCGCCGCAGCAGGCGGTCGCCCTCTGCGATCCGGACCCGCCCCCCAAGCTCGACAACGAACATCCGACCCTCACGACCGCTTGGGGCGGGTACGACGTGCACGGGTTGGCGAAGGTTGCCGACGACCACTCGCACGGGGACAACACTTCCATCGTGCGCACTGCGGGCAGCCTGCGCTCCGCAAGCGGACACCACGGCGAACACGCCTGCGGATAGCGTCGGCAGGAGTCGCCACATCCGTCCCTGTTTGGCCCGCGAACTTCGCACCGAGGCATTATTCTCACGGCCTGCCCGCCTCGAGCTCGCGCTCCTCGATCCGCATGTAGCTCACGAGGTCGGGATCGTCCCCACCGTGGCGCTAAGGCGTCGAGACGGCGACCTCGTCGTCTGCCAGCCCGACAACTGGTTCGGTCGGGACGGCGACCTTGCTTTTCCAGAAGAGCCAGATTCCCACCACGATCAACCACGGAGGGATGAGGAGTGACCCGAGAAAGCCGATCGGGGTCAACTGTGTCGCCCCGAGGACGATGGTCGCCCAGGCGAGCCAGCTCGGCAGCATTCCGTTGCGACGCGCACCGAGTCCCGTAGCGAGTAGCACAGCTGCCCAAGCTGCGTTGAACGTCAGCCAGTCGTATGAATGGAGTTGGCTGAGCGCATAGACGGCCTCCGAATGGCCCTCGTGCGCCGCGTTCGCTGCAGCACCTTCGAGTTCTCCGATGAGGGCGAACCCGGCAGCGCCGAGGATCGCACCGCCGAACGCCACCGAACCATGACCGGAGTCGCGGTTGCCGCTTCGGAGGCTTCGCTGCAATCCAGCCCCGAAGAAGACGAGCATGAGCGCAACTAAGGGTGCGAGCAGAAGGCCCGAGATCTGATGCTGTCCCCGGTTGTCCTTCCACCATGCGAACGTCTCTTCGAACGAGGTCTCACTGCTCGGAATGCTGTAAGTCAGGGTGAGACCACCGGCGAGCAAGAGTCCAGCGAGTACCCCTGCGAGCGGCAGGAAGCGTGCGAAGCGGTCTGAAGACACGTAGCTCCTCTCTCGGGGTGCACGACTCTACAAGGGAGCGGTGAAGACTCGCGCTCAGTTCAACCCGCCCGCCTCGAGCTTCCGCTCCTCGATCCGCAGGTAGCTCGCGAGCTCGGGATCGTCGCCGCGCACGTCCTCGATGAAGCGCTCCGCGTCCTTGCGCGGATGAGCACCACGAGCAAGAAGACCGCGGGGCCCACCACGCCAAGCCCCGCGGTCTCACCCCTATCTGGAGCTATGGCGTGTCGATGAGGTGACCCGAGATTCCGAATCGTATTGTTGTGCCTCCCAGGTCTGTGGACTCACGCCGTGCAGCCGCCACCACGGTCGTCCCAGACGCAGCGTACGCAGTCAACTCCGTTGAACCCCGAAATACGCGGGCGCCAGTCGAGGCAACCCCTAAGTCAGTGGGCACGAGGTGCCAGGTCATCGGGAGGCTGTCTTCGAACTCAGATTCCAATGTTGCATCGAGCCTCTCTGTCTCTGCAGCAAGATTCGATGAGACGCTGAAGCCCTCGATGACAAGCGTCTTCCCGGCGGGAACGGTGTAGAGCTCCTCCTCGGTGCTAAATCGGTCACCGGTCGCAAAACCTCCGAACGTCGAGCTCTGCACGGGTTGGAAGATCGACTGCACAGGTACTCGCTGAGTGCTCGCATTCGTGACGAGCACCGGTGAGCTGGGTCGCGGGGCTTGCGCCTGAGCGTCGTTACGTAGCACTGCCGCTGCTAGTAGGACGCACGCGAGTGCCAGCCCAAGCGCCACGTAGCGGAGGTAGCTCGCGAGCTCAGAACCCACTTCTGGCGAGACTCGCAGTGGTCTCCGCGAAGTGCTTGCGCCTGCGCCCTCGGTGAAGGACCCGAGAGTCGCGAGGGTGGCGGGCCTGAAACCCGCAGCCCCCGCGTCTACGCGTTGTCGACGGGACTCGTTCAGAAGCTGTAGCCGACGATCATGAACTCGGCAGCGTGCGGGGCAGAGGCGGCTCTCAAGCATGTCGCAAGGTGGGGCGCTTGGCTCGCGGGGAACACCCAGGGCTGCGGGAATGAGACCGTCCGCATGTCATGCGCCGGTACGGGGAAATGTATGCCGGCGACCTGTTGCGCCAGTCCGCAATCGCCGGGGCCTTCCTGGAGCTTGTATGCGGCGTTTACCCCAGCGCTGAGACCAGTGTCGTGATCATTCGAGATCGTGACGCTCGTGATCGCGAGGTTCGTCCCAGCCGGATACGTGCTCACGAAGTCGCCCAGTGTGAAGGCTTTGATGCTGAACTGTGTCGCCGGAATCGCCAGCTTCGCCGAGACGTCGCCGACGACGGCCACGCTTGCGGTTCCCTGCTCATGAACCTTGACATTTCCATTCGCATCGAGCGGGCCGATGATCTGCGCATCGACAGCTTGCGCCGCCCACGCGATCGGCTCGCGCAACACGGTTGCCCCCAAGACGGTCGCGCCGACGAGTAGCAGCACGACGAACGAGGACTTCTTCATGGGTACCTCCCCTATGTCGTGTTCGACTTGGCGGAGGCCGAGTGTTGTCGGCGGGTCGTGCCGCAGATCCGGCTCGTCGGCGGGCTGGCGTCCGCTCAGCAGGCAACGATACGAGTGTCCGGGGACGTTTTCAAGCCGCCGGCGTCGAGACACCGGTCTCTCCGCCTCGAGGCCCTCGCCAAAGCGAGCTGCGGTATCGAGTCGCGCCGCTAATCGTTTCTCGCCGCCTCGCAAGTTCCCCGGCGACCTCGGCGAAGTGCTGGAGCCTCGGCGTGCCTTCGATCAGGTACCGCTCGAGCCAGCACAGCGTCGCCTCTCGTACTTCGGTGACCCGCGCTCTGGATAGAGATGAACGAGCTGCAGCGCGTCCTCGAGCGGCGGATTCGGGAGTCTCTCGGTCATGATCGCCTCAGGATGCACGCGTCGGGCCCGATAAAGGATTTGTCCGCGATCTAGCTCTTATGAGCATGGGTCGTCTCGACTCCGACCTGGAAGACCTTTACCGGCGACGTCAGGGAGCCTTCCAGGTGATGCTCGCGTCGGTGACGGGCGACGTTGAGAGCGCCCGCGATGTGGTGCAGGAGGCGTTCGTACTAGCACTTCTAAAGCAGGACGGATTTCGCGGCGATGGATCGCTCGAGGCGTGGGTGTGGCGGATTGCGTTCCGAGTCGCCATCGGAAAGACGGGATCGCACGAACTCGCAGCGGACGATGTGCCGGAGGCGGTGTTCGTCGATGAGAGCAGCGATCCGACGCTCGCGGCTGCGGTGCGGAAGCTGCCGCCGCAGCGACGGATGGCGATCTTTCTGCGCTACTTCGCGGATCTCTCCTACGCCGAGATCGGCGAGGTGCTGGGAATCGCCGAAGGAACGGTCGCGGCGACCCTGTCCAAGGCGCACCAGCAGCTCAGCGCCGAGCTTACGGTCAACGAGGTGACGGCATGAGCACTTACCAAGACAATCTGCTCGCCGCTCGGTTCGCCGCGCTGGCGCCCGAGCCGCTCCCCGGCGACTGGGCTGATGTCGTCGGCCGGGTGGGCGCTCGGAATGGCCGTCGGTGGCTCGGGCACCCTGGCACGTTCAGGCAACGTCGGCGTCGACTCTTCGTGGTGCTCGCGGTGGTCGTATTCGTCGCGGTGGTCAGCGCCTCTGCGCTCGCCGTGCGCGCCTTCGTCCTCGACAAGGGCTTCATCGGCCTGCCGCCGGAGGGGGCGACGCCAAGCAGTCCTGAGGCCGGTGAGCTGGTGCTGAGCGCCTACGGGGTCGGCGGTGGCTCGCGCACGCACCTATGGGTGTACGCGGATGGACGAGTGATCTCGCAGCGGCAGTTCGAGAGCCCCGGAGACGCTCTGCCCGGGGGCGCGAATGAACGGTCGAGTGGCTTCCTGGAGCAGCGTCTCACGGGCGAAGGTGTCGAGCGCATGCGCGCGGAGGCGATCTCGACCGGACTTTTCGTGCACGACAGCGTTCTCAGCGTGCAAGACGCGCCTTGCTTCAACCTCATCGAGGTCAGCAACGGGGATCGACGCGTTCGCGTCACCTGGCACGGGTCGCAGTGTCCGCCTCTGCCCGGCGACCCCGCCGCTACGACCGCCACGAGTGAGGAGGGAAGCGAGTTGCGCCATCTCGTCGCCCGGCTGACGAACCCCACCACGTGGTTGCCCGCGAGCGCATGGCAAGAACGCGAGAGTAGGGCGTACGTGCCGTCGAGATTCGCGATCGACTTCGGCGCGCGGCCGGACACGTTGGAGCCTTCTCGGATCTTGGCTCTGCTTCCGGATTCGGCCGAAGCGCTTCTCGCTGCCAAGCCGAGGACGCGACTGCGACACTTCTACGGCGGCGCCGGCGTCCCATTGCGCCCTGTATACGACTACCGCTCGCAGGTAACGGTTGCCGAGGCACGCACGCTCGCCGAAGCCCTCGACCGCGCGGGGCTCGATCGCAAGCCGACTCAAGAGCAGGCGTACGCGCTGGGATATGTGCGCGGCGAGGTGCCGACCGAGGGGCCGGGCGCGTTTTTCTTCGTCATTTTCGAGCCGATCCTCCCGCACGGCGAGTCCGTGTGCTCGGCGTGCGGATGAGCAATCCAGTGCTTCTGAAAAGGAGTTCGCATGAAAGCTCAAGTGGTAGCCCTCGTCGCGCTCGCAGCGGCGGTCACGCTGGCATCAGTTGCGGCGGCAGGGCCTAACGCAGCGAAGCAGCGGGTGGCGATCGACATGAAGCTCTACCCACAGAAGACGTTCGTACTTACGCCGCTACAGGCCGGACCCCTGAAGCGCGACTCGGGCTCGCTCGCTACCGAGAGAGAAGCCCACGGGCGTGACGTGATGCGCAAGGGACAGAAGGTCACGATCTACGACGGGCAAGTCTGGACACTCACCGGGAAGCAAGGGACGCTCACGATTCGAGAACGGACCGAATGGGTCGAAGTCTCCAACGAGAACACCCGCTACGGCTACCCACCCGGTGTCGCCATCGGCACCTGGACGGTCGTGCGCGGGACAGGCCAGTACGCCCAGGTCACCGGAGGTGGGCGAAGCGGCCATGCGGGGCTCGGTAGTCGCTGGCTCGCGCAGCAAGAGGGCTACCTGAACTCTCCGTAAGTGCGCCGAACCAGACGGAGCGGTGCAAGAGGAGACGCCGCTCCGTCTCGACGGCAGGCTAGTTCAGCCCGCCCGCCTCGAGCTCGCGCTCCTCGGTGCGCAGGCTGGTCGCTAGCTCAGGATCGGTACCGCGCACGTCCGCGGAGGGTTGACCCTGTTCGTCGACCACGTGAGGATCTAACCGTGTCGCGCCCGCTCACGACCGTCGCTCTGATCCTGGTGCTTACGGGCTGCGGTGGGTCGGAGGCAGCTGAAGTTCCGCGCTGCGAGCCAGTGACGATGGAAGGGGTCGGGGGTCTCGACGAGGCCATCCTCCTTGCGGCTGATGCGTCGAGCCCGACCGAGGTGTGGGCTGTCGGCTCGTCGGAGCACTTGAGCCCGTCACAGGTGGCAATTGCCTTGCGTTGGGACGGAAACCGCTGGGCGCGCACCACGGTCGGGGACGTTGAGACGCTGATTGACGTGACCGCGATTGGGCCGCGTGACGTCTGGGCGATCGGGACGCGCGTCGGCGAGGACGACTGGCTAGGTCACTGGGACGGCGCGAACTGGTCGGACCTGCAGCCGCCGCCCAGGTGGAAGCACGTCAACTCGAGCGCAATCGAAGCAGTGTCGGCCGATGACGTGTGGCTCGTTGGCACCGACTTTGGAACCACGGGCAGTGCAGCCGCCCCCTACATCGCGCATTGGGATGGAAAACGCTGGAGCCTCTCGGAAGTCAACCGTCCGAACGGGCTTCTGGAGGACATCTCGGCCTTCTCGGCCGACTCGGTGTGGGCCGTTGGCTACGCGTCACTCGACGAGTACGACCAGGAAACGGGAACGCTCGTCTTGCGGTGGAACGGAGAGGCGTGGCTCGAGATCGCGACTCCGGCGGAGATCGACGGTCTCGACAACATCACGGCTACAACCCGCGATGAGGCATGGGGCGTGCCCGACTACTACTCCGGGGAGCCTTCCCCGCTATGGCGCTGGGACGGAGGTAAGTGGACCCGGGAGTTCTCGCCGATTCACGACATCTCGGCAATGGGCGCTTTCGACGGTGATCTCTGGGCTGCCGGCACCGGGGGTGTTCCCGAGGAGCGGATCGTCAACCGGTTCGATGATGGTGAGTGGGAGCCGGCGAGCATCACCGGCGCGGCCGCCACTCCGGACTACTACAGCGAGGGGTTCATTGGCTTCGTGGCCCTGTCCAATACGACAGCTTGGGGAGTCGGGCGGGCGCCGATTGCGAGCCGAGCCTGTCTCGGATGAAGTCTCCTGCGGCTTCCCACCTCTGAAAACAAGCTAGCTCAGCCCACCCGCCTCGAGTTCCCGCTCCTCGATCCGCAGGTAGCTCGCGAGTTCGGGATCGTCGCCGCGGACTTCCTCGATGAAGCGCTCCGCGTCCTCGCGGCGGACGAACACCTCGAGCTCGACGCCGAGCGGGATCGTAGCTCGCACAAGACCGCGGGCACGGCGACGTCTGTCGGATCTACAGCGGAGCGAGCTATTGGACGGCGCGCACGAGCGGCGCGACCTCAGACGCGAGCGCGAGCTCGATGGCTTGGTCCCACGTCATCGCACGTCCTTCGTCGAAGGCAGCGGTGGCTCGCGGCTCGCCGAGCCTGGCACGCGCTGCGCCGAGGTCGCGCTCGCGCCAGGACTCGAACCACGGGATGGCAAATACGCCGAGCTCCGCGTATTTCGCGTCCACGGCTCCCTCGAGGCGGAGCGCGTCTTCGTCGCGTCCGAGGCCGGCGGCCGTTAGGGCGAGACCCAGGATCTCGGTGGCCTGTTGCATCACGTTTGCACTCGCAATCGCGATTTCGAGGGCGCTCAGCTGGTGCCGCTCGGCGAGCGCGTAGTCGCGCCGGTGCATGGCGCAGTCGGCGAGGTAGTGATCCCCCGCGCACATGTACACGACGTCTTCGCTGTCGCGCATCGACGCATGGAGCTCCCGTGCCAGCGGCTCCGCGCGCTCGAATTGCCCTGTCACTACGAGCATCTGGCACACGCCGGCGAGCGAGCGGCTGACGAGCTCGTGGTGCCCGAGACGGCGCGCGTCCTCGAGGTTCTGCTGGAACAGCTCGAGCGCCCGCAATTCGTCCTGTCCTCCTTCGTACAGGGCCCAGCCAAGCTCGTCGCGGGCTGCCGCCAACTCCATCTCGTCCCCGACGGTGTGCCAGAGCTCGGTTGCCCGCTCGAGTCGACTCAGCGCGGTCGCCGACCGTCCTCGCGTCGCGTCGATCGCCCCGAGGTAGGTCAGCGCCCGGGCCGTGAGCGGTCCGTCCGCGGCGGGTGACGCAAGCCCGTCTTCGAGCCTCCGCGATCCCTCTGCGAAGTGCGATCTCGCCAGCCAGAACCAGCCGAGCGCGCCGGCAAGCTGGAGGTAGCGGAGGGGGTCGCGGTGTTGCAGGTGGTCGAGCGCAGCGCGGAGGTTGTCGTGCTCTTCGTCGATCCTTCCGGCCCAGGTCAGGCCGCGCTCAAACCGCTCCGTGTAGGCGAGCTCGCCGAGCGCGAGGTAGTGGTCCGCGTGGCGGGCGCGCACGGCGTCGGCCTCGCTGCTTTCCTCCAGTAGCTCGTGGGCGTATTCGCGGATCGTCTCCAGCATCCAGAAGCGCTCCCCCGTGTGCCGGAGCAGGCTCTTGTCGACGAGCGACTGCAAGGCGTCGAGGTTCGCGTCCACGACATCCTCGGCCGCCTCGAGTGTGCTGCCGCCGCGGAAGGCGGCCATCCGGGCGAAGAGCCTCTGCTCGTCCGGCGAGAGCAGGTCGTACGACCAGGCGATCGTCGCCCGCAGCGTTTGCTGGCGCGGTTCCGCGTCACGGCCGGCCCGAAACAGGTCCAGCCGCAGTGAGATTCGCTTGAGAATCTGCGCGGGTGTGAGCACGCTGACCCGGGCGGCGGCGAGCTCGAGCGCAAGCGGCAAGTTGTCCAGGCTGCGACACAGCTCGGCTACCGCGTGATCCGGCTCGAGTCGCGCCCGCGCGCAGAACAGCTCGACCGCCTCCGACTCGGCAAGAGCCGGCACCGGGAAGACGACCTCGCCGTCGACCCGCAACAGCTCACGGCTGGTGACGAGCAAGCGCAGCTTCGGGCAGACGCGTAGCAGCGCTGCCAGCTCGACCGCCGACTCGACCACCTGCTCCAGGTTGTCGAGCACCAGCAAGAGCTGCTTCTCGCCGATCTCCGCCGCCAGCTCCTGGGTCGCCCCCAGCGTCTGCGCGATGGTGTCGACGACCAGCGCTGGATCGCGCACCGCCGACAGGCCGATCCAGAACACCCCGGCCCCGAACTCGCTCACCAGCTCCCCCGCCGCCTCGAGCGCCAGCCGCGTCTTCCCGGTCCCACCCGGACCGGCGAGCGTCACCAGACGCGCTTCCTCGTCCCGAATGAGAGAGACAACCTGCGTCACCTCCTGCTCGCGCCCCACGAACGACGACAGCGGCACGGGAAGGTTCGTGTTCGAGATCGTCCGCAGCGGCGGAAAGCGATGGGATCCGAGCTGGTACAGCGACACCGTCTCGGCGAAGTCCTTCAACCGGTGCCTGCCCAGGTCGAGCACATCCTCCGCGACCAGCTCGTGAGTCGCTCCCGAGAGCAGCACCTGGCCGCCGTGGGCCGCGCTCATGATCCTGGCCGCCTTGTGCACGTCCGGTCCGACGTACTTGGGCGGATCGAGCAGCGGCTCGCCCGTGTGCACGCCAACGCGGATCCGCAACGGCCCGTCGGCAAGCGAGGCCATGGCCTGCGACACCGCCGTTACCGCTTCCGACGCGGACGCGAACGCATAGAACAGGCCGTCCCCCGCGTCATCGACCTCGTAGCCCGAGTACGCACCGAAAGCCGCCCGCACCGCCCGACGGTGGTCGGCCAACGCCTCCATGAAAGCCTCGGCGCCCAGCTCTTCGAGCAGCTTGGTCGACCCCTCGACGTCCGTGAACACCAGGGTCACGGTCCCCGAGGGCTGTACGTCACTCATCGAGCGCGATTGTCCCCCCATGGATGTCGAGACTGCAACGCCGCCTCAATCTCCTGGCTGGGAGGAAACGACCGACTTCCTCGCCAGAAGTCGCAGTTCGACCCACGCGGGAGCGCGCGGGGCAGTCGACACGACGGTTGGTCGGTGCGAGGCCCGAAATCATCAGCCTCGTCCGGGCGCGCGATCAGGCCGCTTAACGACGGCGTCGGCGAACGTCGTGAAGCACAGCCCCGATAGCGCTGCGGTATCGGCTCGCGGCTCATTGAGGATGCGATCAACCACATGCGACGCCTGGGAATGGACATCGTCGTGGTCGAGACCGGTGGCGACCCCGGCCACGCACCTGCGCGAGCAGCCTACAAAAAGGCGGGATTCACGCTTCTACCGATTAGCCGATACTTCCGACTCTTCGGCTGACCTAGCGCTCAAGAGACATTCCCGCACACTCGCGCACCTCACCGAATCCACGCGACTCGGGTCGAGCGTAGGCTCCGAGGATGTCCCTGTACTGCGAGGTGACGGGTAACGGCGTCCCGGTCCTGTTCCTTCACCAGGGGATCGCCGATCGCCGGGTATGGGATCGCCAGTGGATCTCGTTCGCGCCGAGCTTTAAACTCATGCGCTGCGATCTAGCGGGTTTCGGGCGTTCTCCGATCTCGAGCATCCCGATCGCGCATGCACGAGATGTGGCTCACGCCCTCGACGAACTCGGTGTATCCGGTGCCGTTGTGATCGGCGGATCGCTCGGTGGTCGCGTGGCGCTGGAGTTGGCCGTCGGTCGCCCCGACCTAGTACGAGCGTTGGTGCTCGTGGCCGCAGCCCTGCCGGGGGTTGACTGGTCGCGGGAAGTGCGCGAGTTTGGCGCTGCCGAGGACGATGCAATGGCCGCCGAGCACCTCGACGCGGCCACCGAGCTCAACCTGCGCATGTGGGTGGACGGGCCGGGTCGCACGGCAGCCGAGGTTGACCCGATCGTCAGGAGCGCGGTCGCCGAAATGCAGCATCGCGCGCTCGAACTGCAGGCACCTCACTGGGATGTCCTCGAGGAAGAAATGCTCGTCCCCGACATTGGCGAGCGCCTGGGGGCTGTGCAGGTACCGACCCTTGTCCTGGTCGGTCAGGAGGATGTCGACGACTTCCAGCGGCTAGCGACGCGCATAGCAGACGAGATCCCGAATGCTCGCCTCGACACGATTCCCGGTACTGCCCACGTGCCCAATCTCGAAAGGCCACTCGCGTTCGACGCGGTCGTGCTCGATTTCCTCGCAGACGCTCTCGGCTAGGAGCTCTCGTCGACGAATCCTGAAAATTGATGTATGCAGGCTGCGGGTTTGCGCCCCGAGAAGCACCCACCCGTACTCGGACGAGGTCGCTGCCCTGAGCGCCTGAGATTTACCCTGAGATTCGGATTCTACGTTCGCTCCCTTGAAAACAGGAAAGCCCCGTTTCCGGGGCCTTTCCTGAGTAGCGGGGGCAGGATTTGAACCTGCGACCTCCGGGTTATGAGCCCGGCGAGCTACCAGACTGCTCCACCCCGCGTCGCGGCCTGGATTATAGCCGCTCGGCGGCGGCTTCGACATTGACGCGGGCAGCGCCATATGTCGCGATGTACGCGGATCCACCGCTCGGCCGCCAGACGGGAAGGCCGGTCTCGACGATCACTGCGTCGCTGGACCCCGCCAGCAGCCCTTCGACGGCGGATCGCTCCCATTCGTGACGATGCGCGTCGCGCGTCACGACGACGAGCTGGCGACCGTTGATCTCAGCCAGCACACCGTCGACCCGGGCGTCGTAAAGGCGAATGACGTCGGCGTCGCCCACCACCCCCCGAATCCAATCGCCGGGGCCTTGCGAGAGCCGCCCGGCGGCCATGCTCGGCTCGATCTGGAGCTCGACAACGAGAGCACGGCGCGAGAGGCTCGCCACGCCGACGCACTCGAGCGCCCGCTGCGCCGCTGTCCGCCCGACTTCCCGCCGTCCGCTGGCATCGGATCCTGCGTGGCCTGACCACCCGATCGTCCACTGCGCGGTCTGCTCGACCCGTGAAGCGGCCTCGGCCAGCCGTCCCTCATCGAGCAGCCCGGACTGCACTGCTGCGACAAGAGCGTCGCGGACGCTTACGACCGACTCGTCGAACAGGTCATGACCCAGGCAAAGCGCGTCTGCACCCGCGGCGATCGCTCGCACTGCTCCCTCCTCCACACCCACCGTGTCGCTGATCGCGCGCATCTCGAGGGCATCGGTCATGACGAGTCCGCGGTACCCCAGGTCCCGGCGAAGAAGGTCGCGCAGGATCGCGCTGTTCATCGTCGCCGGAGCCTCGCCAATCGACCGGACGACGATGTGAGCCGTCATGATCGACCGCACTCCTGCTTCGATCGCACTCCGAAACGGGAGGAGCGCGTCCTCCTCGAGAGCCTCGACGACCGGAAGCTCGAGGTGCGAGTCCTGGGCCGTGTCACCGTGCCCGGGGAAGTGCTTCGCGCACGCAGCGACACCGGCGCTCTGCAGCCCCCGCACGGACGCAGCGACGTGCCGGGCGACGAGCTCTGCATCGGCGCCGAACGAGCGAATCCCGATGACCGGATTGAGGGGGTTCGTGTTGACGTCGGCGACGGGAGCGAGGTCGAGGTTCACTCCAGCCTCTCTGAGATCGGTCGCGAGCGCCGCCGCGACTTGCTCGGTCAGGACGATGTCGTCGATCGCTCCGAGCGCCGCGTTTCCCGGATACGAGCTGCCGGTCGCAGCCTCGAGCCGGGTCACGTCGCCTCCCTCTTCGTCGATCGCAACCAGGAGGTCCGGACGCTCGGCTCGGAGCGCTGCGGTCAGAGCAGCCAGCTGCTCCCGATCCTCGACGTTCCAGGCGTAGAGGACGACGCCACCGAGTCCTTCCGCGAGCCTTCGCCGAAGCCAGTCGGGTGCAACCGGTCCCTCGAATCCCGGGAAGATGCAAGCCGAGGCGAGCCGCTCGAGCTCTGGAGCCTGGCTCATCCCTTCACGGCACCTGCGGTCAGCCCGAACGCGATCCTTCCGCTGGACGAGGAGGAAAAAGATCACCACCGGGATCGCCGTCAGCGTCGAGGCAGCCATGAGGCCGCCCCAGTCCGTCGCTCGGCCCGTGCCGTAGAAGTACGAGAGCCAGACGGTGAGGGTCTGGTTCGACTGGTCGGTCAGAATGACGTTCGCGAAGATGTACTCGTTCCAGCTCGTGATGAAGACGAAGACCGAGGTCGCCACGAGGCCGGGAGCCACGAGCGGAAGGAGAATCCTGACGAAGGCACCCAAACGGCTCGAGCCGTCCACCATCGCCGCCTCCTCGAGCTCGCGTGGAATGCCGAGGATAAAGCCGCGGAGCGTCCACACTGCAAACGGCAGCAGGATGACCATGTGGGTGAGAACGAGCCCGCATCAGCTCGTTCGTCAAGCCGTAGCGCGCGAGGACGACATAGAGAGGGATTACGAGCCCCGCCTGCGGCAGCATCAGGATCCCGATGACGAGGACGACGAAGAGCTTGTTGCCGGTGAAGCGGTACTTGGCAAGTGCGACCGCGGCCAGGAAAGCCACCACCATTGCGAGCACTACGACGGCGCCCACGACGATCAGGCTGTTCTTAACCGTGTCCCAGAAGTACGGCCTCGCGATTGCGTCCCGGAAGTGCTGCAGGGTCGGTGTCGTGGAAAACCACGTCGGTGTGAAGCTGTTGATCTCGGTGTCTGGCTTGAACGCCGTCGAGATCATCCAGAAGACCGGGAAGACGAGAATCACGAACACGGCCAGCCCGACGACATTCCACGCGAGACGACGCGCTCTCCGTCGGCGCTCGCGTCGTAGCAGCGCGGGTCGGCGGGCGACGGGAGGGGCTGCCGCTGCGGAAGGCACGGCCTCTCTCGCCGTACTCACCTGGCCTCACCCATCCTCACCATCTTCCGGACGTAGAGGACGCTCATCGCCGCCACGATCAGCAGCATGAGAAGCGATATGGCCGCACCGCGCCCGAAGTCCGTGTGCGCGTAGCCCTCGATGAAGACGTAGACACCCATCAGGTAGTTCGACGAGTCGACTTGGCCAGCCCCGATCAGAAGGTACGGCTGCGTGAACACGCCGAAATCCCAGATGATGGAGAGGCTCGTCAGGATCAGAAGGATCGGCTTCAGGATCGGGAAGGTCACGTCGCGAAAGACGCGTAGCGGCCCTGCGCCGTCGATCTCGGCCGCTTCGACGAGCTCGCGCGGCACCTGGGCGAGCCCGGCATAGACCGTGATCACCACGAACGGGATCGCGCCCCAGACGATGAGCAACGTCACCATCGATAGCTTCGAGAACGTCGTCGTATACCAGTCGTGCTGGAAGTAGTCGCCGACGTGGAGCTCGGTGAGGACGTAGTTAAGGATGCCGTTCTGGAAGTTCGTCATCCAGTACCAGACCTGGACGGCGACGACCGCTGGCATCGCCCAGACGAGGACGAGGCCCGATGTCAGGAGCACGCGCACCCAGGTGCTGACGCGGACGAGCAAGAGCGCGATGAGAGTGCCGATGCAAATCGTCAGGCCCACGTTGACGATCGTGAAGACGACCGTGCGGACGAGCGTGTCCCAGAAGATCGAGTCGTGCAGTACTGAGGAGTAGTTGTCGAAGCCGATCCACTCACCCTTGCGCTGAATGAGCTCAGCCAGCCCGTACTGCTGGAACGAGAGGGTCACGAGCTTGTAGAGCGGATAGCCGAGAATCGCGACCATGACCACGATCACCGGAAGGATCAGGAGGTACGGCACCGACGCCGCGAAGAATGCGCTTCGTACGCGGTCGCCGCCGAGACCGGAGGGTTGGGGTCTCGGCGGCGACCGTCATGGGTGTGGGTCTCTACTGTTGGTTCAGCGTGTAGGCGATGTTGTCACTCGCCGTCGCAGCGGCATCCTTGATCGACAGCTTGCCCGTGAGGATTCGGGACAGCATGGTGCGAAGGATGTTCCCGCTCTCCACATTGACCCAGTTCTTGGCCTGCGGGACGAACCAACTTCGCCGGGCAGCTTTCTCCACGACGGTGTTGCCTAGCAGGCTCGTCGTGTTAGGGATGTTGCCGAGAGCTCGGATCGCCGTCATCGATGCGTTGCTGGTGTAGGCCTCGATCCAGTCGGCGGCCATCTCCTTGTTCGCACCGACGGGGACGGCAAGATTCGAGCCGCCGAGGAAGGTCGGCATCGGCTGGCCCTTGGTATGGCTCGGCATCACGAACTGGGCCGAAACGTTCTTGTAGTCCCCGATGCAGCAGGTAACCCAGGAAGCGCCAGGCATTGCTGCCACGAGTCCCTGGGCGTACACGGTGTACGGAAACGGGTGGGCCTCGTCCTGAGTCTTGCTCGCCCGCGAGCCCGCGTCGAAGAACCGCTTGTAGGCGGCCAAGCCGGCGAGTGCCTTCGGGCGGTCGAGAGTGCCAATCCACTTGCCCTTGTTCGTGATCGCGATCGTGCCGCCGTAGTCGTAGACGAAGCCCATAGCGACATACCAGTCGGGACCGGCGATGTAGACGGGAGAGAACCCCTTGGTCTTGTTCTTCGCGGCGAGCTTCTTAGCGCCGGCGGTGAACTCCGCCAAGCTGGTCGGGACCTTCACGCCGGCCTTCTTGAACAGGTCGGTGCGATAGGTGACAACCCGAGACCCCGCGTAGTACGGGACGCCGTACAACTTGCCGCCGAAACTGCCGGCAGCGTTCAGTCCCGAAAGCCACGTGCCCGAGTTGTCGAACGAGGACTTGTCAGAGGTCAGGTTCTGAAAGGCACCCGCAGCCATGTACTTCGTCATCTGCGTGTTGCCCATCTCCTTGACATCTGGGGCATTCCCACCGGCAAGTGTTGCGTCGAACTTCTGCAGGTGGTCATTCCAGGTCTGATACTGCACGTCGACATTCCAGCCCGCGTGCTGCCTTTCGAACGTGGCGCTCGCCGCGTTCACGATCTTCTCCCAAGCCGGGTTCTGCTGGGCGTCTGTCTGCAGCCAGACCGTAAGCGTGTTGGCGGCGCTGCCGCCCGAGGCACCCGTCGCTCCTACAGCCGCGACGGCGAGCGCGGCTACGAGTGCGGCGGCCGCGAAGTTGCGAATCTTCATGCGCGTCTCCCGTGGCATCTGGACGCCCTCGACCCGTCGTGCTTTCCAACGTGGCAGTCTGCCGAGGGCAAGTCCAGTGGTTTATACCAATCTGCCACCAGCGGGGAGGTTTCCACATCGGGCAGCCTGCTGTCAAGAGCCGACTCGTCTTATCGCGTCCGGTCAATTCCCTGCACCAAGGCTATGCATCGCACTTCGGCGCGCTGCCCGAGAAAGATCCGATGTGGTACTAGCCACTCGGGGTAGGGCTATCTGAAGCGACCGTCAGTCTGCGCTCGCTGCGATTTACGACCTCGCCGCTCCTGCGGTCGCGAAAGCGTCGTGACAAGCCTGTAGCGATCCCCGCGATAGATCGATTCCACGAACTCGACGATCTCGCCCGTCTGAGAATGCGTGACCCGTTCGAAGCGGAAGGCAGGTGAATGGAGCGGTACGCCGAGTGCCGCAGATTCGTCCTCGTCGGTGACGGTGGGTTCGATGGTCTGCTCCCCGCCGACGATGACGAGCCCGTACCTGTCCTTGAGGAGCTCGTAGAACGACTGCTCCTCGAGATCCCGCTCCGTGAGCCCAGGGACATGCTTCTCGCGGACATGCACCGTCTCGATCGCCATGCTCTCACCGTCCGCAAGCCTCAGTCGGCTCGCGATTACAACCGGCTCTGAGGGCGAGACGTGCAGGAGACGGCCGAGGCGGGCTCCTGCCGGCGACACCCGCAGCTCGAGCGTCTTGCTGGCCGGTCGCAGGCCACGCCGGCGCATGTCGTCGGTGAACGAGGTCATCGTCAGCTCCTGGGCGATCTTCGGTTCGCTGACGAACGTGCCGGCCCCGCGCCGCCTTACGACGTAGCCCTCCCGCGCGAGGTCGTCGAGAGCCGCTCGAAGCGTCAATCGCGATATCCCGAGTTCGGCGCTGAGCTGCCGTTCAGAAGGAATCGCCTCGCCGACATCCATCTCCTCGATCAGGTCGAGCACGAGGTCGCGAGTCTCACTCTGCTTCGTCACGGGTCACCAATCCTAACGGACTCGAGATAGTGGTCAATACCACGGGTCGCTGCGACAGAAGCTTTCGCTGACTCAGGGGGCGAGAGGGGCAGGATCTCGGAGCCGAGTCCCCTGCTCGAGAAGGCTCGCGCCCGTCTCCGGATCGAAGAAGTGAAAGCGCGACGGGTCAACGGCGAGTCGCATCGAACCGCCGACACGGGCGCGCGTGCGGGGATCCACCCGGGCGTTCAGAAGCGCCTTCGGTTCGACCGCGAGCGTCGCCTCGTCTTCGACGGCAGCTTCGAGCGCTTCGTGGGTGACCGGCGGTGTGTCGACGTGGAAGAAGACGTGCGCATCCGAGCCGAGCTCTTCGAGCACGACAACGTCGACGTCGATACCCGGCAGATCGCCCGACGCGAAGGAGGCGTCCTCGAAGCTCTCGGGCCTGACACCGAGCACGATACGCCCGGACGAGCCTTCCTTCGGGCGCCGCGCAGGGTCGAGCGGCACCTGGAATTGTCCGAAGACGGCGTGGTCATCCTCGAGTACCGCGTCCACGAGGTTCATCGCCGGGGACCCGATGAAGCCCGCGACGAAGAGGTCCAGTGGACGCTCGTAGAGTCGCTGAGGTGTGTCGATCTGAAGGATCTGGCCGTCGCGCATCACTGCTACGCGCTGCCCCAGTGTCATCGCCTCGACCTGATCGTGCGTCACGTAGACCGTCGTGACACCAAGACGCTGATGAAGCTGGGCCAGCGAGGCTCGCATCCCCACGCGTAACTTCGCATCGAGGTTCGACAGCGGCTCGTCCATCAGGAACGCCTGCGGCTGCCGCACGATCGCGCGGCCCATGGCAACGCGCTGGCGCTGCCCACCCGAGAGTTGCGCGGGTTTCCGCTCGAGCAGCTCGTCGAGCCCGAGCATCCCGGCCACGTCATCGACGCGCCGGCGGATTTCGGCCTTGGACGTTCGGCGCACCTTCAGCCCGTAGCCGAGGTTGTCGCGTACGTTCATGTGCGGGTAGAGGGCGTAGCTTTGGAAGACCATTGCAATGTCGCGGTGGCGTGGTGCGAGATCGGTCACGTCGCGCCCGCCGATCGTGATCTGTCCGCTCGTAACCTCTTCGAGGCCCGCGATCGCGCGAAGTAGAGTCGACTTTCCGCATCCGGAAGGACCGACCAGCGCGATGAACTCACCGTCCTCGATCCGAAGGGAGACGTCGTCGATGGCGACGACGTCGCCGGAAAAGACCTTCGTGATGCTCTCGAGCGCGATCTCTGCCATGGCGCAGGCTATACCGATACCACATTCTCACGAGAAGTGGTATTGACCACTGCCCGGTCGTCAGCGTAGACTCGACCGATGGCGCAGTCGCGCAACGATCTCGGCGAACGATCGCTGGCGAGCGGCGCGGGGCTCGACGGACTGACGACCGAGGCGGGAAGCGACCCCGCAGCCGAGTACGACGTGCTCCCGACCATGGAGCTCGTCGAGCTCATGAACGCCGAGGACGCCACGGTTCCTGCCGCGTTGGCCGAAGCGGCGAGCTCGATCGCCGTCGTGGTGGATGCGGTCGCGGAGCGCATGCTCCGCGGCGGACGGCTCGTCTACGCCGGCGCCGGCTCGTCGGGTCGCATCGCTGCGCTCGATGCCTCCGAATGTGAGTCGACGTTCTCCACTCCCCCGGGGGCGGTCGTCGCGCTCGTCGCAGGCGGCGCAGAGGCAGCGGCGCTCGAGCAAGAGGCCGCGGAAGACGATCGCGAGGCCGGCGTTGCAGACGTCCAGAAGCTCGGCGTCGGCGCTTCTGACTGCGTCGTCGGCGTGAGCGCGAGCGGCCGCACGCCCTACGTGCTCGGCGCGATGAGCGCCGCATCGGCCGCCGGCGCGTTGACCGCGTGTGTCGTCTCCGTCCACGGCTCGGAGCTCGCGCACATCGTCGAGCACGAGATCGCAGTCGTCGTCGGCCCGGAGTTCCTCGCCGGCTCCACACGCCTCAAGGCGGGCACGGCACAGAAGCTCGTGCTCAACACCGTCTCGACGCTCTCGATGATCCGTCTCGGGAAGACGTTCGGCAACCTCATGGTGGACGTCAACGCGACGAACGAGAAGCTTCGAGCACGCGTCAGGCGCATCGTCGGCACGGCGACAGGCGCTACGCCGGACCGCGTCGAGGACGCCCTTACGGCGTCGAACGGGGACACGAGAGTCGCGATCGTGTCGCTCCTCGGAGGAATCGAGGCGGACGAGGCGCGCGCAAGACTCGATGACGCCGGCCAAAGCATCCGACGCGCTCTCGACACCTCATGAGGCTCGGCGTCGAAGCCGCGCTCGTCGACGGTCGCCTGGTGCGTGGCGACGTCGACATCGTGGATGGTCGCGTGGCGGGCTACGGCCTCTCGTCCCCGAACGGCCGCGGGATCGCGACTGCCGGGTTCGTCGATCTGCAGGTCAACGGCTTCTCCGGAGTCGACTTTCTCGAGGCCGATACCGAGGGGTACCGGCACGCCGGCGAGGCACTCCTCGAGACGGGCGTCACCGCCTACCTACCGACATTCATCACCGCGCCCGAAGAGCAGCTTCTCGCCGCCCTCCGCGAACTGCCTATCGAATCGGACGGCCCCCGGATCCTGGGCGCGCACCTCGAGGGGCCGTTCCTCTCCGCCCTGCGGCTCGGGATCCACCCTGCGGCTTCCCGACGGAATCCCGATCTGGATCTCCTCGAGCGGCTTCTCGATGCGGGGCCTGTCCGGCTCGTGACGCTCGCACCAGAGCTCCCCCGCGCCGAAACGCTCATCGAGCGGCTTCTGCGACGCGAGATCGTCGTGTCCTGCGGCCATTCGGACGCCTCCGCCGAGGATGCGAACACCGCCTTCGACCTCGGTGTGCGAAGCGTGACGCACCTCTTCAACGCGATGCGTCCGTTCCACCATCGCGACCCTGGCATCGTCGGCGCTGCGCTCACGCGTGACGACGTCATCGTCCAACTCATTCTCGACGGTGTGCACGTTGCGCCCGTGACCGCGGCGCTCGCGTGGCGAGCTGCGGCGGGGCGCGTTGCGCTCGTCACCGACGCCATGGCCGGCGCAGGCCTCGCTGACGGTGCGTATCGCCTCGGCGGGCTCGACGTCCAGATTCGCGACGGGGTCGCGCGAGGATCGAGCGGCGCGCTCGCCGGCAGCACACTCACGATGATCGAGGCAATCAGGAACCTGCATGCCCTGGGTGTGTCGCTGGAGGATGCGATCGGGGCTGCGACCGAGGTCCCTGCGCGCGTCCTTCGTCTCCCTACCGCGGGCCGACTCGCGGTCGGTATGCCCGCCGACGTCGTCGTACTGAGCGAAGAGCTCGAGATCGAGCGAGTCCTCGTCGAGGGGCGTGCACGTGTCGTCGGCTGAGGCGGAGGCAAGCCCGCCCGGGATGGGAGCCGGCGCCCGCTTTCTCGAGGAGATTCGAGAGCAGCCCGCAGCCCTTCTGCATCTGCTCGACGCGGAGCCCGAGTTCGAGCGCGTAGCTGCCGAGATGCTCGAGCGCAAGGCGTCGACGGTGCGGATGGTCGGGCACGGTTCCTCCGACAACGCGGCGTCATACGGCGTCTACGCCTTCGGACTGTTGCCGCACTGGACGGCGCTACGGGACTCGATCTCCCTCACGGTCTACTACGGCGCCGAGCTCGACATGTCAGGTTGTACGGCACTCGCTCTCTCCCAGTCCGGACGGACGCCGGACGTCGTTCAGTATCTGCAGCACGCCCGCCGTCGAGGCGCCTTTACGGTCGCGCTCACGAACGATTCCGAATCCGAGCTTGCTGCGGTAGCGGACGCGGTGCTTCCACTTGGAGCGGGACCGGAGCGGGCCGTCGCGGCCACGAAGACCTACTCGAACCAGGTCGCGGCTCTCGGCCTCCTCGCGGCTTACACGGCCGGCGTTGGGTCGCGATTCGCCGACGAGCTGCGCAGCGTCGCGAGGCAGATGGCCGTGCTCACTCCGGCGATCGAGTCGCAGATCACCGCCATCGCGGTCCCGTTCGCCTATGCCGGACGCATGTTCGTCGTGGGACGCGGCGCCGAGTTCGCTACCGCACGGGAGATCGCGCTCAAGCTCCTCGAGACGTGCCGCGTCCTCGCGGAGCCGCTGACCGCTACCGATCTCGCCCACGGCCCAGTTGCCGCCCTCGACTCGCTCTTTCCCGTTTGGGCAATCGCGTCGGATGACGAGACCCTTCCGGCTGTTCTCGAGGCGGTGACACGCGCGCGTGAAGCTGGTGCGACTGTGGTCGCGAGCGGGAGCGCCGCCGAGGTGATACCCGGCGCCGACTACGTGCTCCCGGTGCCCAAGCCTCCCTCGCCACTCCTCTCGCCTCTCCTCTCGGTCTTGCCGGGGCAGCTCTTCGCGTGGGCGCTTGCGCGTGCTAAAGGGCTCGACCCCGACCAGCCTCGGGGGCTCTCCAAGATCACGCTCGCTCGCTGAGGTTCGCGCGATACGCCCGCTCGAGGCATGTCCGGGGAGAGGCCGCCGAGCTACAAGGTGTAACTCGGCTCGATGACCTGAGCAGCATCGCGCGACTGCGCGGAAACCTTGCCCAGGATCGCCTCGAGCAGCCGGCCCGACGAGAGGACGTGCTCGCGGGCGAGAACGCGCGCGCCCTCAGGACTGCGAGCCGCAATGGCCACCCGGATGGCGCGATGCTGGCGATCGTTCTTCAGGTACAGCTCGTCCAGGTCTGCGCCTGTTGCCCACACCGGCTTCACGAGAAAAGTTCTGCGCGCAGCCTTGGCCATCCGTTCGATGAGTGGGACGTCCGCAGCCGCGTAGATCACGTCGTGGAAGGAGTGGTTGGCCAGCAGCCATTCGCGCGCGAGCTGGAGATCTTGCCGACCGGCATGGCTCATCTCCACGAGCTCGCGGGTTGCGAGGCTGAACCGTCGCTCAGCATCCTCGAGCGCCGCGAGATCGACGTCGGACATCCTCGGCGTGGCGAGCTCCGTCGCAAGGCCCTCGAGCTCGGCGCGAACCATGAACGCCTCGCGCAGCTCGGTCTGCGAGAGCATCCGAACACGCACGCCCTTATTGGGCTCGAAGCTCACGAGGCCGAGCGCGGCAAGCCGCCTGAGCGCCTCGCGCACCGGCGTCCTCGACACCTGGAACTGCTCCGACAGATGCTCCTGGCGAAGGACGCTCCCCGGCGGAATCTCGCCCGAGACGATCGCCTCCTCGAGTGCGAGCGCGATGTCGTCCGCTTTGGTGCCGTCGGACACTACGACCTCTCCAGCAGGCGCTCGTAGGCGGGAAGCGTGAGGAACTCGGTGAACTCCTCCGCGAGCGCGAGCTGCTCGAAGAGCTCGCGCGCCTCGCTGTAGACCGGTTCGGCGGGAAGCTCGGCTGCCACCGACGCAATCGTCTGCTCGACGTCCGCCCGCGCGGCCCGACCATGGTGCACCCACTGCCAGACCTGCGAGCGAGAAATTTCCGCCGTAGCGGCGTCCTCCATGAGATTGTCGATCGCGGCCGCCCCCACGCCGGAAAGCCAGGCCGCGATGTAGCGAATCCCCACCGAGACGTTCGCACGCACGCCGGCTTCGGTGATCTCGCCGGGAGTCGCGGCGACGTTCAGCAGATCGGCCGCCTCGACCGAGACGTCGTCGCGCAGGCGATCGAGCTGGTTCGTCCGCTCGCCGAGTGCGGCGTCGAACTGCTCCATCGCGATCGGGACGAGATCCGGATGCGCGACCCAGGTGCCATCGAAGCCGTCGCCCGACTCGCGAAGCTTGTCCTCGCGCACGCGGGCGAGAGCGTTTTCCGTGACCTCCGGATCGCGCCGGCTCGGGATGAAGGCAGCCATGCCGCCGATCGCATGCGCTCCACGCTTGTGGCACGTGCGCACGAGAAGCTCCGTGTACGCGCGCATGAACGGGACCGTCATCGTCACCTGGATGCGATCGGGCAGCACGAAGTCGTCGCGGTCGTGGAACTTCTTGATCACGGAGAAGATGTAGTCCCAGCGCCCCGCGTTCAGGCCCGCCGAGTGCTCGCGGAGCTCGTACAGGATCTCCTCCATCTCGAAGGCCGCGAGAATCGTCTCGATGAGAACGGTTGCCTTGATCGTCCCTCTCGGCACGCCGAGCCGGTCTTGTGAAAGGCAGAAGACGTCGTTCCACAGTCGCGCTTCGAGGTGGCTCTCGAGCTTCGGCAGATAGAAGTACGGTCCGGTGCCGCGCTCGACGAGCGTTTTCACATTGCGCTGGAAGTAGACGCCGAAGTCGAAGAGGCTCGCCGAGACGGGCTTGCCGTCGAGCTCGACGTTCTGCTCGAGGAGATGCCAGCCGCGCGGTCGCACGAGCAGCACGGCGACCTCGTCCTTCAGCGCGTAGCTCTTCTCCGGCGTCTCGATCGAGATCGTCCGCTCGATCGCGTCGGTGAGGTTCTGCTGGCCGCCGACGACGTTCGCCCACGTTGGGGAGTTCGCATCCTCGAAGTCAGCCATGTACATCCGTGCACCGGAGTTGAAGGCGTTGATCACCATCTTCCGATCGCCGGCGGGGCCTGTGATCTCGACGCGGCGGTCCTGGAGGTCGCGCGGCGCCGGAGCGACTCGCCAGTCGCCCTCGCGCACCGAGCGGGTCGACTCGAGGAAGTCTGGGAGCTCGCCTGCGGAGAGCCTCTCCTGGCGTTCCGCCCGCGCGAAGAGCAGCTCCTCACGCCGATCTCCGAACTCGCGCTCGAGCTCCGATACGAGCTCGAGCGCCTCGGGCGTGAGCACGCCCGCCTCGTCGGGCGCCAACACATTCATCGTCGCGACGCGAGTGCTCACGCGACCGGTGCCGCCTCGAACTGGGCTTCCTCGGTTGAGCCCTTCAGCGCCAGCGTCGAGCTCTCGCCGCCGGTGATGGCCTGGAGAACAGCGTCGAAGTAACCCGCGCCGACCTCACGCTGGTGGCGCGTCGCCGTATACCCGTGCTCTTCGTTCTCGAACTCGTGCTGTTGGAGCCGGACGTATGCGCTCATTCCATCTTCGGCGTATCCGCGAGCGAGGTCGAACATCGAGTTGCATACAGCATGGAAGCCCGCGAGCGTCACGAATTGGAATCTGTACCCCATCGCGGCGAGCTCCTGCTGGAACGAGGCGATCGTCTTGTCATCGAGGTTCTTCTTCCAGTTGAACGATGGCGAGCAGTTGTAGGCGAGGAGCTTGCCGGGGTAGCGCGCATGCACGGCCTGGGCAAAGGCAGCAGCCTCGTCCAGGTCCGGCGTCGATGTCTCGCACCACAGGACATCTGCGTACGGTGCGTACGACAGCGCGCGCGCGATCGGAGCCTCGATGCCAGGCTTCACACGGAAGAACCCTTCGGGAGTGCGCTCGCCGGTGAGGAACTCCTGGTCTCGCTCGTCCACGTCGCTCGTGAGGAGCGTTGCGGAGAGGGCGTCGGTGCGAGCGACGAGGACGGTCGGGACGTCGAGGACATCGGCGGCCAGACGCGCCGAGACGAGCGTCCGCACGAACTGGCTCGTGGGGACGAGCACTTTGCCCCCGAGATGGCCGCACTTCTTCTCGGACGAGAGCTGATCCTCGAAGTGCACACCAGCGGCGCCGGCCTCAATGAACGCCTTCATGAGCTCGAACGCGTTCAGCGGCCCGCCGAACCCGGCCTCGGCGTCGGCGACGACCGGCGCAAGCCAGTACGTCCCGTTCTTCCCCTCGGCGGAGTCGATCTGATCAGCACGAAGCAACGCGTTGTTGATGCGGCCGACGAGGGCGGGTGCGCTGTTTGCGGGATAGAGGCTCTGGTCCGGATAGGTGTGCGCCGCGAGATTCCCGTCCGCGGCGACCTGCCAGCCGGACAGATAGATCGCCTTCAGGCCGGCTTTCACCATCTGCACCGCTTGGGCCCCCGTGAGCGCGCCGAGCGCTGCGACATACGGTTCCGAGTGAAGGAGCCGCCACAGCTGCTCCGCGCCGAGGCGTGCGACCGTGCGCTCGATGCGATACCGCCCTCGCAGCCGATCCACGTCCGCCTCGGTGTACGGGCGCTCGATCCCTGCCCACCTGTTCGTGTCACCTGTCCCATTCGTGCTCATGAGCATCCTTCCGTCGAAATTGTGTGCGGGATTGTACTCGATTGGATCCCAAATTGCTCGTTTGATGCGTCTGATCCGCCTTACCTGGCCTATTTCGGATCCAAAACCTCCTTCACCGGATCCCAGAATGACCGCTGGTACGATCGCCGCGGAGTGGTTCTGTACGCGTTCCTCGTCGGATTGACCGCCTCGGTCCTCGCGACCGCGTTCGTCGTCGTCCGTGGCATCCGTCTCTGGCGACACGCAAAGTCGACGGGCGGCATGCTCTCGGACGAGCTCGCGTCCTTCGAGGAGCGGTCTGCGCGAGCCGAGCGGCTCCTCGCGGAGGCGGACCGCTCGAATCAAGACCTCGAAGCTGCGCTCGGGCGTCTTCGCGCCTCGCGCGCTCGCCTCGACGTCCTGCTCGGCTCGGTTCAATCGGCGCAACGACGCACCCGCTGGCTGCGCGCGTTCCTGCCAGTTCGATGACCCGCGTCGCAGCGGTCGACCTCGGGACGAACTCGACCCGGCTCCTCATCGCGGACATCGACGGCGATCAGCTGTCGGAGGTCGTTCGGCGGCTCACGATCACGAGGCTCGGCGAAGGGGTCGACCGCCGTCGTCGCCTTCTCCCGCTCCCCATCGCGCGCGTTCGCAACTGCCTCTCCGACTATCGACGAGAGATCGAGTCACACGCGGTCACCAGGACCTTGGCGATCGCGACGAGCGCAGTGCGCGACGCAGAGAACGGCGAAGCGTTCTTGGGAGAGATCGAATGGAGCTACGGCTTCACGACGCGCCTGCTCGACGGCTCGGAGGAAGCGGCGATGATGGCCCGCGGGGTCTCGGCCGGTCGTCCCAGCCTCGAGGAGTCGCTACTCGTCGACATCGGCGGCGGCTCGACCGAGCTCGTGCTGTGCTCGAATGGCGAGGTCGAGAGCTCCATCAGCCTCGATGTCGGCTGCGTTCGCCTCACAGAGCGGTTCCTAGTGTCGGACCCACCGACGCAGCCGGAGCTCGCGGCGGCGGCGGCCTATGTCCGCGCGCTCCTCCCCGCGCTCGAGACGACGAAGGCGATCGGTGTAGCGGGCACGGTGACGACGCTTGCAACACTCGATCTAGGCCTGGCCGCCTACGACCCCGAACGAACACACGGTCATCGGATTCCCCGCGTTTCCGTTGCGGACCACCTCGCGCAATTGTCCGCTATCACGACCGACGAGCGGCGCCGAGTTCCTGGGATCGAGCCAGGTCGCGCCCCTGTGATCGTCGCCGGGCTCGTCGTCTTGCGCGAGGTCATGGACGCCTACGGGCTCGACGAGATCGAGGTTTCCGAGCGCGACATTCTGCACGGCGCGGCATACGCGGCCGCCGAGCTACCGGAGCCCGAAGAAGGTCTGGCGCCGCCCGGGGCCTACACCTGCTGCTGAGCTCTATGCCGCCGGTGGAAGCGGCTCCATCGTCGTCCTCTGCTTCTTCGTCCTCGGCCAGCCGGCGTTGCAGGACGCTACGAGAGAGGACTCCGACCAGGCGGTGCTGCTCGTCGACGACCGGAACCCGCTCAGCGTCCTCGGCCTCGAGGAACCTGAAAGCATCCTCGAGCGGGACGTCCGGTCCGATGGTGTGGTGTGGAGGCTCGGCGATGTCGCCGAGCGTCGTCACGCTCGGGTCCAGCCGCGTGCGACAACTTCACGAACGAGCGTCTTGCGCGTGACCACGCCGACTAGCCGCTCCGCATCTGTCACGAAAACCGCACGCACCTCGGGCCTCTGCAGCAGCTCGCCCGCAGCCTGGGCCGACGCTTGGGCCGAAAGCTGTCCGGGATGGGACACCATGGCGTCACGAACGAGGCTCACGGGCTGTTCTCCAGTCCGTGAGCGGGGAGGGGTGTGGGGAGGGCGCGAAGCGCCTTGTCCGCGGAGCGGACCAGTGGAAGGGGTCTGGGGGAACTGGGACGTTCCCCCAGCGTCTCAACGGGACGCTCGAACATGGTTTCCCCCGCGAACGCGAGTCGAAGGCGAGTGTTGCTCAAGGAAAGATCCCCCGCACCTCGAGGGCGTCCGAGACCGCGCGGATTCCGGCCACGAGCGCGGCTGTCCGCAGGCTGATGTCCCGCTCCTCGGCGAGATCCCACACGCGATCGAAGGCATCGGCGAGCTTCGCCTCCAGCTTGGCGCGTATCTCCTCGCGCGTCCAGAAAAGCCGTCCGAGATCTTGAACCCACTCGAAATAGGAGACGGTTACGCCTCCTGCATTCGTGAGGATGTCGGGCAGGACCGTGATCCCGCGCAGCGCGAGGATCCGGTCGGCCTCGAGCGACGTCGGTCCGTTGGCGCCCTCGGCGATCAACCGAGCCTGGACACGAACTGCGTTGTCGGCGGTGATCTGATCCTCGCGTGCGGCAAGGACGAGGATGTCGCACTCGAGCTCGAGCAGCTCTTCGTTCGTCAGCCGCGCGTCCGGCGTCACAGCCCTCGAGGGACCCGAGCTCGCGCACGTGCTCGAGGAGCAGTGGGTATATCGAGCCCTTCCGCCGAATGGATGCCGCCCGATACGTCCGAGACAGCTGTGACCAGCGCGCCTCGCGACTGGAGCTCGAGCGCGGCGATCCCACCGACGTTGCCGAAGCCCTGGACGACACAGCGCTGCTCGTTCATGCGGCCACCCGAGGCGGTCGCACGCGCGGCTGACGACCATGACGACGCCAGCACCCGTCGCCTCGTGCCGGAAGACCGAGCCGCCGATCGAGATCGGTTTGCCTGTGACGATCTCCGGCACCGCGTAGCCACGCTGCATCGAATAGGTGTCCATCATCCAGGCCATCGTCTGCTCGTTCGTCGCCATGTCCGGCGCGGGGATGTCCTCCTGGGGCCCGATGATCGGCAGGAGCTCCGAGGTGAAGCGGCGCGTCAGGCGCTCGAGCTCCCCAAGCGAGAGGGTGCGTGGATCGCACCGAACGCCTCCTTTGGCACCACCGTACGGAAGACGTAGGAGCGAGCATTTCCACGTCATCCACATCGCAAGCGCGGCGCACTCGCCGAGCGTGACCTCGGCGTCGTAGCGGATCCCGCCCTTCGTCGGGCCTGTGATACTCGAGTGCTGGACGCGATAGCCGGGAAAGACGACCCGGCGGCCGCTGTCCATCCGCACCGGAATGCTGACGATCGTGGAACGCTCCGGAAAGCGAAGCCGCTCGGCGATGTCGTCCGGAATGCCGGCGACGGGGACGGCTTCGTCGAACTGGGCGACCGCCATCCGGTACAGGGGCGTATCCCACTCGAGCTGGGCATGGGCAAGCGCTTCCGGGGGGCTCGCCACGGCCGGCCGAGTGTACCGGTGGTCTCGCGCGACAGACATGTCGGCTCACGGCGCATCGGACAGCTTCCGGTTGTGCCGTCATGTGCCGCGATTTGGCTTCACCGCACTTTCGGGTTGCACTTAGGGTTGCACCCCCGCCGCGAGGTCTGCCTTCGCTGTCGCTTCGACGCTCGGGAACCTGCGGCGGCGACCCGGTGTATCCGCAGCATCCAAACAGGAGGAGGTCGCTCGTGCGGACGAAGTCACTCATCATCGCCGCCGTCGTGGCGCTCATTTGGGCGAGTACAGCCCTCGCGGGGAACTGGGCGACCGTGCGGCTCAGCTCGTCGCCGAAGGGCCTTACCGCGGACGAGCCGTGGGTCGTCGACATCACCGTGCTCCAGCACGGCCTGGCCAGCCAGCCGATGTGCTGCCTGAAGCCGACCGTGACGATTCGCAGGGCCACGTCGGTGCGCTCGACGAGCGCGATTGGCAAGAAGTTGCTGACCTTCAGGGCCAGATCGACGAGTCGCACTGGCGTCTACCGCGCGCGCATTGTGTTCCCGAGCGCGGGCACCTGGCGGTACGAGGTCTTTGACGCCTTCACAGCATTCGGCGGCGCCCGCACGCACACGTTCGCAGCGGTGAAGATCTTGGCCCCGAGCACCGCCTAGCCACGACCGACTCGGGTCGCACCCGAGCGACCCCCGAGGCCCGTGCCCACGGGACGTCTCCGAACCGTCGTGGGTTTCATTCGGGTTTCATCGCGGGTTCGGAGCCCCCACCGCTGCCGGCGTCGCAGACGGCGAGATAGCCGCAAACGCGCCTCGGAAACATCCTTTCGAATGCCGGGGGCGGGACTCGAACCCGCACGCCCCTTGTAGGGACACCCGCTTTTAAGGCGGGCGCGTCTCACCCGTTCCGCCACCCCGGCGGGACGAGTGTACGCCTCGACGATTGACGCGAGGATAGTCCGGCCGCGACCGCGCTTCACGGATCGCTTCGCGAGCGGAATCCGCTCTTGCGACTAGTTTCCGGGCTGCAGGTCGCTCGGCTCGAAACGTTCCGGGCCGCGGAACTGGAACGCATCAAAGAACGCGGCGAAAGCCCCCGCATCGAACGTCTTGCACTTTGCGAGGTACCCCGTGCCGAGAGCGGGTGGGTTCTCGAACTCCTCGTCACGAACGACCCACGCACCGAGTGCGATCTTGTCCCCCAGGCTCGGGAGGGGCGCCATGATCGTGCCGGTCTGATGGTCGTTGTAGAAGCTCTCCAACTCCGCGACAGTCGGCTCCGGTACGTCCGACCCGTATTGAATGAAGATCCCTCCGTGCTCGAGGTTGTGGACGACTCGCGCCTGCTCGAGCTGCTCGGAATAGATGCCGAAAACGGCCGCCTCCCCGTAGTGGGCGCCTGCGACTGGTGGATCGGTGTTCCAGTCCGCCGAGGTTCCCTCGGGGTCAAGGACCGAGTGGTATGCGCCTCCACGAGGGGGAGCTGGAACTTTTGCCTCGAGCGTGCAACCGGCAGCCACGAGGTCCGCGCGTACGGCCGTTTCGTCCGGCCCGCCGCCTCCGCGCCCGACGGCTGCGAAGAGAACAGCCGCGACGACCAGGCCCGCGACAGCGGCGCCGATCAGCAGCAGCTTCCGCGTGCGATCCCCAGCGTCAGAGCTGGAGGTGGTGCGTTGCTTCGGGGCTTTTACGCGGGGTTTGTCGGCCATGCCGCGGGCGAATGTAGCAGCAGGCTTTTTGCGCCCGGGTTGCGCCAGAGACCCGTCCGACGCCCGCTCTACCGTTTGTCGACCCGATGGTCATCTTTGCGCTCGTCACGGGTATCGTTCTCGGCGCCGCCGGCGTCTATCTAGCCGTGCGTCCGGCGTTGGCGGAGCGCAGAGCGCGTACACAAGGACACGGTCGAGCTCGAGCGGGCTCTGGCGGTAGCGGAGGCCGAGCTGGCCGCCGAACGCGCGGTCGTCGACGACCGGCTGGCCGCAGCGATCAAGTCGCTCTCGGCAGACGCGCTCGACACGAACAGCGCGCGCTTCCTCGAGCTCGCGGACGCCCGGCTCTCCGGTTACGTGCGTCCGCTCAAGGACTCGCTCGAGCGCATGGACCGACAGCTTCAGGGTGTCGAGCGCATCCGCCAGGAGGCATACGGCGCCCTCCGCGTCCAGGTGAGCGCCCTGTCGGACCGGACGGGCAGCCTCGCGAATGCGCTTCGGGCCCCCCACGTTCGCGGGCGCTGGGGAGAGGTGCAGCTGCGCAACGTCGTCGAGCAGGCAGGGATGGTCGAGCACTGCGACTACGTGCAACAGGCGACCGCGTCCGACGACGAGCGAACGCTGCGACCGGACCTCGTCGTCCGGATACCGGGCGGGAAGCACGTGGTCGTCGATGCGAAGGCGCCGCTCGCCGCGTATCTCGATGCGTTCGAGACGACAGACGACGCCGAGCGAGCACGGCACTTCGCCGACCATGCGCGCCAGGTTCGAGACCATGTCACGAAGCTCTCCGCGAAGCAGTACTGGCGGCAGTTCCAGCCGTCGCCCGACTTCGTGGTCATGTTCCTCCCGGATGAGTCATTCCTTCAGGCAGCCCATGAGCACGACCGCGCTCTGGTCGAAGATGCCTGGCGCGCGAATGTCATCCTCGCCTCGCCGAGCACCCTCGTCGTCATGCTCCGGACGGTCGCGGCGACATGGCAACAGGAGACTGTCGCCGAGAGCGCACGGGCGGTCCATGCGCTCGGTCAAGAGCTCTACGAGCGCATCGGGAAGGTCGGCGACCACCTCGCAAAGCTCGGCCGAAGCCTCAATGGCACGGTCGTGGCATACAACGAGGCGGTCGGCTCGATCGAAACCCGCGTGTTGGTCACCGCCCGCAAGCTCGAGGAGCACGGCATCGAGGGCAGACCTCGAGATGCCCGCCCCGGTTGATCGCTCCGCCCGGCCTCTGACCGCTCCCGAGCTGATCGAGCGAGCGCCGCTCGCGATTCTCGCGGGCGACGCCGACGCTGCGTGACGCCACCGCCGGGAACACGCGAACGGGCTCCGAGCGTTTAAGACAACGTGCCCCGCCAATGCGGGGCTAACGTACGAATGAGGAGCATCTTGTGAACGACGTCCGCGACGTGATCATCATCGGAGGTGGCCCTGCCGGGTACACGGCAGCCCTCTACACGGCTCGCGCCAACCTGAGCCCGCTCGTCATCGAGGGGTTCAACTGGGGCGGCCAGCTGATGATCACCAGTGACGTCGAGAACTACCCGGGATACGCGGACGGCGTCCTCGGGCCGGCAATGATGTCCGACTTCCGTCGCCAGGCCGAGCGCTTCGGCGCGGAGTTCATGACCGACGACGTGACGAGCGTCGACTTCTCCGAGCGGCCGTTTCGTGTTCTGGTCGGGAGCGACGAGTATCGCGCCGACGCCGTGATCGTCGCGACCGGAGCGAGCGCGAGACAGCTCGGGCTGAGCTCCGAGCAAACGCTCCAGGGCCGCGGCGTCTCGTACTGCGCGACCTGCGACGGAGCCTTCTTCCGGGACAAGGTCGTCGTGGTTGCCGGCGGCGGAGACTCGGCGATGGAGGAGGCGACGTTCCTGGCGCGATTCGCGCGAAAGGTCGTCATCGTGCACCGCCGGGACGAGTTCCGCGCGTCGCCGATCATGGTCGACCGGGCGCGTGCGAACGAGAAGATCGAGTTCGTCCTGAACGCGGTCGTCGAAGAGGTGGTCGGCGAGGGAGCGGGCGAGTCACCGGCGTCAAGCTCCGCGACACGGTCTCGGGCGACAGCCGCGAGCTCGAGGCCGACGGGCTCTTCGTCGCGATCGGGCACGATCCGACGACGGCGCTCTTCCTCGACTGGCTCGACCACGACGACCAGGGTTACCTCGTCACCGAGCCTCGATCGACACGGACGAACATCGAGGGCGTATTCGCCGCCGGCGATGTCCAGGATCACACGTACCGCCAGGCGGTCACCGCCGCCGGCTCGGGAACGATGGCGGCGCTCGACGCACAGCGCTACCTCGAGGAGCAGCGGCACCGACCAGATGCCGCGAATCGGGATCAGGCCGAAGGTCTGACTCCCGCCGCCAGAACCTAAGGCGTCAGCGCCGCTCCGGGTCGAGGCGCGAGGCTCCGACCGCAGGCCCCGCTACGCTCGCGAGCGGTGGCCACCCGCTGGCTGGATCTGGTCGATCCGACCCCTGACGAGGTGCTCGGCAGCGCTTCCCGTGCACGTGGATCCTGAGGTCATCGAGGTGCTGGCGGCCCACCCAGGCCACGGGCGGGAGCCTCGGCCGCTGATCGAGGCGCACGGCGCATACATCTTCGGAGTCCTCATGGCCGCTAGGCCCTTTCCCGAGGAGGATCGCGTCTCCTACCAGGAGATCGATCTCGTCGCGACGCCAGAGCTCCTCGTCACGGTTCGGAAGACGCCGGTCGACGGAACTCCGTTCGACGTCGCAGGACTGCATCCAGCCGGCAGAGCAGGATGCGTCGACTGGAGAGCTCGTATACCGACTCGTCGACGACGTCGCCGAAACCTACCTCGACGCGTTGGACGCCGTCGTACGCCGAGATCGAGGAGCTCGAGGATTCCGTCGAGACTCGTGGCCGGCGAGCCGCGTTCGAGCGCGGATCTCCGACCTTCGACACGAGCTCCTGCAAAACCGCCGAACCGTCGCGGCGATGCGGTCGGCAGTGCGGAGGGTTTTGGACGGCCGGATCGAGGTGGGCGACCACTCGCTCTTCCCGCCTACTGTCGAACGGCGCTTCGGCGACACCTACGAGACACTCGTACGGGTGGCGGAGGAGCTCGACATCGCGCGCGATCTCCTCGCCAGTGTGCGCGACCACCACCAATCGAAGGTCGTGGAGGGGCAGGGCGAGGTCGCGAAGAAGCTGACCGTGATCGCGTCGCTCGTGCTCGTGCCCACGTTGATCGTCGGCTACTACGGCCAGAACTTCGCTTCTGCATTCGACGAGTCGTACTGGTCGATCGCCGTCTCCAACGGTCTCATCCTCGCCTCGACACTCGTGCAGCTCGCGCTCTTCCGCTGGCGCCGCTGGATCTAGACGGTCTCTGCTGCCCAGCCTGGACGACGGGCAGAGATCCTCGAGGACGCAGTCCTCGCAGCGTGGTCGTCGTGCGTCGCAGATCCTGCGCCCATGCCAGATGAGGAGATGCGGGAAGCGGGCCCAGTCGGCGCGCGGGACGACACGTTGGAGATCGCGCTCGATCTTCACGGGATCGTCATTGCGAGTAAGTCCGAGGCGCTGGGAAAGTCGCCGGACGTGCGTGTCGACGACGATGCCTTGCGCGTGACCGAGCTCCGAGGAGACGACGTTGGCCGTCTTGCGCGCGACGCCTGGGAGCTGACGAGATCCTCCAGCCGCCTCGGAACCTGCCCGTCGAACTCCTCGCTGAGCACGCGCATGGTTCCTCGGATCGCCTTCGCCTTCTGACGGAAGAAGCCCGTGGCATAGATGTCGCGCTCGAGCTCTTCCACGCGGAACGGCCAGGTAGTCCTCCGGTGTGCGGTACTTCCGAACAGCGCCGGGGTGACCTGGTTCACATTCACGTCAGTCGTCTGGGCCGAGAGCATCACCGAGACGAGGAGCTCGAGGTCCGAGCGAAAGCGGAGCGCGATCTGCGCGTCGGCGTGCTCCATCGCCAGCCGCTCGATGATCGGGCCGATCCGCTCGCGACGTCTTCCGAGGCCCCGACGGCGGGCCTCGCGAACGTAGCTACGCGGCACGGATCTTCTCGAACTCGGCGGTCGCCGTGTCCGAATCGAGCGGGTCGAGCTGGAGCTCCAGGAGCCTCTCGGGGACGGGTGCACCAAGCGCGCGAATGGACGTCGACGGTCGCATCCACGTCGTATTCGGTGTGTCGGAACTCGACATCGGGCCCGAGAAGCGCCCAGAACGCACCGCGTCTGCCCTCATACGGCATGCCGACGCTTCCCGGGTTCACGAGACGAAGCCCGTTGGAGAGCTTTCGGTCGTATTGCATGTGCGTGTGCCCGCAGACGACGCACGTCGGCGTCGACGCGCCCGAGGAGAGCCGCGACCTCGTCGTCAGGGGTGATCCGCGTGTAGATCGGCTCGTCGGACTCGCGGGGTCGCGTGACATACGAGCACCTTTCCCAGGCCATCGACGTCGAGCTCGAGCGTCAGCGGCCACTCTGCGATGGTGGCGAGGCGTCCGCGCCCAAGGTGATCGGCGTTCCAGGCTCCGAGACTGCTGTCGTGGCGCGCGACCTCCTCCAGCCGATCGGCGTTTCCGCGAACCATCCGCGCGCCGACCGCGACGACGCGGTCGAAGACTTCGGCCGGCCACGGTCCGCTGACGGTGTCGCCTGCGACGACGATCGCATCAACGGACTCACGCTCGACGTCGGCGAGCACAGCCTCGAGCGCCGGCAGGTTCCCGTGAATGTCACTGAGAGCGGCGACGCGCACGCCGCGAGGCTAGCGGGCGACGGGTAGGCGCGGGCCGGCGCACAGGAGATCGAGCGCCGGGCAATCGGCACAAACGAACTCGCTTGGTGTGGGCCTGAACTCGCCCTCTCGGATTCGAGCGATCGCCGCGGACAGCTCCGCCTCGAGCTCAGCGACATCCTGGCTCGAGAATATCGCCGAAACGAGGTCGGTCGGGCCGTTCGAGGAACTGGTAGACGACCTCGACCTCGCTCGCGCCGTCACGAAGGCACGCGAGTGCGTACACGAGCCGTTGCAAACGGTACTCGTCGTCGACGACGGTCACCGGATCCACGCCGTCGAGCGCATTCGACTTGTAGTCGAGGACGAGCGCCTGCTCGCCTTGGCGCCAGAGGACATCGAGGCGCCCGTGGAGCAGTACTCCGTCGTGCTCGAATGCGAACGGCCGCTCGGGACGTGCACTCGGGAGCCCAGCGATGCGCTGTGCGAGCTCCGACGCGCAGTACGCCTCCACGAGACCGGAGATGCGGTCGAGCTCCAGGTCGGTGGCATCCGGATACCAGCCGCGCACCGTAGTCTCGAGCTCCGGCCGCGGAGGCGAAATCGGGTGTTCGAGCGGGACGAGCTCGAGCAGGCGGTGGACGGCGTCTCCGATCTCCGTCGCAGCGAGGCGCTTCTCTCCCTCGCCGTCAGAATGTCCACCGGCTCGAGGGGCGAGCCCGAGAACCCGCTCCGCGAAATAGCGGTAAGAGCAACGCTCGAAAAGGGCGAGCGCACTGTACGAGAGACGCCGTACGTCGTGTAGCGGGGGAGCGGCTATCTCCGCCAACTGTTGGAGCTCGATGCCGACCCGAGTCGTGCCCGAGAGCAGCTCGTCGAATAGCACGAGCTGACCTAGCTGTGGTTTCTCCTCGTCGATCCGGTGGGGCTCAGAAGGGGCATATCGATCGACGCTGACAAGGAAGCGCGCATCACCCCGTTCGAGCTCGAAGGGACCGTCCCCGGCTGTGCCGACGGCGTCGTGAGCCGCGAGGCGGTCGAGCACCCAGCCGATCGGCGTCTCTCGATCGGCGGCCCGCTCGAGATCGATCGCTCCCGAGACGATGAGGCGGTCGATCGCACGCGTCATCGCGACGTAATAGAGGCGTAGCCGCTCGGCATATTCCTGGTCGCGCCCTGCATCACGAATCTCTTCGTAACCGAAGACAGGCTGCCGATCGCCACGGGTCGGATGAACCATGCGAAAGCCGAACCGCCCGTCCGAGAGCGCGACGATCTCGTCGACGCCCCGCGGGCCACCGACATCCCGGCCGGCATCCGCCACGATCACAACCTTGAATTCGAGCCCCTTCGCCCCGTGGATGGTGAGCAGACGAACAGCACCCGCGCCTTCCTCCTCGGCCACGGCTTCGAGCTCCTTCGCCCCGACCGCCTCTTGCTCGCGTATGAAGCGAACGAATCCCGCGACATCGCTGCCGCGGATGGCCTCGTACTCCCGGGCCAACCGCCCGAGCTTGCGCAGGTTTGCGAATCGACGCGAGCCGTCCCAGCGTGCGAGAACGGCCAAGTCGTAGTCGTGCTCCGCGAGGATTCGCTCGCAGAGCGCCTCGAGGCCGATTCGGGCCGACGCCGTCACGAGCCGCTCATAGCGCTGGAGAAACGCGCGGAGGAGCCGCTCGTCTCCGCCGGAGAGGTTCTCCGGCACTCCTCGCTCGAGCGCGGTGAAGAGCGGGCGGCGAGGAGCATTCCGGCGCAGTAGCACGAGTGCATCGTTCGAGACACCAACGAACGGCGACGCGAGCACGGTCGTCAGGGCCACGTCGTCGTAGCGGTTGTGGATCAGTCGCAAGTAGGCGAGCAGGTCCGTGACCTGCTGTTGGCCGAAGTAGCCCCGCCCCGTGGCTCGATAAGTCGGGAGCCCTTGCTGCCGGAGAGCCTGTTCGTAGCGCTCGGCATCTGTCCCTGCTGCAAAGAGGACGACGATCTCGCCCGGGCTGGCCGTGCCCGAGTCGACAAGCTCGCGCACCCGCGACGCGATCGCCTGAGCTTCGCCTGTACGCCAGTGCTCCCCTGTATCACGATAGGTCGCCTTGTCTGTGACCATGAGCTCGACGGGGTGCCCGAACACGGGATCCGCGAACTCTGCGGACGCCGCGAGCGGCTGGTACTCCTCGCCGAACGCATCACCGAACAGGAAGTTCACGGCAGCCAGCACCTGCGGCCGTGAGCGGTAGTTGCTCCGAAGCGCGAGAAGGTTCGCTGCCTCGGCGCGCCGTTCGCGGAAGACGTCGACATCCGCGTGCCGGAATCCGTAAATCGACTGGAACTCGTCGCCGACGGTGAAAACGTCGGTCAACGCTGGATGAGCGATGAGGTCGATGAGCTCGCACTGCAGTCGATTGGTGTCCTGGAACTCGTCGACCATCACCAGCCGGAAACGAAGCTGCATCGCATCGCGAATCTCTGCGTGATCTCGGAGCAGATCCCGTGCTGCCAACTGAAGGTCCTCGAAGTCGACGGCCGACTCACGTCGTTTGGCCGCCGCGTACTCCTCCGCGAAGCGCTCCAAGAGCTCTTGAAGGAGGTTCCGGTCATTGGCAGCCAGCTCCTCCAGACCGGCACGCTCAGCCGCCTTGCGGGCCAGCTCGAAGGATGCAGCGCGCGCCCCTTTGCACTGAAACGCCGAGAGATCGACCAGCCGCTCCGGAGGCGAACCCTCCGTCACAGCGCGAAGCGTCTCCCCCGAGTTCCGCCGCTGTGTCGCCGTTGCCGCCTCGTCGGCCGCAAGCAGCGCCGCCTCCGCGCGCAACCGCCCGATCGCATCGCCGAGGCTTGGGCGCTCGCCGAGCTCGAGCTCGAGCTCTCGCCCGGCCGATCGCAGCGTTTCGTACACACCCGTGAGCATGCGCCGCAACCCGTCGGTTCGATACGTCGCAAGCAGCCGTAGGCGCTCGGAGTCGCCGGTCGCACAGAATCGCTCGAGAGCCCGCTCGAATGCCTCGCCACGAAGGACGGCGGCGCCGGCATCCTCGAGCTCGCGAAAGCGCGGATCCAAGCCGACGGCGAACGGATACATCCTCAGCAGCCGGTTGCAGAAGCCGTGGATCGTCGATATCCAGGCACCGTCGAGCTCTCGCGCGAGATCGGGCCGACCACGCGCGTGAAGTGCCATCCGGATCCGGCTGCGAAGCTCCCCCGCCGCCTTCCGGGTGTACGTGATTACGAGGATCGACTCGACATCGATCCCGCGCTCACACACCGCGCGCACGTAGCGCTCGACGAGGACCGACGTCTTTCCCGTTCCCGCACCAGCCGAGACGAATACAGAGCCCGTCGCCTCGACTGCTTCCAGCTGCTCCTCGTTCAGCAGCCTCGTAGCCTCGATCACGGTCATGACCGCTCCACCCGGCACATCGGCCAGAGGTCGCACCACGCCGGGCAGCCGTCGCCCTTCGGGTCGTGTTGCACGTCGCCTGCACGGATGCGCTGGGCATTCGCCGCCGCACGCTCACGCGCCGACTCGACCTGGGCCCAGAAAGCGTCCTCGTCGAGGTAGTCGTCCCGCGCAAATCCGGGAAGGTCTTCGCGCGCGCTCTCGCGCAGCATCCCGCGGGTCACGCGTCTTCCCGCGAGCGCGCGATACACGCCTCCGAGCGGCTCCACTCCGACGAGGTCGCGGAGTGCCAGGACGTAGAGCGGAATCTGCAATCGAAGCTCCCGGTCGATGTCGCGAGCCGAGTGGGCGCCCTTGCCGGACTTGTAGTCCTGCACGATCCCGCGAGTGCTGTACGGGTCGATGTCGATCCGGTCGATCTTCCCCGAGAGCCAGAGATCGTCCCCCAGCGGCAGGCCGCGCTGGAGCTCTGGCGCAGCGCGATCGGAGCCGAACGCGACCTCGAGCCTGCGTGGCACGAATGCGACCTCGGACGCCGCCTCGTCCCGCATGAACCCCTCGAGGTCAGCGAGCAAGGTGTGCCGCAGCTCGGCATGTTGGAGGTCGGTCAGGTCGAGACGGACGCCCGACTCGATGGCGTCGTCGAGGCAGCGACGCAGGAGCTCCAGCGCGCCGTCGATGTTCTCCGGCGTCACCCGCTCGGCATCGAGCTCACGCGGAAGCGCCGCATAGAACCGGTTAAGCGTCGTGTGTACTACCTGCCCTCTAAGGAGCGGATCCGGCTCTGCGTCGATCCGTTTCGGGTCGACCACGCGCTCGACTAGCCAGGCGGACGAGCAGTCCGCGAACCGCTCGAGCTCGGTGGCCGAGAACATCGTCCTGGCGGAGAAGGTGCCGACAACAGCCGGGCTCCGGAGCGTCGTCGACCGCTCGAACGCGCGGCGAGCGCGCTCGAGCCGGCGAGACCAGCCGTTGGCATCGGCGAGTGACGTCGCTGCGTCCGGGTCATCGACAGCGAGGCGGGCAAGCGCGCGCACCCGCTCACGTTCGCTTGGCGCGGACTCGATCGCCCACGTCAGCGCCGAAAGCGGGCGTCGGCGGGTAGCGCGTACCACTTCGGCGTCGTCGAAGAGCGACTCGACGTCGTCCCAGAACGGGCTCGATTCGCGCGGCACCCCCTCGTCGCTCGCCGCCTCTCGAACCAGGACGAGTCGCTGCTCGGCGCGAGTACATGCGGTGTAGAAGAGATAGCGATCGCGTGCGACTGCATCCGGACGCTCGAGCCTGCCGCCGAGCTCACGCCGTACGTCATCGTCGAGCAGCGGCGAAGGTCTGGACCGGCGTGGGAAGCTCCCCTCCTCGAGCCCGAGGAGGAAGACCACATCGAAGAGTCGAGTCCTGGCCCGTTCGAAGTCGAGGACTGCAACCCGTCCCTTCTCGCCGCTCGTAGGAGGCCGGACAGTCGTACGCTCGAGCGCTGTGACGACATCCTCGGATGTGACCGGCTGATCGTCCCGGTCCACAACTCCACCGAGATCGTCGAGTACTCGTTCGGCCGCCCTGAAAGCTCTTGCATCGACTCGAGCGTCGTCAGAGATGGGGGGCGACGTGAGTCCCCATGCGTTACGCACCATGGTGTTGAGCAAGGCGCGCGCACCGGCGACGGGATCGGCGGCGGTCCGGAGCTCGACCAGGGCGGGAACCGGGGCGCCGCGAAAGCGCTCCGATTCCTCCTCGACACGCGTCGGGTCGCTGATGGCGCGACCGCGGAGTCGACCCTCGACGAAGTCGACTGACCTCCGTTCCAGCCCTGAGAAAGGAGAGCGGAGAAACGCGAAGAGATCGCCACGGCTGCCGCCGAGCCAACCGAAGCGGAGCAGCGAGAGAAGAGCCACGCCCAGGGGTGTCTCACCGAGCCGCCACGTGTGTTCGATCGCGTACGGGATCTCGAGCTGATCCAGAGCTGTACCGAGCGGGCCACGCCAGCGCTCGGGCGAGTCACAGACAACGGCGATTCGATCGGGTGCTTTTCCGGCTCTGAGGACGGCAACGAGCTCACTTGCGAGGAGCTCGGCGGTACCTCGTGCTCCAGCGCCTTCCAGAAAGCGAAGCGACGCGTCGAGCGGAGGTCCCGTCGCGGGGCTGTCGGAGAAGAGCTCGCGCTCGAGGTGAAGTAGAGTCGCCGGCACGCCCCGATCGGGCGACCGGGAAAGCTCCTCGATCGCGCCCGCAGCAAAGCTTGCAAGATCCTCGACCGTCCGCTCGAGAGCGGCGAAGGCGGCCCGTCCCGGCTCGTAGGGGATCGAGACTGTGACATCGGTCCGCGCGGCCAAGGCCTCCAGCAGGGCCCATTCGGCAGCAGTCAGATCCTCGAAGCCGTACGCGAAGACTGGTTCGTCGTTCCAGGCGTCGAGATCTGCTCCGAGCCGCTCGACAGCAGCTCGTCGGAGTCCGTGACGATCTCGGAGATCGAGCCGGTCGAGCTCTGCTCGATACGCTCGGGCAAGCCGGGCGAGATCTCCCTCGAGCCGATCGGGGTCGAGGAGGGCGGAATCGAGCTCGCCAAGGGTGGCGAGCAGAGTGTCGGCGAATCCGCGCGTTGCAGCCGAGATCTCGAGACGGTCGAGCTCGCTAGCTGCGATCGCCCGTCGCGCCGCGAGGGCTCGCTGAACTTCCGACGCGACCGAGCGCCGATCGGAGCCCCCGGCAGCGACATGCTCGAACAGATCGTCGAACGTGCCGACGCGCCCCGCCAGCAGGGCGGGCCGACGCCGGATGAGATCGCGCTCGACGCGCTCGATGTCGGAGCGGTTCGGGACGACGAGCCACGGATCTCGATCGAGCACCCCGAGGTACCGCTCGAGGAGCAGCGCGACTTTGCCGGCATGCGCCGGACCAACGACGAGCGCGAGGCCCATGGTTCCATGGTAGTCCCGGCTTTGGACGCGCTTTCGTACGCGGTCAGCGACTCTGTGCAAAGAGCGAGGAACTTCGACCACGAAGCCAGACCGCTGAGGTAAGACCCAAGCCGAGTACCTGGAGCGTCAGATCCGTGGGTCAGACCCCAGACGAGTGCGCGGGAGGGGCCTGACCCCAGACGTTGCGGGATAGGTCTGACCCACGGGTCTGACCGTATCCCAGACCTAAGCGACGGCCTTTGGCCGTCGGCCCCTCCGAGCGACGGACTGGCCCGGCATTCCGGCGGAGCAGTCGTCGCACAGATCGGCCTGCTTCGATCCGCGACGGGCATCCGTGTAATTGAGTCTCATCACCGCACCTCTGCCCTCGGGCACCTCACTACTGCATTTGTCACATACGAGAATCGTCTTTCTTGCCATGTTTCTCCTCTTCTTCGCCTAGTAGAGAGTGAGAACTCTAGAAAATGACAGGACAGAATACAAGTTGGAAATACTGATTGCTTATTCGATCGCATAGGATCTCCGCGTGCAGACGATCGTCGTCCTCGAGGGTGACCAGACGGGTCAGGAGCTTCTGGAGGAGGCGCTGCGCACCCTGTCCGCCGACGTCATCGGCGTCGAGCTCGAGCTTTCCGCGCTTCGACCTTTCGTTGGAGAACAGACGAGCGACGGACAACCGCGTGGTGTACGACGCGGCGGCCGCGATCAGAGAGCACGGGTACGGGCTGAAGGCGGCCACGATCACACCCGAGGTCGCAGGCGACGTGGGCTCCCCCAACCGAATTCTTCGGGAGGAGATCGGCGGCAAGGTGATCGTGCGGACCGGACGGCGGATCCCTGGAGTCGTCCCGCTAGGAGGCGTGCACGCGCCGATCTCGGTGGTGCGCATGGCGGTCGGAGACGCATACGGAGCGAAGGAATGGCGGGAGGGCGAAGGCGACGACGAGGTCGCCCTGCGCACCGAGCGCATCGAGCGACGGATCTGCCACGCAGTCGCTGAGTTCTCCTTCAGGCAGGCTGAACGGCTCGGGGCCAAGGTCTTCGGCGGGCCGAAGTACACCGTCAGCCCGATTTACGAAGGGATGCTCAAAGAGGAGATGGACGAAGCGGCCGCACGACATCCAGAAGTGCCATACGAGCCGCAACTCATCGACGCGACTTTCGCGCTCCTGATCTCGTCAAGCGGCGCGCCGATGGTCATTCCGGCGCTCAATCGAGACGGCGACATTCTCTCCGACCTCGTCCTTCCACTCTTCGGCTCGATCGCCGGGTCCGAGTCACTGCTCGTCGCCTTCGGAGACGACTACATCCCGAGCGCGCTCATGGCGGAAGCTGCGCACGGAACAGCACCTGCGCTCGCAGGGAAGGACGTGGCGAACCCGATGGCGATGATCCTGGCCGGCGCGGCGCTGCTTTCGCATGCGGATCAGGAAAAGTGCCAGGAGGCCGGCCGGGCGATCCGCGAGGCATGCCTCGAGGCGGTTGCCGAGGGAACGCGCACGGCGGACCTCGGCGGCCATGTTGGCACGCGGGCGTTCACCGACGAGGTGATCCGGCGCACGAAGACGAAGCTCGACGTCTGGGCGTCGTTGTAGGGCGATGCCCGGCGCGCATTCCATGGTTCCGCTAACGGACCGCGCGCTGCCTAAATAGAGTCTCGACCGGATGCGAGTCGCAGTCCCGAGGGAAACGGCTCCCGGCGAACGTCGGGTGGCGCTGGTCCCCGAGACCGTTTCCAAGCTTCGCGCCGCGGGCTTCGAGGTCAGCCTCGAGCGGGGCGCAGGGGCGCAAGCCGGGTTCTCCGACGACGAGTACGTCGCGGCCGGCGGTGAGCTCACCGAAGGCACGACCCTGCTCGCAGCCGCGGAATGTGTCGCTCGAGTCGCTCGCCCGACGGCCACTGAGATCGACGCGATGTCGCCCGGGACCGTCCTCATCGGGTTCCTCGAGCCTTTGACCGACACGGCCGGCATCGCCCGCCTGCGGGAACGCGAGATCGTCGCGTTCGCCATGGAGTCGATCCCGCGGATCACTCGCGCACAGGCGATGGACGCGCTCTCCTCGCAGGCTACGGTCGCCGGTTACAAGGCCGTCGTTCTCGCGGCCGACCGTGTGCAAAGGCTGTTTCCGATGCTGATGACTGCGGCCGGCACGATCGCTCCCGTTCGCGCGCTCGTCATCGGGGCAGGGGTTGCGGGCCTGCAGGCGATCGCGACGGCCCGCCGGCTCGGCGCAGTGGTGTCGGCTTTCGACGTCCGGCCCGCGGTGCAAGAGCAGGTGGAGAGCCTCGGCGCGGCCTTTCTCGACCTCGGTGTCCGCACCGAGGAGACGGCGGGTGGGTACGCGACCGAGCTCACGCCCGAACAGCAGGCGCAGCAGCAGAGCGCGCTCGAAGCGCGAATCCCCGATTTCGACGTCGTGATCACGACCGCAGCTATCCCGGGCCGGCCGGCGCCCAAGTTGATCCCGACCAGCGCGGTGGAGCGCATGCGCCCTGGTTCGGTGATCGTCGATCTCGCAGCCGAGACGGGCGGCAACTGCGAGCTCACGATTCCCGGAGACATCGTCGAGCACGGTGGAGTGACGGTCATCGGGACGACGAACCTGCCGTCGCTGATGGCCTACCACTCGAGCCAGCTGTACTCGCGCAATGTGGGAGCGCTGCTCCTGCATCTGGCGCCGAGAGGTGACCTCGTCCTCGACTGGGACGACGAGATCACCTCCGGAGCGTGCGTCACCAGAACGGAGAGTGGCGAGTGACCGACGTTCCCCTCGTCATCGAGCTGACGATCCTCGTGCTCGCAGCATTCCTCGGGTTCGAGGTGATCTCGAAGGTTCCGGCGATGCTCCATACCCCCCTCATGTCGGGAGCGAACTTCATCCACGGCATCGTCATCGTCGGAGCAATCATCGTCCTCGGCACCGCCGACGACACCTTCACCAAGGCCGTCGGGTTCATCGCGATGGTGCTCGCGACGGCGAACGTGGTCGGCGGCTGGTTCGTGACCGATCGCATGCTCGGGATGTTCAAGCGGCGGCCGGAACCGAAGAAGGACGACCGCTCGTGATCTCGGATCCGGAAGTCGTCGCCCTTCTCTACCTCGTCACGATCGTATGCTTCGTGATCGCGCTGCGCTTCCTCTCGTCGCCGAAGCACGCACGGAAGGGAAACTGGGTCGGTGGCGCCGGAATGTTGGTGGCCATCGCGACGACGCTCCTCCTCGACGGAATCGGCAACTGGGTGCTGATTGTCGTGGGCGGCCTGATCGGCACGGTGGTCGGCGTCGTCGGAGCCCGCAACGTGCGCATGACGGCGATGCCTCAGATGGTGGCCGTCTTCAACGGCGTGGGAGGCGGTGCCGCCGCGCTCGTCGCACTAGCCGAGTGGCACAACGCGACTGGGCCGGTCTGGGACGAGACCACGTCGATCGTGCTGTCGGCTCTGATCGGCTCGATCTCATTCGCCGGATCGATCATCGCCTTCGCGAAGCTCCAGGAGCTTCTGAGCGGGCGTCCGATCGTCTTCCCGGGTCAAAACGTCGTGAATATCCTGGTTCTCCTGGCCGCGACCGGCCTCGGGATCGCCGCGATCGCGGGTGCCGAGGAGCAATGGGTGTTGTGGGCGATCGTCGCCTTGGCTCTGCTCTTCGGCGTGATGTTCGTGCTCCCAATCGGCGGCGCAGACATGCCCGTGGTCATCTCGCTCCTGAATGCAGCCACAGGACTCGCAGCGTCAGCCACGGGGTTCGTCCTCGACTCGACGGTCTTGATCGTCTCGGGGATGCTCGTCGGGGCGGCCGGCACGCTGCTCACGCTGCTGATGGCGAAGGCGATGAACCGCTCGGTCGCCAACGTCATCTTCGGGGCGTTCGGCCAGGTTCAGACGGGAGGAGGGACAGTCCGAGTCGACGACGGCCGGACCGTGCGTGCCACGACGCCTGAGGATGTCGCCGTTCAGCTCTCGTACGCGCGCAAGGTGATCGTGGTTCCGGGGTACGGCATGGCTGTCGCGCAGGCACAGCACGACGTTCGTCAGCTCGCTGACCTGCTCGAGGCGCGCGGTGTGGATGTCAGGTACGCAATCCATCCTGTCGCTGGGCGAATGCCCGGCCACATGAACGTTCTGCTCGCCGAGGCCAACGTCCCCTACACGCACCTCTCCGAGATGGACGAGATCAACCCCGAGTTCCCGCAGACGGACGTCGTCCTGGTCATAGGCGCGAACGACGTCACGAACCCGGCAGCCCGAAGCGATCCAGGCAGTCCGATCTACGGGATGCCGATCCTGGACGTCGACAAGGCCGCGAGCATCGTCGTCCTCAAGCGCTCGATGAACCCGGGCTTCGCCGGGATCGACAACGAGCTCTACCTCGATCCGAAGACGACGATGCTCTTCGGCGACGCGAAGGAGTCGGTCTTGAAGCTCATCTCCGCGGTGAAGGCTTCGTAAGGCGAGGCACGCCTCGCGCTCGCCCTATATGACCATCCCAGTCTTCAGCGCCCGCGACGTCGAAACCGCGGTCAGCCCCCACGAAGCGTACGACGCGGTGCGCGACGCCTTCGTCGCATATGCGCGCGGCGAGTGGTCGATGCCACCAAAGGTCTACGTCACGAACTACCCGGCCGGCGACTTTCGCGCGATGCCGGCGATCGGTGGAAGACACGCGCTCCTCAAGTGGGTCACGTCCTTCCCCAGAAACCCGACGCGCGGCCTGCCGACGGTAACCGGATTGGTTCTGCTTTCCGACGCCGACGACGGACGTCTCCTCGCTGTGCTCGATGCGGCGGCGGTCACGGCGCTCCGAACCGCTTCCGCCGGCGCTTTGGCTGCTGACACACTCTGCCGTCCGGAAGCGTCGTCGTACGCCGTGATCGGGGCTGGGGTCAACGGAGCCGAGACGGTGCGCATGCTGATCGCGCACGGAGCGAGACCAGTTCTTTGGGATGTCGACGAGAGCCGACGTCACTTCGTGGCGGACAGGCTTGGCGCCCGGGTCGCAACGAGCGCCACAGACGCACTCGCGTGCGAGGTCGTTATCACCGTGACCCCCGGCTCTGACGTCCTCTACCCGGCCGGCTCGCTCGAGCCTGGTCAGCACATCTCCCTCATGGGCGCCGACGGTCCGGGCAAGGCCGAGGTTGCGGTCGAGGAGCTAAAGCGCGCGCACCTGTTCTGCGACGACTGGGAGCAGGCCAGCCACGGCGGAGAGCTCACGGCCGCTGTCGAGGCGGGCGTCGTGTCGCGGGCGGACGTCTCCGAGCTCGGATCTGTGCTCATCGGCGAGGCGGAAGGCCGCCGAAGCGCGGGTGACATCACGCTCTTCGATTCGACAGGCCTCGCGATCCAGGATCTCGCTATTGCGAAGGTCGCGCTCGCGAAGGTATCCGAGCTCGATCTCGAGACAATCAGCCTGTCAGGGTGAGGCCTGCCTCGCCCGGAGCGAGCAATCGTCCGGGCTCGAAGAGATCCAGAAGCGGATCGCGATCGCCGAGGATCGCGCGGGCGGCTAGCCGACCGCACGCGAAGCCGAGAACGTTGCCGTGACCCGAGTAGCCCCCCGCGATCCAAAGCCCGTCCCGGCCGGGAACACGCCCGACGACCGGTACGAAGTCGAACACCATCCCGAAGATCCCGGCCCAGCGGTAGTCGACGCGGAGCGGGCGTCCGAGGTGTGACTCGATGAAGCGATCGAGGGCGTTTTGCACGGCAGGAGTCGTTACGTCGTCCGCGGTGAACTCCGTCTCGAGCGAGACATCCCGGAAGCCGCCGGCGACGATTCGCCCGTCAGGTGCCTGGTGCCAGTAGTCGAAGCCATGGCGACCATAGTGCGGCACCTCGAACAGCCGTTCCTCGATCGGCTCCGTGGCGATTACCTGCCCGCGGGTCGGAACGATGAGCCCTTCGAGCTCGCCGAGTAGGCCGCTCGGATAGCCGTCGGTCGCGACGACGACGGTCTCGGCTCCCGTCTCCTCTCTGGAGTCGATCCGCGTGTGCTCCCGAATCTCCACCCCGGCGGCAGCTGCCCTGGTGGCGAGACTCCGAACGAGGCGTGCGGGCTGAAGAACTCCGTCGGGGGGATGGAAGATCGCGCCGCGATAGCGCTCCGCGAGCGGCGGTGGCAGCTCGTCGCGCCACTCTGCCGAGAAGCCGCCCGCGCAAAGAGCCTCGAACTCGATCCGCAGCTCTTCGCGCTCCTCCTCGTCCGCCGCGAGACGCAGGCTCCCGGTCGGCCGAAATGCATCGCCGGCGAGAGTCGCAAGCTCTACGAGCTCGGATTCCGTCCAGCGCCAAAGTTCGGCCGTCCGCTTCCCTCCGATCGACTCGGCGAGTACCGGATACGGCGCCGCGCCGCCGCGCAGCGCAAATCCTCCGTTCCGACCGCTGGCGCCACCGGCTATCTCACGAGCCTCGTAGAGCCTGACGCGTAAGCCCGCTTCGGCAAGCGCGAGGGCACATGAGCAACCCGTGATCCCGCCTCCGACGACCGCGACGTCGGGTGGACCGCCGAGCGGCACGGCAGTAACCGGATCGTGTGGTTCCGCGAGCCAGTAGGAGACGGCCGTCATCGGGACGCGATCCTAGACGGCCGCTCGGTACACCCCGTCCTCTAGCGTGATCCGACCGGCTAGCTCGAGCTCCACCAGGGACGCCGAGAGCGGCGCGGGCTTGATTTCCGCCGCCCGCGCAATCTCGTCCGCTGTGAGCGGACCGTCGCCGAGCAGGGCGAGCAATGCCTGTGCGGTCGTCCCCAGATCAGCCTTCGCCGCCTGAGCAGGGACGAGGTCGAAGAGCTCGAGGACGTCTGCGGCGCTCGTCACCGGGACTGCACCCAACCGGAGCAGAGCGTTCGTTCCCGCAGACAGAGAACTCGTGATCTCACCAGGAACCGCAAGTACATCCCTGCCTTCCTCCAGCGCAAAGTCAGCGGTGATCAAGGCGCCGCTCCGCTCGCGGGCTTCGACCACGACGGTCGCCCCGCAAAGGCCGGCGATGATTCGGTTCCGCGCCGGGAACCGCCACGGGGCGGGCTCGACGCCCGGCTCGTACTCGGAGACGATCACCCCAAGCTCGCAGATTCGCCTCGCTAGCTCGGCGTGCGCGGCCGGATAGTCACGGTCGATACCGCAACCCAACACCGCAACGGTGATCCCGCCAGACTCGAGTGCACCCCGGTGGGCCTCGCCGTCGATACCCCGTGCCATTCCGCTCACCACGACGAGACCTGCTGCAGCCAGCTCGCGCGATAGCGAACGAGCAACAGAGCGCCCATACGCGGAACACGCGCGAGCTCCGACTACGGCAACCGCGGGTCGAGTGAGACTCGCGTCCTCACCGCTACCTCGGACGAAGAGCTCCGGCGGCGGGTCGTGGATCGCGCCCAGCAACGCCGGATACGTGGTGTCGCGGCGGCGGAGGCGGCGGATCGGGGGCCGAATCACGTCGCGGCGAGCTCGGCGGGCATGCGGTACGAGAGCGCTTCGGCGACGTGCGCGGGCTCGACCTCGGGCGCGCTAGCGAGCGCGGCGATCGTCCGGGAGACCCGCGCGACCCGTACGCGGCCTCGACCGGAGAGCGGTAGTCGGTCGACAGCGCTCGACAGGAGCTCCGAGGCTGCTTCGGTTCTGCGCGGAACGGCCGCCTGCAGTCGCCCACGCGCGTCGACAACGCGTTCGCGGACAGTGCTGGAGCGCTCGCCCGGTGCCGAGGCGAGTTCCGCCGCCCGTGGGCGAGGCATCGCCACCGCGAGATCGAAACGGTCGAGAAGCGCGCGCGAGAGCTTCTCGCGGTAGGCCGCGAGGCGTTGCGCCGTGCAACCGCACTCGACGGCTGGATCGCCTCGTCCTCCGCAAGGACACATGTTCATCGTGCCGACGAGCTGAAACCGCGCCGGGAAAAGCGCGTGACCGCCGACCCTGGAGACGGCAACGACGCCGTCTTCGAGCGGCTGGCGCAGCGACTCGAGCACGGAGCGCGGAAACTCCGGCAGCTCATCCAGCAGGAGCACGCCACGGTGCGCGAGCGACACTTCTCCCGGACGAGGAGTCGGGCCACCGCCGACGACCGCGGGCGCAGAAGCGCCGTGATGAGGCGCGCGAAAGGGAGGTGCCGCCATGAGCGGCCTGTCCGGCGGGAGTAGTCCGGCAACTGAGTGAATGCGGGTGACCTCGAGTGCCTCCTGCCGCGTCAGCGGCGGGAGGATTCCCGGCAGCCGCCTCGCGAGCATCGTCTTGCCCGTGCCCGGTGGCCCTGCGAGCAGCAAGTTGTGCGCGCCCACGGCCGCGATCTCGAGAGCCCTGCGTGCTCGTTCCTGGCCCCGCAACTCTGTCAGGTCGGGACCCGGCAATCCTTCGAGCAGCTCGTCGCACAGTGGCTCGAACGCCGGTGCGTCGATCTCGCCTCGGAAGTATGCGACGACCTCGGCGAGATGGCGGACGGGCACCGGCTCGATGCCCGCCAATGCGGCCTCGGGCGCAGACTCGGCTGCACAGACCACTCTCCGAATCCCGGCGCGGCGCGCGCCCTCGGCGACCGCCAGCGTTCCGGTCACAGGACGGATTCGCCCATCGAGCGCGAGCTCACCTATGGCCGCGTGCTCGACCAGCCGCTCGGGCGGAAGCTGCCGGGTCGCGGCGAGCACGGCGAGCGAGATCGGCAGGTCAAAGCCGGATCCCTCCTTGCGCAGCGCGGCCGGTGCGAGATTGACCGTGATCCGGCGATTGAGCGGCCACTCGAGAGACGCCGAGACGATGCCGCTCCGGACCCGGTGTTTGGCCTCCTGGCAGGCCCGGTCGACCAGCCCGACGATGGCGAAGCCGGGAATACCCGGCTGGACGTGCGCCTCCACCTCGACCTTTCGCGGCTCGAGTCCGACGAGAGCGTGGGTGATCGCCCGTGCGAGCACCCCGACGAGGGTAGGCGCGAAGGCGTTACACGGGTGCAACGCCCTCGCGCCGAGAGTGCTACGAGTAGATCACGGGGTGTAGCAGAAGACGTGCACCGTGAACGTGCTGTCGGTTCCGCTGTCGTTCAGCCCGACGGCGAGGAAACCGATCACCTGACTCTGCGCGTTGAGCATGGGCTCGATCTCGCCCGTCATGAGCTCACGTCCAGCTGCGTCGGTGCTCCACGACGTTCCCGCGGAGATCGCTCGCTCGCTCCCTTCGCACAGCCGCGTAACGCGAGAGCTGTTGAACTCTCCGTTTTCGGCCGTTCCGCCATCGACCGTCACTGCGTTCGTCCTCACTGTGATAGCGCCGATGACCCCGGCGGGACCGGCCGCTCCGGCGGCTCCGGTTGGCCCAGCTGGGCCTTGCGGGCCGGTCGGACCGGCAGGCAGCTGACCGGGAGCGAAGTCGGATCGAAGGAGCGACTTGTTGGCGACCTTCGCCGAGTTGACGGCGTTGTTCTTGATCTTCGGATTCGAGACCGCAGCGTCCTTCAGCTGAGGCGTTCCGACGCTGTTCCTGGCGAGCTGAGTTGCAGCCGCCATGCTCGTCCCACCGAGCGCCACGAGCAGCGCGAGGGAGGCAACAACCATTGCCGGCGAGGGCCGGCGCAAGAGCTTTCGCATCGATTCTCCTTTGATAGTCCACGGCCAGGCTACCCCTGGTACCGGCCAACCGATCGCACAACAGCCGGACTCTTACGCTTCCCTTACGCAGACCAAGATCGACTCGAAGTACTCGCCCGCACGCCGCCCAGTGCGACGGTTCACGTGGCGCTCGAGGCGCTCGACTAGGCGGAGTCCGCTGCGCTCGAGAATCTCGGGATAGAGCTGTCGGCGATCGTTCACAACGACGATCACCGGCGCCTCCGGAACGAGAGAAGCGGCGCACCGCCGCAGAATGTCCGAGATCCCACCCACGTACGCCTCGAGGGCGGCGTGGCTCGTTCCTCGAGCCGCAGCCCCGAGCTCGCGCTCGCGGCGGTCGTCGAGGCCGAGCAGTTCGTAGGCGTAGCGATGCTGCTCGTGATAGTCGATGAGACCCGGATACGGCGGCGAGGTGAGGACACCTGCAAAGCGCCCCTCCAGCCGAACGTCCCGCGCGTCGCCGTGCAAGATCTCTGCGTCGCGAGAACCGTCTCTCACGCGCTGGAACTGCCTCAGGCGGTCCAGGGTGTCGAGGAGGTAGCGGGACAGGAACTTGTCGGCTTCCTGAACCGGCCGGCATGTGCGTCGATGCTTGTGACACCAGTAGGGCTCTCGCTGAGGAGCCTTCGGGAACTCGAGGTCGAAATGCGTGGTCAGCCGAGCCGAGCGGGCAGCTCGCGCCAGGACGACACGAAGAACGTCCGCGTGCTCGTACTCCTCGAGGAAGGACCGGAAGTGCAATAACTCGGCAGCGGCCCGAGGCGCGTACCACTCCTGCACGTACCCACGCGCGCGACGGCGCGACTTGCCGAGTCGCGATAACGCGCCGCGAACGTCGGTCTCGAGAAGAGACACGTCATAGCGAGCGGCTTTCACGCGCACCAGGAGGCAATTGAAAGCAGCAACGTCGACGCCGACGGCGTCGTATCCCGACTCGAGCGCCTGTACGAGTGTCGTACCAGAGCCGGCGAACGGGTCGAGGACACGGCCGCCATGAGGGACATAGCGTTTGAGCAACGCCTCGACGAGCTGTGGGACGAACTTGCCGAGGTAGGGATGCAGCCGGTGGACGTGCTTGGTTCGCGCGCGCTCCGGAAGCTCCGCCTCCGACCAGGAGAGCTGGAGATCGTCAGCGATCTCCTCGTAAAGGACGGCTTGCGTCAGAGCCACGCTTACTGGTTCGGACCGGACACCGGAGGTCCTGCCGAAACCGAAGCCGGCGGCTACTGGAGCGGCACGCGCTCGACCTTGCCCCCGCGAACCGCCACAGCCTCGAACTCCACGTCGAGCTCTCTGTGCTCGGGATGCGCCGAAAGCCACGCCTGCGCCACGGTGTGAACGCGGCGCACCTTCTCGGGATCGATCATCTCGAGCGGATCTCCGTAGTGAGGCCCACCCTTCTCCTTCACCTCCACCACGAGGAGGCGACGACCGCGCCGAAGGACGAGGTCGAGCTCGTAGCGACCGACGCGCGCGTTCGCATCGAGGAGCCGGTATCCGCGGAGCCGATAGTGGCGAAGGGCGCGCCGCTCCCCGCGATTCACGCAGCCTCGTAGCAGGCGGCCTGGAAAGAGCGGCGGTGGAGCCCCGAGGGCCCGAAAGTGCGAACGGCTGCGGAGTGCGCGGGAGTGATGTACCCGACATGCGACACGAAGCCGTAACGGGGATACAGCGCATCGAGCCGCCGCATCACGCGGTCGCGCACGACCTTGGCCACGATCGAGGCGGCCGCGATCGCCGCACTGCGCGCATCCCCGTCGACGATCGCACGGTGCGGTGGCGCCGACGGACCCAGCCGGAAGCCGTCGACGAGGCAAGCGTCGGCCGGGGGATGGAGGTCGGCGAGCACGGCGCGTAATCCCGCGAGATTCGAACGATGCAACCCCGAGCGGTCGATCTCACTCGAGGGAACGACCCGGACACTCACCGCGGAGGCGCACGCAAACACCGTCTCGAACAATCTCTCCCGCTCGTCCGGCGAGACCTGCTTGGAGTCGTTCAACGCGGCCAAAGGACGGACACACGCCCCGCGCAAGCGTTGGTAGTCGAGAAGAACACCGGCAACGACGAGCGGACCTGCGAGCGAGCCTCGGCCCGCCTCGTCGGCCCCCGCGACGAAGCGGACACCGAGACGACGATCGAACCCGAGAAGACGCTGGCCGGTGGATCGAGCCACGTGGCCGAGGATAGACGCTAGCTCTGTCGGAGCTCGCGGACGCGCGCCTTCTTCCCCACTCTCTTGCGCAAGTAGTAGAGCTTTGCGCGGCGCACGTCACCGATCGCCATGACCTCGAGCCTCTCGATCTTCGGCGAGTGAAGGGGGAACGTCCTCTCGACGCCCACGCCGAAGGACTGCTTGCGAACGGTGAACGTCTCGCGAAAGCCCGAGCCTTGGCGCTTGATGCAGATCCCTTCGAAGACCTGGATCCGCTGCCTGCTGCCCTCGATCACCTTGAAGTGCACGCGAAGCGTGTCACCTGCCTTGAACTGAGGCAGGTCCGTGCGCATGTGGCGCTGCTCGAGGCTCTCGATCGTCGTGTTCATCGCAGAGGAAGGCCGGTGGCCGGCTCGCCATGGTATCGAAACGCGACAGCCGAGGCTCGCAATATGAAAGGACGGCGCAGGAGACGAAGCCGCCGCATCTAGCGGAAGGAGATCCGCTGAGGCGGCCAGTACGTCATGAAGACCTTCCCGATCAGGTTGTCCTCGGGCACTGATCCCCAGACCCGTGAGTCACACGACTGCGAGCGGTTGTCGCCCATCACGAAGTAGCTGCCGGCCGGCACCTTGAACTTCTCCTCCGGTCCGATGTCCCGCCGGTCGTGCTCGATGTACGGCTCCTCCAGCCTACGGCCGTCGATGTAGACGAACGCGGCCCCTCCGCGTAGGCGGATTCCTACAGTCTCGCCGGGAAGCCCGACGATCCTCTTCACGAACGTGCCGCCCGCGCCGCACTTGGCTTTCGCCTCCGGGGGAGTCTCGAACACGACGACGTCGCCGCGATCCGGGTCGGTGAAGTGGTAGATGAAGCGATTCGCGAGGACGCGGTCGGAGAAGCGCGACTCACAGCCGGTTGCGGGCCGCGCACAGTGAAGCGTCGGCTCCATGGACGACGAAGGTATTCGGTACGGGTTGATCACCCACGCCTTGATCGCGAGGACGATCGCCACGGCGCCGACGATCGTCACGATCCAGTCCACCGCGATTCGTAGCCGCCGAGGCAGCCGGCCGGTGACGCGATCGAGCGGGTGGTGGAACTCGTGCGCTAGCGGCTCGTTTGGAGCGGACGGGGGCGGAAGCGGCCAGGAGAACGGAGGCGCGGGCGGCGGTGGCTCGTATTGCCCGGGGACAGGCCACTCCCCCTCGTGCCGACCGTCCTCCGGTTCAGGGGCCGTCCCGGCGGTGGGTCTCAACTGCTCGTCGGTACCGCTCAAGGGCCACTCCGCCCATGGGTCTTCCCGGCGGCGGCCGGAGGCCGGCGTTGCTCACGTCACGCTCCTGACGCGATCTCGGCGCCAGGCGGCGATACGCCCGTGGTCGCCCGAAAGGAGAATCTCCGGCACTTCCCAGCCGCGGAACTCCGCCGGGCGCGTGTACTGCGGGTACTCGAATCCCCCGTCGAGCGCGGCTGAGAAGCTCTCGATCTCGACCGAACCTTCGGCGAGCGCACCTGGAAGCCGTCGCGCGACGGCGTCGACGACGGCCAGCGCAGGGATTTCACCACCGGAGAGCACGTATGGCCCAATCGAGACCGCGTCCGTGCAGAGGTGGTCGAGGATTCGCTGGTCGAAGCCCTCGAACCGAGCCGAGAGGAGAGTGAGAACGGGCTCCGTTGCGAGCTCCTCGACAAGCTCTTGGTCGAGCTGACGGCCCTGCGGCGAGAGCGCGATCACCCGATGCTCCGGAACTCCGCCGTATACCGCGTCGAACGCCGCCGCGACGACATCGACCCGGAGCACCATCCCCGGCCCGCCTCCGTAAGGGTTGTCGTCCACCTGGCCCGCGCTGAGCGGCGTCGTGTCGCGGTAGTTCATGATCCTGAGATCGAGCTCGGTTCCGAGTACCGCAGCCACGGGACGGCGCTGCTGAAGCCACGCGAAGGCGTCCGGGATCAGGGTGAAGACGTCGAGGCGCACGGACGCGAACCGTAGCCGTCAGTCCGTGAACCCGGGGTTGAGATGGAGCCGACGGTTCTCGAGATCGACTTCGCGCACGCAATCCTCGACGAGCGGCAGGAGCAGCCCCGTGTCCAGCTCGAGTGCGTCATTGGCAGGGCCCGGTATGACATCGCAGTACGAAGCCGACACGGACGCCTCGCTCGTCGACCACCTCCGCCCCGACCAGGTCGGCGACGTAGTACGACCCGGTGTCGAGCGGCGGAAGAGCAGCACGAGGGACAGTCAGCTCCGAGCCACGGTCCGCCCGGCGGTCGAGCTTTATCGCCCGACGGCCCCTTCCGACTTGCCGAGAGAGTACGACGATCGCGGGATCTCCGCCGACGAGGAGCTTGGCGCCAACTTCGAACCGGCTGGTGTCCTCGCTCGCGTCCTCGACCACGAACGCGCCGTCTACTCCGTGCGGACGCCCAACCCGGCCGATCCTGACGACGGCGTCGTCGAGGGAGTCAGCCGGCAATCTCGAGCAAGTAGCGCTCTTCGGCTCTGGCGCCGGCAGCGCGGACGATGCTCCGGAGCGCCCGGGCAATGCGACCTTGCTTGCCGATGACCTTGCCGACGTCGTCGGGCGCGACGTGGAGATGGAAGACGATGGCATCCTCGCGTTCCTCCCGCTCGACGCGAACGGCGTCAGGCTCGTCGACGAGCCTGCGCGCGATCCACTCGAGGAGCTCAGCCACCGATCCCCGCGACCTTGATCAACCGCGCGACGGGCTCCGTGGGCTGCGCGCCCTTGGCGACCCAGTCCGTGATCTTGGCCTCGTCGAGGTCGATCGTGGACGGATCGGTCTGAGGGTTGTAGCGCCCGACGATCTCGATGAAGCGGCCGTCGCGCGGAGAGCGCGAGTCGGCGACGACGACGCGGTAGATCGGGTTCTTCTTCGAACCGACGCGCGTCAACCTGATCTTTACTGCCATCTGACTCCTTCGGAAGTTTGCGGGACGACGGATTGTGCCGGTTCTAGCGATGCCCCGGAGGAGACATCCCGGGCATCGTCGGCATCTTTCCCTTCCCCATCTGTTTCATCATCTTCGCCATCTGCTTGCGCGCGGACATGAGCTTGTTCACCTCGTCCAGCGAGGTCCCGCTCCCGGCCGCGATCCGGCGGCGCCGCTGCGTCGAGATGAGGTGAGGCATCCTCCGCTCCTGAGGCGTCATCGAGAGCACGATCGCTTCGACGCGAGAGAGCTGCTTCTCGTCGAGATCGAGCCCTTGCAGCTGCTTGCCGAGGCCGGGCACGAGCTTGAGCACGCCTTGAAGCGGGCCCATCCGGCGCAGCATCCCGTAGCTCGCGAGGAAGTCGTCGAAGGTGAACTCTCCCGCCCGCATGCGGCGCTCCATCTCGACCTGCTCGTCCTCTTCGACCGCGGCCTCGGCCTTCTCGATGAGCGTGAGCACATCCCCCATGCCGAGGATGCGCGAAGCCATGCGGTCGGGATGGAAGTACTCGAGCTGATCGAGCTTCTCCCCGACGGATGCGAGCTTGACCGGCCGGCCGGTGACAGCTTTGACCGAAAGCGCCGCGCCCCCGCGGGCGTCTCCGTCGAGCTTCGTCAGGATGACGCCGTCGAATGCCACCCGCTCCTGGAACGCGAGCGCGACGTTCACGGCCTCCTGACCGGTCATGGCGTCGAGCACGAGCAGTACGTTCGGTCGGCTTCGTGGCGTCGCGCACCGCCTCGAGCTCGACCATCAGCTGCTCGTCGATCTGAAGCCTTCCCGCCGTGTCGACGATCACGACGTCGAGGCCATCGCGGCGGGCGGCGTCGAGCCCGTGTTTGGCAGCTGCTACTGCGTCCTTCGTGTCCAGGCGGTACACGGGGATCTGTATCTGCCGGCCGAGCTGCTCGAGTTGCTCGATCGCCGCCGGTCGCTGGAGGTCGCACGCGACCAGAGAGGGTCGCTTGCCCTCTTTGCGCAAAAGCAGTGCCAGCTTGGCCGCCGCGGTGGTCTTGCCCGACCCCTGTAGCCCGGCGAGGAGAATCACGGTCGGAGGACGTCCGAACGCGAGCTGAGACCCCCCTGAGCCCATCAACGCGGTGAGCTCCTCGTGGACGATCTTGACGACCTGCTGGCCCGGCGAGAGGCTCTTGAGCACCTCCTGCCCCAGCGCACGCTCCTTCACCGTCGCCGTGAAGTCCTTCGCGACCTCCAGGTTGACGTCGGCCTCGAGGAGCGCGAGCCGCACCTCGCGCATCGCCTTCGAGATCGTCTCCTCGTCGAGCCGTCCGCGGCCCCGAAGGTCGCCGAGCGCGCCTTGAAGCCTGTCTGAGAGCGTGTCGAACACCGGCCCGAAAGTGTACGTAGAGGGCTTCGTGCGCTTCAGCACGTAGACGTGTCTCGCGCGGACTCCTACACTCGAGCCGTGGACGAGCCGCGCGAACCGAGAGCCGACCTGCCAGAAGGCACCGTCACCCTGCTCTTTACGGACATCGAAGGCTCGACCCAGCTCCTCCGGAGGCTCGGGTCGCAGTACACCGAGGTGCAGGACCGCCATCGCCGTCTCCTGCGGGCCGCGTTTAACCGCTTCGGCGGAATCGAGGTCGATACCCAGGGCGACGCGTTCATGATCGCTTTTCGGAGCGCAACCGAGGCGGCGGCAGCCGCCGTCGAAGCGCAGCGCGCGCTGGGTGCCGAGCAGTGGCCCGAGAGCGTGACCATGCCCGTTCGTATGGGCTTGCACACTGGCGAGCCTCGGCGCGGCCCGGAGGGGTACGTGGGGATCGACGTCGTCCGAGCATCGCGGATCTGCGCGGTGGCACACGGTCGGCAGATCCTCGTCTCGCAGCTGACGCGAGACCTTCTGGCCGAGGTGGGAGTCGAGACGGTCGACCTCGGAAGACATCGTCTCAAGGACATCGCCGAGCCGGAGCGGCTCTACCAGCTCGTCGAGGATGGATTGCAACGAGCGTTTCCGCCGCCGCGGACGCTCGGTGGGGCGACCCTACCGGCACTCCACCATCGACTCGTGGGCAGGCGAGAGGACCTCGCAGAGATCCACGCTCTTCTCGCACGCTCGGATGTGCGGCTCGTGACAATCACCGGTGCGGGTGGCGCTGGCAAGAGCCGACTCGCACTCGAGGTGGCAGCATCCGCGACCCTCGAGAGGCCCGTGCACCTCGTCGGGCTTGCGCCGGTCTCGGACCCGACGCTCGTCCTCGGCGAGATCGCACGTACTGTCGGCGCCCGGGAGTCCGTCGAGCGGACGTTGGTGGACAGCGTTGCCGAGGCTCTCCGCGGGTCGCGCACTCTCCTCTACCTGGACAACCTGGAGCATCTCAGCCCGGCGGCTCGTGACATCGCCGCACTCCTCGATCTCGTACCCGACCTGGACGTGCTCACGACGAGCCGCGCACCGCTGCGTCTCTCGGGCGAGCATGTACTGCTACTGGATCCGCTCCCAGTCGACGACGCGGAAACGCTCTTCGTCGAGCTAGCCGCCGCTCGCGGGGTCGTGCTTCAACAAGACACGCTGCCCTCCGTGCGAGAGATCTGCCGTCGTCTCGACGGTCTCCCCCTAGCGATCGAGCTCGTGGCGGCGCGGCTCGTTGTCCTGCCGCCAACGCGGATCCTGGAGGCACTCGACGAGGGGCTCGCGCTCGAGATGGAGGGACCGATCGATCTTCCGGAACGGCAACGTACGCTCCGGACAACGATCGCTTGGAGCTACGGGCTCCTCAGCGAACGACAGCAGGAGCTCCATGACGCACTGGGCGTGTTCGCAGGGGGGTGCACGTTCGACGACGCGCGCGCGGTTGCTCGAGCGGGTCCGGGCTTTCTCGGTGATCTCGAAGCGCTCGTAGCGTGGAGCCTCGTGCGGAGCGACGTCACCGATGGCGACGTCCGGCTGTCGATGCTCGAGACGGTCCGCGAAGACGCCGTCGCCCGCCTGGCCGAAAGAGGCAGGCTCGACGACCTGCGGCGCCCTCACGCAGAGAGGTTTCTCGCACTTGCCGAGGAAGCCGAGGAGAGGCTTGCCGGGCCGGATCAAGCGAAATGGCTCGATCGCCTCGAACGTGAGCTCGACAACATCCGGGCCGCCCTCGACTGGTGCTTCTCGCACGATCGCGTCGAGGATGGACTTCGCGCAATAGCTGCGCTCAGCCGCTTCTGGCGCGCGCACGGCCATGTCACCGAGGCCCGGCGCTGGCTCTCCCAGGGTCTCTCCCAGGCCGATCGTTTGTCAGCGGATGTCCATGCCGATGCCCTCTGGACCGCGGCGCGCCAGGCCGCTGCACAGAGCGACTGGGGAGCCGCAACGGCTTTCCTCGAAGAGGCTTTGCCGCTCTTCCGCGAGAGTGGCCGTGAGCGAGAGGTCGTATTCACCCTCTCCGAGCTCGCGTTCATGGCGCTCCGCCGAAACGAGCCGGAGCAGGCGGCCGCTCTGAGCGAGGAGGCGGTCTCGATCGCCAGAGATCTGGGCGACGCGCGGGCAACCTCGTCCGCACTCACGATTCTCGGCGAAGTTCGCTCGGCGCAGGGAGATCACACGCGCGCTCTCGCGCACCTGGAGGAAGCCGTCGCGCAACGGCGCGAACTCGGCGACGTCTTGCTCGTCACCGACGCGGTGTTCAACCTCGGGTGGGTCGCCTTCCTGGCGGGGGATCTGATGCGATCGCGTGCGGCCTTCGAGGAGTCCCTCACATTGGCTCGCGCGCTGAGCGATACGCTTCACACGGCCGCGGCACTCAAGGTGCTCGGCGAGCTCGACCTCCTCGCGGGCGATGCCGATGGTGCCGAGGCGCGTATCCGTGAAAGCCTTGCCGTGTACACCGACGTCGGGTCGAATCTCGAGCGTGCGGGGTGTCTCACAGCCCTCGGCGGTGTGGCCGCCTCACGCGAGTCGTACGAGGAGGCCGCACGTCTGCTCGGCGCAGCTGAAGCATTGCGCGGTGAGGCGCCACTCGAAGCGCCGGAGCGCGCTGTCGTAGAGGAGTTCCACCCTCGACTAGAGGCAGCACTCGGCCTCGAGCGCTTGAATGCATTGAAGGCCGAGGGGGTAGGGATCAGGGCCGAGGCGCCCAGGATCGGCGCTGCCGCCTCCGAGCTCGAGGAACGGGCCAGAGCGTAGGAGGTGGTAACTCGGCGCAGCGCGCGTTATCGTCGTGACAACATCCGACCGGAGGAGGAGCTGCGATGAACGATTTCGACGTCTCCGAGTTCATGGAGGAGGACGAATTCGACGGGCAGGGCGACACATGGGAGGGCGCGCTTGAGGACGCGTATGAGAAGGCGAAAGCGCACGATCACGGTCCGGGCTGGTTCAAGGTCAAACACTGGTGGGTCCGCATGGAAAGCCCGATCAGCGAGCACAAGGTGATCATCAAGGTGGGCGTGTAGCCCGCTCGCAAAACGCTAATCCGAGGCGATGTCCCGAGCCGGAGTCGGGGACCGCGTCTCGTTCATCGCCTTGAAGCCGCCGAGCTCGGCGACGGTCACGTCGGCGACGACGCCTGCAAGCCCGAGCAGGGAGACGAAGCGGCTGCGCGTCAGGATCCCGAGGAGCAGGAGCGCGCAGCCAGCCAGTCCCACGGGGCCGAATGCGATCGTCGTTTCGCCGCGTTCGCCCACCGGCCGATCATAGTGTCCCGCCGGCGGCGCAGTCCGAGACTGCGCCGCCAGGGAGATCTCAGCTGGCCCAGGCGGCGACAGCGCCCGGGACGGACATCGTGCCGATCCGATCGATCATCTCCGGATCGCCCGCGTAGAGGTTGTGCAGTGGCACGAGCCTGATCTCGGGCTCCCCCTCGATTCCGAGCTCGCTCACGACGGGCAGCATGCGCTGCTCGAGGAAGCCGTGGAAGGCTTGCTCCGTCTGCCACACGTCGCACACATCTAGACCCTCGTCGGTCAGAGTCGCCACGTGGAGCACGCCGCCGGCAGCGGGCTGGGCATCGAGGCCGAGCCTCGCCATGACGGCGTCGTACTGGTCGGATGTGACGCCCGGCCAGTGCATGAACATCGCGACAGCCATTCCCAGTCCTCCTTACCCTCGTCGCGTTAGGGAGTCGGGCACAGCGTATGCGGGGTGTCGCCGGCATGCAATGCACGGATGCAAGAAAGTTGAGCCCTCGTTCGAGGGATTCGGGCGAAACCCTCAGCCCTCGATGAGACCCCTTGCGTAGTCATGAGCGTCGAACGGCCGGAGGTCGTCGACACCTTCGCCATAGCCGACGAGCTTTACCGGCAAGCCAAGCTCGACTGCAATCGCGATCGCGACGCCGCCGCGTGCGCTTCCGTCGAGCTTCGTGAGAGCCACCCCCGTTACGCCAACTGCATCGCCGAACAACCGCGCTTGCTGAAGGCCGTTCTGGCCCGTCGTGGCGTCGACGACGAGAAGTGTCTCGTGTGGGGCGCCCTCGAGCCTGGTTGCGATCACGCGCCGAATCTTCTCGAGCTCCGCCATGAGGTTCGCCTGCGTGTGCAGGCGCCCGGCGGTGTCGATGATCGCGACGTCGCGAGCGCGCGCTCGTGCGGCCTCCACGGCGTCGAACGCGACCGCAGCGGGATCGGCTCCGCGGCGTGACCCGACGAAGTCCGCGCCGGCACGATCGGCCCAGATTTCGAGCTGCTCCTCCGCCGCGGCGCGAAACGTGTCCGCAGCTCCGACGAGCACCGAGCGGCCATGCTCGCGCAGCTTCTGCGAGAGCTTCCCGATCGTCGTCGTCTTGCCCGTCCCGTTGACCCCTACGACGAGGATGACGCTCGGACTTCCGGTGAGCTCGAGAGTCGAAGGAGAGCCGAAAATCGCTTCGACCTCCTCGACAAGGGCGTTGCCCAGACCGCCGATCACCCCGCGTCCCTCGAGTCGCCGGACGAGCTCCGCGGTCGCCGGAACTCCGACATCGCTGCGAATCAGCGCCTCTTCGAGCCTCTCCCACGCCTCGTCGTCACCCGAGTCGAACGCCGCCGACGCGAGTTGCTCGGTCAGCGCACGGCGACTCTTCGCCAGCGACTCGCGGACGCGAGCGAAGACGCTGTTTCGCTCGGGCTCGTCGGCCTCGGTCAGCTGGTCGCCGAGAAGCTCGGCCCAGGTACGACTCACGCGGTTGCGGCGACGGGCTGTTCGGCTCTCGGAAGGCGGCGGGACACGACCTGCGACACGCCGTCCGGGCCCATCGTCACGCCGTACAGGATATCCGCGGCCTCCATCGTCCTCTTCTGATGGGTCACGACCACGAACTGGGCTCGATCCGAGTAACGGCGCAGGAGCTCGACGAAGCGCGCGATGTTCGTGTCGTCGAGCGCAGCCTCGACCTCGTCGAGGAGGTAGAACGCGCATGGCCTCGCCAGGAAGAGGGCGAAGAGAAACGAGATCGCCCCGAGTGCCTTCTCGCCCCCTGAAAGCAGTGACAAGCGCGTGATCCGCTTGCCGGCCGGCCGCAGCTCGACCTCTACCCCAGGCTCGCTGCCTTCCTCATCCGACGCGACCAACCGGAGTCGACCCTCGCCGCCGGGGAAAAGCGTCGAGGAGACCTCCTCGAAGTGCTGCGCGACCGCCGCGAACGTCTCGGCGAAGCGGCGCTCGACGGTCTCGGCCAGCTCGGCGCGCAGCCGTTCGAGCTCCTCGAGACTCTGCTCCAGATCCTCACGCTGCGCCTTGAGATCGGTTAGCCGCTCCTTCTCCGCCTCGTACTCCTCGCGCGCGAGTGGATTCACCTGACCGAGCGTCGCGCGGCGCGCCTCCATTCGCTCGATCCTCGCCGCAAGCTCGTCGCGGTCTTCGCCCTCAGCCGGATCGACGCCGTCGGTCGCCTCGAGTCGCCGCGTCGCATCACCCGTCTCGGCGTCGATGCGCGCGATCTCCACCTCCGCGCTCGTTAGCCGCTCGCTGGCCTCTTCGAGCTCGGAGCGCAGGCCGACTTCGGCCGCGCCGAGCCTGCGCAGCTCGTCCCCGAGCTCACCGGACCTGAGCGAGCCCGCGTCGACTCGGGCCCGGAGCGGCGCGTCGAAACGCTCGGCGCTGCGCTGGGCGGCCGCGAGGCTCTGCACGAGCTCCTGCGCGCCGGAGACCAGGCGGCCCAGAACCCGCGCATCGATCGTGCTCCGCAGCCTCGGTGCTACACGTCCATAAGCCGTCTCAGCGGCACGCGCAGCCTCCATTGCCGCCTCTGCTGCGAAGGTCGCGGCCGCGGCTTGCGCTTCGAGGTCGTCCGCCTCGGCGGTGATCGTGCGCAGACGGGCCTTGAGCTCGAGTAGGACCGCCTCTGCAGTCTCGCCCGCAAACCAGAGCTCGCCTCGGGCGGGGTCGTAGCCGAACCCTTCTGAGGTGACCGACGGGATCTGGGCTTCCAGCAGCTCGTCGAGCGACACGACGGGGAACTCCCGTACGAGCTCCTGCGGCGTCGGCCCGGTGAGGACGGTGAGGCTGCCGAGCCCCGCAGAGTGAGCTCGCTGGAGCAACGCAAGCCCGACTACCGGGTCGTCGGCGAGAACGGCCGAGGCACGCGAGCGCAGAGCAGCGGAAACGGCACGCTCCGCGCCGGGCTCCACTTCGAGCGCCGCGAGCGCGAGGCTCGCGCCTTGCTCCGCGAGCGCACGCGCGGCGGGCGGAAGTCCCTCCTGCTCCGCTAGGGCTTGCTCGAGGGCGCGAGCTCGCTCGCGAGCAAGCACAGCTCGCTCGGAAAGCCCTGCACGCTCCCGCTCCGCGACGCGCGCGGCTTCGGCAGATCGTGCTGCTTCAAGCTCTAGGCCAGCCGAAGCCCGTCCTTCCGACTCGGTGTCGGGCGTTGCGGGAACCACCTCGCTCCGAAAGCGCTCAGTCAGCGCAGTGCCCGACTCCATGCGCAAGCCGAGACGCTCGACACCTCCCTGTAGGCGGTAGAGCGCAGCGACCGCCGCCTCGCGACGCCCAGCCGCGTCGGAGAGCTCGTCCTCGGCGCGCGTACGGTCCGCGAGAAGCCCCTCGAGGCGCGACTGGGCACCTCGGCGCGCGAGGCCTGCAGCATCTCTTCGATCCTCCGCCTCCGCTCGCCGAGCCTCGGCACCGGCCAGATCCAGCTCGGCGATCCGAGCCCGAAGCGATGCAACCTCGAGGGCGAGCTTCTCGGCACGCTCAGCGGCTGTCGCCTGGAGAGCGAGCGGACGAAGACGTTTGCGCACTTCCTCCTCGACGTCGTGCGCGCGCTCGACCTGCAACGCGACGCGCGCGAGCTTCAGCTCCGCGCGGTGACGACGCCGTTTGAACTTTCCGAGCCCCGCCGCCTCCTCCACGAAGGCACGTCGGTCCTCGGGCCTCGAGGCGAGCACCTGCTCGACCTTGCCCTGACCAACGATGGAGTGCATCGCCGACCCGAGGCCGACGTCCGCCAACAGCTCGACGAGATCGGTGCGGCGCACCGACGCCCGGTTCACGAGGTATTGCCCTTCCGCCCCACGAACGAGGCGGCGAGCGATCGAGACCTCGCTGAAGTCGAGGTCCGGCCAGGTGTCGTCCTCGTTGTCGAAGACGAGCTCGACCTCACAGTGGTCGGCGGCCTTGCGGTCGCCTCCACCGGCAAAGAGGACGTCGTCGGGCTTCTCGGCGCGGAGCTCGGACGGCGTCAGCGAGCCGGCAGCCCAGACGACCGCGTCGGCGATATTGGACTTGCCGGAGCCGTTGGGGCCGACGATGACAGCGACGCCCGGCTCGAGCGTGATCTCGAGCGGTTCCGGGAACGACTTGAAGCCGCGGATGCGGAGCGTGCGCAGGTGCACCAGAGCCGCATTCTCAAGACGCCGACGGACGGCACGCGCCCGTTAAGACCGACGTCAGATCCGGTCGGGGACGACACCGAGCTCGTCGAGGGCCTGAGCGGCGGCCTCCTGCTCCGCCGCCTTCTTCGTCGAGCCGCGGCCAATTCCGAGCTGGGCTCCTGCGACATGCGCCGCGCAGACGAACCGCCGGTCGTGTGGCGGTCCCTCGACCTCGAGCACGGTGTAGTGCACTTGCGTTCCAGAGCGGGCCAGCGCCTCCTGGAGCTCGGTCTTGTAGTCGACGTGACTAGAGCGCGCGTACTCGATCTTCTCGGCGAAGGCGTCGACGATCGCTGGCTCGATGCGCGCGAACCCGTGCTCGAGGTAGACCGCCGCGATAGCGGCTTCGAGCACCGCGGCTAGCACGTTACGACTCCGCGAGATCCGCTGGAGCTCGTCGGGCGGAACCTCTCCCGCGTAGGCAAGAAGGCGCTCCCCGAGTCCCAGCTCCTTCGCCACGCCGGCGCAACTCTGTCGCGAGACGACGTGGGCACGAATCTTGGCGAGGCGTCCTTCCGAAGCATCTGCGAAGCGGTCGAACACCGAGCGAGCGATCGCGAGCTCGAGCACGCTGTCGCCAAGGAACTCGAGCCGTTCGTACGACTCCGCACGGTCTTCCGCCCAGGAGGCGTGGGTGAAGACCTGCTCGAGTCGCGCGGCCGGTAGCTCGTCGATCAGGCGGCGGAGCTCGTCCGAGCCGGTCGCGGGAGCCTTAACCCTGGTGCGCGATGACGTAGTCGATCGCCTTGCCGACGGTCGTGAGCTCGCGGGCATCCTCGTCAGGGATCTTCAGCCCGAACTGGTCCTCGAGGTCCATCACGACCTCCACCAGATCGAGCGAATCGGCTCCGAGATCCTCCTCGAAGGAGGCTTCTTCCGTGATCTCGCTCTCGTCGATGCCGAGCTTCTCGCTCAGCGCGCCTTTGACTTGTTCGAGAATCTCCTCACGCGAGTTTGCCACCTTGGAATCTCACCTTTCTGCCGTCGGGATCGTAGAGCGCGCCGATGCTAACACGCCAGGCGACAGGCGCTCCTGCAGGCGTTCGACAACTCGATGGTCGACGCCTCGCGCGGCAAGCGCGATCGCGTTCGCGATCGCGATCCGGGAGCTCGAGCCGTGCGCGATGACGACGAGTCCGCGGAGCCCGAGGAGGTAGGCGCCACCGTACGTCTCGGGGTCGAGACGGCTTCGCACTCGCTGGGCAGCTGGCCGGATCAGGAACCCACCGAGCTTCCCGCGAAGTGATGACTCGAGCTCGCCCCGCAGTGATGTCAAGAGGCTTCGCACGGTCCCTTCGACCGTCTTCAGGACGACGTTGCCGGAGAACCCGTCAGCGACAACGACGTCAGCGTCACCCTCGAGGATCGTGTGCCCCTCGGTGTTGCCTCCGAACCTCAGGGAGGACTCGCGAAGCAGCGCGTGCGCCTCGAGTGTGAGCTGGCTTCCTTTCTCGGCTTCACCACCGATCGACAGCAGCCGAACCTCCGGATCGGATACCCCGAGGATCTCCTCGGCGAACACCGCACCCATGTGACCGAACTGGACGAGATGCTCTGGGCGCGCGTCCGCGTTTGCGCCCGCATCGATGAGAACGCTCGGGCCGCGCAGTGTCGGGATCACCACGGCGATCGCCGGCCGATGCACGCCCGGGAGCCGGCGGATATGAAGGAGCGAGGCTGCGAGCATGGCACCCGTGTTCCCGGCGGAGACGACTGCCTCCGCGTCGCCGTCCGCAACCGCGCGTACTGCTCGTACGAGTGTCGAGTCCGACTTCGATCTCACGCCTTCCACCGCGTGGTCGTCCATCTCGATGACCTCTGCGGCCTCGACGAGCGGCAAGCTCATCGTGTCGAGACCTGGCGGCCCGAAGACCACCGGCTGGATCTCAGCGGAGGCAGCGGCAACAGCCCCGGCGACGATCTCCTCGGGCGCTCGGTCTCCGCCCAACGCATCGACGGCGACCCGAATCATGGCGGGAGTATCTACGGAGCCTGGACGCGAAGCGGCTCGACGTCGCGACCTCGATACGTCTTGCAGTTCGGGCACACGCGGTGTGGCCGTTTCGGCTGCCTGCACACCGGGCAGACCTGCACGGGCGGAACCGAGATGCCGTGCTGGGCGCGGCGTTTATCACGCCTGGATTTCGAGGTTTTGCGCTTAGGGACGGCCATGAGCGGTCGCGGAGTATACCTGGCGCCAGCCGCATCGAGCCTAGGTGGCCCGAGGTGGGCCCCCGGCGGTTAGGACGTTGTAAGGCATGTAAGAACTTCGAAAGAGATCGAAGCGCTCTGCCCTTCCAGACGTCATAACAGTCGGCACAAGCGACTCGAGGAGGAGCACATGCGCCCGACAGGAAACACCAACAGCCGCGGACGCACACTCGTCGGCTCGGTGTTCGTAACGGGAGCTCTCGCACTCGGAGTCTTCGCGCTTCCGATCGGACAAGGAGTTGCGGCGCAAGCCGCGCCGCCCGGAAACACAGCGGAACCGGCTATCGGCGGGCGAGCGGAGCAGGGTAGGACACTGACGTCGTCGACCGGATCGTGGACTGGCACTCAGCCGCTCGCTCTCGCGTACCAGTGGGTTCGCTGCGGTGGCGACGGCGGACGCCCCGACGGAGGCGACTGCACGATCGTCTCCGGCGCAACGAACCGCCGGTACCGGGTGGCGGGCGCCGACGTCGGTTTCCGACTCCGCGTCCGCGTGACAGCGACGAACGCCCAGGGTTCGCGAACGGTTGCATCGAATCCAACGGCGACGGTCATCGGCCCGCCTGTGAACGCCTCGGTCCCGTCCGTTCGCGGCACCATGGTCGCCGGATCCCTGGCAACGGCCGACCCGGGATCCTGGACCGGCAGCCCGTCGATCTCGTTCTCGTACCGATGGCTGCGCTGCAACACGCAGGGCGGCAACTGCATGTCGATCGCTGGTGCGACCGGCCGCAACTATCGACTCGCCTCGAACGATGTCGGCCACCGCATTCGGTTCAACGTCACCGCGCGGAACTCCGTAGGAACGCTTACGGCGATCTCCGGCGAATCGGCGATCGTGACCGAGCCCCTCCCCTCCGGAGCGATCAGGCTGCCGAGCGGCGAGATCTCGGTGCCTGTGACCGGTGTCCCCCGGGATCAGCGTCTTATCGTCTCGCAGGTCTTGTTCTCGCCGAATCCGGTCACGACCGCGAGCCAGCTCCTCACCGTGCGCGTACGGGTGAAGGACACACGAGGCTTCGTCGTACGCGACGCCCTCGTCTTCGTCCGCTCGACGCCTCGGGTGACCACTGGAGGCGACCGCCAGGTGGCGACGACAGACGGCTGGGTGACGTACCAGCTCGCGCCGAACGCGAACTTCCGGGTCCGGAGCGGCTACAACGTTCAGTTCTTCGTCAAGGCGTACAGAGCCGGCGACCCGGCTCTGGCGGGCGTCGCGGGCTACCGGCTCGTTCAGGTGCGAACAGCGAGCGGCTAATCATCAGTCGAGCTTGAGCTCCCGGGTCGGTGCGACAAGTTCCAGGAAGCGCCGGTCGTGCGAAACGACCACGAGTGTCCCGTCATAGGAGCCGAGGGCCGACTCGAGCTCCTCGACTGCTTCGATGTCGAGGTGGTTCGTCGGCTCGTCGAGAACGAGGAGGTTCACGCCGCGGGCCTGCAGCTCCGCCAGGTGCACGCGCGTCCGCTCGCCCGGCGAGAGCGTCGAGCACGGACGACTGACGTGATCGGCGCCGAGCCCGAACTTCGCGAGCAGCGTGCGCGCGTCCACGGCCGCAAGCCCGGTGCGAGAGATGAATCCCTCGAGGAGGTGGGTGCCCGCTGTGTAGTCGCCGCGCGCCTGGCCGATTGCACCGATCACGGTCCGCCGACCCACGGTGCGGGTGCCCGCAACGAGCGGTATGGCTCCGAGAAGCATGCCGAGCAGCGTCGACTTCCCCGTTCCGTTGCGCCCCGTAACCGACAGGCGCTCGCCCGGAGCGAGGTCCAGGCCGATTGGGCCGAGCCGAAACGCGCCGCGTTCCGACATGGCTTCGTGGAGCGCAAGGACGTGGTCGCTAGGTCTCTCTCCGGCGACCAGAGACAGATTCAGCTCCCACGGCTCGAATGGCTTGGCCGGCAGCTCGTTCTGGTCGAGGAGCCGCTCTGCCTGACGCACCTTTGACTGGAGAGCATGCGTCGCCCGACGATCCGCGCCGCCGGTCGACTTCCCGAGGGAGTCGCCGCGTGCACGTGCCTCGGTTCGCCGCGTAGTCAGCAACTCGTGGAGTCGCCGGCGCCGGTCTTGCGCCTGCTCGAAGCGGGCGAGTGCCGCCGACCGTTCGACATTGTGTGCTGCCTCGTAGTCGGTCCACCCTCCTGCCCACTCACGGACGTGCCGGGTGTGCGGCTCGATGGAGGCGATCCGATCGACTGTGCGGTCCAGGAACTCCCGATCATGTGAGACCACGACGAGCGCTCCCTGGTACGAGTGGAGGAACCGCTCGAGCCGCCCCAGCCCGTCGAAGTCGAGGTCGTTCGTCGGCTCGTCCAGCAGGAGGACATCGAAGCGCGAGAGGATGATCGCCGCCAGGTCCGCTCGCGCCCGCTCTCCACCCGACAAGGTCATCGCAAGCCGGTCGAGCGAGAGCCGGAGACCGAGCTCAGCGCATGTCGAACGCGCGCGTGCCTCGAAGTCTCCGCCGCCGAGCCCGAGAAACCGCTCGAGCGCCGCGCTGTAGCTGCCTTCCGCATCCGCGCTGGGGTGGCCGGAGAGCCTTGTCGCCGCATCCTCGAGCGCGGCCTCGGCTGCAGCAACGCCCGCCCTTCGAGAGAGGAATCCGAGCAACGTCTCGTCACTCAGCAGCTCGCGCTCCTGCGCGAGGTACCCCGCAGCGAGGCCAGGTGGCGCGCGTGTGACGGTGCCGGTGTCCGGTGATTCGAGGCCTGCGACGATCCGTAGCAGGGTCGTCTTGCCCACACCGTTCGGCCCGACGACACCGATCCGTGCACGCGGGCCGATTGTGAGCGTCACCTCGTCGAGAATCCTCTGAGCGCCGTGGTGCTTGACGACACCCGACAGCTGTACTCGCACGGACGGAACCTCCTGATCGCAAGGTCGAAGACGCGCTTAGAGCGCGTAGGCCTGGTGATCTGGTCAGTCCGTCATAGAGCGGCACCAAAGCGCCAGCCTGAATCCTAGTGGCTCGGCGTGAGGACGGCACCATGCGGCCGCGACGCGGACGCCTATTCCGGTCTTGCGCACTAATTACAGCTGATCGCGCAGGTCGCCAAGCGCCGCCCAACGCGGGTCGAGCTCACGCTCGACGTGCTCATGTGGCTCTGCGTTCAGGTCCTTGCCGCACGACGGACAGAGCCCCGCACAGTCGGGCCTGCAAAGAATCTGCTCGGGAAGCTCGAGCGCGATCACGTCTCGAGCCCAGGCACTCACGTCCAAGTGGTCGGCTGCGACGTAGTCGGAGCGAAGCTCGTCGGCGGGGGGCGCGTCGGGGTCGTGGAACTCGCGCGCTGAACCACGTGGCTCGACCTCGGCGAACGCGAGACACCGCATGCATGGACCGGTCAGATGCGTCTCGAGCGCCATGACAAAAACGGTCGCCCCCGACGCCTGGGAGATCTCGAGCTCGACCGGGAGGACGGCAGGGCCTGGCTCGTATCGCTGCCCTCCGAGAACGAAGGGCTCGAGCTCAACATCGAGGCGTTCTCGTCGCACCTCTCCCTGGCGCAGGTGAAGCCGGCGAAGATCGATCGTCGTCATGCTCGGAGCGTAGCGCTGCAATCTGACCCGCCGGGAGCATGATAAGCGTTCCTGCTCGCTTGCTACCCTTTGATCATGGAAGCTGATCGCTGGCTGGGTCTCGACTTGCGCCATCTCGTCGCGCTCAAGACGATCGCCGACGAAGGCTCGTTCGGAAGAGCAGCGGAGCGTCTCGGCTATACGCAGTCGGCGGTCTCACAGCAGATCGCGGCACTCGAGCGCATCGTTGGATTGCGGCTGATCGAGAGGCCTGGCGGGCCCCGCGCTATCTCGCTGACCGAGGCCGGTCGAATCCTGTTGCGCCATGCAGAGGCCATCCAAGCGCGGCTTCTGGCCGCCAGGGCGGACATGGCAGCGCTGGAAGCCGGCGACGCCGGTCGGCTTCGCGTCGGGACGTTTCAGAGCGTCGGCGCCAGGATCATCCCGACGCTTCTGCGGCGCTTCTCCGACAGCCACCCTGAAGTCGAAATCCTGCTCCGCGAGTCGCAGGACGAGAGCGAGCTGCTCGAGATGATCGAGCGGGGCGAGCTCGACCTGACGTTCTGGACACTCCCGGTCGCACCTGGCCCGTACGAGACGGTCGAGCTCCTCACCGACCCGTACGTCCTAGTCGTCCCGGCCGGATCGCCGCTCGCATCCCTCAAGCGCACCCCGACTCTCAAGGAGATCGGGCTCCAGCCCCTGATCGGCTTCAACCGGTGCAGCGCGATGGATCAGGTCGAGTCACATCTCACCTCGACCGGGCGCGCGCCGAACATCGTCTTTCGCTCCGACAACAACGGAACCGTCCAGGGGCTCGTGGGCGCGGGTGTCGGGCTCAGCGTCTCGCCGCGCCTTACGGTCGACGAGGACGATCCGAGCATCGAGGTGGTCGACCTTCAAGGGCGTATTCCCCCGCGCGTGATCGGCCTCGTGTGGCATTCGGATCGGCACCGCAGCCCTGCGGCAGACGCCTTCACCGCTTCCGCGGTCACCGTGTGCGGCGAGCTCTCCGCGGCGTCAGCAGCTGCATAAGTCGTGATCTGAAGCACAGCGCTGCGGCCGCGAAGCGGACGCCTTTAGGGATTCTCGCGCGACCGGAATCTGCGCTAGCTGATTCCGGTCTTGCGCCAACTAGTACTGCTTACGACCCGAAGCGTTCGTACTCTTCGGGCTCGATCGGCTCGGGGCCGACCCCTGCGACCACTGTCTCCTGTGAGCGCTCGTGGAGTCGCTCACGCCCACGCCTGACGGCGGTGAGGAACTTGTCGAGGTTCAGGTCGAGAGTCGACAGGATCGAGTCGGCCCAATCCTCCATCTCGAGTCGGGTCTCGCGTGCCTTGCGGCGTGCGTCCTCGACGATATCCTCGGCCTGATTCTCCGCGAGCTTGACGATCTCCGTTTGTGAAGCCTCGCGCATCGCCTGCTCGCGAGCCTCCTGGACGATCCGATCGCATTCCCGCTTCGCCTCGGCCAGCATCTCCTGCCGCTCCTTGACGATCCAGCGAGCCTGCTTGATCTCCTCGGGAATGGTCGCCCGCATCTGGTCGAGGATCTCGTAGATCTCCTCCCGGTCGAGGCGAACCTGGTCGGTCAGTGGGACGGCCTTCGCGTTGTGCACGAGGTCGTCGAGCCTGTCGATGAGTACGAGTACGTCCATGGGTCGAGAAGTCTACTCAGAGGGTGAGACGGGGGCCCCCGGGCGACCGTCCGGGTAGATCTCCGTGAATCGCAGCGCAACAGCCGGAGGCACGAGCTCGTCCACCCTGCCGCCGAAAGAGGCGATCTCCTTGATACCGCTCGACGAAACGAAGCTGTACAGCGGGCTCGCCATCACGTACACGGTCTCGATCTCGGGAGCCAGCTGACGATTGAGGTGGTTCATCTGGAACTCCCACTCGAAGTCCGAGATCACACGCAGCCCCTTCACCATCGTCTTCGCGTCGTGCTTGCGGGCGAAGTCGACGACGAGCTCCGAGAACACGTCGACGACGACGTTTTCACAGGACGCGAGCGCATCCTCGAGGAACGTGACCCGCTCCTCGACCGTGAAGAGCGTCTGCTTGTGCGTCGGATCTCGCACGACTCCGACCACGATCCGGTCGAAGATCGCTGCCGCCCGCCGAATGACGTCGACATGACCGTTCGTGACAGGGTCGTAGCTGCCAGGGCAGATTGCTGTGATCATCGGGAGAACACCGTAATTCGCGCGGAACCGTAGCGACGGCTCGTGACGAGGTCGAGCGGAAGCTCCGGCTCGACGCGTGCAGACGTCTCGACGACGATCGCTCCGTCCTCTTCGAGGACATCGGGGATGAGCTCGGCGAGTCGCGCTGAGTAGCTCTCCCACTCCTCGTAAGGCGGATCGAGGAGCACGAGGTCATGGCGCCGCCCGCTGCTGCGCTCGTCACGCAGAGCCGCCAAGACATCGCGATTGACGACGATGGCCCCGGTGAGTCCGAGTTTGTCGAGATTCGCCTGGATCGCGCGGCACGCCTCGCGGTCGCGCTCGACGAACACACAACGAGATGCGCCGCGCGAGAGAGCTTCGAGGCCCAGCGCCCCCGACCCCGCGAACAGATCGAGCACGGTTGCGCCGTCGACCGGCCCGATCAACGAGAACGCGGCCTCGCGCACGCGATCGCCTGTGGGACGCGTAACGACTCCCTTGGGGGCTGTTATCCGGTGACCTCTTCGAGAGCCCGCAACGATCCGCACGCGACGACCTTAGTGCTTCCCGCCGAAACTACAGTCGTGATTCGCCGGCGAGAACCGAGCAGGCCTAGGACGCAGGGAGCGCCAATATTCAAGAATATTGGCGCGACTGAGGACGACGGCATGCGAAGCGTTCGCAGCCACGCGAAGCGCGGATGTAGTTCCGGCGGGCAGCACTTGGCGATGCGCTGCCAGAGGCTAGGACTCGCCCAAGTGTTCCGCCTCGCCGAGCACGCGGTCGACATCGTCCGAGAGCAGCCCTTCGCCGTCGAGGTCACGCGCGGCGTCTCGCGCGCGTTCGAGCAGCTTCTGGTCTTGTCGAAGGCGAACGAAGCGAAGATCGGAGTACCCCGACTGGCGCGCTCCCAGGACCTGGCCTTCGCCACGGATCTCGAGGTCCCGCTCGGCGATCTCGAATCCGTCTACGGTCGCGACCATGGCCTCGAGCCGCTCGCTCGCCTCCTCCGTGAGCTCGTCCTGCGCGCGCGAGACGAGGAGGCAGTACGACTGCTCCGCGCCACGACCGACGCGACCGCGGAGCTGGTGGAGCTGAGCGAGACCGAACCGGTCTGCCTCCTGCACGATCATGATCGTGGCATTCGGGACGTCAACGCCGACCTCGATCACCGTCGTCGCTACGAGGACGTCGAGCTCACCCGCCTTGAAGCTCGCCATCACGCCGCGTCGCTCAGCAGTCGGTAGTCGACCATGGAGGCATCCGACCCGGTATCCGCTGAGCTCTGCTGCGCGGAGTCGCTCGGCTTCAGCCTCTGCGGCCCTTGCGACCTGCGTGTCGGACTCCTCGATCAACGGGCAGACCACGTACGCCTGCCGTCCGTCGTCGAGATGCCGACGGAGGCGCTTGTAGGCCTCCGAGCTTCGGCTTTCGCTGACCCACGCTGTGATGACCGGCTTGCGGTTTGCAGGTGGCAGAGCGAGCTCGCTCACCTCGAGATCTCCGTAGACAGTGAGCGCGAGCGTGCGCGGAATCGGGGTGGCAGTCAGGTGGAGCACGTGCGGGCTGCGGCCCTCGACGAGTGCGGTGCGCTGCCCGACTCCGAAGCGATGCTGCTCGTCCACCACCGCCACCGCGAGGTCGTCGAAGTCGACCTCTTTCTGGATCAGGGCGTGCGTGCCGACGACCACGTGAGCATCTCCGGATGCGATGAGCTGCCGGACGGCCGCGTGCTCGCGTGCACGCAGCGAGCTCGTGAGCAGGCTGACGCGGACTCCCAGCGGAGCACAGAGCTCGTCGATGGTCAGGAAATGCTGTTCCGCCAGCGTCTCGGTCGGAGCCATGAGCGCTCCCTGGCGCCCGATCTCGACCGCGCGTAGGAGAGCGTAGAGGGCCACCACGGTCTTCCCGGACGCGACATCTCCCTGGAGCAGACGCTGCATCGGGATCGAGCGCTCGAGATCGGCGTCGATCTCGGCGATCGACCGCTCTTGGTCTGGCGTCAAGGTGAACGGGAGGGACGCGCGATAGCGAACAATGAGCTCGCCTGGTGCCCCGAGCGGCACGGCCGCTGCTTTCTCGCGCTCTGCGGCTGTGCGCGCAAGCGCGAGGCGGAGCACGAGCAGCTCGTCGAACGCAAGGCGGGCGCGGCCGACCTCAGCTTCGGCGAGCTCGCGTGGTCCGTGGACTGCGACGAGCGCATCCGCGCGGAGGGGTAGTCGTTCGCGCGTTAGCAGAGCCGCGGGGAGCGATTCTCCCGCGTCGCGCGCGAACTCGAGCGCCTGCGCATGGAGGTCCCGCAGCTTCTTCTGCGCGAGATCCTCGCTCGCTGGATAGACGGGAGCGAAGTCCGCAGTCGCATCGTCGCCCTCGAGGTCGTACGAGGACACCGCAAAGCCGTAGCGATTGGCGCGGCCGCGTAGGCGGATGCGCGTTCCAGACGCCAGCTTCTCTTCGAGCCAAGGTTGGTTGAACCACGTCGCCTTGATCTCGCCGGACTCGTCCGCGACCCGCGCCGTGAGGATCCGCAGTCGTCCGCGGCGCCGGCTCGATGCCGAGCGGACGACGACGTCGATCATCGCCTCCTGCTCCCCGAAGAGATCGCAGACCCGCTTCGAAGGTGCCGGCTCCTCGTATCGCCGCGGCCGTTGCCAGAGAAGGTCTCCGACGGTCATGAGACCGATTCGCTCGAGACGCCGAGCGAGTGTCGGGCCGACCCCGTGGAGCGTCTCGACCGCGGCTCGGAGCCGCTCAGGCCGGGGGGCGCTCCGCGGACGCGACCGACCGCCATGCGGGTCCAGGCCGGCGAAGCCGACCGGGAGGCCCACGCGAGCTCGAGTCGCCTTCACAACCGCAGGTCACTATAGGTCCAGCGTTCGGACGAGCGTCGGCGTCACGAGTCGACGAGGAGTGTGTAGAGCCAGCCGGCCTGCCACCGGAACGAGCCTTCGACCAGCTCTGCGAGAGGAGTGCCTTCGAGCAGGTGCTGAAGAGCCCACTGCGTTGCGGAGTGGCCAATGAGGACGACTCGCTCGTTCTCGAACCTCGGAGAGAGATCATGGAGAAAGCTCTGTACGCGCGCGACGACCTGGCCGTAGCTTTCTCCCCCCGGATACGGCTCGTAGACGTGGCGTGACCGCTCGACCTCCAGCCGCGCGACCGGCGTGCCGTTCAGCTCGCCGTAGTCGCACTCGCGGAGGCGCCAGTCGTGAAAGATCGGGATGTCGCGCTCGCCGAATGCCACCTTGGCCGTCTCGACCGCACGAGCGAGGTCGGATGTGAACACTGCGGCGATTTCCTCGGCGGCGCGACGCTCGCTGAGCTCCTTCGCCTGTCGCTGTCCCGCAGACGAAAGTCGCCCGTCGAGCCAGCCTGTGGCGATCCAGCGTTCGTTGTCGGTCGTGGTGGAGTGTGTCTCGAAGACGATCGCGATGCTCGACTGTCGTCTGCGCCTCATGGCCGGGATCCGCCTTAGCGGATCTCGCCCGAGCGAACACTCGAGGCGTCACCTTCGCCGCCGCGACATTCGCGTCTCATGTCGTGGCTACTCATCTTGGAACCAGAAGAAGCCGACGGCGCCGGGACCGGCATGGGTGCCGACGACAGCGCCCAGCGTCGACGTGAACTCGATCTCGGCTTTCGGCCGCACGCGCCAGACGATCTCGCTCATCGTGCCAACCCATTCCGAGGCGTCCGCGTGGGCGATGGCAACGCGCACGCCCGGTCCGTCGGCGGTCGCGTCGACGAACCGTCGCTCCATCTCGGCGAGTGCCTTCTGGCGGCCCCGAACTCGAGCCACGGCGACGACCACACCGTCGTCGATCGCGAGGATCGGCCGAACGTTCAACAACGAGCCGGCCATTGCTGCCGCCCGTCCGATACGGCCGCCCCGCTGCAGGTACTCGAGGGTCTCGACGGTGAAGAGGACCTGGCAATCCCGGTGGAACCGATCGACGAGCGCGGCGATCTCGTCGTCCGTCGTCCCGCGCGCGAGTCGTCTTTGGATCGCGTGCGCCAACATCGCTATCGCGAGCGAGGCAGTGAGCGAGTCGACGACACGGACCTTGTCGCCGCCGATCTCCTGTGCGGCGAGCTCCGCACTCTGGAACGTGCCGGAGAGCTTCGAGGAGACGTGCAACGAATAGATCCGCTCGTACGAAGCGAGCTCCTCGTACGCGGTGACGAAGTCTTGGGGTGTCGGTTGAGCCGTAGCCGGAGTGACGGGCGAGGCGCGCAGCTTCTCGTAGAACTCAGCGGGACCGAGCTCCAGGTAGTCCCGGTACGTGTCGTCACCGAAGCGGACGTACAGAGGGACGAAGCGCATGTTCGGGAATCGCGACGGCGCCTCTGGATAGTCCGACGTCGAGTCGAGCACGACAGCGGTGTTTTCGGTGGTCAGGTTCACTCGCGACTCCTCCCGGCGGCGGCGCGCACAGCGCCCACGAGCGCGTCGACTCCCTCGTCCTTTCGTACGAGCGCCGCGCCTGCGCTCGACGCGGCATCGTACTCCTCTCGACCTGCCGACGCGCTCAGGAAAACGACCGCGACCGCAGGGCAGCGCGCCCTGAGCTCGGCGGCCACCTCGGCACCGTCGAAATCCGGGAGGCGAAAGTCGACTACGACGACGTCCGGCTCGAGCTCGCGGCAGGCGGGCAGCGCCGAATTGCCGTCGGCGACCGCATCGACGACCTCGAGGTCGTCGATTCGGTTCAGCAGATAGACGAGCGACTCGCGGTAAACGTCGTTGTCCTCCACGAGGAGCAGGCGGATCGTCGTGTCCTGAACCTTCACTCCGCCACGAGGAGGAGCGGGTAGTGGGGCTGCCCGCCGTCGTGCACCTCGATGGAGAGTCCCGGATGATCTCGTTCGAGAGCGGCGACGAGACCGTCGAGGGGCGGTGCGCCCTCTCCCGTGAGGATCGCGAGCCACTCTTTCTCACCGGCGAGAACTCGTCCGATGACCTCGTGAAGGACGGTCGTGATGTCCTGAGCGGCGGCGACGGCCGTCTCGTCGACGAGCCCGAGGAAGTCTCCCTTGCGGATCTCGACTCCGTCCAACTCCACGTCGCGTGAGGCGATGGTGACCTCTCCAGTCGCGATCGAGTCGAGCGCCGCGCGCATGTCCTGCTCGTTCTGCTCGGGCGTGTTTGTAGACACGTACCGACCAATCGCCGCGAGACCAGCCTGTACCGACCGCGACGGCACGACTCGAACCTGCTTCTCGGCATGCACGGCCGCCTGCTCGGCCGTCAGCACGACGTTCGAGTTGTTCGGCAGCACGATGACCTCCGCGGCCGGAACCGAGTCGATCGCCGCGACGATCTCGGCTGCGGAAGGGTTCATCGACTGCCCTCCTTCGATGACCGTCGTAGCTCCCAAGCTCTCGAAGAGTCTGCGATTGCCCCGCCCCTGGCAAACGGCGACGAGCCCGGTCTCGAGCGTCTGCATCGTCACGCCGGCGGTTTCGAGCAGCCTGTCCTCGCGCTGCGCCGTCTGATGGTGCATGTTCGCGATCTCGACACCTTCCACGACACCGAGCAGTGTGGCGGCCGAAAGCGCGGATCCCGGATCGTCCGTGTGCACGTGCACCTTGAGCGCAGTCCGGTCGCCGACGACGAGCAGCGAATCCCCGAGCTGCTCGAGCGTGCTTTCGAGCGCTTCCTGATCGAGATCCTCCCCCTCGACCACGAAGACCGTGCAGTAGCGGTACGTCGACGGCTCCAGATGGATCGCGTCGACGCTCAGCGTCTCGCCCTGAACCGGCGCGTCGGGGAGCGTCTCACCGGAGGCGCCGTGAACGAGACCGCGCGCGATCTCCACCAGACCGGCCCCGCCGGCATCGACCACTCCTGCGTTTCGCAGGATGTCGAGCAGCTCGGGGGTGCGGGCGAGCGCGACTTCACCGCGCGCGAGCACCGCCTTGAGGAAGTCGGGCGCAGACAGCCGACGATTCTCCTTCCGTTCGCCCTCTTCGGCCATCTCGCGAATCACCGTCAGCATGGTTCCCTCGACCGGGCGCTTGACCGCCCGGTACGCCGCGTCGCTCGCCCCCCGAAAGGCGCGGCGGAGCCGAGGGGTGCTCACATCGTTCGTCTCGCCGAGCACCTCCACGAAACCGCGGACAATCTGGGAGAAAATGACGCCCGAGTTGCCCCGAGCGCCCATCAAGGCGGCTCGGGTGACGTCCTTCGCAACCGCCGCGCTCGAGTCGGCGCTCGAGCCCTCGAGCGCCTCGACGATCGACCGCAGAGTGAGGGTGAGATTCGTCCCCGTATCGCCATCCGGCACCGGGTACACGTTCAGATCGTCGATTCGCCTGCGGTGTGCCTCGAGGTTCTGGAGCGCGCAGGTTGCGAGATAGCGAACAGCCTCGAGCTCCATCAGCTCCTCACTCGGTCGATGTGGACTTCGAGCGCCGCAACGGGAATACCGACCATTCGCTCGAGCTCGTAGAGGACACGCGAGCGAACCGTCGTCGCGACCTCGGCGAGCCTGAGACCGTGCTCGACCACGATCCGCAGCTCGATCGCGAGCCCGTCGGCGCGTTGCTCGACGTCGACGCCCTTCCTGATTCCCCATGGGATGCGCCGAGAGAACCGTCCGCGGCCGGCAAGTGCCACGACGCCGTAGCTCTCAGCCGCTGCCTGCCCCACGATCTGGGTGATGGCTTCCACCGACACGGCGATCGCGCCGAGCTCGGTCGACGCGATCACGAACTGCTCGCGCTCCACGCCGCGAGCTTAGTGCTTCTCGCCGTAACTACAGTCGTGATTCGCCGGCGAGAACCGAGCAGGCCTAGGACGCAGGGAGGGCCAATATTCAAGGATATCGGCCCGACTGAGGACGACGGCATGCGATGCGTTCGCAGCCGCGCGAAGCGTGACTGTAGTTACGGCGTGGAGCACTCTCGTCCTGGACGGTGAACGCTCCGCCGACGCAGCGAGCGTCGCCAGCCGGTCGCCGAGGCCGGCGTCAGAGCGCTTTTTGGACTTTGCCGGCTTTGAGGCAGCGCGTGCAGACGTAGGCACGTGTCGGATGACCGTCGAGCAGTACGCGGACACGCTGCAGGTTCGGATTGAAGCGCCGCTTCGTGGCAACCATCGAATGGCTACGGCTGTTGCCGAAGCCGGGCTTCTTCCCACAGATGGCGCAGACCTTGGACATGCGGCCGGGCAGTGTACCGCAGCGCCCCCGTTTCAGCGCGACGCTGCTGCGCGGAGATGCGAGAACAGGTCTGCCATCTCCAGCGCGCTCCGCACGGCCTCAGCGCCTTTCTCGATGCGTGGTTCGGCCTGCTCCACTCGGTCGAGTGTGAGGACACCGAACGAGACCGGCACGCCTGTCTCGAGCGCTGCTAGCTGGAGACCGCTCGCTGCCTCGCCAGCGACGTAGTCGAAGTGGGGCGTATCGCCCCGAATGATGCAGCCGAGGGCGACTATGCACGCGAATCGACGCGTCTTCGCCAGGGCCGTCGCCGCCAGCGGGAGCTCGAATGCGCCCGGGACGACCATGATCGTGATCGTCTCTTGGCGAACGCCGGCGTCGGCGAGCTCTTGGAGGGCCCGGTCGAGGAGCTGCGTGGTCACGTTGCCGTTGAAGCGCGAGACGACGATGCCGACGGCACGTCGGCCACCATCGGCCTTACCCTCGAGCACCGCATACCCGTCGGGGATGTGGAGATCGCCCGCGGCGTGCTCGTGCGACAGCTCGACCTCGATTGGTGCACCGTCGTCCGGGAGCTCCGGCTCGATCGCCAGCTCGTCCGATCCAGGCTCAGGCTCGGGCTCGGGCTCGGGCTCGGGCTCGGCGACTGCGAGCACCTCTGAGTCGTCTCCGTCGACCGTTTCGGATGCGCTTGCCGTCCCCCAGGCCGGAGTGCCTTCGTCATCGTCAGTCGCTCCGAGGGCGTCGTGCTCCGTCCCGAGCTCGGACTCGGCCTGCTTCGGCCACTCCGAGAGCACGTTCTCGCTCGATTCGTCGATGTCGCGGCTACTCATTTAGTCGTCCTCCGGATGCGGCTCGGGCTCGAGGCGCGCACCCTGATGGTGGAGCTTCGTGAACGTGTGGCCGAGCTTCTCACTTTTGGCTGCCAGATAGCGCGCGTTCTCGGGCTTGGGCTCCACCTCGATGGGGACCTGCTCGACCACCGAGAGGCCGAAGCCGTCGAGCCCGGTGAGCTTGCGGGGATTGTTGGTGAGGATGCGGATCGTCGTCAGGCCGAGGTCGGCGAGGATCTGGTTTCCGATCCCCCACTCTCGCGCGTCCGCCGGGAATCCGAGCTCGAGGTTCGCCTCCACCGTGTCCATGCCCGACTCCTGGAGTTCGTATGCCCTGAGCTTGTTGAGAAGACCGATCCCCCGCCCCTCCTGCCCCATGTAGAGCAGGACTCCGCTCCCTTCGGCCTCGATACACGCAAGCGCCTGCTCGAGCTGCTCGCCGCAATCGCACAGGAGCGAGTGGAACACGTCGCCGGTCAGGCACTCGGAGTGCACGCGTACGAGGACGTTTTCCGCTCCGTCCACCTCACCCTTGAGGAGCGCGACGTGATGCTGCCCCGTCAGAAGCTCGCGATAGGCAACCGCCTGGAACATGCCGTAGTCCGTCGGAAGCTGAACCGAGACCACGCGCTCGACAAGCTTCTCGATGCGCCGCCGATATTCGATGAGATCGGCGACCGTGACCATCTTGAGCCCGTGTCGCTCGCAAAACACCGTCAGATCCGTGACGCGGGCCATCGTCCCGTCGTCGTTCATGATCTCGCAGACAACGCCGGCCGGAATCAGGCCTGCGAGCCGTGCGAGGTCGACAGCGGCCTCCGTCTGACCCGCCCGGCGGAGGACTCCACCAGGGCGAGCGCGCAACGGGAACACGTGGCCGGGCTGGACGAGATCATGCGGCGTCGATCCGGGATCGATCGCAACCTGGATGGTGCGCGCGCGATCGTGAGCGGAGATACCCGTCGACACTCCCTCACGCGCCTCGATGGACACCGTGAAAGCAGTGCGAAGTGGTGTCTCGTTGTGGTCCGTCATCGGCCGCAGGTCGAGCTCGTCGCAGCGCTCGGCCGTCAGGCAGAGACAGATGAGACCACGGCCGTAGGTGGCCATGAAGTTGATCGAGTCGGGCGTGACGAACTGCGCCGCGATGGTGAGGTCGCCCTCGTTCTCGCGATCCGCATCGTCGACGACGACGACAAACTTCCCGGAACGGATGTCGTCGATCGCCTCCTCGATCGTGGCGAAGGGCGACGCCGTCTCGGGTGCTTCGAGACCCATGCTCATCCTCGGATCGTAGCCCTCATCGATCCCCAGCCCGGAGAAGGCGCTCGACGTACTTCGCGAGGACATCGACCTCGATGTTCACCGCGCGCCCAGGAGCGAGCTCGGAGAGAGTCGTGGCCTCGAGCGTGTGGGGCACGAGAGCCACCGCGAACGCGTCGTCGGCGAGCTCGGCCACGGTGAGCGAGACGCCGTCGACTGTGACCGACCCCTTCTCGACGCAATAGCGGAGTACCTCGTCCGGCGCCTCGACGAACACTCGCAGCCCATCTCCCTCCGCCTCGACGGACTGCACGCGGCCTACACCGTCGATGTGTCCCTGAACGTAGTGCCCTCCGAGCGGCTCTCCGGCCCGCACCGCCGATTCGACGTTGACGCGATCGTCGGCTCGGAGACGTCCTAGCGTCGTTCGCGCGATCGTCTCGGGCACCGCATCGAACGAGATCCGATCGCCGTCGAGACGTGTCGCCGTCAGGCAGCAGCCACTGACTGCGACCGAGTCGCCAACGCTCGCGCGGGCAGCCGTCTCGGCTGCACGCACGACGAGCGAGCGGCCTGCGCCTGCCGCTTCCGTCGAGACGACGGTTCCGAGCTCGCGAACGATCCCAGTGAACACGGTCGAACGCTACTACTAGGGTTCGTGCAGGTAGCTCTGGAGAAGCACGTCCTCTCCAATGGCGCGCGCTTCGAGCCGGCTGAGCTCGAGCGGCCCCTGGAGGCCGGCGAGCATCCCGGACCCTTCTCCCGAGAGCATTGGAGCAACGAACACGAGTAGCTTGTCGACGAGATCCTTCTCGAGGAATGCCGCGGCGAGAGTCGGGCCACCTTCCAGAAGGAGAGACTGGACACCATCCGCGGCAAGCGCCTCGAGCTCCTCCTGGAGCGGACCGCAGCGAAGCTCGAGCTCCGAGCCCTCGGGCAAGGGCCCTCGGCCGAACGCGATGCGGCGCGGCTGGCGGAGGACAGGGACGTTGCGAGCGTCGAGGCGCGGATTGTCCCACCGCACCGTCCCCATGCCGACGGCGACGGCGTCCGAGTGGGCACGGAGGACGTGTACCAGTCGCCGCGACTCCTCGCCGCTGATCCACTGCGATCCCGGCACGGACACGCGACCGTCGAGCGTGATCGCGACTTTGTAGGTCACGAACGGGCGCCCGAGGGACACCCAGGTTCGCCACTCCTCGATCTGCTGGCGGCAACGGAATGCGAGCTCGCCCTCGGCCACCTCGACCTCGATCCCGCTCGCGCGGAGTCGATCGAGCCCGTCGCCGTCGACGCCGGGGTTCGGGTCGATCTGGCCTGCGACTACCTGCGCGACGCCCGCCTCGACGAGAGCGTCCGCGCACGGGGGAGTGGTGCCCCGATGAGCGCAGGGCTCGAGCGTGACGTAGACCGTCGCCCCGCGCGCCCGCCCGCCGGCAGCCTCGAGCGCGACGATCTCGGCGTGCGGACCTCCCTTGCGCTCGTGCCAGCCCTCCCCCACGACCTCACCGCCAGCGACCACGACGGCACCCACGACGGGGTTCGGACGAGTCGTCCCTCTCCCCCGCTCCGCGAGCTCGATCGCCCGTTCCAGGAACGCTGGTTCCACCTTGCCAATCCTACGACCGGGGTCGACCCAGCCTGGCCACGAAGAACCCGGCAGTGCCGTGAATGTGCGGCAGCGTTTGGAGGAACTCAGGTCGCCGCGAATGCCGAAGCCGCGGCCACTCGTCCGCCAGCAAGACGTCGACCTCGAGCCCCGACGCGTCGACGACGTCTTCGGACTCCTCGGCGTTGATCGTGCACACGGAGTAGACGATCGTCCCTCCCTCGCGCACGCGCTCCGCAGCGGCGCGAAGCAGCTCCAGCTGCAGCTCCGGCAACGGCTCCGCACGCCAGCGCAAGTCGGGGCGCTGGTTGAGCACTCCGAGGCCAGAGCAGGGGACGTCGACCAGCGCTCGGTCGAAGCCCGTCAACTCGGGAGGAAGAGCACGTGCGTCCGCAGCGACGACTCGGACGTTGGTCGCGCCGAGTCGCCGCGCGGTTTCCTCGAGCTCGCGTGCCCGCGCGTCGTTGACCTCGACGGCGACGACCTCGCCCGCAAGCATCGTGGCCTTGCCGCCGGGAGCTGCGCAGAGATCGAGAACGCGGTCGCCCTCGACGGCGCCAACCGCGAGCCCCACGAGCTGCGACGCGCGGCTTTGCGGCCAGATCCGGCCTTCGGCGAGCGCCACCTCGTCGATCCGATCGACATGCCATGCACCCGGAACCACCTCGTCCTGGATTCCGTCGATCTCGCCTCTGATCAGCCTCACAACGGTCTCGGCAGGTTCGTTCTGAGCTCTCATGAGGGCGATCGCGCCGTCCGAGCCGAGATCCCGCCACCACGTCTCGGCAATCCAGTCCGGGTACGAGTGCTTGAGAGCGGCTTCGGCAGCAGTCGTCTCAGGAAGCGCCGCGAGCAGCGGCCGCATTCCTTCTGAGAGACGGCGCAGAACCGCGTTCGTGAACGCAACCGCACGCTCGAGTCCGGCTGCACGGACGAGCTCGACCGATTCGTTCACCGCCGCATAGCGCGGAACACCGTCGACGAAGCCCAGCTGGTACGCGCCGAGCCGCAGGGCGGACCTGACCGGAGGGTCGAGTCGAGCCACGCGTCGACGGCCGAGCGTCTCGATCGCGTGATCCAGTGTCCTGACGCGCTGGACGGCCCCGAACGAGAGTCGTTGTGCGAGCGCACGATCTCTCGAGTCGAGGCCCTCTCCTGCTGACCGAAGCACGCGATCGGCGTAGGCGCCGTCGTCGAAGACGCGCTGCAGAACCTGGAACGCGGCTCTGCGGGCAGGCCCTACGACCGAAGCCCGCGGAGCCATGCCTCGTAGCTCATGCGTCGCCCTGCGTCCGGCTGGACCTCGACCGGTTCGAAGGTCCCATCCTCCGCGACCTGCGCGCGCCATACGGTGACGTCGCGGCCATGTATCTCTGCCCGCGCTCCGATGTGCGGGGAGAGCGCCCGGACGATGTTGACGAGCTCGGTCGCGGGCCTTGAGAGGTCGAGAGCGCGGTCCGCTGCCGTGATCTTCTCCGCATAGGTGACCTCCCCGCTCTGATCCCGAAACGTCGGGGCGGGGTCGGCGAGCACGGTGGCAAGCAGGCCGTCGGCGGCGTCGGCAGCTTTCCGATAGACCGCACCTGCGTCGTCCTGAGCGTCGATCGTGAACGCCTGTTGAGCCGCAATTGGGCCGGCGTCCAGCTCCTTCTCGAGCCTGATGATCGTGACGCCGGTGCTGACGTCACCAGCCATGATCGCTCGTTCGACCGGTGCAGCACCGCGCCAGCGCGGAAGCAGCGACGGGTGCACGTTGAGCCAGAGACGTTCCTCGAGCACGCTCTCGGGAACGATGACCCCGTAGGCGACAGCGACGACCGTTGCCGCCCCCAGATCGAGCCCGGAGACGAGACGCTCGGATTGGAGAACTGGGATCCCGAGCCGCTCGGCAACCTCCTTTGCGGGCGGTGCGATTATCCGACGGCCACGTCCGGCCGGAGCGTCAGGCCTCGTCAGGACACAACTGATCTCGTGGCGGGAGGCAAGTCTCTCGAGGACGTCCGCGCCGAAAGGCGCAGTGGCGGCAACCGCGATCTGCAGACTCACCGCGCGCCGAGGACGGGCTGCGGCCTGAGCTTGGCGAGAGCGGCTCGGCGCGACTCGACGTCGGTACGGTCGATGATCAGCACGCCGTCCAGGTGATCGAGCTCGTGTTGAACGATCCTTGCCGACGGAAGCTCGAGATCCAGTGTCACAGGCTCTCCGACGGCATCCATTCCCTCGATGGTCACTGCGATCGATCGCTCGACAGGGACTAGCACCTCCCGCAGGGAGAGACATCCCTCGTCATCGACGTTCGTGTCCTTCGAGCGCTTCGTGAGCACCGGGTTCACGAGCACGCGATCCTCGCCCTCGTCGACGAACACGAAGACGCGGCGGAGCACGCCGACCTGGGTCGCAGCGAGCCCCACACCGTTCGCCTCGTGCATCAGCTCGGTCATCCGCTCCACGAGCCGTCGAAGGTCGTCGTCGAACGACTCGACCTCCCGCGCTCTCATCCGCAGAACACCGTCGCCGTACTGGCGGATGCGGGAAAGCGCGACAAGGCGTCGCGCTTCCCGCTCTAGTTCCTGGTCGTTCTTTTCGTGGTCGTGCTCGTGTCGTCGTGCTCGTGCTCGTGCTCGTGCTCGTGGTCAGCCATCGCGCGGCGAGTCTAGCCGCCGCGCGATGCCGTCGCGTCAGCTCCGAAACCCGTCGCCTGCCGATCGATCTCATCGCCAGTCGTCGTCTCACGGCGATCACCGCGGTCGGGCCGACGCCTCGCTCGGAGGTCCACCTTCTTGAAGCGGTATCCGAACGCCCGGTAGCTCGTCCGACCCCGACCGACGCCTCCTCAGCCGCACTCACGCACGTGTCCCGTCGCTCATGAGCACTTGGACGTGTCGCGACGTCACCGCGAGGCAAGCCCGATCAGCCGTGCGTCCTGCACATCCTCGACACGCCGGCCCACCCTCGTAGGCGAGGCTCGCACGAGAGCTTGCCTGCCACCCAGCGGGTCTCCGTGCGGGTTGCAGCCGCCCTGTCCTGTTGCGAGCGACGCCGCGACGGCGCATCCCACAGGCAGAAGTGCCCCGTCGACGTCGACTTGAACGAACACGCCACGACCAGGCAGCACGCCGGTTCCGCTGCGATGTCCGCGACCGACGAGCGGATCGTCGCCCGTTGCAAGGCCGCCTCGAACCCATCGGGATCCTGGCCCCACGAAGCTGTGCGGCGATCACGCGCTCCGCCGAGAATCGCCAGTGCGAACGCGAGGCCGAGGCCACGATCGCAGCCAGCGTCAGCGCGCTTTCTCAGCGTCCACCATCGCTTTCCTCCGCCTAGTTGACGAGGCGCACAGCTGCCCCGTAAGGACCGCTGTTCGCTCGGCAGTGACCTTCTTAACGTGCGACGAGAACCAGTGTGATGTCGTCGAACGTCCCGAGTTGCTGACCGTGGCGTGCCATCCGTACGCGACGTTGTCGATGAAGGTAACGGTCGTGTCGTAGCCGGAGCCGTGCTTGAAGAAGTAGATTCGTCCATCCAGCTCGAGCTAAACGAGTCGCCGGCTCCCTGCCCTGCCGACCACTGTGGGGGCCGGCGTATGTCGTGCTCCCGCCGAGCGCCGCTCGCGCAAGCGCAAGCGCGACGACCAGCAACGACAGGCAAGCACAGCCGCTTCATCATGCTCTCCTTCCTCTCGTCGAGCTGTCTCGGTGCTGTCTACCTGCCGCGACAGATCGTGTCAATTGCCACAAAGGGACAGTGTGCCGAGCCGGCACAGAAACGTCTAGAGCGACTGCGGATCGACGTCGACGACAGCGGCCAGCCCATCGCGACGCATCGCCGGAGCAGCGGCGGCGAGAAGCGCCGCAGCCCGCGTCGCTAACGCGCGCGGAGATGTCGTCTTTGCGAGCAACTGAGCGCGATAGCGACCACGCAGGCGCAGGAGCGGAGCCGGGCCAAGAAGGCGGACGCCGGGCAAGCCGAGGTGCGCGCAGCTCCCCAAGCGCTCGGAGCGGGTTCTCCTGGTCAGGTCCCGAAACGATGAGTGAAACAAGATTGAGAAAAGGTGGGTAATCGAGCTCCTCGCGTCGTGCGAGCTCTCGCGCGAGGAAGCCGGCGACGTCGTGCCGCACCGCGAATGCGAACGGGGTCGCGTCCGGCTGGAAGGTCTGGACGATCACTTTCCCGGGCGCATCCCGGCCGCTGCGCCCTGCCAGCTGGGTGACGAGCTGGAACGTCCGTTCCTCGGACCGGAAGTCTGGAAACGAAAGGCTCGCGTCGGCGTCGACGACGGCAGCGATCGAAACGCCGGGAAAGTGGTGCCCTTTCGCAACCATCTGCGTCCCGATGAGCACGACGGACCGTGATGCACCAAATCGCTCGAGCGCCTCACGAAGAGCGCCCGGGCGTGCGGCAGTGTCCGCGTCGAGCCGTATTCGTTCCAGCCCTGGAACGCGCTTCTCGAGCTCCGTCTCGAGTCGCTGCGTGCCCGCGCCGATGCGCGCGAGCTCGACGGATCCGCACTCCGGACACTGTTTCGGAAGCTCCGTCGAGTACCCGCAGTGGTGGCAGTGCAGTCGCCCGTCCGCGTGCAGTGTCAGCGCGATGTCGCAACTCCGGCAGCGGCGAGTGCTTCCGCACGCACGACAGTGGATCGCGCCCGAGATGCCCCGCCGATTGAGCAAGAGGATCGCTCGCCCGCCACGCTCCTCGACCGCCGCAAGCTCGGCGAGAAGTGGTGCCGAGAGCGGGTATCCCGCCTCGCGCCGAAGGTCGACAATGTGCACGGACGGGAGAGGTGCGCCGATCCGCGTCGGCAGCTCGAGGCGATCGAGCCGAGACCAGCTCTCGACGCGAGGCGTAGCACTCCCGTAGACGGCGACGGCGCCTTCGAGCGCCGCCCGCTTCGCAGCGAGGGTGCGCGCGTCGTATCGCGGATCCGATTCCTGCTTGAACGAGGCGTCGTGCTCCTCGTCGACGACGATCAGCCCGAGGTCGTGGACGGGCGCGAAGATCGCTGAGCGGGCGCCGACGACGACGCGGGCTTCGCCGCTCGCGATTCGCTCACGCTCGTCACGCCGCTCGGCCTCGGTGAGCGCGGAGTGGAGAACGGCAACGCGCCCTCCGAAGCGTGCGCCGAACCGGCCCACCGCCTGAGGGGTGAGGGCGATCTCCGGCACGAGCACGATGGCGCCTCGCCCACGCTCGAGGGCAGCGGCGCACGCCTGGAGATAGACCTCGGTCTTCCCGCTTCCCGTCGGGCCGTGCAGGAGGAAATGGCCGCCCCCTGCATCGAGTGCTGCGATGACACGAGCGACCGCGTCCCGCTGAGCACTGCGTCAGCTCGGCGGGCTCGGGCTCCCCGGGAAGGGCATTGGCGAACGCCGGCGCTCGACGCTCTCCGCGGCGAGACCGCAGTAGGGGAGCGACGAGAGCGAGAGCTCGAGCGGGGGTCGACCCGTAGTAGTCCGCGAGCCATAGGGCGAGCTCGACGAGTGCGGGCGGCACCCGGTCTATGACGGGACCGGCATCGGCGATCGCGATGCCGTCCGGCGGCTCGACGCCCGTAGCGACCACGATTCCTCGCACCTGGCGCCCACCGAGACGCACAGAGAGAACGTCCCCGCGACTGACGCCCTCAGCCACCTCGTACGTGAACGAGCGCGCGAGCGCGCGGGCCGTAACGAGCGGGTAGATCTCCGCGAGAGGCACTAGGGCGAGCGTAGCCGCGCCTCCGGTAGGCGACCGCGCGGGCGAGGCCAAATCCACGTCGTAATTTGCCTTGTCGCTTCGAGCCGCATGAGCCGTCCCGTGACAGTCAGGTGTCACGGTGCGGCACGTGCGGTGTAAGGTTCCCCTTACATGGAATGTTCGATGATCCGCCTCGAAGGCGTGACGAAGCGATTTGGCGATGTGCTCGCCGTCGACGAGACGTCTCTGTGCGTCGAGCGCGGCGAGGTCGTCGCCCTGCTCGGTCCTTCGGGCTGCGGGAAGACGACGCTCCTGCGGCTCATCGCGGGCTTCGAGCGTCCCGAGGCCGGCACCGTCGATGTCGATGGGCGCCCGGTCGCCGGCGGAGGAGCCTGGGTACCCCCCGAACAGCGCAGGGTTGGCATGGTTTTCCAGGACTACGCCTTGTTCCCGCACTTGACGGTCGCCGAGAACGTCGGTTTCGGACTCTCGCGACGAGTACGCCCGACCCGCGTGCACGAGCTCCTCGACGTCGTCGGACTGGACGGGCTCGGCCGCAGGTATCCGCACGAGCTGTCGGGAGGCCAGCAGCAGCGGGTCGCGCTGGCGAGGGCACTCGCACCGACCCCCGAGCTCGTGCTCCTCGACGAGCCTTGGTCGAACGTCGACCCGTCCCTCCGCGAGTCTCTACGCGCAGAGGTATCGGAGATCATCCGCCCCCTCGGGATCACGGTCGTCCTCGTGACGCACGATCGCGAAGAGGCGTTCTCGCTCGCCGACCGGATCGCGCTCATGCGCTCCGGCACGGTCGTCCAAGAGGGAACCGCCGAGGAGCTCTATTTCACACCCGCGACCCGGTGGGCGGCAGAGTTCGTCGGCGCCGGGAATGTGCTCGTCGGCGACGTCGTCGACGGGCGCGTCGTGACGCCCATCGGTCGCTTTCATGCGAACGGCGCAGCGTCGGCAACGGCGGCGCAGGTCCTCGTCCGCCCCGAGCTCCTCGAGCTCGAACCGGATCCCGCGGGCGCTGCCCAGGTAGTCGGCCGCGAGTTCCGCGGACACGACGTCTTCTACCGCGTGCTCCTCGACGGGGTCGAGCTCGTGTCGCAGCGGCCGTCGACCGAAGTCGTGCCGCTGGGATCGCGTGTCTCCATCCGTGTGCACGATGGTCGCGTGAGCGTGCTCGACTGAGCTGACAGCTCGCTTTCCACGTATGTAAGGTGTCCCTTACATGACATCTACGGGAACCCTTACACGGAGGTAGAGACGTGAAAGCGCTTGGAGTTGTGGCAGTTCTTTTCGCTGCCGTCGCGGCAGGTTGCGGGGGCGACGGCGACGGTCCGCTCACGGTCTATTCGGGCCGAGAAGAAGAGCTCGTGGCGCCGCTTTTCGAGATGTTCACCGAGGAGACGGGAATCGAGGTCGAGGTCCGCTACGGCGACAGCGCCGAGCTCGCGGCGACGATCGCCGAGGAGGGCGACAACTCACCCGCCGATGTGTTCTTCGCCCAGGACCCCGGATCCCTCGGCTCGGTGGAGTCGGAGCTCTCCGAGCTTCCGGTCGAGACCCTCAATCGGTCGATGCGCGATTTCGCGATGCTGACGGTCGGTGGGTGGGAACCTCCGGACGGTCGCGCGTCATCGCCTATAACACCGAGGCGCTGTCCGAGGACGAGGTCCGGAGTCGGTGTTCGACCTCACCGATCCGACGTGGAAGGGAAGGTCGGCGTCGCCCCCAGAACGCGTCGTTCCAGGCGTTCGTCACGGCGATGAGGCTCTCCGCAGGGGACGACGCAACGAGGCAGTGGCTGCTCGACATGAAGGCGAATGGCGTGAAGGAGTACGAGAAGAACACGCCGATCGTCGAGGCCGTCGCCGCCGGCGAGATCGAGCTCGGCCTCGTCAACCACTACTACCTCTACCTCGTCAAGGAAGAACAGCCGGATGCGCCCGTCGAGAATCACTTCCTCCAGGGTCAGGATCCAGGCGCGCTCGTCAGCGTCGCCGGAGCGGGCGTTCTTTCAAGCTCGGATCAGACCGACGACGCCGAACGGTTCGTGGAGTACCTCCTCTCGGAGAAGGGCCAGCGCTTCTACGTCGACGAGGCCGAGGAAGCGGAGTATCCGCTGATCGAAGGCATCGATGCGAAGGAAGGGCTGCCGGCGCTCGAGGATCTCGAGGGGCCCGATGTCGATCTCACAAGCTTCGGGGCAGAGCACAAGCCACGATCGAGCTTCTTCGCGAGACCGGCTATCTGACGTGAGCGACTAATGAGCCGGGCAGCACCAAGTCGCGCCCCGCTCGTTCTCGTCGTTGCTGCGGGCATCGTCGTTGGATTGCTGCTGCTGCCGCTCGCGTACCTGGTCATCCGGGTTGCGGGCAGCGGCAGGGCGCTCGAGGTGCTCGGTGAGGCTGCCACCTGGCGGCTCGTCTGGAACACGTTCGTTCTCGCTGTCGGCGTCGTTACAGCGACGATCGTGGTCGGAGTTCCATTGGCATTGCATCGTCGCCTCCACCGACCTCCCCGGACGGCGGGTATGGGCGACGGCCGGAGCCCTTCCGCTTGTGATCCCGAGCTATGTCGCCGCCTTCTGCCT
>CAVRLG010000017.1:0-299119 GCA_963722035.1 uncultured Thermoleophilia bacterium
CAAGGTCGACGACCTGGCTGCCCGCCTCGACTCGCTCGCAACGACCGTCGAGACGACGAGCGGCCAGCTTGGACAGCAGAACGCCCAGCTTGTGGCCAGTGAGCACAGGTTCCAGGAAGCGAGCGGCAAGGTCGACGACCTGGCTGCCCGCCTCGACTCGCTCGCAACGACCGTCGAGACGACGAGCGGCCAGCTTGGACAGCAGAACGCCCAGCTTGTGGCCGGTGAGCACAGGTTCCAGGAAGCGAGCGGCAAGGTCGACGACCTGGCTGCCCGCCTCGACTCGCTCGCAACGACCGTCGAGACGACGAGCGGCCAGCTTGGACAGCAGAACGCCCAGCTTGTGGCCAGCGAGCACAGGTTCCAGGAAGCGAGCGCTCGGGTGGATGGCCTCGTCGGTGAGCTTGCGCGAGCGCTCGAGGAGTTCCCCGACCCGGATTTCCTCGAAGCAGTCGCTCCAGCCCCGCATTGACGAGCTCGCCGGCCATGTCGCTGAAATCAGCGGCCAGCTTGCGCACGTTGAGACGACCCTTTCCCAGCAGACCGAAGGCACCGCGTCCGAGTCCGCCGAGCTCCATCGGCTGCTACTGGCTGAAGCGAAGCAAGGTCGACGACCTGACCAGTCGACTCGATTCGCTTGCGGACGCCGCGGCTGCGACCGCCACCCGGATCGCAGGAGGCGAGGAGGAGATCTCCGCTCTCCGCGCCTCTCTCGAGGAGGACGCCAGTCGCCTGCGCCCGGTCGTCGGGGAGTTGAAACTGACTGTCGACGAGCTGTCGCACGAGCCACGACGCTCGAGGAAGCGGACGGCGAGGCTGCGCGACGCCTCGACGCACGCGTCTTGGACGTTAGCGGCTCGGTCGCCGACCTCGCCGCCCGACTCGACTCTCTCAACGCCTCCGTCGCGACGACGACCGAGCACCTGCGGGACCGAGATGTAGAGATCTCGGCGCTCCGCTCCGAGATCGCGCAGCGCTTCGACTCGGTCGAGCGTGAGCGCGAGGTCACGGAAGCAGCTCGGGCCGCGGAGCAGTCGAGCAAGACCGTCGGTACGCGCGTCGAGGAGCTCGCAGCGAGGGTCGAAGCAGCAAACGAAGAGCGGGACGGGGCGACCGCCGAGGTCACCCGCCTCGCGGCGATTCTCGAGGTGGAGCGCGCGTCAGTCAGGGCTCGGCTCGACACTCTCGCAGCTACCCAGGAGAAGTGGACAGGGAACGCTCGAAGCGGAGACCAGCTCGAACGGCGGCTCGCAGGTCGTTTTGACGAGCTCGAGAGCGGGCGGAAGGCGATGGCGGCCGAGCTCGACCGCATTTCCAGTGCTCTCGACGAGCAGCGAGCATCTGTACAGGCGCAGCTGGAGGCGCTCGCGGCAGCGCTTTCCCTCCCGGTGCCCTCGACTCAGCACTCGTCTTTGGAGGCACGACTCGACGAGCTCACCCAGAAGCTCGACGAGGTCGACCAGCGAGGCATCGCAGTCGCCTCGGACTTCACCGACCAGGACGCTTTGGCCGACCGCGCTACGCTCGTTGGAGGCCCGGGTCGACGAGATCGCGCCAGGCCGCCGAACGAGCCCGCGGCGAGCCTCGAAGGCAGCCGCTCATCGCCCGACCGAACGACGGCAGCTCGCAAGCAGAGCCTGCGGCGGCGGAGACCGTGAGTTCGCCTGAGAGTGAGCCGAACCGCGAACCCTCGTCCGAAAACACCGTGGCTGAACCCGTTACGAGCGTCGGAGCGGACGTCGTCCGGCTTCGCGCGGCTGATCCCTAGAGCTAGGAGACCGTCGTCATGCGGCTGATCGACACCCTTTTTCTCCTCCTCGGCCGGCGCGGCTCGCGAGCCCGCGGACGGCTCGTCTACAGGATGCTCTTCGACGTCGCGGTGCCCGAACGGGCAGCGCCGATTGAGCGCAAGACCGGAATCCGCTAGCGCGGATTTCGGTCCGACTCCCACTACTAGGGCGACTCGACGAAATAGGCCATCAGGATCGCGTCGACGTACTCGCCCGCGCGCTCGTAGTGCCGGTTGCGATAACCCTCGCGCTCGAATCCGTACGACTCGTAGAGAGCGATGGCCGGCTCGTCCCAGGGGAAGACATGGAGCTCGAGCTTGTGGATTCCCGAAGCGCGAGCCCAAGTGACCGCCTCGTCGAGCAGCAAGCTGCCGATCCCCCGCCTCCGGAATCGCTCGTCGACCATCAGTCCGAGATCCGCGACGTGCCGGCTCGAGGGATGCGGATCGCGCGAAAGTGTGAGCCTCGCGACGATTCGTCCCGCGTCCTCGGCCACAAACACCGCTGCGTCCGGATGTCGCTGAACCGTGCGCAGGTATCGCCTCTCGTTCGTGACCGAGCGCCATGTCTCCGTGGCGAGGATCCAGCGCCCGTCCTCGCGACCGACGTGTTCGGCGAGCGCGACGAGCGCCGGTGCGTCGCCGGGCCCAGCGGGACGGACTCGGATCATTCGACGACCAGGCCTACGCCCCCGCGTCGCGGATCCCCCGCGGCGTCGAGCGCTCCGTCGGCTGTCTGTTCGACCGCCTGCACTCCTCCGAAGAAGAGGTTGAGCCCCTCCCAGCGCACGACCTCCCAGTCTTCGGGAAGCCCGCCGGCCTCGGCGTCCGACCAACCGCCCTCGAGATGCACCGTAGACCCGTCCACGTGCACCCGCGGCGCGTCAATGGCGTCCGCGACACGCGCGCCCTCGAGGATGCGCCAGATGACCTGCGCTATCGCGCCGGCGAGCCGCACCGAGCCTGCGCTACCGATCACGAGGCGCGGTCGGCCGGCATCGAGGACGAGCGTGGGCGTCATCATGCTCGTGAGGCGATCGCCCGGACGCTTCTCACCGGTGCCGATGACGTCGAGCTCTCCGAGCATGTTGTTGAGCTGGACGCCTCCGCGAAAAACACCCGAGCCCGAGCCCAGCGTCGACGAAAGCGCCGCAGCCGAGCCCGCTCTGTCGATGACCGAGATGTGCGTCGTCCCCGTCAGAGGACCGGAGCCCGAGGGTCCATAGGCCTCGGCGACTGCTCGCACCTCATCCACGAGTGAGGGCCGATCGAGCACGGAGAGACGCTCGAGCACGCATTCGACGACGGCTCCGCCGAGAGAGGGTCTCGGCGTCGAGAGAATCCGGAACCCACGCACTTCGGTCTCGAGCGGCTCGGGGGACGCCACCCGGTAGGCGCGAATATCCGTCTCGAGCTCCGGCAGGAGCTCGACGACCGCTTCGGCTCCCACGTCGCGCACGCGCTCGAGCGTTGGAACGAGATCGGTCGTGACGACGCGCGTCGGGTCACCGTAGACGCGACGCCCGCCCTCCTCGCGTAGGAGCACTCCGCCGAGGATTCCGTGGAGGAAGACACGTGGATCGTCTCGGACGAAGCCTACGCGTGCGAGCTCGACAGCAGGAGACACGAGATCGGACCACGGGCGCGTTGCAAAGCGTCGGTGTGCCTCCTCCAGCCCAGGCAGCAGTCCAGGGACGGCGACCGATCCGAGCCCGATGTGGAACACCTGCGTCCCCGAGTCGCCGAAGTCGATCAGGACTTCCTCCATCTCTCCGAGCTGCGTGGCCGGAACGCCGAAGAAGCAGTCGAGGACTGTGTTCGCGCCTCCGGGCTCGTGAACGAGCAGGAAGCCGCCGCCGGCCGGGCCGGTCAACGGGCCTTCGGTGACGAACGCCGTAAACGCTGCGGCAAGCAGCGCATCCACGGCGTTGCCGCCTTCCTCCAGAACCCGTGCGCCTGCCTGCGCGGTCAGCGGATGTCCGGCTGCGATTGCGCCCCTCATCGCAGGAGGGTACTGCGGCCAGCGCGACGAGCCCGCCAGCCGGCCCTGGTCGTCAGTCCGACTTCAGGAACGAGGGAAGCTCGGAATCCGAGGCGTTAGACGTGTAGGACGGCACCTCGAACCCCGGCCTTGCCGCCCGTCGTCGAGTGCCGCCGAGGCCCGTCGCGACCACGGTGACCCACACCTGTCCTGTCAGGCGCGGATCGACGGTTGCTCCGAAGATGATGTTCGTCTCGTCCGTCGCGGTCTGGCGCACGACCTCCGCGGCGTCGTTGACCTCCACGAGCGAGAGGTCGTCGCCTCCGGCAATCGACAGCAGGATGCCCCGCGCGCTCACGATCTCGGCGTCGATCAGTGGCGAGCCGAGCGCGCGCTCTGCGGCCTCGCGGGCGCGGTTCGGACCGGTCGCATACCCGATGCCCATCAGAGCCGAGCCGGCGTCCTGCATGACGGTACGCACATCGGCAAAGTCGAGGTTGATCAGCCCGGGAGTCGTGATCAGGTCGGTGATGCCCTGCACGCCCTGGCGGAGGACGTCGTCGGCGATTTTGAACGCATCGACCATGGAGGTCGAACGGTCGAGCACCTCGAGCAAGCGGTCGTTGGGGATCACGATGACGGTGTCGCAGGCGGCTCTGAGCTCCTCGACTCCGCGCTCGGCAGCCGTGCGCCTCCGCGTTCCCTCGAAGCGGAACGGGGTGGTCACGATCCCGACTGTCAGCGCGCCGAGCTCACGTGCGATGCGGGCCACGACCGGTGCCGCACCCGTGCCGGTGCCTCCTCCCTCGCCCGCGGTTACGAAGACCATGTCCGAACCGCGCAGCGCAACCTTGAGATCATCGACTGCCTCCTCGGCAGCCTCCCGCCCGACGTCGGGATCCGCACCTGAGCCCAGTCCCTGCGTGACGCCTTCGCCGATCGAGATCTTGGTCGGCGCATCCGAGATCGCAAGTGCCTGGTGATCGGTGTTCACGGCGACGAAGTCGACCTGCGCGATGCCGGCGTCCATCATCCGGTGGATCGCATTCAGACCGGCTCCCCCGACCCCTACGACGCGAATCGCGGCGATGTAGGCGGAACCTTTCGGCGGAGGAACTCGGTGGAGGCGCGGCGCTGGCTCGAGCATCGTCTGGAAGTAGCGGGCTGCCCGCGACGCCGCTGCCTCGGAGGGAACCTCCTCGTCGTGCGCCGGGGCGACGGGTGTGGACACCGGCGGTTCCGCGGTCCTTGCCTCGGCGAAGTCGTGAACGTGCTCGACCGTCTCCTCGAGGGCAGCTTGCACGCGCCGCTCCTGCGCGGGCTCTTCAACAGCGCCTGTGGGCTCGCTCTCAGCCGCGGCGTCCTGAGAGCGCTGTGCGGCCTCGGTCTTTCGGAAGAGCTCGGCGAGCGGGCCCTCACGCATCGTCGCGCGCTTTCGCGCCATCGAGCACCTCCTTCGCGAGATCGCGGTAGCCCTGTGCCGCCGGGCCTGACGGCTCGTAGCGGAGAACCGAGTTTCCCTTCACCGGGGCCTCCGCGTAGCGGATGGTCTTGCGAATGCGAGTCTTGTAGACGAGGTCGCCGAAGTGCTCTTCCAGGATCTCGATCGCCTCGCGCGCGTGCAACGTCCTGCCGTCGTACATCGTGGGGAGGATCCCCTGGACATGCACCTTCGAGTTCAGGTTCTCACGCACCATCGAGAGCGTGTTCTCGAGCTGAACGAGACCGCGCAGCGAGAGGTACTCGCACTGCACCGGCACGATCACTCCGTCGGCGGCGACGAACGCGTTGATCGTCAGCAGCCCTAGCGACGGGGGCGTGTCGATGAGGATGTAGTCGTACCGGTCGCGCACCTCGATGAGCGCCTTCTCGAGCGCCCGCTCGCGCCCGATCAACGCCGAGAGGGCGAGCTCGGCGCCGGCAAGGTCGATAGATGCCACCGCGATGTCGACCTCGACGGTGTGGATCACGTCGGAGATCGGGACTCGGTGGACGAGGACGTCGAACATCGAACGCTCGATCGCGTCGGGGTTCATCCCCTGGCTCATGGTGAGGTTGCCCTGAGGGTCGAGGTCGATGATGAGGACGCGCTTTCCGGTCTCGCGGAGCGCGACGCCGAGATTCAGCGTCGTCGTCGTCTTCGCGACCCCGCCCTTCTGGTTCGCGAACGCAATGACCTCCGCGGTCACCTGTCCCTCGCCGAGCGGAACCGACGCAGGCCCAGGCGCCGGTACTGCGTGGAGTCGTGGAGTCGTCTCGTCGACCTCGACAGCTGGTGGGTCGGCAGACGGTTCAGGTCGCGATTGGGAGCGGGAGAGAAGGCGTGACAGGGCCATGACCGCTTCACCTTCCCGTCGCTCTGTGAAACTCCTTCAACGTTTGGCACGGTAGCCACGGAGAGTTCTCAATCCTCTCCGTCCCAGTAGTCGAGGCGCTTGCCGAGCCTCGTGATCAGGCCGAGGCCCGTGAAGTACACCTTGCCCGAACGAGGGTAGAAGCACACATCATTCGGATCTCGCGTGCCGTACATGAGCACGGTCAGCTCGTCCTCGCCGGCGCGGAACGAGTGTGCGACCCCGGTTCCGGGCGGTCTCGCCACGACCGAGCCCACACGTACCGGATGCTCGACAACGCCGTCAGGCTCCCACAGCAGCAGATGTCCGTCGCCGTCGAGCACGACGAAGATCTCCTCTTCCGCCGAATGGCAATGCGGAGCAGCGTTGAACTTGCCCGGAAGCACTTCCGCGTAGCGCAGCCCGGTTCGCGCCGATCCGGCCGCACGCCCGAGGTCGCGGACTCGTCGCCCCACCGTGGCACCGTCTCGCTCGACCGGTTCGACCTCGTCGAGGTTGACGATGTTCGTGGGGCGAGGTGACGTCTCGGTGATTTCAGGTGGACCTGCTGCCGCCTCACGCGTCCAGGGGTGATCCTCCTCGACGCCGACGGGCGCCCAGGTCTCCCCGAGCCAGGCCACTCCCGCACGTGGCAGCCACGTGATGCCGGCGGCGACCGAGCGCTGGCCGAACGCGAGGACGTCGAGCCCATCGTCGCCCGCCTGCAGCGTGTGCGCGTTCTCGAGCGGGAGGTGGACGAGACAGTCGCCAGCACGCACCTCGTACCCGAGAGGGTCGCCCTCGCCCTCCCACTGCACCGAGATTCCGGAGCCCCCGAGCACGTAGAAGATCTCCTCCTCGGCGCCTTCGAGATGGAGCGGCGTCGACCACATGCCGGGATCGACGTGGATTCGCTTGACGCCGACCGAGTGCGAAGCACGGCCCGTCAAGCTGTGCCAGGTTCCCGCGATGTGGCCGCGCTCGAAGCGCCAGTTGCGCACGTCGTCCCAATGCGAGATCACACCTCGATCATGTCACGCGCCACCGCGTGTCGCAGTCGATCCACGGCGCGCTCTCCGGCCTCACCTCCCTCCGCTTGCGACCACGCCGCTGCCTCATCGAGCAACGCGCGCAGCTCGGCGATGATCTCTCCGGGCTCGGCTCCCGTCTGGTCGAGCGCTTCGATTCGCTTTAGACGTTCGAGAACGGCCCGAGACTCCTCCATGCAGCCAAGGTAGCCCCGGCGGGCTCGCGGAGGGGTAACGCCTTCGGGCCGGGTCCGTGTCAGACCGCAGCCGCGCGCACGACGGTGCGGCGGGACAAGCCCAGCAGCTCGCGGTCGAGGTGGTGGACGAGCTCGGCGCGGTCGCGCGAGCGAAGCACGGCGACGAACGCTCGCCGCGATGCGTCGGCGGATGTTGCGCCGGCTGGCTCGCCTGCTGCGAGCGCCACCAGGTGACCGTGCAGCTCTTCCCTGGTCGCAGCATCCTCGCCGAGGAGCACGGAGCATCGCATCGGCCACGTTTCGCCGAGGAGCGCGGAAAGCGCAGCTCGGAGCTGCTCACCGCGGAACGGCTCGTTCTGGAAGAGCGAGAGCTCCCAGCGGTCGAGCGCCTCGGCGAGCTCGGGGTCGCCGTCTGCGTCCCCGAGCGCCGCGAGCACCTCCACGGCGATCGGTGTCCTGAAGGCGTCGAGCCGGGAAGGCTCACCGGGCGGCTGGGTCGCAGCGATCGGAAGCACGGCCTGGATCCCGAAGGGTCGCCCGTCTAGGGTCTCGAAGAGGACCGGCCCGGCAGCGAGAGCAGCGGACGTCGTCAGCCGCAGTGCGCTCACCGCGTCCGCGATCTCAGCGCCCGCATCGTGAGGTGCGCCTCCGACATCGAGATCCTGGCGAAACTCGAGCACGCAGTTCCGATCCGGCTCGCGCCCGAAGCTTCTCGGAAGAAGCCCTCTGGACTCGGGCCAGTGCGTCGAGAGCTCCCCGGCGGAGAACGGCCGCACGACGAGGCCCGGCGCGAGCTCGGCCGCCTTGGAAAGCGATAGCCCGGCAAGCGGCGCAATCGCCACGTACTGGCGGTGTTCGCCGAACAGCGACGACTCGAGCAGCGCGTAGGCGCGCTCGAACGACTCATCGTCCCAGTCGAAGCCGCCGCACGACTCGGCGGTCGAGATGAGGAGCCCGAGCAGGACGGTGCGGAAGAGCGCCTCGTCCTGGGTGGCGCGAGGACCGGCATGCGCGCTCGCGAAGATCGCCGCCGCGGGTTCGCGGCGAAGCTCCTCGACGGCGATCCGGGCGTCCTCGCGGGCGCGCAGCATCGGCTCACGCTGCTCGATATACGCACGGACGAGCGGGCGGAGCTCGTACAGGGCAGGCCCCCCACGCTGAACGTGCTCCTCGAAGGCGAAGGGAAGGTCGGATCCCTCCTCGAGCTCACGCCCGAGCACGACGAAGGAGCCGAGGACGAAACCGCGCAGAAGCGGATACAGGTGAGGCGCGCGCACGGGCACGTCTTTCGGTTACGCGGCCGGCACCGTCTCTCCTTCGTTCCGGCTAGATGCTTGATCGGAAATTGGCGCGCAGTCGGGGGCGGTCACGACCAAGCCGGGCGCCGCCCTCACTCGCCGTGCAGGCTAGAAGCCTGTGCGACGCGCGAGGGTGGCGATCCGGCGCAGTGTCGTGGCCGTCATCCGGCCCGCGTGAATTTCCTATCAAGCATCTAGGGTCGCAGCACCGCCCGGCGCGGGCCGGCGAGGAAGCCCGCTTCGACGAGCAGCCCCATCACCTCGGAGTCGACGACCGGGACGCTGTCGAACCGTTCGACCGCGAGGCGCTTCGCTCCACCGGCTCTGACGTGAGCGACGAGCGCGTCGAGCGCCGGTCGGAGCCACTCGGGATCAGGGTCGCGCAAGGGAACGAGCGACCGGCCTCCTCGTTCGACATAGAGCGCGGCCTCCCCATCGAGCAGTACCACCCACGCTCCGGCGACTCGCGCGGCTCGTGCTCCCGCGCGCCGCGGCCACGGGATCGCAGCGCCGTACGGTTGCGCAGGATCGGCGGCCGCGAGCACGAGCACCTCACGCTCCTGGTTCTGCAAGTCGTGCGATCGCAGCTCGCGCAGGCGCTCGACGGCGCCCGGCAGCGCGAACTGCGCTCCTCCCAGGCCCTCGACGAAGTACCCGCGGCGACAGACACCGAGCGTCTCGAGCGCACGCAACTCCGCGTACACCGCACCGTAGCCACCGCGGATGCCCTCTCCTCGGACGCCGTCGCGCGTGACGATTCCCTGCCGCTCGAGTAGGAGCTCGGCTAGAGCGCGGCGATCAGCCTCGCCGACGAAGAGGGGCGCCGCCAGCGCCCACCTGCCCTGCGTGGGGGACGGGACAGTCGCGCGGGAGCGAGCGAACCGGCGGGCGCGCCGCTCGGGATGCGGCGTGTCGTACCGCCGGGCTGCGCGCAGCGGCGCCCAGGAGTCGTTGGCGACCTCACCTGCCCAGACGAGATCCCAGACGGCGGAAAGAGCTTCGGCGGCCTCGAGCTCACTCGCAACGAGTAGATCGGCCCAGAAGAGCGCCCCTTGTCCGAGTGCACCACGGATCGCCGAATGAGCCGCTCCCTCCGGTGAGTGCTCCGCAGCCGCTCGACCGAGCACAGGCGCATCCTCGCGGAAGTACAGAGCGACTCGATCGAGCCCGGCGCCGACCCAGACGACCTCACCCGAGGCACACAACGCGTCGAGATCGGCGGAGCGGTAGCCCGGCACTCGGCGGGGAAGCACGTCGCTCTCCCAGAGCGAAACCGGGAGCGGGACTCCCTGCAACGGAACGAGTGCCTCTCGAAGAGACTGGCGTCTTCCGATCCCGTGCCACGACGGCAGGAAGCGGCCGAATGCCGCCTGCTCTGCGGGCTCGACTTCGTGTCGCAGAACCGCCAGCGTCGCGCGCCGAATACGGCGGAGGACATCCGGGTCGCACCACTCCCGCCCGGAGCCTCCCGGACGAAGCTCACCCCGAACGAGCTCGTCGTCCCGCTCGAGCCCTTCCAGCTCGCGATCGACGTCCCCGTGGATCGAGTCCGAACCGATCCGCCAGCTCGTTGGTCGTGAACGGGCCGCGTGTCTTCGCGTAGCGGCGAGCGACGGCTCGCAGAGGGCGCTCGACCGGCTCGAGGAAGACGTCGGGGACGCCTCCAGGAGGGACGGTACCGAAGGCGTCGCGTAGGAGACCGGCGTCTTCAACCGCTGCGAAGAGCTCGACGTCCCCCAGCCGTACGCGAATCGCTCGGCGCTCGCGAACGAGCGTCTCGGCGAACCCACGGTCGTACTCGCTGTCGACGAGTGGCCCTGCTCGGCGAAGCAAGTCGTGCAGCTCGTCCGCATTGCGGGGCGCCCGACGAAGCGAGCGCTCGACGTCCTCGATGGCGCCGGCGTCGAGCAGATCCCGCAGCTCCTCGATCCCCATCAGCTCGCGCAGGAGGTCGCGGTCGAGGGACAGCGCCTGCGCGCGTCGTTCCTCCGGGGGCGTGTCGTCCTCGTACATGTATGTGGCGACGTAATCGAAGAGAAGGGACGCCGCGAACGGCGAAGCCGACGTCGTCTCGATCTCGACCAGGTCGAGCCGTCGCGTTTGAATTCCCGTGAGGATCTCGCGCAGCGCGGGGAGGTCGAAGACGTCTTGGAGGCACTCGCGATACGTCTCCAGAACGATCGGGAACTGCGGGTAGCGGCGCGCAACCTGAAGCAGGCTCTGCGACTTGAGGCGCTGCTGCCAAAGCGGCGTCCGCTGTCCCGGTCGGCGGCGCGGGATGAGCAGTGCGCGCGCCGCGTTCTCGCGGAAGCGTGCGCCGTAGAGCGCGCTTTGCGAAAGCTCCACGAGCAGGAGCTCCTCGATCTCCTCCGGGTCGAGGAGCAAGTCTGCAACCGGGGGCAGCACGTCGGTATCCGGGAAGTGAAGTGCGATCCCGTCGTCCGACCAGAGCGACTGCACATCGATCTCGAGCGAATCGCGAAGACGCGCGCGAAGCGCCATCGCCCAGGGCGCATGCACGCGGCCGCCGAATGGCGTGAGGACGCAGACGCGCCAGTCGCCGATCTCGTCGCGGAAGCGCTCCACGACGATGGCCCGGTCGGAGGGGATGACTCCGGTAGCGGCCTCCTGGTCGCGCAAGAACGTGACGAGATTCCGGGCCGCACGCTCGTCGAGCAAGTAGTCGACCCGGAGCACCTCGGTCGCCCGATCGTCCGACAACGCTGCGAGCTCGCGCGCTGCGCGTCCGATCTTCTCCCCGAGCTCTGCCGGACGCCCGACGCCTTCGCCCTTCCAGAACGGAGCCGCACCCGGTACGCCCGGCGCGGGAGAGACGAGAACTCGATCGCGCGTGATCTCCTCGATCCGCCACGTCGACGCGCCGAGCAGGAACGTCTGGCCCGCCCTGGCCTCGTAGACCATCTCCTCGTCGAGCTCTCCGACGCGTCCGCCGCCGTCGACCAGGAACACGCCGAAGAGACCGCGGTCCGGGATCGTGCCCGCATTCGTGACCGCGAGCTGCCGCGCACCAGTTCTTCCGCGCACGACTCCGGCGGTGCGATCCCAGACGATCCGGGGGCGCAGCTCCGCGAACTCATCGGACGGATAGCGCCCGGCAAGCATGTCGAGGACGTTCTCGAGCTGAGCGCGCGAGAGATCCGAGAAGGGATACGCCCCGCGGACGAGCTCGTGGAGTTCGTCAACGGTGATTTCCTCGTCCGCGCAAACGGCGACCACCTGCTGAGCGAGGACGTCGAGCGGGTTCCGCGGGATCCGCGTCTCCTCGATCTCGCCTTCCCGCATTGCACGAGCGACGACAGCCGATTCGAGGAGATCGGCTCTGAACTTGGGGAAGATCCGACCCTTCGAGACCGAGTGGAGATCGTGCCCCGCCCGACCCACGCGCTGAAGCCCACGTGCCACCGACTTCGGGCTCTCGACCTGGATGACGAGGTCGACGGCACCCATGTCGATCCCGAGCTCGAGAGAGGACGTCGCAACGAGGCATGGGATCCGTCCAGCCTTGAGCAGCTCTTCCACGACGATCCGCTGCTCGCGCGCCAGTGAGCCGTGGTGCGCTCGGGCGAGCTCCTCTTCAGCCAGCTCGTTGATCCGGAGAGCCAGACGCTCGGCGAGGCGCCGGTTGTTGACGAACACGATCGTCGACCGGTGAGCACGGACGAGGTCGAGGATCGCGGGGTAGATCGAGGGCCAAATCGAGCGGCTCGGCTGTTCGACGCCAGGTCCCATCTCGACGCCGGCGACGGAGTCGCCTGTCCGCGCAAGCGGACCAGTGGAAGGGGTCTGGGGGAACCGGGAGCTTCCCTCAGCTTCCACCGTTACCTGGCCGAGCTCGCGCATGTCCTCGACCGGAACGACCACTTCCAAGTCGAGTTCTTTCCGCACACCGGCATCGACTAGCTCGATCTCGCGGCCGGAACCGGCGACGAAACGTCCGATCTCCTCGAGTGGGCGCTGGGTGGCCGAGAGACCGACGCGCTGGAACGGGGCGTCGACGAGACGCTCCAGACGCTCGAGGCTCACAGCGAGGTGGGCTCCACGCTTCGTTCCAGCGACGGCGTGTACCTCGTCGAGGATGACCGTCTCGATGCCTCGCAGCGTCTCGCGTGCCTGCGAGGTGAGGAGTAGAAAGAGGGACTCCGGCGTGGTGATCAGGATGTCCGGTGGTGTGCGGAGCATCCGGCGGCGCTCCTCCGCAGGCGTGTCTCCCGTCCGCACGCCGACCGAGAGCGCCGAGCCGAGCCCCGCGAGCGGACTGCGCAGGTTGCGCTCGATGTCGTAGTTGAGCGCCTTGAGCGGGGAGACGTAGAGCAGGCGGAGCCCGTCACCGGGCCTCTCGTTCAGGCGGTCGATCCCGAGGAGAAAGGCCGCGAGTGTCTTCCCCGACCCCGTGGGTGCCTGGATGAGCACATGCCCACCAGCCGCTATCGCGGGCCAACCGAGTGCCTGTGCCGGGGTCGGGGCGTGGAAGGCACGCCCGAACCATTTCCGCGTCTCCGGGGAGAAGACGTCCAGCGGGTTCACAGGTCTGAGAGTACCGTCAGCGGCTCAGGCTTCGGTCGTGCGACGACGAGCACGGTCTACACTGAGGTCGTGCCCGTCGCTCTCTACCTCACGGAGTCGAACGAGGCGAACGAGCTCCTCGCACGCGAGCCGCTCGCCCTGCTGATCGGATTCGCGCTCGACCAGCAAGTGACGGTGCCTACTGCGTTTGTCGGCCCTTACAAGCTGAAGAGCCGTATAGGCGGGCTGGACGCAGCCGCGATCGCAGCCATGGATCCGCTGAAGCTCGAGGAGGTCTTCCGCGAGCGGCCGGCTATCCATCGCTTCCCCGGCTCGATGGCGAGGAGGGTGCAGGAGTTGTGCGCCGTCGTCGCAGACGAGTACGACGGCCAGGCCGAACGTGTCTGGACGGAGGCCACCGACGCGGCGGATCTCCGCCGGCGTATCGGCGCACTCCCCGGCTTCGGGCAGATGAAGATCACAGGCCTCGGCTCGGTGCTCGCGCTTCGTTTCGGTCTCGAGGCAGCACGAGAGCTGGTGCCGAATCACCCATGCTTGGGTGGGGTCGACTCTCCCGCGGCGCTCGCCGAGTACCAGGCCGCCAAGCGGGCCTACAAGAGCGCCCGTCGAGAGCAAGAACGAGCAGCGGCGCAGGCCGCAAGATAGCGCTACCGGAGCCGCTCGGCGTCACCGTGGCGGCGAGCAGGCCCAACGTCCGGCCGGTTCTGCCTCTCTGGCGTAGTACTGTCCGCCGGAGACGGACTGAGGAGGCCAAGCGGACATCATGGCGACTGCGACATCAGTACTCACGGGCCTCGAGCCCGGCGCGTTCTGGAGACATTTCGAGACGCTGACCACGATTCCCCGGCCTTCGCGGGCTGAGGAGCCGGTGATCGAGCACGTCCGAGCTTGGGCTAGCCACCACGGATACGAGCTCGAGCAGGACTCCGGACGCAACCTCGTCATACGCGTTCCGGCGACTCCAGGCCGAGAGTCGGCGCCAGTCCTCATCCTCCAGGGCCACCTGGACATGGTCTGCGAACGCGACCCGGCGAGCCCGAACGATCCTGCCGAGGGGCGGATCGTGCTCCTCCGTGACGGAGACTGGCTGACCGCCGACGGCACGACCCTCGGCGCCGACGACGGCATCGCGATCGCGGCGATGATGGCCCTCGTCGAAGACGACTCGATCCCCCACGGCCCACTCGAGTTGCTGATGACCGTCGCTGAGGAGGTCGGGCTCGAGGGTGCGAACGCCCTCGACGGGTCGCTGCTGACCGGCGCGACCCTGATCAACCTCGACAGCGAGGAGGACGGCGTCCTCACCGTCGGCTGCGCGGGCAGCACCGACACGTGGATCCGGGTCGACGCCCCACGCGAAGCATGTTCCTCCGACGCGGTCTCGCTGTCGCTCGCCGCCAGCGGAGGGCTCGGCGGCCACTCGGGCGTCCAGATTGCCCTCGGGCATGCCAACGCGATCAAGGTGCTCGGCCGAGTTCTGCGTGAGGCGTCTGCCGCCGTGCCGTTCCGGCTCGTCTCGCTGCACGGTGGCAAGAGCCGCAACGCCATCCCTCGTGACGCCGTTGCGGTCTGCTCGGTTTCGCGCGACCAGGAGGGTGCGTTCCGGTCGGCAGTGGAGTCGGCGACTGCCATCGTGCGAGACGCCTACGCGAAGACCGACTCTGGAGCCACCGTGACCGTCGAAAGCGCCGATCGCGCCGCGGACGCCTGGACGGAGGCGGCGACAGCCACACTGCTCGACTTGGTCGCGCTCGTGCCGACGGGCCCTCTCGCCATGAGCCCCGACTTCGACGGGCTCGTCGAGACGAGCTCCTCGCTCGGCGAGGCGACGACCGAGGGAGGGTGCCTCACGCTGCACAGTCTGTCGCGCTCGTCGAACGACTCGGCGCTCCCCGAGGTGGTTGGAGCGCTAGATGCAGCCGCGCGCCTTGCCGGCGGTGCTCTCGAGGTGAAGCAGAACTACAACGGCTGGCGCCCCGACCTGGACTCGCACGTGCTGGCCGTAGCGCGCACGGTCTACGAGCGGCTCTTCGATGAGGCCCCGGTAGTCAGCGCAATCCACGCCGGGCTCGAGACGGCCGTCATCGGCACCAAGGTCAGCGGCCACCTGGACATGCTCGCCATCGGCCCACAAATAGAGGGGCCGCACTCGCCCGACGAACGTGTGAAGATCCCGACTGTGGAACGGTTCTGGAAGCTACTCGTTGCCGTGGTTGACGCGCAGTCAGAGTCGAAATAGGCTAGCCGCGTGCGCGGGCTCGCCACCTGGATCCTCGTCGCCGCAGGGATCGTACTGGTGCTCCTCGTCACGGTGGCGATCGGAACGGGCGAGGACAGCGGCGAGACCGTGACGGCCGGCGAGTGGGCGCAGACCACGTGCGGCGCCGTCGGCGTCTGGCGCGGTGCGATGGAGGACATCGTCGAGGAGATCCGGACCCCGAGCGAGTTCCCTGCCTCCGGTAGCGAGGAACCGCAGTCGGAGACGCCGCAGGGAAGGACTGGCTTCGTACGTGTCGGGCTCGAGCGCGCCGTGCAAGCGACCGACACGATGATCGAGGGGATAGACAACGCCGGGACTCCCGACACACCCGAGGGGGCGGAGGCAGCGAGGCTCGTCTCCGACTGGTCCGACTCCGCCCTCGACGATCTCGAAGACGCGCAGGACTCACTCGACGAAGAGGCGGACAGCATCGAGGAATCGATCACGCAATTGGCCGATGCCGCCCGCGCGCTCGGGGCCGCGCTCACCAGCGGCGTACAGACAATCGCGGACATCGCGCGCCTCGACCCCGAGCTTGCAGATGCGCTGCAGGAATCAAGCACCTGTGAGCAACTTCGGGAGGAGACGAGCTAGGCGATGACCACGATGGATTGGATCCTCGTCGCTGTACAAGGCCTCGTCGTCATCGGCTTCATCGCCCTCGGCGTGCGTTCGGGCGGGATCGGACTCGGGCTCTGGGGCGGCGTCGGCACGCTCGTTCTCGTCTTCGTCTTCGGGCTCGACCCCGGCGAGCCGCCAATCAGCGCCATCCTCATCATCATCGCGGTCATCTCGGCGGCGGCAGCCATGCAGGCTGCGGGCGGCGTCGACTACATGGTCCAGATCGCGAGTGCGGCGCTCCGCGCGCGACCGAAGGCGCTGAACTTCGCGGCGCCGTACGTGTCGTACCTCCTCACGATCCTTACCGGCACGAGCAACACCTTCTTCTCGATCATCCCCGTGATCAACGAGGTCGCCTACGCGAACAAGATCCGGCCGGAGCGCGCGCTCGCCGGGTCGACGGTCGCCAACGCGCTCGGAATCACCTCGAGCCCGGTTGCGGCTGCAATGGCGACGATGTTGCCGTTGGTCGAGATCTACGACTACGACCTGATCGACGTCCTGCTCATCACCGTCCCGGCGAGCATCGTCGGGATCTTCGCGATGGCGCTCGTGATGAGCCGCCACGGGAAGGATTTGGAGGACGACGCGGAATATCAGCGCCGAGTGGCTGCGGGCGAAGTGCAACCGCCCGCGCCTCCGGCCGAGATCATTCTGCTGCCCTACGCGAAACGAAGTGTTGCGATCTTCCTCGCGGGCGTCGCCGCGATCTGCATCTTCGGCTTCGTCGAGAGCATCCGTCCAACGGTGGCGGCTGAAGGCGGCGGCGTCGAGCCGATGTCCATAACGCCGCTGATCCAGATGTTCATGCTCACCGCCGCGGCGCTTACCCTCGTCTTCTGCCACGTAAAGGCTTCGGACGTCCCGGGTACGCAGATCTTCAGATCCGGGATGATCTCGATGATCGCGTTGTTCGGGATCGCTTGGATGGCGGACACGTTCATCGCCAACAACGAGGACGCGATCGTCACAGCGCTGGGCGGCCTCGCCGAGAACTGGCCGTTCATGATCGCGGTCGCCATCTTCCTCGTTGCAGCGCTCACGACGAGCCAGTCGGCGGCGACGCGCACGATGGTCCCGCTGGGGCTTGCGCTCGGGATCGGCGCCGGCTACATGATCGCCATGTGGACAGCAGTCGTGGGCGTGCTCCTCCTACCCGCCAACGGGACGCAGATCGCCGCCGCCGAGGCTGACACGACCGGGACGACGACTCTCGGCAAGCGCGTCATCGACCACTCCTTCCAGCTGCCGCTGCAGATCTGCTGGATCGTCACCGCGCTTGTGGGCATCGTGATCGTCTGGCTCTTCTTCGGCGGGCACACGCCCGCGCCGCCGGTACCGACGACTCCGTAGCGTGAGCGTCCGCGGCGCGGCGTTCCTGGGCATCGGCGCGATGATTGGCGCCGGTATCTTCGCCCTACTCGGTGAGGCCGGGGCCGTAGCGGGCTCCGCGGTGTGGCTTTCGTTCCTGCTCGCGGGAATCGTCGCCGCGCTCCTCGGCTACACGGTGGTCAAGCTCGGCGTTCGGTATCCGTCTTCGGGCGGGCTCATCGCCTACGCGATGGCCGGATTCGGAAACGGGCGGCTCGTCGGCATCGCGTCCTGGCTCGGATACTTCTCCGCGATCGTCATCGTCGGCGCGATGGTCGCCGTTGCGTTCGGGAGCTACGCCACATCGCTTTTCGTCGGCGACGATGCTGCCGGCTGGTGGGACAACCTCTTTACGACGCTCGTCATCGTCTGCTGCGTCGGCATCAACTTCGTAGGCTCGAGGGTCGTCGATCGTGCCCAATCGCTGATCGTCTTCCTGCTTCTCATCGTGTTCGCGATCTTCATCGCAGTCACGATCGTCGACATCGACTGGAGCCTGCTCAGCCCGGACGGCTACCCGTCGTACTCGACGATCCTCGCAAGCGTGGCACTCACGTTCTTCGCGTATCTCGGATTCAGCGTCATCACGTTCGCCGTCGGCGACCTTCGCGATCCGGCCCGAGAGTTGCCACTGGCGATGTACGTCGCGCTGGGCGTCACGGCCATCACGTACGTCCTCATCTCGCTCGGGGTGTTCGGCACGCTCACGGTCGACGAGGTGGTCGCGTACGGCGAGACCGCGATCGCCGAGGCAGCGCGCCCGGCGCTCGGTGACGCCGGCTTCACGATGATGGCGATCGCCGCTCTCCTCGCGACGTCGTCTTCGGTCAACGCGACGCTCTACGCCTCCGGGGGGCTGACCGCGATGCTGGCGCAGGAGCGCCAGTTCCCGCCCTTCTTCGGCCGCGACTCGACGCTTGGGCCCCATGCGGGAGTGCTCGTCACCGCCGCGCTGATGCTCATCGTCGCCAACCTCGTCGACCTCTCGGCCATCGCGTCCGTCGGCAGCGCCATCTCGCTCCTCATCTTCCTGCTCGTCGGCGCTGCGGGGTACAAGCTCCGCGCGGAGATCGGCGCTCGCACGGCGATCGTCATCGCCGCAATACTCGTGACCGCGGTCGTCCTCGTCGCGTTTGCAGTCGACACCTTCCGCAACGCCCCGGAGACGTTCTCCGCGATCCTCGCGATAGCGCTGCTCGCGGTCGTCCTCGACGCGGTCTGGAAGCGCGTCCGCCCCGCGGCGTGAGCCAGCCCGAGACGACGCAGGACACGGAGCTCCTGCTCCGGTTCACTCGTGCTGGACACGAGGCCGGCTATCCGACTGCCGATCTCGAGGAACGGGTCCTCGCGCTCGCTCGCGCGCTCGGCCTCGAGGACGCGCAGATCTCGGTAACGCCCACGGTCATCGACGTCACCGTTGGATCACTTGGAGCGCAGCGGAGCTACACGCTGCGGGTTCGACCGAGTACGGTCGACCTCGATCGCATCGCGCGACTGGACGATCTCGTCAGGGACATCCTCGAAGGGCGCCTCGGCACCGATGGCGCGCTCACATCGCTGGAGGCCCTGCGCGACCAGCCGTTGCGGCGGCCGGTCCCGATCCTGCTCGCGGCCTACGCGCTCGCGGGCGCTGCGCTAACGCCGGTTCTCGGCGGTGGCTGGCGCGAGGCGGTAACGGCCGCGCTCGTCGGGCTCGTCGTCGGAGCCATCGCCGTCGCGACACGGGGAATCGTACGTGCGGAGCCGATTGCCGCTCCTATCGCCGCGGTCTCTGCAAGCTTCACCGCGACGGCAATCGCACAGCTCGGGTTCGACGCTTCACCGGATCTCGTGACGCTCGCGGCACTCGTCACCTTCCTTCCGGGGATGACCCTGACGATCGGGATGCGGGAGCTCGCCAGCGAGCACCTCCAGTCGGGCGTCGCGAACACCGCGAGCGCGCTCGTCCAGCTTCTCGGGCTCGTCTTCGGAGTCGCGATCGGCCGCTCGATCGCGCTCAACTGGTTCGGGCCGGTCGGTCAGATCGCGCCGGATCCGGTGTTCAGCGCCTGGCATCTCATCGCGGCGATCGCGGCCGGGCTCGCGTTCACGCTCACTCTCCGCGCGCGCTACTCGGACGCGTATGTCATGTGCACTGCCACTGTGCTCGCTCTCGTGGCCAACGAGGCGGGCGCAGCGCTCTTCGGAAAGCAGGCTGCGGCGTTCGTCGCCGCGCTCGCTATCGGCGTGGTGGGGAACCTGGCGGGAGCACGGCTCCACCGCTCGGCGCTCGTCTTCATCGTCCCTGGCGTCCTCATGCTCGTGCCCGGAAGCGCCGGCTACAACAGCGTCCTGCAGCTCGTCACCGATCAGAAGATCACGGGGATCACCGCCGGCTTCGACACCTTCGTCACGGCGATCTCGATCGCGTACGGCCTCATGGTGTCGACCGTCGTCCTCCCACGTCGCTTCACACAGGTCGTCTGAGCAGTCGCGAGAACGACAAGCTTCGCAAAGGTCAGGCGCGCTCTCCACGTCGTGTGCGATCCACCGCCGTCGCCACGACGGCCACCGCAAGGACCGCGCTCACCGTGACGATGACGACCCAGCCCGTGGGTGCCTGTGCCACCGAACACTTGCCGGCTATCGAGCCAGTTCTCGACCCGGCCGCGGCCCCGTGTCGACACAGACCCGTTAGCTCACGAGCAGGCGCTCGCGGCCGTCTCGGCGCGAGCCGCAGCCTCCTCGTAAGCCTCGGCGGCGTCGTCGTAATCGGCCAACGCCTGCGTGGCTGCGAGCGAGGCGTCCGCGCACAGTTCGGCTTGCGCCGCTTCGGCTCGCGCTTGCTCTGCCTCGGCTCGGGCCAGGTCGCGTTCTGCCCGCGCCTGCTCGACTTCGCTTTGGGCCTGGTCAACCGCCGCTTGGGCTTCTGCCACGCTCTGCTCGGCTTCGGCGGCGGCTTGCTCTGCCTCGGCTACGTCCTCGTCGCTGACGACCACGATGCCAGCGACATCGGAAAGCGCGGCGTCGATGTTCGCACGGGCATCTGCGATGCGACGCTGGGCCTCGGTCGAGGCCGACTCGGCCGCAGCTGTCTGGGCCTGAAGTTCCGCCTCCGTGTCGTTCAAGTCGTCGTTCAGCAAGAGCGCCCAGGCGCCCAGTCCTAGCGCGGCGACAATCGCCACGCCCGCAAGGATCATCCATACCACCGGGCGCTTCTGCTTTCCGCCTTCGCCCTGCGGCGGTACGTCCGGCGCCTGGACCGCAGTCTGTTCGGTCGGCGTGGAGTCGGTGGTCATTTTCCCTCCCGGTCTCGTTGTCTAGCGGCGACGGCAACGCGACGCGAAGCCGCGCCCGGATGGTAGGCGTCCTCATCATGGTCGGTCTGCACCAAGTGACGGTGGCTGTGAGGACCCGCTCTGGATCAGGCCCGGCGCGATCCATGCATCGGTGGGGGCTAGCGGGCACGTCCCGAGCAGTGATGCCCTCGCCCTCGGCCGAGCGTCCGGGATGCCCGTACCTCGTCGAAAGGTTTACTTGCGTGTGCGATGGACGGCTTGAATGACGGAGAAGCGCGCCCACAAGGCTTCGCTGCGCGCCGCGCGAACCGCGTGACGCGTCCGGACGCTCCGGCCATCGAGCTTCAGACGCTGACCGACGGAGGCCAGCGCTCGGCCGACATCGCCCGTGGAATCGCGGACTTCCTAGCGGCCTCTCGACGCTCGCTCGACATCGCGATGTACGACATCCGCACCGAGACCGAAGCCGGGGCACTCGTCATTGCGTCGCTCCTGGCTGCTTCCCAGCGCGGTGTCGCGGTGCGGCTGATCTACGACGTCGCCCACCCGGGCCCGATCCCCGTCCCGCCTCCGCCGGGGACCACGCCCGAGGCAATCGAAGCGCTCCCGGTGCCGACGCGGGGTATCGCCGGGATCCCGGATCTGATGCATCACAAGTTCGTCGTCAGAGATGGCGAAGCCGTCTGGTCCGGCTCGACCAACTGGACCGAGGATTCCTGGTCTCGCCAAGAGAACGTCATCGTGACTCTGGAGTCGCGTGAGATCGCATACGCGCACTTCCTTGCGTTCGAGCAGCTTTGGGAACGCGGTGCGGTCGAAGGCACTGGGAACGTCGACCCACGGCCGGCGGAGGTGGGCGGTGCGCGGGTGCGAGCCTGGTTCTGTCCCGAGCACGGAGAGGCGCTGTCGCATCGGGTCGCGAAGCACCTGGGGAAGGCACGAGAGCGGATCCGGATCGCGTCGCCGGTACTGACGTCGGGGCCCATCCTCGCGACGCTGGTGGAGGTCGTGAACGAGCGTCGCTGCGACGTCGCGGGCGTCATCGACGATACCCAGATAGATCAGGTGTTCGGCGAGTGGAAGACGAACGGCGTCAGCGCCTGGAAGATCCCACTCCTCCGCCGCATCATCGAGGGAGCGGCGTTCAGCGGTAAGGCCTCGACACGCTGGGGCCCGGAGTCCGTGCACGACTCCATGCATGCGAAGGTCGTCATCGCCGACGACACGTCGTTCGTCGGCAGCTTCAACTTCTCCCGCTCGGGTGAGCGAAATGCGGAGAACGTGCTCGAGATTCGCGACGGCAGCGTTGCCGACCGACTCGCCGGCTTCATCGACGAGATTCGGGCTCGGTACCCGCCAGCCACGCCGCCCCCCTGAGGTTACGGAGTCTTGGCACTGATCGCCAACGATTCAACGCCCAGCCGGCCGGTTTCAAGCGCTGCGGGTGCTGATGCCCCCGCAGCGCTTGCGATTGCTTCTAGCGCTTCTTCGGGTTGTGCATCTGCTCGCGCAGGGCACCGAGCGGATGGTTCGGCACGGTGGTATGCAGGTTGACGTAGTAGTTCCTCGGGTTGTCGAGGATTGCCTGCAACGTCGCGGCTGGTGTTCCGGTCACGACGGAGGTGATGTTTCCCACCCCGTCAGTGTCAGCAGTGTCGTTGGCGGAGAGAACCGCACCGACGACGATTCCTCCGTTCGCCCCTTTCGCGCCTTGATGGATATGCAATCCGGAGACGGTCGCCGGACCGGCGAACGAGTAGTTGAAGTAGAAGACGACGTCTCCCGACGTGATCGCCCCCGCGGGGTTCCGCGTGAGGTCGAACGTGACGCTGCCGACAGCATTGGCCCCCTTCAGGGTCTTGATCGGCGGCACCTCCTGGCTGGGCTTGAGGTTGAGTTTGAAGACCGGGGTCGCGGAAAGCGCCGGCTTCTTGGCGGTCGCGCCGCCGATGACGACGAGCGCGAGAACTCCGACGAGCACCGCCGGAGCGACGAGTCGCATGCGTCTCATGTGCATCCCTCCCTCTGTTCAGAGTGGCACAGCTAAGGATGCGCCCGAGCCCCAAAACTTGCGCGCCCGAACGGAATGCTTACTCGTACGTCACAAATCGCTCAATGAAACGCAATGGCTCGGTGTCTGACTTCGCTCGACAGCCGCAAATCGGAGGAGGGATGCGCAAATGAAAGGTCTCGGTCTGATCGGAGCCGGTGCACTCGTTCTGGTAACCGCCGCGATACTCGGGCCCGCGGCTTTGGCGGGCGACAAGCCCAAGAACGGAGACGAACGAGCCGCGATCTCGCGTGCAGATCTCCGCGGAGTGAACTTCATCGAGAACTGCCGCTTCAGCCATCGCGCCCCGGACGACCCGATCGTCTTCTTCGGCAAGCCGGGCGCCTCCCACGACCACACGTTCGTCGGGAACCGCACGACGAACGCGTCCTCGACGTTCGGCTCGCTCCGCTCGGGGGCGACGACGTGTATGCGGGCGGATGACACGGCGGCCTACTGGGTGCCCACGCTCTACCAGGGCACAACAGCCGTGCTGCCGATCGCGGCAACGATCTACTACCGACGCGGCACGCTGACCGAGGTCACCGCGTTCCCGAACAACCTGCGCATGATCGCCGGCGACGCGACTGCGACGAGCCCGCAGAGCATGCGGGTGACGACTTGGAGCTGTGGCCTGGTCTCGGGCCTCGACCGCTCGAGCACGGTGCCGACGTGCCCGGACACACGAGGCTCGTTCCTGCGCCTGCACATCCGCTTCCCGGAGTGCTGGGACGGACGCCGCCTCGACAGCACCGATCACAAGAGTCACATGGCCTACGCCACGCGATCCGGGTGTCCGTCGACGCACCCAGTCGAGGTTCCGCAGATCACGCAGATCTATCGCTATCCGAGCCGCGGCGGCGAGGGCTTCTCGCTCGCCTCAGGCGGCCAGTACAGCGCGCACGCGGACTTCTTCAACGCCTGGAAGCCGGGAGCTCTGAAGAAGCTCGTCGAGGGCTGCCTCAACGAGCTCGTTCACTGCGGCCGCGGCTAGATCCAGTAAACCCGGGGGGCAGTTTTACTGCCCCCCGGGTTTACCGAGCCCTCACAGACCGCCGCTACGGTAGCCCGCCGTGCGTTGGAGCCTCCGGTTCGCCTCGTTGCTCGTCCTCGTCTGCCTCGCCGGCGGTGGGAGCGTCGGCACGGCGGCGGAGAGGTCGACCGCGGACGCGCCGGTCGCGTCGCTCGAGCCGGCCGCGACGGCGAAGCTCTGGAAGTCCCTCGTCGCAGCCCAGCCGGCGCCGCCACGCGCGAGCGCCCAGGCGCCCGAGTGCCGCCCGCTGCGGGCGGTCTTCTATGCGGCGTCGGACTGGCTGCGGCTGGCGACGAAGCTCGCTGCGACGGCCTCTCCGTGCGCGGAGTACTACGTCTCGATCCCTCCACTCGTCGCGGACAAGACGCAGCCGCGGCGTGACCAGGCCTGGCGCATCCGGGCTCTCGGCCCGAGCTTCCACGCGATGGCGGAGATCCACTTCGCCACGTGGACACGCTGGGTCCAGAGCACGGGCAGCTCGTGGCGCGCGGCCGGCGTGACGGCACGCCAGCGGATGGCCGAAGCGGGGTACGACGTCGCGCAGGGAGACACGTGGGCGCTGAACGAGCTGACGTCGGCGGTCCGCCGCGGGGACGGCAACGCTCGCACGAACATCCGCGAGTTCCTGCGCGGCCTCTACGAGGGCGACAGCACGCGCCCGACCCGCGGCGCGGCGCTCGTCATCGGGTTCGGGCAACGGACGCGCGACGTCTCCGTCTACCAGAACACGCTCCAGAGTTGGCTCTCCGACACCGCGTTCTGGACGGACATGGCGACGTACGTGAGCGACTGGTCGCAGGAGGTCTACGGCGACCTGCGAAGCCACGCGGCTCCCGGCGTGCCCGTCTCGGTCCGCCGCGAGTACCTGAACGACTACCTGCAGCACATGCTCGTTCTGGCCGGCGCAGGCCCCTCCGAGATCGAGCCGTCTCGCGCCTACCTGCGCGAGGCGTACAGCCCGCTGGCGAACGCCGCGTGGGCGAGGGACTCGGCGTGGGGTTGGACGATGGTCCCCGCGGAGCAGATGGCCGCGTACGTATCGGCGCAGATCAACGCCATGCGCAACTTCAGCGCGTCGTCCGGCCAGGTGCGCGACCACTGGGGCTTCGCGTGGGCGCCGCGCAACACGCTCGGGCTCTCGACCGCCGACTTCGGAACGCAGACCGGACAGATCCTCGACCGCATGGCCGCCGCGATCCGCGACTCCGGCAACGTCGTGGAGCCGGAGAATCCCGGGAGCGGAGCCTGCGGGCCTCCCGGGCAGGAGACCTTCTGTCTCGTCGACATCCCCGAGGCACGGCACAACGAGAGTTGGCGGTCGTTCCGGGCGTGGGCGCAGTCGACGCTCTCGATCGGGCCTGTGGCGCCGATCAGGCTCGTCGCAGGGGTTGCGTCGGCGCCGCTCGAGCTGTCGGCGACCTCCGCGGTCGCGCGGCCGGTGGCGGTCACACTCCGTTCGACGTCGCTGGGAGGGGCGTTCGCCACGAGCGCAGCCGGGCCGTGGACGAGCTCCCTTGCCGTGTCCGTCTCGCCGGGCGCGGTCGCCTCCTTCTACTACCGCGACACCCGCGCGGGCGTCGCGACGGTGACCGCAGCGGCGCCGGGTACGACGCAGGCCTCGCGCGAAGTAACCGTCGTCGCCGGCTCAGCGACGCGAATCTCGGTGACTCCCGCTTCTCGTGAAGTGACGGCGCGTGACGAGGTCACCTTTACGGGCGCCGCGACGGACGGCTACGGAAACGTCACACCCGCCAACATCTCCTGGAGCGTCGCGCCGACGACGCTCGGGACCTTCGTCCGCGGCCGGGACGGCACGGTCACCTTCAGAGCCGGACGCGTGGTCGGCAGGGGAAGCGTCACGGCGACGGCGAGCCGCGGGACGCTCGTCGGCTCTGCGACCGTCGTCGTGCGTGCCGCCACGTTGCGAATCGCAGCCGTGACCTACCGCAGCACGTCACGCGGAGCCCAGGCCACGGTCGCAGCGGTCGACGCAAGGCGTAGACCCGTCTCCCGTACGTCGCTCACCCTCGTGGTCCGTCTCGACGACCGCCGAGTTGCCCGTACACGTGCTGTGACGGGCGCCGCCGGCAAGGCGAGGTTCCGCCTGCCCTCCCGGCAGGGCTGCTACAGGATCGTCGTCACCCACGCCACGGCGCAGGGGTTCACGTGGGACGGTCGCACGCCACGCAACCGGTTCTGCCGCAGATGACCGACACGGTGTCGATCAGACGACGCCGGCGAGGAGGAACGCGCGCGACTCCTTCAGCATCTCGCGCGCGATCACCAGCCGCTGGATCTCGTTCGTACCCTCGTAGATCTGGGTGATCTTGGCATCGCGCATCATGCGCTCGACCGGGTATTCGCTGATGTAGCCGTATCCGCCCAGAATCTGCACAGCTTCGGTCGTGACATCCATCGCGGTGTCGGTGCAGTAGAGCTTCGCCATCGCCGATGCCTTCGTCAGCTCGGCATCGGGTGCGCCCTCGTCGACCATGCGCCCGAAGCGATAGAGGAGGCCGCGGGCGGCCTCGCAGCGTGTCTCCATGTCGGCGAGCTTGCCGGCGACCAGCTGGTGCTCGGCGATAGGCTGCCCCATCGTCTCGCGCGTCCGTGCGTACTCGAGCGCGTAGTCCGTTGCGCCCTGTGCGATACCGAGCCCCTGCGCTGCGACGCCGGGGCGCGAGCGGTCGAGAATGCGCATGGCGATACGGAAGCCGTCGCCCTCCTCCCCGAGCAGATTGGCAGCGGGAACACTGGCACCCTCGAAGACGAGCTCGCCCGTGGTCGAGCCGGCGATGCCCATCTTGGGCTCCAGACGCGCTACTTCGAAGCCCGCCGTGTTGGACTCCACGACGAATGCGGAGATTCCCGAGTGGCCCGCTTCTGGGTCGGTCTTCGCGAAGACCGTGTAGAGACTTGCGACGCCGGCGTTCGTTATGAATCGCTTAGAGCCATCCAGGATGTAATCGTCGCCGTCGCGGCGAGCGGTGGTCCGCATGGCCGCAGAGTCGGAGCCCGACCCGGCCTCGGTCAGGGCATACGCCGCGAGCCACTCGCCCGACGCTAGCTTCGGGAGGAAGAGCGCCCTCTGCTCATCGGTACCCGCGACTTTGAGCCCAAGCGAGCCCAGCTCCTGCACGGCGAGGATGAGCCCGCTCGTCGCGCAGACCTTCGAGACCTCCTCGATTGCGACGAGCGAGAGCAGCGTCCCCGTCCCTGTGCCGCCGTACGCCTCGTCGAAGAAGAGGCCGAAGATCTCGTGCCCGCGAAAGAGCTCGACTACGTCCCAAGGGAACTCGTGCGACGCGTCGATCTCCGCCGCGCGCGGCGCGATCCGCTCGCGCGCGAGCGTGCGTACGAGCTCGCGGATCTCGAGCTGTTCGTCCGAGAGCGGCTCCCAGGGCACCGCCGAAGTCTAGGCCGAGCGGTTAATCCGCCTTCTGGCAGACGGCCTCGATGTTGTTCCCGTCCGCGTCGTGGACGAAAGCACCGTAGTAGTGCTCGTGATAGTGGGCTCGAACACCCGGCGGTCCGTTGTCGTTTCCCCCGGCCGCGAGTGCGGCTTCATAGAACGCGTCGACGGTCGCGCGGTCATCGCACTTGTATGCGACGTGGGCGCCTCCTACGGGATCACGGCGAACCACACCCAGATCCATGCCGTTCGCGTCCGCAAACCCAACGAAGTCTCCAGCCTCGAACGCGAGTGAGTAGCCGAGCGGCTCGAGCGCCTTCGCATAGAAGCTCTTCGCTGCCTCCTGGTCGCTGACGTTCACTGCGGTGTGGTCGATCATCTTCCCTCCTTTGGCCTCGTCTACAGTCGCCGACAATGATCCTCGAGAACGGCGTCGTTCGCACGATGGACGCGTCGCTGCCCCTCGCGCGAGCGCTCGCAATCGCGGGCGACCGGGTCGCCGGAGGCGTCGGCACACACGAGAACGCACTGCCAACGCCTGACGTCGTCGATCTCGGCGGGCGCTGCGTCGTCCCGGGATTCACCGACTCGCACGTGCACTTCCCAACGTGGTCGCTCGCGCAGCACGATGTCAGGCTCGAGGGCGTATCCGGTGTCGCGGAGGCGCTCGAACGTGTGCGAGCCCACCCACGCCGCGGCGCGTGGATCCGTGGGACCGGGTGGCGATCGGCCGAGTGGGAGACGCAGCCGACGAAGGAGGCGCTGGATGACGTAACCGGGGCTGAACCGGCAGCTCTGTTCTCGAAGGACTACCACTCGCTCTGGCTCAACTCCGCTGCTCTCGCGCTTGCAGCCGGAGACCTCGACGTCGACGGAGGCGTCGTCGAGCGTGGCGAGCAGGGTGAGCCGACAGGGATTCTGCGCGAGGAGTCCGCATGGCAGTTCCGCGCTCGCTTCGCGACGCCGCTAGAGGATGACTTGGTGGACGCGACGAGGGACGGGCTCCGCCTCGCCGCGAGCCGGGGCGTCGTCGCGATCCACGACAAGGACGGGTGGCTCGGCGCGCATCGGATCTTCCAACGCCTCACGGATCGTGAGGGACTCACGCTCCGAGTGTGGCAATCCCTTCCACACGAGCAACTGCCCGAGCTGGAGGCCCTGAGATTGCAGTCGGGGATGGGCGACGACTACTTTCGCATCGGCTACCTGAAGGCGTTCATGGACGGGACGCTGGGGTCGCAGACGGCCTGGATGCTCGACGGCTCGGGCGTTCAGATAACGAGCGGCGAGCAACTCGCTGACGTCATCCGCCGAGCGGCTCGCGCCGGATGGCCCGTCGCCGTGCACGCGATCGGTGACCGCGCAAACAGAGCGGCGCTCGATGCCTTCGAGGAAACTCGAGACGATTGGGCACCGCTCGGCCTAAGGCACCGAATCGAGCACGCGCAGTGCCTGGCACCGGAGGACATCGGCCGATTCGCGGCGATCGGGGTGGCATGCTCGGTTCAGTTCAGCCATGCCCCGTCGGATCGAGATCTCGCGGATCGCTTCTGGGCCGACGGGGTCGACGGGACCTACGCCTTCCGCTCGCTCTGGGACTCCGGCGCGCTGGTCGCGAACGGGTCGGACGCCCCGGTCGAGGAGCTGGACCCGCTCGCGGGAATTCGCGCCGGCGCTCTCCGTACCATCGACGGACGGCCGGCGTGGCATCCCGAGCAGTGCTTGACGGTCGAAGAGGCTCTCGCCGCGAGCACCGTGAACCCGGCTTGGCTGTCGGGCGACGAGCGACGCCGGGGGAAGCTGCTGCCCGGCTATCTCGCTGATCTGGTTGTCCTCTCGCGCGATCCGCTCGCGTGCGCCCCCGACGAGCTCGAGACCGTCGAGGTCGTCGCGACGATGGTCGGCGGCCGCTGGGTTTACAACCCGCCGCCCTGGGACTAGTGGTCTAGCCGTGTCGCAGATCGAGCGCTGCGAAGGTCGTCGACTCTTCGGCGCCGATCCAGCCGCATACGACGCCGCACGACCGGGGCACGCGGAGCGCGTTTACGAAGTGCTGGTCGAACGCTGCGGGCTCGCACCGGGCGTGAGTGTGCTGGAGGTCGGGCCGGGAACGGGCCAGGCGACCCGTCGGTTGCTCGACCTCGGAGCGGGCCAGCTCCTGGCGCTCGAACCAGACCCGGCCCTCGCGGCACACCTCGAGACGTCATTCGGCGGCCGTATCGAGACCTGGATCGTCGCACTCGAGGATGCGCAACTCCCTGCTGAAACATTCGAGATCGCGGCTGCGGCGTCGTCATTCCACTGGGTCGACGAGGAACCCGGCCTTGCGAAAGTCTTCGCGACGCTACGCCCGGGTGGATGGTTGGCGACGTGGTGGACGCTCTTCGGAGAAGGCGGGAAGCCGGACGCTTTCATCACAGCGACGAGTCCGTTGCTAGAGAACCTGCCGACTAGTCCTTCGCGCGGGAGAGAGGGTCGGCCGGCGCACGCCCTCGACACTGAGGCCAGAACCAGAGCGCTGCGGACAGCCGGATTCGAAGCCCCCGAGCACGAGGTCGTGCGCTGGTCGACGAGCTGGGACACCGAAGGAATTCGTGCGCTCTACGGAACCTTCTCGCCGATCGCGCAGCTCGACCAGGCTCGCAAGAAAGAGATCCTGGACGGCATCGCACGGATCGCGGAGCGCGATTTCGGCGGTCGGGTCGAACGATCGCTCCTCACCTCCCTCTACACCGCGCGTCGTCCCAACTGAACCCCATCGTCCCCGACTCGTACAATCCGATCGTGGCCACCCGCACGATGCTTCCCATTCACGCGGCGCCGACCTGCTCGGTCGCAGGCGCAGCCGAGATCGTAGGCTCGAAGTGGACCGTACTTCTCGTCCACGACCTCTCCGAGGGACCGCGGCGTTTCACCGAGCTCGAGCGGTCGTGCGCCGGGATCAGCCCGCGGACGCTCGCCGAGCGACTGCGCTGGCTCGAGACCGAGGGGATAGTCGAACGCCAGAGCTACCCGGAGTCGCCGCCGCGTGTCGAGTACGCCCTGACGGAGAAGGGTCGCGCACTGCTCCCGGTGGTTCAGGAGATGCGCCGCTTCGGCCACGAGTGGCTCGGTTGCGGCGTCCACGACACCTGAGAGATGCGGTCGATGGCGCGGGAGGCTTAACGCGGACTGACCAAAGTGCGGTGTTTCAGTCTGCGAGACCCTTGGCGCGTAGCTCTGCGAGAGCTCGCTCCGACTTTTCGAGCTCGCCGAGGCCCATCCCATCCAGGACTCGCGGCGTCTTTGTGAACTGGATGTCGCGGTAGTCGACGACCTGCCACTGGTTACCCCAGGGATCGCGAAAGTCGTGACTGCCGACTATCTGCGCACCCACTTCGCGTGCGCGCCTGATCGTCTCTGCCTGGTCGTCGACGACGAGACCGATGTGCCCGACGCCAGACGGGTGCGCCACGGACTCCAGGGCGACGAACTGGTCACCCATGTCCACGAACGCCATGTTCCCGGCGCGACCGCGCAATTGCACATCATCGAAGATGCCCTCGAAGAAGGCGATGGCTTCGTTGAGATCGCCGACTTCGACGGCGAGATGGTTGATTCCGACGAGTCGTGGCATGCGGGATCCAGGGTAGCCCGAGAAACGAGGTCTACGCGGGCTCGGCCCAGACGCCGGCAAGCTCGACAATCGTCGCCGCCGCCGCCGCCATGTCCTGGACGCTCGCCCACTCGCGCACCGAGTGGTACTCCTGTCCCCCGGTGAACAGGTTCGGCGTAGGTAGGCCCTTGGACGAGAGGACGGCGCCATCCGTCCCACCCCTGGTGATCGCGAGCTTCGGCTCCACGCCCGCACGACGGATCGCTTCGAGTGCGGCGTCGACGACGCGCGGGTTCTCCTCGATGTACGGACGCATATTGAGGTACGAGCTCCGTTCCTCGATGTCCACGTGTGCGCGCGGCTCTCGTTCCGAGACAGCCTGCGCGAGTTGTCGAAGGAGCGCCATGTGCTGCTCGAGGAGCTCGTTGTCGTGATCGCGGGCGATGAAGTCGACGATCGCCTCCTCGGCGTTGCCGCTGATGCCATGGGGGTGGATAAAGCCCTCGCGCGCCTCGGTGGTCTCGGGAGACAGCGTGTCCTTCGGAAGCGACATCACGAGCTCTGCGGCGAGCTTGACGGAGTTGACGAGCTTGCCCTTCGCGGACCCCGGATGAACCGAAAGGCCACGAATCGTGACGCGCATCGACTTCGCGGAGAATGTCTCGACCTCGAGCTCGCCGAGTCCCGAGCCGTCGAGGGTGTAGGCGACGTCGGCTCCGAACTCCTCGAGGTCGAAGTCTTCGGCGCCACGTCCCACCTCCTCGTCGACGGTGAAGGCGACGCGAATCGGCGCGCGCGGCCTCTCGGGGCGCTCAGCGAGGTGGGCGACTGCTGCCATGATCTCGGCAATACCGGCCTTGTCGTCAGCGCCGAGGAGCGTGGTGCCGTCGCTCGTGACGATGTCGTGGCCAGCCCGTTTCGCGAGCTCGGGCAGCTGCTCCGGGTCGAGCACCTGCCTCGAGTCTCCCGGAAGCTCGATCCTCCCGCCGGCCCAGGCCTCGTGGACGATGGGCGCCACGTTGGCTCCCGTGACGTCCGGCGTGGTGTCCACGTGCGCGATGAGCCCTACGACCGGCGCCTCGATCGTTCCGGGCAGGCTCGCGAAGACCGTGGCGCTGTCGGTGAGCGTCGCGTCGGATAGGCCGAGCTCGAGCAGCTCGTCGATCAGCATCCGCGACAGCTCGAGCTGCTTGTCGGTGCTGGGGCGCCGCTCGACGCGTTGCGCCGCCTGCGTATCGACACGGACATAGCGCAGAAACCGCTCGAGGACGTCGTCCGCGAGCTCCTCCGCAAGCGGGCTCGCGAACGGAGCGCGCGCGCTAGTCCCCAAGCTGTCCGAGCCGCTTGAAGACTTCGCGCATCGTCTGCACGCCCAGGGTGAGCGCGTCTTCGGGAACGTTTTCGTTGGGCGCGTGAACGTTCCATTCGCTCTCGATCCCGAACCCGGTCGCGAGTGTCGGAAGCCCTCGTCCTACGAGCCCCGCGTAGATCGGGAGCGTGCCGCCGGTCCGCACCAGGAGCGGACGGGCACCGACGACGTGCTCGAACGCGTCGCCTGCAAGTCTGATCGTCGGAGCGTCCATCGGTGTCAGCGCCGGCCGAGCGCTGTTGCAAAGGGCGATCTCGAGCTTCGCTCCCTCGGGCGTCGCGTTCCGAACCATCCGCTCGAAGGCGTGGCGAATCTCATCAGGGTCCTGGCCCGGCGCGAGGCGGATCGAAACGTTGGCGCGTGCCTCGACCGGAAGGACGGTCTTGACGAGGTCCGGCGAGCCGCTTGCAAACCCGTTCACGTCGAGCGAGGTGTCCGCGAACGTTCGCAGATAGAAGTCTTCGGTCGCGCCCGGAGCGATCGGAACGGCGCCGTACTGCGAGAACTGCTCAGCGCCCGGAGGCAGCTGCGCCCAGGCCGAGAGCTCTTCGTCCGACGGTGTTGTCGCACCGGCACGAAGGTCGTCCGGCAAGCGACCGTCTGCACGCGGGAGAACGCTTGCCAGCGCAGCCATCAAAGCGTGCCCCGCGTTGAGCGCTGCACCACCGAACATGCCGGAGTGCATGTCCGTCGTACCGGTGCGGAGTTGGAGATGGAAATAGAGCAGTCCGCGGACGCCCACGTAGAAGACGGGCTGATCACGACCGACCATTCCCCCGTCGAGGATCAGTGCCGCGTCGGCGCCACGCTCGTCCTGTTCGACCCACTGCACGATCGAGTCGCCTCCGACCTCTTCTTCGCCGTCGAATCCGAAACGCACGTTGACCGGAAGCTCACCCGCCGCGGCAAGCTGCCGCACCGCCTCGACGAGCACGAACAGGTTCCCCTTGTCGTCGGCCACTCCACGTGCATAGAGACGGCCGTCCCGGTGAGTGAGCTCGAACGGAGGCGACTCCCAGAGCTCGAGCGGATCGGGCGGCTGAACGTCGAAGTGCGCATAGCAGAGAATGGTCGGGGCGGACTCTGGCCGCTCGGACGCGGCCACCTCCCCGATGACGAGCGGCCGTTCTCCGTTCCACGGGACGACTTCTGCCGCTCCGCCAGCGCCGCGAATCCGCTCTGCGACCCACGCCGCGGCGTGCTCCACATCGCCGGCGTGCGCAGGGTCGGCGCTGACGGACGGTATCGAGATCAGCTCGGCCAGCTGGTCTCGGAACTCCTCGTGCGTAGACATCAGCAGTTGTGTTTGGAGTTAGTCATCGAGGATCCCGTAGGCGCTGCGGCCGCGCAGTCTAATCGGTCGCGCACGGCAATGCGTGCGCACATTCGACTCTCAACCCCGTCGGGCACCCACTGGCGCCGATTTTCAGGCGACGTCGCGGACGCGCTGTGCATCTGCCAGCGCGCGGAGCTTCTTCAGTCCCTGGTGCTCGATCTGGCGAATGCGCTCGCGCGTGACGTTGAACGCACGGCCGACCTCGTCGAGCGTGCGCGGCTGCTGACCGTCGAGCCCGTAGCGGAGCTCGAGCACGCGACGCTCGCGCTCTGACAGCGCACCGAGGATCGTCCGCAGCGCCTCGCGCTGGAGCGTCGTCTCGGCGAGCTCGTCGGGGAGCGGCGTGGTTTCGTCGGCGAGGAAGTGCCCGAACTCGGACTCGTCGTCGTCGCCGACGGGCTTCTCGAGCGATACCGGCACCTGGGCGCTTCGCCGGATCTGCTCGACCTCGTCCGAGGTCATGTCGAGATCGCGCGCGATTTCCTCGGTCGTCGGCTCGCGGCCGCGCTCCGCGCGGAGCTTCCGCTCGGACCGAAGGATGCGGTTCAGCTTCTCGACCACGTGCACGGGCATGCGGATCGTCCGGCCTTTGTCTGCGATCGCCCGCGCGACGGCCTGGCGAATCCACCAGGTCGCGTAGGTGGAGAACTTGAAGCCCTTGCGGTAGTCGAACTTCTCCGCTGCGCGCACAAGGCCGATCGTCCCCTCCTGGATGAGGTCGAGAAACGGCAGACCTTGGTTTCGGTAGCGCTTGGCGATCGAGACCACGAGGCGGAGGTTCGCCTCGACCATGGCCTGCTTCGCGCCGTGGTCCCCGCGCTCGATCCGCTTAGCCAGCTCGACTTCCTGAGCCGCGGTGAGAAGCGGAACCTTTCCGATGTCCTTGAGGAAGAGCTGCAGCGCGTCTGTCGTGATCTCCGCGTCGGGCTCGACCTCGGGCTCCGCCGGGTCGTCGGCCGTGACGACGGCGATCCGTGCCTCCTCGAGCGCAGCGTAGAACTCGTCGATCTGCGCGGGCTCGAGCTCGAGCTCGTCGAGCACCAGCGCAACCTCGTCCGCGTCGAGACTGCCGGTGCGGTAGCCGCTCTCGAGGAGCCGCTGCGCCTCGTCCGTCGCGAGGATGTCCTCGATCGGCGTTCGAGTGGTCGCGCCCTTCGTTTCTCCTGCGGCCAGACCAACCCCCCTTCGCGACGGCGGTCACACGGTAGTCACAGCAGTGGCTGTCGTCAAAGCGTCGCCCGAAAAGCCTCAGGACCGAGCCCTCTTTATGGTCTCGAGATAGCGATCCGCCTCGCGCGCGAGCGGCGAGCCGGGCTGCGACCTGCGCCGCGAGCAGGAACTGACGCTCGGCTTCTTTGATTCGCCCTGTCCAGAGCAGGAGCACTCCCAGGTGGAAGCGCACTGACGGCTCGTCCGGGAACGTCCGGGTGAGCGGCCCGAGACGGCCGAACGCGAGCTCCGGCGCGTCCTTGTCGAACTGGCCGACCGCCGCCGCGACCTGCGCCTCCACGTTCTTCGGAAAGCGCTGCGCCGCCTGGGCGTACGTGCGCGCGGCAGATACCGGACGACCGACCCGCTGGAGCCCGACCCCGTAGAGCAGCCGGTCACGAACGCCTCCACGCTCCGCTGATCGGCGTAACGCCTCGAGCTGTCGCGCCGGTGGAAGTTGCGTAATTCCGGGGGATGCCGCAAACGACGGGATGAAAGCGGGCAAACCGCGGGGGAGCTGCGGGTGGATGAGGTTCCCCGCGACGATCGCATACGGCGTATCCGGCTCGGCGTCGATGCTGGCGCGCCAGGCGCCCACCGGATCGCCCTCGTTTGCCCAGAGGCGTGCCAGCCCGAGATGGAGCTGGACCACTGCGATCTCCGGGTAGAGCTTGGCCAGCTGCTCGAGCCGGTCGAGCGATCCCGCGGGCCACGTGGCCAACGCTGAGCCGACCTTCGCTTCGAGTGAGTCGTACTTCGCGAAGAACGCGGCGGCGGCTACTACGTCCCCGCGCTGGTATGCGGCTGCGCCTCGAGCAAGATCGCGGGCCTCGGAATCGGCGCGGAACCCGAGAGCGAGCGAGAGCGGCGGCCGACCCTCACGGAGCTTGGGCTCAGCCGTCGTCGTCGTGGCCGAGCCTCCGTCCGAGGATACGACGGCCACCGCAACCACGGCGACAGCCGCAGCCGCCAAGGCCGCAACCAGGAGGACGATCCGGCGGCGAGGGCTCACCGTGCGACGATAGCCACGTCCCCTTCGCATTGGGGTGACCCGTGGGTCAGACCCATGGCTGCGCGCCCACATGCGGGAGTCAGGCTCCACGCGTCTGACCCCATCGCCTCGACGCTATAGTTTCCAAAGTAATGGCGACGTACAGAGAGCTGGTCGCACAGGCCCGGGAGGAGATCGACGAGATTTCGACCATCGAGGCCGAAGCGCGTCTCGAGTCCCCCGAGAGCCCGCTCTTCGTCGACGTTCGCGAGCCGGACGAGTGGGAGGAAGGGCATATCCCCGGCGCCGTCCACATCGGTCGTGGCAGGCTCGAGTCACGAGTCGAGGGCTTGATCCCCGACAAGAGCCGGCCACTCGCCGTGTACTGCTCCGCCGGATCGCGGTCGGCCTTCGCAGCGAAGGTGCTCGGCGACATGGGCTACACGGATGTCGTCTCGATCGCGGGCGGGTTCGCCGACTGGAAGCGAAACGGCTTCGACGTGACCATCCCGCGCGTCCTCTCCTCCGAGCAGCGCTCGCGCTACAGCCGGCACCTGCTCATCCCGGAGGTCGGCGAGGAAGGACAGCAGCGCCTGCTCGACGCGCGCGTGCTTCTCGTCGGCGCCGGCGGCCTCGGCTCGCCCGCGTCGCTCTATCTCGCCGCCGCCGGAGTCGGGACGCTCGGCATCGTCGACGCCGACGTCGTCGACGAGTCGAATCTCCAGCGCCAGATCGTCCACTCGACGGACCGCCTCGGCGAGCCCAAGGTGCTTTCGGCGAAGCGAACGCTCGAGGCGCTCAACCCTGATGTGAAGGTCGTGCCGTTTCAGGAGCGGCTGACCTCCGAGAACATCGAGCGCATCCTGGCCGACGGCTGGGACGCGATCGTCGACGGCGCCGACAACTTCCCGACGCGGTACCTCGTGAACGACGCATCGGTGTGGCACGAAATTCCTGTCGTGCACGGCTCGATCTTCCGCTTCGAGGGCCAGGCCACGGTCTTCGCCCCAGGCGGCCCGTGCTATCGCTGCCTGTTCCCGCAGCCTCCGCCCCCGGAGCTTGCTCCGAGCTGCGCGGAGGGCGGCGTCCTCGGGGTGCTCCCCGGAATCATCGGGTCGATTCAGGCGAACGAGGCGCTCAAGCTGATTCTCCGGCGTGGCGACTCCCTCGCCGGCCGCCTGCTGCTCTTCGACGCCCTCGGGACGACGCTCGACGAGGTGACCGTGCGCAAGAACCCGGACTGCCCTGTGTGCGGGGAGAGCCCGACGATCACGGACTACATCGACTACGTCGAGTTCTGCTCGACGCCGGTGGAGGCCAGCTGATGGCCGCGGTTCGCATCCCACCGACGCTTCGGGCCGAGGTCGGCGGCTCGCGCGAGCTCGAAGCGCGCGGTGACACCGTCGGCGACGTCATCGACGACCTCGTCGAGCGCTACCCCGCGCTGGGCGCGCAGCTCATGCACGACGGAGAGCTGGCCTCGTTCGTGAACGTGTATCTCGGCGGTGAGGACGTTCGGATGCGCGACGGGCTCGACACCCCGGTCGGCGAAGGAGATCACCTGATCCTGCTTCCGGCGATGGCCGGCGGGGTCTGACCCCACCGGGCTGACGCCAACGTGCGCTTGGCCGCCGTCGCACCCTCGCTGCTCGATCTCGTCGGATCGACGCCGCTCGTCGAGCTGCAGCGATTGTCACCGAAGCCCGCAGTCCGCATCCTCGCGAAGCTCGAGGGTCAGAACCCAACGGGGTCGATCAAGGATCGGGTCGCGAAGGCGATGATCGATGCGGCCGAGGCGTCGGGAGAGCTCACGCCCGGCCGCCGGCTTCTGGAGCCGACGAGCGGGAACACCGGGATCTCGCTTGCACTCGTCGCGAGGCTGCGTGGATATCCGCTCACCTGCGTGGTGCCTGCGAACGTCACCGAGGAGCGCCGGCGCCTCCTCCGCCTGTACGGCGCCGAGCTCGTCGACTCGCCGCCCGAGGAGGGATCCAACGGCGCGGTACGACTCGCGCTGGAGCTCGCCGAGCGCGATTCGTCGCTCTTCATGCCCTTCCAGTACGCGAACGAGGCAAATCCGCGTGCGCACTACGAGGGCACCGGCGCCGAGATCGCAACTGCACTCGAGCGGGTCGACGTGCTGGTCGCCGGGCTCGGCACAGGCGGCACGCTGATGGGCGCGGGCAGTCGGCTTCGCGAGTCGTTCCCTGACGTCGTCATCGCTGCAGCGGAGCCGCTCCCGGGCGACGAGGTGATGGGCCTGCGCTCACTCGCGGACGGCTATGTGCCCCCGATCCTCGACGTCTCGAAGCTCGATCGAAAGCTGCTCGTGACGAATGCGGAGTCCGTTGCGGGACTTCGGCTGCTCCTCGAGCGCGAGGGGATCTTCGGCGGCGTCTCGTCAGGAGCCGTCATCCACGCTGCTCTTCGTCTGGCCAACGAGCTCGACGAGGGCGTCGTCGTCTGCGTGCTCGCCGACGGAGGCTGGAAGTACCTCTCCGCGGACTTCTGGAATACGGACGATGTGGAAGGAGCGATGGAGCGCTCGGTGTGGTGGTGATCTCGGCGGACGTGCGCGGCGAGCTCGAGGCACATGCCCGCGAGGAGGCGCCCAACGAAGCCTGCGGGCTCGTGGTCATGAATGACGGAACCGCCGAGCGCTACGTCCGCGGTCGCAACGCCGCAGCCTCGCCGTACCGGTTCGAGCTCGACGTCGACCCCGAGACGTGGTTCCTGGAGGACGAGGGCTACGAGCTCGCCGTCTTCCACTCGCATGTCTCCTCGCCCCCGCGCCCCTCGCGCACCGACGTGGAGAACATCGGGCTCTGGGCGGGGCGGCCGTACCTGATCTACACCGTGCGTACCGATGAGCTCGCCGCGTGGACGATCGCAAACGGCTCGATCGAGCCGCTGCCCATCACCTGAACCGGCGCTTTCGGCCGCGTCGCTACGTGTCGGCAGCCGACAGCCCTGACGCCTCGATCGCGCGCCGGGCGAGCGCGTCGTCCTCAGGTCCCGGGAGACCGCTCACGCCGATCGCACCTGTCCGACGCCCATCCTCGAACGCGGCTACGCCACCTTGGAAGAACGTGAAGAACGGGTCGAAGCTTGCGCGCTCGGCAGGGTCCTCGCGCGCCTTCGCAGCAAGCTCAGCCGTGGAGCGGGCGTCGCTCCGCGCAGCGGTATAGGCTCGTCGGTGCTCGTGGTCGAGAACTCCGAGACGACGGCTCCCTCGTCTCCCGCCTGGAACCAGTGAAGCGTGTTCGGCGGGATCGTGTACTGATCACCTGGGCGAAGCTCGATCTCGTGCCAGACCGTGAACGCGTCGCCCTCGACCTCGGGCGGACGACAGGCCGGGCTCTGCGACGGCTCGCCTTCGATATAGAGGTAGACCACACCGCGGCGGCAGCGGAAGGTCTCCTCCTTGCCAGGAGAGCGACCAGATGGCGGGTGACGATGCTCGGGACACGTCTGACGTGGGAAGAGCACGAGCTCCTTGGCGCAGACGCGCTCCGTGTTCACGTAGACGACGATCTCGAGCCCTAGCTCGTCCAGCCGCGAGAGGCCGAAGTCGACCACCTCGATCGCCTTGCGCTCGGCCGGCGTCAGGACGATGCCGGCGTCCGCGAGCGCTCCCGCCGCTCGCTCCCTCGCCGCACCGAGCTCCTCTTGCGTGAGCACGTCAGGCCTCCACCGTCGCCAGCACATAGCCGGATTCGAGCATCGCCTGCGCACGCGCGGAGAACGCCTCGTCGGAGGGCACGTCCCAGCCGAGCGAGTCCGCGAGCCGGTCGATCATGTTGAAGAGAGCGGCGACGTGAATCGCGTCCACGAGCGCCTCCTCGGTGACGCCGGTGGAGAGGACGGCGTCCGCATCTGCTCGTGCCAGTTCGCCCGGTCGCAGTGTGAGCTTCTCGAGGAATCCGAGCGTGGCGCGAAGGGGCTCGTCGACGGGCGCTGTGCGCCAGTCCAGCCTGACTGCTTCCCAGACCTCCTCACCGAGCGCGTACGACGCGACCGCGCCGTGAGACCCCGTTCAGAACGGGCATTGGTTGAGCGAGGAGACGAAGGCGGCGAAGAGCTCACGCTCGCCGACGGACCAGTCCGACGAGCCGCGCATGGCGAGGTCGAGCGCTTCGGAGAACGGGCGCCCGAAGAGCTCCGGCCGATAGTGAAGTGTCTTCAGCACGTCCGGTGGCTCCGCGCCGCGTTGCGTCCGGATCACCTCGAGCACCTGCGCCTCCGACGGTTCGTGGCCGCTCTCGACGCACTCGAGCCTCATCGGAGAGTCCGCAAGCCCGCGTCCAGCCGCTCGAGGCCCGCTGCGGCGGCAGCCGACACCGTGCGCTCGAAGATCTCGTCCTCCGAGTGGCCGGCCTCCTTCAACGCCTGTACATCCTCGTCCGTGATCGCGTAGGCATGGCGCCGAACCTTGTCGAGATATGCGCCGAAGTCCTGCGGAGCCTCACGGTCGGGTAGGGCAGCCTGCAACTGGGCGATCAGGGAGTCGTAGCGGGTCGCAGGGACGGCCACGCGCCCATACTGCACCATCGACAACCGTTCGAGAGCGACGAATCCTCGACATCCGGCGACTGTCTCGATGCCACAGTATCGCAGTAGCATGAGCGCCCTATGAGCGTGCCTGCCGCCGTCGGCGTCGACAGGCCGACATGCTGACGGATCCGGGGCACGGCGTACCCGGTCCTGCTGCCGACGCTGCGCGATCCTCGCCTTCACCTCGCGGCCGTGATCGTGTCGCTCCAGGTGCTCGGGCAGGTGGCGTTCGAGTTTCAGCTTTCGATCGCCCAGATTCTCGTGGCGCTTACCTGGACGTTCCCCTGTGATGTTTTGCCCATCGCGCCCGTTGCTGCGACTGCGACGACGGCACTGGCCACAATCGCGACGAGACCTATCGTCGCGAACGCCGAACGACTAGCTTCACTGCGCCTCCTTGCTCGATTGATGCGTGCCTCGGCACTCTAGTACTGGCAAATTGACCAGGTCAATCGCGCTTTACGATACGAGCGTCCGATATTCGATCCGCTCACGTCGCCCGCTCTCGCTCGAGCGCACGATCGCGTCGCAGACCTCGGCCGCACGGTAGCCGTCCTCGAACGTCGCTCCGTGCGGGCCGACGTCGCCGTCCTCGGCGATCGCCTTCAGGAAGTGGTGGAGCTCGTGCACGAACGTGTCGCTCCAGCCGATGATGTGTCCCGGCGGCCACCAGTGCTCCCAGAACGGATGGGTCGCCTCCGAGACGAGGACGTTCGTGAAGCCCCGTGTGCGCGGGTCGCCCGTCTTGAAGACCTGCAGCTCGTTGAGTCGCTCCATGTCGAACGCGAGCGAGCCCTTCGTGCCGTTGATCTCCCATTGGAAGGCGTTCCGGCGCCCGAGCGCGAGCCGCGTGGCCTCGAGAGTGCCGACGGCGCCGTTCGCGAATCGGACCGTCGCCTCGACGGCATCGTCGACCTCGCGCCGGGCGATGAACGTGGAGAGGAAGCCGCCGACCTCGTCGATCTCGCCGACGAGGTAACGAGCGAGGTCGACCACATGAGCGGCGAGATCGCCGAGGGCTCCCGAGCCTGCAGCCCCGTGGTCGAAGCGCCAGATCTGCTCCGTCGTGTCGCCCCAGTCCTGGAGATAACGGCCACGGAAGTGGCGGAGCTCGCCGAGCTCGCCTGCCTCGATCAGCTCCCGTGCGAGGCGGACAGCCGGTACGAAGCGGTAGTTGAACGCGCACAGGTGCTTCACACCCGCAGCGGCAACGCGCTGCCAGATCTCATAGCTCTCGTCCGCATCACGTCCTAGCGGCTTCTCGCAGACGACGTGCTTGCCGGCCTCGACGGCGAGGATCGTCGGCTCGGCGTGCAAGTTGTTTGGACCGAGATTGTCGAAGAGACCGATCTCGGGGTCGGCGATCAGCTCTCGCCAGTCGCTCGTCCAGCGCTCGAACCCGTAGCGTCTCGCGGCCTCGGAGACCGCCTCCTCGTTCCTGCCGGCGATCGAGACCAGTCGCGGCCTGAGCGGTGGCGGCCACGTGATGTAGTCGATCTTGCGGAAGGCGTTGGAGTGCGCCTTGCCCATGAACGCGTAGCCGAGCATGCCCACGCCGATCTCGCGTATGTGGTCGGAGCTCACGCGTCCTCCTGCAGGTTCGGTTCGAACTCGTGCGAGATACTAGGTCGCTTGACGACGAACCGCCGAAGCGATGACGTAGGAGGCTAGAAGATGAAGACCTCGCTCGGAATCTGGGCCCTCGGGTCGATGATCACGCGCTTCGTGCCTGGCGGCTACCAGCCGGAGAGGGCGAACGAGACAACTGCCGAGCGCGTCCGGCGTGCTGTCGAAGGCCTCGGAGACCTGATCGACGGCTACGAGTTCCACTACCCGCAGGAGCTGAACGCCGAGAACCTCGACGAGGTGCGAGCTGCGCTCGGTGCGCACGACATCTACTGCCTGGCGACGGGCCTCCATCTCGACCCCCGTTTCGGCAAGGGCGGCCTCATCTCACCCGACCCGGCCACGCGCAACGAAGCCGTGAAGCGCACGCTCGAAGCGATCGACTTCTCCGGCGAGCTTGGCGCCCACTTCATCATCTGGCCCGGGATCGAGGGCTACAACTATCCGTTCCAGACGCCGTACGCCGAGTCTTGGGCGTGGCTCGTGGAGGGAATCGGGCATGCCGCGCAGCGGTGCAGAGACCACGGGATCTCGCTCTTCCTCGAGCACAAGAACTCCGAGCCCGCGATGAAGATCCTGATGCGAAACATCGGGATGACGCTGCATGTGATCCACTCACTCCGCGCCCAGGGCCTCGACAACGTCAAGGTCAACATGGACTGGCAGCACTTGATCATGAACGGGGAGAACCTCGGCGAGTACGCCGCGCTGCTGGCGGCGGAAGGCCTGCTCGGCCACCAGCACGCGAACTCGGGCTGGGGCACGTTCGACGACGACAACATGGTCGGCGCTACGGCGTTTATGGAGACGCTTGAGCTGGCGCTCGAGCTGCGCCGGGCGAACTACGGGGCGAACGGCGAGCGGCTCGGTTTCGACCTCTACCCGTACACCGAGGACGCAGTCGCGGCGGTCAAGCGATCCGTGCTGAACTGGCGCTTCATCTGGGACGTGTCGGGACGCATCGACGATGCAGCGCTCCGTGAAGCCCAGGAGAGCAAGGACGCGGTTCGTGCGTACGAGCTCGTCTACGAGGCGCTCGGCGCCCCGGCCTGAATCGCCGTTGTTCGAGGCCGCGGCATGACAGCGCTCGTCGGTCTCGACGTCGGAACGACGGGCGTGAAGGCGATTGCCATCGCTCCAAACGGAGCGGTGCTCGCGCGCGCTGAGCGTAGTTACGCCCTGTCGACACCACGCCCGGGGTGGTCCGAGCAGGACCCCGAGGACTGGTGGCAGGCGGCGGACGCGGCACTCGCTGAAGTCTCCGCGGGGCATGAGGTCGCCGGCATCGGGCTCTCCGGACAGATGCACGGCCTCGTCGCGCTCGATGACGCCGACCGTGTGGTTCGGCCGGCAATCCTCTGGAACGATCAGCGTACGGGCGCGGAGTGCGCAGCCATCGAGCGCACGGTGGGGCTCGACAGACTGATCGAGCTCACCGGGAATCGCGCCCTCCCGGGCTTTACGGCACCAAAGCTGGTGTGGCTACGAGAGCACGAGCCGCAAACGTACGCGCGGGTGGCACGGATCTGTCTGCCCAAGGACTATGTGCGGCTCCGGCTGACCGGCTCGTGGACGACGGACGTCACCGACGCCTCGGGAACTCTGCTTCTCGACGTAGCGCAGCGCCGCTGGAGCGACGAAGTTCTCGACGCTCTCGAGATTCCGCCCGGCTTGCTGCCACCCGTCGCCGAGTCGCCAGCGGTCTCCGGGAGCACAAGCGCTGGGGTGCCCATTGCGGCGGGGGCCGGCGACTGTGCAGCCGCTGCAATCGGCGTCGGGGTCGACCGCCCGGGGCCCGTGTCCGTCCTGCTCGGCACCTCAGGAGTCGTGTTCGCGGCGCTGCCGGCCTACCGTCCCGACGAGCGCGCCCGCGTGCACGTCTTCTGCCACGCAGCGCCGGGGTCCTGGCATGCCATGGGAGTGATGCTCTCGGCGGCAGGCTCTCTCCAGTGGCTCCACGATGTAGTCGCTCCAGGGGTGTCGTTCGAAACGCTCGTCGCCGAGGCGGAGCGGTGGGCACCCGGCGCGGAGGGGCTCCTCTTCCTTCCGTACCTGCAGGGCGAGCGGACACCGCATGCCGACCCGAACGCGCGCGGGGCCTTCACGGGGCTTCAGCTGCGCCACGACCGCGGAGCGCTCGTGCGGGCAGTGCTCGAAGGAGTCGCTTTCGGGCTCGGCGACTCGCTCGACCTCATACGGGGACTCGGAGTGGAGGTCTCTGGCGCGCGCGCGTCCGGTGGTGGCGCCCGCTCGGAGCTGTGGCTGAAGATTTGTGCTTCCGTGCTCGATATGCCGATCGAACGCACTGTGGTCGAGGAGGGCTCGGCCTTCGGCGCAGCGCTGCTCGGTGGCGTCGCGGGCGGCGTCTTCGCCGACGTGCACGAGGCGGTCGCCGCTGCCGTGCTCACGGCGGACGTCGTCGAGCCCGATCCTGGCTGGCGCGAGGTCTACACGGAGCTTCACACCCGCTACCGGGCGCTCTATCCAGCCCTGCGCCGTCTAGACGGAGCTACAGTCGAACGGTGAAGGCCATCCTAATCGAGCGCCCGCACGAGGTCGCATACGTCGAGCTCGACACGCCGACGGCCGGCCCTGGCGAGGTCGTCGTGCGCAGCCGCGTGGCGGGCGTCTGCCGCACCGACCTGGAGATGCTTCACGGGGGTCTGACGGACCCGCGCTGGGTGCGCTTCCCGCTCGTCCCAGGCCACGAGTGGAGCGGCACCGTTGCGGAGCTCGGCGACGGCGTCGACGACCTCGCGGTCGGCGATCGCGTCGTCTGCGAGGGGATGATCCCGTGCAACCGATGTCGTCGATGCAAGGAGGGGGAGACGCAGCTGTGCCTGAACTACGACCAAATCGGATTCACGCGCGGGGGCGGGTACGGCGAGTACGTGCTCGTGCCGCGACATGTCGTCCATCGCCTGCCGGACGCGGTCTCGTTCGCCGCCGGCGTGCTCGTCGAGCCGGCATCGTGCGTGCTTCGCGGCCTCGAGCGCGGCCAGCCGCGCCCCGGTGAGACGGTCGGCGTGATCGGCATCGGCACGCTCGGATCGCTGGCCGTCACGCTCGCGCGACTCTACTCTCCCGGCACGCTCGTGGCCTACGGGGTGCGCCGCGAGGAGCTCGACTTCGCCGTACGGCTCGGTGCGGATGCGGCCGTACACGTCACCGAGGAGGATCCGATCGCCGCGACTCACCGGCTCGCCAGCGGCGGGCTCGACCTCGTGATCGAGACGGCCGGCGCGGTCGACGCGGTCGATCTCGCTACGCAGCTCGTGCGGCCCGGCGGGCGCGTGGTGCTGCTCGGCATCGCGGGAGAGGGCAAGGTGATCGAACTTCCCGCCGACCGGATCATGTTCGGCGACATGGACGTGATCGGGAGCTGTTCCTACTCCACGTCCGCATGGTCGCACGTCATGCGGGTGCTCGAGCAGGGACTCGTCGAACTCGATCCGATCGTGACACACCGCTTTCCCGCTGCGCAGTTCAGGACGCTTTTGAGCTGATGGACAACCGCAACGGCGTTGTGGCGAAGGTCCTGCTCGAGCACCCCGCTTAGGCGGTGGCCGAGGTCTTCGCCAACGCAGGCTCGGCTTCGAGGCTCGCCGCGGTGCGGTCGATCAATTCGAGCATCGCTCCCTCGGCTAAGGGGCTGTTTCCTTCACGGATGGCGGCCGCGATGGCCGCGTGCTGTCCGATGGTCTCGCGGGCGATCGGCAAGGTGCGGGCGAAGCTCGCCCGGAACACGGCACGCAGCGTCCCACCGAGATTGGCCAAGAGCTCGTTGTGGCATGCATCGAGGATCAGGGAGTGGAACCGCAGGTCGGCGACGATGTACGCATCGCGGTCGTCGACGGCCGCCGCCATGTCCGCCAGAACATGCTGGAGCTCCGCGACCTCGTCCGGGGTCGCACGGGCGGCGGCCAGCCCCGCCGCGACAGGCTCGATCAAACGGCGTAGCTCGAAGACGTCGACGAAGAAGTCGTCGCCTGGTTTCGCCTCGAGCCGCCAGGCCAGGACGTCCGGGTCCATCAGGTTCCAGTATCGGCGCTCGCGTACCTGCGTTCCCGTCTTCGGGCGCGCCTCGACCAGCCCCTTCGCGGCGAGGACCTTGATGGCCTCCCGTACGACGGTGCGGCTGACCGTCTCGCCGATCGCGTTGCCCTCTGTCGGCAGAGAGTCGCCGGGCTTCAGCTCCCCGCGCAAGATACGCACCCCGATGTCATGGACGAACTCGCCGTGCAGACCACGGCGAGGGTACGTGCGGTCTTTCATCATACGATAACCATATAGCTAGACAGGCGGTCTCAAAGGTGTTAGGTTCGCCGCGTTTCGTCGTTCGCTCGATCAAAGGAGGGCTCAGTGGATTCGGAAGACCTCGGCGGGCAGACGCCGCCGATGGACGACGATGAGCGGCGCGAGATGGTGCTCGACCGTCGTCAGATGCTCAAGCGCGCAGGTCTCGGGGCTGCCGCGCTCACGGTGCCCGCAGCGGTGATGGCAACGCCGACGATGGGCGCCGTCACGGACGTGCTCGCCGCCGACAGCTTCATCAAGTCGCACCCGAAGTGGAAGTTCGTCTTCGTCAACCACGTCACGACGAACCCGTTCTTCGTGCCGACCATCTACGGCATCCAGGACGCGTGCTCGGTGCTCGGCACGAGCTACCAGTGGACCGGCTCGACGACCTCCGACATCAGCCAGATGGTGAACGCGATGAACGCCGGCATCACGTCGAAGGCAGACGGCATCGCGGTCTGCCTCGTCTCGCTGACGGCGTTCAACGCACCCACCAAGCGGGCGCTGGGTAGAGGCATTCCGGTGCTCAGCTACAACGCCGACGCGGCGAACGACCGGCTCGCGTACATCGGACAGGATCTCTACCTGTCCGGGTTCAACATGGGCCAGAAGATCGTCGAGCTCGTCAAGTCGGGCACCGTCGCGCTCTTCATCGCCACACCGGGCCAGCTCAACATCCAGCCTCGCATCGACGGCGCCATCGCCGCGATCAAGAGGTTCGGCAAGGGCAAGATCAAGACCACCGTGACCGCCACCAGTGCGGACTTGCCCACGGAGCTGGCAAGGATCGACGCCTACTACCAGGGGCACAAGGACATCAAGGGGATGTTCGCGGTCGACTACGGCTCGACGGAGGGCATCGGCAAGGTCATGCAGAAGTACGGTCTCCAGAGGAGAGGCATCAAGGCCGGAGGCTACGACCTCGGGCCGCCCGTCCTTCAAGCAGTCAATGCCGGCCACCTGGACTTCACGATCGACCAGCAGCCCTACCTGCAGGGTTGGATTCCCACCCTGCAGTTCTTCCTCTACAAGTACACGTCAGGGCTCGTTGCCCCCTCGGACACGAACACGGGCATCTTGTTCGTGACGAAGGCGAACGTGAAGCCATACCTCTCGACGAAGACCCGCTACGAGGGGAGCTCGAAGAAGCAGAAGTACCCGGTCACGCAGCCAGGCTAAGTGGCGCAAGCGTCCACAGACGCCCGGACCACCGCGACGCAACGCGCCGGCCTCGGCCGGCGCGTTGCGTCTTGGCTGATCCGGCGGCGAGAGGCGAGCATCCTGCTCGTCCTCGTCGGTCTCGTGATCTACTTCTCGCTCCGCACCGACGCCTTCTTCGGGACGGACAACGCGCGCGTGATCGCAGAGTTCTCGGCGCCGATCGCCATCATCGCGGCGGGCCAGGTGATGCTCCTCATCTGCGGCGAGATCGACCTCTCGGTCGGCATGGTGTACGCGTTCTCGAGCTGGATCTTCTACTTCGGCGTCACGGACTGGGGGCTGCCGATCTGGCTGGCCGTCGATCGTCGGCCTCCTCTCCGGATCCGTCGTCGGACTGGTCAACGGGCTCATCACGGTCGGCGTCGGCGTGCCCTCGTTCATCACGACGCTGGGTATGGCCTTCGTCCTCAACGGGATCACGTTGAACATCTCGGGCGCATTCCCTGTCCAGACGCCTGGAGGCGAGACGTTCTACCGCTTCTTCGGCTGCTCCCCGTATGTGACGGTCTACTGGGCGCTCGGTGTGATCGTCGTCATGACGATCCTGCTGAACCGCACGCGCTGGGGGCTGCACACGGTCGCGACAGGTGGCAACCTGGTCGGGGCGAGCGAGAGCGGCGTCAACGTGCGACGGGTGAAGGTCGGCAACTTCGCGCTCTGCAGCACGCTCGGCGCGCTGGCGGGCATGCTCGAATCGACCCGGATCGACACGATCCAGGCGCTCCAGGGCGGCTTCCCGGTCATGTTCTACGCCGTCGCGGCCGCCGTCATCGGCGGCACGTCGCTCTTGGGCGGATCGGGCACGATCATCGGCGCAGCGCTCGGCGTGCTCGTCCTCGCTGTGCTGAATCTCGGCTTCACGATCCAGGGGATCAGCGCCTACACCTTCGACCTCGTCCTCGGGATCGCGATCATCGTCTCGATGGCGCTCAACGTGACGCTGGAGCGCATCCGGCAGTCGGGGCGCCTCGGGAGCTCGACGTGAGCGGAGACTGCCGCCTCCCGTCCAGGCGAGGTCCCGGACGCGATCCGCGTCGAGAACGTGAGCAAGAGCTTCGGGGTCGTGCGGGCGCTCGAGGACGTCTCGCTCCACGTCCGACCCGGAGAGGTGCTCGGCCTCATCGGCGACAACGGCGCGGGCAAGTCGACGCTCGTGAAGATCCTGACGGGATTCCACAAGCCGGACGCCGGAAGGATCTTCGTCTTCGGCGAGGAGGTGCAGCTGAAGTCGGTGACGCACGCGCGCTCGCTCGGAATCGACACCGTCTTCCAGGATCTCGCGCTCGTGCCCGGGATGACCGTCTACCACAACATGTTCCTGAACCGCGAGGTAACCCGCGGCCTCGGACCCGTGCGCTTCCTGAACAACCGGGTCATGAAGAAGCGCGCGCGCGAGTACCTGGACGACATCGGCGTTCAAGTGCCGTCGATCGACGCCGAGGTCGCCCGCATGTCGGGGGGGCAGCGCCAGGCAATCGCCATCGCCCGCTCCACGCACTCGGACGCGAAGATCCTCCTGCTCGACGAGCCCCTCGCCGCGATGGGCGCCCGCGAGGGAGCGTTGATCATCGAGCTGATCGAAGAACTGGGGAAGAACAGCGACATCTCGATGATCGTGATCGCGCACAACTACGTCCACGTGCTCGAGATGTGCGATCGCGTCAACCTGCTCCGCAACGGCCGGATCATGCTCGACAAGCGCACGCGACGAGACGTCGGTCGAGGAGCTGACCGAGATCGTCGCCGCCGAGTACCGGATGTCGAAGTCCGCGTAGCTACCCGGCGGCGACAGCGCGGACAAGCGCAGCGAGCTCGGTCGTGAACTCCGGGTACGGGCCGAACGCTCGTTCACGCGGTCCGTCAGCTCGCGCAGCCCATGTGTGCCGGCCGCGATTTCCTGCACGCACCGCGTTCTCGACCTCGTACGTGAAGTCGAGGCAGCGATCGAGGAACTCGCGTGCCGCGCTGCCGTCCATGACGGGGTAGTGCGCTGTGAGTAGCAGGTCCGGCTCGAGCGCTCGAAGCCGCCGGATCGTCTCCCGGTAGGCGGCGAGGTCATAGATGCGAGGCGGGATCAAAAGCTCCCCGTCGTTCGAGTAGATCCCCCGCTCCAGCACAGCGTCGATGACGATCGCGGCCCGGCTGCGGGAATCCCAGACGCCGATGTGACCGCGCGTGTGGCCCGGGAGATGGAGCACCTCGAGCCGCCAGCCGTCTTGCAGCCGGATCGTCTCTCCGCCGCGGAGCCCCTCGTCGATCGGCGCGTCGCCGCCGCACATCGCTTTCAGCTCCGCGAGACCGGCCTCATCAGGTCTCTCGAACCCGTACGGCTCGTGCCAGAGGTAGTTCTCCGCCACCATCGCGTCGTTCGACTCGATCCAGCGTCTGTCGAGCTCGTGGCACGCGAAGCGTGCGCCTGGGTGAAGATCCCGGAACGCCCTGTTCCCGCCCGAGTGGTCGAGATCGGCATGGCTGATCAACACCTCATCGATCGACTCCAGCGCGAGGCCGACAGACTCCAGATAGGGAGACAGCGTCTCCGCCGGTGTGAACGGCATGCCCGTGTCCACAAGCAACGTGCGCGCGGTGCCCCTCAGAACGTACTGCGCCATGAACCGCACGCCGAGCCCAGATTCGACGCGGTGGATTCCCTGCGCGATCTCCATCGTCATTGCCTCCTTGGATCCGGACGGCTCCCGCGCGTGATGGTGTAGCCGCCGTCGACCCGAATTACTTCGCCCGTGACGTGGGCGGCGGCTGGAGAGAGGAGCCACGCGACCGTTGCGGCGATGTCAGCGGGTGTGGCAAGCCGGCGCAAAGGGGTGTCAGTCGCGGCGAGCTCGGGGTCAAGCTTCGGCGGGATCGTCGACTCCCCCCAACCCGTCGCAACGACGTTCGCTCGAACCCCCCGCGGGCCGCCCTCGAGCGCAGCGACGCGAACGAGGGTATGGAGCGCCAGCGCGCCGGCACCCGCCGCGCCGCCTCCGAGGAACGGCTGCGTCCCGAGCATCGACGTCACCGCGACCCACACACCCGAGCCGCGCTCGAAGGCTTCTCTGAGCCACGGCTGCGCGGCAAAGAACGGCTCACGTGCCCAGGTGTCGAAGGCAGCGACCCAGCCGTTGGGATCGAGCTCGGCGAGCGGGACGAGCTCGACCGGATGGCGCGACCGTGACGAGGCAGTCCGTCGCACTGCCTTCGCGTGTCAGGTCGAAGCCACGGGCCGCAAGCTCGCTCTCGAGCGCATGGTCGACCGACCCGCACATGAGGACACGCATCTCAGTACTTCCCAATCACGAGCCCACCATCGACGCGAATGTACGCCCCGGTCACGATTCCGGACGTGACGAGGTAGGCGACCGCCTCGCCGATCTCGCCAGGCTTCGTGGGCCTGTGCTGAAACGGGATGGTCGCGCGCACCGCTGCACGCTTCTCCTCGCTGTCGAAGTCCGGCGAAGCGTCGTTGATGTTCGAGTCGACCCAGCCCGGGCCGACGTGGTTGACCGCGATTCCGTCCTCGCCCCACTCGCGGGCCATCACGCCGACGAGGAGACCGACAGCGTGTTTGGAGGCGCCGTAAAGGCCGAGCGGACTGAACGGCATCACCGCGTTGACGGACGAGATGACGACGATGCTGCCGCCCTCGCCCTGGCGGCGCATCTGCGCTGCCGCTGCCCTGCAGCCGTAAAACGCTCCATGCATATTCACGCCCATCACAAAGTCCCAGTCCTCAGGCGTGACCTCGACGAGCGTCTGCCAGCGCGCGACGCCCGCGTTCGCCACGAACGCGTCCAGACGTCCGAGCCGCTCGACCGTCTCCGTGACCAGGCGCTCGTTCTCCTCTGGTCGCGAGATGTCGGCGCGGACGAACGTCGCGCGGCGGCCCAGCGCCTCGACCTCCGCGACGCGTCCGTGCTGCCTCGTCCTCGTGCGCGACGTCGTTGACCGCGACGTCGAAGCCCCGCTCGGCGAGTGCGAGCACGATACCTCGACCGATGCCACGATCGCGCGCTGCGCCGGTGACGATCGCAACCGGCACTTCAGATCATCACCTTGAGCTCACCGTCCTCAGTCACGCGCACCTCGTACGTGCGCAGCCGGATGTCGTCGAACGCGACGCAGCGTGCCGGTAGGGATGTGGAACTCGAGCGAGTGCCAGGGGCACGTGACGACCTCGTCCTCCCAGATCCAGGCGAGCTTCCAGCCGGTGTGCGGACCGTAGTCGATCGTGCCGGAGACTCCGCCGGTGCAGAGCGGACCGCGCTGGTGGGGGCACAGGTTCGGGATCGCGTGGACCCGTCCCGCGGATGTTGAACACCCCGATCTCGCGTCCGCCAGCCCTGACCACCCGGTGTCTTCCTGGAGGAAGGTCGTCGAGCCTCCCGACGGCGTGCTCCTGAGGCTCACGACTCACGCGTCACGATCGAGCCCGAAGAAGCGGGCTGCGTTCAGTCCCATGATCTTCCGCCGAGCGTCCGGCGAGAACGGGAGCCCGAACACGAACTGCGTGTGGTCGAAGTCGTGATGCGGCCAGTCTGATGCGAACATCGCGGTGTTCTCGCCGTCGAACAGCTCGTAGAGCTTGACCAGGTCAGTTCGATTCTGCGGCTCCTCGATCGGCTGGGTGCCGTAGAAGAAGCGCCGCATGTACTCGCTCGGCCGCTCCTGAAGCATCGGTACCTCGCGGCGGCGCTCGATGTATTCCTTGTCGAGCCGGTTGGCGATCCACGGGACCCAGCCGGTTCCAGCCTCCATGAACGCGACGCCCAGGTCCGGGAACCGAACAGGCACTCCCGTCTCGAGCATGGAGACCAGGTTGGCCACCATTGCGAGCGGGTGGGCGAGGGAATGCACGGCGAGCGCTGTTCGGAACTGCTCGAGCTGGAATGGAAAGACCGGGAAGACCGCTTCCACGCTGTGGATCGCGATGGGGGTGCCGGTCTCCTGCGCTGCGTCGTAGACGGGGTCGTACTGCTCGTGCCCATAGAGGTCTTCAGTCCGGAGGCAGGCAGGTACGCGCAGACATAGCCGGGGTTGCCGGCGTGCTTGCGGATCTCTGCGGCGCCGGCGGCAGGGATCCTGCGGAGGGATCACGATCGAGCCACGCAGCGTCGGCTCGTGGCGGAGCCACCGATCGGCGAGCCAGTCGTTGTATGCGCGTGCGAGCCCGACGGCGAATCCGGGGTCGCGCACCATCGCGAGCGAGAACAGGTGATCGGGGAAGAGCACCGCCACGTCGACGTGCAGCTCGGAGAGCTCCCGGCGCAACGCGGCGGCGGTCGTGACGATCTGAGGCCGGTTCGAGCCGCCGGGCCAGGGAATGCGGAACTCCGCCCGCGGTGACATCGCCGGAAGGTCGAGGTAGCGCTCCTCGACCTTCGCGATCTCCCGCAGAGCCACGTCCCAGGGCGGCTCCGCGTACTCGGCGAGCTCTTCCGGGTCCTCGTGCACGTGGACGTCGGCGTCGACGACGTAGAGGCTCTCGAGAGTCTCCCGCGTCTGGCGACGCGCGCCGAGGGACTCTGCCGACGCCATCACCAAAGATCATATGATACGGCTACTTGATGCGCGACCAAAGCCGACCCGAACTGACAACCGGAATCGGTAGTTTCCACATCCACCGCGGCCACGCGTTCGAGGGCTTTGAGCTTCGAACCGGCGTGCTCGCGGCGCTGTGCGCTGCGGCGCGACTGCTCGACTGTCGCGACGGCGGTCTTCGCCGTGTGCCCCGAGTGCGCGGGCTCCGGGCAAACCTGCCTCCGCTGCGGCGGCAGCGGGGCAGTTGTCGATCATGCGGCGCTCGAATGGCATCTCCCCGCGACGAGATAGAAGGAGCGAAATGGCGACGATGCGAAACGGAGCGAGCTTCGAGAGGCGTGGACGGCGCTCGTCGGAGCTCCGAGTGGTTCGACCGACAAGATCTCGACGGCTTCCTGCACCGCTCGTGGCTGAAGTCCACCGGCGTCACCGACGATGCGTTCCGTGGGCGCCCGGTGATCGGCATCTGCAACAGCTGGAGCGAGCTCGTCAACTGCAACGTCCACCTGCGCGGCCTCGCCGAGTCGGTCAAGCGCGGCGTGCTGCAGGCCGGGGGCTTCCCGCTCGAGTTCCCGGTGATGTCGCTCGGCGAGTCGCTGATGAAGCCGACGACGATGCTCTACCGGAACCTGATGGCGATGGACGTCGAGGAGTCGATCCGCGTCGTATCCGCTCGACGGCGTCGTCCTCCTCACGGGCTGCGACAAGACGAACCCGGCGAGCATCATGGGCGCCGCCAGCGCGGACATCCCGTCGATCGTCGTCACCGGTGGGCCGATGCTGAACGGGCACTGGCGGGGGCGCGAGATCGGCTCCTGCAGCGACTGCTGGCACTACCACGAGGAGCTGCGCGCCGGGCGCATCACCGAGGCCGACTGGGTCGAGATCGAGAACGCGATGTCCCGGTCGAACGGCCACTGCATGACGATGGGCACCGCCTCGACGATGGCCTGCGTGACCGAGGCGCTCGGGCTGACGCTGCCCGGCGGCGCGGCCATCCCGGCGGTCGACTCGCGCCGGCATCACCTGGCGGAGGCGGCGGGGCGCCAGATCGTGGCATCTCGCCGAGGCGCGACATGAAGCCGTCCGACATCCTCACGCGGGAGGCGTTCGAGAACGCGATCCGCGTGCTGCACGCGATCTCGGGCTCGACGAACGCGATCCTCCACCTGCTCGCCTACGCGGGGCGGGTCGGCGTCGAGCTGCCGCTCCAGCTGTTCGACGACCTGTGCGCCTCGACGCCGTGGCTCGTCGATCTGAAGCCGGCGGGCCGCTTTCCTGATGGAGGACTTCTTCTACGCGGGCGGGGTGCCGGCCGTGATGGCGCAGATCGCCGACCTGCTCCACCTCGATGCCGTCACGGTCACCGGCCGCACCGTCGGCGAGAACATCGCGGGTGCGGAGATCATCAACCGCGATGTGATCCGGCCTGCCGCGGAGCCCGCTCGACGAGGGCGGCGCGCTCGTCGTGCTGCGCGGCAACCTCTGCCCGGACGGCGCGGTGATGAAGATCACCGCGGCCGATCCGCGCTCCTCGCAGCACGAGGGGCGCGGCGATCGTGTTCGAGGACATCCACGACCTCGCCGCGCGGGTCGACGACCCCGAGCTGGAGTGCGACGCAGACCAGCGTCATGGTGCTCCGCAACGCCGGCCCGATCGGTGCCCCGGGCATGCCCGAGTGGGGCCACCTGCCCATACCCGCGAAGCTGCTGCGAGCAGGGTGTCAGCGATCTCCTGCGGATCTCGGACGCGCGCATGAGCGGCACGTCGTACGGCGCAGTCGTCCTGCACGTCGCGCCGGAGTCGGCGGTCGGAGGCCCGCTGGCGCTCGTCCGCGACGGTGACCCGATCCGGCTCGACGTGTCGCGAGCGGCGTCTCGACCTCGTCGTCGACGAGGCGGAGCTCGAGGCCCGCCGGGCGAGCCTGGGAGCCGCCGCCGCGCAAGGACGAGCGTGGGTACCGACGGCTGCATCGCCGACCACGTCCTGCAGGCGAACGAGGGCTGCGACTTCGACTTCCTCCGTGGCAAGGCGGCGGTCGTCGCGACGCCGTCACGTACTCTAGAGGCATGAGGATTCTCGTCACGGGATCCCGTGGAAAGGTCGGCCGGGCTCTCGTGCACAAGGTTGCAGGAGGCCGGCTACGAGGTGCGCGCCACCGATCTCGCCATTCCGACATGGGACCGCCCTCAACCAGGAGAGCCGGCGGACTACTGGCAGGCTGACCTGACCGACGCCGGGTCCGCGTATGCCCTCGTGCGCGGCTGCGACGTCGTCGTACATACGGCCGCGATCCCGCAGCCGATACACAACCCACCGCACGTCGTCTTCAGCAACAACATCATGAGCACGTTCAACGTGCTCGAGGCGGCGATCATGACGAGTGCGAGGCGGCTCGTGAATTTCTCCAGCGAGACCGTGCCTGGATTCATCTTCGCTCATCGCCCCTTCCGGCCGGAGTACCTCCCCATCGACGAGGAGCATCCGATCCGCCCGCAGGACCCCTACGCGACCGCGAAGTGGTTCGGCGAGCTCCTCTGCGAGCGCGCCGTCGAGCGCTCCGACATCCGCTGCACCTCGATCCGCCCGTGCTGGGTGCAGGACGAGGGAAGCTACGAGCGGAACCTCGGGCCCATCGTCCGTGATCCGTCGGTCAAGATCGAGAACTACTGCTCGTACGTGGACGTGCACGACCTCTGCGACGCCGTCGTGCTCGCTATCGAGACCGACCTGCCTGGGCACGAGGTCTTCTACGTCGCCTCGCCTGACACCATCGGGGGGCATCCGCTCGTCGAGACGGTGACGACGTACTACGACGCCGAGGGAATCGAGTTCCGGCCGGTGGAGCGGAAGGACGCATCGGCGATCTCTAGCGCGAAGGCCCAGCGCCTGCTCGGGTGGCAGCCGACCCGCTCGTGGCGCGACTACCTCGACGACGAGGGGCACGCAGCGCACGTGAGGACGCGGCGTCTCGGTGACTCAGGGCCCGAGCTGACGACGGTCGGCTTCGGGGGATGGGCGATCGGCGGCCCCTGGCGGTTCGGCTGGGGCGTGGTCGACGACGACGACTCGGTCGCGGCCATCAGGCGGGCGATCGAGCTCGGCGTCAACTGGGTGGACACAGCCGCGGTCTACGGGCTCGGCCACTCCGAGGAGGTCGTCGGCCAGGCGCTCCAGCCCTTCCGGGTCGGCGAGGACGTGTTCGTGTTCACGAAGTGCGGCCGCCGGTGGGAGGGTCGCTCCGAGGGCGAGATCGGGAACGATCTGCGCCCCGAGTCGATCCGCGAGGAGTGCGAGTCGAGTCTGCGCCGGCTTGGCGTCGAGCGCATCGACCTCTACCAGGTGCACTGGCCCGACTGGACGACGGGCACGCTGCTGGAGGACTCGTGGGGGACGATGGCCGAGCTCGTCGAGGAGGGCAAGGCGCGCTGGATCGGTGTCTCGAACTTCGATGCCGAGCAGCTGGCGCGATGTGAGGTAGTGCGTCACGTCGACTCGGTGCAGCCGACGCTCTCGTTGCTCGCCCGCGGGGCGCGAGGAACGGTGTTGCCGTGGGCAGCCGAGCACGGCACCGGCGTGATCTGCTACTCGCCGATGGCCTCTGGGATGCTCACGGGCAGCTTCGACCGTGAGCGAATCGCGAGTCTCGAAGAGACCGACTGGCGCCGCCACTCGCCGGTTTTTCAGGATCCCCAGTTGGCCCGCAACCTCGAGCTCGTCGAGCGACTTCGTGCCGTCGCCGATCGCCTCGAGGCGAGCCTGCCCGAGCTCGCCGTTTCATGGGTCCTCACCCAACCGGGCGTAACGGCGGCGATCGTGGGCGCGCGCCTTCCGCGGCACGTGGACGGCTGGGTGGCAGCCTCCGAGCTGGAGCTGGAGGAGCGCGTCCTTCGCGAGATCGACGACGCGATCGCCGCGACGGGCGCGGGGTCGGACGCGCCGCCTGCGCCGCCGCCACACATACGCGCGCCGGTCTCGGTTCCGAGCAACGGACGCGCTTTGACATGAGGCTTGGTCTGCTCTCGACCGCGCACATCAACCGGCTCCTGATCCCCGGGGCCCACGCCTCGGACAGGGTCGAGCTGATCGCAGTCGCGAGCCGTGAGCAGAGCAAGGCGAATGCGTACGCGCGCGAATGGGGCATCGAGCGGGCCTACGGCTCCTATGAAGCGCTCCTCGAGGATCCGGACGTCGAGGCCGTCTATATCTCCCTGCCGAACACCATGCATATCGAGTGGTCGATCAAGGCCCTCGAGGCGGGCAAGCACGTTCTCTGCGAGAAGCCGATGAGCCGCCACGCGACCGACGTCGAGCAGGCATTCGACGCAGCCGAGCGCAACGGGCGCCTACTCACGGAGGCGTTCATGTACCGCCACAACCCTCAGACGAAGCGGCTCGTCGAGCTCGTCGCCGAGGGCGCTATCGGCGAGCTGCGGGTAGTCCGCTCCGCGTTCAGCTACTCCCTCTACGACGCGGACAACATCCGTCTGCGCGCCGATGTAGAAGGCGGAAGCCTCATGGACGTCGGCTGCTACTGCGTCAGCGGATCGCGACTGCTCGCGGGCGAGCCGGAGAGTGTCTTCGGCCAGGCCTACACAGGTCCGACAGGGACCGACTGGGTCTTCGCCGGCGCTATGCGCTTTCCCGGAGACGTCTTCGCCCAGTTCGATTGCGGTACGTGCCTCCCCGAGCGCGACGAGCTCGAGGCGGTCGGCACCGAGGGATCACTCTTCCTCGACGACCCGTGGCATTGCCGGAATCCGCTGATCGAGCTGCGCCGCGACGGCGAGGTCGAGCGGATCGAGCTCGACCCCACCGACTCGTACCGACTGGAGCTCGAGAACCTGAGCGACGCGATCAGCGGCGAGGCGCCGCTTCTACTCGGCCGCGAGGACGCGGTCGCCCAGGCGCGTGCCCTCGAGGCACTCCACCGCTCGGCGGAGAGCAAGATGCCCGTACTCCTCTAGCCCGAGACCTCGAAGTCACCGTTCATCGAGCTCGCATGCGGGTCGCACTGGAAGTGGTACGACCCGTCCTGGAGCTCGACGGTCCACGTCTCGGTCTCAGTCTCGCCGACCTCGGTCATCTCGTCGACGCCAGGGCCAGTCAGATGGAAGTTGTGGGCGTCGGACTGATCGTCGACCTCGACCGTGTAGCTGCCGGCCATGAGCGTTTCGACCGGCTGGCCGTCCGCGGTGGACAAGCTGATCTCGAACCCCGGGCCGACGCTGCCCATGAGAGTCGTTCCGGACGGTGTTGTCGTCGTCTCGATCGTCGTTTCCGTATCGGTGGGAGCCGCTGTCTCGTCGTCGCCTCCGCAGCCCGCGACGGCAAGTGCCGCGGCGGCGAGCCCGACGACGAGAGCAGTGCGTGTGCGTCGCATCGAAATCCTCCTTGGTCGCTCGACTCGAAGATACGCGACTCGCGCAAGACCGGTTCGGTCCAGCATCTAGAGTCCGAACGTGGACGTGCTCGAGATCGCTCCCGGGCTCTGGCGCTGGACCGGATACCACGAGGAGTGGAAGGAGAATGTGGGCTGCGTCTACTGCGAGACGCAGGAGGGCATCGTGCTCGTCGACCCCCTCGTCCCACCTGAGGACGCTGAGCGCTTCTGGGAAGCCCTCGATCGCGACATCGAGAGAGTCGGCAAGCCGGTGCACGTGCTGGTGACGATCTTCTGGCACACGCGCAGCGCTGCAGCGATGGTCGATCGCTACGCCGCTCGCGTCTGGGCGCCGACGACGTCAAGAGCGGCCGTCGCACGGCGGGCGGGAGTCGTCACGGACCCGTTCAGGCCAGGAGATCCACTTCCCGGCCGCATCGAGGTCTTTCCTACGGCGCGCACGACGGAGGTCGTCTACTGGATCCCGGCGCATCGCTCGCTCGTACCCGGTGACGTGCTGCTGGGGGACGAGGCCGGAGGCGTGCGCATGTGCCCCGAGTCGTGGCTCCCTGGCAAGACCGACCACGCCGCGCTGGCGGAGTCGCTTCGACCGCTCGCCGCCCTCGAGATCGAGCGGATCCTCGTCTCCCACGGCGAACCCGTGCTCCGCAACGGACGGGCCGCGCTGACCGCTGCGTTGAGCGGCGCATAGACTCGCAAGCCGTGCTCTGGCTCTGGATCCTCGTCGGCGTGGTCGTCCTCATCGGGCTCGTCTTCGCGTTCGGCTACAACCGCCTCGTTCGGCTGCGGAACGAGGTAGACACGGGTTGGGCGAACATCGATGTCCAGCTCCAGCGCCGCGCGGACCTCATCCCGAACCTCGTCGAAGCGGTGCGCGGTTATGCGGCGCACGAGCGCGCGGTGTTCGACGAGGTCACGAGGGCAAGAGCCGCGCTCCAACACGCCGGCGGTCCGGGAGCCGCGGCCGAAGCCAACGAGGGCCTGACGGTGGCCCTGGGAAGGCTGTTCGCCGTCGCCGAGGCCTATCCCGACCTCAAGGCTTCCCAGAACTTCCTCCAGCTACAGGAGGACCTCACCGACACGGAAGACAAGATCAGCGCCGCGCGGCGCTACTACAACTCGACGGTGATGCACTTCAACACGGCGATCCAGAGCATTCCCTGGCTGCTCGTCGCTAGACCTCTCGGATTCAAGGACAAGGAGTTCTTTTCCGCCAAGGGAGACCTGGCGCCTCCAGAGGTCTCGTTCGCCACGGCACCGTGACCCTTCAACAGCAGATTCGCTCGAACCGCTTTCGAAGCAGCATCGTCGTCGTCGGCTTCATCGTGCTCCTGCTCGTGATCGCCGGACTCATCGGACTCGCCGTCGACGCCTCGCTCGGAGTCGTCGCTCTGGCGATCGCTGCGGTCTACGGCGTGTTCGCCCTCGTCCGCTCCCGGAGCATCATCGCCGGCATGACAAAGGCGCAGCCGCTGGACAAGCATGACCTCGAGCCGGTGCGCCGCCTCGTCGAGAATGCCTCGATCGGGGCAGGGTTGCCCGTTACTCCGGAGCTGCGCATCGTCGACGACGCAGCCCCGAACGCGTTCGCCGCAGGGCTCCGACCGGAGAAGAGCTATGTGGGCGTGACGACAGGGCTTCTCCGGACGATGCCGAAACGCGAGCTCGAAGCGGTCATCGCCCACGAGATCTCACACATCCGCAACCGCGACACCTACCTCATGACGATGGCCACGGTATTTGCAGGCGTCATCGCGTTGATCGCGGACATCGGCTTTCGCTCGATCGCGTATGGCGGGCGGTCGCGTAGGGCCGGCGGGCTGGTCGCGATTCTCGCGATCGTCGGCTTCATTCTCGCGCCGTACGCCGCGCTTCTGCTCCGGATGAGCCTTTCGCGACGCCGCGAGTTCCTCGCCGATGCGGGTTCGGCAGAGATTCTCAGCGACCCGGAAGCGATGGCCCTCGCACTTCGCCGGCTCGAGCTCGATTCGACGACGGTCCGCTACGCGGACGCGTCCACGGCACATCTCTGGGTCGAAAGCCCGACGGACCGCGTCGACTCCGAGCGCCGCGGAGTGCTTGCGCTCTCCGGTTTGTTCAACACCCATCCGGCGCTCGGCGACAGGATCGCCGCGCTCGAGGCAGCAGGCGGATTTCGGCTTCCAGAGGGGCTTCCGGCCGCTCAGCCGTTCGGTGTTGAGCTCGGGCTCCTGTAGCTCCTGCGGGCACACTGGGAAGAAATGCGTAATTCGGGTTTAGCTTCTGCCCCAATCAGGTCGATAATGGTCGTGCCGTGAAAGGACTTCGCATCGGGCGAAAGCGGGCGGGCGCGAACGGGCTCCCCAGCTCGCCACTCGAGCTCGCCCTTTTCCCGGCGCTCACGGACGGCGACCGCTGGCACGTCCCGGATCGCTTCAACTTCACGAGGGACGTCGTCGAGGCACTCGCAGGCGATCCGAGGCGGCGGGCCCTGACGTTCCTCGGCCCCGACGGCGTCATCGAGCCCCGGACGTTCATGCAGATCGCCGAAGGCGCTGCTCGGTGGGCGTCGACACTGCGTGAGCACGGTGTCCGGCCGGACGATCGCGTAATCGTCCTCGCGAGTAGTGGCCTCGACTGGCTCGAGGTCATCCTCGGGGTCATGAAGGTCGGGGCGGTGACGGTTCCCTGCTCCCCAACGGTGTCGATCGCCGCACTCGAGGTTCGCGTCTCTTCGACTGAGGCGGCCCTCATCGTGGCCGAGCCCTCATGCATGTCGACCATCGAGCAGATGTCGTTCAGCCCGGAGGTTCACTATCTCGACGATGGCAGTAGTCGACGCGCGTCGGACGCGTCGGAAGACTCGCCGACGCACGACACGTCTTCGCGCGACCTAGCCTTCATTCTCTCGACCCCCGGCACAGCAGGCACCGCCAAAGGCGTGGCGCACACGCATGGGTCCGTCTTTGCGACGCGAGTCGCTGCGGAGCACTGGCTCGACGCGGGTCGCGGCGACGCGGTCTGGTGCACGGCACCGACCGACTCGCCGCATGCCGTCTGGAGCGCGCTCGTCGGGCCCTGGTCCCGCGGTGCCGAGGTCGTGCTCCATCACGGTGAGTTCGAGCCTCTCGAACGCCTCGACCTGCTCTATCGCCTCGGGCCGACCATCCTGTGCCAGTCGCCGAGCGAGTATCGGGCCCTCGCCGGGCTTCGCGAGCTCGAGCGGTTCCGGTCGCCCAGGCTCCGACGCCTCGTCTCGACGGGCGACTACCTCGACCCCGAGGTCATCGCGACCTTCGAGGAGCGCTGGGGCATGACGATCCACGACGGATACGGTCAGGCCGAGACGAACATCGTGATCGCCAACGGCGCCGAAGCCGGCTTCAAGCCAGGTTCCATGGGGCGTGCAGTGCCGGGTCATCACGTCGCCATCATCGATAGCGAAGGCAATGAGCTGCCCGTTGGCGTCGAGGGAGACCTCGCGGTGCGCGGGCGCCCCCCGACCCTGTTCGCCGGCTACTGGGAGTCGCCCGACGAGACGAAGGCCGCGTTCCGTGGAGACTGGTACCTGACCGGCGACGTCGCCATGGCGGACGAGGACGGCTTCATCTGGTTCGTCGGCCGCGCCGAGGACGTCATCACCAGCCGCGGACGGAACTTCGGGCCGTATGAGGTGGAGCGCATCCTGCGAGGGCACGGTGCAATTGCCGCAAGCGCCGTAATCGGCCTTCGCGATCTCCAGAGAGGCGGGCAATTCGTCCGGGCGTATGTCGTACCAAGGCCCGGAGGCGAGGGCTCGGAGCAGCTCCAGGCCGAGCTTCGCCAGTTCGTCGGGCAAGCGCTGCCCGAGCAGCAGGTTCCTCGGGAGATCGTCTTCGTCGACCAGCTGCCGACCGTGGGCGGGAAGGTGAACCGTCACGCGCTGCGCGAGCGACCGGTCAGCGGGCGTCCGTTGTGGGATCTGCCCCCGACGTCAGACCTCGAGCCAGACGCTCCCCCCATGACCACGGCTCCCGAACCGACGTCGGCTCCGCCCGCGGTTGCGGAGGCCGCACCCCTCGTCCAGCCGCAGCCGATCGTCACCGCGGAGCCCGAACCTGTCGTGCCCGCGTCGCCGCAGCCGGTGGCCGAAGCGGCGCCGACTCACGCTCCCGAATGGGAAGTGGTAGTCGAGCCCGCTCCGATTCGCGCACCGGAACCTGCGCCGGAGCGAGAGCCAGAGCACGTGGAAACCACTTCGACGCGCGAGCCTCAATGGGAGCCGATCGACGACGGCGCCCCCCTTCGGGCTCCCGAGCCGCATCCGGTCGTGACACCGGTGCCAACCCCCACGCCGGAGCCCGTCGCCGAAGCCGCCCCAGCTCTCGAGCCGACGCCTGAGCCGGACCCGGTTCGTGTCTCCGAGCCCGAACCCGTCGCAGTGCCCGAACCCGAGCCGATCATTGTGATCGAGCCAGAGCCCGTGGCGGAAGCGGCGTTGCCCGAGCCAGAACCACCCATTCTTGTACTCGAGCCCGTGGCCGAAGCCGTGCCCGTAGCGGAGCCGATCGTTCCGGTCGAGCCGGAGCCGACCCCGTCTGACCTACAGCCGCTATCCGAGCCCGCGCACACGCCCGAGTTCAGCGTCGTGCCGGAACCCGAGCCGCTGCCCGAGTTCGTTGTCGAGCCAGCAAGCGACCCGGGGCCTGTCACAGTCCCGAATCCCGAGTATCAGCCGCTTGCGGCGGAAGCCGCCGAACCGCTTCCCGACTTCATCGTCCAGCCCGGATCGACGCCTCAGCGACCTCCTCCGCCCCCTGCTCCCGAGCCCGAGCCGGAGCCCGATCTCGGCCCGCTTCCCGACTACATCGTGGACCCGACCAAGCCACCGGCTCCAAAGCCACCAGCGCCGGAACGCAAGGCGGTTGCACCGACACCGGAGCCGTTCTTCGAGGTCGCAGCCGAGCCCGCCTCCGACAAACCACCCGAGGCCACCGCGGGCCTGAACTTCCCGCCGGCGACGAGCTTCCCCACTCTCCGCGAAGATCCAGATGCGGACGGGGGGCGCAAGAGTGACACTCCGAGGCTGGGACGGCAACGACCCGCACCCAACCCAGGCAAGTCGAAGGGAAGCAGGTCGGGCGTCGAGCCCGGTGACGAGGAGGCCGACGAGGTCAGCTGGATGCAAGGCCTCTCGAACCGCCTCAGTGCCTACAGCCTGGCAGAGGAAGAGGCGAGCTCGGCCGACGAGCCTGATGAGAACAAGCCCCAGGACGCCGACACGGGCACCTGATCCGCGCTGGTCCCGCCGCGCCTCACAGCCCACAGCTCGATAGCCTGCACGCGTGACCGACCAGGCAGCGGTGAGCCTGCTGCGCTGGCTGCGCAGGCAGCTCCGCCAGCCGACTCCTCAACGTGAGCATCTCGAGGCCGCGGTCGCGAACGACGACCCGGGCGAGGCTCGACGACTCGTCGCACTGATCCCGTTCACGCCCGCACAGCGGCGACATGTCGATGACTTGATCTCCCGCTGGGAAGAGGGTCGTGTCGGCCGCTGAGAACGACTCGATCGTGCGACAGATGTTCGACGCGTTCGCTCGCAAGGAGGGATTCGCACTGCGCGGGCTCTTCGCCGAGGATGCCGTGTGGAACGTTCCGGGCGACGGAATCATGGCCGGTGTCTATCGGGGACGAGACGAGATCTTTCGCTTCCTGGCGCGGCTGCCCAAGGAGACCGGGGGCACGTACGGATCCGAGCTCGTAGACGTGCTCTCGAGCGACGGACGAGCGGCCGCGCTCTATCGCGCGCGCGGGTCGCGCCATGGCAGGAGACTCGAGCTCGACCAAGTGCTGCTCTTCACGATCGAGGACGGGCTCGTTCGCGAGGTGCTGGCGCTCCCGAGCGACCCCGAGGCCTTCGAGGCGTTCTGGGCTTAGGCTTGGCCGCGTGACGCGCTTTACAGCCGATGGTTGCATCCGCGCGCTCCTGGGGCGCGCGTGAGTGACGCGCGCTTCGCGGACGGTGTGCGCTACCGGATCGAGATCCCGTCGGTCGAGGGGCCGCGCGTGTTCGAGGCGGTGCTCGAGGAAGCGGACAGTCGAGGAGTCCCTGTGCGGCGCATCTCGCAGGGAAGCGGCGTGATGATGCTTACCGACGCCGAGGTCCGGGCGATGGCGCAGCTCGGTGCTACTGCGTGCGTCGAGGTGTCGCTCTTCCTCGGCCCACGGGGCGCGTGGGACACGGGCGGACAGTCATTCGCCACCGCCGCGGCCGGAGGTGTCGCACGTGGACACGCGGGCGTCGAGGCATCCGTCGCGGAAATACGCCGCGGGGTAGCCCTCGGCATCCGCTCGTTCCTCATCGCCGATCTCGGTGTGCTCGCGACTTTCGGACGGATGAAAGCCGCAGGAGAGCTGCCTGAGACCGTCATCCTGAAAACGTCGGTGCTCCTGCCATGCGGGAATCCGGATTCGGCTCGAGCCCTCGAGGAGCTCGGGGCGACGACGATCAACGTCGCGACCGACCTCTCGGCCGCCGAGCTCGGAGAGCTTCGCGCCGCGTGCGCGGCCCCTCTCGACGTGTACGTCGAGGTGCCCGACGACCAGGGTGGTTTCGTGCGCTTCTACGACGTCCCGGACATCATCCGCGCTGCTGCACCCGTCTACGTGAAGCTCGGTCTGCGCAACGCTCCCAACATCTACCCGTCCGGGCTCCACCTCGAAGACCTCGCCATCAAGCTCGGGCGCGAGCGAGTGCGCCGCGCGGAGCTCGTGCTGCGCCTGCTCGAGGAGCGCGCCCCCGAGCTCGTCGAGGGCCGCGGCGCCGACCGCCCCTCCGATCTGGGAATCCCCGAGCCGTGAGAGACCGGTTCGCCTCGATCTACACGGCGGCGCTTGCGGACATCCTGGACGCGCACGGTCACCGCGATCAGACGCTCCCGCCTTCGATCCGACCGCTCGCGCCCGGAATGCGGCTTGCAGGGCCCGCGTACACCGTGCAGGGACGGCCGGCCGAGACTGCTGACTACGACGGCGCGCTGCGGAAGGTCTTGACGATGCTCGGCGAGGTCTCTGCCGGCCACGTCGCGGTGTACGCCTGCACGGCATGACGTCACCGCCCACCTCGGTGAGCTCTCCGTCACCTCGCTGAAGGCTCGCGACGTCGCCGGCTGCGTTCTCGACGGTGGCTGCCGAGACGTCGGCTTCATCCTCGACGAAGGCTTCCCCGTCTTCAGCCGCTTCGTGACACCCGAGGACTCGACCTGGCGGTGGGAGCTCGAGGCCACACAGGTACCGGTGACGATCGGACGCGTTCGAATCGAGCCGGGCGACTGGGTCGTCGGTGACGACGACGGAGTCGTGGTGGTGCCTCAGGCGATCGCCGCGATCGTGCTCACCGAAGCCGAGGAGAAGGCGGCGACCGAAAGCGAGATCCGCGCGGCCGTGCGCGACGGCGTGCCTCCGCTCGAGGCGTACGAGCGCTTCGGCACGTTCTAGGTCGCTTCGGGCCTCAGCCGTCGACCGCGGGCGGCGGAGCGGGATTCCAGGCCGGACTCGAGTCGTTGTTGTCGCTGTTCGTCGAGCCGTTCTCGTTGCCCTTCCGGCTCGTCGTGAAATCGAGCCATCACGTGAGAACGCGATCGTCGTTCCATCGGGTGACCATGCCGGCTCGATGGCGCTGTCCGCTGTCGAGTCAGACGACGGAGCCCCTTCCCGTCGAGCCAATGAATAGATGTCGAAGACGGGTCCGGCAGCGTTGGTCGAAACGCGACCGTTGGCTATCGGGTGACCAGGCTGGAGCCTGGCTCGCGTCCTGTGCCGTCAGCCGATGGCGAACGTGTCCCATCTGGTCGCATGAGCCAAAGTTCCTGTACCGGTGGCGGGCGATCGCCTCACGTACGCGATCCAGCGGCCGTCGGGCGACCAGGACGGGTCGCGGTCCAGCCGCGCCGTCGGTGATTCGCGTGCGCCCCGGTGCCATCGGCGTTCATCGCGTAGATGTCGTCGGTCGCGCGCGAACGCGATGCTGCTGCCCGTCTCGCAGACCACGTCGGGTGCGTGTCGTCTGCATTCGTCGAGGTGAGCCGCCGCGTTCCGGTGCCGTCGGCGTTCATGACGTAGATGTCGAAGAGTCCGGGCTCCGCGCTGGCAGAACGCGATCTTCGTCCCGTCCGGCGACCAGGCAGGGTCGATCTGGAGGAACAGAACCCGCAGGCGACGGATGCGTCGGGCTCGGCGTTGGTCAGCCGCTGCTGGCGCCTACCGTCCGCATTCATCACGTAGATCGCGTAGTCGCCGTCACGCGTGCTCACGAACGCGATGTCGGACGGCCTCGTCGTCGCCACCACCCGCCGTGAGGACGAGAGCGCTCACGAGCGTGACGATGCAGACGCACGCACGTAAGCGAGACAGATGCGAATGCGCATCGACAGCCGAGGAGCGAGAAGCCTAGTGGGCGAGCGGCTCGACGCCGAGGTACCGCCGCTGCAGCTCGGGATCGCCGGCGAGCTGCGCCGCGGTCGTCTCGACGCGCGATCTCGCCGCCGACCATGACGAGCTGACGCTCCGCAAGCGCGGTGGCGACGCCGAGGTTCTGCTCGATCAGCAGGATCGCGAGGCCCTCCTGCTCGAGCTTGCCGGAACGTCTCGATCAGGCTCTCGATGACCGTCGGAGCGAGGCCCTCGGACGGCTCGTCCATGACAGGAGCTTCGGGTTCGTACCAGCGCGCGGCCGATCGCGAGCATCTGCTGCTCACCGCCCGAGAGCTGCGCACCGCCGTTTCGCTTGCGCTCGGCCGAGCCGCGGAAAGAGGTCGTAGACGCGCTCGCGCGGTCCACTCGCCGCCCGTTGACGCGTTCCTCGCGATGCGATCTTGCAGGTGCTCGTCGACGGTGAGCGACGGGAAGAGGCGCCGTCCCTGCGGCACGTAGCCGATGCCCGTGCCGGGCGATCCTGTACGACGGCGCGCCGACGAGCTCGCGACCGTCGAACCGGATCGGAGCCGGTCGCCGCGGAGGCGAGATGCCCATGATCGCGTTGCAGAGGGTCGTCTTGCCCATGCCGTTCCGTCCGACGATCGCGATGGACTCGTGACCCATCGAGAAGATCACGTCTTCGAGCGCCGTGCGCGCTCCCGTAGAAGGCGCTCAGCCCTTCGACCTCGAGCAGCAGCCGGCTTCGATCGGCGCGACGCTGCACTCGTCTCACTCATGGATGGCCGCGCCGAGGTAGAGGTCGTGCACGAGTCTCGTTGGCGCGGATCTCGTTCGGCGTGCCTTCGACGATCACGCGCGCCGTCGTGCATCATCGTCACCCGCTCGCGACACGGAGCGCGATGTCCATGTCGTGCTCGATGAGGATGAGCGTGATCGTCGCGGATCGAGCCCGAGGAGGAGCTCGGTGAGGAGCTGGCGCTCGCCGCGCGACAGGCCCGAGGCGGGCTCGTCGAGCATGAGCATCCGCGGCTCCGCGGCGAGCGCCATCGCGATCGCGACCTGACGATGCTCGCCGTGCGAGAGGACGCCGACGCGCTCGCCGAGCTTGTGGTCGATCGCGACCCGCGCGGCGGCCTCTCGCGCGCGCTCGCGGAACGCCTGGTCGCGCCGCGGCAGGACGACCGGCCGGAGCCGGCCGCCGTCGACGCCGACGATCGAGAGGTAGATGCTGTCCTCGACCGTCAGTCCCGAGGAGCATGCGGGACTGCTGGTACGTGCGAGCGAGCCCGAGCTTCGCGCGCTTCCGGGCGGGCGACCTGCGTGACGTCCTCGCCCGAACAGCTCGATCGTGCCCGCTCGACGGCGGGATGTCGCCGCAGATGAGGTTGAACAGCGTCGTCTTGCCGGCGCCGTTCGGGCCGAGGATCGCACGCCGCTCGCCGTGCGCGACGTCGAGGTCGACGTCGCGCACGGCGTGCAAGCCGCCGAAGCGCCGGCCGACCCCCCGCAAGCGGAGGGTCGGCGCGGCGTGTTCGAGTGGAGTAGCGCTGCTTCGGTCACCGCCTACTTGATGACGGTGTTCGTGACGACGCCGTTCTTGACGACCTGCGATCTTGCCCTGCCACGGCAGCTTCTTCTTCACGCACGAGGATGTGTGCGGCCGGGCGGGGGCTCGTCTTCTTGAACAGCACCGCCGAACGTCTGGTCGACGTTCGGCACGTACCCGGCCAGCGTGACCGCGAGCCACCGTTGCGGCGCCCTTGATCGATCTGCAGCGGGCACTGGTCCTGGATCGCCTGCCGGCTCGCGTCGAGCTTGCACGTTGCCGCCGTCGGAGAGCTCGACCGGAGCCCGAGCGTCCTCGGCAGCGCCTTCTGCAGCCGCGCCCCGACTGCTCCCTGGACTCGTTCAGGCCCTGCATCGAGCGCCCACGTGGCCTGGTAGTAGTTGTAGACGAAGCCGTCGTCGGCGTGGCGATGCCTCCGGGTACCACTTGTTGACGACTGTCGGTACTCGGCTTCGCGGCGTTCGTCTTGAGGCCCGGTGCCGGTGCCGAAGCCGCCGACGTACGCGCCGATCAGCCGCGGAGCGACGCGCCTTCCGCGCCAGGAACCAGAGGAACAGGTTCCCGAGTGCTGCGTCGGCTTGAGCGGGCCGTACGCCTGCTCGAACGCCTTCAGCGCCGGGCCGGTGCCGGTTCCGCCGACGACCCAGAAGTAGCCGTCCACCTGGTCCGGCGGGGGCAGCTGGCGGACGTACGACGAGTAGTCGGTCGTGTTCAGCGGCGGGAACACGCGCTTCGTGATCTTGCCGCCGATCGCGCAGAAGTCGGCGATGATGCCGGCGCCGGACGTCCAGCCGAAGCTGTAGTCGTCCATGATGATCGCGGCGTTGCGCCAACCGAGCTTCTTGTAGACGATCTCGCCGATGCCGGCGTTCCACTGGGCGCCGTCGCCGTGGTAGCGGAACACGTTCTTCGGCGCGATCTGCAGCGTCGGATCCTGCGACGCCGGCGGTGCCGATGATGAACGTCTTCGTCGGCTGCGGCTTCGCGCAGTTCGCGATCGCGACCGCCTCGTCACCCGAGAGCGGCCCGACCATGACGTCGGCCTTGAGCTGCTCCATCAGCCGCCGGGTCTCCTTGAGCGCCGTCGCCGCCGTGTCGTCGCCGCAGCCGTAGCCGACGATGTTGACGGCTTGCCGCCGGCCTTGATGCCCGTCATGCCCGCCGACGGCTTCTTCTTGTTCTTCGGCTTTCCGCCGGCGTACTGCGCGAACGCCGTCTGGGCGCCGCCGATGTCGAGCTCGTAGCGCGAACCCGAACGCGCCCTTGCAGTCGGTCATGATCGCGACTCTGACGGCGCGCCTCGTCGGCGCCGCCGAGCGACGCCGACGATGGTCGCAGACGATCGCCGCACCGCGAGCAGCCCGACCGAGCCGGAAGCGGAGCTTCCACGCCCCTGTGATCGTCTCATCTCCGTTCCTCCTTCGTTGGGTGCACTGGACACGTCGTCGATCTCCTGCTTGCCGTGCGAGCCTACGCAATGTCGCTGCGATCCACCCTCCTTTCACTACGCGCTGCTCCGCGCAGCCGCTGCGTCGGACGCTCGCCTCCGAGGCAGGCCGCTCCGGCTCGCCGACGAGCGTGCGAGATCCCAGAGGCGGTCCCAGATCCCCATCAGTCCATCGGGTGAGACGATGACGATGACGAGAAAGATGAGCGCCGATGACCGTGTTGAACGTGCCGCCGATCCACCGGCAAGGCCGTCCGACGGGATCCTGTCTCGCACCTAGTTGTTGATCACGATGAAGGCGAAGCGCGCCGAGCCAGGCGCCCTCGATGCGGCCAGACCGCCGATCACCGCGATCACGAGCAGCTCGATCGTCGCCTGCAGGCCGATGTTGCCGGGCGACGATCTGGCCCGTTCCACCACACGAAGAGGACGCCCGCGAGGGCGGCGACGAAGCCGCCGAAGCCGAAGGCGAGCGTCCGGTGCAGCGCGACGTTGTATCCGAGCGAGCCATCCGCACCGGCTCGTCGCGGATCCCCTGCAGCGAGATCCCGAACGGCGTCCGCACGAGGTAGCGGATCAGCACGTAGACGACGAGCGCGACGCCGAGCGCGATGTAGTAGAGGCGTTGTCCGGTCGTTGACGATGTCGCCGACGAACCCGGGCGTGTACTGGTTGATGCCGGCGATCGGCGAGAAGCCGCCGAGCTTGCGTCACCTGGCCGAAGAAGTAGTACGCGATCACCGCATAGGTCAGCGTGAGCATCAGGAAGTAGATCCCGAAGCTCCGCGACGCGAGCGCGCCGAAGAGCGAACCCGATGACCGTCGTCAACGACGATGGCGAGCACGAGCGCGAGCGTCGGGTCCCAGCCGAGCGTGAGACCCTTCGTCTCGCCGCCGGCGCCGCGCTGCGTGACCATGTTCCCGAGCGACGTAGCCGGCGATGCCCATGAGCGCCGTCTGCGCGAGCGAGATCATGCCGCCGTAGGCGGAGAGGAAGATCGAGGCTCGCGGCGGCGATGCCGAGGATGAACGCCTGGGTGAGGATCGCGTTGACCCAGTAGTCGCTGAAGATCAGCGGGGCCGAGCAGCGGCGACGACGAGCGCCGCGACGCCGATCGCCCGCTCGACGACGGTCTTCGTCGAGCGTCGCGCTCACGCGGCTCTCCCGAAGAGGCCCTGCGGCCGGAAGGCGAGCACGAGCGCCAGCAGCACGAACGTGAACACGATCGAGTACTGCGTGCAGCAGTCGTCCCCGGTGGTCGGGCAGGTAGACGGCAGAGAACGAGAGACACGAGCCCGAAGAGCAGCGAGCCCGCGGCGGCGCCCAGCAGCGACCCCATGCCGCCGATGATCACGACGACGAGCGAGTTGAGCAGCCAGATGCCCGTCCTGACCCTGGCGCGACGTTGCCCTGCGAGGCGCCGACGACGGCGCCCGAAGGCGGCGAGCGCGGAGCCGACGACGAAGGCGATCGCGAAGATGAGCTGGATGTTGATGCCGAGCGCCGAGGTCATCTGCTGGTCGTCGACGCCCGCGCGGATGACCATGCCCGTTCGCGTCTGGTAGAGCCAGAGCCAGAGCGCGACCCCGACCGCCACGCCGAGCGCGAGCATCGACAGGCGCGCAAGCGAGTAGTCGATGTCCGCAGACTGGAGGTCGACGAGCCGGTTCGTCCAGCCCGGCCAGGTGAGCTGACCGCGGCCGCCGAACTGCTGAGCCCTCGGGACTGCCGGGGAAGTGGGCGATCACCTGGTCGGCGATGATCACCGAGATCGCGATCGTGATCAGCGCCTGGCGCAGCTCCTGTCCCTGGTTCCAGCGGAGGAAGACCTGCTGGATGGCGAGACCGAAGACCGCCGATCACCGCACGCGACGAGCGGCGGGAACATCCACTCCCACGTCGTCACCTCGAGCCGGCGAGCGGGAAGCCCTGACCCGTCATCTCCTGCTGGACCTCTACGCGATGTAGCCGCCGAGGAGGTAGAACGAGCCGTGCGCCATGTTGACGACGCGCATGAGCCCGAAGATGAGCGAGAACCCGCTGGCGACGATGAAGAGCAGGCCGGCGAAGGTGAGCGCGTCGAGCAGCGTGCGGAGAAGCTGCGCCGGTCGTCGATCGCGGAGCCGAAGGTCGTCGTGCGCCAGTTGCCGCCGAGACTCCGGCGTCGGGTTGGCGATCACGATGATGTAGAGGAGCGCGAACACGACGACGCGGCCGCGGCGGCCGAGGCACGGGCCACCGACTCGCCAGGCGCGAGACGCTCGCCACCGGGCAGCGAACCTACCAAGCCTGTCGAGACGCTGATTCAACGACGAGACATTGGCGCCTAGGGCGCGGATTATCGTCTCCGGCTTGACTCTCGCGAGGGCGCGCCCTTAGCCTGGCGCGAGCCAGCTGCCGAGACGAACCGGAGGGCCGATGAGCGAACACGTACACCGCAGTGATCCCGTACGAGTCGATGGACCCGCTCGCGATCGGGGCCACGGACGACGAGACGAAGAAGCCTCGCGGACACGCTCGAGCTCGAGATCCCGGCCGCGAACCTGGTCGCGGCCGATCTACCCCGCGAGCCCGCAGCCGGTCGCGGACGCGACCGAGGCGGCCCGGCGGGCACTCGCGGAGCCGGTCGACGGCCCGCGCTTCGCCGAGCTGCTCGCAGGCAAGGCAGAGCATCGCGTCGATCATCGACAACCAATTCCGCCCCACCCCTTCCTCGAAGCTCCTGCCGCCGTCTTCGACGCGATCGAGGCGGCCGGATACGACGCCGTCGTCGTCTGCGCGAACGGCAAGGTCTTCCCCATGTCCGAGTCGGACATGGAGCAGAAGCTCGGCCGCGAGAACCTGGCCCGGATGGAGCGGCTCGGGACTCGTTCCACCAGAACGACCCGCAGAACGCGGACGCGTACACGTTCGTCGGCGTCTCGTCGGGCGGCACGCCTGTCTGGCTGCACAACGAGGTCGCCTCGCGCGACGTGAAGATCACGATCGGGCAGGCGCAGGCGAACCACTGGGGCGCCGGCGGCGGCGGCAAGCTGATCCTGCCCGGCGTCGTCTCCGACGAGACGATCGAGTCGAACCACTGCGCCTTCGTCACCTCGCCGCAGACGCACTACGGCGCGTACGCCGGGCCGATGCGCTCGGACATCGACGAGGTCGCGACGATGTGCGGCCTCGACTGCACCATGAACGTCCTCCTCGACACACACGGCCGCGTGATCGACTGCATGTTCGGCTCGCATCCCGAGGCCCACCGCGAGGCGATCCGCCGCTTCAACGCGATCTACGCCTACGAGCACCCGGGGACGCAGGCCGACATCGCGATCTGCGGCGTGTTCGCGCCCACCGACCACCTCTTCTTCCACACCGGCTGGGGCTGCATGTCGGCCGACCTCGTCCTCAAGGACGGCGGCACGATCATCTACTGCTCGACCCTCGCCCGGCGTCTCGACCGCGATCGGCGACTTCCCCGGCCTCGCGCTGATGGACCTCATGAAGCCGTACATGCCGGCGACGCCCGAGAACTACCAGCGCGTGCTGCACGACATCCACGCTCGCGCGATCCAGATGTGGGCCGGCTGCATCTGGGTGCCGATCTACGAGGTGATGACCCGCAAGCACCTCACGATCGTCACGCTCGAGGAGAACCTCGAGATGGCGGCCGACATCGGCCTCGACGCGACGACCTCGCTCGACGAGGCGTTCGCCGCCGCGATGGCGCGCCACGGTGCCGACGCGAAGGTGATCGTCCTCCCGTACGCCCGCTACCAGCTGCCGGCAACACGGTGCGGATGGACGCTGCAGCCGCTGCGGTACCAGAGGATGGTGCTGGCGCACTGACCGCAGCGCGCCGTTCCGGGGCTCGACGCGCGCGGCACGTCCGCGGAGAGCCCCGGATCGCGGGCAGATCAGCGGCTCGACGACGATCGTCGAGCTCCTGCGCATGTTTCCCGGACGGCCAAGCAGCGAGCTTGATGTCACGAGCTCTCGTTCCCCTGCGCCCACTGCGGCGGCGCCTTCCACGAGCCGCTGACGATGGCTGCGAAGCGTCACCGGCGCGATCCACGGGCCGTGCTCGAGGCGTTTCGCGCCCTCGAGCGGCGGCCCGGACAACGAGCTCGTCGCGCGTGCGGCGCAGCGCGTTACCGGCACCTAGGGCGTCGTCACGGTTCATCGTCCCCGCGCGCACAGCGTCGAGCAGAGTGCGGAGCTCGTCACGTTAGTCCCGCAACGGGGCGATAGTAAGGTAGTCGCGTGGGCGCGAAGGCCGCGGAGGAGACGTGGGTCGGGCGCGCCTCCTCCGCCTCGAGGACGAGGCGCTGCTCCGCGGCGAAGGTCGCTTCCTCGACGATCTCGACCCTGTCGCCACGCGAGACACGCGGCCGTGGTTCGCTCGCCGTTCGCTCACGCCCGCGTCGTACGACTCGATCCGGAAGCCCGCGCTCGAGCTTCCCGGCGTCGTCGGCGTCTCACGGGCGCCGACGTCGCCGCCTTGTCGCGGCCCTTCCCCGCCGGGATCGACTCGCCGGTGCCGTACTACGCCGCCGCTCACGAGACCGTCGCGCTACGTGGGCGAGCCCGTCGCCGTCGTCGTCGCGCGCAACCGCTACCTCGCCGAGGACGCCCCTCGAGCTCGTCGAGGTCGACTACCAGTCGCTCGACGCCGGTCCTCGACCCCGAGGCGGCGGCCGGACGGCACGCTTGCGTCTCCGATCGCTCCTTCCACTACGGCGACGTCGACGCTGCGCTGGCAGCGCTGACCTCGTCGTCTCGCGAGACCTTCCGCTTCCCCCGCTTCAGCTGCACGCCGGTCGAGTGCTACGGCGTCGTCGCCGACTGGAACGAGCGCCGAGGATTCGCTAGAAGGCCTGGGCCAATTTCCAGGGCCCGTTCACGCTGCACGGCGTCGCCGCGGCCGCACTCGGGCTCCCCGGCTCCAAGCTCCGCCTGCTCACGCCGCCCGACTCGGGCGGCTCGTTCGGCGATCAAGTCGTCCGTCTTCGCCTACGTCGTGCTGATGGGTCTCGCGTCGCGGAAGCTCGGCGTACCCGTCCGCTGGATCGAGGACCGGCTCGAGCACCTTGCCGCGAGCTCCGCCGCCACCGGCCGGGTCACCGAGGTCGAAGCGGGCTTCACCTCGGACGGCGAGCTCCTCGCCCTCCGCTACGACGCGATCGAGGACGTGGCGCCTACGTCCGCGCGCCCGAGCCGGCCACGCTCTACCGGATGCACGGCTCGCTCTCCGGCGCGTACCGAGTCAGGAACGTCGCCGCGCGGAACCGAGTCGTCCTCACGAACACGATGCCCGACGCGGGCTCAATCGCGGCTTCGGCGGCCCGCAGCTCTACCTCGCGCTCGAGCGGACGATGGCGATCGCGGCCGGCCGGCTCGGGCTCGACCCGGCCGAGCTCCGGCGGCGCAACTTGATTGCGGCCGACGAGTTCCCGTACCAGACGCCTTCTGGCGCCCTCTACGACTCCGGCGACTACGAGGCCTGTCTCGACGACGCGCTCGAGCTCGCCCGCTACGACGAGCGGCGTGCGGAGGCGGCCGCCGCGCGCGCCGAGGGAAGGCTCGTCGGGATCGGGCTCGCCTGCGTCGTCGAGCCGTCGGTCTCGAACATGGGTTACATCACGCTCGCCGAGCCGGCCAGCGACGCGAGGGCTACCGAAGTCGGGGAACGCCGAAGGCTGCGCGATCGCGATCTCCGCCACTCGGCGGGATCACGGTCCGGCTCGCGACCACCCCCAGGGCCAGGGCCACCGTACCGTTGCCGCCCAGATCGTCGCCGACTTCCTCGGCGTCGAGCCTCAGGACGTCGAGGTGCTCACCGAGATGGACACTTCGACCTCGCCGTGGACGGTCGCCTCCGGGAACTACTCGTCGCGCTTCTCGGGCGTCGGCGCAGGCGCGATCTGCGCTCGCTGCCGAGAAGGTCGCCGCCAAGATCGCCGCGATCCGCGAGCACCTCGGCGGACGACGAGCGGCGCTCGCTCCGGCGCATCGCGGGAACCGCGCACTGGAACCCGGAAGCGCTGCCGCCGGGAATAGAGCCCGGACTCACCGCCACTGCCTACTACGCGGCTCCGAACCTCTTCCCGCCGGACGACGAAGACCGCGTTGCCTCCTCGGCGGCACATGGCTTCGTGGTCGACGTCGCCGTCGTCGAAGTGGAGCGAGAGACCGGGCCGGATCACCGTCCGTGACTACGTGACCGTCCACGATGCGGGCCGTCTTCTTAACCCACTCATCGCGGAGGGGCAGGTGCGCGGCGGCTTCGCACACGGTGCTGCGGCAGCGCTCTTCGAACGCATGGTCTATGACGACGACGGCAACCTCCTGACCACGTCTTTCATGGACTACCTCTGCCCGACCGCGCCGGACCTCCCTTCGCCGACCATCGGACACCGAGAGTCGCCCTCGCCGTTCCTGCCGCTCGGAGCGAAAGGGCTCGGAGAGGGAACGACGATGAGCGTCCCCGCTGCCATCGCGAACGCGCTCGCCGACGCGATCGGCCGCGACGACGTCGAGCCTCCTTTCACCCCAGCGCGGGTCTGGGAGCTGCTCGAACGGTGAAGCCGGCGCCGTTCGACTACGTGCGGCCAGAGACGCTCGCTGAGGCGCTCGAGACGCTGGCCCAGAACGGAGATGAGGCGAAGGTCTTGGCCGGCGGGCAGAGCCTGGTCCCCGCGCTGAACATGCGCGCTGCTACGGCCGACCCTCATCGTCGACGTCAACGGCATTCCCGGCTTGGACGGCGTGACGACAATGAACGGGTCCCGGGTCGTCGAGGCCGCAGTCCGGCAGGCCGACGCCCGCCTCGGAGAGCACCCGCTGCTCGCCGAGGTGCTACCGCACGTCGGCCACTTCGTGACCCGCAACCGCGGAACTGTGTGTGGCTCGATCGCGCACGCCGATGCAGCGGCCGAGCTTCCGCTCGCGCTCGTGGCCGTCGAGGGCTCGGTCGTCGCGGCGTCCAACCGGGGACAGCGTGAGATCCCAGCCGACGACTTCTTCCTCGGCCCCTATACGACGTCCCTCGAGCCGGATGAGCTCGTCGTCGAGACGCACTGGCCGGAAGCAGCGCGGGGCACTGGAACCGCTTTCGAGGAGCTCGCACATCGCGGCGGGGACTACGCCCTCGCAATGGCAGCGGCTCGTGTTCGGCGGCGGCGAGTTGCGCGTGGCGGTCGGGTCGGTCGTCGACCGGCCGACCGTCCTCGAGGTCGGACCCGGAGCATCCCGGGGAGTCGGCAGCGGCGCAGATCGAGCCGTGGGGCATCGATCCACGCGTCGCCGGGGTACCTGAAGGCGCTCGTACGCGTCCTCGTCGATCGCGCCGTCGTCCGGGCGAGGGAGACGGCGTCGTCGTGATCTCGGTCGACGTGACCGTCAACGGCAGGCGGTACCGCGAGGAGGTGGAGCCACGGCTACTCCTCTCCGACTTCCTCCGAGGGCAGTTGGGGCTCACGGGGACGCACGTGGGCTGCGAGCACGGCGTCTGCGGCGCGTGCACCGTGCAGCTCGACGGCGTCGCCGTGCGCTCATGTCTGCTGCTCGCCGCACAGGTCGACGGCGCAGAGATCGTGACCGTCGAGGGGCTCGCGCACGACGGCGCGCTGACACCTCTTCAGGAGGCGTTCCGGCGCCACCACGCGCTCCAGTGCGGCTTCTGTACGCCGGGAATCCTGATGGCAGCCGACGAGCTTCTCTCCCGCACGCCAGCACCGACCAGAGCGGAGATCGTCGACATGCTCTCCGGTCAGCTCTGCCGCTGCACCGGCTATACGCCCATCGTCGATGCGATCGGGGAGGTCGCCGGCGCGATGAACCTTGCGCTCAGCCTTCTCTACGCCGCCGAGCGCACCCCCGAGGCGGAGGCGCTTGTCGGTGACGGGACACGGCTCACGTATGCCGAGCTCCGAAGACGAGCGGCGAGCGTGGCGGCCGTCCTCGCCGAACGCGGCGTCGGGCGAGGAGACCGCGTCGCGTGCGTCCTACGCAACGAACCCGAGACGGTCGAGCTCTACTGGGGCGCGCAGTGGCTCGGCGCATGCTTCGTACCACTCTCCCAGCGGATCTCGCACGCCGACCTCGACTACTGCATCGCCGATTGCGGCGCTCGGGTGGTGATTCGCGATGCGGCCGAGATACGAGCACTGGACAGTGCCGAGCCAGCGGCAGCCCACCACTTCGAGGAGAGCACGACCTCGATCCAGCTCTACACGTCTGGGACAACCGGGCGGCCGAAGGGCGTCCCCCGGTCGCACCGAGCCGAGCGCGCCGGTGGGCTCTCCCAGTTCGTCCAGCACGGCCTGCGATTCGGTGAGCGCACCCTCGGCGTGATGCCGCTGTACCACACGATGGGCATCCATTCGCTGATCGCGGTCTCGCTCGTCGGCGGCTGCTTCGTCGCGCAGCCCGAGTGGGACGCGGACGGGGCATTGCAGCTGATCGAGCAAGAGCAGATCACGTCGCTCTACCTCGCGCCGACGCTCTTCTACGACCTCGTCCACCACCCGCGTTTCGGCGACTTCGACACCTCGTCCGTCCGTGCGGTCGCCTACGCGGGCGCTCCCATGACGAGCACGCTCGCCGAGAAGGTTGCTGCCGCCTTCGACCCGGAGGTTTTCGTCAACCACTACGGGTCGACCGAGATCTACACGTTCTCGATCCACCGCGAACCAGCGCGCGAAGCCCGGGTGCGCGGGGCGCGCTGCGCTGAACGCGCGTCTGCGGCTCGATCCTCCCGGCGATGGAGAGATCCTTTGCCACATGAGCTCCGACGAGGCGTTCGAAGGCTACTGGAACCGTCCGGACGCGGATGCGAAGGCGATCCACGACGGCTGGTACCGCAGCGGGGACGTCGGCCGGCTCGACGAGGACGGCGACCTCTGGGTGATCGGCCGTGTCGACGACATGGTCATCTCGGGCGGCGAGAACATCCATCCGGTGGAGGTCGAGGACGTCCTCGCCCGAGCACCGGGAGTGCGAGAGGTGGCGGTCATCGGCGCTCCCGACGATCGCCTGGGACAGCGGGTTGTGGCCTGCGTCGTCGCCGACGAAGCCGTCACCGCGGAGCAGCTGGACGCGTTCTGCCTCGCCACCGACCGACTCGCCCGCTTCAAGCGCCCGCGTGAGTACCGCTTCGTGTCCAGGCTTCCGAAGAGCCCGTCTGGGAAGATCCTGCGGCGAATGCTGCGCGAGGAAGCAAAGGAGCAAGTGTGAGCGAGTACGACGGATTTCGGGTCGAGCGCGACGGTACGCGCGCCGTCGCCACGATCACACTCGACGTCCCTGGCAAGCTCAACCGCGTCTCGATGCTCGCGCGCGACCAGCTCCGCGCGGTCTTCGAGGAGCTCGACCGCGACGAGGGCGTTCGCTTCGTGGTGCTCGCCGGCGCGGGCGAGTCCTTCACCGCGGGAGGGGACATCGCGGGCTTCTTGCAGAAGTCCGCGTGGGACGCCTCGCGACTCGCGGACAACGTCGCAGCGCCAGAGCGCTGCACGAAGCCCGTGATCGCCGCGCTCCAGGGATACGTCCTGGGCGTCGGGCTCGAGTTGGCCCTCGCGTGCGACTTCCGCCTGGCCGCGCAGGGCACGCAGCTCGGGTTCCCGGAGGTGACGATCGGGATGATCCCCGGAAGCGGCGGGACTCAGCGCCTCGCGCTTCTAATCGGACTCGGACGCGCAAAGGACGTCATCCTCCGCGGCCGACGCATCGACGCCGACGAAGCGCTCACGCTGGGACTCGTGACCGAGGTCGTAGCCGCCGAGGAGCTCGACGAGGCGGTCGAGGCGGCTCGTCGAGGAGCTATCTCGGCACTCGCCGCTGGCACTCGCGATGGCGAAGCGGGTCTTGAACCATGCGTACTCGGGGCCGCTCCCGCTTGGGCTCGAGCTCGAGGGCCTCGCGTACGGCCTCCTCCAGCAGACGCACGACTTCCGTGAGGGCGTCGAGGCGTTCGGCGAGAAGCGCGAGCCCGAGTTCCGCGGCGACTAATCCCGCTCCCAGGCGAGTCCGGCAGCGAGAACGACCTCGTCGCTCGGCGCGATCAGCTGCATGTTCCCGATCGCGAGCCCCGCCCAACCGGTGAGGTTCACCCAGCGCAGGAACGAGGTGAGCGGGAGGCGCACCTCGAGCTCGTCGGCATCTTCCGGCGGCAACTCGACCGCGTAGCACGGGCTCACGTACAGGTCGACGTCCGGCTCGTAGCGGCGCCACTCCTCGATCGCGCCGTAGGCGGCCTCGATCTCGTCCGGAGTCGCACGCTGTGCTGCCTCGAGCTTCTTCCGCATCACGTCGCCGTACTCGTCGGCACGGCTGGGGAAGGTCGCCGCATGGGACTGCAATGCCTCGTGCTGGAACTGCGGCCACGTGTTCGCGGACGGCTCCGGGATCCGTGCCTCGACGACGCGGGCGCCGAGCCGCTCGAGGTCGGCGACCCACTCCTCTGCCGCAGTCGCTCGTCTCGGTCTCGCGGCCGTCACCGATTCCCGGAGGCTGGCGCAGCAGGCCGACGGTGAGACCTGCGATTCGCGGCGCCGGTAACGGCCGCTCTGCGAGCACCGACCACATCAGCGCGACGTCTTCGACACTCCGGGCCATCGGCCCGACCGTGTCGAGGGTCGGACAGAGCGGGTACGCGCCTTCCACGGGGATGAGCCCCCATTGCGACTTCAAACCGACGACCTCGCACGCTGCTGCCGGAAGTCGGATCGAGCAGCCGGTGTCCGAACCGAGCGCGAGCTCACAGAGGCCGGCTGCGAGAGCGGCCGCCGAGCCGCTCGACGAGCCTCCGGTCGTCCTTCCCGGATGCGCGGGGTTGTGGCACGTTCCGTACCACTGGCTGTCTCCGAGCACGCCCCACGCGAACTCGGGCAGGTGCGTCTTGCCGACCATGACCGCACCCGCGTCGAGCAGACGCTGGACGGCGACCGCCGTGCGATCGGGAACGTGCTTGGCATAGATGCCGGAGCCGTAGGTCGTGCGCACGCCGGCGGTGTCGAAGAGATCCTTGACGGCGAGCGTCCTGCCCGAGAGTGGGCCGCCGAGACGGGGCTCGCCCGGTTCCACCGGCGTGATGAACGCGTTCCAGGGATCGGGGCTCACGGGATCAGAGCAATGCACTCGATCTCGACCTTTGCTCCGTCGACGGCGAGGCGAGGCACCTCGACGAGCGTGCTCGCAGGCCGTGTTTCGCCGAAGACCTCCTGTCGAACCGGGTTGATGAGCGGCCGGTCGTCGATGTCCGTGAGAAACACCGTCACCTTGACCACGTCCGCGAACCCGCAGCCCGCCGCCGCCAGCACGGCGCGCATGTTCTCGAACACCTGGCGGGTCTGCGCGACGACATCGCCGCCGCCCACGAGGTTCCCCTCGCGATCTACGGCCACGATCCCGGAGACGTAGACGAGGTTTCCGGCGCGCACGGCGTCCGTGAAATGAGAGATGGGCTCCGCCTGACCGTCGACCCGGTACTCCTGGCGGCTCATCGCGCTCCCTTCTGCAGCTCGCTCAAGCGGACTCTCGGGCTGATCTGCTCGGGATCGACCGGCAGCTCGAGCAGCGCGGGCTTCCCGGATGCGAGCGCGCGCTCGAACGCCGCCTCGAAGTCCTCCGTTCGCTCGACCCGCTCGCCGTGGCCCCCGTACGCCTGCGCGAGAGCGGGGAAGTCGGGGTTCTCGAGATCGGTGCCGATCACGCGTCCGGGAAACTGCCGCTCCTGGTGCATCCTGATCGTCGCGTACATGCCGTTGTTGACGAGGAGCACGACGATCGGCAGCCCGTACTGGACAGCGGTCGCGAACTCCGGCGAGCTCATGACGAAGTCGCCGTCCCCCGTGAAGCAGAGGGCAATCCGGTCCGGATGCACGAGCTTCGCCGCGACCGCCGCCGCGACGCCGTATCCCATCGAGCCGCTGCGCGGGCCGAGCTGCGTCCCGTACTGCCTGAACTCCGCGAACCGGTGGGCCCAGACCGTGAAGTTGCCGGCGCCGCAGGTCTGGATCGCGTCAGAGGGTAGTCGGCGGCGCAGGAAGGCCATGATCTCGCCGAGGTCGACCGGCCCCTCCATAGGCTCGTGGCGAAGGTTCTCCTCGTAATCCGCGCGCGCCGCCTGCGTCCACTCACGCCAGCGCGGCTCGATCGGGTCGATGCTGCGGAGCGCTGCGCCGAACTCGGGAAGCGAGGCGACGATCGGGAGATCTGTCTCGAAGACGAACCCGAGCTCAGCGGGCTCGGGATGGACGTGGACGAGCGTCTGGTGCGGCCGCGGCGGCTCGAGGAGCGTGTACCTGCGAGTCGGCACCTCACCGAGCCGGCCGCCGATCGCGACCACGAGGTCCGCGTCGCGGAGCCGGCCGCGATGCGCTCGTCCATCGCGACCCCGAGAACTCCGACGTAGCTCGACGAGTGGTTGTCCACGAAATCCTGGCACCGGAAGGCACAGGCAACCGGTAGCTCGTTCGCCTCGCAGAACGAGAGAACGTCCTCCCCGGTCTGCTGCGTCCAGCCACCCTCGCCCACCACGACGAGTGGGCGCTCGCACGAGGAGAGGAGCTCGCGCAGGCGTTCGAGGTCACCGTCGCTCGGGGCGGGTCGGGAGATCTCGACGGGCAGTGCGTCCTCGACCTCGGCGTTCTCGGCAAGCATGTCCTCGGGAAGCGCCAACACCACAGGCCCTGGCCTGCCCGAGAGCGCGAGTGAGAAAGCGCGAGCCATGTGCTCGGGAACCCGCTTCGCGCTGTCGACCTCCCATGCCGCTTTGGCGATGCCGCCGAAGGCTTGCCCGTAGTCGATCTCCTGCCAGGCCTCGCGGCCTCGGACCGCCCGTGGCACCTGACCGACGAGGAGCAGCAGCGGCGTCGAGTCCTGCCTCGCGGTATGAACACCGACTGCCGCCTGCGTCGCTCCCGGCCCGCGGGTGACGAGACAGATGCCAGGGCGGCCGGTCAGCTTTCCGTAGGCCTCGGCCGCATTCGCAGCACCCTGCTCGTGGCGGCAGGAGACGAGCCGGATCGGCGAGTCGTAGAGCGCATCGAGCACAGGCAGGAAGCTCTCACCGGGCAGGCAGAACGCGAGGTCGGCGCCGTTCAGCTCGAGCTGGTCGACGAGTATCTGGCCACCTCTCCTCATCGCCGAACCCGCTCCTCGAGCAAGATCTCCGCCCGCTGGAGCTTCGGCTTCTCCTCATCCGCCGGGTCGAGGTAGCGGATCGTTCGTCGTCCTACCCATTCGGCCGGCAGGAGCAGAACGCGTACAAACGCCGTTGTTCCGGTCGCCGAGGCCGTGGCGAGCACCGGATCGTCGGCATCTTCGAACCAGGCTTCGCCGGCGCAGTACGTGTGAGCGCCATCCGCCCGGTCGATCGTCAGCTCCCCGTGAAGGATCCTGCGGATCCCCGGACCAGGGTGCACGTGCCTGTGGGCGATTCCTCCCGGCGGGAAGTCCACACGGTCGCAGCGAAGGAGCCATTCGCCTGGGCCAGGATCGGCGACGAGCTCCCAGACGACAGCCGGCCCGGCGACGTGCGCGGCACCGAAGTGCGCCTCGTTTCGCTCGAGGTCGTAGACGACGCGGTTGCCCGATTCGACTTCCACGCCGGCCGGATGCTCCGAGAGAACGAGAATCAATGGAAGAACTGGCCGCCGTCGATGACCATCGTCTGGCCGGTGATGAAGTCGGCGGCCGGAGTGCAGAGAAAGACGACCGCCCCGACCACGTCCTCGGGCACCTGGTCGCGCTGGATCGTCCGCGCCGCGACGGATGCGCTCTGCAGCTTCTCCACCACCTCGGGATGCGCCTTGACGCCGTCCGACATCGTGAACCCGGGCGCCACGCAGTTGACATGGATCGAGTCCTTCCCGAGCTCCTTCGCCAGCGCGCGCGTGAGCGCCACGATCGCGCCTTTGCTCGTCACGTAGTGGAGCAGGAACGGAACACCGCGAAAGGGCGTGCCGGACGAGATGTTCACGATCTTCCCCCCGCCTCGCTCGCGCATGACCGGGACGACGGCGCGACACGTGAGAAACATCGACGCGACGTTGACCTCCATCACCCGGTTCCACTCCTCGAGCGGAATCTCGGTGAAGGGACGCATCTCGAGCGAGGCGTAGAGACCGGCGTTGTTCACGAGGATGTCGATCGAGCCGCATTCCTCCAGCGTCTCGGCGGTCATGCGCTCGACAGCCTTCTCGTCGGCCACGTCTACGGTCAGACCGACGCCGCCGTCGTAGGACTCGGCTGCGTCCTCGGCTCCCTGGAGGTCGGCGACGACGATCCGTGCTCCCTCCCCGGCGAGGCCATCGGCAATCGCGCGCCCGATGCCCTGCGCGGCGCCCGTAACGATCGCGACCTTGCCGTCGAGGGCGCTCATCGCGAGAAAACGCTTGCAACAGTCTGTTGCAAGCCCCTCAACTCGCCGCTAGCAGGGAAATCGGGATGCTTGCAACAGACTGTTGCAAAGTCATCAGCGCAGAGGGGAGAACGACGTCGGGACGAGGATCCGGTTCTGCTGCGTGTGCATGAGCGGCTGCACCTTCGCGAGGAACGCCTTCCACCGCTCGTCGGCCTGCAGCGCGCCCGCTCGCTCCTCCCGCTCCGCGAACGAGTCGTACCGCCAGAGCGTCGTGTACGTGGAGAGCGCCCCGATGTCGGTGGTGAACGCGCCTACGAGGCTGCCCAGGATCTCCTGCTGGAGCGCGATCCCCTCGGTCTCGTACAGGCGGACGAGCTCCGGGAGCTTGCCCGTGTAGACGTGGTAGTCGCGCTGCTCGACGATCACAGCGGCGCGCCGATCCCACCGAGCGCCCAGTACTTGAGCTCGAGCCACTCGTCGATCCCGTACGAGGATCCCTCGCGGCCGATCCCCGACTCCTTGACGCCACCGAACGGTGCGACCTCCGTCGAGATGAGCCCGGTGTTGATCCCCACGATGCCGTACTCGAGCGCCTCGGCCACACGGTGCACGCGCGACAAGCCCTGCGAGTAGAAGTACGCGGCGAGCCCGAAGGGCGTGTCGTTGGCGATTCGAACCGCCTCCTCCTCGCTCGAGAAACGCGCGATGCCGGCGACCGGGCCGAACGTCTCCTCGCGGCTCATCTCCATGTCAGCGGTCACGCCCACCAGTACCGACGGCTGGAAGAACTGGCCCTCGATCCGCTCGCCGCCGACGAGCACCTCGGCGCCGCGATCGACCGCGTCGGCGACGTGCCGCTCGACCTTCTCCACCGCCGGCTCGTCGATGAGAGGACCGACATTCACGCCGTCGGTGAATCCATCGGCAACCTTGAGGCCACGGACAGCCTCGGTGAAGCGCTCGAGGAAGGCCTCGTAGATCTCCTCCTGAACGAGCATGCGATTGGCCGAGATGCACGTCTGCCCGGAGTTGCGGAACTTGCAGATCATCGCGCCGGCGACCGCTTCGTCGAGATCGGCGTCGTCGAAGACGATGAACGGGGCGTTCCCGCCGAGCTCGAGCGAGATCTTCTTGAGCCCCTGCGCGCACTGGGCCATCAGCAGCTTTCCGACCTCGGTCGAGCCCGTGAAGCCGAGCTTGCGTACGGCCGGGTTCGACGTCATCTCCCTGCCAATCAGTGGTGCGTCCTCCGCAGCGCCGGTCACGACGGAGAAGACGCCCGGCGGTACGCCGGCCTCCTCCGCGAGCGCTGCGATCGCGAGTGCCGAGAGCGGCGTCTGCTCGGCAGGCTTGAGCACCATCGTGCACCCCGCTGCGAGTGCCGGCGCGGACTTGCGTGTCGGCATCGCCGCCGGGAAGTTCCAGGGCGTGATCCCCGCGGTGACGCCGACGGCCTCCTTCGTAACGTGGATGCGCTTGTCCGGCCACGGCGTCGGGATCGTGTCCCCGTAGACGCGCTTCGCTTCTTCCCCGAACCACTCGTAGAACGAGGCCGCGTACGCGACCTCCACCCTCGCCTCAGCGAGAGGCTTCCCCTGTTCGACGACCATAAGCCGCGCGAGGTCGTCCTCATGCTCGAGCATGAGGTCCGCGAGGCGGCGGAGGACCCGCGCACGATCCTTCGCCGTTCGGTGCTTCCACTCGGGGAGGGCACGCTCCGCTGCGGCGAGCGCGCGCCGAGTCTCCACAGCACCCATGCGCGGCACATCGGCCACTACCTCGCCGGTGGCCGGGTTCACGACGGGGAACGTGGCACCTGAGTCGGCGTCGACCCACTCTCCGTCGACGTATGCCTGCCGGCGAAGCAGCTCAGGTACGACCGCGATCACAGGGCAACGATAATCGAGGCCATGAACGAAGCGTGATCTCACGCATGCCGAGCGCTCGACCAACCGGGGAGGTCGCGAGTTGCATGGACGAGCCTGAACCGGAGGAGTAGAAGTTGAGCCGAGACATCGAGCGCAAAGGAGATGGATCGTGGGGATCCGGACGATCGAGCAGCTTCGCGAGCAGCTGCGCGGCGAAGTCGTAACGCCGGGCGACGCGGGCTACGAGGACGCGCGCAAGGTCCACAACGCGATGATCGACCGACGGCCGGCCGCCGTTGTGCGCTGTGCGGAGACGGGCGACGTGTCGGCTGCGGTGGATTTCGCACGCGAAAGCGAGCTGGACCTGGCGATACGCGGGGGCGGGCACAGCGTCCCGGGCTTCGGCACCGTCGACGACGGTGTCGTGATCGACCTGTCCGGAATGCGCGACGTACTCGTAGACCCCGAGCGGCGGACAGCTCGTGCGCAGGGCGGTGCCACGTGGGGCGCCTTCAACGATGCCACGCACGCCCATGGCCTCGCGACCACCGGGGGAGTCGTATCCACGACCGGAGTCGGCGGGCTCACCCTCGGCGGAGGCATCGGCTACCTGGCGCGCGGTGTCGGCCTGTCGTGCGACAACCTGATCTCGGCCGAGGTGGTTACCGCGGACGGACGGTCGCTGGTGGCGAGCGACCGCGAGAACGAAGATCTGTTCTGGGCAATTCGCGGCGGCGGCGGAAACTTCGGCGTCGTGACCGCATTTGAGTTCCAGCTGCATCCGGTTGCGGAGATCTACGGCGGCCCGATGTTCTTCGAGCTGGAGGATGCCGGCTCGGTGCTGCGTGGCTACCGGGAGTTCATCGTCGACGCGCCGGAGGAGTTCGGAGGTTTCCCTGCCTGGCAGATCGCGCCACCGCTCCCGTTCATCCCGGACGAGCGGCACGGCGATACTTTGTTGGCGTTCGTGGCCTGCTGGGCGGGACCGGTCGACGAGGGCGAGCGCATTCTGAAGCCGCTTCGCGACATGGGCCGGGTCGTAGCCGAGCACATCGGCCCCATGCCGTACCCCGCACTCAACAGCGCCTTCGATGCCCTGTATCCGCCGGGCGCCCTCCAGCATTACTGGAAGGCCAACTTCGTAAGCGAGCTCACCGACGAGGCGATCGAGGCGCACCTCGAGCACGGCCCGAAGGTGCCTGTTGTGAACTCGACCGTGCACATCTACCCGATCAACGGCGCATGCCACCGGGTCGAGCCCGACGCGACAGCTTTCGCCTACCGCGACGCCACGTTCGCCACGGTCATCGCCGCCATGTGGCCGGACCCTGCCGACAACGAGGCCAACATCAAGTGGGTGCAGGACTACTACGCCGCGACGGCGCCACTCTCGGAGGAGGGCGGCTACGTGAACTTCATGTCCGGCGACGACCAGGATCGGATCAGGTCGAACTACAAGGGCAACTACGAGCGCCTGGTCGAGATCAAGCGGAAGTACGACCCGGACAACCTGTTCCACCTGAATCAGAACATTCAGCCGTAGCGTCCAACACCGCTTGTGCGAACGGGTGACCGCCGGCGGCAGCCGGCGGTCACCCGCACATGTCTGCGCTAGACGCCTGCGGGAACGCCGGCGAGCGCCTCGGTCACCGCGCCGCACGTGGTCACGGTCGACACGTTCTGGAGCGCGTAGTTGATCGACGCGTTGTGCCAGTCGGCGTTCATGGTCGAGCACCCGTCCTCGGGCACGACCATGAAGAAGCCCTTGTCGGCACCGGTGCGGGACGTGTGCTCGATGGACATGTTCGTCCAGGCGCCGGTGATGATGATCGTGTCGCGTCCGAGCCCGGCGAGCAGGTTCTCAAGCCTCGTCCCCTGCCATGCGCTCATCCGCATCTTCTGGACGACGAAGTCGGCGTCCTGCGGCTCGAGGCCTTCGGCGGGAGCGGCTCCCCAGGAGTCGCGTACGAGCGCACCCGTGTCCTTGACGCCCTGGAAGAGCGGCGCGTTCAGCTTGAGACCCGGCGCGCCTGGCTCGACGATGTAGTGGACATGGATCACCGGGATGCCCTTGCTCCGGCAGGTCTCGGCGAGAGCCTTCACGTTCTCGACGACGTTCTGTTCGCGCGCGTGGTCAGGCGCGCCGGTCTCGGCGAACGCACCGCCGTCGATCATCACGTCGTTCTGCAGGTCCTGGATGAGCATCGCGCAGCGATCCGGATCCAGGGTCAGTGCTTCGTCGTTCATTCGTCCTCCTAGCGCATGTAGGGCTCGCGGCGCGGGCCGACCTTCGTGCGAATGGTGTACAGCGACGTCGAGCTCGGGATGAAGAGCGTGTGCCAGTCCTCTCCGCCCCAGGTCATGTTTCCGGTGTTCTCCGGCACGAGGATCGTTCCGAGGTGCTCGCCTGAGGCGGAGATGACCCAGACCCCGCCGGGCCCGGTCACCCAGATGTTCCCTCGGTCGTCACACTTCATGCCGTCCGGAATGCCCTCCTCGATCACGCCCGAGCCGATGCCCTCGAAGAACATCCGCCCGTTCGAGATCGACCCGTCGGGCGCGGCGTCGTAGACCTTGATGTAGGCCCCCGGCGTGTCGTTGATGTAGAAGAGCGACTCGTCCGGGGAGAAGCAGATGCCGTTCGGCATCTCGTACTCCCCCCGGCCCACGATGAGCTCGGGATCGCCGCCTCCGGGCGCGATCCGGTAGACCCCCTGGAAGCCCAGTCGCCGCTTCCGCGGATGCCCGAAGCCGGGCATGCGCCCGTACCACGGGTCGGAGAAGTAGATCGCGCCGCTCGAGTGGACGCAGACGTCGTTCGGGCTGTTCAGCTCCTCGCCTTCGAACTCCTGGGCGATGATCTCCCGCGACCCGTCCGGGCTCTCCTGCACCAGCGAGCTCGTCACGTGCTCGCAGACGAGCAGGTTCAGATCCGCGTCGTAGGTCATCCCGTTGCACTTGTTCGAGAAGTTCCGGACCTCGACCACGGTGCCATCGGGTGTGTACTTGCGCCGCACGTCGCCGGGCATGTCGGAGAAGAGGAGGTAGTGCTCGGTCGGGTGCCAGATCGGTCCCTCCGTGAACGTGAAGCCGGTGGCGACCCGCTCGACCTGCGCCCCTTCCTCGACGAGCTCGTAGATGGCGTCCGACTTCGCCTCGATGCCGAGGCCCGTATCGGTGCTCGTCACCGTGCCCCCTTTCGCCAGGGAATGAGTTTCGGAATGTCGAGGCGACTCTAATACGGATCCGGGCGACCGTTTGTACGATCGGCGCGATGGAGCGATACGTGATCCGCGGCGGAGTCGAAGGCTACGAGCGCCTGCAGGTGCTCTCCCGGGCGCGTTGGCATTACACAGCCGAGCTCTTCGAGGACATCGGAATCGGACCGGGCATGCACGCTCTCGATCTCGGGTGCGGCGGCGGCGCAGTGACCTTCGAGATCGCGCGGATCGTCGGCCCCGAAGGCTTCGTCGCCGGGATCGACATGGACGAGGTGAAGCTCGATCTCGCCCGCGCCGCCGCGTTGGAGGGCGGCGTGACGAACGTCGAGTTCCGGCTGGCCAACGTGAACGACTGGAACGAGGCCGAAACCTATGACCTGGTGTTCTGCCGCTTCCTGCTCGAGCACCTCAGCCGCCCGCTCGATCTCCTGAAACGGATGTGGGCCGCAGTTCAGCCTGGCGGTGCGGTTGCCGTCGAGGACGCCGACTTCGACGGTGTCTTCTGCGACCCGCCGAATGACGGATACGAGTTCTGGGCGCGCACGTATCCCGAGGTGCTGCGCCGGCATGGTGGAGATCCGCAGATCGGGCGGAAGCTCTATCGCTACTTCCTCGAGGCCGGTATCCCCCACCCGACCATGAAGCTGACTCAGGACGTCAACACCGAGGGGCTGGCGAAGACCCTCCCGTTGACGACCGTCGAGGCGACCGCCGACGCGATACGCGACGAGAAGCTCGCGACCGACGAGGAGATCGGCGCCGCGCTGGCGAGCCTCGCAGCGTTCACCGACGACCCGAGCACGATCGTCTCCGGGCCGCGTGTCTTCCAGGTCTGGTCACGGCGCCCCAGCTAGAGCCGAGATGACAGCGACAAAGACTTACATCGCTCTGCTCCGGGGCATCAACGTCGGGGGCAAGAACAAGATCGCGATGGCCGAGCTCAAGTCGTTGTTCTCCTCGCTCGGCTTCGAGGACGTCCTGACCTACATCCAGAGCGGAAACGTCGTCTTCAGAACTGCGCGCGCCGACGTGGACGCTCTCTCGGCGAAGATCGAGCGGGAGATCGCCGCTGTCTCCGGGACCAAGCCGGCGGTCCTCATCCGCACGCCCAAGGAGCTCGCAACGATCGCCGAGCGCAACCCGTACCTCTCGCGCGGCGCCGACCTCTCGAAGCTGCACGTCGTCTTCCTCGACCATGCGCCCGCGAAAGGTGCGGGAACCGCGCTCGACCCAGAGCGTTCGCCCGGGGATGAGTTCACCCTTCGAGGGCGCGAGATCTACCTCCACCTGCCGAACGGAGCGGGCCGGTCGAAGCTGACGATCGACTACTTCGAGCGAGTGCTCGGAGGGCGTGGGACGCAGCGGAACTGGAAGACGCTCCTCAAGTTGCTCGAGCTCTCCCAAGGCTGAGGCTGGAGGCTCAGCGTCTCGACCCGGGTCACTCCACCTCGACGTGGATGCGCTTCTTCGCGTCCCTGAGGAACCCGCCCTCGCGCTGCCCGCGCACGGCGAGCATCTCGGCGAGGATCGACAGCGCCGTCTCCTCCTGCGTGTCGGCGCCGATGTCGAGCCCGCACGGCCCCATGATCCGCGCCAGCTGCTCCTCCTCGACGCCGGCCTCGAGGAGCCGCTCCTTGCGCCGTTCCTGGTTTCGCCGCGAGCCGAGCGCGCCGATGTAGAACGCCTCGGTCGCGAGCGCCCCGATCAACGCGGGCTCGTCGAACTTGTCGTCGTGCGTCAACACGACGATCGCCGTCTGATGGTCGGGTTGAACCTGGGCGAATGCCTCCTCGGGCCAGGCGACGATGAGCTCGTCGGCCGAGGGGATGCGCTCGGGCGTCGCGAACTTCCCGCGCGCGTCGGCCACGATGGAGTGCCAGCCGAGCAGCTTCGCGCCCCGGCACATCGCCTCGGCGGTGTCCACGGCTCCGTAGACGAAGAGCCGTGGCGGCGGGCCGTACCACTCGGCGAACACCTTCGTCCCGCCGTCGAGCGAGAGCAGGCGGTTGCGCCCGCGCCGGATCAGCTCGTCGAACTGGGCGACCGCTTCCTCGAGCCCCTCACCGACGCGCTCGCCCGACTCGAGGACGAGCACCTTCGTCCCGACGCCGTCGCCCTCCACAGCCGTGAAGAGGATCCCGCGATTCTCCGACGCACGGAGAGCCGCGAGTCGCTCGAGCAACTTCACTCGACGCGCTCCAGAAACACGTCGATCTCGCCGCCGCACGGCAGGCCGACGCTCCAGGCGACGTCGTCGTCGATCCCGTACGAGAGCATCTTGGGCTCACCGCTCTCGAACACCTCCTGCGCGTTCTCGAACACGTCGCTCTCGACGCAGCCCCCCGAGACGGAGCCGCACATCTTCCCCGACTCGGAGATCGCAAGACTTGCGCCGATCGGTCTTGGGGCGGAGCGCCGCGTGGCTACGACCGTGGCGACGACGATCTTCTCGCCGTCCTGTCTCCAGCGTTCCACCTCGGGCAGGATCTCTTTCACGCTGCGTGCCTCCTTTCGATGCCGGCGAGCACTGCTCCCAGCTCTTCGAGACTTCGGAGATTATGGCCAGGAAGGAAGCGGTCGACGAAGGGCAACGCCGCGCGCATCCCGCCGGCGAGCGGCTGGTACTCGGGATTGCCCTTGAGCGGGTTCACCCACACGACCGCGTACGACGCCCGCGCGAGCTTCGCCATCTCGCGGCCGATCAGGTCGGGATCGTCGCGCTCCCAGCCGTCCGAGACGATGACGACGACGGCGCCACGCGACAGCGCCCTGCGCCCGTAGACGGAGTTGAACTCGGCGAGCGAGTTGCCGATGCGGGTCCCGCTTCCCCAGTCGATCGCGATCTCGGTCGCTCGCGCGAGAGCGGCCTCGGGGTCGCGCGTCGCGAGATCTGGCGTGAGCCGCGTCAGCCGCGTGCCGAACGCGAACGCCTCCACGCCACGACCCGTCCCGACGATCGCGTGCAGGTAGAGGAGCAGCGCCCGCGCGTACGCGTCCATCGAGCCCGAGACGTCGCAGAGGACGACGAGCTTGCGCGAGACCGTCTTCCGCGCTTTCCACGGCTGCTCGATCGGCTCGCCACCGGTGCGCAGCGACTTGCGGCAGAGGCGGCGCAGGTCGAGCGTGTCTCCGCGGGGATCGGGCGATCGCCGTCGCGACTTCCGCCGCGGGCGTGTGCGCGCGATCACAGCCATCAGCCGCTTAACCCGCTCGAACTCCTCGGGCGTCATCTCGGCGAAGTCCTTCTCGCGCAGGAGCTCGTGCGCCGAGGCGCCGCGCTCGAGCGGCTCACCGGACTCGAACACGTCCTCTTCCTCGTCGCGCTTCGAGTCGAGCGTGTCCCTGACAACCCGGTCTGCGAAGCGCCGCCGGTCTTGCTGGCGAACCAGCGGCGCGATCGGCCCGCGTAGGAACCAGGCGACGAACGCGCGGTCGAAGAGCTCGAGCTCGTCGTGGCGCGAGACGAGCGTCTGTCGGAGCGTGAAGTAGACGTCCTCCTGACGCGTGAGATCGACTGCTCCCAGACCATTCATCGCGTCGGCAACTCGACCAGGCCCGACCTCGATCCCGACCTCGCGCAGCACGCGGCCGAAAGTGACGACGTGCCGGACGATCGCGGTGCCTTGCACGGGCTACGAAGACTTCGCGGTAGGCGCGTGCCTCTTCGATGAGGCCGACGAGGGTCTCGTCGCGCACGGTCTCGATGTCCTCGCGGTACTTCAGCACCGAGCCGAGCGTCTGCTCGACGACCTCGGCGTCGATCTCTTCACGGCCCAGCGCAGCGAGCGCCTGCGCCCAGTCGATCGTCTCGGCAACACCGGGCGGCTTCGCAAGGTCGAGCCCGCGCAGCCCGCGGACGAACGCGGCGGCCTCGGCCGCGAGACGCTCCGGGATGCCCGGGCACGCGCAGCCGCACGATCTCGACTTCCCGCTCGAGCGACGGGTGCCCGATCCAGTGGAACAAGCGTGCGCCGCTTGAGCGCGTCGTGGAGCTCGCGGGTGCGGTTCGAGGTGAGCACGACGGCCGGCTTGCGCCGCGCGCGGATCGTGCCGAGCTCGGGGATCGTGATCTGGAAGTCCGAGAGCACCTCGAGCAGGAACGCCTCGAACTCCTCGTCCGCGCGATCGATCTCGTCGATGAGCAGCACGACCTGGTCGTCGGAGTCGATGGCCTCGAGAAGCGGCCGCCGAATGAGGTACTCGGGGCCGAAGAGCTCGTCCTCGGAGACGGTTCCCTCCTGCGCGGCCCGGATGTGGAGGAGCTGCCGCGGGTAGTTCCACTCGTAGACCGCGTGCGAGACGTCGAGGCCCTCGTAGCACTGAAGGCGGATCAGCCGCGTGTCGAGGGCGATCGCGAGCGCCTTGGCGGCCTCGGTCTTGCCCACGCCGGCCTCACCTTCGAGGAGAACCGGTTTCTCGAGCGCGAGCGAGAGGAAGAGCGCCGTGGCGAGCCCGCGATCGGGCAAGTAGTCGGCTTTGCGAAGCGCAGCCTCGAGCTCGTCGATGGTGCGAAAAGCCATGCTCGGAGGGTACACGGGTGGCCCTGAGCGACCCCTTCCCCAGCCCGGTGCCAGCGGATTAGACTCGGCGCACGTAACGCTCGAACGAGAAGGGTGGGACATGGCAACAGCGAGTGTGGCTTTGGACGCCGCGACCGAGATCCTCATGCCCGGCTCCGAGGACGAGGCGATCGCGGCCTTCGGGGACGGGACGGACGTCGTCGTGGTCGGTGGAGGGACGATCGTCGTTCCGGAGATGACCTACCGCCGCTTGCAACCTGCGAAGGCGCTCATGCTCGGGAGTGCCGGCCTTGCGGGGATCACGCGCGACGGCTCGCGGGTGACGATCGGTGCGACGACACCGGTCGAGGAGCTCGTGGGGATGCCGGCTCCGCTCGGCCCCTGCGCCGCGAACATCGCGGACCTCGAGATCAGATCGCAGGCGACGGTCGGCGGCAACATCTGCGCCGGCGACGGGAACGAAGCACCGCGGGGAGACCTGCAGGGCGCGTTTCTCGCGCTCGGTGCGACGGTGCGCTCCGCCGGCGACGGCGGGGTCACGGACGAGCCGCTCGAGGACTTCCTGCCGAAGCGCCACGAGCGACTTCTGCTCGACGTCTCCTTCGACGAGCCGGCAGCAGGGGCGTTCTCGGGACTCGACCGCCCCCACACGCACGACTACACCGCGCTCGCCGTGTCCGGGGCGCGCTCGGCGGACGGCACGATCAAGCTCGCTGCCACGGGTGCCGGGTCGCACGGCGTTCGCCTTCCTTCGGCTGAAGGAGGAGACGCCGACGCTGCGCTCGCCAGGACGTCACGCCGCACGACGACGCCCTCGCCTCCGCCTGGTATCGAACCAAGGTGCTTCCCGTGCTCGTCCGCCGCGTCCTCGCCGAGCTGAAGGAGTCCGCATGAACCTCACGGTCAACGGCGTCACGCACGAGGTCGAGAGCCCGCCGCTGACGACACTGCTCGACGTGCTGCGCGAGGAGCTCGGCATCACCGGGGCGAAGGCCGGCTGCCACCAGGGCGGCTGCGGTGCCTGCACGGTGCTCGTCGACGGCGAGCCGAGGCGCTCGTGCCTCATGCCAGTCGGCTACGCCGACGGCGGCGAGATCACGACGGTCGAGGGTCTCGGGACTGTCGATGACCTCTCGCCCATCCAGCAGGCGTTCGTCCACCACTACGCCGCCCAGTGCGGCTTCTGCACGTCCGGGATGATGCTCGCGGGCCAGAGCTACATCGCGCACGGCGGCACGGACGACGCGGAATCGATCCAGAAGGCGCTCGGCGGACATGTCTGCCGCTGCACGGGCTACTCGAAGATCATCGACGCCGTGGCGGCGGCCGCGCGCGGCGACTCGTTCGACCTGACAGAGACCGCCGTCGGCAAGTACACGACCATGGCGACAGGAGGTGCGGAATGAAGGTCGTCGGCGCAAGAATCCCGCGCTACGACGGGATCGCCCACGTCACCGGCCGCACGACCTACGTCGACGACGTCCGCGTTCCCGGAACCCTGTGGGTGAAGGCGCTTCGCTCGCCGCACCACCACGCGGGGATCACACGCATGGACACGCGAGCGGTCGAGGAGATGCCCGGCGTGCACGCGGTCATCACCTGGCAGGACGTGCCACTTCTCGAGTACGGGCACCTCGCGGCTCTGGGGATCCCGGCCGACGAGCCTCTGCTGGCAAAGGACGAGGTGCGCTACAAGGGCCAGCCGATCGCGCTCGTCGCTGCAGACGACGAGGAGACCGCCGCCGAGGCCGTCTCCCGGATCGACATCGAGTTCGACGAGCGGCCCGCAATGTTCGACGTGCGCCAGGCGTTCGACTCGGAGTCCCCCGAGATCCATACACGAGGGCAACTGGTACAAGCACTTCGAGGACGAGATGGATCGTCGCCAGATCCGCAAGGGCGACATCGACTGGGCCTTCGAGAACGCGGACACGATCGTCCAGGGCGTCTACCGCCCGGCCGCAATCGAGCACGCCCCGATCGAGACGCAGACCTGCCAGGTCGTCCCCGAGGCGAGCGGCCGGCTGACGATCTACTCCTGCACGCAGGCGCTCTACTTCTCGATGGGCGTCGTCGCAGCACACCTGCAGGTGCCGCTGAACAAGCTGAAGTTCGTCGGCGGCACGACCGGCGGCGGCTTCGGCGGGAAGGTCGACACGGCCACGGAGACGATGTGCGCGCTCCTGGCGATGAAGTCGGGGAAGCCCGTGAAGTGGCGCTGGACGCGTGAGGAGGAGTTCCTCTGCTCGTCCACCCGCGCGCCGTGGCACATGGAGCTCGCGGACGCGGTGACGAAGGACGGCTGGATCCTCGGCCGCAAGATGCTCACGCTGCACGACGCGGGCGCGTACTCGCGCTTCTCGCCGTACGGCCTGACAAAGCACAGCTTCCACCACACGGGCGCGTACTCGATCCCGAACCTGCAATTCGACGGGTACGTCGTGTACACGAACCGCACGCCGACGACCGCGATGCGCGGCTTCGGCGTCACGTCGGTCTCGTTCGCGACGGAGACCCACATGAGCCGCATCGCGGACGTGCTCGGAATAGATCCGATCGAGATCCGGCTCAAGAACGCGAACCGCATCGGCGACACGTCGCCGAACGGCATCGTCTACACCGATCCGTCGACCGTCTCGACGATCCAGACGATGGCGGAGGCGATCGGCCACGAGCTTCCGGCCGACTACCGGACGATGACGAGCGAGCCGCGCACGGGCGAGTTGCTGCCCGAGCACCTCGTGGCCCAGACCGCAAACCCGGAGGAGCACTAGCCATGGCCAAGCATCGAGGCAAAGGCATCGCGGCGATCGAGTACCCGACGGGGATGAACCAGAACGGCGACCCGTCGCAGGCGTGGATCAAGGTCAAGCCCGACGGGCGCATCGACGTCTTCGCAGGAACCGCCGACATCGGGAACGGGTCGAAGACGATCCAGTCCCAGATCGTGGCCGAGACGATCGGCGTGCCCTACGACTGGGTCACGTACGACAACTCGAACACCGACTCGTCGCCGATGTGCACCGGGACGTTCGCCTCGCGGGCGACCTTCGTCGCGGGAATGGCTGCGTTGAAGGCGGCGCAGGAGGTGAAGGTGAAGCTGCTCGAGATCGCGGGCAAGGAGCTCGAGATCGACCCCTCCGACCTCGAGATCATCGACGGCGAGGTGATCGCCAAGGGCTCACCGCAGACGAAGATGAACGTCGCGGACGTGGCCGGAGCGGCCACCTTCGGGCACGGCGAGCTCATCACCGGCACGGGCGCCCAGCTCAAGCCGTACTCCGCGATCATCGACTCGGAGACCGGGACGGTCGACTCGCCTCCCCACTCCGCGATCTCGTACGCCACCTGCGCGGCCGAGGTCGAGGTCGACGACGAGACCGGCCAGGTGCAGGTTCTCCGGCTCCAGCAGTGCTACGACGTCGGGCGCGCGATCAACCCGACGCAGGTCGAGGGCCAGATCGAGGGCGGGGCGATGATGGGCCTCGGGCTCGGAGTCCTCGAGAACTGCTACCCGTACTACCCGGACGTCGAGAACCGCGGCGGTCAGTTCGGGAGCTACCTCGCTCCCGGCATGGAGGAGATGCCGCAGATCGACACGATCATGATCGAGAACCCCTCCGCCGACGGGCCGTACGGCGCGAAGGGGATCGGCGAGATGGCGAACAACCCGCAGCCGCCGGCGATCGCCGCCGCGGTCTACGACGCCGTGGGCGTGTGGGTCACCGAGCTCCCGATCACGCCGGAGCGAGTGCTGCGTGCCTTGGAAGCGAAGGCAGCAGGCGGCGGCGAGCCGCGGCGCGAGGGCAAGAAGGTCGTGTTCGACGAAGAGCTCTCGGTGAACTCGGTCTCGAGCGGCGGGATGCGCTTCGAGGTTCCCGCCTGAGCTCGCCTTTCAGAACGTGGAACGGCGTCGAGCCCCATGCCCTCTTCCCGGGCGTGGGGCTCCGCGCGATCGGCGGCGAGCAGGTGTTGCTCTGCCACGTGACGTACGAGCCCGGGACGACGGTGCGGCGTCACTCCCATGGGACGCGCGGAGCAGGTCATGTGGATCATCGAGGGCTCGGTGACGATGACGGTCGGGGACGAGACTCGGGAGCTCGGGGCGGGCGACGTGGTCGTCGTCAACCCCGGGATCGAGCACGAGCTCTACTCCGAGAGCGGGCTGACGTTCATCGAGGCGCTGGCGCCCGTGCTCCGCGACCACGTGCCAGATGCGGAGCGAGACCTCGTACTCGGCGTGCAAGGCGACTCGCTCCACGCTGATCACTAGCGACTCGGGAAGACCGAGCTCGTACCGGTCTTGCGCGAGGAGCTGCTCGTGGACGAGCGACATGATCAAGTCATGACTCGAAACCGCCCGCGCGTTGCGCTGCGGCGACCGAGGCCGACGGAAATCCGGGATCAGGTCTTCCACGTTCCTTCACTTCGGAGGCTCAGCGGAACAAGGAAGACGTGACCCGGTCTCTAGAGAACCTCTTTTATGGACGGCGCGTTGTCCCTGAACGTGGAGCGCAACCCCAGGAGTCAGAAGGTTGAGTGAGCCACTAGCCGCTTGCGCCGCGGATCCGCTCGAGAAGGTCGCTCGCATTCTGGAGCACCGGAGTTCCCAACCCCTGCGTGAACCGACCGATAACGTCTTCCAAGAGCACACGCGCCTCCCCAGCTCGCCCCTCGCCGGCCAAGAGTTCGGCCAGGGCCGTGGCCGAGCGCAGCTCGAGGAGAAGCGCCTGCTGCCGGCGAGCCACCTCGATCCCGCGCCGGAAGCATGCTTCGGCCATGAGCGATTCGCCCTCGCCGGCGAGATGGAGTAGCCCGCGCGAGCGGTGAAGTTCCGCCTCGGACACTCGCTCGTCCGTCGGCTCGAGATCTGCGAACCCCTCCTCGACCATGGTGACTCCCTCGCTGACGTACCCAAGCCTGCCGAACGTCTCACCGAGCTGGCTCAGAAAGTGGATCTTCATCACCGATGAATGAGCAACCTCGGCACCCGCCAGACCGAGCGTGATCTCCGCCATCCCTTCCTCGGCCAGTCCGCGCTCGAGGAGCGCCCAGCCGTGCATGGTTCGTCCCCATGCGAGCCACATGGGAAGCGTATGCTCGCTCGCCACGGTCACGAGCTCCCGGGCTGTGCCCTCGGCCCGCTCGACGTCGCCGACCAGCTGGTAGAGGATGCCGATGCCGCCAAGGGTGTACGCGAAGGTGAGCGGGTGTCCGACTTCGCGGCCTCTCAGCTCGGCCTCACCCGCGAAACCGAGCGCCTCGTCGAGGCGACCGAGCCATCCGCAAGCGAGCGCGGTCATCGTCATGCTCACGATGCCCGGCTCTTGCCCGTAGGCGAAGATGTGGCTGCGGTGCTTCTCGGGCTCCCAGCGGGCGAGCACCTGCTCGAAGCGTTCCTCGGCTGCCATTGGATTTCCTTGCAAGTACTGCGCGATGCCGAGAATGACGTTCGCCTCGATGAGCACGTCATCGTCGCCCTGGGCGTCGGCGACGGCGCGCAGACGGAGGCCGAAGTCATGGGCTCTCCTTGGCTGGGCCGTGGAGGCATAGAAGGCGCCAAGCCCGTAGAGCGCCGGGGCGAGACGCGAGAGATCGGCGACCTCGCGGCTGAGAGCCTCGGCGCGCGCGTACGCGGCCTCGGCTTCCGGTGCTGCATAGCCGCGTGCGGCCATAAGTGCGGTGCCACGAGCAAGCTGGAATGCCAGCTCGAGCTCTCGGGCTTGCTGGCCCTCCGGCAATGATGGCAAGAGCTCGAGACCTCGCTCGAAATGAGTGGCTGCCTCTTCCGTTGCCCACGCACGCAATGCTCGTTCGCCGGCCTGCTGCCAGTAGCGAATCGCATCGAAGGTGCGGCCCGCCTCGGCCAGGTGCTGAGCGATCAACTCAGGCTCGTGCTCGACGCGCTCCGGAAACGTTTCCTCGAGAACCCGGGCTATGCGGGCATGGAAGCTCCTGCGCACCGAACGCAGCAGTGATCCATATGCCGCCTCCCAGATGAGGGCGTGCTTGAACACGTACACCGGGTCGCTAAGGGTGCCGCGTTCGTACAAGAGCTCCACGCGTACGAGCTCGTCCAACGACTCCTTCAGCCTTGCTTTATCTGACTGGGTCACGGAGCGAAGCAACTCGAAGCTGAACGCGCCTCCGAGTGCGGCGACCGAGGCGAGCTGAGCGAGCTCCTTCATGTCGCCGAGCGCGTCGAGACGAGCCGTGAGCAGGTTCTGGAGGCTGCCCGGTATGGCTTGTGTGTCGCCCGGCCCCGCCTCGAGGATCATCTTGAGCGTCTCCTCGATGAAGAGGGGCACACCTGCGGCTCGTTCGGCAACCTCGGCCCGCACGCCTTTCGGCAGGCTTCCCCCACCGAGGACAGCGGCCATGAGCTCGTCGACCTCGTTTCCTTCCAAGCGTGCCAAGCTCAGCCTTGCGAACGTCGTGTCGGCCGGCCATGGCGGCTCGAACTCGGGCCTCGCGGTCATGACGATGAGGACGCGCTGCGTGACGCGCGTCCGTAAGCATGAGGCCGAGCAGCTCGAGGGTCGACGGGTCGGCCCAATGGATGTCCTCAAAGACGGCGAGAACACGACGCCGCTTGGCCTCCGCCGCCATCAAGGCCCTCAATGCCGCGAACGTCTGCCGCTTCTGCTCCTGGGGCGCAAGCTCGCGCGTCGCATCAATGCTGGACTCGGCGATGGAGAGCAGCGAGGCGAGAGCAGGGCGTGTCTCTTCGACTGAAACCCCCTGCAACTCGAGCTCTTCCGTCAGGCGGACGAGAATGCCTTCGTCGCCGCTCGTGCCGTCGATCCGGAACATTCGCTGGAGTTCCTCGATCACGGGATGGAGCGCACTACTCGCGTAGTAGGGAGATGCCTGGAAGACCAGGCGAGTCCCTTCGTCGCCGACTCGCCGACCCAGCTCGTGGACGAGACGCGACTTCCCAATCCCTGGCTCGCCGGATACGAGGACCGCCTGACCTGTCCCCTCGCACGCTAGCCGCCAGCGCTCTTCCATAGTCTCGAGCTCCCGCTCGCGGCCCACGAGCGGCGTGAGGCCGGTAGCCGCAGCGAGCGCGAGGCGAGTGCGGATGCCCGCGTCGTCGGCGACGCGATAGACGATGATCGGTTCGGCGATGCCCTTGACCCTTACCGCATCCATCGTCGCGAAGCCGAAATACCCGCGCGTCGAACGCTCGGTTGCCGCGCTGACGACGACCGTTCCCGGGTCGGCGAGCTTCTCCAACCGCGCCGCCACGTTCACGGTGTCTCCGACGGCGAGGGACTGACGCCGCCTGCCCGCTCCCATCTCGCTCACGACCACGATGCCTGTGTGGATGCCGACACGGGCGGCAAGGCGCACCTCGGCGCCGTCGAGTCGGGGCCCTGAGAGCCCTCGGACGGCGCGGACGATGTCGAGCCCAGCGCGAACGGCGTGGACGGCGTCGTCGCCCTGTGCGTGGGGATACCCGAAGTAGGCGAGAACGCCGTCGCCCTGGTACTGCGCGACGTGGCCGTGAAAGCGCTCGATCACCTCGGCTGAGGCGGCGTGGTATGCGGCGATGAGCTCGACGAGATCTTCCGGATCGAGCTGCTCGCTGAGCGCAGTCGATTCGACGAGATCGCAGAAGAAGACCGTGAGATGCCTGCGCTCCGTGTCCGCATGCGCTCGCTCCTGCTCGGCGACGGTCTCTGGTTCCACTGCTCGCCTCCTTGGGCACGCGATCAGAACACCCGAGCACTCAACCCGGTCCTACTCGCCCAACTCTCTCACGTTTGGCTCTTCACGCACGCGTCGAAGCAGAGCCGGCTTCTGGGAAACAGCAGTGCGGCGGAGCACATTTCGAATCTCATCCTGAGCTCGGCTTGTGCGACCGGGGTCAGGTCTTCCGCGTTCCGCGGGCACATCCTTGATGATCCTGAGGTGCTCAGCACCACTACGCGGAGTCTTGCGAGCGGCACGGGCTCGCCGCCGTTCGTGCGATGAAAGAAGTGCGCATCTGGATCGTCGGGCTCGGCACGGTCGGGCAGTGGCTCCTCCGCGCCATGCACGAGCAGGCGCCGAGGCTCGCAGACCGGTACGGCTTCGTTCCCAAGGTCGTGGGCGTCGCCAACGCGCGCGAGGGGTTCGTCTACGACGCGAGTGGCCTCGATCCGCGGACCGTTCTCGAGCTTGCATCTGCCGGCCGGTCGCTCGCTGAGCTCGACGGAATCCGACATTGGCCAAGTAGCGCACAAGGGCTCGCCGCGACCGAAGCCGACGTGCTCGTCGAGGTGACCGCGAGCTCCGCCGACAGCGGCGAGCCCGGGGTCACGCATATGCGAGATGCGCTTCGGCGCGGGATTCCAGTTGTGACCTCCAACAAGTGGCCCGTGGCTCTCCACGGTGTCGAGCTCGCAGCGCTCGCGCGCGAGAAGGGAGTTCCCTTCCGGGCGGAGTCCACCGTCATGTCGGGAACCCCGGTGCTGAGCACGCTCGTGGATGGACTGGCGGGGACGACGCCGATCTCGCTTCGAGGCATCCTCAATGCCACGGCCAACTTCATCCTCACGCGAATGGAGCAGGGCGCGTCGTACGAGGACGCCCTCACCGAGGCACAGAACCTGGGGCTGGCCGAGCGCGACCCCACTGCCGACGTCGAAGGCTACGACGCCATGGCAAAGGCGATGATCCTCGCGGGACTCGTGTTCGGGACGCAGCTGCGTCCCGAGGACGTCGTCCGCCAGGGGATCTCGAAGGTCGACCGGGCGCAGATCGACGCGGCGGCGTCACAAGGTGTTCGCGTCAAGGAGCTCGTGACGCTCCACCTCTCCGAGGAGGGCGAAGCAGCGAGCCTCACGGCGCGAGTCGAGCCCGCTCTCCTTCCCACCGAGGATCCTCTTGCCGAGCGTCTCGGGGGTCGTGAACGCGGTCGTCTGCCGAGCTGAACCCGTCGGAGAGGTGATGGTGACGGGCCCCGGCGCCGGTCCGGAGCTCGCAGGTCAGGGCGTGTTCAGCGACCTGATTGCGGTCGCACGCTGGTCAAGCTCACGAGCTCGGCGCTGAGCTCGCGCAGACGCCGTCGCGCGCTCGGGAGCACGTCGTGTTGCGCCGGCTCAGGGCCTGCGCTTGATCCCTTCGAGATCGCACGGCTCAGCGGTCTGCGATCCTAGCGCGCGCCGTGGAATTCCACGATTTCGTGCTTTCGCAGCTCGCTCGAACGCCGTCACGCCTGCTCGACGTCGGTTGCGGCGATGGGCGGCTCGCCCTGGCACTCGCGGCGGCCGGCCACGACGTCACGGCGATAGATCCTGTCGCGCCCGATGGGCCGATCTTCGAGCGCACCACACTCGAGGAGTTCGCTCCATCTCACCTTTTCGAGGTTGTCATCGCCAGCCGATCGCTTCACCACGTTCCCAACCTGGACCATGCGCTGGACAGAATCGGACAGCTCGCGCCGCGCCTGATCGTCGAAGAATTTGCCTGGGACCGGCTCGATGAACGAACAGCAGCGTGGTACGTCACCAACCTAGACGGACCGTCGAAGTCCGTCCCGCAGTGTCTGCGCGAATGGAACGAGGAACACACCGGCCTACACGGTTACGAGACGCTGCGGGCGGGGCTCGATCGCCACTTCCGCGAGCACTTCTTCGCTTGGCGTCCCTACCTCCACCGCTACTCGAAAGTAAACGCCAGCCAGGAGAACGAGCAGGCAATGATCGACACGGAGGGCATCAACGCGCTCGCCTTCCGCTACATCGGTGCACCACGACGAGAAGCAAGCGAGTGATCGACGTTGCCCGCGTCCCACGGCTCGCGACGCGGCCACCAGGCCGGCACCGCACGCCGATATGCCTCGTACTGGTCGCCGAACTGACGGCGCAGAGTCGGCTCTTCGTACCAGTGCACGAACGCGGCGACAGCGACGGCGAAGGCCGCCGCGTACGCCAGCAGGATCGGCTGGCCCAGTGCCAGTGCCTGCCCGACGATCGTCGCCGCGACCGCCAGGTACATGGGATTGCGGACATAGCGGTAGAGCCCGCCGACGACCAGGTGCTCGGTGGGAGCGACCGGCGCGGGCGTGCCTATGCCTTCGACCACGAAGCGCGCAAACGAGTGCAGCAACACGACGACACCGGCGGCGAGCAGGATCACACCTGCGACCCGCAGCGGTAGCCAATACGGAAACGGCTCTTCAACCTGCCAGCCCGTCAACCACCACGGAACCAGGCCAGCGACAACACCCGGCACCAGCACGAGGAATACCAAGCTGCCGACTGCCGCTCTCGCCCTGCCCACGAACTCATTCTGATTCGAGTTCTCAGGCCGCGTCGTCGGGCAGCCCGACCAGCTCGGCGCTGAGCTCGCGCAGCCGGCGGCGCGCGTCGGCGTCGTAGGCCTGCGGGTGCGCGCGGCCTTCGCGCTGACGGTTGAAATACTCGCCCGTCACGCCCCCCAGGTCGGGGTCGGCGACGAGACGCATCGTCGCCTCGACTCCCGACTCGAGCGAGTCGACCGGATTGACGCCCGCTTCGAGGACCATCTTCGTCGGCATGTAGGTGCCGGGGTGCAGGCAGTTGGCGGTCACGCCCCGGTCGCGGAGCCCGTCGGCGAGATCGAATGTCAGCATCACGAGGGCGGTCTTGCTCTGGCAGTACGCCTGAACGCCGCTGTAGCTGCGCTCGAGCATCACGTCGTCGAAGTCGATCGCCGCCTGGCCCGCGGAGGCGACGTTCACTATCCGCGTGGGCGCCGAGTGGACGAGAAGCGGCTCGAGGAGGCGCGTCAACAGGAACGGCGCCAGGTAGTGACCGCGAAGCGGAGCTCATAGCCGTCCTGGCTGACCCGCTCGATGGCTGCGTCCGGCCACTGGTCCCGATGCCCGCGTTGTTGACGAGGACGTCGAGCCGCTCGTGCTCGGCGAGGATCTGCTCCGCCAGCCCGCGCACCTGCGCGAGCGAGCTGAAGTCGGCGAGGCAGAAGGCGAGGCGCTCGTTGCCGGTCGCCTCGTGGATCTCGCGCACCGCAGCATTCCCTTTGGCGGCGTCGCGGCCGTGGAGAAGCACGGTCGCTCCCCGCGCGGCGAGCTCGCGCGCGAGCGCTCGCCCGAGGCCGTCGGTCGAACCCGTAACGAGGATGACTTGCTGATCGATCGGTCGCATGCCTCGCGGCGAGCCTAACGACGCGACCTAGCGCTCACCTCGAAGGACAGGCTTGATGTCGACGACGGGAGTCCCGTCGATCGCCTCGAGCGGCTCGACCTCGAGCTCGAGCCCGGCGATCCCGAGCACGGTGACGCGGTGCAGGCCTAGGGGATTCGGCCGGTCGGACGATCGCGTTGCGAAGACGCCGGCGAGAGGGCGGCTCTCGTCGTCTCGCGGGTGCACCTTCAGGATGTCGCGCCGCGCTTCGTGCAGCCACGTGATCACGAAGACCTCGTCGCCGACCGCGACTCCCTGGAGCGCGTCCGCGAAGGACGGCTCCAGGAAGATCGTGGCAGCGGGCGCGCCTTCGTCGCCTTGACGGGGCGCGTCGATGCGGTTCTCGAGCGAAGAGCGTACGACGCCGACCGGCCTCAGCACGTAGGCGTCCTCCGCCATCGCTCCGACTAGCTCCGCTTCGCCATGCGCATCTGGTTGCCCGACGGATCGCGGAAGCCCGCGTCGATGCCGTACGGCTGCTCCGTCGGCTCCTGCTGGAACTCGACCCCGCGGCTCTTCAGCTCCTCGTACGTCCCCTGGACGTCGTCGGTGGCGAAGAACAGACCGCTCGCAACGCCCTTGGCGACGAGCGTCTGGATCGCTCCCTGCGTCTCGGCATCGAAGACCGGCGGGCCGGGGATGGCCATGAGCGTGATCGCCACGTCCGGCTGGCCGGGCACGCCGACGCTGAGCCAGCGGAAGTTCCCCATCTCGGGAACGGTGACGTCCTCGCGGAGCTCCAGCCCGAGCTTCTCCGTGTAGAACTCGAGCGCCTCGTCCTGATCGTGGACCCAGACCTGCGCGTTGGTGAGCTGCTTCAACATCGTGTCCTCCTCTGTCGTCTACTGGGAAGCCACGCTAGCCAGGCCCGGCTCGGCTGTCTTCTCCAAACGTGCTGTGTCCGGACGAGCCCACGCCATCAAGACGCAAGTCGGGACGCGCACGCGGGTCAGCGCGGGCGGATGCGCCGCGCGATACGCCGTGGGCGACATGCCGAACATCCGGCCGAAGCTCGTCGTGAACGACCCGACGCTGCGAAGGCCAACGGTGAAGCAGATGTCCGCGACCGAGCGATCCGTCGAGCGGAGTAGCGCTGCGGCGCGCTCGAGCCTTCGGTTCAGGAGGTATTGGTGCGGCGACTCGCCGAACGCCCTGCGGAACTCACGGCTGAAGTGCGCGGGCGAAAGCTTGGCGGTGCGCGCGAGGGCCCTCACATCCAGGGGCTCCCGGTAGCGGGCGTCGACGAGGTCCTTCGCGCGGAGAAGGTGCCGGGCAGGGTGCGCGTAAGCCATAGCCCCGAGTATGCGGTAAGAGCTACTAGCGAATGAGCGTCGTCAGAGTTCCGAGCGCCTCGAACCCACAGTGACGCCTAGCACATCGCCTCGGCGATAGGGTCTGCGCATGCCACAACTGAACGCCATCGGGATCGTGACCTCGGACATGGCGAGGTCGATCACGTTCTACCGGCTCGTAGGGCTCGATGTCCCGGAGACTCCGGGCGAGGGCCACGTCGACACGTTCTTGCCTAACGGCGTGCGCTTCATGCTCGACTCCGAGGACACCGTGCGGAGCTTTCGGCCCGATTGGAAGCGCGAGACCGGCAATCAAGTCGGATTGGCGTTCGAGTGTGCAAACGCTGCCGAGGTGGACGAGCTCTACGCTCGAGTCGTTGCCGCCGGATTCGACGGCGAGAAGGCTCCTTGGGATGCCGTCTGGGGCCAGCGCTATGCGCAGCTCCGCGATCCCGACGGAGTCGGGGTCGATCTGTACGCAAGCCTCTAGCGAGGCGGCGTCCGGCTCCAGCGTCTCTAGCCGGCCGTGATGTAGTTGGTCAGGTACTGGATCTCGAAGGTCTGCAGCTTCGACTTGAACTTGACGAGGTCGCCGATCGAGACGAGCCCGACGACCCTGTCGTCCTCGACGACGGGAACGTGCCGGATCCGGCGGTCGGTCATCAGCGCCATGCACTCGTCGACCGTCGTCTCGGGCGAAGCGACGATCAGCGGCGAGGACGTGATCTCGCGAACAGCCGTCTGCCGCTCGTCACGCCCCTCGAGCGTCACCCGCCGGAGGTAGTCCCGCTCGGTGACGATCCCCGTGATCTCGCCGCCTTCGGTCACGAGGAGCGATCCGACGTTCATCTCGACCATCAGCTGCACCGCCTCGAACACCGATGCTTCCGCATCGATCTCGAGGACGTCGCCGCCCTTCTCTTCGAGGATCTCGTAGAGCCGATTCACGGTCATCTCCTTATCCCCATTCCTGACGATTCACTTCGTCGGCCCCTTCGCAAGCGAGCATAGCGACGGGACCCATCCCATCGCTGATGCACGGTAGCGGTCGGGTGGCACGGATCTTCCGCAAATTGCGGAGAACGTGAACCACGCGCGGTTTGGAGGCCGAAGGCGGCGGGGTACGGACCCGCCGACGGGAGAAAGGAGGTAACAAGCATGTCTCAGACTCTCCCGGAGCGCCGCACCGAAGCCGCACCCGAGCGGTGGGAGCCGCAGGGCGAGCTCGAGCAAGTGAGCGAGCGTATGCGGCGGATCCTCGAGCAGACGTTCGGCGGCTTTGGCTGGGCGTCACCGCTGATCGACAAGGCGGGGTGGTCTCCGCTCGTGGATCTCGAGGAGACCGACGACGCCTACGTCGTCGAGGCCGAGCTTCCAGGCGTCAAGCGCGAGGACGTAGACGTCGAGCTCGTCGGTAACGAGCTCACGATCGCGGGCGAGGCCAAGGAGCGCGAGCGGAAGGGAACCGTCCGCCGACGTACGCGCCGGACGGGCCGGTTCGACTACCGCATCAGCCTTCCCGGTCACGTCGACGCCGAGAAGATCGAGGCGAAGCTCGGGGACGGCGTTCTCATGGTCCGCGTTCCCAAGGTGGAGCGCGCTCAGCGCCGTCGGATCGAGATCAAGTCGTAGCGCGATGAGATGAGGGGCCGACTCGTCGGCCCCTCATCGATTCTCGACCTTCGGCGCGGCGCCGCACAGCCGTCGCACGGCGAGTCAGTGGGTGCGCCGTTGGGATCTTTCCTTGAGGCTTTCACAACGAACGGGTCAAACTCCCTGAGGAATGCGGACCGACATCCGCACCGGCTCGGTTCTGGCGGGCTTTCGCATCGATTCCCTGATCGGCGAAGGCGCAATGGGAACCGTCTACCTCGCCGAGGACACGCGACGCGGCGGCCGAGTCGCCCTCAAGGTGTTGGTGCGCGAACTCGCAGACGACGAGCGCTTCCGTCGACGCTTCCTGCGCGAGTCGAAGCTCGCGGCCTCACTCGACCATCCCCACGTCGTGCCAGTCCTCGACGCGGGCGAGGAGGACGGCGTTCTCTTCCTTGCCATGGCCTACGTCGAAGGGTCTGACCTTCGCGAGGTCCTCCGGCACGAGGGAAGCCTCGATCCCGAGCGCGCGCTCGGTCTCGTGGCCCAGGTCGCAGGGGCGCTCGACGCCGCGCACGCGCTGGGTCTCGTCCACCGGGACGTGAAGCCGGGAAACATCCTCATCACTGACACCCCGACCGGAGAGCACGCCTACGTCTGCGATTTCGGCTCGCCAGACACCTGTCGTCGGCCAGCAGCCTGACGACCGACCGAGGCCTCGTCGGCACCATCGACTACATCCCGCCCGAGCAGATCGAGGGCGGCGAGATCGACGGCCGCGCCGACGTCTACTCGCTCGGCTGCGTTCTCTTCGAGTGCCTGGCGGGCACGCGCCCCTTCGATCGGGAGAGCGAGCTCTCGGTCGTGTTCGCCCATCTGAACGAACCGCCGCCGCGTCTCTCCGATCTCATGCCCGAGCTCCCCGCGGCGTTCGACGACGTCTTCGCGACCGCACTCGCGAAGTCGCCGAATGAGCGGTACTCGACCTGTGGCGAGCTGGTCGAGGCCGCGCGCGCCGCGCTGCAGGGACGGACTGTGGTGCCCCGACGGCGCCGCAGGCGGCGACTCGGTTTGGCCGTCGATCGCGGCGATCGTCGCGGCTGCGAGTCGCGAGCGGAATCATCCTGGCAGCGCGCGGCGGATCTGACCCCGGGGCCGCCGGCGATCACGCAGACGTCGATCGCCGGAGCACGGCTCGGGCTTCGTCGCGCTGCCTACGAGAAGATCCTGGGCCCCGCGGTTCCCGTGAATCTGCCGCCGGACCTTCCTGGAGCGCCCAGCAGCGAGTACGCGATGCTCGCGTTCGAGGACAAGGTCTGGGCCTTCTTCCCCGACGGCCTCGAGGACACGGCGAGCATCATCGTCACCTGGGACGAGAAGTACAAGACCGCGGAGGGCATTGGTCCATGCTCCACGATCGACGAACTGAAAGCCGCCTACGGCGACAGAGTGCGACCCGATTACTACGGCACGATCAAGAAGAGAAGGGACGACGGACTACTTCATGTACGACGTCGGCAAGAACCTGCTCTTCCCCGTCTCCGGGGAGCTCTCGACGCCCGGCCACCCCGTCCCCGGGAAGTACGTCCCCACGGTGGGGCTGTTCAACGGCAGCGCGCCCGGCGCGGACGAGAGCTTCGGGGACGCGGCCGTTTGCGACCTTCGTCACCGGCAACCAGACGCCGCAGTGCGTCCCGTAGTCAGCTCGCCTCGATCGACCAGCTGAATCGCGTCCGACTCTCCGGCGGCGCAAGGCCACCCGGCCGCAGGCCCCGGTGAACGAGCAAGCGGGCGGACGAGCATCGCGGACGAGTGCGCGGCGTGCGGCACCGATCCCTTCTCGACGCCAGCGCGGTGAGATGCCCGCGACGACGACGCTCGCGGACTCGACGGCGGCGACGAGTGCCTCTTCTGTCGCCTCCGCGAGAAGCGGGGTAGTCTCGACTCTCACCACTCGCTGCACCGCGAGTGACGCGTCGGCAAGCAGACGACTCGCGTCTTGTCTGCCTTGGCGCGGATCCGCCTTAGTGCCCGACGAGCTTGAGCGGCGACCTCAGGGCGGAGGCAAGCCAGGCGCCCAACTCGAGCGCGGCCCAATCGTGCTCGCCGCCCCCGAACGGCACGAAGACTCCTGCACCTTCCTTCAGGTCGATCGGCGATCTTGCGACTAGCCCGACATCGGCGGGCGAGCGCTCGAGCATCGCCGTGAGATCCTCCGGGAGCAGGCTCGCGTCGATCCCGGGTGGAGCATCCAGAAGGACGAGCTCGACGTCGTAAACCGTCGCGAGGCGAACCAGATCGCCGATCGCGTCTTGTGTCGTGAACGCAGCTGCCCGCCACGTGACGGAGATCGAGGCGAGACGCGTATTCAGAGTCGACACTACGTCCTCAAGCCCGCTCGCATCTGCGAGCAAGACGCGCGACGATCACCTCTCGCGTCAGAACGCGCGCGAGCGGCTCGGCGATAGCCAGGAGCCCGTCGAGCCAATCCTCTGCTGAGGGAAGAACGAGCACCGCTCGGTGCTGCGGCTTCGAGGAGCGCGTAGCAGCAGGCGTCGCACGCTCTACGTCCAGAGAAGGGTCTTGCCTCAGGATCGCCCGCTCGAGCTTATGGAGCCTCGGAGTGGGCTCGATGCCGAACTCCTCGACGAGCGTTGTCCGCGTTGCACGGTAGACGTCGAGTGCGTCTGCCTGGCGTCCCGACCGATATAGGGCGAGCATCAGCTGCCCGCGGAGTCGCTCGCGAAGCGGGTGCTCGGCGACCAGCTCCTCGAGCTCTCCGATGAGCTGCGCGTGACCGCCGAGAGCTAGCTCAGCGTCGATTCGCTGCTCGAGCGCTGCCAGTCGGATCTCCTCGAGCCGCTCGATCGAGATCTGCGCAAACGGCTCGTAAACGAGATCGGCTAACGGTGCTCCGTGCCAGAGCTCGAGTGCATCGGCAAGGAGACCGGCGGCGGCGCGCGCGTCCCCTTCCGCAAGCGCCTGGTTCGCTTCCTGCGTTCGGCGCTCGAAGCGTTTGAGATCGAGCTGATCAGGAGCGAGCCGAATGACATAGCCCGGCGCGCGGGTCTCGATCCCAGAGGCATCGCCGAGCACCTTGCGGAGCTCGGAGATCTGGCGCTGCACCTGCGTGACGGCCGTGACAGGAGCGGCTCCCGCATAGAGGTCGTCAGCGAGTCGCTCGACCGATACGACTCGATTGACGTTGAGTAGCAAGATCGCGAGGGTTGCCCGCTGCTTCGGCCCTCCAAGGCGGATCGGGCCCTCGTCCCCGACGACCTCGAGCGGCCCCAGGATGCGGAACTCGAGCACTCGGGCGGACGGTAGCCGCTCGATAGCGCCTCGGTAGCGGCGGATTCGATCATCGACGTCATCCATTGGAGACCCGACGCACGTCGTCGCGACGAACGGAGGAACCGATGCTGAAACGTGCAACGAAGCTCACCGCGCTGGCGCTCGGCTGCGCCGGGCTCGCTGTCGTGCTAACCGCTTCGTCGACGGCCGCCGAGCGCGTCGCGAAACCTTTCACGATCAGGTCGAGCCTCGACGGCAAGACGGTTCTGCCGCAGCGGATCCGCTGGATCGCCTACCCGTCGGCTCCAGTGCTCTTCCCGGTGTCGAGTTTCTGATCGACGGGAAGGTCGTCTTCGACAACCGGCTGCCACCGTACGCGTTCGGCTCCGACGGACGCGACGAGGCAACGGGAAAGGTAAATACCGGCTACCTCGTCACGTCGTGGCTCGCGCCGGGGAAGCACCGGTTCACCGTCCGCGCAAACGGCACGGGCGCGAACCGGAAGACGACGGCGACGAGCACGTTCGTCGCGCGCGTGCGGCCAGCGCCGGCCAGGCCGCCGGCGCAGCTCACGGGACGTGGGAGCGCGACCTCGCGACCGCGGTGCCACCAGACAGGAACGTCCTGTACCGGGGTATCACCGCCCAGCCGGGTACGTACCGGATCATCGTCGATCGGCGCTTCATTCGGATCAGCGGGCCCGATCCGCGAGGGCACGTCAAGATCGACTACATCGCCGGTCCGAGCAAGATCAAGATCGGAGGCCCTGTATGGACCGGCGATCCGGCCGAGGGCGGCTGGTGCGAGCCGTGGGGCCCGGAGGCGACCTACGCGTGGTCGGTGAGCGGCGGCACGCTGATGCTCGCGTCGGCGAGCAAGGCCGACACCTGCAACCAGCGCGGCGCGATCTTCACCGGCGAGTGGACGCGCGCGAAGTGAGGAATCCATGCGCCGAGTCGAAGGGGGTAGGAACCGATGCCCGGGCGGACAGTAGCCGGTCGATAGTGGCCTGGTAGCGGACGGTTCGATCCTCGGGTCAGTCGAGAGGAAGGAGTCGCACATGAATAGTCGAGGTCTCGTCGCAGCGCTCGTAGCACTGAGCCTCGCCACGGTGGCCGGCACGGTTGCCCCGGCGGCGAGTGCCGCCGATCCCATCGTGATCGACCTCTCTTTCCCGCCGGACTGCCCCGACGGGGAAGCGACGGTTCCGGCAGGTGTACCCGTCGTCGTCAAGCTCGGTAGCTACACGACCGGGACGCACGGCTTGACGAAGGACTTTCTGCTCAAGCAGTCGACGATCAGCGGGATCTTCAGAGACGGCCAGCTGACGACGTTCGACATGACCGACTCGTGGTCCGAGCCGGAGCAGATCGGCCCGCACGGATGGCACACGCTCCTGCCGAACGTCGAGCTCGGAACGCTCGATCCGGGCGAGAGCGTCGGCGTCGCGACGTTCACCGAGCTCAACGGGCCTGTTCAGATCGTGTTCCCGCCGGTCGGGCTGATCGACTTCGGCCCGTTCCACCTCGCCGCTGGGGATTCGTTCTTCAACGTGTGTCTGATCACAGCGGCGTAGGTCGACCGTCAACGGAGAGGGCCTGCTCCGGCGGGCCCACTCAGCTCCGGCATTCGGGCGATCACCTGAACCCGCGTCTGGGACCGCAAGCCCGACTGGCGGCCGGGCTCCTAGATGAGGCCCGCGCGCGTCGCCTGGGCTGCCGCTCCGGCGCGCGTGGACTGGGTCAGCTTGCGCAGTATGTTCGCGACGTGCCGGTGCACGGTGTGTTCGCTCACGACGAGCGACGACGCGATTTCCCGATTCGAGAGCCCGGCGGCGACGAGTCGCAGCACATCGGTCTCGCGCCGGGTGAGCGGCGAGTCGCCGTTCGATTGCACGGGTACAGCGTCCTCGAGGAACCCGGCAAGCGCTCGTCGCAGCTCGCGCTGTTCGTCCATCCAGGGCAGGTGCGAGTCGCCCGAGAGCGCGACGAAGCGCGCGTTCGGGAGCAGTGAGGCGAGCTCGCGACCGTGTCCGATCGGCACGGTGCGGTCGCCGCGACGATGGAGCACGAGCGCCGGCGCCGTCACGCCGGGCAGGTACGGCCGCACATCCGCCGTCAGCTCGAGCTCGAGGAACGCCGCGGCGACATCCGCCGCGGCCGAGTGCCGCAGATGGCGACTGAGCGCCGCGATCTCGGCGCCGCTGCCGTGAGGGTTGATCAAACCCGAGAACATCTGGGCCGCGAGCGGCCAATTCAGACGCGCAAACTCGACGAGCGATCGGCGCGTCACCTCCGGGACGTCAGTGCGAGAGACGTATCCGCCGAAGAACACAACCTTGCGGACGCGATCGGGCGCCGCATTTGCGAAACGCGCCGTCGCGAGGCCGGCGCACGAGCACGAGAACACGATCGCCGACTCGCCGCCGCAGGCTTCGAGCACCGTTGCGAGCGCCCGCGCTTCGGATTCAGTCGTCGGAGGACCGGCGAGCTCTCGGTCCGAGAGGCCCGCCCCGAGTCGGTCATAACGCACGACGCGATGGGTGCCCGCAAGCTCCTCGAAGAAGCTCCGCGCGCTCGGGTCCTCCCACTCCTCCTCGAGATGGGAGACCCATCTTGCGCTGAACAGAAGCAACGGCCCGTCACCGACGGTCGCGTACGCGATGCGCATGCCGTCGAGATCGCAGAAGCGGATGTCCTGCTCCATGGCCCGACAGTCTGCATGGCCGGTACGGGCCATGTCAAGAAGATGGCCCGTGACGGGGAAGCGAAGCGGCCAAGGAGGCGTTTACCCTCGGTACATGCAAACGCGCTACGTAAACGGACTCACGATCCGGCCACTGCGAAACGGCGACACAGAGACGGTCACTGCTCTGTTCGAGAACCTCGGCTCCCGCTCTCGCGAGAAGCGATTCTGCGGCGCGAAGCCGCGGCTGTCGGAGACCGAGATCAACGCGTTGGCGCGCGTCGACGGCGACCACCACGTCCTGGTGGGCTATCTCGACGACGACCCGCAGCCTGCCGGGATGGCCCGTCTTGTTCGTGACGGCACGGCGGCCGAGGTCGCGTTCGAGGTCGTGGACGCCCACCAAGGCCGAGGCATCGGATCCACGCTCGCGCGTGAGCTCGCGGCCGATGCACGAGCGGCGGGGATCAGGGAGCTCGTCGCGACCGTGTGCGGCGACAACCCGCCTGTCGTCTCGCTCTTGAAGCTCGTCGGGAGCTCGCTCCGAGTGACCTGGCGCGGCGGGGAGCGCGAGTTCGTCGTCGCGCTCGAAGCGTAGGCACAGCGCGTAAGATCGCGCGGCGTGACGGCTGCGCCGCGCGAGACATACCGCGCTCTCGCCACACTGTCGTGGTGACCCCTGCACTCCGGGAGATCAGCCGGGGGAGTCTCTGGCGAAAGATCGAGCGCGAGCACGAGCTCGTCATCGTGGACGCGCTCTCACCCATCTCCTTCGCGGCCTCGCATCTTCCGGGCGCGATCAACATGCCGCCCGAACGCGTCGATGAGCTGGCCGAGCGCCGGATTCCCGACTACGACGCCGAGGTCGTCGTCTACTGCGCAAAACCGGACTGCGAGAGCTCGATCGAAGTCGCGGCGCGGCTGCTCGAGCTCGGCTACCGGAACGTCCACCACTACGCCGGCGGAAAGGAAGAGTGGAGGGACGCCGGGCTGCCGCTCGAAGGCGGCCGCGCTTGACTCGTGATCAGGTCCTGTGTCTCACTCGGGCGAAGGCCACGGGTAGAAGATGATGTGCACCCCGAGGATCACGAACCCGGCCAGGAACACCATCCCGAGCCAGGGTGCGCGAGCCGACAGATTCGTCGCCGTACGTGCGACTCCGGGCCACGGGATGATCTCTCGCCCAAACGCTGCGAGGAGCTCGGGGATCAGAACGACGATCGCGAGGACGCCCCATATGACGTATCCCACTTGATCCTTGGCCATGGTCAGCCCTCCGATCGGCGGTTGGGCCAGGGGTAGAAGACGATGCGTGCCGCGAGGACTGACAGCCCACCGAGAATCACGAGCCCGGTCCAGTTGTGGTCCTCCTGGAGATTCCCCGCCGTGCTCGAGAGGGTCGGCCAGGGTGTGGCATCGCCGTCGAATGCGGCAACGCACTCGAAGACGAGAATGACGAAGGCGATGCTCCCCCAGAGCACGTAGCCGAACACCTCGCGTCGCGTCCAGGCTCCCGATTCGACGGACTCCGGGCCCAACCACGGTTCCGGAGCGCTGATGGGCGACTGCTGCGGCTGCGCCTGCCTCGCTTCCTCCGCTGAGAGGTGCTGTAGCGCCATGCGAGCCTCCTTGGTCTGGTGGACCCGGTATAGCGCACGATCCAGCTGGACAGCTAGCGACGGACGGGTGCCCGTTCGGGAGCGTCGCTCTGGTCCTCCCCGGTCCACTGGAAGAGCTCGAGGACGTAGCCGTCGGGGTCGAGGAAGAAGACCTGCGTCACGCCGTCTCCGCGCGGCATCGGGCCGCCGATGAGCGGAACTCCGTTCATTTCGAGCCGGGCGCACGATCCCGCAAGATTCTCCACCTCGAACGCGATGTGACTCGAGAGCCCGTAGGCCGCGCTAGACCCGTGATCCGGGGCGGCTGCCCGCCCGGTGGTGTCGGCCTCGGCGAGCAGGTGGATCTCCGTCTCGCCGAATCTGAACCATGTGCCGGCGAAGGTGAAGTTCTGCGGGCGAGGCACCTCCTCGAGCCCGAGCGCCTGACCGTAGAAGCGGCGCGAGCGCTCGAGATCGGAGACGATCAGCCCCACATGCTGGAGGCGCGTTGCCACGCCTCCTACCGTAACGCCACGCAACGGGAAGGGACATGCCATGCCGCTGATCAGGGTCGAGTTGTTCGACTACCGCATGAGCGACGAGACGAGCGCGGCGCTCATCGAGAAGCTCACGGACGCGCTCTGCGAGGCGACGCACCCGGGCCTGCGCGACCACACCTGGGTGATCGTCGAGGGCCATTCGCCCAAGAACTGGGGTCTCGGCGGGAAGCCGTGGCCGGTCGACCAGATGCCGCCGGCCCCTTCGTCGTAGGATCGGGTCTCCTCGAACAAGGAGTCCGCATGCCAGTCATCGACGTGAAGATCTACGACCGCCGCGTGACCGAAGAGTCGGTGCCGAAGATGATCGAGGCTCTGACGAACGCGCTACACGAGTCGAGCGGCGCCGCGAAGGAGCACATCCAGGTGATCATCCAGGGCGTGCCGGCGAAACACTGGGGCCAGGGCGGCAAGCCCAGCGAGTAACGCCTGACGAGGCCGGGCCGCTTAGCCTCCGTACTCGAACGTCGACCCGTAGCCGCAAACGCCGCGGTACGTGAATGCAAGCGAGCCGTCCTCGACGACGAGCTCGTCCGCGACGAGCTCCTCGCCGTCACGCTCGTGCCCGGGGATCACGCACGTGACCGTCTCGGCGCCGTCGTAACGGTCGCGGATACGGACGCTGACGTGGTCGCGGATCCGCAGTCGCTGCCGCCGGCGAGTGTGGTCAACCTCGATTTCGACCGGCCGAACAGCGACGAGCTCGCTTCTCTTCCACGCCCAGGGAAAGTGAGTCATCGCGTCTCCGCCGAGACGACCCGTGAAGATCCCCTCGAGCGCGGCGCGCTGGTCATCGGTTGCGCTCGCGTCGACGTAGAGGACCCAGGTCCAAGGTGAGCCCGGCTCGTCGTCGCTGTAGCGCACTGCCAGCGCGACCGGGAGCCCCGAAAGGTCGGTGCCTTCCGCGGCGCCCTCCTCGATCAGCCACGAGAGCACGCCCATGCAGACCCCATGCGTCGAGCGCCCACCGAATACGCCGTCGATCCGGCGGCAGGGACAAATCGCGTCGCAGTTGCACGACTCGAAGTATGTGCCGCGGATCCGCCAGCTCATGGCTGCATCTTCATGGGCATCTGACTCGGCTGTACTAGCCCCGGCACGCTCGCCGGCGAGGCGGCGACCAAGATCCCCAGCGCAACGAGGACGACGGCAAGCACCCGCGCGACTATCTCGCCGCCTGGGATCGACTTTTCGACGAGGATCGCGGCCGCGACGACGGCCATCCAGAAGAGGCTCATCACGCCGAGCGCGAAGAGCGCAAGCATCAGGCCGGCGCAGCAGCCGACGCAATAGCCGCCGTGCTTGACACCCATCCACGTTGCTCCGAGCCGGCCTCGGCGGCCTTGCAGCAGGAAGTGGAGCGGCGAGCGGCAGTGGCGGAGACACGCACTCTTGAGCGGCGTCAGCTGGTAGAGGCCGGCCGCGATGAGCGCGCCGCCTGCGACCCACGGCCCGCGATCGTCCCAGGCCAGGAACGACGGAGCAGAGGCCCGTATCCCCCGGTAAACCGCGTAGGCGACCAGCCCGTAGCCCGTCCACGCGAGCAGGTAGCCGAGGACGAAGACCCAGGTATGCGCGCCGTCGCGGACGCGCGAGAACATCACCACCGCCGGCGCGGTTGACGGCAGCATCATCGCCGCCATCATCGTCATCCAGATTCCGATGTACCAGCCGAGTGCCCCGAGGTCGGTGCCTGGTCCGGCGTCCATCCCTCGCATCCGCTGTACGGTCACGATCCACGCGATGAGCGCGGCGACGAGCAACGAGGCGACGAGCACCGTCCGGTTGCGGAGAATTCGCCCGCCCCCAAGAGCGGCGCCGTGTGAAGAACTCAGATGCGACCGCACCTAGCGCAACCCTGTTGCACTCGGGCCGACGGGGACGGCGAGTGCGAGCTCTACGGGCGCAGCCCCCGGCCGAACAGCTTGCGTCTCTCGCGCGTGGAGCAGCGTGGTGCGGACGATCAGCTTCGCGCGAGCGAAGTTGTCGAGCTGCGTCGGAACCGGCCCCACTCGCTTGCCGAGCGCGTAGCCGGCGGCGTTCCGGCCCATCGCGCGGTACGACTCGAGCGTGTACAGCGGCGACATCCCGAAGAGCTCGAGGTTGTCGAGCGGCTCCAGATCGGCGCGGTGGATGACCGTAGTGCCCTTCGACTGGATTCCGATGGCGACACCCGAGCCGGAGAGGCGGGCGCCGTCGTGAGCGATGAAGGCAACATCGGCCACGCGCCGGACGCGGACGAGACGCGGCTCGGCGCCGCCCTCGCGGATCCCGTCGCAGACTGCCTCGAGCACGTCGCGATGGTCGAGGTCGGCGATGGTCCGGCGGATCGCGCCCGCGAACGCAGGCCCGACGGCGACGACGACCTCGGCGGCATCGACGCTCTTGGCGGCGGCTCCCCTCTCCTCGACGATTGGCGCGCCGCCGGTCTCCTCCCCGAGCAGCTCCGCTGGATCCACCACCTGCGGCAGCGATTGGAGGAGCTGCCAACGCTCGCCCTCGAGCCGATAGCCGGTGCCGGGGCCGGAGTAGACGTTCGGGTCGTTCACGGCGGAATGGACGAGCCCGTCGGCGTCGATGACCGCGGACGTCTGCAGGTAGTCCGCAGACACTCGCTGCCGCTGCATCGAGAGCACGGCCTCCGCGACCTCCTCGAAGCCGCGCCGGTCGAGTGCCAGCGCGACATCCAGACCGGAGACGCCACGTGCGAGAAGATCGTCGGCGGCCTCGACGTCTGCCGCGCGGTCGCGGTCGGGCATGTCATACGAGTCGTATCCGGACGTCGCGGCGGCGACCTCGTCGTCGCCGACAGGCGGCAGGCCGAGCTCCGCGAACACCGCTTGCACGGCGCGAGCCGCACGCTCGCGCACGCGTAGCAGCTCGTCCTCGGCAACCGGCTCGATCCCCGCGTCTACCTGCCAGTCGCGCTGGATGGTGAGCCACTCGTCGATGTCGTCGGCATCGAAGTTCCCGCCGCCGAAGGTGTTGTCGTGCCTCGGCATCACGGAGTAACCGGACGTCACGAAGTCCGTGCCCGGAAGGAACTGGCCCATGAGCTTCGCGGTCTTGCGGATCTCCGAGTGGGACGAGATCGCGTCGTTGCCGGACGCGACCTCGAGGTCGAGCCAGGCAGCGAGCACGTTCTCGCCGAGGATCGCACGCGTTCCGCCGGGGACCGAGAGGACGAGGGCGACACACGAGATCGATCCGTTCTGGACGCCCTGCGAGCCGGCCGCGCGCACGACCGCGAGACAGCGGGCCTCGAGATAGAGCATCGAGAGTCCTTGCGCATACCCCATCAGCGCCTCGGAGCCAGTGCCCGAGGTGAAGCGCACCTTGACGCCGCGAGACGCATAGGCAGCGCCCAGGAACGCCTTCGACCAGGGCGTGTCGTCGCCGTCGACGAAGACCGGCTCGGTGCCGTACACGGAGAGCGTCTCTGCGTACGTGACGAGCCCGCGGATCGCGAGCTCGAGATTTCGTCGCTCCTCGACCGCGCACTGGGTCATCGCTCCCGGACGGCCTGTCTGCGATCCGACGAGCAGCGCGATCGCGTTCAGCGGCGCGTAGCGAGCGACACCGACCGTCGTCTCCATCTCCGCGAAGCCGCGCCGGGCCGCCTCCGCCGCGTCTGCGGCCAACAGCGCGGGGCTCTCCTTCAAGTTGGTTACGTGCGCCTGGTTGCCGGGAGCCCGACGCGCGCGGAGCTTCTTCAGGGCGAGCATGAGCTCCACGGGATCGAGCAGGCCGATCACACGCGCGAGCTTCGCCGGCGTCAGGCCTCGCGAGAGGCGAACGAGCTCGCCGCGTGGGACGTTCACGTCGACGAGCATGCGGGCGAGGTCGCTGTCCTCCAGCACCATCGCTTCCTCCGCTACGTCGAGATCGAGCCCGTGCGCGACGACGAAGCGGTCGATCACGTCGAAGTCGGCGGCGTCGCGACCGTCCATGTGGGTGACGACGCCGTCAACGACCACGAGCTCGGGCGCCGGGTCGTTCGGCCCGTTCGCCGCGACGAGGCCGAGCTCGGGCAGCGGCGAGACGAGCTGCTCGCGATGCAGCTCTCGCCGGTCGCGCGACGCGAAGCGCTTGCTAGCCATGGGCGAGCAAGCCTCTATCCACGTACGCGGTGACGGCCTCGCGCACGAAGGCTGCCGTCTTCGTGGCGCCGTACCCCTCCAGGCGCACTGCCCAGTCCTCGAGCTCCCCCTCCGTCGCCCGGCCCGGACGCAAAGCTGTGTAGACGGCGAGCAGGAGGTCGTCCGGCACGGCTGCGAGCTCGGCCGCCCGCTCGAAGCTCTCCGCAAGCTGGACGCGCCCAGCTGCTCGCGCGACGGCACCCTGCATTCGCAGGGTCTCGGGTGTCGCTCGGATCTCGTCCGCACTCAGCCGGCCGGCGCGGAGCGCTTCGAGCGTGACGTCGGCAAGCGGCAGCCCACCGGGGGTCAACACGAGGTCGGGCCGTTGCGTCCCGAGGGGGTAGTCGCGCGTCGGATCGAAGTTCACTTGGCTGAGACTTTAGGCTTGCTCTCGGGACATGGGCAATGACCACCGATTCGCGGGACGCGTCGCATTCGTCACCGGCGGGGCGAGCGGCATCGGAGAAGCCGTCGCGCGCCGCCTCCTGTCCGGGGACGCGAGCGTCGCCTCGTTCGACGTGCACGCCGAGGCTCCGGAAGGCGTCGTTGCGATCGCGGGAGACGTGTCCCGCTCGGCGGATGTGCTGGCAGCGGTCGAACGGGTCGAGCGGGACCTCGGTCCGATAGACGTGCTCGTCTGCTCCGCCGGCGTGCCGGGCGAGTCACTGCGCACCGTCGAGGTCACGGACGAGGAGTGGCGGCGCGTCATGGGGATCAATGCCGACGGCATCTTCTACTGCAACCGGGCGGTCATTCCGGGAATGGTCGAGCGCGGATACGGGCGGATCGTCAACATCGCCTCGATCGCGGGGAAGGAAGGCAACCCGATGGCAGGGGCCTACTCCGCCTCGAAGGCCGCGGTCATCGGCATGACGAAGGCGATCGGCAAGGACATCGCGCGTACTGGGGTCCTCGTGAACTGCGTAGCGCCCGCGGTGATCGAGACGCCGATCCTCGAGGGGATCTCCCGCGATCACATCGACTACATGGTCGAGCGCATCCCAATGGGACGCATGGGCAGCCCGGACGAGGTCGCGGCGCTCGTCTGCTGGCTCGCGAGCGAGGAGTGCTCGTTCTCGACCGGCGCGACGTTCGACATCTCCGGCGGGCGAGCCGTCTATTAATGGTCGCTCGGGGAGACCACTGATGCGCTACGTCCGGCTACGCGGGCCAGACGGGGTCGAGAACGGCACGATCGACGGCGATCACGTCGTCACCGAGGCCGGCAAGACGATCGAGCTGGTGGATCCCATGACCATCGTCCTGCCCGAGGCGTACGAGCTGCTGACACCCGTCAGCGCGCCCGAGGTGTGGTGCGCCGGCGTCACCTACGAGCGCTCCCGGGACGCGCGCGTCGAGGAGAGCGCGGCCAGGGATGTCTACACGCTCGTGTACGACGCTCCCCGTCCTGAGCTCTTCCTCAAGGACGCAGCCGGCCGGCGCACAGTCGGGCCGGATAAGCCGGTAGGAATCCGCGACGACTCCACCTGGAACGTCCCGGAGCCCGAGATCGGCGTCGTCCTCGGTGAGCGCGGCAAGATCGTCGGCCTCACGATCGGGAACGACGTGTCCTCCCGCGATATCGAGGGCGCGAATCCCCTGTATCTCCCTCAGGCGAAGATCTATGCCGGCTCGTGTGCCATCGGCCCGGCCGTGTACGTCCCGGACCACCTCGACGCCTCACTCCGCATCCACATGCGCGTCACCGACGAGTACGGACAGATCGTCTTCGAGGGCGAGACGTTCACGGCGAACATGCGGCGCTCCTACAGCGAGCTCGTCGAGTGGCTCGTCCTCGACAACCCCGTTCCGGCCGGCAGCATCCTCTTGACGGGCACCGGGATCGTCCCGCCCGACAGTTTCAGCCTTCGTCCCGGCCACTTCGTCGAGATCCACGTGCCGGAGATCGGCACGCTCGCAAATCCGGTCGTTCGTGCCGGAGAGCTGATGGAAAGGAGCGCGACACCATGACCGAGACCGTGACCGGAGCACCGGCCCGCAACTACGTCGGCGGCGAGTGGCACGAAAGCGCCGGCGGTGAGACGTACGAGAAGCACAACCCCTGGCGGCCGTCGCAAGTCACAGGTGTATATCCGGCATCCGATTCCGCGGATGCGAAGGCAGCGATAGAGGCCGCTCGGGAAGCGTTCCCGGCGTGGGCAGCGCTTCCGGGCCCCGCGCGCGCCGCGTTCTTCACCAAGGCTGCGACCGCGATCGAGGCGCGAGCGGAGCGGATTGCCCAGGACATGACGGCCGAGATGGGCAAGCCGCTTCGCGAAGCGCGGATGGAGGCGCTGCGTGCCGCGGTGATCGTGCGCTACGCAGCCGGCGAGGCGTTTCGGCCGGCGGGCGAGATGTACGAGCCGTCGGTTCCCAATCAGCGCCTCTACACGCTGCGGCGACCCATCGGCGTGGTCGGACTGATCACGCCCTGGAACTTCCCGATCGCGATCCCGGTGTGGAAGCTCGCTCCCGCTCTGATCTACGGGAACACGGTCGTACTCAAGCTCGGCTACGAGGCGCCTCGCACCGGCCTGCACGTCGCTGAGTGCTTTGCTGACGCGGGCTTGCCTCCGGGCGTGCTGAACGTGCTCACGGGTGCCGGCTCGAGGGTCGGCGCCGAGATCGTCTCGAACCCGGGCGTGCGCGCAATCTCGTTCACGGGCTCGGTTCCCGTCGGGCGATCGGTGCGCGACGAGGCGACGACGCGCGACTGCCGCGTCCAGCTCGAGCTCGGCGGCCACAACCCGCTGATCGTCGCAGCCGACGCCGAGCTCGACCGGGCCGTCGAAGCGACCTACGCAGGTGCGTTCTGGTCCGCGGGTCAGAAGTGCACAGCGACCAGACGGATCCTCGTGCAGGAGGATGTCTACGACTCTTTCCGCGAGAAGCTGCTGGCACGCGTCGCGACTGGGAAAGTCGGAGATCCCGCAGATCCGGAGACGGAAGTGGGGCCGGTCGTGAACGAGGGTGCGCTGGAGGAGATCCTGGGCGCGATCGAGCGTGCGCGGGGCGACGGGGGCACCGTGCTCTCGGGTGGCGAACGAGTCGACGGCGAGGGGTATCTCATCGCGCCGACCGTGTTCGAGGGCCTCGCAGACGATGCGGAGCTCTCCTGCGAGGAAGTCTTCGGCCCGGTCACGTCGCTTTATCGCTACTCGACGCTGGACGAGGCGATCGAGCGCGCGAATGCGGTGCGCTTCGGGCTCTCGGCCTCGATCTTCACGCGCGATCTCCATGCGGTTCAGCGCTTCACGAGCGAGATCGGCGCCGGGATCGTCCACGTCAACTCGCAGACCGCCGGCGCGGACGTGCACGTGCCGTTCGGCGGCATCAAGGGCTCCGGCTGGGGCCCGCATGAGCAGGGGCGCGCTGCAGTCGAGTTCTACACCGAGCTGGTCACCGTCTACCAGGATGCTCCGCTTGCCTGAGAGGACGCTCGTCACCGGCGCCCTCGGCTGCCTCGGCGCCTGGACCACCAAGGCCCTCCTCGATCTCGGCGAGGAGCCGGTCGGCTACGACCTCGGAGGAGACGACGCGCGCCTTCGACGGATCCTCGACGAGGCCGAGCTTGCCCGCGTGACACTCGTCCAGGGCGACGTCACGGACGGCGAAGCACTCGGACGCACGCTCGACGAGCACGCGATCACCCATGTCGTCCACCTTGCCGCTCTTCAGGTTCCGTTCTGCCGCGCCGACCCCGCGCTCGGCGCGCGCGTGAACGTCTTCGGCACGGTCGTCGTCTTCGAGGCCGTGAAGGCTCGACTCCACCGAATCTCCGGTCTCACCTACGCGAGCTCGACGGCCGTCTACAGCGTGTCCGACCCCTCCCCGGCTCCGGAGTCTGGAGGCACGGAGCCCTTCACGCTGTACGGGGTCTACAAGCTGGCGAACGAGGGGACGGCGCGCGTCTTCTGGCATGACGACGACGTGCCGTCGATCGGAATCCGGCCGTACGTCGTCTATGGCCCCGGACGTGACCAGGGGCTGACGTCGGGACCGTCGCTCGCGATGAAAGCGGCAGCGGGAGGTGAGGGCTACGAGATCGCCTACGGCGGAACGGCGCAGTACGACTACGCGCCGGACGTCGGACGCGCGTTCGCGCTCGCCGCGCGCGCCGCCTCGGACGGCGCGCATGTGGCGAACTTCCCAGGCGAGCCGTCCACGATGGAGGAGGTCGTCGCAGCGATCGAGGAGGCTGCACCCGACGTCGCCGGCAAAGTCACCTGGACCGAGGGACAGCTCCCGTTCCCGGAGTCGCTCCAGGGACACCTGCTCGAACGTCTCGTCGGCCCGCTGCCCCGCACCCCGCTCGCCGAAGGCGTCCGCCGGACGATCGAGCACTTTCGAGCGCGGAGCCACTAAAGATTGAAACGGTCCATGCTACTCGCTGGGCAAAGACCGTTCGGCTGATCCGGGCAATGACTCTGGGGCTGATCGACGCGAAGAGAGGAGCAGAAATGGTCGAGGAAGCACACCTTGAAGCGTTGGAAACGGGTCTCGCACCCGTGACTGACGGCTGGTTCGTTGTGAATGTCCGGAAAGCGGCCTGGCTGGCAAACGACGCCTTCGGGGCCCGCTGCGTCTTTGGGGGTGACACGCCCGTTCTTCGAGGGCGGCCTGATCTCGACGTTCACACGTTCGCTGATGTGGGATTCGCTCTGAAGGGTCGCACCCGGACAGCCGAGCGGGATGTACCACGCGGAGTCGAACCAGGAGGACTCCTCGTGCTCGCCGGGAGTGTCTACTCCTCGTCGAGGGCGAGGAACGGCCTCCGGGGCGGGAGAAGGTCAGTGCGTCATCTTGCATGACGGGCGGGCGAACCAGGCAGAAGAGCATCGTTTATCCGCGCTCCGAGCTGGCCCGCCGCCACGGCGCGGGCGTCGAGACGGAGACGAGGTCGCCATCCGAAGCCTACGCGCCGTTCCCGCATTGGCGGCCCGAGCTGCCGGATAGCTGGAACGAACTGCCTTGGGCGTAGTGACATCCGTAGAAGACCAACCCGAAGGTTCTGCCCCTAGAGTCTGCGCTACTGAGCCAGGAAGGCACATTCGAAGGAGCGCTCGCCAACCTTCACCTCAAGCCTTAGTGGATGAGGGGTCGTAGCGTGTCTCGGGCTATCAGGAAGCCCCGCTTGACGAGCTCCTCCGTCGCCTCGAAGGCGCGGTCTTCGTGCTCGACCGAGACGACGTAGTCGTACTCCGCCCGGTAGAGCGCGGCGATGAACCGGTCCCAGCGCACCTCGCCAAGGCCTGGAAGGCGCGGCACCTGCCATCCCATCCCGAGCGAGACCGTTCCGTAGCGGTACAGACCGTCGCGGTCGATCTCCAGGTCCTTCGCGTGCACGTGGAAGACCTTCGAGGCGTAATCGCGCACCACCCGCTCGTAGTCGATCTGGAGCCAGACGAGGTGTGAGGGGTCGAGGTTGAGGCCGAAGCTGGGACTGTCGACGATCTCGAACATCTCGTCCCAGATCGCGGGGGTGGACGCGAGGTTCGTCCCGCCCGGCCATTCGTCCCAGCTGAAGATCATCGGGCAGTTCTCGATCGCGATCTTTACCCCGCGCGACTCGGCGTAGTCGACGAGCCTCGGCCACACTTTGCGGAACTCGCGGAAGTTGTCCGGCACGTTCTTCGTCTTGTCCCGACCTACGAAGGTTCCGACGATGCCGACGTCGAGCTGCGCCGCGGCGTCGATGACTTTCCGCAGATGCGTGTTGGCGGCACGCCGCTCGGCAGGATCCGGGTGCAGGTTGTTCGGGTAGTACGCGAGCGAGGAGATCTCGAGAAGGTGGCGATCGAGGACGTCTCGGACGGCAGCCGGATCGACGCGCGAGACGTCGATGTGCGACGTCCCGGCGTAGCGGCGTCGCTCGGCGCCCGCGGCCGGCCAACAGGCGACCTCGAGCATCTGGAAACCCTCTCCGGACGCCCACTTGGCGACCTGCTCGAGTGAGCGGCGAGGAAAGGGAGCGGTAAGGAGTCCGAGCTTCAGCGGCCTGCTCCTGTCATTCGGCGACGACGGGGTTCGTCAGCGAGCCTACTTCCTCGATCTCGATCGTCACCTCGTCACCCGGTTGAAGCAGGCGCTGCGGATCGCGAAACACACCGACGCCCGCCGGGGTCCCGGTGAGGATGAGATCGCCCGGCTCGAGCGTCATCGTCCTCGTCGCGTGCGCGATGACCTCGTCGACCCCGAAGATGAGGTTCGCCGTCGTCGAGTCCTGCAACACCTCCCCGCTCACGATCGCGCGGATTCGAAGGTCGTGCGGATCGGAGATCTCCTCCGCAGCGACGAGCGGCCCGACGGGGCAGAACGTGTCGACCGACTTCCCGCGCGTCCATTGCCCGTCGGAGAACTGAAGGTCGCGTGCGCTGACGTCGTTAGCGCACAGGTACCCGAGGACGGCCTCGAAGGCGTTCTCCTTCGAGACGTTCTTCACGCGCGAGCCGATCACGACGCCGAGCTCCGCTTCGTAGTCGCACTTGGTGACGAGCGACGGAATGACGATCGGCTCGCCCGGACCGATCAGCGCGTTCGGGAACTTGGCGAACAAGAGCGGCTCTGCGGGGAGCTCAGCGCCCTGCTCCTCCGCGTGGTCGCGGTAGTTCAGGCCGACGCAGACGATCTTCCCGGGGCGCTCGATCGGCAGCACGAAGCAACCCTATAGTGGACGCATGGGCCTCCCCGCACCGCTCGTTTCCGAGCTGCAGGAGGCGCTCGGACGCGAGCATGTGGTCACCGAGCCCGAGCAGCTTCGCGTGTACGAGTGCGACGGGCTGACCGGACACCGCGCGATTCCGGAGCTCGTCGTCCTTCCTCACTCCACCGACGAGGTACAAGCGGTGGTGCGGGCGTGCCATCGCGAGCGCGTGCCATTCGTCGCCAGGGGTGCGGGGACCGGGCTCTCCGGCGGCGCAACCCCGATGGCGGGCGGCGTGGTCGTCTCGCTGGCGCGGATGAACCGGATCCTCGAGATCGACCTGGACAGCCAGCGAGTCGTCGTGGAACCGGGTGTAGCCAACCTCGACGTGACGCGAGCCGTCGCAGCGGAAGGCTTCTTCTACGCACCGGATCCGTCCAGCCAGCAGGTCTGCACGATCGGCGGCAACGTGGCGGAGAACTCCGGTGGCGCCCACTGCCTCAAGCACGGCTTCACGGTCCATCACGTCACCGGGCTCACGCTGGTCCTCCCCGACGGCGAAGTGGTCGAGCTCGGCGGGAAGGCGCTCGATCCCGATGGGCCCGACCTGCTGGGCGTGATCGTCGGCTCCGAGGGGACGCTCGGGATCGTGACCGAGATCACGCTGCGTGTCGTGCGCTCTCCACAGGCGGTGCGAACGCTTCTTGCCGGATTTCGGAGCATGGATGCAGCCGGTGCGGCCGTCTCGGAGATCGTTGCGGCCGGAATCCTGCCGTCGGCCATCGAGATGATGGATCGACTGACGATCGAGGCCGCGGAGCTAGCGGTCTCACCTGGCTACCCGGAAGGGGCCGGCGCAGTTCTCCTCGTCGAGCTGGACGGCGTCGCCGAGCAGGTCGAGGACGACGTCGCCGACGTCGAGCGGATCTGCACCGACTGCGGCTCTTTCGAGCTGAGAACGGCTGCGAACGACGCTGCCCGCGCGCTTCTCTGGAAGGGGCGGAAGTCAGCTTTCGCTGCGATGGGGCGGATCGCGACCGATTACTACGTCCAGGACGGAGTCGTCCCGCGCACTCGACTGCCGGAAGTGCTCAGGCAGATCGAGGAGCTTTCGGCGAGCCACGGGCTGCGCGTCGGCAACGTCTTCCACGCGGGGGACGGCAACCTCCACCCGCTCGTTCTGTACGACGCGGAGGCCGGGGAGACCGAGCCGGCACGGGAGCTCGCAGAAGCGATCCTCGACGCGTGCCTCGACGCCGGCGGCTCGCTCACGGGTGAACACGGAGTCGGGATGGACAAGGCCTGCTCGATGCCGAGGATGTTCTCGGAGCGTGACCTCCAGACCTTCGAGCGGCTCCGTCGCGCCTTCGACCCGGCCGGTCTCTGTAATCCGGGCAAGGTGATCCCGACGCCACGACTCTGCGGCGAGGTGCCCGGGCCTTACCGAATCCACGCGCTGGAGAGGATCGGCGTTGCCGAGCGTCTCTAGCGTCGAGGAAGCCGCGACGACAGTCGCAGCTGCGCACGCGGGAGGACGCCAGCTTCGAATCGGAGACGATCTCACCACTGGCGATCTCGACCGGATCCTGGAGCACGAAACGGGAGATCTCACTTGTACGGTCGAGGCCGGCCTACGCCTGTCGGCACTCAACGCCGTCCTGGGCCAGAGCGGCCAGCGGCTCTCGCTCGACCCGCCTGGAGACCCGACGGTGGGCGCGCTGCTCGCGGACAACCTGTCCGGCCCGCTGCGCCATCGGTTCGGCGCACCCCGCGATCTCGTCCTCGGCGTGACGCTCGTCCTTGCGGACGGGACCGTCGCAAGCGCAGGCGGCAAAGTCGTGAAGAATGTCGCGGGCTACGACCTTGCTCGGCTCGTGTGCGGCTCTCGCGGACGCCTTGCACTCATCGTCCGCACGAGCTTCAGGCTCCACCCGCTGCCGAAGGCCGCGCGGACGCTCGTCGTCGAGACAGACGACGCGCCAACGGTCGTCGCTCGGCTGCTTCGCTCGCACCTCCAACCGTGCGCGCTCGACGTCCTCCATCCTGGGCGTGTCGCCGTGCTCTTCGAAGGTTCCGAACGAGCGGTCGAGGCCCAGCTCCGGTCGACGCCGCTCTCGTCGGGGGCTCGGAGACCAGCGCCGAGGTGTGGGAGGAGTCACGCAAGCGCCAGGCCGCGGCGAGCGGCCGCGAGTGCTTCGCGCCGGGAGATCTCCGAACGCTTCCTCGCGGACGTGCCCGAAGCTGTCGTCCGTGCCGCAGCTGGCGTCGCCTATACGCGCGACCCGCTGCCACGTGCCACGTTGCGCGCAAGGCGACTCCCCGGACACTCGTCAGCTTCTGCTCGAGCGGATACAGCAGGAGCTCGACCCCCGCGGAGTCTTCACGGCGTGATCCGGGAGCTGACCGCAGACTGCGTCCACTGCGGCTTCTGCCTGCCGACGTGCCCGACGTACGTCCTCTGGAGCGAGGAGATGGACTCGCCGCGCGGGCGCATCCACCTCATGGATGCCCGGCTCGACGGGACGGTCACGCTCAACTCGACCGTCTCCACTCACTTCGACCGCTGCCTCGGCTGCATGGCGTGCCTGAGCTCGTGCCCTTCAGGCGTTCGCTACGACCGGCTCATCGAGAGCACCCGAGCGGCCGTCGAGGAGGAGTACGAGCGTCCGCTCGCCGATCGCTTCGTCCGCGGGCTTCTGTTCCGCGTCCTGCCCTATCCAGGTCGCATGAGAGCAGCGCTCCGCCTTGCGCCGCTCGGCCGGATCGCGCCGATGCCGCGACGGTTCCGACCCTCGTCGAGATCGCGCCGCGGTGGCGTGGGAAAGGCGAGGTGCCTGCGTCACCCCTGCGCTGGGGATCCGGCATGCACGCGTTGGCCTGCTCACCGGATGCGTGCAGAGCGCCGTCTTCCCTGACGTGAACGCCGCGACCGCCCGCGTCCTCGCCGCAGACGGCTTCGAAGTCGCCGCACCGCCGCAGGGGTGCTGCGGGGCGTTGTCGGTTCACGCGGGCCGCCTCGAGGAGGGGAAGGCGTTCGCAAGTCGGCTCATCGACGCCTTCGACGACGTCGACCTCGTCGTCGTCAACTCCTCGGGCTGCGGGTCCCATCTGAAGGAGCTCGGCTGGCTCCTCGGCGACGAGCGCGCCGAGGCGTTCTCGGCGAAGGTCCGGGATGTGGGCGAGCTCCTCGCTGGAGTCGCACCACGAGCCGGCGGCATCCACTGGCGCTGACAGATCGCGCTACAGGACTCGTGCCATCTTCGCCACGCGCAGCGGCTTCCGCTCTCCTCGCACACGTCGCTCGTGCGCATTCCCGGGCTCGAGGTCGTCGAGCCCGCAGAGCAGGATCTCTGCTGCGGCTCGGCCGGCATCTACAACGTCGTCCAGCCGGAGGCAGCCCGCGAGCTCGGTGACCGCAAGGCCGGACACGTGCTCGCCACGGGCGCACAGGCGTACGCAAGCGCGCAACCCGGGCTGCCTCGTTCAGGTCTCGCAGGCGCTCCGCCGCGTCAAGCAGCCGCTGCCGGCACTCCATCCGATCGAGCTGGTCGACGCCTCGATCGGCAACGTCGGAGCTGGGCGATTGCTCAGCCGGGCGCGGCGCTGACCGGTCGCAGGTCGTCCAGACTGTCGACCCGGGCCAGCGACGGGAAGAGCCGCCACCACACCCCGGCGACGACGATCGTCGCCACGCCGCCTAGGACAACCGCGGGCACGGCGCCGATCAGTGCCGCAGCCACACCCGATTCGAAGGCTCCGAGCTCGTTCGAGCCGCTGATGAAGACCATCTCGACCGCGTTCACCCTTCCTCGCACTTCGTCCGGCGTCACGAGCGGAAGGATCGTCGAGCGCAGGACGACGCTGACCATGTCCACGGCGCCGCCAACGGCTAGCGCCAGCATCGAGAGCCACATCGCGCGCGAGAGCCCGAAGACGATCATGCTCGCGCCAAAGAGCGCAACGACGAGGAACAGCGTCGGGCCTGCGTGTCTTTGGATCGGGTGCCGTGCGAGCCAAAGAGCCGCGAGGAACGCGCCGACAGCTGGCGCGGTGCGCAGGAAGCCGAGCCCTGTTGGGCCGACCTCGAGTACGTCCTTTGCAAAGATGGGCAACAGAGCCACCGCGCCGCCGAGGAGTACTGCGAAGAGGTCGAGCGAGATAGCACCGAGGAGGACGTTCGTCCTGCGGATGAGGCGCACGCCCGCGAGCACCTCGTGAAGACCTTGCACGCCCTCCGCCGCCGGCTCACGCCCACCGTGCAACGAGAGGAAGCACGCGAGTGAGATCAGGCACAAACCGGCAGCCACGGCATAGACCAGCTCGGCGCTGAGCGCGAAGAGCAGACCGCCAACGGCCGGACCGACCACGACCGAGATCTGTATCCCGACGGACCGCTGGGCGAGAGCGCTCACGAGGATCTCCCGCGGGACGAGCGACGGCGTCAGCGCGCGGCCTGCAGGAGCTCCGAGCGCACTCGAGACTCCGAAGAGAAACGCGAGCACGAAGAACGGCCAGACCTGATTTGCGCCTGCAATCGTGACGCCGAGGAGGCCGAGCAAGAACACGATGTCGAGGGTGACCATCGCCACGAGCAGCCGCCGCCGCGGGACGCGATCGGCGAGCTGACCGGCAGGCAGCGACAGCAACAGGAGCGGGAGGAACTCCGCGAGTCCGATGAGGCCCAGGTCGAGAGGGTTCTCGCGAACCGAGTACACCTGCCACCCGATCGCGACGAGCGCCATGGAGAGTGCGAACGCCTCGGTGACGGCCGCAACCCAGTAGATCGCGAAGTCGCGGTGGCGAAGCGCGGACCAGCTGGCTCGGCTCACGCGAGCAGGCTAAGTGCGAGCACTAAGCCGCTGCGGGCTCGTCTGTCGGCGTCTCGTCGACGCCGAACTCGACCTCGATCCTCATGATCCGTGACCCATCGACCTCGAGCACGGTGAGGCGCAGCCCGTCCGTTCGCACCTCATCCCCAACCTCCGGTGCACGACCGAGCTCCCCGAAAACGAGGCCGGCCATCGTGTGGAAGTCCTCCTGGTCGATCTCGGTCCCGAACTCCTCGTTGAAGTCGTCGATCGTGTACGTCCCGTGTATCCGGATGTGGTTGTCGTCGATTCGCTCGATCGACGTGTCGGGAAGGTCGAACTCGTCCTCGATCTCGCCGACGATCTCCTCGAGGACGTCCTCGAGCGTGACGATCCCCTCCATCGCCCCGTACTCGTCGACAACCACTGCCATGTGCTGCTTCGTACGTCGGAACTCCGCAAGAAGCGCCGCGAGGTCCTCGTCTCCGGAACGACGTACGCGGGTCGCACGATCCCCTCCAGGCTGACGCTCGCGATCCCGAGATCGTGCATCGCCCCGAAGAGATCCCGAACGTGAAGTACCCCGACGATCTGGTCGAGCGATTCCCGGTACACGGGATACCGCGTATACGGGGAGTCGATGATCGTCGCGAGCGCTTCCTCCGGAGGCATGTCGACCGAAATAGCGGTGACGTCCGGTCGCGGAACCATCACCTCGTGGACTTCTTTGTCGGCGAAGTCGAAGACCTTGTAGAGCATCTCCTCCTCCGCGGACTTGATCTCCCCCGTGTCCTCCGCCTGGGCCACGATCATCCGGATGTCCTCCTCCGTGTGGGCGACGACACCGGCTGGCGCGGGCTTGATCCCGAAGAGGCCTGTGAAAACGTCAGACGACTTCTGCAGGAACCACACGAGCGGGTAGCACGCGATGTAGACCGCCTCGATCGGGAGCGCTACCCAGAGCGCCGTCTCCTCCTTCTTGTCGAGCGCGACCGCCTTCGGCACGAGCTCACCGAGCGTCACGTGCAGATAGGTGACGACGCCGAAGGCGAGAATGAACGCGATCGTCGCCGAGAGGAACGAGTCGTCGATCCAGTGCTCGACGATGGGCTCGCCGACGGCGCCGAGCAGGATGGAGAACGCCGTGATGCCGAGCTGGACGGTGCCGATGAAGCGAACGGGGCTGTCCATGATCCGGAGCGCGATCCGCGCCCGCAACATGCCGCGGTCGGCGAGCTCGCCAAGGCGCGAACGGCGGGCGGTCACGAGCGCGTACTCCGCCGCGACGAAGAACGCGTTCCCCAAAACGATCAGGAGAACCGCGAGTACCCCGAAAACGAAAGTCACGCCCCGTCCTCCGGGGCGCCGGTACTAGGCGGAATCTCGTCGTCCACGGTCGATCAGGCAGCAGTATAGGTAACGGTTCCGTCGTCCTCGTGGCGACGGGCTTTGCCCTGGTGCACGAGGCGCTCGGCGTGGGAAAGCGTCTCGGCGACCGCGAACCTGCGTCCTGAGGGCTGGAGAGCGGCCCCAAAAAGGTCGAAGGAGAGGTCGTAGCCCGTCCGTGGCTCTCGCCCGAGCGCGGCGACGGTCTCCTCGAGCCTGAGCCTGTGATGCTCCTGAAGCTCCCGGGCCCGCGCTGGCGGATCATGGATCAGATCCCCGTGGCCGGGCAGCGCGAGCTTCGGCGCGAGCTCGATCGTCCGGTCGAGAGCAGCGAGGTAGTCGCCGAGCGGATCAGAGCGGCTCGCAGGCCAGAGCCCGACGGTAGGCGTGATCCTGCCCAGGAGATGGTCGGCCGCAACGAGGACGTCGTCCTTCAGCAGGCAGAGCTGGCCGTCGGCATGCCCAGGTGCCGCGACGAGCTCCCAGTCGTCGACGCGCTCGCCGGCCTCGACGAGGATCGGGTCGCGCTGGTAGCGGATGAACGGTCGGTAGACCGAGCTCTGGCCGACGAGCTCCGCGGTCACGTCGTCAGGCGTTCCGTGCAGGCGAAACCAGTCGAGAAGCCGCTCCGACCAGGCCGGGTTCCCCCAGACGAGCTCGCATTGCGCGTAGTCGAGCACGCCCTGGTAGACCGGCGCGCCGGTCAGCTCGTGAAGGTCGGCGGCGGCCCCGACATGGTCCGGGTGGAAGTGCGTGACGAAGATGCTCACGACGCGGCCGCCCGCCTCCTCGAGCGCGGCGGCCCAGGTCTCCTTCGCATCAGCCAGGCCGACGCCGGTGTCGACGAGAGTCCAGCCGTCATCTCCGGGGAGGAGGTAGGTGTGAACATGGCCGGGCCGCGTCGGCAAGGGCAGCGTGATGCGCTTGATCCCACCGTCGAGCTCGTCCATCGCCCGACTCTAGCCGGAGGCCCGCGGACCGAGGACTCGCCGGCCGCACGCATCGGTGACGATGCTCTAACTCGAGCTACGCCGGCGAAGTTGTTCGCCATTACGTGGGCGAGGATCGCGAGGAGATGCGTCGGCGCTTCGCGCGAGTGCACGACGTGCTGTACGAGCTTCGTTTCCCCTAGTCACGGCTTGCTTGATACGAACATATGTTCTATCCTCGGCGGATGCGCGCGGACTACCGGCTCGAGCCCTGCAAGTCGGCGTTGACCGCGGTTCGCGGGATGCCGTTCAAGTGGTCGCTCAACCCCTACATGGGCTGTGCGCACAAATGCACGTTCTGTTACGTGCGCCACTTCGAGCTCCGCGCCGAACGCCCGTCCGGCGAGGACTACGGAAGCTCGATCCGCGTGAAGACGAACATCGCCGAGGTTCTATGTCGTGAGCTCGGCCGAAAGTCGTGGAAGTGCGAGGAGGTCTCCCTCGGATCGGCCACCGACCCATATCAGCCTGCCGAGGGACGCTTCCGGCTCACACGAGCGTGTGTGGTCGAGCTCACGAGGGCGTCGACGCCGTTCTCGATAGTCACGCGCGGCCCGCTGGTCGTCCGCGACATCGACGTCCTTCAGGATGCTTCGTCGCGGATCGGAGCGCGCGTCTACGTCTCGATCCCGACCCTCGACGATCGCGTCTGGAAGACAACAGAGCCCGGAACCGCCCCACCGCGAAGCCGGTTGGCGGCGGTGCGCCGCCTGGCCGAGGCCGGGATCCATGTCGGTGTGGGCATCGCGCCGATCCTTCCCGGGCTCTCGGGTTTGCCCGAGCAGCTCGAAGCGGTAGTCCGTGAAGCCCGCGACGCCGGCGCCTCGAACATCTGGGCGAGCGTCGTCCACCTACGACCGGGCGTGCGGGAGCATTTCCTCGAAGCACTTGGCCGCGACTGGCCCGAGGAGGTCGGTCGTTACGAGGCGCTCTTCGGATCCCGCGCGTACCTGCCCGCCTCGACGACGAGTCCCATGACGGAGCCCGTTCGGCGCGCGGCAGCGTCGGCGGCGAGCTTTCGCCGTGAGGCATTTCCCCGTCGAGAGGCGGCACAACTGACCCTTTCCATCTGACCCGCGAGAAGGAGCCTGCCGATCCGCGCCGTAGAATCGCCCCGTGGCCGACGAGATCACCTGCCTCATCGCCGACGATCACGAGGTCGTCCGTGAGGGCCTGCGCCTCGCGCTGTCACGATCGCCGCGGATTCGCGTGATCGGCGAGGCGACCGACGGCGCTTCGGCGGTCGCTCTGACCGAGAGGCGACGGCCCGACGTCGTGATCATGGACCTGCGCATGCCCGACATGGACGGCCTCGAGGCGACAGAGATGCTCCTCCAGAAGGTGCCTGGCACCGGTGTTCTCATCTTCACCGCCTACGGCGAGCGCTCGCTGCTCCAGCGCGGACTCGAGTCGGGCGCACGCGGCTACATCCTCAAGGAGACCCCGCACGAGACGCTCCTACGAGCGATCGAGAAAGTCGCGGCAGGCGAGACCTTCGTGGACCCCGGGTTGATGGCGGAGTTCGTCTCCGGGCAGGGACAGGCCGACATCCTGACCCCGCGCGAGCGGGAAATCCTCCAGTTGCTCGCGGACGGAATGTCGAACGTAGACGTGGCCGCCAAGCTCTTCATCAGTCAGGAGACGGTCAAGAGCCACGTTCGCCACATCCTCGCGAAGCTCGAGGCAGACACGCGTACCCAGGCTGTCGCCATCGCGCTCCGTGAGGCGATAATCGATTGACGACCGACGAAGCCGAGCGCGCGTTACTCGCAGAACGGGTCCTCGCCGAACAGGAGGAGCGCCGCCGGCTGGCGGAGCTCCTGCACGATGGGCCCGTCCAACACCTCGCGGCGATCGCCCAGATGCTCGACGCCGGTCTCGCGAGCCTTCGCGAAGGCGAGACGCAACCGGCAGACGAGGTGCTCACGCGTGGTCTCGCACTCGCGCGCGATGCCATGCGTGACCTCCGCGCCCTCTGCGACGACCTCGAGCCCAAGGTTCTCCGCGAGCTCGGCTTTGCCACAGCCGTCACAGCGCTCGCGCGGCGGCTCTCGGCGCGTCACGACGTGGAGATCGTGCTCGACGTCGACTATGCGGACGAGCTCGGGGAGAACGCACAGACGGCCCTCTACCAAATTCTCCGCGAGGCGACGGATCAGGCCGTCAGGCGTGGTGCGCCGACGCGGATCGAGATCTCGGTTCGCGCAACAGCGATCGGCGGCGCGGAGCTCGTCGTCGCCGACGACGGGCCGCCGGAGCGCCGCAGCGCCGTGCTCGAAGCGCTGGCCGAGCGAGCGGCCACGCTGAACGCGAGGTTCAGCTCAGAGGTCCGCTACCCGCGAGGCTCGACGGTACGCATCGAGGTGCCTCCCTCTGCCGCCCGGCGCTAGCGATCTCGTGCGCAAGACCAGGATCCGCTGGCGCGGCGGCACAAGCCGGGGGAACCTCCCGGTTCCCCCGGACCCCTCCACTGGTCTGCTTCGCGGACGAGGCGCTCCGCGCCTTCCCTGAAGCCGGCCGCTTCGCGGCCGGGACGCTGCAGCCTGGTACCGGCGCTCGGTTAGGATCGGCTTCGATGGACGGCAACGGGAAGAGTGGATACCTCTTCTTCGTGTGGGCTCCGACCGGCTACACGCTCGTCGAGCGCACCGGCGGGCCTCCGCGGCCCGGGACCGAGATCGAAGACGGTGAGCGCCGCTACCTCGTTGCAAAGATCGCGCCCTCACCGTTGCCCGGCGATCGACGCCTCTGCGCGTACTTGTTGCCTGCCTGACGTAGCCTCAGGCGATCGGCTCGTTGTGGACGTCGTTCTCGAGGGCGTACTTGTCGACGAGCGGGTTGATCTTGTCCGGATCGGGAAACGCGTAGTTGATCTCGACGAACGCGTTCCACTTGTCAGGCAGCGCGTCCTCGGGAAAAATCGCCTCCACGGGACACTCCGGTTCGCACGCCCCGCAGTCGATGCACTCCTCTGGATCGATGATGAGGATCCGCTCGAACTCGTGGATGCAGTCGACCGGGCAGACGTCCACACAGGACTTGTCGATGATGTCGATGCAGGGCTCGGCGATGATGTACGTCACGCGGACCGAGTCTAGCCCCAGAGCACCCGGCCGAGCGGACAGGTGCCGGAGGGCTACTTCCCCGTGAGCTCGTCGACCAGCTCGGAGGCGCGCTCGACGAGCGCCGACTTCACGATGACCTGGTCGAAGCCGGCCGTGTGTGCGCGCTGGAGCCCCGACTTGTCGGTGTGATTCGTGTATCCGAGGATCGGAATGTCGGGCCACGCGTCGACGACCTCGCCGGGCTCGACCCGTGCGATGTCGACGATCACGAGGTCGGGTGCATCCACACTGTCGGTCGTGACCAACCGATGGCCCGGAAGCAGCCCCTCCAGTTTCCCGCGAAAGAAGAGGTCGACCCCGACGAGCAGGATCGTCGACACGCGAGCGACACTAGCAACTGCTGCGGACGCGGATAATCGCGCGCGTGGGACTGGAGCGGGGCCTCGAGCTGATTCGGGCAGGTGCGTACTTCGAGGCGCACGAGGAGCTCGAGGAAGAGTGGCGCGAGGCGCCGCACCCCGAGCGCGACTTTCTCCAGGGATTGGTTCACGTCGCCGTCGCCTGGTATCAAGCGGGTCGCGGCAACAGACCGGGCTGCGAACGTCAGCTCGAGAAGGCGATGCGTCGCCTTGGGCCGTATCGCCCGTCGCATCGCGGCGTCCACGTGGATGTCGTGCTCGCGTGCGTCGAAGAGGCGCAGGCTGTCGTTGCCTCCGACTCCCTCGCGCTCGATCCACCGCGCGTCTGACCGAACGAGTGTCAGAACGCAGGCTCGAGGCCGAGCCACTCGAGAAAGCGGTTCAAGTAGACGCGCAGCACGTAGAAACGCTCGAAGAAGAGCAGGAGCCCGAGCGCGACCATGATCGCCCCGCCGACGATCTGGATCGCGCGGTAGTGATCGCGAAGCCAGCGAAAGGCAGACATCGCTCGCGTGAACAGCGCGCCTGCGAGGACGAACGGCAGGGCAAGCCCGAGCGAATAGACGCCGAGGAGCGCTCCGCCCTCGAGCACTGTTCCCGACGAGCCTGCGAGGACGAGTATTCCCGCAAGCACCGGCCCGATGCACGGCGCCGCGCAGATGGCAAAGGCACCCCCGAGAAGGACGCGCGAGCCGCGACTGCGAGCCCCCTGGACCAACCCGGCCCCGAGGAGTCGCTCGGGCCACGGCAGAAGCCCCATGAACGCCAACCCGAAGACGACGAGCACGAACCCCGCGATCTTCTCGAGCAGGAACTGGTCGGAGAACAGCCGCCCGCCTACAAGCGCCGCACCAACGCCGAGGAGCACGAAGAACGCGGTGAATCCGAGAACGAACGGCACGCTTGCGGCGACGACGCGACGGGCGGTTCCGGGTTGTCCCAGCCGTTCCGCGTCGACAGCCGAGATCGCAGACAGATATCCGGGCACCAGCGGCAGGACGCACGGTGCGAGAAACGAGACCATGCCCGCCAGAAACGCGACCGGAATCGCGGTCCAGGTCATCTCAAGGATCGAACCGAGCGAGCTCGTCGTCGACGAGCCGCTCGAGCCGCGGATCCAGTGGCGTCGCGTCGTCAGGTGGCGCGCGTCGACGACTCCACGACCGGATCAGCAGGCCCACGGCGATCGCGCCCGCGACGAGCGCGACGAGTGGAAGGAGCCAGGCGAGTAGTCCGAAGCCGCTCTTGCGAGGCGTCGCGAGTACCCCTGGCCCGAACTCGCCGACGAGCGCGTCCTTGATCTCCTGCTCGGTGTCACCGGCCGCGATACGAACGCGGATGAAGGTCTTCATTTGCTCCGCGATCGGCGCGTTCGACTGGTCGAGTGTCGTCTCGCAGACAGGACAGACCAGCTCGGCCTCGAGGTCGGCCGCGTTCGGTGGCGCCGCAGCCGCTGCCCCAACGAAGACGAGTGCTCCGGCGGTCAGCCCAAGAGCGAAGTCGCGAACCCTCACGCGAGCGCCTCCTCGATGGCGGCGCGAAGGCGCACGCGGTCCTCCTTCCCGTTGACTGCACCCGCGAACGCCTCGACGACTCGCCCTTCCCGATCGAGGACAAACGTCTCGGGGAATCCGGTCACGCCGTAGCCGTTCGCCGTGTCACCCGGGCCGTCGAAGACGATCGGAAACGTAAGACCGTAGCGCCTCGCGAACCTGCGGGCATCTCGGCGGAAGTCCTTCGCATCGAGACCGACGACGACGAGCTCTCGGTTGCGGTTCTGCTGCCAAACCTGCTCGAGAAACGGTGCCTCCTCCTTGCAGGGGCCACACCACGAAGCCCAGAAGTTGACCACGACGGCCTTCCCCCGAAGCGACGAGAGCGCGAGCTCACCGTCTCGATCGAGACGTTCGAGGGCGAACTCAGGGGCCTGTGGACGTTCTCCGCGCGAAGCTGAGTCCGCGAGATCGCCGCCTTCCTCGGTCAAGAGCGTCCACGCGAGCAGAATGAACAGCAGAGCGACAAGCCCCACAGCAACGCCTTGGGCGACGAGCTTGGCGCGGCGCGCCATCCTCTACCGCGCGATGATGAGGACGGGCGTCCCGACGTCCACGTGCTGGAACAGCCACTCGGCGTCGGGAATTCGCATCCGGATGCACCCGTGCGAAGCCGAGTACCCGATCGAAGCGGAGTCAGGCGTCCCGTGGATCCCGACGTACGGCGCCGAGATCCCCATCCAACGCGTACCGAGCGGGTTGCCAGGTCCGGGCGGAACCGGATCCGCGTCTGCAGCCCAGTCGGACGGCGGCGGATACCACCAGGGGTTGCGCTGCAGCGTCACGATCTCGTAGTTGCCGAGCGGTGTCGGGAACGCCGATTGCCCGGTGGCCACGCCGAACCAGCGTACGAACTTCGCGTCGTTGAAGAACAAAAGCTTGTTCGAGCCGCGGAGGATGACAACTGCTTCGTCCAGAGTTGGCGGTGGTCACCTTCGGCCTGAGAACAGCAAACGACAGTCGAATCGCGCTCCGGCTGTTGCGGGCAAAAGCCCCACGAATCGCACGAGCACTGGCGACGCGCTTCAAGCGCCGGCCTTCCTGCGACTTGACCGCGCGCGGCTTGACGCCGGAGACCACGATTCGCGCATCGAGGGCTTTGGCGTCGAAGGCCCTGCCGAGGCGCTCGACGTAGTTCCGGATTCGGGTGCGGGAGACGGCGACGTCGAGGGGCACAGACGCACCCGGCCTGGCGACGCGAGCGCGCCGGATCGCTTTCGGGACGTTCGGACGCGCGCCGAGCGTCTCCGGCGTGAGCTCGACCTTGCGTTCGGGATCGACGACGAGAACGAGCGGGCGGACGAAGGACTTCTTCACGACCTCGGTCGCGCGGTTGGGCATCAGACCGCCGACCCTCACACCACCGACCGTGACGCCAAACGCGATCGGGGCGGGAGTCGGAGGCGGCGGAGGCGGAATCGGGGGCTCAGTCGGTGGTGGCTCCGTAGGAGGAGGGCCTGTAGTCGTCGGCGGATCGGTGGTCTGCGCCGGTGCCCCCGGCCCGGCCGCGGCTGCGACGGCGAACGCGGCCGCAAACCCAACGAGTGCGAGGGCCGCAAGCAGCCCCACACCGATCGCTCGCACCCCGATTCTCACGTTTCCAGTGTAGACGCGAAAATGCGTGGATCGTTGCTCACGACGGCGTCGACGCCCGCTTCGTCGACTCGAGCGAGGTCCTGCGGATCGTCGACGGTCCACGCAACCACCGCCGCTCCACGGCTGTGCGCGCGACGGACCGTGGCGGGGCTTACGAGGGAATGGTGAAGGACGAGTGCGCTCCCCCGTGCGCGTCCGATCAGAAACGGCGCGAGCAGCGGCGTGACCATCCGAAGCGCCCGCAGGCTGAGATGCACAACCGGGCTGAGGCCGGTGCGACCGTGAGCGCCGAGAACGTCACGCGGGAACGAGGCGCCGACGCGTACACGTGGCTCCGTAATCACGAGCCGCCGTAGCGCGCGAACGTGGAACGAGCTGACGAAGCTCCGCTCGACGAGCCCGAAGCGGCGGAGCGCAACTGCAAGCTCGGCGACAGCGCTAGCCGACTTGAGGTCGACATGGGCCCCGACATCGCGCGCCTCGTCCGCGAAGAACGCGAGCGCTTCGTCGAGCGTCGGCAGCTCGGGACACACCTCGCGGAGCTTCTCCAGCGTCCAGTTCCGAACGGTCCCCGAAGCGACGCCGTGGCTCACCTCGTGGAGATCGTTCGAGTGGGCGACGACGACGTTGCCGTCCCGGAGTTGGAGCAGGTCGAACTCGATGAGATCCACACCGGCCGCGAGTGCGGCTCGGAAGGACTGAAGCGTGTTCTCCGGTGCGAGCGCGGCGGCGCCCCGGTGACCGATCCGGAGCGGAAGCCCGTTGCGCCGCTCGAGCGAGATCACGGGCTCGGCCTGGTCGGTAGGTAGTCCTCGTCCAGCCGGCCGCCCTCCGCGGCATACGACACGATCATCCGATCGGTGAGCCACTCGACCGGCGCGCGGTCGTCGGTCCACGGTCTCCCCGCCGCCACGAGCGGCCGCGCCTCGCCTGCGAGGAGCTCGCGTAGCGGTGCGAGATCCGCCGGGCCGCGGCGGAGGCGACGCTCGACTTCGCCCTCGGCGAGCGGCTCGGTCAAGCCGAGCACGATCGTGTTGAACCGAAGAGCCGGCCACTCGAGAACCTGTGGAAGCTCGGCGGCGAGCGTCGTCCCGACCGCCCGCACGAGCCTCTTGTCGTCCGGCACCGCAGCGACGTTGAGCGCGACGATCCCACCCGGGGCAAGGTGCTCGCGAACGAGCCGAAAGAATTCCCGGGTCGCGAGGTAGAACGGGACATACGGCTGGCGGTAGGCGTCGACCACGATCAGGTCGTACATCGCATCCGTCGAGCGAAGAAACGGACGGGCGTCCGCGTCGTGGACGGTGAGGCGGCGGTTCTCGTCCATCGCAAAGTAACGCCGCCCGACTCGGCTCACGGCGGGATCGAGCTCGACGCCGTCGACGTACGCGTCCGGGTAGTACACGCCGAGCGCACGGGCGGTCGTTCCGGCAGCGTTTCCGAGAATTGCCACACGTTCCAGCGGGCGGTCGAGCAACGGAGGGATCGCGAGGAACGCATCCCAGACCCCGCCCGTGAGGACCGAGTCGGGCCGCCAGACGGAATGCACCGCGACGCCTTCGTTCAACGAGAGGAGACGCCTGCCGTCAGGTCGTTCGACGACCTGGATGTACTGGTGATACGACGTCTCCTCGTGCAGAAGCCCGGCTTCCGGCTTCACCGCGCCCGGCGGGACTGCCACGAGAGCCGCCAGCGCCGCAGCAACGACGAGGTAGCGCGCACCGAGCATGAAGCACGAGGACACGGCGAGGAGCGCGGCGATGACCAGAAACGTCCTCTGCGTACCGAAGGCAGGGATGAGGACAAGCGCCGGAAGGAACGTGCCGAGGAGCGAGCCCGCGGTCGACAGCGCATAGAGACGCCCGGCGACGGCACCGGCGGTCTCGATCGAGGCGACCGCGAGCCGGATCGCGAACGGCGACACCATGCCCAGCAGGACGACGGGCGGGGCGCACAGCAGGAGGACGGCGACGAAGCTCCCGATGACGGCGCCCGCGGAGGCGTCGTCGAGTCCTTCGACGGTGAGATCGAGGAGCGGCTTCGCGACGAACGGGATAGCCGCGACACAGACGGCCGCGGCGAGGACGATGGCTCCGAGGAGCGACGGCCGCGGGCGCTTGTCCGCGATCCTCCCTCCTAGCCAGTAGCCGAGGGCCAAGGCTGCGAGGACGATCCCGATCAGGTTCGCCCAGACGATGGTCGACGACCCGAAGTAGGGCGCGAGCAGGCGCGACGCCGTGATCTCCGTCGCAAGCGCGCCGATTCCGGCGCCGAAGACGAGCGCTCCGAGCGCGAGGCTCCCCGGCCTCTCCTCCGCCGGCCGAGCGGGCATGATTACAGCCCGAAGACGCGCTCGATCTCGCCGAGCGTTCGCGCCGCGAGCACAGCCGCGACGGCGATGGCCAGCGCGAGCACGACCCAGAAACGAACTCCTGCCCAGCGCTTCTCGCGGTGGCGCTTCTTCTTTGCCGCACGCCGTGCTCGATGAAGCCGATACGCCCGCTCGACCGCCTCTGGGTCGAGCGGAGGCTCCTCGGGAGGAGCCGTCACTGGTGGTGTCGTCGGCGCAGGATGGGCCACAGGGAGATTCTAGGAACGAGAATTCAGCGCCGTGCAGGCGGTCCAGCCGGTGCGAAGTCATATTCTTCACGCGATGGAGAGCCCCGGAGGACGTGGTCGCATGGGTTTTGCGAGTATCAGAGGCCTGCCGGGCATCGGAGACCGGCTCACATTCCTGTTCGGATTGCTGCTCGCCCTCTCTGCTCTGACCGGCTGGTACACCGGCGAGGGCAACGGAACCACGGTCTCCGTCATCGGCTGGCACACGGGCACGATCGGGAAGGTCGTGCTCTTCCTCGGCCTCGTAGCGGTTCTGCTGATGGTGCTTCGAGAAGTCGGTGTCGACCTGCCTGCGGCCGTCCCGGAGAGCCTCGTTACGATCGCCATCGGCTCCGTCGCCACGATCCTCGTCCTCGTGCGACTGATCTCGATCCCCGACACGTTCTTCTTCGCGAGCCGCGGGGTCGGGATCTGGATCAGCCTCGTATGCGCCGTCGGCATCATCCTGGCAGGGCTGCTCGAGGCGTCCGAGGAGCTGTAGCGCGTCGCCCGCAGGCGATATTGCGCACTACGACCGCGTAGTGACCGTCACCGTCACCGTGCGCGCCGGTGGCTCCTGCGGCAACGGCGTGAGAGTTCGAACCCCCGTGGTCGCCCCTCCGCGCTCCGGTCGTTCGTCGAGGGTGCGGGCGAACGCGAGCCCGACGAGGAACGACAGAGTCAGCGCAACGCCGATCAAAACGGCGCGGCCCACTGCGGTTCGACGCGATCGGGAGCGTTGAGGCCGGCTCGGGCGCTCGAGCATGGTCACGGCGTGTAGTCCGCGGCGCCGCGGGAGTAGAGGTGGAACGCTGCGCCCTCGACGAGCGACAGGGTGCGCGGCCATCCGGGAGCTGCGCGTTCTGCGAGTGCGCTGCGCGCCCAGGCGTCCGCGCGTGCGTACTCGGCTGCAAGCTCACGAAGCGTGAACGTTCCTCCTACGCGTCGGCGGAGCTCCATCGTCACGGCCTCGAGCTGAAAGTTCAGGCTCTCCTCTCGCGCAGGATCGAGCACCGCCTCCGCGAGATCGCGATGCGCGTTCTCCCACTCCAGCCTTGCGATCTCGACATCGGCCGTCACGAGGCCCGCAGACTAACTGCACGCGCCAGACCGGAATCCGCTCGCGCGAACGCCCGACGCACCAAGATTCCTGGACTAGCTCGGTTCGCGGACAGCCTCCGAACAGCACTCGTGTGCCGGCCACGGAGGCTGCACGTCGGCGAGGATGCGCTCGCCGAGGAGGTACCCGGGACGAGCCAGCGCGTACGCCGCGTGGGCATGGAGGCATTTGAGGTGCGCGGACGAGCTCGCGCCTCCGATACCGAGCTCGAGCGACGCGCCACCATCCGAATCCCCGCGCAAGGCGAGCGCATGCCGGAGTCGGCGCTGTTCGTCGCTGGCGCTCACGAGCGACTTGGCGAGAGTTGCATCCTCCGAAGCTTCCCGGCTCCAGCGTTCGACGCCTCCCGCGGCCTCGAGTCGAGCCAGCGCCGCGACGAGATACGAGCACGTGATGTAGTACATGGTCGGAAACGGCTCGCCGTTCAGGTCATAGGGAGCTTGCTCGGTGACGGCGGGCAGGCCGAAGGGGCAGCGGACGGCCACCTTGCGGAAGGCGCGGGGCTGTCGCCCGAGCTGCAGTGCCACCACGGCCCGGTCATCCATCTGACGAAGACTAAGTAACTGCGCGCGAAGATCCCTGAAGGCAACCGCTTCGCGGTTTCGGCGCCGCTCCCAGGACACGCTTAAGGACGAGCGGACCTGGCGCTGCGGGCCTGTCGCCACGCCGGGATGCCCTTGACCACGAAGAGCTGCTCGCCCGGCTTCACGTAGCCGATCCGACGAGCCTCGCGCTCGATCGCTTCCAGGCTCGTGGAGTTGACGAGTCGCAACTCGAGCTGGGCGTGCGCAATCCTGAGTGTCTCGACTTCGGCGCGCCTCGCGGTGAGTTCGTTGCGAGTCTCGAGGTATGACGCGAGCGGCCGGTAGTAGAGATAGACGGCGATACCGACGATGGCGACACCCCAGAGGAGTCGAAGCCGCCTGCGCTGTATGCGTGACTGCTCTGCCTTCCTCGAGGAAACCCGTCTTGTCGCCTTCCCTGCCACAACGGCAGGTTCAACGTGGACGGCACGCTACCTTCCGCGTGAGCTCGCCAGATGCGACGCTCGCAGCCCGCTCGTCAGGCGATGTCTACCTTGATCACGTTGGTCGAGCCGGGGATGTTCACGGCGGTGCCCGCTGTGAGGACGACACGGTCGCCCGCGTCGACGATCCCTGCATCGCGCGCGGCCTCGATCGAATGACGCCAGAGATCGTCGACGTCCTTGGACTCCGGAATCACGAGCGGTGTCACCCCCCACTCGATGGCCATGTGCTGAAGCGACGTGACCACATGGGTGAGCGCGACGACCGGCCTGCGTGGCCGCAGGCGCGCCACCGCCGACGCCGTGCGACCGGTGAACGTGGGCACGAGAATCGCCTTCGCACCCAGCGCCTCGGCCAGGTCGCACGCGGCGTTCGACATCGCACGGCCTACGGTCGGCTCGTCCGCAGCAGCGGGCAACTGATGTCGGTAACCGAGGCTCGGCTCGACCGCACGCGCGATGTTCGCCATCGTCGTCACCGCCTCGACGGGATACTCGCCGACCGCTGTCTCGGCGGAGAGCATCAACGCGGAGGTTCCGTCGAGGATGGCATTCGCAACGTCCGAGGCCTCCGCGCGCGTCGGCTCCGGCCTGTGCACCATCGTCTCGAGCATCTGGGTCGCGGTGATCGCCGGCTTCCCGCGATCGAGAGCGGCGAGAATGATCCGCTTCTGAAGGAGTGGAACCTCCGCGGCGCCGATCTCGACTCCGAGATCTCCACGGGCGATCATCACGGCGTCCGCGGCGTCGAGGATGGACTCGAGTGCCGTCACTGCGTCCTTGAGCTCGATCTTGGCGATCACCCAGGCCTGCGATCCAGCGGAGTCGATCTTGGCCCGAAGCGCCTCCACATCCATGTGTGTGCGGACGAACGACTGAGCCACGTAGTCGACTCCGAGCGCAAGCGCGAACTCGAGGTCCACGAGGTCCTTCTCCGTGAGCGACGGCACAGGCAGTGGGACGCCAGGGATGTTCACGCCCTTGTGCGGCTCGACCAGACCGCCGGTGACGATCCGGCAGAGCGCCCGGGCGTCCTCGACGCGCTCGACACGCAAGCGCACGAGCCCGTCGTCGATGAGAATCTCGTCGTTTGGCTCGAGCACCGAACCAAGCACGTCAGGAGCGACGGGAAGATCGCCGGCGCGCGCGGACTCCTCACCAGCGACGACGACCGACTCGGCCGACCTCCAGCTCGACAGGCGCTTGTAGGTCTCCGACTCGGATCTTCGGCCCCTGGAGATCGGCGATCAACGCGAGCGGCCTTCCTACGTCCGCCTGCACCGCGCGCACCCGGTGGGCGCTTTCGAGGTGCGCGTCGTGGGTGCCGTGAGAGAAGTTGAGCCTGGCGCCGTCCAGTCCGGCTTCGACCAGCCGACGAAGGGTCTGCTCGTCGTTCGATGCCGGGCCAATCGTGGCGACGATCTTCGTCCTGCGTCCGTGCGGAGTCATCCCGTCAGGCTAGATGATCGATGCCACGATCTCGCGCGTCCGGATGCGCGATCTGGCGCGTCAGGGCCGCTTCCGCCCAGGCGGAGGCCGCATAGCGGCCTCGCGCCGGGCGTGCGCTTCGCGACGGGAGAGCGACACCGAGGCCTCTAGCCTCGCCGCCGCTCTCCCGTCGCGCCCCTGAGCGGCCAGCTCACGCCCCGAAGGAGGCGATCTCATGGCATCAATCATCTCGACCCTTGAAGGCGGCGAACCCCGGGTATACCGCCTCGTCACCAAGCTCCTCCTCGATGCGGAGAAGCTGGTTGTACTTCGCGACCCGGTCCGTGCGCGACGGCGCACCGGTCTTGATCTGTCCCGCGTTCACCGCGACCGCGAGGTCTGCGATGGTCGTATCCTCCGTCTCGCCCGAGCGATGGGAGATGACGGTCTCGTACCCGGCGTTCCGGGCGAGCTCGATCACATCCAGCGACTCCGTGAGCGTGCCGATCTGGTTCACCTTCACGAGAATCGCGTTTGCGACACCCTCGTCGATCCCACGTTGCAGGAAGTCGACGTTCGTCACGAAGAGGTCGTCGCCGACCAGCTGGACCCGAGCGCCAAGTGACTCGGTGAGGGCCTTCCAGTCCGCCCAGGCGTTCTCGTCGAGCCCGTCCTCGATCGACAGGAGCGGATAGCGGTCGGCGAGGGAAGCGTAGAAGTCGATCATGGCTTGCGGGTCGAGAGTCCGACCCTCCGCGGGCAGCTCATAGTTACCGTCGCGGAAGAGCTCGCTCGCCGCCGGATCGAGTGCGATGCCGACTCGCTCGGCGTGGCCTGCACGCTCGGCGGCCTCGAGGATGGCTGCGATCGCCTGCTCGGTCGATTCGAGATCGGGTGCGAACCCACCTTCGTCACCGACTCCTGTAGCGAGGCCGCGATCGTGCAATACCGCCTTCAGATGATGAAAGACCTCTGTGCCGATGCGCAACGCCTCGGTGAACGTCGACGCGCCCGCCGGCACGACCATGAACTCCTGGAAGTCGAGACGGTTCTCGGCGTGCGCGCCGCCATTGACGACATTCATCCAAGGGACGGGAAGCGTGCGGGACTCGGGCCCACCGAGCCACCTGTACAGAGGGAGCTCCGCATCTGCGGCCGCTGCTTTCGCGGCAGCGAGCGAGCATCCTAGGATCGCGTTCGCCCCCAGCCGACTCTTGTTAGCCGTACCGTCGAGCTCGACGAGCAGCCGATCGAGTCCACGCTGATCCTCGACGTCGAACCCCGCGAGCGCCGCAGCCATCTCGCCGTTCACGTTCGCAACCGCAGTCAGCACGCCTTTTCCGAGATACGCGTTGGGGTCGCCATCGCGGAGCTCGACCGCCTCGTGCTCGCCCGTCGAGGCACCGGACGGCACCGCCGCCCTCCCCAAGGCGCCCGAGGCCAGCCGGACATCGACCTCGACCGTCGGGTTACCGCGCGAGTCGAGGAGCTGTCTCGCATGGACATGTGCGATAGCAGTCATCCGAGCGTCTCCTTCGCGCGGTCGTAGTAGCCATCCTGGGCCTCGAGGTCGAGCGTCCGCCACTCCACCCCGTCCGCAGCTGCCAGCTCCGCGGCCGTCTCGACGCGCTCGATAAAGCGGCGCGCCGTGGCGCGGAGTGCTAGCTCCGGATCTACGTTGAGTTTTCGGGCGACGTTCACCAACGTGAAGAAAACGTCACCGATCTCGTGAAACACCGCAGCATCGGCCTCCGTCTCGGGAGGTTGCTCGCCCACATGGTCGACCGCGGCGACGAGCTCGGCGATCTCTTCGCTGACTTTCGCGAATGGGCCTGCCAGATCCGGCCAGTCGTAGCCGGCGGTTGCCGCGCGCCGCTGCACCTTGCGCGCCTGGAGCAGCGCCGGAAGGACATCGGGAACGTCGTGGAAGATGCCGTCCCTCCCTTCCTGCTCCGTTTTCAACTCCTCCCAGCGCTCGCGAACGCGCTTCGCCGTACGCGCCTCGCCGTCGCCGAACACGTGGGGATGCCTTCGGACGAGCTTGGCTTGGGCCTCACGCGCAACGGTCTCGAGATCGCCGTTGCCACTCTCCTCGAGCAGCAGAGCGAGGAAGTAGACCTGGAAGAGAAGATCGCCGAGCTCGCCCCGCAGCTCGCTGTCGTCACCGGCCATCGCCGCGTCGGCGACCTCGTACGCCTCTTCGACGGTGTGGGGCACGATCGTCCGCACGGTCTGCTCGCGATCCCACGGGCACTCCCGGCGAAGCTGCCGGGTCAACTCCTGAAGGTCGAGGAGCGCCTCGGCAAGGCTCATCGATCGGAGACCTTACTCGGTCTCGGTCGGTGCCTCGGGAATCTCCGGCGGCTCGTAGCCGGCTGCGTAGCTGACCTTGCCGTCGTACTCCTTGCGGAGATCGTCGGCCCACGCGGTCATGGCCTCTGATTTCTTCTGCTGGAGCAGCGTCGCGCGGATCGACGCCTTCACCTTGTCGAGCGGGGTCATCTTGGCGGGTCGCACTGGTGAGACCGCCTCGATGATGTGGTAGCCATACGTCGTCTTCACGGGCTTCGAGAGCTCGCCCTGATCCAGCTCGAACGACGTCTTGTCGAACTCGGGCACGGTTTGACCGCGCGAGATCGTGAGCTTGCCGCCCGAGTCCTTGCTGCCGGGGTCCTCCGAGTTCTCCTTCGCCAGCTCGGCAAAGTCGGCGCCGCCTTCGAGCTCGGCGTAGATCTCGTCCGCCCTGGCCTTGCTCTTCTCGAAGTCGACCTGCCCGTTTGCGCCCTTCTCGGCGATGAGGATGTGTCGGACGTCGCGGGATTCGGGCGTTCCGTACTGACTCTGATTCTGCGTGTACGACGCGAGCACCTCCTGATCCGAGACCTCGACGTCCTTCGTGACCTCGTCGAACAGCTCCTGCGACAGAACAGAGGTCTCCAGCCCCAGCCTCCGCCAGTCGGCCGGTGTCAAGCCTTGCTCCTTCAGCGCCCTCTTGTACTCGGAAAACTTGCCGTCGAATTGCGACTTCACGAGCTCGTCCTCGGCCTTGTCAACATCCTCGTCCGTGATCTCGATACCGAGATCGTCGGCCACCTGTCGGAACTGCTCGCGCTGGACGAGGATCGCCACGTACTGCGTCTTGAGACTCTGGTACTCCTGTGTGCCGGCCTTCGGGAACTCCCGCTTGTCCGCCTTGTAGCCGTTCTTCGCAAGGTCGATGAGCTGGTCGAACTCTTCCTTCGAGATCTCGGTGCCGTCAACGACGGCCACGAAGCCCGGGGGGACGGTGGCGTCGCTGCCGCACGCGGACGCGACGAGAGCGGCAGTCGCCACGAGGACGGCAAGTGTGATTCGCAGGAGGTTCATCGAAGCCCGTCCGTTATAGCCGAGGGGGTGTTAGGCAGACGTTGCGGACTGTTGGGAAGCTGAGGCGTCATCGGCTCTGGCGGCATGAAAAAGGCCGCGACTTACGCGGCCAAACGGGCCTGGACAATAGCATCGGGCAGTTTCAAGGCGCGCTCGAGACTCTCGACGCGCAACGAGACCTCCCGCTTGGATGTCGAGTAGATCGCGGTCGGTGTGGCGTCGATGAGCGACCGGACCTCCCCGGAGCCGAGCGTCAGAGGTCCGACAGTCGCTCGGCCTCCTCGATAGACGAGGTAGTCGGCTCCCAAACGGGCCAGCTTCAGCTTCGCCTCCTGGATCGCAAGCAAATTCGCGACCGGCTCGGGAAGCGGCCCGTACCGGTCCTCGGTGGCTGCCACGAGCTCACGGAGCTCGTCCTCGTCCTCCACGAGCGCGATCCGGCGGTGGAGATCGATCTTCAGCGCCTCTGCGGCGATGTACGACGCTGGGACGTAGGCATCCACCCGGGCGTCGACCCGAACAGGGCGTGCGACGACCCGTCTACTTCCGGAGAGCTCGGCGACAGCTTCGTCGAGCATCTCCACGTACAGCTCGAAACCGAGCGCGGCGACATGCCCCGACTGCTCAGGCCCGAGGAGATCGCCGGCTCCGCGAATCTCGAGGTCACGCATGGCGATCTGAAAGCCAGAGCCGAGCTCCGTGTGGTCGGCGAGCGTCGACAACCGCGCCCGCGCTTCCGGTGTCAGCTCGGATGCGTCCGGGTAGAAGAGGTAGGCGTACGCAAGGACGTCCGAGCGACCCACGCGTCCGCGGATCTGGTAGAGCTGGGCAAGCCCGAGCGCATCCGCCCGCTCGACGATGAGCGTGTTCGCCTGGGGGATGTCGATGCCCGACTCGATGATGGTCGTCGAGACGAGGACGTCGGCGTCGCCGGCGAGGAACGCATGCATCCGCTCTTCGAGCTCCCGCTCGGCCATTTGGCCATGCGCGACGAGGAACCGCAAGTCCGGGCAGAGCTGCTCGAGCTTCTCCTTCACCTCGTCGATGGACTCGACTCGATTGTGGAGATAGAACGCCTGGCCCTCGCGTGCGTGCTCTCGTTCGAGTGCCGTCCTCACGAGCTCGTCGTCGTACTCGCCGACGGTCGTGCGTATGGGTCGGCGGCCGGTGGGCGGCGTCTCGATGATCGAGATGTCGCGCAGTCCCGAGAGCGACATGTGCAGCGTCCGCGGGATCGGGGTCGCCGATAGAGCGAGCACATCCACCTCGAGTCGGAGCGAGCGGAGGAGCTCCTTCTGTGCGACGCCGAAGCGCTGCTCCTCGTCGAGGACGACGAGGCCCAGGTTCTTGGGGATCACATCGCGCGAGAGGACGCGGTGCGTGCCGATCAGGACCTCGACCTTCCCTTCCTTGAACTCTTCCAGGATCCGCGACTGATCTGCCCGTGTGCGGAAGCGCGACACCATCTCCACGCGCACGGGGAAGTCGCGATAGCGCTCGCGGAATGTGTTCCAATGCTGCTCCGCGAGAATCGTCGTCGGGCAGAGGACGAGTGTCTGTCGGTCGTTCACGGCGGCAGCGAACGCCGCCCGGACCGCGACCTCCGTCTTCCCGAAGCCGACGTCGCCGCAGACGAGCCGATCCATCGGCCGTGGCGCCTCGAGATCCTCCTTCACCGCCTCGATGGCCTGGAGCTGGTCGTCCGTCTCCCGATATGGGAACGAGCTCTCGAGCCGCTCGAGCCAGTCGCCCGAGAGGTCGAGCGAATGCCCGGGTGCCTGCTGGCGCTTCGCGTAGAGGGCCAGGAGCTCGCCGGCGAGCTCGCGTACCGAGGCGCGAGCTCGGCTCTTGAGGTTTTGCCAGGCCTTCCCGCCGAGCTTCGAGAGCGATGGCGCCCGCGCGTCCGCCCCGATGTAGCGCGTGACCTTCGGCAGTTGCTCGTGGGGGACATACAAGCGATCCTCGCCCTTGAAAGCGAGGTAGAGGTAGTCGCGTGTGACGCTGGCGACCTCCTTGGTCTCGAAGCCGAGGAGTCTCCCGAGGCCGTGGTCCTCGTGAACGACGTAGTCCCCCGTACGAAGGTCCGCGAACGACTGGAGGGCACGCCCGAGCCTCGCGTCCGCGCGTGGCGGTCGTTTTCGGAACACCTGCGTGTCGGGAAGGACTGCAAGACCGAGGTCTCGCCAGACGAATCCGCGACGTGCCGGGCTGACGACGAATCGAAGCGCAGGATCTGCTGGCAGCGACTCGGCGGCCTCGTCCACCTCAGCGTCGACCTTGCGGAGCAGGCGCTGTGTGCGAAGCGCCTCGCCACGGTGCGGGAACGTGACGACGACACGCCTCCCTTGACGGAGCATCCCGGCGAGCTCGTTCTCCGCCTCGGCGAGACCGCGTGCAGCAATCGCCGGCCGCTGCGCCTCGAACACGTGGGGCTGAGACCGTGGGAGAGACTCGAGCTGCGCGGTGCCGTTCAGACTCTGCGGCGCAAGCCCCTCTTCCTCCCAGAGCTTCCTCACCTCGTCCGCCTGCCAGACGACGTCGGGTGGACGCTCGAGCAGCGGCACGCGGCTCTCGATGCGATCGACGTCGAGGTCGCTTTCGATCCGTTCGGAATCGAGCAGGCGCTCGCGCGCCGGATAGATCACCGCCTCGTCGACGCCATGAAGCGCGCGCTGTGTGAACGGTGAGAACGCCCGAATGTGCTCGATCTCGTCACCGAACAGCTCGATGCGAAGCGGCTCGCGCCCAGTGCTGGGGAACACGTCCACGAGCCCTCCGCGGACCGCGATCTGCCCACGCTCCTCGGCCCGCTCGACACGCTCGTAGCCGGCGACGGTGAAAGCTTCGACGAGGCCGTCGATCCCTGGCTCGTCCCCCGGCGCAAGGCGCACGATCCCTGGTCGTTCCTCGACCGGCGGCATCCCTTCGGCGAGCGCGCGTGCCGAAACGCAGACGAGGCCGCCGTCAGCGAGGACTGCGAGCGCTCGAGCGCGCTCGCCAACGAGGTGAGCCGGCGGCTCGAGCCCAGAGCCGAGATGCACCCCCCGGCTCGGGAGAAGTGCGACGCGCCCGGGATCGCTGTACCAGGCGACCGCCTCGGCCGTGTCGCGGGCCTCTTCATCCTCGGCGAGCAGGCAGACGAGCGGACGCGCAAGGTTCTCGTGCAGGGCGGCTACGAGGAGCGGGAGCGCGGGCTCGGAGACGCGAGCGGGAGCGGGGAAGTCGTCCAGGAACGCGCCGAAGCGCTCACTCGAGGCAAGCTCGGCGACGAGACCGGAGAGCGCGGATGGGGTCGGGTCCATGCGACTGGCGGGAACTGCGTCCCGCATGGTCATCGTAGCGCCTGCCTGTCAGGCAGGATCGCTGGTGTGGAGCCAGACGAGGGGTTCTCCCCGATCGGCGAACGCGTGGCGTTCGTAGTGCGAAAAGCTCGCCTCGCTCGGCCGAATCACGACGCCATCCGCGGCCGCAACGCTAGCGCGCCTCTCACCAACCACCCCCAAGGGCACCCCCGTGCTCTCTACAAACGTTATCGAGCAAGCGCTCAACGATGGGTAACCGCACCGTCGAAGAACTGCACCCACGCACCCACCAGCGTCAATTGAAGCGCTGTTGTGTCGCTTCAAGTCCTTCCGACACCATGGCCTCGATCGCGTCGGCTGCCCGAGCGACGATCGCCTCGCGATCCTCATGCGCCTCGAATGGCGCTAGCACGTAGTCGGCGACATCACGCGGGTCGCCCCGCCCGGGCCGTCCCACACCGATCCGCAAACGAAGGAACTCCGGCGTTCCGAGGGCTTGAGCGATCGACCGCAAGCCGTTGTGTCCCGCGAGCCCGCCGCCCATTCGCGCCTGCAGTCGGCCCGGTTCGAGATCGACGTCGTCATGGACGACGAGCACATCCTGGGAGGCAACCTTGAAGTACCGCGCCGCGGCAGAGATCGAGCGGCCGGACTCGTTCATGTATGTCTCGGGCTCGAGCAGCGCGATGCGCGAGTCGCCCAGCCGCGTCTCGCTCAAGCGACCGTTGAACTTCGACTTGAACCTCGCATCGCGGCGTCGCGCGAGCTCGTCGACGACCATCCAGCCCACGTTGTGGCGATCCCCGGCGTACTTCGCGCCAGGATTGCCGAGCCCGGCGATGAGCAGGTCGAGCGTCGAGGCCGACTCGCCTCGACGAAACAGGCGCACTGCTATTCCTCGGAGTCGGAATCGGAATCGGACGGCTCGCCCTCTTCGGCGATCTCCTCCGCTTCCGGAGCACCCTCGGCAGCTGCCTCTTCAGCGGCTGCAGCGTCTGCTTCTTCGATCTCCGCGTACCCGCGCGGCATCGAGACCGTTGCGATCACAGTCTCGTGCGGGTCATCGAGGAACGTGACACCCTCGATCGCCGGGATGTCCGCGAGGCGCAGTACGTCGCCGAGCTCCAACGCAGAGACTTCGACGTCGACATGCTCGGGGACGTCAGCGGGGAGTGCCTCGACCTGAAGCTCACGGGCGATGAGCGAGAGCACGCCGCCGGTCTTGACACCCGCGGACTCACCGACGAGGTGGACGATAACGGTCGCGTGGATCGGCTGGTCGAGCCGGACTTCACGCAGATCGATGTGCGAGATCGTGCCGCGAATCGGATCCTGCTCGTACTCCGCCAGGATCGACGGGTGCACGGTCGTCTGGCCCTTGATGACGACGTCCAGAATCGCGTGCAGCCCGGACGGGCCGGTCATCGCTGTCCGGAGGTCCCGCTCTGGGACCACGATCGCCCGCGAGTGGCCCTTGCCGTAGAGCACACCGGGAATCAGCCCCTGCGCGCGGAGACGCCGTGACGGGCGCGAGCCGCGATCCTCGCGCTCGAGCACCTCCAATTTCAGCCTGTCTCCGGACACGGCCGCGGATTGTAGCGGCGCGACCGGAATCTGCGCGAGCGGATTCGAGCTCGCGCAAAGTACTGGCTAGGCGTCAGCCAGGCCCATGGCTACGGGGTTCGGGTCAGCTTAGGTCAGCGCGGATCAGCCCGGGTGGGTACAGAGTTGGGTACAAGTTCTCGGCCCTCGGACTCATCCTCGCGATCCCAGGAACCTGGCCTCGAGCCGGTCGGCCTCCTCGCGGAAGACCACGCCCGCCATGTGCATGTAGATCCTCGTCGTCTTCATGTCCGCGTGACCAGCCTTGGTCATCAGCGCGACCGGATTCGCACCTACGGCGGCGTCGTTCGTGATCGCGGTGTGCCGCAAGTCGTGAAACGGCCTGACCCGCCCCTCGACGCCCGCGACAGCCAAAGCGGGCTTCAAGGCATTCTCGAACGTCGCTGCCCCCGTACTTCGTCCCACGCTCTGGGTGGCAGAAGACGTACTCGTCTGCTCCCCGGAAGCTCGACCGACGGTGCCGCCGCAGCTCCTCGGCGAGAGTGGCCGAGAGCGCAATTTCGGTGCTTGCACTCGCGGACGAGCTGGCGGTACTCGGCCCTCATCTCGTAGAAAAAGGGTTGGTAATCAGCGTCTTTCGTGTCTGCGGGCGGGATCGGGCCCTCCAGTGGAAAGGCGCGGGAGACCGGGCCTTTCTCTTGGTCCGACTCGAGCACGCGTTCCTACGCGGTGATACCGGCCCCGGTGCTCATGCCGACCACCGTCGCGACAAGGATCTCGGCGATCCCCGGGGACGGCGTGGTGTCGGAGTGCGCTTCCCGCCTGCTAGTACTTCGCCCGGTCTTCCAGCTCGTCCCCGCCGATGTCGTCGGACGCTCGCGTCTTCGTCTTGAACTTGAACTTGGCCTTCGTCTTTTCAGCGTCGTCCTCGCCTGGCTCCTCTGAGACGAACTTGTGCGCCTCGACGTCCGGCTCGTCGTCGCGAGTCTCGGTCTTCTCGTCGGACATCTTGATCCTCCCTCTAGGGGGTTCGATGGCGCCTCGCGCGCCACTCTCAACTACATGACGCGGATCGCTCCCGCAATCTTCCGCTCGGAGTGCTGACGATGCAAGGAAGAAGTGAAATGCTCGAGCGGTGAGCTTGCTCAGTCGCCTCGCCGAGCCGGTACACCTCTTCAGAAGCGTCCTCGAGAACGCGGATGTACGGCGGCTGGAGCTTTCGTGGGCGGCGTCGAACTTCGCGAGCCGCGCCTCGGCAATCGCCGTCGCCGTGTACGCGTACGAGACGGACGGGGTAGCTGCGGTCGGAATCATCACGTTCCTCCGGCTCGCCGTCGCTGGCGGGGCGGCCCCCTGGCTCTCGGTCTTCGCCGACCGCCGAGGGCGCCGGCTCGTCCTGATCACGTCGGACCTCGTCCGGTGCGTGATGCTCGGCGCGATGGCGGCCCTCGTGGTTCTCGACGCAGCGCCGCTCGCCGTCTACACGCTTGCAGTGCTCGTGGCAGTGGCCGAGCCGGTCTTCCGATCAGCGCAGGCGGCATTCACGCCTTCGCTCGTGCGAACGCCCGAAGAGCTCACGGCCGCGAACGTCATCGCGAGCGCGGTTGAGAGCATCGGCCTCTTCGCGGGACCCGCGCTGGGAGCGCTCCTGCTGGTCCTGGCGGGAACCGGGACGGTGTTCGCCAGCACTGGCTTGCTGTTGCTCGTGTCAGTCGCGCTGATCGCACGGATCGGCAGCGCGGGCGAGCCCGCGCGGGAGTCGGGCGATGCCCGTTCGCACACGCTCCTCGCCGGCTGGCGCGCGATCGTCTCCGACCCCGGACTGCGCGTTTTGATCGGGCTCTTCACGGCGCAGACGCTCGTCGCCGGCATGCTCCAGGTTCTCGTGGTCGTCGTCGCGATCGAGCTCCTCTCGCTCGGAACCGCCGGCGTCGGCTGGCTCAACGGCATGATCGGCATCGGCGCCACCCTTGGCGTCCTCGCTGTCGCCGGCGTCGCGGGAAGCAGATCACTCTCGCGCTACTTCGCCGTCGGACTGCTGCTCTGGGGCGTGCCCCTCCTGCTGATTGCGGCCTGGCCTGGGCCGGTGGCCGCCTTCCTCTTACTCGCCCTCATCGGCGTCGGAAACACCCTCGTGGACGTGACCGGGATAACGCTGATGCAGAGAACCGCTTCGAACGCCGTACTCGGACGCGTCTTCGGGGCGTTCGAGGCCCTCGCTCTCGTGGCGATGGGTCTCGGTGCCCTGCTCGCGCCCTTCCTCGTCTCCGTGCTGGACGCGCGTGGGGCGATTCTCGTTGCCGGGCTGATCATGCCCGTGACGCTCCTGCCGCTCTGGCGACCCCTGGCCGGGCTCGACGCGGCAACCGTGGTACCCATCAACCAGATCGAGTTGCTCCGCGGGATCCCGATCTTCGCCCCGCTACCGCCGCCTCAGCTCGAGCGGCTCGCCCAGGCGCTCGTCGAGGTTCGGGTGGAACCCGGAGCCGCCGTCTTCGAGGAGGGCGATCGGGGTGACCGCTTCTACGTTATCGCCGGCGGCCGCGCTGCCGCCGAGATCGAGGGCAAACGCGTCAGCACGCTGGAGCCGGGCGAGTTCTTCGGCGAGATCGCACTCCTCAATGACGTGCCGCGCACCGCGACGGTTAGGGCGATCACGCCCCTTCACCTCTACGCTCTCGACCGGGACACGTTCGTCACCACCGTGACAGGCCATCAGGCGAGCGCTGAGGCCGCGGGAAGCATCGTCGCCGCCCGGCTCCCGAGCCCTGTCGCGAACTGACCGATCGCCTACGCCGCCTCGCCGTTCACATCTCAGGACTCAGCCAGCTCGACGAAGCGGCAGAGCGCATCCGCGAGGCGCCTGTGCTCCTAGCGGCGATCCCCGAGGGGGCCATCGACTCCTCACCCACCCTGCGTCCGGCCTGTGATTCGGCGCCGGACTGTTCCTCGTCGTCATCGTCGTCGGCTTCCAGACGTCGATCAGATACGTCCGGCGACTGGCCCCCTGAGCTCAATGCCCGGCTCGGGGTACAAAAGTTGGGGTACAAGGTGGCGTCAAACCGCTTGGTTAAGCGGTAACTCCTAGAAGAGCTGGTTCTGCGGAATGCGTACGGCTCGTGTCGCGGTGTCCGGGAAACCGCTTTGTTGAGCCATTCTCCGTCCGCGACGATCCGGCGTGTCCGTGCTGTTTCGTCCCGTTGGTTTGCAAATGGTTTGCACGACGGGGGGTGCGCCAGACGCTAGGTCGACGAGGATCGCCGCACCGGCGACTCCTTGCGGCGCCGAGCACGACTGGCGATGTCCTGCTTGGCTCGATCGCTGAATGAGTCCGCGCTCTCGGTCGTCGTATTCGACGGCTACAGCCGGCCGATGGTCACGGTCCGCGACTACCTCGAGCTCGTCGAGCGCTCGACGTACCGCGGTGACCGGGTTCGCCCGTGAGCGTCGACGCGAGCTCGCATCCTCTCGCGAATTGGCCCGCCTAGCGTGGAAGCTTCAGCCACCGGACGATCGACACCTCATTCCCGACGGGATCCGAGTCGCTCAGCAGCAGCTGGACGCTCCGCACGCGCTTGCTTGACGGAAAGACGTTAACCAAGCGCGACGCGGTCGTGCCCGTCGTGCTGGCAAGCTCGGGTCGTCGGCGATCGCGTGGATGCTCCGGGCCCTCCCTCACTCTCAGCGTGTACGCGACGGTGTTTCCCTCGACGTCGTCCCGAAGCGAGAGGACGACCGAGATCGTGTACCAGCCGCCCGAGCCGCGCAGCTTCGTCGCGCTCGCGCTCGTGAAGGCGACGCTCGGCGCGACCGCGTCCTCAGCAGCGAACCCCTGCAATGTCGTCCGAGACACGTAGACAGGTTCCTCGCTGAGCAGTTCCGAGCGGTAGCTCCCCTTCCCACGCAGGCCCGCGTAGCCACCGGATCCCTCGACGATCGTCCATTCGCTCGTGCCCCCGACGCCGACGACGCGCACGGCTAGCGTCAAGCTGCCGCTGCCATCGCTGCACGTATAGCGCAGGTCAGTCTCGCCACGCCGCTGCGACTCGAGAAAGACGACGGTCCCGGATTCGCAGAACGGCGCACCCGACGTGAACGTCGACGGTCCGATGAGGCCTGAGGGCCCGTAGCGGTCAATGGCGACGATCTCGAACGGGCTCGCCGCGGTGCGTGCGGCAAGCGCCGTCGCGGCGCTCACCGCGACGACACCCGCCAGCCCGATCCCGACGAGGGCCATCCAGCTGAAGGATCTGCGTTGCATTTCTGTACCTCCCTTGTCTCGAAGCCGTCGCGTGCTCATCACGCTCCACCAACGCGCTTGAGTCAGGCTGGAGCGGTGATTGAGCGGTGATTGAGTGAGTAGTGCGACCGTACGCTCGGGCGCTCCAAGAACGCTCCAAAGCCAGGCCGCGGGAGCTTGCTGTGTGAACGAACCGCTAGCCGCTCGAGCTGTCGCTAGACGCGGTCGAGCCGGCTGAGGTCGCCGACGACCCACTCGCCGTCGTCGTCCAGGTCAACCTGACCGTGCTCGCGCGCGATGTCGAGCGCCGCGCCGATCTCGGGGTGATCGTCGACGAGACAGTGCATACAGACGAGCCCGGAATCCGCCGCCTGGTCGTCGTCGGGGTCGACGTCCGAGAGGAGCAGGCAATACCCCGAGTCGATGGAGCTCGTCGGGGGCTCCCACGAGATCGAGACGACCGGAGGGATCGAGCCCGCCACGATCGCCACCGTCTTCGCGTGCGTCATCGCCCCACTCTTGCGCGTAGGCGCGACGGTGCCGGGACCGGTCAGGCCTCGACGAGGATCACCATCGTCTCGGGCAAGACTCCGTCGTACGCCATCGCCTCGGCGGACGCCTCGGTCTGCATCGCGGCCATGACGGCGTCCATGTCCGGTATGTCCATCAGCCCGCCGACACGCGTCGGGTTCTCGGGGTCGACGAATAGGCGGATGTTCGTCACGCCAAGCGGGCCGAGGAACTCCTCACGCTTGGGCGAGGCGAGCCAGTGATCCTTGTCCTTCACGTCGTGGTAGACGAATACGGTGGGCATTCCGCCTCCTCGGTGTCGGGGCCGGCAGAAGCGGCCCGAATCAGCGGATCCTAAGTCGTGCGTCTCACTCGTGCGCGGAGGCGCGAGGGAGCCGCCGTGTTGCAGGCGACGTGTTCGGGACCGCCGACCGATTCGCCATCCGGGTGCCCGAGGTGCCATCGCTCTCCTGGCTCGATGAGGCCTCCGACCCACTCGCCGTCGATGAGCTCGGCGCGTTTGCAGGCGGCACCGCGGGCACAACGCACCCAGCCCTGCGCCACGAGTGGTGCCAGCCGCCTCCGAGTCCCGCGATGCTCCGGGCGGGCGTACTTCGCGTCGTCGCGCTTCCGCCCGAGCAGGCTGCAGCGCCGCGAGCAGAATCTCTGGTTATCCGCGACGGCGACGAACTCACGCCAGCAGTGGTCGCATCGGCGCTGCCCGAAGGTGCGGGTCACGCCTCGTCGGAGCCAGTCAGGACGACGCGCCTTACAGCTCCCACAGACCGACTGGTTCCCGTGGCTCGCAAAGAAATCCTTCGAGCAGTGGCTACAGGTCTTTCTCACGATGAATCCGCAGCGACTTCAGCCGCTGAGGAATATCCCGATCAGCCAGTGATGACCTTCGGGATCAGCGACGCGTCCTTGTCGCATCCCGTAGGGCTGGTCGCCAACGGGAAAGACTTCGACCGCCCCTGCGCGGAGTGCCCTCGCCGTCGTTGCATCGGGATCGTCGACAACCAAGTTCATGCGAACGGTGGTGCCGCCAAGCGACGTCGGGCTCACATTGAACGCTTCGGGGTTTTCATCGACAACGAAGAACCGCAACCCGTCTATGCGAAGTTCCGCCACGACCTGGCCGGTCGGCGTAGAGAACCGCGCTTCTTCAACCGCGCCGAACGCGTCGGCGTAGAACTGGATCGCGGCCTTTGTGTCTTTGACGGTCAGCATCGGCGTCAACGAGGAGGCGGTCATAGCTATGAACATACCCGGGCTGGCCTCGTGTCTTGGAGTTCCCGAGATCACATCGGGGGGATACGAAATCAGGGCGGGGTCAGCGAAGGGCTTCATACTTAAAAAACCCTGCATATCGGACAATTCTAGCGCCGAGTACGCTCGAGCACGTTGACCTTTTGCATGGGGGAGCCGTGTCAGGGCGAAGGCGTCGACTGGCGACTCCTCCCTCGACCAGTGGCGTCTGAGGGACCTCCGACCGGGCGAGCAGGCGATCTACCGGATCGACCACGTCACCGACGGAGACACGGTCGTGCTCAGAAACGGCCAGCGCGTACGGCTCGTACAGATCGACACGCCCGAGGTCTTCTTCGGCACCGAGTGCTACGGCCGGCAGGCGTCGGCCACGACCAAGCGGCTGCTTCCCGAAGGCTCCCGCGTACGGCTGCTACCCGAACCGGCCACGGATCGCGTCGACGACTTCGGACGGCTCCTGCGCTACGTCGTGCGGACGCACCGCGTGAACGTCAACGTCCGCCTGGTGGCGCTCGGTGCAGCCGCGCCGTACTTCTACGAAGGGCGGAGGGGCAAGTACGCGAACCGTCTCGAGACGCTTGCGAAGCGGGCGCGAGCGAAGAAGCTCGGGCTGTGGGGCACTTGCCCGCGCACCGCGTACGACCCATACCGCGGCATCGAGACTCGCTGCTAGACCTCTCGCTTCGCTAGATCCGCCGCGACCTCCGCGAAGTGCTGGAGCCTGGGCGTGCCCTCCGTCAGGTAGCGCTCGAGCCAGCAGCGCCGCCTTCTCGTGCTTCGGTGACCCGCGCTCCAGCTCGTCCACCTGCGCCGAGCGTGTCCGCCCTGTGCGGCTCCCTGAACCACGCGCTGAGTTGCGCTGTTCAGTCAGGCTGACCGGGTTGCGGCGGCCCGATCCGGTACGGCCGCATCATCTCGTTGTCCTCGTGCTCGACGATGTGGCAGTGCCACACGAACTGGCCGGGCTTCGCGAAGCGCCCTTTGATGCGCGTGACCTGGCCGGGGTAGGCGATGACCGTGTCCTTGAAGCCCGTTTCCCATGGCTCCGGAGGAGTGATATTGCCCTCGAGCTGGATCGGCTCGGCTACCTCGCCCTCGTCATTCAGGACGAGACCCTGACGATTGACCACCTCGAAGGCGATCTCATGGATGTGCATCGGGTGGGCATCGGCGGTGGTGTTATAGATCTCCCAGACCTCGGTCGCACCGACCGCGGGGTTCTCGGTGACCTCATCCATCCACTTGCGCTCCGTCCACACACCGGCGGCCACCGTGCCGAGGAGAGCCGCGATAGGCCCTTCGACCTCGTCTTCCTCCTCGTTGGCACCTTCGGCCGCCTCTTCGATCAGCGCCAGTTGCCGCGTGACGGTCGACGATGGAGTCGGCGTGATCGCGGGTAGCTGGAGGAACTGCGGCGGCGTCGAGTCGTCGACTCCGACTGCGGGTGCGACATCGAATCGCATGATCTGGCCGGTCGTGGCGGGATCGGCCGGGTCGAAGTTGACCCCCGGCACGCCGCCGCCGAAGGGCTCGTCGGGCCCGACGTTGCGGAGGACGTAGCCGTCTTCGGGGTCTGTTAGCGGCACCGTGGTGAAGTCGACGATCATGTCGGCCCGCTCGGCCAGGCCCATCAGGAGGCGGTTGCCGTTCGTCGCAGTGAGATTGACCGGCCCCGTGAGGAACCCGCCCTCGTTGCCGATCTGCCAGACCTCGACTCCCGGGATGGCGTTGAAGTCGAGGATGAGGAATCGCGACTGGCAGCCGTTCAGGAAGCGGAAGCGGTAGCGGCGCTGCTCGACCGCGAGGAACGGCCACGTGCTCCCGTTCACCATGATCATGTTCCCGAAGAACTCGGGGTTCCAGATCGGCGAGAAGTCTCCATCCGGAATGTAGTCGCCCACTATGCCGTCGAAGAACACCCGCGAGTCCGGATAGAAGAGCGAGCCGTCCGTGTTGAACGAGCGATCCTGGATCGCGATCGGAATCTCGTAGTACGTCTTGTTGGGCGGGAAGGGGTCGTTCGCCGCAGGTGCGGGGCCGGGCAGCACAGCGGGCTTTCCAGTACTGCTGTCGACCACGGCGTCGTCGCCCGCCGGCCCGCCGCGGACGATGTAGAAACCCGCTGGGCCCGCGTAGACGTTGAGGCGCGTCATGCCGAGCGCGTGGTCGTGGTACCAAATCGTCGAGGCCCGGTTCTCGTTCGGGTACTGGAAGACGGCTGAGCCGGGCGGCCAGCCGACACCATAGGACCCGGCGGCCTTGGCCGCGAAGAAGCGGAACCAGGTGCCGTTCCGGGCGAATCCCGGAGGGATGTTCTTGGCCGCCGGCAGGTACCACGCCTCCGCGTAGCCGTCGCTGTCGTCGGCGACGCCCACGGCACCGTGAACGTGGGTAACGATGGGAACGGGCCCCGTGTACGGGTCGGGTGTGTCCGTGAAGGTGGGTCGGGTGTCGCGGCCGTTGACGCCACCCGGCGGGTTGGCCCAATGCAGCGTCTGGTCGACCGGGAGAAGATGTGGAAGGTAGTCCCCGTCCGCATCCTTGAGGTCGTTGATCCACTTCACCCTCACCGGCCGATCTGCCTGTGCTTCGAACGTGAGCGACGGCGCGTTGTGGAGGAGCAAGCCGCTCGGGCTCGCCGACTTCACCGCACCGTAGCCCCAAACTGTCGTCGCGGGCAGGCCTGCAGGCAGGATCTGCTGCTCGAACTGCTTCATCGAGATCTCGTAGTAGTCCACCGTCTGACCACGCCGAACGATCGTGTCCGCCTTGGGCATCACCGGCGGGATGAGCAGCGGTGTCTCATACTTCGGAACCGATAACGGATCGAGCGATCCGCCCGGAATCGCGGCGAGCGCGACCGGCGAGCTCATGCCAGGAAGCCGTCCGAACAGGTAGAAGCCCGCGCTCGCTCCTCCGACCCAAGCAACGAACGTCCGCCGCGACAGCCGCAGCTCGTTTGGCATCGTTTCCACCCCTCCCCCCACTGCTGGGACCCCGCGACCAGCGACTGACTGAGCCTACAACTGGTTAGCCGGACGCTTCAACTGACGCCCCAGAGGCTGGCACGAGTCGGGCGGCTTGCCATCCGTGCTTTCCCGCGAAGGGCGTGCGGCTTTGCCCAACCGCGCGTCAGTTCAGCCCGCCCGTCTCGAGTCGCGCTCCTCGATCCGCAGGTAGCTCGCGAGATCAAGACTCGCGTCTGGCAAGACTCATCGTGATCTCCGCGAAGTGCCGGAGTCTCGGCGAGCCCTCCGTCAGGTACCGCTGAAGCCAGTGCAGCGCCGCCTTCTCGTACTTCGGCGAACCGCGCTCGGCTAGAGATGACGAACTGCAGAGCGTCCTCGGATGCGAGACTCCCGAGCCGCGCGAGCCTTCTTCAGCCGACCTCCTCGATGATCTCGACCAGCTCGTCCAGACGGTAGCCCTGGCGACGGGCAAACTCGACGAGCTCCCGAGCTCGCTGGACGACGGCCCCACGCTCGGGCGTCCCCGCGACCGAGATGCCACGTCCGCGCCGGAACTCGAGCAGTCCCTCGTCGCGGAGCACCCGTAGGGAACGGAACACGGTGTTCGTGTTCACCCCGAGGACGGCGGCGAGATCCTTCGCAGGGGGAAGGCGCTCTCCCGGCTTCGCCTCGCCCTCGGCGATCCCCCGCCGGATCTCGGCGGCGACCTGCTCGTACAGGTCGGTGGGGTCGGCCTTGTCCACCTTGACATTCAACATAGTGCTAGTAATACTAGCGCAATAGAGCTAGGGAGGCAGCCATGACCGTTACCGCTCCGCCTCGCCCGCCTCGCCGGAGCAATCCCGTCCGGCACGACGAGTTCGAGGCCCTCGTCGAGGCCCTCATCGAGGAGGCCCGGCAGCGCACGCGGCGACGGAGACAGCGGTATGCGGGGTCCGCTCTTCTCGCCTTGCTCGTGGCGCTCGCTGCGTATGTCGGCTTCGCACGCGGAGGCAGCGATGCTGCCACGAGTCTTTTGCCCGCGGCTCGCCCTGCGCAAGGCGCGCAAGAGCCCCGGCTGAAGTTCCGGCTGCTCTCGATCAGGACCAGCACTCGCTTTACCGGGAAGAAGTTGTACGTGAGGCACGAGCTGCGCAACGGCTTTCGGGGTCAGTTCGGCCGTCCCCAAAACGCCGTCGTTGGGAGCGATGCCTGGGTGGTCACACCCTTGCCGCCGGTCGAGAGGCGTGTGGGGAACGCGTTCGTGGTGACGCCGGGAGGGGCGCTTGTGAGGGCGAACGTGAGGCTCCCCGGCGGCACGCTGCAGCTGCAGGGACGTGTCCCCGGGACGAGCTTCGTACCGCAAACGGGCGGGAGCGTGCCGGTCGTCGGCGGCACGGGGCGTTACGCGAAGGCGCGAGGCACTATTCGGGTGCGGTGGCGCCCAACCATCGCCGACTGGAACGACTACACCCTGCGGCTGCGCTAGAGGCTTGATCGATCCTGGCTGCGCGTGCCGCTTGCTGAGACCCGAAGCATGGGAGCGCTATAGCTCCGCCCGCCTCTAGCTCGCGCTCCTCGATCTGTGGCTGGCTTGCTAGGTCGGGCTCGTCGCCGCGCACCTCCTCGATGAAACGCTGTGCGTCCTCGCGTGAGATGAACACATCGTGCTCAATGCCAGGCGGGAAGTCGGGCGAGAGAGCGTCATCGACGACGGCGTAGACGATCAAGGTCAGGCGCTAGTACGGCGGACTCAAGCACGCCGCACATACATCACGCTGAGCACGATGCAGCGCAACCGCAAGTAGCAGTGGGATGAGCGTCCAGAAGATCGGGAGCGCCCCGAGTACCGCCCCAACAGATACGAGCGTCGCGCCCGCAACCGGCGAGCGAGGTAGCAATCGAAGACCGCCGAGGAGGATGAGCCCTCCCCCGACTCCGAACACGACCCACAGAATCTGGTCGCTCGCTCCCGTGTCATCCCAATGCCCCGGCCAGATACCACCTGCGATGCCGACGATGATGTACGCGACGCCGGTGAAGACGCCGATCCCGAACAGGGCTTTGTTTAGAGACCCGTTCGCCATCGGCGAAGGAGTGTAGAGGGCTGAGCCTAGAGCGTTGCTGCTACCCGCTCTGCCCGCAACTGCTCAGCGATTGCCTTGATCTCCCGGGTGATCTCGTCGTGGCCGAGAGGGTCTGCTCCCTCGATGTCGGCGAATCCACGGCCTTACCCCAGCCTCGGTCGAGCAGCTCGCGTGCCGCCGCGATGCGATCACGGTCGCGCGCTTTGGGGTAGAACGCAATGTCCAGAAGGACCTGGGCAAGGAGGAGGGGCGTACCCCCGCACACCTCGCGCACCGTCTTCGCAACCCCCTTGGGTCGCCCTCCAGGGTTGCCGCTCTGTCCCGGCTTCCAGGGGCGAAGGTTCCTCACTGTTCCGCCGCTGTTCTCAGTGGGCTCGCTCACGAGCTGAAGGATAGATGGGGGGCCGAGGCCACAGGATCGAGCGTCGCACGCCTCAAGCGAGAGGACGCTCGGACACGCGGAGGTTGCTTGGCTAATGCTGCTAGGCGCTTTCAAGCATCAAGAGCGTCCGAAGTGCCTGAGCGGTCGCGGGCCAACGCAGGAGCTCGAACGCCTCGCCAGGCGCGCACCAACGGTGACCGTCGTGCTCCCAATCAAGTCTCGGTTCCCACTCGTCGGGTGCGGCGACGTGGAAGCACGTTACTTCGACTTCGGCCACCGACGGGTCGTACTGGTTTCGTCTATCCGCAGGCTCCACCTCCGTCAGGGGGTAGACATACTCGACCACCTCGACTCCGGCCGCCGGGGTCGCCAGCAGTCCGGTTTCCTCCTCCAACTCGCGCTGGGCTGCCTCGGCCACTTTCTCGCCGAACTCGACGCCGCCGGCGACGACGTGCCAGTACCCGCCTTGCGCGGCCGATCGATGGAGGATCAGAACCTCCGAGCCACTCCGTCGAGTTACGAACACCGCCACTTCCGCACCCGTGCGCACATACGGAGAGTACGGCTCGGTCTGTTTGCGCTCGGGTGACATTCCGGAACACTGGCCCAGCGGACAGTCTTGTAGCCCGGCAGCAGCCTTGGGTCACCGCGGCAGCGGGTTCGGGCCCGTGGCGGTGACGAGCCGCTGCGGCACCCAGTCGTCGACGTGGCTGAAACCCTCGAAGCGCCCTTCCTCGTCCTCGACGACGTCGAAGAAGGAGCGCCGGTAGAACTTCACGTGGGTGAAGTCCTCGAACAGCACGTAGACCGGCTCGACGTCGGGACTCTGGAACTGCTGCCCAGTCAGCGCGGCCCGATGCACTCGCGAGAACTCGTCGAACTCCTCACCGACGACGACGCCGAGGTGCTCGAGGCCCATCCGGTAGACACGCTGGTGAACGGGCGGGATGAGCTCGATGCGCGAGACCGGAGTCCCATCGAGGACATCGAGCGGCTCGGCGAGCACGAGCAAGGAGATCGGACGCCCGTTCCAGACGCTCTCGCGGTTCGCCTTCGCATGGCGCTCGAGAAGCGTCCGCTGATGGACGTACAGGTCCCAATCGGCGACGCGGACGGCGAGATGGCTGAGCGGATACGGCGTGATGTCGATGCCGCGGGCTAGAAAGACGGTCGCGCTGCATCGCCGCGAAGGCTCGATAGTCCCCGATGATCTCGGCGATCGGATCAGACGTCGCCATGTGGCATCCTCCTCCGCCATCGTACGAGATGCAGGAGGCGCTCGACCTCGGCGGAGCGGAGCCGCTCTTCCGCGTCAAGAGTCATTTCCGCACACTCGGGCATCGAGGCGAGCCGTCGCTCGAGGCAAGCGCAGCGTGTCGCGCCTTCTTAAGGGTTCGCCGTTACAGCGCGGCAAGACGCGAGCACTAGAGTGCGCCGGGGTACTGGCTATGCATCAACGAGTGAACCGGCAGGTCAGACTGAAGTCCAGGCCGTCCGGCATTCCCCAGGCGGAGCACTTCGAGATCGTCGAGGCGCCTGTGCCGGACCCGTCGGATGGCCAGGTTCTGGTGCGCAATATCTACCTGTCGGTGGATCCCGCGATGCGCGGTTGGGTCAGCGCGGTCGCCAACTATTCCGAGCCTGTAGCGCTTGGTGCGGTCATGCGCTCGCTAGCCGTCGGGCGCGTCGAAGAGTCGCGAAGTTCTGATTTCCACCCGGGCGAGTACGTGACTGGCATGTTCGGCTGGCAGGACTTCGCTGTCGTGGCCGCCGAGGCGATCGAGCGCAAGGTCGACGGCTCGGGTTTGCCGATCTCCACATCGCTTGGCGTCCTCGGCCTCAATGGTCTAACGGCCTATTTCGCGTTGCTCGAGGTCGGTCAGCCCAGGGCGGGCGAGACTGTGGTCGTATCGACTGCAGCGGGAGCAGTCGGGTCATGCGTCGGCCAAATCGCCAAGATCAAGGGGTGCCGTACCGTCGGCATTGCCGGTGGGCCCGACAAGGTGCGTATGTGCCGCGAGGACTTCCGCTACGACTCTGCGGTGGATTACAAGGCTGACGATCTCGAGGCCGCACTCGATGCTGCATGCCCAGAAGGCGTCGACGTCTACTTCGACAACACGGCCGGCTCAATCAGCGATTCCGTAATGCGACGTCTCAATGTCGGAGCACGGGTGGTCATCTGCGGGACTGCGTCCATCGCGAGCTGGGATCCGCCACCCCAGGGACCACGGGTCGAGCGTCATCTTCTCGTCAAACGCGCGCGAATGCAGGGTTTCCTCATCTTTGACCATGTCCAGCGTAGTCCCGAGGCACTGCGAGAACTCGAGAGCTGGGTGCGCAACGGACAGATCCGCTATCGAGAGGACATCCTCGACGGAATCGAGCAGGCACCGGGTTCGATCGCAGGGCTATACCGCGGCGAGAATCTCGGCAAGCGTCTGATTCGGATCGCTCCGGATGTCCCTGCCTAGAGACCTCTTCGCTACGCAAAACTAGACTGGCACCCAGCGATCCGGTCATAAGCGCAGCACTGGCCCCCTGGCCCGGTGCTAGAAGCTCAAGCGACATTCCCGCACACTAGGCGCGCGGCGAATTGCACGTTCGCTCTCGTTTGGCTCTAGCGCTGCGATTGCGAGCCGACGTCGAACAGATTTCAGAGTCGCGCCGGCGCGATTTTGGTCACAGATGCGGCGTTACGATCCCCACGTGAGCTGGCCGTACACGAAGTGCAACGGCGCACGCGCGGACGGCGAGCGCTGCCAGGCAAGGGTGGATTCGGGAGGCGTGTTCTGCCACCATCACGACCCGGTGCGCAAATCGTCGACGTCGACCCCGACCTCCCCCGCCGAGCGCGGGAGCGTGCCGGACGAGACCACCCTGGCCGCGTTCGCGGATGCGATGCGGAGAGTGGCCGAAGCGACGGAAAACGGCCCAGAACCCTGACGCGGGTTAGGCGACTTCAAGCCGTTTTCGCAGTCGTCCGTCTTCGCGACGACACCTTTGGCGTCGTGCTCGAGCGCGGTACGAGCAACGGCATCCTCGCGGTCGACCTCTGGAACGCCGGTGCTGCCTTCGTCCCCAGCGAGGAGGTCGCGGAGATCGTCGTCCCGGAGCCGGAGGAGGCGACCCTTCCGCTGGCGGGAACTGCATAAACACGCTCCGCGAGCTGGGACGTCCTCGTCCTCCTGCGGAGGCGCGCCTCGGCACTGGCTGAAACTCGGTTAGGGTCGCCACTACTCAACCAGGGAGGACCGGCTATGAGCATCGTTGTGCGCTTTCACCCCACGAACGCCACGAAGGAGAAGTACGACGAGAGCCTGCGGCGCATGGAAGCAGCTGGAATCTGGCCGAATCCGCCCGGACTTGAAGTCCACGTCGCGTTCGGGACTGCGGACGATCTTCGCGTCAGCGAAATCTGGACTTCGCGCGAACAGTTCCAAGCGTACGGCGAGAAGTTGATGCCCATCCTCGACGAGATGGGGATCGAGTACTCGGCCGAGCCGGAGATTTACGAGGTGCAGAACCTCGTCAAGTAGCAAGCCCTCGACGAGGCCCGCTTCGCGGCGGGTCTTCACGTGAAAGACTCGCGGGACAAGGCTGCGGCCCAGATCAAGGAGGATCACATGGCAGGCGTGGAAGTGCGCGATTTCGACTCGCCCGACGAGACTCGCTCGCCCGACAAGACGACGATCGAGGTCGTTCGCATGGGTGGAGCGACTGCGGCTCGGATGCGGTTGGAGCCCGGATGGAGATGGTCGGAGTGCATCAAGCCGATCGTCGGAGGCGAGCGGTGTCAGGCACGCCATCTCGGCCTGTTGCAGTCGGGCACGATGCACGTCGTCCACGATGACGGCACCGAGCAGGAGATCGGCCCAGGCCAGACCTACGTCATCGAGCCCGGTCATGACGCATGGGTCGTCGGCGACGAAGCCATCGTAGGGTTCGAGTTCCAGTCCCAGACTGCTGAGGAGTACGCGAAGGGCTGAGGGGCTGGGCGCGTCTACCCGAAGCGGTGACGAACGGCCACGCGGGTTGCCTCTGTGGCGAGCGCGATGGCGATGAGTAGCGCGGCTGTGGGGTCGGCCCACCACCAGCCGAGCACGGAGTTGGCCAGAAGTGCGACGAGTGTGATCGCGGCGAGCGCGGCAGCGGCAAGTGTAAGAACGCTGTCACCACGCAGCGCGGGACTGCCGAGACGACCCGCGACTCGCAGCTTCATGACTCCGAGAACTGGCAGCACCAGCAGGGAGATCGCTGCGATGGCGAAGCCGAACGCCGAGGACTCGGGATGCGAGCCGTTCATCAACGCGCGAACTGCCTCGATGCCGACATAGAGCGGCGACGGCGAGCATCGCGGCGATGACCCATGTCTGCGCCCGGCGTTCAAGGTGCTCCGCTGCGATGGGATCGCTTCGTTCCTTCCTGAATCTCCAGACGAGCACGACCGAGGCGGATGAGTCGAGCAGGGCGTTGAGAGCGAACCCGGCGAGCGCAAGGCTGCCCGTCGTAAGCCCGATGACCAGGGCAGTCGCCCCGACGACACCGTTCCAGATGATCGTGAAGTACGAGAGCCGGAGAGCGGAACCAACTAGTGCGTGACGCTCGGTGTCGGTGAGCGGAGCGGAATCGGAAAGCACTAGCGCCTCCAGCCGGTCGTTGACGAGTTGCCGACCAGGCTTCCCGGCGCACCGGGGTGACTTATACCGCGTATTCGGGCAGGATCGCTTGCTGGCGAGGGGCGACGAAGTCGTCGGCAACCGGCTGCAGCTGGCACCCCGTGTAAGACCGTGCGACGATCCGACACGTGACGACCGTGTCGAGCGAGGCATCCCTCGCCTCGGGGTACGAGGCGCTTGCTGCCGGAAACTGGGAAGCAGCACGAGACGCCTTCCAGGAGGCTGTGGACGCCACCGATGCGTCCGAGGCGCTCGATGGACTCGGACGGGCGCTCTGGTGGCTTCGCGATGCACGAGGGGCAGTCGTCAACCGCGAGCGCGCGTATGCGGGCTTCCGCCGCGACGGCGAGTTGGCGCGAGCGGCACGAATTGCGCTCTGGCTTTCGCGCGAGTACGCGCTCGTCTTCGGGAACGACGCCGTCGCGAGCGGCTGGCTGGCGCGGGCTGAGCGCCTCCTCCGCGATGTTGCTCCCGGGGCAGAGCAGGGGTGGCTCTCACTCGCTCGCTCTGAGAGGACACGCGATCCGAACGAGTCAGCGCAACTCGCCGAGGAGGCGCTCGCAGTCGCGGAGACCGCGGGTGACACGGATCTGGAACTGAGGGCACTCGCCCAGCTCGGCCTCGCCGAGGTCTCCGTCGGCCGCGTGGACGACGGCCTCGCGCGGCTCGACGAGGCTATGGCGGCGGCGACGGCCGGAGAGCCTACGAGCCTGGAGACGTTCGCCGATGTCTGCTGCACACTCATGCTGGCGTGCGACCTCGCCGGTGACTCAGAGCGTCCCCAGCAGTGGAGCGGGGTGCTGGAGGACTTCGTCCGCAAGTACGACCCGATCACGCTGCTCGCTTTCTGCCGCACGTGCTGCGCGGACGTGTTCGCCGCGAATGGACGGATCGACGCCGCTGAGGGCGAACTCCTCGCGGCGATCCGGGAGCTGACGGACGCGGGCCAGCGTTCGCGCTGCGGACATCCAGCCGCGCGGCTTGCGGAGATCCGTGTCCTTCAGGGCCGCTTCGACGAGGCGGAGCAGTTGCTCGACGGCTTCGAGGATGAACCGGAAGCCGTGGCAGCCGCCGCATCGCTACGCATCGCGCGAGGCGAGCCGAGCGCGGCCGAGGAGCTACTCGGCCGGAGACTGGACGAGGTTGGGAGGTCGAGTCTGCTCGCCGCGCCACTCTACGGACAACTCGTCGAGGCGTCTCTTTCCGCAGGCCGTATCGACGATGCGCGCGCCGCAGCGGCGTGGCTCGCTCGGATCGCCGAGGGATCCGGTCGCGAGCGTGTCGAGGCGCTCGCGCTGCTCGCACGCGCACGCGTCGGGGCGGCCGTGGGCGACCCGGACGCGGTCGACCTCCTCCGTGCCGCGCTGAACGCATACGCGGCTCTGGGATTGCGGCTGGACGCTGCCCGTGCCCGACTCGAACTGGCAAGGGCACTCGCCAGCGAATCACCGGACGCCGCAGTGGACCTTGCGAAGCGCGCTCGGAACGAGCTGGACGCTCTCGGAGCGAGCCGAGAGGCCGATGCGGCGGCGGCCCTCATGCGCTCTCTCGGGGCGAAGGGTCGCGCAGGGCCGAAGGCCGTCGGACTTCTCAGTCGGAGGGAGGTCGAGGTGCTGCGGCTCATCGGGGAGGGCCTCTCCAACCGCGAGATCGCAGAGCGGCTTTTCATCAGCCCGAAGACCGCAGAGCACCACGTGAGCCGGATCTACGGGAAGCTCGGCCTCTCGACGCGCGCGGAGGCCGCCGCTTACGCCGTAAGGAATCTCGGGGAGGAATAGGGGATTCGCCCCTACCGAGTGCGAGCGGCCGGGTGAATACTCCGCCTCGTCACCGACCGAAAGGAGCGTCATGTCCGACGACAACAAGGCACTCGTTGAGCGGTACTACGCGCAGGTGTTGAACGGGCGCGATCTCGACGCTGTGGGCGACTACTTCGCCGACGAGCGCATGGTCGAGGGAGTGCGCCGAGGGTGCTTCTCGTACTTCCAAGCCTTTCCAGACCTGCACGTCGCGCTCGACGAGTTCGTCGCCGAGGGCGACAGGGTCTTCCTCCGCTCGACGATGACCGGAACGCACGACGGCGAGTACAAGGGCATCCCTCCCACTGGCCGTCACGTGGCAGCCGAGGCTGCCGAGGTCTTCCGCATCGCCGACGGCAAGTTCGTGGGCTACTGGTGCATGACGAACGTCGCAGGACTGATGCGCCAGTTGACCGAGGAGCAGGCGGTCGAGGCCGCGGCGATGACGAACTGAGCGCGACCGAAGTTCAGGGCAACGGTTCACGATCAAGACGAAAGGAGAACCCAATGCCTAAGGCATCGAAGGAGACGGCATCTGAGAGCGCGACGATGGAGGGCTACGAGGGCCACTTCGAGCACTTCGACGGGGGCTACACCGTTGGCTTCGAGACGTACAGCGCCGACGCCGACCTTGCCCCGTTCTTCAAGGGCCTACCCAACGACGAGTGTCAGTGCGAGCACTGGGGCTACGTCGTCAAGGGCAAGGTGAAGTTCACATCCGCCGACGGCACCGAAGAGATCTTCGAGACGGGTGACGCCTATTACGTCCCGCCGGGACACACGCCCAGCATCTACGACGGAACTCAGGTGGTCGAGTTCTCTCCGACTGAAGAGCTGGCGAGGACGATGGAGGTCGTCGAGAAGAACATGGAGGCGATGAGCGAGTAGCGGAGCGGCTCGACGATCAGCCCGCGGGCAACGTAAAGCACACGCGGGCGCCGCCGCCCTCACGATCCTCCGCCCAGATCCTGCCCCCTTGAGCTTCGACGAGCCCGCGGGCGATCGCGAGTCCTAGGCCGGCGCCCCGAGACGAGCGCGACTGATCCCCGCGCCAGAAACGCTCGAACATCCGGTCTCGCGCTTCAGCATCCAACCCCTTGCCGGTGTCCTCAACCGCCACCTCCACCTCACCGGCCCGCGGCTCGACGCGAACGGCGACCGCGCCGTCAGTGGGCGTGTGTCGCAGCGCGTTGGTCAGAAGGTTCATGAGCACCCGCTCTACTTTTTCGGGCGCGAAGCGCGCGGTGACGTCGTCCTCGACATCCGCCGCAAGGGTGACGTGACGCGACCGCGCCTCGGCTTCAACGCTGCGCATGCTGCTCGAGATGACGGGCGCCACCGGGAGGTGGTGCAGCTCGAGTGTGAGTGCCCCGGCGTCAATGCGCGCAAGCTCGAAGAGATCGTCGACGAGCAGTGAAAGGAGTCGCACCTGCTCGCGGAGGACAGGGACATACTCGCCAGGGTCGCCGAGACCGTCCTCGAGCGCCTCGAGCATCGCCTGCATGTTGGCGAGTGGCGTGCGCAGGTCGTGGCTCGCCCAGGCAACCAGCTCGCGCCGCGTATCGAAGAGGCGACCGAGATTTGCACCCATTTCGTTGAAAGACGAGGCCAGCTCGGCGACTTCCGCCGGCCCGCCTTCGGGAGCCCGCGCGTCGAGGTTCCCGCGTGCGAACTCGACGGATGCCTCTCGTACACGATCTATCGAATCGGCGATCGAGCGTGCCACGAGGAGCGCCGCGATGAGCGCCGTCAACGCCGACGTCGCCGTGATCGCGAGGATCTTCACGTCGTCGCCCATGTGAAACATCACCCACCCCGAGGCGAGCACCGCGCCCAGCGGCAGCAAGACCGCGAGAACCGCGAGGCCGCCCAGCTGGAGTCGAACGGTGGGCAGCAGACGAAGAAGGGCTGCGAGAGCGAGCCCGATCCCGAGGGTCGCGAGCGCGACGATAAGTGCGTTCGCGATCATGCGGCCAGCCTGTATCCGATGCCCCAAACCGTCTCTAGGTACTTCGGCTCGGACGGGTCGTCCTCGAGCTTCTCGCGCAAGCGCCGCACATGGACGGTCACGGTTCCTGTGTCGAGTGTTGCTGTATACCCCCACACTCGTGCCATGAGCTGGTCTCTCGAGAACACTCGGCGTGGATGACTGGCGAGAAACCAGAGGAGGTCGAACTCCTTCGCCGTGAGGCGCAGTTCGATACCGGCCTTGCGTACCTCACGCGTGGCCTGCTCAAGCTCGACGTCGCCGAACTCCAAGCGCTCTGCCGACTCGTCGGCACGATCGGATCGTCGTAGGACGCTCTTGACCCGGGCGGCGAGCTCGCGCGGCGAGAACGGCTTCGTCACGTAGTCGTCCGCACCGAGCTCGAGCCCGACGATCCGATCGGCCTCCTCGCCGCGGGCGGTGAGCATGATCACCGGAAGCTGTGACGTCGATCGGATCCAACGGCAGAGCTCGAGTCCGTCCGTTCCCGGGAGCATCACGTCGAGTACCACGAGATCCGGGGAGGTTCGAGCGAGCGCGTCGCGGGCCGCATCGCCGTCACCTGCCTCGAGCGTTCGGTACCCCTCGCGCTCGAGGTAGCGGACGACCACCTCGCGCACGATGGGCTCATCGTCGACGACGAGAACGGTTTTCACCGTCTAAGTGTGCCTCCGGTGCCGTGTCGCACCCATCTAGACGCGGACGACGAACCAGCCGTCGACGTTGTCGCAGAGCACCGTGTTCGGCGGGTCGTTGTGGTACGCGTACAAGGGCAAGCCTCGGAAGGTGACCTGGAGCCGGCCGTCGGCGCGCTTGATCACACCGAACCTCCCTTTGACGCCGCGCATCGTCGGTGGCACCCCCGCGCGCGACTTGACGACGAGCGGCGGCCACGCGACCGCGCACGCACCCGTGCAGCGGATCTTTCCGCCGGCGCGTTTCTCGACACTCCAGTAGTAGAGGGGGAGCTTGTTCTTGCTCTGGAGGATGTCGCCGAACGAGCGGTTCGTCACCTTGACCACCGGTGGCTTCGGGTTCGTGTCGGCAAGCGACATCGCCGCAGGAGCGGAGAGCAGGGCGATCAGAGCGATAGGGACGGTTGCGAGCGTCACGCGACGACGATGGTTCATCTGCCCTCCTGCGCTGTTGAGTTCACGGGTCTCGGCGAGGGTCGCACGCAAACCTTGTGCAGTCCTTACGAGGCGATTGCGCCGGTGTGACGTGAGCCACGTCGCGCCACGAGTTCACGAACCGTTCACCTGGGCGCGAGCAATGCGAAAGACGCGCCTCATACGGTCGCGGAAAGCCCACCAAGTGGAGGAGTGGTGTTCATGAAACGATTCGCCGCGATACTCGTGGTCCTGGTCTCTGCGGCCGCCGTCGCGCTTCCCGCGCTCGCCGCCGACGGCCCCGTGAAGACGTACTCGCAGGACGTGACGCTCGGCTTCTATCGCGGGCAGGTGGTCTCGTACCTCGACTTCGGGCCGGTGAAACTGCGAGCCGGCAACAAGGTCGCACCGATCTGGGCGTTCACGAACGGCGACGACGGCCAGCGGAACATCATCGACACCGTGCCGGGCCGAAAGGACTACACACCCCTGTGGGCGGTGAACCTTGTGACCTGGAAGGCGAGTGAGACGCCGCGCGTCCTGCGCTCCGCGGCTGCTGTGCGCGCCGCACAGCGTTCGGGCGACGTTACGGTCAAAGCGATGCCCATCGTCGTTAACTGTCCCGTCCTCTAGGGAACTCCAGCGCGCACGGGCGAGGACGTCTTGCCCGTCTCACTGCCTCACCTCGACGGGGCCGTCCGCTTCGGTCAGCGAACGGCCTCGTCGAGAATGGATGGTGGCTTCGCTCTGAGGAGAGGGGCGATCGCTCCTAGCCGAACGTGAAGCTGTAGGCCTCGACCCCTGGCGAGAAGCGCAGCTCGAGGAGCGCGTCACGCGGCCGCGTTCCCTCCAAGATTGTGTACAGCCGTTTCGAGTCCACTCGCAGAACGCCGACGGGGCGGCCGTCGAGGAGAGCGCGCACCCGCCCGTGACCGCCAAGCACGATTTACACGGAGCGCGAGCGGAAGTGGAGCGACGTCGTCCCCGGAACCCGGCGTGGGAGGCTCATTGCGTTCGCAGGATTTCGAGGGGATGCCCCACCCTCGAATGGCCGGACACGGACTTGGATCCGGTGTGGAAATCGCTGAGCCGATCCCCCAGCGCCTGCCTCTCGCTCCCGTCTTCCCTCTGTGCGGATTTTGAGGGGATGCCCCCGACCCGCAAGGTCTCACTCGATGTCGGATCGTCTGTGATTAACGGCCGATTCGACCCCGTGCGGCGCTCTTCCCCCGCTTTCGGCTCTACTGAACCGTTTCTGACTCCGAGAAGGGTCAGGGGTTAGAAGAACCGCTGCTCTCGGGAAAGAGGCGTGCCGATCTGCTCTCGGACGCCCCTCTTGGGCGCTGTCATCGCGGACATCAGTTTCCGGGTCGCGCGACCGCTGTCGCTTCTCGGGTGTCCTCGCGGACTGCCTGAGTCTCCGCGCGCCATGGAGTCGCTGCGACGAAGAGTCCGCTCGCCGCAGTAAGGGCGGCAACGACCGCGATCGCCGTGCTCGCGCCCGCCGCGTCGGCGACGACACCGGCGAGCAGCGCACCGAGCGCGAAGCCGGCATCGCGCCAGAAGCGATAGACGCCGACGGACTGGGGCACGATCCCGCGGCTGTACGGCATCGGACACGGCGGCGATGAGCGTCGGGTAGACGAGCGCCGTGCCGACACCAAGGAGCGCGGCCGCCCCGACAGCAGGCCCGAAGGCGCCGCCGCCCAGGACGAGCGACGGCGAGACCAGCCGCCTGCACGAGCATGCCAAGCACGATCAGCGGCTTCCGTCCGGTGTGGTCGGAGAGCCAGCCGGTCGACGAGCTGGCCGGCACCCCAGAGCGCCGGGTAGACGGCGGCAACGATTCCGATCTCGCGGGTGCTGGCGCCGTTTGCCGCGAGGTAGAGCGGCGCGAGGCCCCAGGCGAGCGCGTCGTTGAGGTTGTTCACGAGCCCGGCCTGAGAGCACGCCCGAAGAACGGGCTGCCGAAAGTTCCCTGTGGTGAGTGCCCGCCGCAGTGAGAGTCGCCTTGCCATCCTGGCCGTGGTCGCGCTGCTCGTGGGCGACGTGCGCTCCCGTGTCGCGCACGAAGAGGTACGAGACGAGCGCGCCCGTGAGCGCGATGGCGAGTGCGCCGACCCAGATCACCGTCTGCGGCGCGTAAGCTGGCCGCCAGAGCTCCCGTGAGGAACGCCGTCACGGCGACGCCGAGATAGCCGGCGGCCTCGTTCAGCCCGAGCGCGAGACCCCTGCGCGATGGTCCGGCGAGATCGATCTTCATGACGACGGTCATCGACCAGGCAAGGCCCTGGTTGACGCCGAGCAGAACGTTCGCGGCGACGATCCAGCCCCAGCTAGGGGCGAGCGCGATCATCGCCGGGCACCGGAAGGCGACGGCCCAGCCGATGACGAGCGAGCGCTTGCGGCCGACGCGGTCGGCGAGCACGCCGGCACCGAGGTTCGTGAACGCCTTCGCAACTCCGAACGCGACGACGAAGGAAAGGATCGCGACACGCGAGTCGAGGCCGAACTCCTCTTCACCGACGATTGGTAGAACGCTTCGTTCGAGGCCGACCATCGCGCCCGACGAGCGCGTTCAGCCCGACGAGCAGCGAGAACTGCGCGGCGTTCGCGCGAAGCCCGAGCCGGACCGATGTCATGCGGTCGTGAGCGCTTGACCCCGCCGGTTCGTCGCGACGATCTCCGCCTGGTGAGCGGGAGGCGGGGGAGCGTCCGCGACGAGCGCCTCCGCGAACGAGTCAGGATCGTCGTACTGGAGCATCGTGTTGTGGGCGCGCTCGAACCCGATCGAGCTGAACGGGTTCCCGGAAAGGCCGCGGCCGCAGACCGATCCGGCGTAGTGGCTCGGGTGCACGACGACGTGATCGGGCAGCTCGAGCAGCTTCTCGAGCGACGCGTGGAGGAGGCGGGCCTGGCCGAGCGGGTCGCCGGCGACGTGAAGGTCGGGTCGCCCCACGTCACCGATCAGAAGCGAGTCGCCGGTAAAGACGAGCCAGGGCTCCTCGGAGCCGCGGCGGCGGTCGGCGACGACGAACGCGCTGTGCGCGGGTGCGTGGCCCGGCGTCGCGAGCGCTGTCACGATCGTGTTGCCGAGCTCGATCCGCTGGCCGTCTTCCAGCGGCACGTGCGCGAAGTCCACACCTGCGTTCGCAGGTAGGTACGCGGTTGCGCCGGTCCGCTCGACGAGCGCGGGCAGACCGGAGACATGATCTGCCTGCACGTGCGTCTCGAAGACGGCGACGATCGGGGAGCCCGCGCGCTCGGCGGCCTCGAGGTAGCCCTCGACGAGGTCGACATGCGGGTCGACCACCGCGAGCATTGAGGTGGACGTGCATCCGAACAGGTAGCTCGCACAGGATCCGGCGTCGTTCAGGAAGGGTCGGAGCAGCATGGGATCTCCTCTCAGGCAGCTGATTCGATCGGAAGGCCGGCGCGCTGCCACTCGGGATAACCGACGTCGAGCCGGCGGGCGTCGAGGCCGCGAGCCCGTAGCAGGCGGACCGCGTCGTCGGCATAGACGCAGTACGGACCGCGACAATAGGCGACGATCTCGCGTCGCCTTGGCAACGTGGACGCGACTTCGTCGAGGACGGCGAGCGGAGCAGAACGTGCCCCGGCGATATGGCCGGCCTGAAACTCGGGCTCGGGACGTACGTCGAGGATGACGACACTCCCTCCTGCAAGTCGGTCGACGAGCTCGGGCGCGGTCAGAAGCTCGACCTCGTCGCGCTGCCCGAGGTATTTGTCGGCGAGGACGCCGACCTCAGCGACGTGTCGGGAGGCGACATCACGAACAGCGGCCCAAAGCTCGCCAACGCGGTCGCTTGCGAGTCGGTAGTAGATCCGTCGCCCGTCTCGACGAGAGTGGGCGAGGCCGCTCTTGGCAAGCAGCCGCAGATGGTGCGAGGTCGCTGCGACGCTCTGGCCGGTCTCGCGCGCGATCTCCTCGACGGGCCGCTCGCCCTGCGCGAGTAGGTCGACGATCTCCGCACGCCGTCCGCTGGCCAGCGCTGCCGCGACGGACGCGAACGCATCGAAGAGGGCGGCCTTCGCGTTGGCCTCAGGCATGTACTCAAACTATCGTTTGAATATCTGAACGTCAAGTGGATCGGCCGGGGGTCTGCCCTTGAGCCACTTCCAACCAATCGTCCAGTCCGAGTGAGCGACGCCGATCGGGCGGTCGATAGTGTGCGGCGTGGCAGTCGTGCCGGAGCGCGACGACAGTGTCCGGACAGCCGAGGTGATCGCGGCGCTCTGCCTGGCGACCGATCTCGGCATGGCCTTTCCTTTCGAGCACGGCTTGCACAGGACCCTGATCGCAATGCGCCTTGCCGACAGGCTCGGCGTCGACAGGCAAACGGCCTCCGAGACCTACTACGCGTGCCTGCTCTCGCACGCCGGCTGTACGACCGAGGCGCACATCGCCGCAGAGGTGTTCGGCGGCTCCCTGACCACGAACCTGAACCCGGTCGTATACGGGTCCACGCGTGAGGTCGTCACGGGCGTGCTGCGGGCGCTCCCCGATCCTGGGAGCCCGGCACTCATCCGCTTCGCGCAGACAGCTCGTCGGCTACCGAGGATGGCTCGTGAGCAGCGTCCGGCCCTCTCCGCAGGCTGCGAGGTCGCGGGAATGCTCGGAGAACGAGTGGGTGCTCCGTCCTCGGTGCCCGAGCTGCTCGCACAGCTGACCGAACGCTGGGACGGCAAGGGACCACTGCGCCGCGCCAAGGGCGAGCAGATCCCTTTGCCGATGCGGATCGTCCACGTGGCGGCGGATGCTGCCTTTCAGCGTCTTCTCGGCGGCGTCGAGTACGCCGCCCACCTGGTGCACGAGCGCGCCGGGCACGCGTTCGACCCAGACGTCGCGGCGTGCTGCGCGGAGCACGCTTCGGAGCTCCTCGCGATCGACGAGGTCGGCTCCTCGTGGGACGACGTCCTCGCGTCGGAGCCGTCCCCACAGCTGGCGCTGGACGGGGAAGGAGTCGATCGGGCTCTGGGTGCGATGGGGAGCTTCGCCGACCTCGTCTCTCCATACCTCTCCGGGCATTCCATCGGCGTGGGAGAGCTCGCGGACAGGGCTGCTCAGCGCTGCGGGATCGATGGAATAGGCGCCTCGGCGATCCGGCGGGCAGGGTTCCTCCACGACCTCGGCCGCGTTGCGGTCCACCCACGCATCTGGCAGAAGCCGGGGCGGCTCACGGCCGACGAATGGGAGCAGGTACGGCTGCACCCGTACCACACCGAACGTGTCCTGTCCCGCTCGCCCTTCTTCTCGGCACTGTGCCCGATCGCGGACGCTCATCACGAACGGCTCGACGGGTCGGGCTACCACCGCGGTGTGAATGGCTCCGCGCTCGGGCTGCCCGCCCGACTACTGGCCGCCGCCGACGCCTACCACGCGATGACCGAGCCGCGGCCGCATCGGGCACCGCATCCCCCCGAGGAGGCTGCGCGGCTCCTCTCCGAGGAGGTGAGTGCCGGAAGACTCGACGCGCACGCGGTCACGGCGGTACTCGAGACAGCAGGTCAGCAGGCCCCACGCATGGAGCACCCGGCGGGGCTCACCGCACGTGAGATCGAGGTCGTCGCCTTGCTGGCGCGGGGGTTACAGACGAAGCAGGTTGCGCGGGGGCTCGGAATCTCGACGAAGACGGCCGACCGGCACATCCAGAACGCGTACCGCAAGATCGGTGTCTCTTCCCGTGCCGCGGCAACCGTGTTTGCGATGGAGCACGGACTGGTCGCATGGGGAGAACTCCCGATTCCGGCTTCGGCGATGCAGCCGTAACGTCGTTTGAGATGTTCGACAGCACTTCTCAGATGCTCGGGCTCGCCGCGACTGGCTACGGCGTCTTCGCGGCGCTGACTGCACTTCTTCAGACCAGGCAGATGCTTCAGCGCCGCGCGTCCTGTGACATCTCGGCACGCTTCTTCGCGGCCTACACCGGCGGCTATGCGATCTGGCTGCTCTACGGACTGAGCGTCGGGGATGTCCCGCTAATCGTGGTCGACGTCGCAGGACTTCTCTGCGGGGGCGTGACTCTCGCCGTGGCGCTCTCCCTTCGCGGGTCGCTCCTTCATCCCGCGACCTGGTCGAGCTGTGGCGCCGGCTGGATCGAGCCCACGCGGGGCTGAGCCGATGAGTGCGACAACGACAGCGATGGGAAGCTTCTACGACGAGAAGCGAGCCGCTTCCGAGTTGCGCAAGTACCGCGAAAAGGGGCCCATTCCATCGACCCAAGCGCTGATCGAGGCGCTCAAGACCGAGGGAATCGAAGGGATGACGCTGCTCGACATCGGAGGCGGGGTCGGCGCGATTGAGCACGAGCTCCTCGATGCTGGCGTGACTCGCGCAACGTCTGTCGACGCCTCCGCTCCTTACCTCGACGCGGCGCGCCAGGAGGCCGCGAGCCGCGGCCATGACGGACGCGTCACCTACGTGCACGGTGACTTCGTCGACCTCGCCGACTCGATCCCCCCTGCCGACATCGTGACCGTTGATCGAGTGCTCAACGTCTATCCGGACTGGGAGAGACTTGCGGGACTCGCCGCAACGCGCGCGCAGCGGCTACTCGGCCTGGTCTATCCGCGCGACACCCGCATGACGAGGCTCGTCGTCTCCGGGATGAATCTGATGCTGCGTCTGCAGGGTAAGCCGGTGCGTGCAGCGATCCGACCTGGCGACACAATCGAACGCATCGCCCGCGAAAATGGCCTCGCGCCGCACGTCGCCGAAGACGTCGGCCCAGCGTGGCACGTTGCAGTCTTCCGACGGGCGTAATCGCAAGAGAGTCACGATGCATGGCCATGTAGCGCCGATGGGGCTCCCGCCTGCAGTCGCGGATCCGACGCCACCGGGGCAGGCCGAAGAGGTACCCGTCAGAATCCCACGGCCAACGATCAGGAGGGAGCCATGGCGAACCCGAACAAGGCACTGTGGGAGAAGGGCGATTTCACCCGAATCGCAGCAGGAATGCGCGAGAGTGGCGAGGCGCTCGTGGCAGACATCGGAATCACGTCTGGTATGCGCGTCCTAGATCTCGGCTCCGGCGACGGCACGACCGCATTGCCGGCGGCGAAGCTGGGCGCCGACGTGCTCGGCGTCGACATCGCGAGCAACCTCGTCGAGGCAGGGAACCGCCGAGCGCAGACCGAGGGGCTCGCCAACTGTCGGTTCCAGGAAGCCGATGCCACAAACCTCGAGGACCTCGACGACGACTCCTTCGATTTGACGATGAGCATCTTCGGCGCGATGTTTGCCCCGAAGCCGTTCGACGTCGCCAAAGAGATGGTGCGTGTCACACGGCCAGGCGGCCGGATCGTCATGGGCAACTGGATTCCGGGCGATCCGACCCTCGTCGCGCAGATCCTGAAGATCAGCTCGTCGTATTCGCCGCCACCGCCCGAAGGATTCGTCAGTCCGATGACCTGGGGCGTCGAGAACGATGTCACCGAACGCTTCACCGCAGCGGGTGTCCCGTCCGACGACATCACCTTCCAGAGAGACACGTACCGCTTCAACTACCCCGTGCCGCCGGGCCAGGTCGTCGCGGTGTTCCGCGACTACTACGGGCCGACCATGAACGCCTTCGCCGCTGCCGAAGAGAACGGACGGACCGCCGACCTCGAGAATGAGCTCGTCGCTCTGTTCGAGGAAAAGAACGAGAGCATCGAAGATGGTGCGACCTCGATCCCTGCAACATTCCTTCGCGTCACCGTTTCGCTCTAGGTCGCAGCGCAGCGACCGATGCGCCGCGGACAGCGGGGTCAGCGTCATCGCTTCAGGCGACCGGGACTCCAAGGTCTTATGATCGCTCGGATTCCGGTGCGCCCGAAAGGAGGCTGAGATGGCAGGTGGCACTCGCAGCACGACGTGGGCGAGAGACGGATTCTGGTCACCGACAGGCAGTACCTGAGATCAGGCACAAAAGGAGGGCCGCCATGAGTACCAGTCAGGGTGAGGCAGCCAGCGCGGATGAGCACGTCGCTCCGCCCGAGGCCTGGGACGCCATCGCACAGGGCTACGACCGCTACGTGGCTCCCCAGGAGGTCGACCTGGCGAACGAGGCGCTCCGCCTCGTCGAGCTCGAGCCGGGCGAGCGGTTCCTCGACGTCGCGGCGGGGACGGGCGGGCTAAGCCTGCCGGCCGCACGCCTGGGCGCAGACGTGCTCGCGACGGACTGGTCGCCCGCAATGATCGACCGGTTCGAGGCGCGCGTCCGCGAAGAGGGCCTGAGCACGACAGAGGGGCGCGTGATGGACTGTCACGCGCTCGATCTCCCGGACGATAGCTTCGACGTTACCGGGTCGCAGTTCGGGGTCATGCTCGTGCCCGACCAGCCGCGCGCACTTCGCGAGATGGTTCGGGTGACGAAGCCGGGCGGGCGTGTGCTCGTGATCGCGTACGGCTCCCCCGAGGAGTTCGAGTCGCTCCAGATCTTCATCGGTGCGCTGAAGGCCGTCGTGCCCGATTTCGCCGGCCTCCCAGACGATCCGCCGCCGCTCGAGTTTCAGGTGTCCGACCCGGACGTCTTGCGCCAGAGGCTGACCGAGGCGGGACTAAAGGACGTCCGCGTGGAGCGGACCGTCGAGCGACCGGCGTTTGCCTCGGGGCAGGAGATGTGGGACTGGGTGGTGTACGGCAACCCGATCCCGGGCATGCTGGTCGCAGACCTCGGCGAGGACCAGCAAGGGCGGCTGCGCCAGGTCCTCGACGAGAGGCTCCGCGAGCGCGCCGATGCGAACGGGCGAGCTGTGCTCACGAACGCGGTCAACATCGGCGTCGGGACAAAATGACGCGCCTTGGATCGAGCGAAAGCCCCAGCGTGGGTCGACGACGAACTCGAGCCTGCGCATCGGGCACATTTCCTTTGCGCCCGTCTCCGCCGTGATCCTCTCGAACGAACTTGACTGACTAGTGCACGGAGCCGTCGGCGAGATGGTTCCCGAGAGGACTAGCTGAGGAGGAAGGTGACCGTGCCGGAAGGGAGGTCGCTACGCATCTCGCTTCAACTCGGAGAGGGCGAGCGCGACGGCCTGGTCGATCGTCAGCGTCTGGCCTCTCGCCCAGGCTTCTGCGAAGCGGGCCTCTTCCAGATCCTTCTGAATCTGGGCGACCGTCACGTCGTTCATCTGCGTCACCCACTGCTCGCTTATGCCCATTTGTTTCTTCTCTGCCTCGAAGCAGGAGAGGAGGACCGCGGCCGTTGGGTTGTCGCCCCGGATAGCCAACGCACGTGCGAACCGGCAGAGGTTGATCGCGTGCGCCCAGCGATCTGGGAGGTCGGGCCGCGTGCTGTGGATGCGATCCGACCGCTCGAGCATGGGGATTGCTTCGTCGATCCGTCCCTCGTCCAGGGCGTAGGTGGCAAGAACCGCAAGTGACCTGGCCTCGATGAACTCGTCGCCCGTCTCGCGTGCCCGGCGGACGTTGTGCTCGTGGAGCTCGTCGGGCGCGATCGAGATCGCCGAGCTCCTCGTAGCTCCAGGCGAGACAGCGGCCCGACTCCATCGCCTCGTGCTCGTCGCCCAGCCCCTCGAAGAGGCGCACGCTCTCCTCGAAGTTCCGTTGGGCCTCGGGCCAGGCACTTTCGCCCGCGTACGCAAGGCCGAGCCCTAACAGGGTGTACGCAATGCCCCAGGTGTCTCCGAACATCCGCAGGAGCTCGAGCGCCTCCTCGGCTCGAAGAGTCGCCGTCAAGTTGTCACCGTCGTCGACGGCGAATTCGAGCGCCCCGATGAGTGCGCTGGCGCGAGCGCCAGTCGGCCGCAGGTCACCCTCGAGCGCGCTCTCCACGCGGCGGCGGCCTTCCTCAATCGGGCCTCGCAGCGACCACGCCCACCACACGGCCGCCGTGAGCTCGAGGACGACCTCGCTCTCGCCCATCGCCTCGAGCCAGTCGAGCGCAGCGCGGACGTTGTCCTGCTCGCGCTCGAGGCGGTCGATCCATTCCTGGGACTCCTTGCGCAGGTGCGGCTCCGCCTCGGTGGCCAGTGCGAGGATGAAGTCGGCGTGCCGCCGCCGCAGCTCCTCTGCCTCGCCTGACTCCTCGAGCCGCTCGGCCGCGAACTCGCGGATCGTCTCGAGCATCCAGTAGCGCTCCTCGCGTCGTGGCGCAGAAGGCTCTTGTCGACGAGCGACTGAATGGTGTCGAGATCGGCGTCGGCGACCTCCTCGGCCGCCTCGAGCGTGCAGCCGCCGCGGAAGACGGCGAGCCGGGCGAAGATGCGCCGCTCGTCCTCCGTCAGCAGGTCGTAGCTCCACTCGATCGTGGCGCGCAGGGTCTGTTGGCGAGGATCGACACCACGCCCCGCCTTGAGCAGGTCGAGCGCTGTCGCCGAGACGCTCGAGCAGCTGCTCGGGGCTGAGGACGCGCACGCGCGCCGCCGCGAGCTCGAGCGCGAGTGGCAGGTCGTCGAGCCGCTCGCAGAGCTCCGCGTGACGCGTCGCTCGGGGTGAAGCCCGGACGCGACGGCCCGCGCCCGCGCGGTGAAGAGCTCGACGCCGTCCTCTTCGGCGAGGGGAGGCACGGGATAGGCCTGCTCGCCGGGACGCTGCAGGCGGCTCCCGGCTCGTCACGAGCGAGCCGAGGTTGGGGCAGGCGGCGAGCAGAGCGGCGAGCCCGGTTGCGGCGTCGACGACGTGCTCGAAGTTGTCGAAGAGGAGCAGCAGCAGCTTGTCGGCGATGTGCTCGGCGAGGCCGTCCTTTGCGCCGACCGCCTGCGCCGCCTCCTCGAGCACGAGCGCCGGGTCGCGCAGCGGCGCGAGCGGCACCCAGAAGACGCCGTCCGGGTAGTCGTCGGACGCAGCAGCGGCTGCCTGCAGCGCGAGCCGGGTCTTGCCCGTGCCTCCGGGGCCGGTGAGCGTGAGCAGGCGCACGTCGTCCCGTCGCAAGCAGCGCACGCACCTCGGCGAGCTCTGCCTCGCGGCCGAGGAACGGCGGTCGCGGGAACGGGGAGGTTCGTGCGGTAGAGGCTCTTGAGCGGCGGGAACTCGCCCTCCCCGAGCTGGTAGATGCGCTCGGGAGCGGAGAGGTCCTTGAGCCGGTGCTCGCCCAGGTCGTGAAGCCCGGACGTCGACGAGCGAGGCGGTGGACGACGAGACGAGCACCTGGCCGCCGTGACCCGCCGCTGCGATCCGGGCCGCGCGGTGCACGTCCTCGCCGACGTAGCCCTCCTCCGTGAGGAGCGGGGTGCCCGTGTGCAGCCCCACGCGCACCTGGATCGGGCCGGACGCAAGCGCCTCGGTGCATCGTCCGCCGCAGCCGCGACCGCACCCGGCGCGGTCGGGAAGGCGACGAAGAAGGCGTCGCCCTGCGTGTCCACTTCGACCCCATCGATGGGCGTGCGAACGCCTCCCGCAGCACGCGCCGATGCTCCGCCAGCGCATCCGCGTATCCCTCTGCGCCCAGCTCGTGCAGGAGCTTGGTCGAGCCCTCGACGTCGGTGAAGAGGAAGGTGACGGTGCCGGTCGGAAGGTCGTCTCGCACGCGCCGTGATCATCCGCCGGGATGGATGTCGCGTCCAGTCCGTGACTTCCTTTGGAGAGATGATCGCGGTGAGGCGCTGAGTTCACCGCGAGCGGTCGCGCTTGGTCAGACGGGTCTGTATGCCTTCGTCGTCGAGCCCTGCGCGCCGTACTTGAGCGCCTTCCTGCGCGTGTCCTCGAACTTCGAGCGCATGTAGGTGTTCACGAGGTTACCGTGCTCGATGCGCTCGAAGCCGTGCCTCTCAAGGGTCGCCACGTACTCTGCATCCAGCAGAGCTCCGGCGATTCAACCGGTCCAGAGGTCGATCTTGCGACGGCCCTCCTCGGACACGGGCTGCTGGATCGTGACGTCGGCGATCTGGATTCGCCCGCCGGGTACGAGCACCCGATAGATCTCGCCGAAGACGGCATCCTTGTCCGGGATCAGGTCGATGACGCCGTTGGAGAGGATGACGTCGAAGCTTTCGTCGTCGAACGGGAGGGTTTCGGCTTCTCCTTCGACGAAGGTGACGTTGTTCAGGCCGAGCTCCGCTGCGCCCTTGCGGGCGTTCTCGAGCATCTCCGGGGTCATATCGATCCCCGTCACCGACCCTTCGGGTCCGACCATGAGGCCCGCAATGAGCGAGTCCGTGCCGGCGCCGGAGCCGACATCGAGCACGCGCTCTCCGGGCTCGAGGCGCCCGAGCGCCCAGGGGTTTGCGACACCCGCGAACGACTCGACGACGAAGTCCGGCACTTGCGACAGCTCATCCGGGTAGCCAAGATCTTCCGCCCAGGCGCGTCCGGTCGGGAAGATGAAGTCCTTCTCCGGCTCCTGCGAGACTGAGGCGTAGGTCTTCTTGATCTCGGACTTCAAGAGTCCGACATCAACGCCGACATCGACGGACAGTGCCTGACCTCCCTGGACGCTCGACAGCACGAAGGCTACTCCTGTGTCCTCGTTTGTTCCAGTGAGATCGGGAATGGGGCCCCGCACAGGCTCAAGCGTCCTGCCAGGCAGTCGTAAGCGCGGTCGCGCTTGTATGCGCCCGGTGCGGCGGAGCTGCGACACCGCCGCCCGCTGCCTCGACTGCCGCCGTGGTGAAATCGTACCCCGCGAGACGTTCTGCGACTGGTGGCTCGAACGCTTCAGCGCTGAGGAGTGCGCGGCGATGGCTCGCGCCATCTGGGGCTAGCAGGAGTGCGTTAGTGTGCGGCGTTGCACGACCGCGATGGCATGTCCTAGAGAGGAGGAGCGAGATGGTCCTGGCAACGGCGAAGATCGGGGATTTCGACCAGTTCTGGAATACCTTCTCAACCAAGGGCGCTGAGAAGCGAAGACAGCACGGGTCCAAGGGTGCGCACGTCTTTCGGGATCCAAATGACAGCGACCGGGTTTGGGCGATCTTCGACTGGGACGAGGCGGGCTGGCAAAACTTCACCTCAGACCCCGATGTCCCAGCGATCTTTCAGGAAGCCGGGTTTACGCAAGGCCCGCCCAAGTCGGCGGAGTTCCTCCGCCAGCACGACGCCTAGGGCTCGCACGCTTCAGCGCTGAGGAGTGCCCGGCGATCGCTCGCGCGATCTGCGGCACGGCGTCTGGTTAGCGGGCGCATCGAATCGACCCATTTGGGCCTATCGGGCGAGACGAGGGACCGGACACGCTTCCTAGCGATGGAGGCGGAACTCGCCTGCCTCTCCCTCCATCGCTTACCTAGGCCCCACCACGTTCCGCTGGGAGATCATCTGAAGCATCGTTCGAGGGGTGCACATAGGGGTGCGACACACGAGCATTCGCGACACCCATGGCACACCTGACCCGCATAGCCAAGCCAAATCGGTATGGCTATGCGGTATCCGATGGGCGCACCTGGGATCGAACCCGATTCTGAAATCTGATGTATGCAGGCTGCGGGTTTGCGCCCCGAGAAACACCCACCCCCCTCTGCGGTAGCAGAGGAGTTTCTGGCGCCCAACGACGGCCTGGCGCGCTCAAGCGAGCGGAGGGTGTCCAGCTCGGGCGTCCGCGAGAGATGAGCGCGGAGACGGTCGAGAAGTTTCAGAACTACTACGAGTCTGGTCTCAGCGTTGCAGCGATCGCGCGGAGGCTGAACGAGGATGGTGTCCCGACTCCACGTGGAGGCCGCTGGCATTCCCCGGGAGTGAAGAGGGCGCTCTCCTGGCTTCCGTTCGTGAGGTACCTCGAGGGGAAGTTGAGAGAAGTCTCGGGCGAAACCTCAGCCCTACCGGGATCCGGGTATCGGAGATCTCCTTCGCGCTGATCTACACCTCATACGGGCCTGCTTTCAGGGACGGCTATCCCCACACTGTGCTCGTCGCGAGGTGCAAGAACGGGAACAGCGACGAAACGCGCGCCCCTCCATGAAACCGTGTCGGGTCCAGAACCCGGACCTCGTTGCTGCTCGAACCGAGGGCTCGAACGTAATCGGTGGCAGCCTGCAGCGCGCTGCTCGAAAACCGGGTCCCCATAGTACGACGCCCTGAGTGAATCTCGAATTCGCGATAAGCGCTTGCCCGAGTAATAGGTGTCATGCCTTCAACCTCCCCCTCCGAAGAGCAGCCAAGCGCTCCAACCGCTCCTCGTCATCGCGTAGCCCGGGACCCTCTTCCCCAGCCGAGGAGCAATTCGCGAATCCCCATTGACATCGATTCCTCGTCGGCGCCCTGCCCCGGACGGGGCGCACCCTGCTGCCGCCCAGTCGGCAGGGTGCTGCCGCCCATAGTCCGGTCCCCTCTCGCCATCACCGCATGGTCGGTCAGGTGGGGCCGAAAGTCACCCTTTCGGGCGAGGTTCACTCGATCGAGTGATCGGTGCTCAGGGCGTTACGAGTGGTCGTACGAGGACCTCCGCCGCCTCCGGCACGCCCACCGTCCGGCGCTCGACGGTCGGGCTGTCCGTGCTTGTTCGCTCCATGCGTCTAACCTCCTATCGTCTGGATCGATGCGCTGAGCGCAGGGAATGAAACGATGTCCGGAGGGTATCCCAGCGTTTGCCCTGTTCCGCTGAGTCAAGTATGCTATGCGTACAACGGAGTAAGGAGCATCGGATGCCCGCAGCGACAAGGAGGCGAAGGACGCTTCAGCAGGGCCTCGACGGCGTGATCGCGAGGCAGATCAAGGAGGTCCGCGGTCTCCAGAGGGTGAGCCAGCAGCAGCTCGCGGACAAGCTCGGCCAGACGCAGGCGGTCGTCACGCGGATGGAGAGCGGCGATCGCGCGATCACCGTCGCGGAGGTGTTTCAGATCGCCGCCGTGCTCAACGTCGCGCCGCTCTATTTGATCGGCGGTGCCTTCACGATGGAGAGGAAGGTGCCGATCACGGCAAAGATCAATCTGTCCCCCGACGACGTGCGGCAGTGGGTCATCGGCGACAAGCCTCTACCCGGAGGAGACGAGGCCGCCTACCTCGACCGCAACATTCCCGACGCGGTCGCACGCCAACGTCGCGAATCCGATCCGAACAGCCGAGGAGATGCGGCGCCGATTCCCGCAGGGAGCGGCCCTCGTATCGCTGGAGGATCCCCGCGTCGCAAACCTCCCGTACGTGATCCAGTGGGAGCTTGAGAAGGAGGGAGAGTCGTGAGAGGGCATGTCCGCAGGAGGGGTTCGACCTGGTCCGTCGTCGTCGACAGTGGCCGTGACGCCGACGGTCGTCGTCGGCAGAAGTGGACCGGCGGGTTCAGGACAAAAGATGAGGCTGAAGACGCTCTCGTCACGATCCTCGGCCAGCTCCAGCGCGGCGAGACCATCACCCAGATCAGACGCTGCTCGCCGAGTACCTCCGGCGCCACGTGCAGTCCAGAACGGGCGAACTCGCCCCGCTCTCCGTGACGCAGTACCAGTCGATGATCCGTGTCCACGTCGAGCCCGACCCGATCGGCGCCATGCCGCTCGGCAAGGTTCGCAAGACGCACCTGCGCGCGTTCGCACGTTCGCTCGAGGAGAAGGGGCTCGCGCCCGGAACGCGGAACGTCGTCTTCGCGGTGATCTCGAAGGCACTCTCGGACGCGGTCGAGGATGACCTCCTAGGCGTCAACCCCGCAGTCGGCCTCAGCATGAGGAGCCGCCGCACCAGGGCAGCCTTCACCGTCTGGACCGAGCAGGAGCTGCACGACCTGCTCGACGTCGTCGAGTCCGATCGCCTCGCAGGGCTGTGGCGGCTCGCCGTCGCGACCGGCGCGCGTCGCTCGGAGCTTCTCGGCCTCACCTGGCTCGGGTACGACGCAGAGGGACTACGACTCACGATCTCGCAGCAAGTCGTCCCAACGAGGGGAGGCGTGACGATCACGCCGTGCAAGACGGACGGCTCGCACCGCACGGTCACGCTCGACGCGGAGACGGTCGAGTGGCTCGAGCGACACCGCGAGGCGCAGATCGCGGAGAAGGATCTGGCCGGAAACCTGTACGAGGACCGCGACCTGATCTTCGCCGACGAACTCGGGGCGCCGTTTGCTCCGAATCGCGTGACGGAGGCTTTCGCCCGGCTGCGCGAGGCCGCAGGCATCCGCCCTGGTCGACTGCACGACGTTCGCCAAACGCACGCGACGCACCTGCTCACGCGCGGAATCCCAGTCCACATCGTCGCCGCACGCCTCGGGCACGCTTCGCCGGTAACGACGATGAGGGTGTACGCCCACGTCCTGCCGAAGAGCGACGTGCAGGCAGCCGAACTCGTGGGGGCGCTGCTCGCCCGTTAGCAAGCGGTTTGCAGATTCGCCGCAAACCCGTATGGTTGAGCGGCGTTCCTAGAAGAGCTGGTTCTCCCCACCGAAGATCGCGGATACCGAGTCGTCGCTGAAGACGTTCATGATCGTCTCTGCCAGTAGGCCGGACACGGTGAGGACAGTCAGGTTCTCTGGCCGCGCGCGCGGGTCGATCGGCACGGTGTCCGTGACGACGATCCCGGTGATGTCGCTCCCTTTGAACCGGCTCAACGCATCGCCGCAGAACAGCCCATGAGTCGCGAAGACCCAGACGTCCTTGACGCCGTGCTCTTTCAGCGTCGCGACGTTCGCGAGCAACGTTCCCCCGGTCATGATCACGTCGTCGCCGACGATTGCGACCTTGTCGCGGACGCGGCCCGCAATCTCCGTGACAGAGGCTTCATCGTGTGCGGGTCGCGTCTTGTGCATGATCGCGAACTCGGCCCCGATCATCTCCGCAAACCGAACGGCGAGGCGCGCGCGGCCCGCGTCCGGCGAGACCGAGACGACGCCTTCACCAGCGAGGCCGAGGTCGCGGAAGTGGCGCGCAAAGAGCGGCAGCGCAGTCATGTGGTCGACCGGAATCGTGAAGAACCCTTGGACCTGTCCCGCGTGGAGGTCCATCGTCAACACGCGATCGGCGCCGGCCAACTGGAGCATGTCGGCTACGAGACGGCTCGAGATGGGCTCACGTGGTTTCGCCTTGCGGTCCTGGCGCGCGTACGGAAACAACGGCATGACCGCGGTGATTCGCTTCGCCGACGCGAGCTTCGCGGCCTGGATCATGAACAGCAGCTCCATGAGATTTCGGTCGACAGGCTCAGAGCCGGTCTGCAGGATGAACACGTCAGCGCCGCGGATCGACTCCTCGTAGCGGCAGTACGTCTCCCCGTTCGCGAACGTTGCCAGCTCGATCTCGCCGAGCTCGACTCCGAGCTTCTCGGCGATCTTCAGCGCGAGCTCTTCGTGAGAACGACCAGCGAAGACCATCAGCCGCTTCTGCGGAGTCAGAGGTATGGCATGCCCGGCGTTCATCTCACGCAATACCGAGGGGACGTCGAGCCCCGGCAGCGTCTGCTCAATCGTTCCGCTGTCCACCGCGTCCTTCCTTGTTCACCTGGGTTGCCCGCGCAATTGCGAGCGCCCCCGGAGGCACATCCTCTGTGATCACGGAGCCGGCTGCAATCCATGCGTCGTCGCCGATCGTTACAGGAGCGACGAAGGCATTGTCGACTCCTGTCCTGACGTTGCGCCCAATCGCCGTGCGTTCCTTCACGCGCGTGTGCTCCTGGTTGGCGGTGATGTTCCCTGCCGCAATGTTGGTATCGGCACCCACGTCCGCATCACCGAGATACGTGAGGTGGGGCACCTTGGTCCGCTCACCGATGACAGAGTTCTTGATCTCAACGAACGTGCCAGCCTTCGCACCCGCCTCGAGCACCGTGCCGGGGCGAAGGTAACAGAAGGGTCCCACGAGGGCGCGAGGGCCCACGATCGAGTCGATGAGCACCGCATGTGGGCCGACCTCCGCACCTGCCGCAATCTTCGTGGCGCCGCGGATTACCGTGAACGGGTGGATGACGGCGTCCGGCTCGACGGTTGTCTCGGCGTCGATCCAGGTCGTCTGCGGATCGACGATCGTGACCCCGGCCAGCATGTGCGCGATGTTGATCCGGTCGCGGAGTGCCGCGGCTGCCTCAGCGAGCTCAGCACGCGTGTTCACACCCTCGGTCTCCATTGGATCTCCTCCCTTGTGCACCGCAACGCGTCCTCCGTCGGAGACGAAGAGCGCGACCGAATCCGTCAGATACAGCTCGCCCTGCGCGTTGTGCGGCGAGAGCCGGTCGAGCACCGGCCACAACCTATCGGCTGAGAAGACGTAAATCGACGAGTTGACCTCGCGTACGGCGCGCTGCTCGGAGGTCGCGTCTCGATGCTCGACGATCGCGGCGAGCCCGCCGTCGGCGTTGCGTAGCACCCGTCCGTACTGCTTCGGATCGTCAGGCTCGAACGAGAGAACGGTCGCCCATGCGCCCTCGCGCTCATGCGTTTCGATCAACGCGCCGAGGAGAACGGGGGTCAGAAGAGGGGTGTCGCCCGAAAGCACGAGGACGTTATCCGCTCGGCCTTCGAACGCATGACGCGCGCTGCGAACGGCGTCCCCGGTACCCAGCGGTACCTCCTGCACCGCGACCTCGAGCTCGTCGAACATGTCCGCGGTCGCAGGCGCCGTGACGACGACGATCGGGTCGGCCCCGAGCGCCTTTGCCGACTCCAGCACCCAGTCGACCATGCGTCGTCCCAGGATCGGATGCAGGTGCTTCGGGACGTCGGAACGCATCCGCGTGCCGAGTCCGGCAGCCATCACGATCGCTCCGAGCTTCGTCTTGTCATTTGTGCGCACTGAGGCTGGGGCGCCAGGATTCGAACCTGGGATCACGGGACCAAAACCCGTTGCCTTACCACTTGGCCACGCCCCAGAGCAGGACGGTCATCTTGCCACTCGCGGCGGCTCCGCCGTTCTACACCGGTCGGGCCAGGAGGGTACGCCCAGCTGGACGCAGGCTCGTCGCGGCGCGCTCGGCGTCGTCCGAGCGCTCGAACAGGCCATAGACCGTCGGACCCGCACCGGAGACATCTGCCCGGAAAGCGCCTAGTCCTTCGACCTGCTCGGCCAACGGCGACGAGACGAGATCGTTCTTCGGCAGACGCGCGAGGTCGCGCGAGCTCTCGACGCCGGCCAGAGCCTCGAGGAGCGCCACCCGCCGTTCCGCGAACCCTGTCGCACCGCTTCGCTCGTCGAATCTGGAGTAGATGGTTCCCGTCGATTGCTTCGACTCCGAGTCCGGGACCAGAAGTACGACGTGGTAGTTCATCGGGAGCTCGAGCGCCGCGAGCTCCGTTCCATCTCCGGTCCCGAGCTGCGCTCCCTCGCGTAAGAAGAACGGAACGTCCGCGCCCAGTTCTACGGCAATCGCGTGCAACGCCTCCAGAGCCAACGGTTCGGGAAGGTCGGCGTTGGCGAGGAGCAAAGCCGACGCCGCATCCGAGCTACCTCCGCCGAGGCCTGCCGCCACGGGAATCCGCTTCTCGATGCGCGCCCGCCAGCATGGGGGCACCTCGGCGGCCGCCGCGAGAGCCCCTAGCGCTTCGCGAACGAGTGTGTCGTCCTCGAACCCTTCGACCTTGAGGGCACCGGCCGGCTCGAGCTCGATGTCGTCCGCGAGGTCGATCCTCTGCAACACGGTAATGACCTCGTGTTTGCGGTCGTTGCGGAGTGGGCCGACGAGCAGCGACAGGTTGAGCTTCGCGAATGCCTGCGCCCGCTTCATCGGATTGCCTCCGCGAGTGCAAAGAACTCGAGCGGCGTCAGCTCCTCGGCGCGCACTCCAGCTGTGCGGTCGATCGCGGCGAGCGCCTCCTCGACGCGCACCCGCGATGCAAGGCCTGCGAGAGCAACCGAGTTGGCGAGTTTCTTTCGGCGGTGAGCGAACGCCGCCTCGACGACGGGTCGTACGTCGGTGAGCGATGGACCGGCAATCCGCACGAAGGCAACGAGCGCGGATTCGACGCGGGGACGCGGTCGAAACACGGTCGGCGGCACGGCGTGGAAACCCGTCTTCCGCGCAGCCAGCTGAACCAGCACGGAGACCGCGCCATAGGCTTTGGTGCGAGGCTCGGCGAAGAATCGCTCGGCGATCTCGCGCTGCACCATCACGCACCAGCGCTCGAGCGATGGAACGTGCTCCAGCGTCTCGACGACCAGTGGCGTTGCGACGTTGTACGGGAGGTTCGCAATGAGCTTTCGTGGCTGCGGTTCGAGAGCGGCGAGATCGAGGCGGAGGGCATCGCCGAAAGTCAGACGGACGTTCTCACGCCCGGCAAGAGTGGTGGTCAGCGGCTCCTCGAGAGTGCGGTCGATCTCGACCGCATGGACAAACTCGATGCGCTCAGCGAGGTAGCGAGTGAGAACCCCGAGGCCGGGACCGACCTCCAGTGCGACGTCGTCCGGCTGCAGATCCGAGAGCCGGCCGATGACGCCCAGGATGTTCTCGTCGACGAGGAAGTGCTGGCCGAGAAACCTCTTCGGCACGACGCTCACGGCAGGCTGAGAGCGGCGGCGGCGTTTGCGTGGGTCGTGCGGGCGAGATCATCGAACTCCTCGTCGCGCACCTCGGCGAGCGCGGCGATCGTATGGACGACGTGCGCAGGCTCGTTGCGTCTCCCTCGGACGGGCTGGGGCGAGAGGTACGGGCTGTCGGTCTCGACGAGGATCAGATCGCGAGGCACGGCTTTCGCCGCATCTCGCAGTTCTGGCGCCTTCGGATAGGTGACGTTCCCCGCGAACGACACGTAGTACGCCGCGCTCGAGTGCCACCGGGAGCAGCGCCGGGGACGAAAAGCAGTGGAGGATCACTGTTCCGCCAAACGGCGCGAGAGCTTCGGCAGTCTCATCCGCCGCCTCGCGGCTGTGGATGACCACCGGAAGGGAGAGCTCATCGGCGAGCTCGAGCTGCGCGTCGAAGAGCCGGCGCTGCTCGAGCGGCGTTGCGAACTGGCGAACTGTGTCGAGCCCTGTCTCTCCGACGGCGACCGCTTTCGGGTGCGCGAGCAGCTCGCGGAGCTCGTGAAGCCGCTCTGCCTCAGGCGTCGCCGCCTGGTGCGGATCGACGCCGAGAGCCGCGAAGACCTCGCCGTGCTGGTCGGCGATCGCGAGCGCCCTTCGGCAAGACTCGATGCCGGTACCGATGGTCACGATCCTGCTCACGCCAGCGGCGAGCGCTCGTTCGACGAGGGTCGCTGCCGGCTCCTCGCACGCGTCGAGATGCGCGTGCGAGTCGGTCACGCTGCTGGTGCGGGGGTGTCGATGCGCGGAAAGATCGGCGATGCCGCGACGATCCCCGACCGTGCCGGCGTACGACCGTACGCAACCTCATCCCAGCCGATTCTCGGCGGGATCGCAGCCGAGCGCATCGAGGATTCGAGCTGACGTCTCCGGGAGATATGAGGCCAGTGCTATCGCGACTGCGCGAAGGCCGTCTGCGAGGTCGTAGAGCGTCCGTTCGAGCTCGTCTCGCTGCCTCTCGTCCTCCGCGAGCTTCCAGGGGGCCTGGGTCTCGACATGTCGGTTGAGGCCCCTGACAACCTCCCAGATCTTCTCGAGCGCCCCGGTGAGGTCATAGACGTCGAGCCGGCCGGCGACGTCGTTGCCGAGGCCCTCCAGGAGCGCGCGGATCGGAGACTCGTCGCTCGCACGGGCCGGAAGGTCGCCGTCGAGGAAACGAGCGATCATCGCCGTGGTTCGCGAAACGAGGTTTCCGAGATCGTTGGCGAGCTCACGTTCGTACCGTTCGTGGAGGCTCTCGATCGAGACGCTCCCGTCCTGGCCGAACGAGACCGCGCGGATGCTCCAGAACCGGACGGCATCCGCGCCGTAGACGTCCACCAGCTCCAGCGGATCGATCACGTTCCCGAACGACTTCGAGATCTTGCGGTCGTCGATCAGCAACCAGCCGTGGACGAAAAGCTGATCCGGCACGTCATAGCCCGCGGCGAGCAGCAGCGCCGGCCAGTACACGCAGTGGAAGCGGAGGATGTCTTTGCCGAGCAAGTGCCGCACGACAGGCCAGAACTGCGGGCGGAGATCTTCCCCGGGACGCGCATACGTCAGAGCGCTCAGGTAGTTGACAAGTGCGTCGGCCCAGACGTACGCGACCTGGTCTGGATCCCACGGGATCGGAACGCCCCATGGCTGGCCGGCACGGCTGATCGAGAAGTCCTGGAGACCGCCGGCGATGAAGCTGCGGGCCTCGTTGTAGCGGAACGACGGGAGGACGAAGTCGGGCCTATCCTCGTACAGGGCGAGGAGTCGGTCCTGGTACGCGGAGAGGCGGAAGAACCAGTTCTGCTCCTCGATCCACTCCGGGACCGTCTGGTGGATGGCGCACTTTCCGTCGATGAGCTCGGCTTCGGTCTTGAATGCCTCGCACCGGACGCAGTACCAGCCTGCGTACACGCCTTCGTAGACGTCGCCTGCGTCGAAGATTCGCTGCAGGAAGTCCTGCACGAACGCCTTGTGGCCGTCGTCGGACGTGCGGATGAAGAAGTCATTCGTGGCGTTGACCCTGCGGGGCACCTCCTGCCAGACGCCGAGGATGCGGTCGGCGTACTCCTGGGGCTCGAGCCCCTGCTCGGCGGCCACCCGCGCGACGCTCGACGCATGCTCGTCCACGCCCGTGAGAAAGAAGACGTCCTCCCCACGCTGGCGATGATGGCGCGCCAAGATGTCGGCCGCGATCGTCGTGTACGCATGCCCGATGTGGGGTGTCGAGTTCACGTAATAGATCGGTGTCGTCACATAGAAGGCCATCGCTAGCAATCATAGGCAGTCGCTTTCGGGTCACTCGGCGAGCTCCAAGGCCCGCGAGCGCTAGCGCGAGAGCGAGAACTGCGAGGGCTATGCCCAGTCCTCCGACGCGCCAGCCTCGCCCGCCTCGCCCCGTCGGAGCCCGTCCTGCTGCGGGAGGGCCGGGGTTGAGCTCGCTACCTGTCGAGAGAGCTCCACGACTGCGAGCGGGTTTGCTCGCCAGCCGATCGGGCGCTCGCACGGCGATCGGAGCCGAGCCTCGCACGCGCACCCCTCGCCGCTCCGACTTTGCGCCACGCTCAACGCGCTTGTCAGAGCGCAGAGCGGGACGGGCACGACCCTCGAGCCGCGCTTGCGGGCGTGATCCGATGACAACCTCGGAACGTTCGGGTGCGTGGATGGCACTCGCGCTCCCGTTCGAGCTGTGCCCAACATTCGACGGCGGCTCGTGCGCATAGCCCTGGCCGCCCGAAGCTGCGGGCGTCCGAGGCGGCGCTGCAGGAGCGGCAGGCGCGGCCGGAGTCTCCACCGCTGTGGGCTCAGGCGTCGGGGAAGCAGGCTGCTGCGCCACAGGAGGAGCGGCGACGGGCGGAGTCACAGCGGCCGGGGGCGGAGGCGGGGCGACCTCCGGAGTTGGGGCGGGCGGCGCCGCGGGTGCCGGCGGAGGGTTGGTGGCAACTCGCGGCGGAAGCAAGGACAGCGGATCGACATAGGTGTCATCGTCTCCGACGCGCACACCGAGATGGACGTATGGCACGTCGTGCTCCGGATCTCCGGATGGACCGGGCTCTGCGATTGGATTCCCCTCCCCGACGTGCGCACCACGCTTGACCAGTAGCGGCCCGAGATGGGTCAGGGACGCTTTGTGGCCACCGCCCGTGGCGATGGTGACGGTCAGCCCGTGCGTAGGTACCTGCCCGGCGAAGGTGACCTGGCCGCTCACGGGAGCCAGCACCGCACGCGCATCGCCCAGAGCGATGTCCACGCCACGGTGCTGCCCGCCCGCATAGCGGTCGGCGGAGACCGAGAACTCGCGGAGAACGGCTCCGTCCGCAGGCCATGTCCACGCCCACGTGGAGGGAGCGATGACGAGCGCCGACACGATCACGCAGATGCCGACGAGGGCTCGTTTCGTTGCCCGAAGAGCGAACATGACTCGACGTTAGCGCCTGAGTCGAGCGGGAGCAACGCAATTGACGGTTTTGTTACAGAGTGCCGCGATAGAGAGCGTTCTTGGATGACCCCGTAAGCCTCGAGACCACATCCGCCGCCTGCCGGCGTGGCACTCCGGCAGCCACGAGCTCCCTCACGGCCTCCAGTGCGTCGCCTCGCTCGTCGACGGAGCTCCTCGCGCCGCCTGCGGGCTCGCCGAGCACGACAGTGATCTCACCCTTCGGGCGGCTCGGTGAACTGCGCAGCGAGCTCGTCGAGAGTTCCCCGCACGACCTCTTCGAAGCGCTTCGTCAGCTCGCGGCATACCGCCGCCGACCTCTCCGGCATCTCCTCCGCCAGTACGGCCAAAGACTTGGGAAGCCGGCGAGGCGACTCGAAGGCGACCACAGCACCCGGCCATCGCGCGAGCGCACGCGCCGAGCTCGCTGAGCTCAGCGGCTCGGCGCGGGAGATATCCCACGAACTGGTAGCGGCCTTCCGCGAGGCCGCTGACGACCAAAGCGGTCTCCACCGAGGATGCTCCGGGGAGAACGGTTACGTCGAGGCCGGCCGCGGCAACCGCACGTATCAGCCGCGTACCAGGATCGTTGACGCCGGGCAGGCCGGCATCGGATACGAGCGCCACTCGTTCACCCCGCCGAAGTCGACCCAACACCTCCCCGGTGCGCGATGCCTCGTTGTGGCGGTGGTAGCTGAGCAGTCGTGCTTCGATCGCATGCCGATCGAGGAGGATCCGCGTGCGTCGGGTGTCCTCGCAGAGGACGGCGTCGGCCTCCCGCAGCTCCGACAGCACGCGAAGCGTCACGTCCTCGAGGTTCCCGATCGGGGTCGCGCAGACCGCGAGCGGCACTCACCTACCCCCGTCGAGCGCCTCGAATCCGACGAGCGCGGCTCCTACGAGACCGGAGTCCGCGCCGAGCTCTGCCGGTACGACCTTCAAGGTCTCGTCCGCCGGAGGAAGGGCTTCCCGGCGAGCCGCCTCCCGCGCAGGTGCGAGCACTAACTCTCCCGCCGCGGTTCCGAAGCCGCCGCCAACGACCGTGAGGTCGGGGTCGAAGATGTTGACGAGCGACCCGATCGCAGCACCGAGCGACTCACCGATCTGGGCGAGCGCCGCTCTTGCTTCCGCATCTCCGGACGTGGCCTTGTCGATCAGCACGTGGGCGTCGGCTTCCTGGCCGTAGAGATCGCGGGCCGCTCGATTTCCCGCGTGCCCTGAAGCAAGCACCTCCAGATGCCCTCGGCCGCCACAAGCGCAGAGTGGGCCGCCCTCCTGGACGACGACGTGACCGAGCTCCGCCCATCCTCGAAAGAGGTGCCCGTCGATGACGATTCCGCCGCCGACCCCCGTCCCGAGCGTGAGCATGACGAGATTCGCGCAGCCCCGACCGGCTCCCAGCTTCCACTCGGCCAGCGCAGCGACATTTGCATCGTTCTCGACGCCTACGGGCAAGCCATGGCGCTCTTTCGAGCGCGCGACCAGATCGACGCTCTCGAGCGGAAGGTTCGTCGCGCGCAGGATTCGCCCCGTACCGCGCTCGAGGTTGGCGGGGACCCCGTAACCGATCGCTACGACACGCTCGTCGAGAAGCTCCTCGACAGCTGCGTCCAGCGCCGCCAGGACGTCCGCCTCCAACTCGCCCGGGCTGTGCACCTCATGCCGGGCGACGATCTTTCCGTCGCGATCGACCAGGCCCGAGAGGATCTTAGTTCCGCCGACGTCCAGTCCGATAACGAGAGGAGCGGCCACGGCGCGGGCTACCATAGCGGCCCGGATGGCCGAGGGAGACAAGCCTTACCGGCTATATCGCGGCGGCCGCAAGAAGGGCAAGGTCCCCCTCGAGAGAACGACGCGCCCCTCGACTCAGCCCTCGCGGACGCCCGATTCGCCGGGCCGGCGGCGACGCTGGGGCCTCTGGATCGCGCTCGCGCTGGTGGGCGTCCTACTCCTCGTAGTCGCCTGGGGTGTTATTGGCTACCTCTCGTTCTCGAGCGGAGTCGAGAAGGCGAACGATCGGCTTCCACAGAGGGCCAAGGCGAGCCTCGCAGACCGGGACGGCTCATTGCTCTCGGACCCCACGACGATCCTCGTCATCGGCACCGATGGCGGCCGCGCGCCCGGGCGTGGCGACGCGAACAGATCGGACTCGCTGCTCCTGCTGCGCACCGATCCCGGCAAGCACCGCATCGCCTACCTCTCGATCCCGAGGGACCTCAGGGTCGAGATCCCCGGCTACGGAACCGCGAAGGTCAACGCCGCGAACCAGATCGGCGGGCCGGCGCTCACGATCCGGACCGTGCGAGGGGCTCACCGGCCTTCCCATCGACCATGTCGTCGTCGTCGACTTCGACGGCTTCCGCGAGCTCATCGATGCGCTCGGCGGGATCGACGTGAACGTCCCGAAGAAGATCCTCTCCAACCCGTTCGACTGCCCCTACAAGCCTGCGCGCTGCCGCGAGTGGGAAGGCTGGCGCTTCGCGAAGGGGATGCAGCACATGGACGGTCGACGGGCGCTCGTCTACTCCCGGATCCGCACGAACCAACTCGACCCTTCCGACACGGACATCAGTCGCGGGAACCGCCAGCAGGCCGTTGCGGACGCGGTCGGAGACAAGATCGCCAGCGTCGGAACCTTCCTGCGCCTTCCGTTCATCGGGGACTCTCTCGCGGCGCCGCTCGCGACCGACCTCTCGGCAGGCGAGCTGGCGCGTCTTGGCTGGGTGCGGTTCCGCGCGGACTCGAAGGGCTCTCTTCGTTGCCGCCTCGGCGGGGAGCCGACGACGATCGGAGGCGAGTCGATGCTCCTCGGCTCTGAGGACAACGTCGCAGTGATCTCGATGTTCCTCGGACGTTCGGCGCCTCTCGCACCGCCGAAAGGAACGCTCTACGGCGCAGGGTGCACACGACGCTGAGCATCTAGGCGTCTAGGTCGAGTCGGTCGAGGAGGGCTTGGGCTTCGTTTCGCTCGACGCTTTTTCCGCCGGTTTGTCTGTGCTCTTCTCGCTCGACGCAGGCTTGTCGCCGTCCTTGGCCTTCTTCGTCCCCTTGCCGTAGTCCGTCGAGTAGAAGCCCGAGCCTTTGAAGTGCACCGCGACCGGGAAGAGGATCTTCTCCACAGGCCCGGCCCCACAGACGACACAGACCTCGGACGGCGGATCGCTCATCCGCTGGAAGACCTCGAAGGTGTGCCCGTTCGGGCAACGATACTCGTAGATCGGCACGGTACTACGAAGGCTAGATGCTTGATCGGAAATTCACGCGGGCGGGATAACGGCCACGACACGGCGCCGGACTGCGCGCCAATTTCCGATCAAGCATCCAAGTGGTCTCTCCGGCCGCTACGACGCGGAGTGGTCCCGGTCCCGTTCGCGCTCATCCTCGAGGAGCTCGAGATAGCACGGCGCGCTCTCGAATGCAGCCAGTCCGCGCGGACGCCCGCGCCGGCGCTGGGCGCGGCGGCGGCGGTTCATCGCGGCGAGTGCCGCCGACGCCCCGACCAGGCTTCCGAGGACGAATGTTCGTAGGCCTTCCCGACGCTTCTCCCCTTCCACGTCTCTGATCTTACGATCTCGTCGCGATGCTTATCTGCACCCTCGGCGATCTGACCCTCGACGTGATCGTGCGGCTAGCCGGCCCGATCGCGGACGGAGGCGACACCGATGCCGAGATCCGACTCGCGCCCGGGGGCCAGGCGGCAAACGTCGCAGCGTGGGCGGCCTCGCTCGGCGCGACCGCTCGGTTCATGGGTCGAACCGGGGACGACGACGCCGGCTCGATCGCCCGCGCACGACTCCGCGAATACGGGGTCGAGGTCGTCGGGCCGGTCACGGGAGAAAACGGGCTCATCTGCTCGCTGGTCTCGCCGGACGGCACCAGGTCGATGGCAGCCGACCGCGGAGCAGCGGTCAACCTCGAGCCGAGCGAGATCGATCCCGCGTGGCTCGAGGGATGTGATCACCTTTTCGTCTCCGGGTACGCGCTGATGCGGGAACCTGTTCGGAGCGCCGCTCGCCGAGCCGTGGGCCTGGCCCGAGGCGCTGGCGCTCGCGTGAGCATCGATCTCGCGTCGTGGAGTGGGATCCGCGACTCAGGAGCAGAGGCATTCCGCGATCTCGTGCTCGAGCTCCAACCCGACGTCGTGTTCGCGAACGAGGACGAGGAGAGAATCGTCCGCGGTCCGCTTCCGGGCGTCACGTGGATCCTGAAGCTGGGAGCGGGAGGCTGCTCCTTCGACGGTGACGAGCGCACAGCTCTAGCGGTGGAGAGCGTCGTCGACTCGACGGGCGCAGGCGACGCGCTGGCCGCAGGCTGGATCGTCGGCGGACCCGACCTGGCTCTCGAAGCTGCGTCGCGCTGCGTCCAGCAACTCGGAGCAACGCCGTGAGCCCAGCCATCGGTCAGCTCGGAATCGCGCTCATGACCCAGCACGAGGCGGAGACAATCGCCGACTGGCGGTACGAGCCGCCGTACGACTTCTACGACTGGCCGGCGGACGAAGAAGACCTGGCCGAGCTCCTCGATCCAGCGCGACGCGGGGAGAGCTACTTCTCAGCTCGCGATTCCCGCGGCGAGCTCGTGGGATTCTTCAGCTTGCGCCGCGATGGCGAAGTCGTCAGCGTAGGGCTAGGGCTCCGTCCAGACGCCACAGGGCGCGGCTTAGGTCAGTCCTTTCTCGAAGCGAGCCTCGCCTTTGCCCGAGAGCAGTTCGCGCCGACTCGCTTCAGGCTCAGCGTCGCCGAGTTCAACACACGCGCGATCACGGTCTATGAACGGTCGGGGTTCGTAACAACTCGTTCCTTCATGCACGAGACGAACGGCGGCCTATTCTCGTTCATCCAAATGGAACGCCTCGCGTGAACGAGCTCGTCGATGATTTCTCCCGAGGTTCGCAGCGCGCTCGACGAGGGCAGAGCCGTCGTCGCTCTGGAGACGACGCTCGTCGCGCACGGCTTCCCGGCTCCGCACGGGATCGAGGTCGGGCTCGAGAGCGAAGCTGCGGTACGCGCAGCCGGGGCGATACCGGCCACGACGGGCATGCTGGACGGGAGGATCCGAGTCGGCCTCAGCGCCGACGAGCTCGCGCGTTTCACCCCGAGCGCACGCAAGCTCGGCCCACGCGATCTCGCCGCCTGCGCCGTCGCGGGCGACGTCGGGGCGACGACGGTCGGTGGGTTGCTGATCGTCGCACGAAGCCTCGGGATCCGCTTCCTCGGTACGGGCGGCACGGGTGGAGTTCATCGCGGATACCCGACTCCACTCGACGTGTCAGCCGATCTCATCGCGCTCGTGAGCTCGCCCGTGCTCGTAGCGTGCTCCGGCGTGAAGTCTCTCCTCGACGTGCCGGCGACGATGGAGCTCCTCGAGACGCTCGGCGTCCCGGTTCTCGGCTTCCGCACGGACACGCTGCCGCTCTTCTACTCGGCGAGCGGCGGGCCGTCCGTCCCGCAGCGTGTCGAGGACGTCGAGACCGCCGCCCGTGTGGCCGCTGCACACTGGCAGCTCGGTGGCTGCGGCCTCCTGCTCGCGAACCCACCGCCGGAGAGCCTCGACGTCGAAGAGCTGATCGAGGAAGCCGTCGCCGAAGCCGCTCGTCAGGGTGTGTCCGGCCAGGCGGTGACACCGTTCGTACTCGCATTCCTGCACGAGCGCTCAGGCGGACGCACGCGCGAGGTGAACCGCAAGCTGATCGTGGCCAACGCGCGTCTGGCCGGAGAGGTAGCGGTAGCGTTCGCCGCGCTGTGAGCCTGTACGACCTCGTCCGTGACCTCCCGCTCCACGTCGAGAGCTACTCGCTCGAGGGCATCGAGCTGCAAGCTCGCGCCGACTTCCTCCGCAAGACAACCGTCGTCCACTTGCAGGGCTCGGGCGAAGAGGGGATCGGCGAGGACGTCACGTATCACGCTGAGGAGCACGACCGCCTCCAGGCACGGGGGCCTGATCTTCCGCTCCAGGGATCCTGGACGTTGCACACGTTCTCCGAGCACCTCGCCACGCTGCAGCTCTTCGAGCAGGAGCCGGCGCAGCTTGCGTACCACGACTACCGGCGCTGGGCCTTCGAGAGCGCAGGCCTCGACCTCGCGCTCCGCCAAGGCGGGATGTCACTCGGCCAGGCAGTTCGCCGGGAGGCCAAACCGGTTCAGTTCGTCGTCTCCATGACGCTCGGCGACCCCCCGTCGACCGAGCGCCTCCACGCCTGGCTGGAGCTGTACGGGAGCCTGCGCTTCAAGCTCGACGCGAACTCCGCGTGGGACGACGCGCTCGTAGCCGAGCTCGCCGCCACTGGCGCCGTCGATTCCGTCGACTTCAAGGGCCACTACAGAGGCACGGTGGTCGAGACGCCGCCCGATGCGGCGCTCTACCGGCGCGTGGCCGAGGGACTGCCGGACGCATGGCTCGAGGATCCCGCCCTCACTGCCGAGACGGAACCTGTGCTCGAGCCTCACCGCGATCGCGTCACCTGGGACGCAGTTATCCACTCGGTCGAGGACATCGAGACGCTTCCGTGGCCGCCTCGCACGGTGAACGTCAAGCCCTCGCGTTTCGGCTCCGTCGAGCGACTCTTTGCCGCCTACGACTACTGCGAAGCGCATGGGATCGGCGCGTACGGCGGCGGTCAGTGGGAGCTCGGCCCGGGACGAGGCCAGATCCAGCTCCTCGCATCGCTGTTCCACCCGGACACTCCGAACGACGTCGCACCCCGCGAGTTCAATCTCGAGCCTCGACCGGGCCTGCCCGAAAGCCCACTCCAGGTCGAGCCGCGCACCACCGGCTTTCTTGCGCTCTGACGCAAGCGAGGCAAGCCTCGCCTATTTGAAGCTTTCGAGGAGCTCCTCCACGGGGAGCAGCGGAAGCGACTCGAGCTTCGCGCTCCCGCGCGCCCCGAGCGCGACCGAGACCCGCGCGATCGTCATGTCGTCGGGCGCCTCGACGATGTTGACGAAGTCGTACGCACCGAGTGCTGCCCACTGATGCAGCACCTTGGCGCCCATCTCCTCGACGTCTCGATTGACCTCGCGGAGGCGGTCGGGATTCGCGTGCAGCGTCTGTACGCCCTTCTCCGTCAGCGTCGTCAGCATGAGGTAGGTCGGCATCTCACTCCTCTCGTTGTGCTTCGCCGCGCGAGCGTAACCGAGCGTCTTGGTCGACGTACAGGAGCGCGCCGCCGAGGAAGAGCAGCGGAGCGAGAACGACATCCGAGAGGAAGATCGCCGTCCGCACGGTGTTGTCGGCTTGCGACTCGAGCAGTAACGCCAGGCCGAGGCGCATCAGGAAGAACAGGATGACGAGAGTCGCCAGCGACCCCGCCGCGTGGATGTAGTCCGACGCGTGCTAGCTCGAGACCCCGTCGCAGCGAGCCTGTGAACGACGCTCCCTCGACTATCGCTGCCGGCACCGCGAGCCCGATCAATGCCAGCCAGAGGACGCTCGCGAGCGCGAACCATGGAAAGAGGAGAGCTGCGGGCACGAAGACGACCGTGCCGGCGGCCACTGCGACGAGCCACGATCGAAGCGGCGCCCTCGGTCCGGTCACGAGCACCGTGGCGTAGGCGTACGCGGTCGCGAAGACGGGCGCTGCGCCCACAAGGATCACTGCGACCGCTGCTCTGTCGATCCCCACGGTCAGCTGGTTGATCACGCCGACGACGATTCCGAGCGAAAGCGCGCGCAAGAAGTGCTGGCCGTACAACCGAATCGACTCGGCGACGAGCTGGCCGACGGTCCGCCGCTCCGGCGGGAGCGGTGATGGCAAGTCCCGCTTTGCTCTCGCTCCGCGCGCCATGCGGCGGAACGCTACTTCGCTGCGGCAGCGAGAAGCCGGGGCAGTGCGTCCGAGATCGCCTCGAGCGCGCGTCCGATCCTCCAGCGCGCGCGGTCTCCTTCCGAGAGCTCGTTCGAGATCGCCCTGACCTCGATCGCCGGGACGCCCGCAAGCGCGCACGCCCGCAGAACGGCGAAGCCCTCCATCGCCTCCACGCGCAGCTCGTGGTGAGCGTCGCGGCCGGATCCACCGACGGAAGCGCTCGTACCGATCGGCAGGACGAGAGCCTCGGGAACCGCCTCGCGCACGGACGCAAGGAGCCCGGCGTCCGGCTCCACGCGCTCCACGACGGGAATCTCCGCCGAGATGTCGCAATAGACGGCATCGCTGCCGATGACGAGGCCGCCCGGGGTGATTCCACGCGCGCCTGCGATCCCGACGTGGAGCACGGCCGGTGGTGGCCGGAGGGCCAGCTCCCGGGCAGTGGCGACCGCCGCCTCGATCGGCCCGACACCACACACGAGGCCCGGGCGTTCACACAGCTCGATCTCGGTCGCGGCAACCAGGAGAATCTCGGTCGTTTCCTTGGACTTGGCCATGGTCTCGTTCGCTGATCCTACGGCTCCGCGATCGTCGCCGAGCGGCGCGAGCCGGTTGCAGAAGAGTCGAGCCTGAAGACCGGGTGACGCGGCGCTTCCGCGAGCCACTCCTCGTCCGATGAGTCGAGCGAAGCCTCAAAGAAGGGACGCGTGACGCGCGAGCTTCGGTAGTACTCACGAAGGACGGGAACTGCCTCGTCCGGCGGGAGCTCATCCACGACGAGACGCTCGCGACGGCGCCCGCGACGAAGCTCGACTTGCCCGGCGGCGCGAGCGTTCTTGACCCAGTTTCGGTCGCCATATGGAGCGACGAGCCACCGTTCGTCGCCGCGCTTCACGATCGAAACGGGTGTCGACCAGAGCTTCCCGGTCTTGCGCCCCTGCACCGTCAGGAGATGCGTTCGTGGCCCCGTGAGCCCGAGCCGAGCGAGCGGTCGAACGAGGGCATTGAGCGCGCGTCTGCCCGGGCTCGAGCGGTACGGCCTCAACGTCTCACCCACGGTGAGAAGTAAAGCGGCACGCACGCCACGACCGCCCCGTCGGGGCGGTCGTGGCTGCTTGGGCCGAGGTGAGGTGACCCGTATCAGTGAGCCAGTGGTCGGATTCGCATGTGCCGGAAGGTCAGCACGAGTCCGACAGCGAGCAGGATTCCCACTCCGAACGCGACTCCGATCTGCGGCCACTCGAGCTGGTTGCCGGAGTCGATCGGCTGAACCACAGGGGATCCGGAGATCGGGACAGCGCGCTCGCCCGCCTCGCGATAGCCGCTCAGCGAGACGGTCGTGCTCTCGCCGCCGTACAAGCGCTGCATACCCTCACCGCGAATCCTGAGCGCCTTCAGCCACCCAGGCTCGAGCTGGTTCGTCTCGTGGCCGTACAGCCGCTGCATGCCCTCACCGCGGATCCTGAGCGCCTTCAGCCACCCAGGCTCGACACTCTGGCCGATGGTCGCCATCTCGTTTGCCTTGAAGGACGTAACGGCGTCGGGTTCCTGCGAGCCGGCGAGCCGGCCTTCGCCGAACGCGGTGGGAACCGCGACGGTCAGCGCCGCGACTGCGATTCCGATGATGAGTGAGATCTTGCGGGTCATGGCTCCTCCTCTTTTTGCTCCTGGTGGCCCTCGTAACCACCTGAGTCGAGGCTAGAGCGCGGAGGGCGTGTCCGAAACGGGGGAATCCCCTGGGTTTGACGCGGCGACCCCCTGAGTTGGTCGCGGGACGCGAGCTTGCGCGCCAACTCGGTGCGCGAGCGCACGCCGAGCTTGCCGAAGACATGGGACAGATGCCCCTCGACCGTGCGCTCGGAGAGAAAGAGGGCTGCTGCGACCTCGCGGTTTGTCTTTCCCTCGGCGACGAGGGCCGCAATACGCTCCTCCGCGGGCGTGAGCGCCCCGGACGATGAAGCGCGCCCGCTGATCCTGCGCAGCTCGGCGCGGGCACGGTCGGCCCACAGCTCGGAACCGATCCGTTCGAACACCGCGAGCGCCTCCTCGAGCGTCTCTCTTGCCTCTCGTCGCCGCTTCGCCCGCCGCTGAGCAGCACCCAGCGCAAGGAGCGTTCTACCGCGGTCGAGCGGGAGCTCCACCTTCGCATGCCACTCGAGCGCCTCCTGGTAGGCTGCGAGCGCTGCGTCGAGGTCACCCGCCTGAGCGGCGAGCAACCCTCGACAGCGCGCGCAGTTGGCGAGCGCCGACGCGCGCTCGAGCCGCCTCGCGTTTCCCTCGTACCAGTCGAGTAGGTCGGCCGCCTCGTCCCGCCGTCCGAGCTCGATCAGCGCCTCGACCTGGTCGACGACGAACCTAACCGCGTTGGGCTCGGCGATTCCTTCACGAATGACACGCTCCGCCAACGGCTCCAGAACGGCTGTGGCCTGCTCGGGGTTGCCGAGCGCCAGCTCGAGGTGGCCTGCAGCCGACGAGGCGAGGAGCCCTCCCTCCCCGCCGGTCGTGGGGACCAGTGCGACGGCTCGGCGCATCGCCTCGCGCGCATGCTCGGGATGACCTTCCACGAGGCTGTCGAGCGCAAGGTGGTACGAGGTGAAGAGTGGCTGGCCAGACTGCTCTGCGGCTTCCTGGCCCTCGCGGGCGCAGTCGAGCGCGCTCTGGCCGTTACCGAGGATGTACTCGACATACCCGAGAAGCGACAGGACGTATGGGCGGGAGCTCTCGTCGCCTATTTCTCGAGCTCGCCGGAGCATCTCGATCAAGGCGTCGCGAGCGCTCTCAGGTTGATCAGCCCACAACCAGCAGTGGACGACAGCGACGAGCGGCTGATCCAGAAGGCGGCGGTCGGCAGTGCTGTCTTGCAAAGCGAGCGCCGCCTCAACCGTCGTCGCACTCGTCCGGCCGAGCCACGCCTCCGCCAGGAGCTTCGAGACGAGCGCATCACCCGCAAGCGCGTCGTCTCCGCGCTGGTTCGCGAATGTCAGCGTCGCGTCCGCATGTTCGACCTGCTCCTCGAACCGTTCCAGGAGCCAGAGAAGCGACGACGCAACACCTTCATGGGCAAGGGCAAGGAGTTCGGGGTGTCCTTCCGCTTCGTCGACGAGCTGAAGAAAGAGGTCGACGGCATCACCTGGAGCCTTGTACGTCCGAACGCGCGCCAGTACCCACAGCGCCCTGGCTCTCTCATCGCTCGGGGGCAACGTATCGATCACTTCCCGTAGTTGCGCCTCGGCCCGCGGCGAGTCGCCTGACTCGAAGTGGAGGTACGCGGCGTCGACGGCGCGCCGAACCGCATCGTCCCGCCGCTCGGGTGGAGTCAACTCGCGCGCCCGGTCGAGGAGCAGCGCGGCCGGTCGGAGCCCACCGCGCCCGCGCGCATGTTGCGCCGCGTGCTCCAACGCACCCGCGACCACCGCGTTGGGTTCGTCGACGGACGCCGCCAGCTGCCATGCTCGCGCCTCGGGATCCTCGAGCAGCTCGGCGAGGCGGGCGTGAATCTCCGCGCGACGCACCGGATCTGCCGTCTCCAAGACGCCGGCCGCGAGAAGCGGGTGCGTGAAGCGGATCCGGTCGCGCTCGCTCTCGACGATGCGAGCCTCGAGAGCAGGCTGGAGACCGACAGCTCTGCCTACACCAGTGGCGGCCTCCGTGATCGCGATCGTCGGATGTGCGTGCGCGGCGGCGGCGATCAGGAAGTCGCGGCTCTCGGCTGGCAACGCGAGCAAACGGCCGTGGACGAGCTCGTGGAGGGAGTCGGGCACCGGCAAAGGGCGCCCGGCCTCGACTGACGACGCCGGAGCGGCTAAGCGTGCGCACGATCTCGAGCGCGTAGAACGGATTCCCTCCCGAGGCCTGATGCACCTCCGCGAGGAGTGGTCGAGGGAGAGCGACAGCGAGATGAGCGTGTACGACCTGGTGCAGCGCCGCGAGATCGAGCGGGCCGACGTTCAGGTCGCCGCAGCTCGGACTGCGCCTGAGTTCGTCCAGCAGCAAGCTTTCGACGCCCGAGCGGCGCGCGAGCAGGACACCGACATGCTCGCTCCTGAGTCGTCGCGCGGCGTACGCGAGCGCTCCAGCAGACGCCGCATCGAGCCATTGGACGTCGTCGACCGCTACGAGGACCTGACGCGCCCTGGCAAGCCCCCGGAGTGCGTTGAGCAGCGCGACCCCGGCCGCATGGGCATCCGGCGCAGGGCCTTCGACCTCTTCGAGGACGAGCGCGCGCGCGAGCGCCGCGCGCTGTCCCGCGGCCAGCGGCGCGAGCGCCTCCTCGAGAACGGGGTCGAGGAGATCGCCGAGGCCGGAGAAGCTGAGCGCCGTCTCGCTCTCGGCGGGCTCTGCCTGCAACATGCGGAGCCCCGCCGCCTCGGCCGCCTCCACCCCGGCGCGCCACAGCGTCGTCTTCCCCATGCCCGCCTCGCCCTCGAGGACGAGCGCGCATGCTCCCTCCGGAGATACCGGAGACGAAGTCCCGGAGAGACGCCAGTTCGGCGTCTCGGCCGACGATCGACGAAGCCATCAGGCCCGAGATCGTACGCCTCCGCACAAGTGAGGAACAGCAAAGATCCTCAGCGATACTCCTTCCATGCCCTACACCATCTTCCGCCAATCCGAGCTCGAGTGGGAGCCACGAGCCGACAACGATCCACGCTCGATCGCGCGGCTCTCGGACGCGATGACTCAGTCGCGCGCGAACATCTGGCGCTACCCGCCGGGCGCGAAGGGCAAGCGCCACGCCGACCATGCGCAGGAAGAGGTGTTCGTCGTGCTGCAGGGAGCGCTGACTGTGGATCTCGGCGATCCGCCGGAACGGCACGAGCTCGAGCGAGGGAGCGTCCTCGTCGTCGAGCCCGGGACGGCTCTCCAGCTGCGGAACACCGGAGACGAGGAGCTCGTCCTCTTCATCTACGGCGCCCCGCCCGTCACCGGTCAGGCCGAGTTCTTCGCAGACATCGCGTAAGGCTTACGCGACGATCGGCGCCTCGACCTCGGCGCGCTCGAACACGAGCTCGCCGTCCCGAACGTCAACGAGGACGGTGTCGCCCTCGACGAACCGTCGCTCGAGAAGCGCTCCCGCGAGGGGATTCTCGAGCAGCCGCTGAATCGCCCGCTTGAGCGGCCGGGCGCCGTACGCCGGATCCCAGCCCTCCTCGGCAAGCAGCTCCTTCGCGGCGTCTGTCAGCTCGAGCTCGATCCTGCGCTCCGCAAGCCGCTCGCGAAGCCGTGCGAGCTGGAGCTCGACGATGTCGGCGAGCTGCTCACGGGTGAGAGGCTCGAACGTGACGACCTCGTCGACGCGGTTGAGGAACTCGGGCCGGAACCGGTCCCGGAGCTCGTTCATCGAGCGGATGTTCGAGGTCATGATCACGACGGTGTTGCGAAAGTCGACCGTTCGCCCCTGGCCGTCGGTCAGCCGCCCGTCGTCGAGCAGCTGCAGCAGGACATCGAACACCTCATGGTGGGCCTTCTCGATCTCGTCGAGGAGGAGCACCGCGTACGGGCGGCGCCGAACGGCTTCGGTCAGCTGTCCACCTTCCTCGTAGCCGACGTACCCAGGCGGTGCGCCAATGAGCCGGGCGACAGTGTGGCGTTCCTGGTACTCGGACATGTCCAGCCGGACGAGGGCACGCTCGTCGTCGAACATGAACTCGGCGAGCGCGCGGGCAACCTCGGTCTTGCCGACGCCCGTCGGGCCGAGGAAGATGAACGAGCCGATCGGCCGGTTCGGATCCTGGAGCCCTGAGCGCGCCCGGCGAAGCGCATTCGCGACGGCTTCGACCGCAGCGTCCTGACCGACGACCCGCTGATGGAGCCGCTCTTCCATGTGGATGAGCTTCTCGACTTCGCCCTCTAGCAGCCGCGAGACGGGAATCCCAGTCCAGGAGGCGACCACCGCGGCGATGTCGTCCTCGTCGACTTCCTCCTTCACCATGGGTGTCTCGACCCGATCCTCGCGCTCCGCGAGCTCCTTCTCGAGCTCCGGGAGGACCCCGTATTGAATCTCGGCGACCCGGGCGAGGTTGCCCTGGCGCTCCTCCCGTTCGGCCTCCATGCGCAGCTCGTCGATCTGCCGCTTGATCTCTGCGACGCGCTGCAATCCCTCCTTCTCGCGCGACCAGCGCGCAGCGAGCTCGTCACGCCGCGACTGCGCCTCGGCGAGCTCCCGTTCGATGGGCGAACGCACGTCGTCGGGCTCGTTGGCCATTGCCGCCAGCTCGATCTCGAGCTGGCGGACACGCCGGTCTGCCTCGTCGAGCTCGACCGGCGAGGAGTCGATCTCCATCCTCAGCCGTGAGGCGGCCTCGTCGACGAGGTCGATCGCCTTGTCGGGGAGGAACCGGTCCGAGACGTAGCGGTCCGAAAGCACGGCCGCGGCGACGAGCGCGGAGTCCCTTATCTCGACGCCGTGGTGCGCCTCGTAGCGCTCCTTGAGCCCGCGCAGGATCGCGATCGTGTCCGCGACCGTCGGCTGACCGACGAAGACGGGCTGGAACCGCCGCTCCAGCGCGGCGTCCTTCTCGATGTGTTTGCGGTACTCGTCGAGCGTCGTTGCACCGACGGCGCGGAGCTCGCCGCGAGCGAGCATCGGCTTCAGCATGTTGGCCGCGTCGACCGCGCCTTCGGCAGCACCTGCACCGACGATCGTGTGCAGCTCGTCGATGAAGAGGATGATCTCGCCCGCTGCGTTCTGAATCTCCGCGAGGACCGCCTTGAGCCTCTCCTCGAACTCGCCGCGGTACTTCGCGCCCGCGAGCAGCGCCCCGAGGTCGAGCGCCCAGACGCGCTTCCCTTTCAGCCCCTCCGGCACGTCGCCGGCGACGATGCGCTGGGCGAGCCCCTCGACGATGGCCGTCTTCCCGACGCCGGGCTCTCCGATCAGCACCGGGTTGTTCTTCGTCCGCCGGGAGAGAACCTGGATGACGCGCCGGATCTCCTCGTCGCGGCCGATGACGGGATCGAGCTTGCCGGCTTCGGCGAGGGCGGTCAGATCGCGCCCGTACTTCTCGAGCGCCTGGTAGGTCCCCTCGGGATCCTGCGAAGTCACGTTCTGCCCGCCGCGCACTTCCTGAAGCGCCGCGAGCAAGGCGTCCCGCGGGACTACCTCGAGCGCGAGCAGCAGGTGCTCGACCGAAACGAACTCGTCACCGAGCTCGCGCATCTCGTCGAACGCCCGATCGAGAACACGGCTGAACCGGGCTGACGCCTGCGGCTGGACATTCCCGCCGGAGGTCGTCGGTTGCTGTTGGAGTCGCGCCTCGGCCTCCGCGCGGAGCTCGGCCGCTCCGTAGCCCGCTCGATCGACGAGCGTGCGCGGCAGCTCCTGGTCGAGGATGGCGATGGTGAGGTGGTCCGGAGTGAGCTCAGGATTGCCCATCCGACGAGCAAGCTCCTGCGCGCCAGCGACGGCCTCCTGCGACTTGAGCGTCAGCCGATTGAAGTCCATGATCAGCTCCTTCTCGCCGGGTGCTGCGAGGGTCGGTAGACGACAACCTCGCGCTTGTATGACTTGTGGACGGAGGCGATCTCTGCCCGCAGCTCACGCTCCAGCCGCTCTATGCGTGCTCTCGCGCGATTCAACTCATCCTGAAGTCGGAGCACCTGCTCGACGCCGGCCAGGTTCAGTCCCAACTCGGTCGTCAGCCGCTGGATAAGCCGCAGCCGCTCGATATCCCCGTCCGAGTAGAGGCGAGTGCCACCTGGGCTCCGAGCGGGTCGCACGAGGCGCTTTGCCTCGTAGAGCCGTAGCGTCTGCGGATGCATCTCGACAAGCTCTGCGGCAACGGAGATCATGTAGCGCGGGCGCTCGGGCATCAGCGCCGCACCCGCTCCCAGCCACGCTGCCGGGCGATTCCGAAAGCCACCAGCGCGCAGCCGATGACGACCCCGACGATCTGAGGCCAACCGCCATCGACGAGGGCAAGCTCGACGAGGTTCAGGATGGTGAACCCGACGCCGAGCGCCAGAATCGCCGGCCACCAGTTCCGCGCCGGCGCGGTCACGAGGCGAACACCTGCTCCCGGGGATTCTCGCGCGATACCTTCTGGTACCCCTCGAGCGCATCCCGTTCCGCCTTGCTCAGCTTCTTGGGGATCGTCACCTTTACGCGCGCGAGAAGATCGCCGCGGCCGTTTCCCTTGAGCTGGGGCGCGCCGTGGCCCTTCACTCGCAAGAGCTTTCCGCCCTCCGTTCCTGCAGGGATCTTGAGTGCGACGGAGCCATCCGGAGTCGGAATCTCGACGCTCGCACCGAGCGCAGCCTCCGCGAACGTCACCGGGACGTCGAGCACGAGGTCGGCGCCACGCCGCTCGTACAGGGGTGACGGCTCGACCTCGACGACCACGTAGAGATCGCCCGCCGGGCCGCCGTTGCGCCCTGCCTCGCCCTTGCCCTTCAGTCTGATTCGCGTGCCGCTTCGCGCCCCTGCCGGGATCGTGACTGCGTATCGCTTGGTCTTTCGCTCGCGTCCAGTGCCTCGGCAGTTATGACACGGCGTCTCGATGATGGTGCCGTTCCCCTGACAACGCGGGCAGGGCTGCGAGAACGCGAAGAGCCCCTGCGAATCGGAGACGACACCGCGCCCTCCACACTGAGGGCATACGACAGGCGAGGTGCCGGGCTCCGCACCGGTCCCGTGGCAGACGGAGCATGCGGTCTCGACCTCAACCGGGATCCGCACCTGAGCGCCCTTGAGCGAGTCTTCGAAAGAGATCCTCACGTGCGCCTCGAGATCGTCGCCACGTATCGGCCGCCGACTCCCGCCACGCTGCCGCGCGCCGCCGCCGAACATGCCGCCGAAGAGGTCACCGAGGTCGCCGAGGTTGAACTCCTGGAACCGGGCTCCGCCCACGTCGGCGCCGTCGCCGGGAAAGCCGCGAGGGCCTTCAGAGCCGAACGTGTCGTACGCTCGACGCTTCTCGGAATCGGAGAGGAGGTCGTAGGCGGACTGCACCTCCTTGAACTGCTCCTCCGCGTGTGCATCGTTCGGGTTGCGGTCCGGGTGGTACTGACGAGCGAGCTTCCGGTACGCCTTCTTGATCTCGTCGTCGGACGCGTTCTTCGGGACGCCCAACACTTCGTACGGGCTGCGCGTCATTCGGCGACGATCACCCGAGCCGGTCTGACGACCTTGTCGCCGAGGCGATATCCGCGCTGGACGACCTCGAGCACAGAGCCCGGCTCAGCGTGCTCGTGAGGCTCGCTCAAGAGCGCCTCGTGGACGTGAGGGTCGAACTGTCCGTCGTCTCGATCTCGACGAGCCCCTCCTTCACGAGTGCCTTTCGCAGCGACTGCTCGACGAGCTTCACGCCTTCGCGCAGCCTCGGACTCGGACTGAGATCGGCTGATCGACTTCGTCGGGGCAACCACACGGTTCGCCCTCCCTGGTCCGCTTCGCGGACAGGCAGCTTCGCCGCCCGCTCCAGATCGTCGAGGATCGGAAGGAGCTCCTTGACCAGCCGCTCGTGGGCGTGCCCGACGAGGCGCTCCTGGTCCCGTGCAGCCCGCTTGCGGTAGTTCTCGAACTCGGCCTGGACGCGCTGGAGGAGGTCGAGGTATTCGTCTCGTTTTGCCTCCGCATCGGCGAGTCGCCCTTCGAGGTCGGCAGGCGGGCCGTGTGACAGAGCGTCACTCAGCCCGCCGTGCTCAAACTCGCCGGGCGCGACCTCGGCGTCGGCCTTGGCGCCCGCAGGTGGCTCTACGCGCCCCGAAGTCACGACTTCGCTGTCTCTTCTTCGTCGATGACCTCGAAGTCGGCGTCCTCGACGACTTCGTCCTCCGACGAGTCGCCGTTTCCGGACGGCGGCGGGGCCGTCTGTGCGGACGCCTGCGCGTAGATCGCATCCGCGAGCGCCCGAGAAGCCGCCTCGAGCGCCTCGGTCTTGGCCCTGATGTCCGCGACATCCGAGCCCTCGAGTGCCTGCTTCAGCTCCATGATCCGACCTTCGATCGTCGAAGCCTCCGCCTCGGGCAGCTTGTCGCGATGCTCCGCGAGCGTGCGTTCCGTCTGATACGCGAGCTGCTCTCCTGTGTTCCGAGCGTCGGCGAGCTCGTGCAACCTGTGCGCTTCGTCGGCGTGTGCCTCGGCCTCGGAGATCATCCGCTCGACCTCGTCGCCCGAGAGGCCGGACCCTCCTTCGATACGGATCTGCTGCTCGTTCCCCGTTCCGAGGTCCTTCGCCGACACGTTGATGATGCCGTTCGCGTCGATGTCGAACGAGACCTCGACCTGAGGCGTGCCTCGCGGCGCGGGCGGGATACCCACGAGCTGGAACTTGCCCAGCGTCTTGTTGAAGGCGACCATCTCAGACTCGCCTTGGGCGACGTGGATCTCGACCGAGGGCTGGTTGTCCTCAGCCGTCGTGAAGACCTCCGACTTGCGAGTCGGGATCGTCGTGTTGCGCTCGATGAGCTTCGTGAACACGCCACCCTTCGTCTCGATGCCGAGCGACAGCGGCGTCACGTCGAGCAGCAGGACGTCCTTGACCTCACCCTTGAGGACTCCGGCCTGGATCGCAGCGCCGATGGCGACGACCTCGTCCGGGTTGACGCCCTTGTGCGGATCCTTGCCGATGAGCTCCTTCACCTTCTCCTGCACGGACGGCATGCGCGTCATGCCGCCGACGAGGACGACGTGCTCGATGTCGTCGGCCTTGAGACCGGCATCGGCGATGCGCCTGCTTCGTCGGCTCGACCGTGCGCTCGAGAAGCGCGTGCGTGAGCTCGTCGAGCTTCGCCCGCGTGAGCTGGAGATCGAGGTGCTTCGGCCCTTCCGGCGTCGCCGTGATGAACGGGAGGTTGATCTGCGTCGTCATCGTCGACGACAGCTCGATCTTCGCCTTCTCGCCTGCCTCGTACAGGCGCTGGAGCGCCATCGGATCCTGGCCGAGATCGATCCCCTGGTCGCGCTTGAACTCAGCGATCATCCAGTCGACGATCGCCTTGTCGAAGTTGTCCCCTCCGAGGTGGTTGTCGCCGTTCGTCGCCTTCACCTCGAACACGCCCTCTCCGAGGTCGAGCACGGACACGTCGAAGGTGCCGCCGCCGAGATCGAAGACGAGAATCGTCTGCTCCGCGCCCTCCTTGTCGAGTCCATACGCGAGCGCCGCAGCGGTGGGCTCGTTGATGATGCGAAGGACGTTCAGGCCGGCGATCTTGCCGGCGTCCTTGGTCGCCTCGCGCTGAGCGTTGTTGAAGTACGCAGGCACGGTCACAACGGCGTCCGTGACCGGTTCGCCGAGATACGCCTCCGCATCCGCCTTCAGCTTCTGCAGGATCATCGCGGCGATCTCCGGCGGCGCGTACTCCTTGCCTTCCGCCTTCACGCGAACGTCCTCGTTCGGCCCCTTGGCAACTTCGTAGGGGACGATCTTCATCTCCTCGGAGACCTCCTCGTACTTGCGGCCCATGAACCGCTTGATCGAGAAGATCGTGTTCCGCGGGTTCGTGACTTGTTGTCGCTTCGCGGGCGCGCCGACGAGCCGCTGGCCGTCACGACCGAAGGCGACGACGGACGGCGTTGTGCGTCCGCCTTCGGCGTTCGGGATGACGGTGGGCTCCGATCCCTCGAGGACGGCCATGCAGGAGTTGGTCGTGCCGAGGTCGATGCCGATGGTCTTTGCCATGGTCTCTCCTTGTTCTTGAGTCCTTAGATGTCGAAAATCTGAGTGTCACCGTAGCAGATCACCGGCAAAGGAGAACCGGAGCGCCAGCCGAACCCGTCTGCGATGCCGATCTTCTCGGAGCGTCGGATTGCGAGGATGGAGCGCGCGGTGACGACCGGGCGGGTCATCCCCTACCTGGCCGCGGTCACGGTCGCCGTGATGTTTGGCTCTGCCTTCTTCGTCGAGGTCTTCTCGCCGAACAGCTTCGACTCGTTCGGAGACGCCCTGTGGTGGGCGGCCCAGACGGTGACGACTGTCGGCTACGGCGACGTCGTACCTTCGACGGACGGGGGCCGGCTCGTCGCAGTCTTCGTGATGGTGTTCGGCCTGGCAGTGGTCTCCCTCGTCACGGCGATCGTCACGTCGGGCTTCGTCGCCCGCGCGCAGCGCATGCGGCGGGAGGGCGAGCTCGCGGAGTATCCGGCGGTCCACGAGTCGCTCGCCCGAATCGAAGAGCGGCTCGAGCGGATCGAGCAGCGCCTGCGCGGCTAGCGGTACACCCCGATCAACACACCTCCTGCGACGACGAACGCCGCTCCCGCGAAGAGCCGCAGCCCGATCCGCTCCGACTGGCGAAGGACGAGCCAGGAGAGCGTCACGCCCCACAGCGACTCCGTGGCGACGATCGGCGAGACCACAGACACGCGCCCCCGAAAGAAGGCCTCGAAGAGGAGGACGTACGAGAGGCCGTAGCAGAGGGCGGCAGGCAGAAAGGCGATCGCTGCCCGCTGGGTCAGCGGCGCTCGCGTCAGTGCGACGAAGCCGACAGTCACGGCCGCACCGGCGAGCATCGTTGCGAAGGCCGCCAGGCCGGGATCGACATCGGTCGCTTCGGTTCCAAGCCAGCGTATGAGGTTGTCTCTCGTCGCGAACGCGATCGTCGCACCGATGGCAAGGAACAGGCCGAGCCGTCGGAAGTGCTCGGGTCGAGCACGGTCGGTCACGAGTAAGAAGCCGCCAGCGACGATCAGTGCGGCGCCGACGACCAGTCCTGCAATGAGCGGCTCATCGAGAAAGATGAGGGCGAGCGCGACCGCGAACAGCGGCGCCGTACCGACCGCCACGGAAGCGCGCGAGGCGCCAGCATCGCGAACCGCAAACGTGAACAGGATCTGCGAGATGCCTGGAGCGAGCAGCCCGGCCAGGAGGAACGGCCACGCGCTGGCCAGATCCCACTCGCCCCGAATAGCAGCCCATGCGGCCGTAACCGCCAGAGCCGGAAGGATCGTAAAGAGCGTGCCGGCCTGAGGCATTCCCCCGCTTCTCAGGGCGATCCGAATGAACACCGTCATCGCGCCGAAGAGGAACGCCGAGAGTGCTCCCAGGACGATCGGCGTCATGCGGCCTGTCACGGACCGTCGGGCGAACCGGCGGAGCGTCCCGGCCGCTGCGGGCTCGGCGAGGAGGATCCCGGCCATCATCACCCCGCAGCCGATCCAGCCCGCCCATCCGAGCACCTCGTTGGCGAGCAGGACTCCAAACAGCGCGGCAAAGGGCGCCTCCAACGTGAACACGAGTGCGGCACGCGCCGCCGTGGTCTGCGCCTGCACCCAGGTGGCGATGAGGTAGCCGAGCGCGCCGGCGAAGAGCCCCGTGACGAGGAGCGCCCCCCAGACCGTCCCACCGCGCGGTACTTCGAGCTGGCCTAGCGATGCGGCGATGATCGTGAAGCCGACGAACGACGTCGCCATCTGCAGGAACGTCAGCGCTCGCGGGTCGTAGCGGGGCGCATAGCGCTCCATCGCAGTGATCTGGAACGACTGGAACACCGCATTCCCCAGGACGAGCGCGTTTCCCAGCGCCGATCCGCCGGGGACACCGCTCAAGAGCAGAAGCCCGACCACCGCCAGCACGACGCCGGCCCACAGCGCACGGGGCACACGCGTCCCGAAGAGCGCGAGCGCAAGCAGAGGAGTGAAGACGACGTAGAGCCCGGTGATGAACCCGGTGCTGGCGACCGTCGTCAGCTCGAGCCCGGCCGTCTGCAGCCCGTACGCCGCGGCAAGCAGGAGCCCGACTCCGGTCCCGGCGACGTACCCCTCGCGCGGAAGCGTTCGGAGCGATCTCCATGCGAACGGCGCGAGTGCGACCGTCGAGATCGCAAAGCGCACCGCGAGGAACGCGAAGAGCGGATAGAGGGCGAGAGCGTCCTGAACCTGGACGAACGTGATGCCCCAGATCGCGGTGACGCCGACGAGGGCGAGCAGAGGAAACCTTGTCGGCGACACGCGTCGATTCTCTACGGATTGGCGGGGCTTTTGGCGCGTACTCGACGATGGCCGACGAAAGGTACGCTCGGAGATCGACGTGCCCGTGGCAGCGGCCGAACTCACGGATCCCGGGTTGCTCGAGCTCCTGGACGAGGCCGACGTCCCGGTTCCCAGGGGCGAGCCTCGCCGCCGGCTAGCCGAGGTCGCGAATGCGCTAGCCGAGCGAGCAACCGTCGAACAGCTGCAAGCGAAGCTAGCCGCGGCAGCAGAGACGCTCTGGGACGACGACGCCCGCTCGCGGGTAGCCCGCGCCGTCTCCGCGCACGACAACGGCCTGCTCGCACCGGCAGAACTGAACCTCCCGGCCGGCGAGAGCCGAGTGGCGCTTGCACTCGCATACCGGGCGGCGCTGCCGCTGCTCGTCCGGGACGACCGGGTGCGGACACCGCTGAAGGAGCTCGAGCCTTCGTTCGTCGAGCTCGACGAGGACGATCGAGACCGGCTCGGACCAGTTCTCGCACGGGCCGCCATTCCGGCTCTCGCCGTTGACCTCGACCTGATGAAGGACGAGGGCTACCACTACATCGCCGTCTTCCCACCCGAGGGCTCCGAAGGGGTCGACATCGTCGGGAAGGCAGCGAAGTGGCTCACGCGGCGAATGACGATGGACGGAGATGCTTCGCGGATCGCAATGCGCCGCTTTCTCGCGCTTCTGGCGGAGGAGGTCGAGATCGAACTGCCTGTCATCGCAACGCGCTCGTTCGAGCCCGAATGCGCGCCCCGTCTACTTGACGACCAGGATGCCCTTCATCCCGGCGGGCGCATGACTTGGCAGGGTGCAAAGGAACGGGTAGCGGCCCGCCTTCTTGAAGGCGACACGCAACGTACCGCTCTTCCCCGCGGCGATCACCGGCGTCTTCTTGCCCGCGATCTTGAAGTTGTGCGCGATCGCGCCATTGTTCCTGACTGCGAAGACCACAAGCCGTCTCGAGGCTGCCTTCGGCTTGAGGGCGAACTTGAACTCGGTCATGCCGACGGCGATCTTCAGCGGTGTCTGAGCTGAGGCGGTTCGGCCGGCCGAGGCCGAGACCGCCAGAGTCAAAGCCGCGATCGCCCCGACCGCTGCAAATGTGGACCACATGCGAGCGTTTCTCAACATCGCCTCCTCACGTCGAATGGATGGTCAGCTGCGCTCAAGCTTATTGAGTCCGGTCTCGTGGACGCAATTCCACAGCGCTGGACGACCTGCGGATCACGACCGATCCCGACGTCCCCGACCCGCCGTACAGTTACGAATGATGAGCCCGCAACCGGCATCGGATAGGAGCCCGGAGGGAAGCCGCAGCGCAGATACCGATCTCGGAAAGGCGCTCAAAGACGCCCGGCTGGCCCGAGGCTACTCGCTGGCGCAGGTCGCGGCCGCAACGGGGATCTCGAAATCTCTGCTCTCGCTCATCGAGAACAACAAGAGCGATGTCACGCTCCGACGCCTGGTAATGCTCGCAGAGCACTACGAGACCCACATCGCCGATCTCGTTCCGGCCAAGTCGCCCCCCGACCCCGTCGTCACGAGGCGCAAGGAACGCCGCCGGCTTCACTCTGGCAAAACGCCCATCGTCCTCGACCAGGGTGACTCGGCTTATTACGACAGCTCCCGGAGGCACCGCTGGTCGAACCTCGGCGACCGGGTGGCGCGCGTAATCTCCGTGGCGACGCCTCCGACTAGCCTGTAGCCGGTAGCGTCAACCGAGAGGGTTCCTGTCCGTGCCGCACATCTCAGACACCTTGGGCCGGCCGCTGCGTGATCTCCGGATCTCGGTCACGGACCGCTGCAACTTCCGCTGTGTCTACTGCATGCCCAAGGAGGTCTTCGGCCGCGACTACCGCTTCTTGCCCAGACGGGAGCTGCTTACTTTCGAGGAGATCGAGCGCGCGGCCCGGATCTTCGTCGACCTCGGCGTCCACAAGCTTCGTCTCACCGGTGGCGAGCCCCTCCTGCGGCGAGACGTCGAAGACCTCGTCGCTCGCCTCGCCGCCCTCGGCGACCTCGATCTCACCCTGACGACGAACGCGGCTCTCCTCGCTCAGAAGGCCGAGGCGCTCGCGAACGCCGGCCTCACTCGTGTGACCGTCAGCCTCGACTCTCTCGACGACGAGGTCTTCCGCGCCATGAACGACGTCGACTTCCCGGTCGCGCGCGTCCTCGCAGGGATCGATGCCGCAGCGGACGCCGGCCTGCCCGTGAAGGTAAACGTCGTCGTGAAGCGTGGGCTCAACGAGGGCTCGGTCGTCGACATCGCACGCCGGTTCCGCGGCACGGGGCACGCAGTCAGATTCATCGAGTACATGGATGTCGGCGCCACCAACGGATGGCGGCTCGACGACGTCGTTCCCGCGGCCGAGATCGTGACTGTCATCGGCGCCGAGTTCCCGCTGGAGCCCGTCGAGGCCGCCTATCGCGGCGAGGTAGCGCAACGCTATCGCTATCGCGACGGAGCGGGAGAGATCGGAGTGATCGCGTCGGTGACCCAGCCGTTTTGCGGTGACTGCACGCGTGCGCGGCTGTCGGCAGACGGAAAGCTCTACACCTGTCTCTTCGCGATCCGAGGCCACGATCTCCGCGCGATCCTCCGCTCGGGTGCGACCGACGAAGAGCTCGACGCGGCGATCAGGGCAGTGTGGGAGCGGCGAACCGACCGCTACTCCGAGCTTCGCACCGAGGAGACCGGAAGCCTGCGCAAAGTCGAGATGTCGTACATCGGCGGCTAGATGCTCAGGCCGTCGGTTCCGACGCAGGTGCGCCAGCCAGAGCGCGCCGCTTGAGCAAGCCACGCCCGGGCTCGACCGTGGTCCGGCTCGAGCGCAGGATCGTGGCGACGGAGACGAGTACCGCAGCACCGGCAACGATCATCTGCACCGTGATCTCCTCGCCGAGCAGCACCCACGCGAGGAAGACGGCGACGATCGGGTTCACGTACGCGTAGGTGGACACGAGCGACGTCGGCGCCGAGCGGAGCAGCCAGACGTAGGTCGAGAAGCCGACGAGGCTGCCCGCGACGACGAGATAGCCGAGGGCGAGAGTCGCGTCGCGCGTCCACTCAGCTTCCCCGAACTCTCCCGACACAAGCGAGTACGCCGTCAAGAGGATTCCTCCGCAGACGGAAGCCAGGCCGGCAGAGACCAGCGGGCGCTTGGGGAGGGGAGCGCCCCGCGAGTACAACGATCCTGCAGCCCAGCACATCGCACTCAGCACGATCACGAGGGCACCCAGGCGGTCGACAGAGCCATCGCCGAACGGGTCGAACAGAAACGCGAGCCCCGCGAAGCCCAGCGCGATTCCGGCGTAGGTCGAGACCTGAGGCCGACGTCCGAAGGCAACCCGGTCGAACAGCACCATCCAAATCGGAATCGTCCCGACGAGGAGCGCGGCGACACCGGCAGGAACGGTCTGCTGGGCCCAAGCGAGAGCACCGTGGCCGGTAACGAAGAGAAGACCGCCGAAGATGAAGGCAGCGACGATCTGCGCCCGACCGATGCGGTCGTCAGCCCCGTCCCGGCGAGGGAGTGCAAACGCAAGCAGAAGACCGCCCGCGACGAGATGGCGAACCGCCATAGCCGTGAACGGAGGAAGATCGCGGACGGCGATCGCCAGCGCGATGAACGTCGAGCCCCAAACGACGTACACGGTCGCCAGAGCAGCCCACACCCTCACGCCGTGCCGCGCAGCCATAGGTGCAGGATGCCCGCAGACCACGATCAGCTCCAGTCGATTCCCACTCCTGCCCGATCACGAGAGCTGATCTGCCAAGCCCGCCCGGCCGCGTGCCTCGACCCGGGGTTGTCGACATACGCACGTGGCCTCTCGTTAGAATCGACCCTCGTGTCGAGCTTCGTCGCCGAGACATCGCGGCGCCTGCCACGCGGCTGGGCGCATCTAGGCCTCCAGTTCGTCATCTGGATGGGCTTCTACGTCGTCTACCAGGTGGCGCGCGGCGCGGCGGACAGGAGCGTCGCGAGCGCCTTCCAGAACGGCGAATGGGTGCTGCGACAGGAGCGCGAACTGGGTGCGCTCTTCGAGCCCGCCGTCCAGCGGGTCGTCGACACCTCGTCGATCCTCGTAACGCTCACCTCCTTCACGTACTGGCTCTCGCAGTTCGCCGTAGTCGGCATCACGCTTCTCTGGGTCTATTTCCGCCACCACGAGCGGTTTGCCGGATTCCGGAACTGGCTCATCGCCGCGAACCTCGTGGGGCTCGTCGGCTACATCCTCATGCCTACCGCGCCGCCGCGGATGTTCCCCGAATGGGGCTTCGTCGACACGCTTGCGACAGTTTTCGTCGATCAACCACGACAGCGGCCTCATCTCCTTCGCCTCGAATCCGTACGCGGCGATGCCGAGCCTGCACGCGATGGACGCGCTGATCGTCGGCATCGTGATGTTCGGTCTCGTGCGGTCGCGACTCGCAAAGGCGCTCTGGCTCGCTTGGCCAGTCTGGGTTGCTTTCGCGGTGATCTCGACCGGGAACCACTACTGGCTCGACGTCGTCGCCGGGTTCGTCCTGGCGGTGGCGACAGGACTCGCCCTTCGGCGAGTCCGCACGCTGCGTCCGCAGCGCGCATGAACGAGGAAGAGCGGCCCCCGCCGACCGAGGGGGCTCGCGTCAATCAACTCGACCGGGTCAAGCAGGAGTACACCGCACGCGGCGCGCGAGATCCTCGTCCGCTCGATGCGAGGCGTCGCGAAGACGAAGCTGACGCCCGACATGCTCACGCTGGCTGGGGTCTCCCTCTGTCTCGCGGGCGCCGTGCTCGTCGGCTTCGAGGACCGCAACGAGAAGCTCTTCTTCTGGCTCGGCGGCTTCCTGTTCGTCATCGGCTCGGTCGCGGACATCCTGGACGGCGCGTTGGCGCGCGCGGCAAGCAAGGGGACGGTCTTCGGCGCGTTTCTCGACTCCACCTTCGACCGACTCGGCGAAGCGGCGATGCTGGCGGCGATCGGGCTCGTGTTCATGCGCGACGGCAACGAGATCGCCCTTGTCGCGACGTTCGCTGCCGTCATCGGCTCGTTCCTCGTCTCGTACACGCGAGCGAAAGCCGAGGCGCTCGGCCTCCGCGCCGACATCGGGTTCGGCTCACGCGTCGAGCGCGTCGTGCTCATCTCGGTTGGGCTCTTCCTGGCGCCGTGGGGCTTGCTCCAGTGGCCCATCTACCTCCTGGCTGCGATGGCCTGGATCACCGTCTTCCAGCGCATGCTGTTCGTCCGCAGGCAGCTGCGCGAGCTCGCCGAGCAGCCCGTCGCCTGACGCGCGGGTACCCCCGCGTCCCGACACGCTCGTCGGCTGCAAAACGTCCAAAGGCCACCCCGGCTGAGAGGACAAGGCGCAGATGCTAGAGTGCTAGCACTTTGACTGCTAGCAATTCAGAGAAGAGAGCGGGCATCCTGGTCAGGATGCCCGCTCCACTGAAAGGCGCACTCGTCAGAGAGTCTGCTCGCCGCAACTCCAACGTGAACGATGTGGCAGTCGGCATTCTCGCGGATACGTTCGGTATCGCATATGCGCCGAGCGGACGCCGCCGCAAAGTGCTAGCAGGTGGAAGCCCCGTCATTCTCCTCCGTGTTCCACAGGAGCTCAAAGCCGAAGTTCAGGCGGAAGCATCCCGCTCGGGCGCCAACGCAAACGACGTCATCCTCGCCGCGCTCGCCGATGGGCTCGGCGTCCCCTCACAGAGCAATCGCAAGCGAAAGGAAACGATGGCCACTACCAATGGCTCCAAGAACGGCGCTCGCTCGAAGGACAAGGTGCGCGTCGCGATCATCGGTGTAGGCAACTGCGCCAACTCGCTCCTCCAGGGAGTCGAGTACTACAAGGACGCTAAGATCGGAGGACTCGGTCCCCGGGCTCATGCACGTCGACCTCGGCGGCTACCACATCTCCGACATCGAGTTCACCGCGGCGTTCGACGTCGTCAAGGGCAAGGTCGGAGTCGACCTCGCCGACGCGATCTGGGCGAAGCCCAACGACACGATCAAGTTCGCGACGTGCCGAAGACCGGCATCAAGGTCTCACGCGGCATGACGCACGACGGGATCGGCAAGTACATGGCTGCAGGTCGTCGAGAAGGCGCCCGGGCCAGACGGACGACGTCGTCGGCATCCTCAAGGAGACAGGCACGGACGTCGTCGTCAACTACCTCCCGGTCGGCTCCGAGGCCGCGACGAAGTGGTACGCGGAGCAGATCCTCGAGGCCGGCGTCGCGATGGTGAACTGCATGCCGGTGTTCATCGCGCGCGAGCCGTACTGGCAGAAGCGTTTCGAGGACGCCGGCGTGCCGATCATCGGCGACGACATCAAGTCCCAGGTCGGCGCGACGATCACGCATCGCGTCCTGACCACGCTCTTCGGCGACCGCGGCGTCCACCTCGACCGCACGATGCAGCTCAACGTCGGTGGCAACTCGGACTTCCGCAACATGCTGGAGCGGGAACGCCTCGAGTCGAAGAAGATCTCGAAGACGAACGCTGTCACCTCGATGCTCGACTACGACATCGGTGCGGACAACGTCCACGTCGGCCCGTCCGATTTCGTTCCGTGGCTCACCGACCGCAAGTGGGCGTACATCCGTATGGAGGGCTCGTCCTTCGGTGACGTGCCGTTGAACCTCGAGCTCAAGCTCGAAGTCTGGGACTCGCCGAACTCGGCCGGCATCGTCATCGACGCCGTGCGGCTCGCGAAGCTCGCGCTGAACAACGGAGTCTCGGGCGCGCTCGAAGCCCCGAGCGCCTATCTCATGAAGTCGCCGCCGAAGCAGATCCGCGACGACGAGGCGCGCGAGCAGATCGAGCGCTTCATCACGAAGAACGCGGTCGACGATGACGAAGAAGGCGGCTGCGAAGGCGTGACGAAGCTCCGGCTTGCCCGGATCTTCTGGATCGGGCGCGGCGGCGATCGTCGTCGTCGCCGCGCTGGTCGCACTCACGGCGGTCATCAGAGGCGACTTCTCCGACACAGACGGCCGCATCCTCGGAACCCTCGCTGCCGCGCTGCTCGCCGGATCAACGCTCATTGCCGGCCTCGCGCTCGTCGAGCGCGGCGGACGGCGGCTCGGTGTGGCAGCCGCTGCGGTCGTCCGCTCCCGGCATTTGCACTGCTCGTCTACGCGATCTGGGACTTCGTCTTCGACGGCGGCGGAGACAGTGGCGGTGGGGCTGGGCCGGCGCGCTCGTGCTCATGGCGGCTCTCATCGCCGTAACCGCTCGCCTCCTCGCCCGCAGCCCCGACGATCGGTCGCGCCTCGGCATGGTCCGCCGGCATCCTGGCGAGCGACGGCTCGGCGCGTATCGATCGCAGCGATCTGGCGAGAGAGCCCTGGCGACACGATCGGCAAGGCGCTCGCCGCTCTGTGGATCCTCACGGGCTCGTCTACTTCCTCATCCCCGTTCTGCAGCGGTTCAGTGCCGCGGAGACGCCAGCTCCGGCGGACGTGTTCTCGCGTGAGCTCGACGGGGTCGAGCTCGTCGTCGACGCGCTCGCGCGAGGGCACTCGAACTCGAGCTCGAACCAGGCGAGCGCCTGGCGCTCGCCGACGCGCCTAGCCGACGACTCGCGGCGCCGAATCGTCGGAGACGAACCCGACCCGCTTGTGCGATGCGTCGCAGAACGGCTTCGTTCGCGAGTGCCCGCACCGACAGAGCACGATCGCGCTCCCTTCCGGGAGCACGAACTCGTTCCCGTCTGCGTCGATCACCCGCACCGGGCCCTCCACCTTGTAGGGCCCGTTCGCGCGCGCCTTGATCGTCACCTCGGTCATCACAGCAAGGTACAAGCCGCGCCGCAGCCGCGGAAGCGGCCGCCTTCAAGGAATTCGCGCGAGGGCTACACTCGCCCGACCGTGGGCCTCCGTATCTGCTTCGTCACGCCGTTTGCGTGGTCGCAGCCACACGAGGTCAACGCGCACGTCGCGGGCGCAGCGGCCGCGCTCAGAAAGCGCGGGCACGACGTCACGGTGCTCGCACCATCGACGCGTGCGCGCGACCTCCTCGCAGGACGACGAGCGCTTCAACGCGGCGTCGACGCCGAGGTCATCGCCGTCGGACCCTCGATACCCATCTCGCGGCGAACACACATGGGCGTGCCGGTCGCGGTGCGCGCCAATCTCAGGCTTGCACTCGCTCGAGGACGCTTCGACGTGGTGCACGGGTTCGAGCCGGGTCTGCCGAGCCTGTCGTACCTCGCGCTCACTTCGACAGACGCTCTGACCGCGGCCACGTTCTTCTCGACCGAGCGGCTCGGGTACCCCGCCCGCAGGTCGAGGAGAGATCGGCTGCGAATCCGAGTCGATGCGCTCCTCGCCACCTCTGAAGAGACCGCCGATCGCCGCCGCCGAGCGCTTCGAGGGCGACTACAAGCTCGTGCCAGTGGGCGTGGACACGAGCAGTGTTTCAGCCGGGGCGCAAGCGCAGACTGATCGCGGTCGAGCTCGAGTCGGCCGGCAGACTCGTCACGCGCGCTGTGATCCGGCTTCTCCGCGAGCTTCCGGACTGGGAGCTCTACCTGCTGCACACCAAGCCGCTCGGCGTTCGGCCCTCGATTCCGCGCTCGCTCCGACCTCGCGTCCACGTTCGCTCGGCGCGCCGAGAGGGCCATCGAGCCGCGATCCTGGCCGAGACCGCGATCTTCGTCCCGGCACCCTTCGGTGAGCAGCGTCTCGAGCTCGAAGCTCGAGCTTCCGGCGCGGCGATCGCCGGGGACGCGACACCGGATGACGTCGTGCACGAGGTGCGGAGACTTGCCCAAGGCGAACCGGAGCTGGCCCAGCTCGCGACCCAAGAGCGTGCAGCAGCGGAACGTCACAGCTTCGACCGGGTTGCGACGGAGCTGGATGCGCTCTACTCGAGGCTCGACGCGAAAGCGCCGCGCCCGTGATCGCGACGGCCGTCGACGCGCTCCCAGATCGTGAGTGGATCGTCGTCGATCTTCACATGCACACGGACTGGTCGCACGACTGCTCCATCCCGGCGAGTGACCTCATCGACCACGCTGAGCAGATCGGCCTCGGCGGCATCGCGGTCACCGACCACAACGTCTTCGGCGGTGCTCTGGAGGCGGTCGAGCTCGGCCGCGGTCGCGACCTCGTCGTGATCGCCGGCGAGGAGGTCAAGACGGACGGCCAGGGCGAGGTCATCGGCCTGTTCCTGAGCGAGGAGATCCCGCGGGGAATGTCGTTCGCCGACACGATCCAGGCGATCCGAGAGCAAGGGGGCCTCGTCTACCTCCCCCACCCCTTCGATCGCATGCACGCCATTCCGGACCCGGCCACGCTGCACCGTCACGTCGCAGAGATCGACGTCTTCGAAGTGTTCAATGCGCGCCTGCTACGCGACTCGTTCAACGACGAGGCGCTGCGCTTCGCGCAGAAGTACCGGCTCTCGATGGGCGCCGGCTCGGATGCGCACGTCCTCCAAGGCGTCGGCACGGGAGCCGTACGCATGCGGCGATTCGATGGCCCCGAGGAGTTCCTCCTGTCGCTTCGAACGGCCGAGATCCTGCGCCGACCGAAGTCGCTCGCGTACCTCCAGTCGCTCAAGTGGGTGGCTCAAGTCAAGGAAAAGGTTCTCTGAGAGAGAAGGTGCTTGGGACTCCGTGCCCGCGGCCGTACCCACCGACGAGATCTACGAGCGCTACCTGAAGAAGGCCATCTCCGAGATCAATGAACTCGGTGACGAGCTCGCACGCGCCGGCGACGAGCTGAGGATCCCGGTGCTCGGATCGGGCCATCCGCTGGCCGACGTATTCCTCCTGAAGTTCGCGCCGCAGCCCACCGAGATCCAGGAAGGCGTCGCCTTCTTCGGGCGTTCCGGCCAGGCGGTGCTGAAGTCGCTCCAGAGGCTCCGCGTCGATCCGCTTGCCATCTATGGGACGAACTGCCTGAAGTTCGGCACGGAGGATCCGGTGGACGCCGCATCCTGGCTCATGCGCGAGCTCCACATCGTCCAGCCGAAGCTCTTGGTTGCAATGGGCGAACAAACGATCTCGTTCGTCAACGATCTCCGGTTCCCATTGTCGGATGCGATCGACGCCGCCAGCTCGGGGTCGCTGCAGCGCTTCACGCCGACGATCGACGCTCTCATCACCCCAAACGTGGACGAGTCGCTCGACGAGCAACCGGCGAAGACGGCGTTCTGGAACGCCTTCAAGGCGCTCGGCCCGTGGTGGGCGGAGCAGCCGCCGTACTGACGAGACGACGTGCGGGCGCGCTCGCCGCGCTGCTGGTCGCGCTGGTCGCATACGGCGCGACGGCGCAGCACCTACCCGGACTTCCTTCGGGTCTCGACGTCGTCTTCCACAGTGCGGTGGTCTTTCCCGTGTTCGCGGCCACGATCTGGCTCGGGCCTCCCGCTCGCGCGAGGTGGAAACAGAGCTCTTCTCGCCACTGCCGCCGTCGCCGGCGCCGCTGCGGTCGTGCTCACACTACTCGAGATCGACTCGGCGGCAAATGTCGCGAAGCTCGCTGTGCTACGGCGTTCTCGGCTTCTGGTTCCTGACCCTGTTCGAGGAGCTCTGGTGGATCACGCTCGTTGCGGTGCTCGTGCCGTGGGTGGACATCTGGTCCGTCGCGGCAGGCCCGACCGAATACGTGGTCGAAGAGCGACCGGGACTCTTCGACCGGGTCTCGGTTGCATTCCCGAGCCCGGGCGAAACGGCGACGGTGAACATCGGCCCACCCGACATCCTCTTCTTCGCGCTGTTTCTCGCGGCGGCGGAGCGGTTCGGTCTTCGCGTTGCCTGGACGTGGGTCGGAATGACAGGTTTGCTGGCCGGGACGCTCGTGCTGGTGTGGTACTGGGACGATGTCGCCGGGTTGCCGGCTTTGCCCGCCGTCTGCCTCGGCTTCCTCCTCCCGAACGCCGATCTCCTCTGGCGAAACGTCCACGAGGCGAGGGCCCCCGCTACGCCTCCCGAGTGAGAAGCGACACCGACTCGACATGCGGTGTGTGCGGGAACATGTCCACGGGACAGCAACGCACGAGCTGGTACCCGTAGTCGTCGCGTAGCACCTGCAAGTCGGACGCAAGAGTCGTCGGATTGCACGAGACATACACGATCCGGCGAGCAGCCAGGGCTCCCGTTCGTCGAAGAGCCTTTCCCGCCAGGCCCGCGCGCGGAGGATCGACGATGACGACATCGGGAGCATCTGCCTTCTCGACGAGCTCCTCGAGTGTCTGCCCGACGTTCCCAGCGAAGAACTGCGCATTCTCGATCCCGTTGAGCTCCGCGTTCTCGATGGCGCACGCGATCGACTCCTCCGAGATCTCGAGGCCCCATACAGCTCGCGCATCGCGGGCGAGCGTCAGCCCGATCGTGCCGGTCCCGCAGTAGAGATCGAAGACGTTCTCGGATCCGGTGAGAGCGGCGAAGTCGCGTGCCAGCTCGTACAGCCGCTCGGCCATCTCGGTGTTCGTCTGCAGGAACGCGGATGGGCGCACACGGAAGCGCAGCCCGAGGATCTCTTCCTCGATAGCCTCCTCGCCCCAGAGCAGCTTCGTCGGGAGATTGGTCTGCTCCGCCGGGGTGTCGTTGATCGCCCAGTGGATCGAGCGCACCTCCGGGAAGCGCCGGAGAACGTCGACGAGGTACCCCGTCTCGAATCGGTCGCCCGGCGCGGTGACGAGGACGACGAGCGCCTGGCCTGTGTTCCGCCCCTCCCGGACGACAAGGTGCCGCAGGTACCCCTTCCCCGTCGCCTGATCGTATGGCTCCAGCCGTTCCTCGCGCGCCCAGCTGCGAACAGCAAGCCGAATGGCGTTGCCCAAGTCGGTGGTGAGCAGGCACTCCTCGATGTCGACGATCTCGTCCCAGCGCCCGGCGCGGTGGAACCCGAGCTCGGCGCCGTCCTCTCCCGCAGAGAACGAGTACTCGAGCTTGTTGCGGTAGCCGTAGACGGATGCTGCCGGCACGATCTGTTCGAGCGGCGGATCAGGGATCCGCCCGATTCTGATGAGCGCATCGCGGACCTGCTTCTCCTTCTCGGCGACCTGAGCCTCGTAGGCGAGGTCTTGGAAGCGGCAACCTCCGCAGACGCCGAAGTGCCTGCACGGAGCATCGACCCGCGCTGCGACTGGGCTCGAGGACGACCTGGGCCGTCGCCTCGGCGAAGCCGCGCTTCGTCTTGGTCACCTGCGCGCGTACACGATCGCCGGGCAGTCCGCCCCGCACGAAGACGACGAAGCCGTCGTGTCGAGCAACTCCGTTGCCACCGTACGCGAGCGACTCGATCGAGAGCTCGAGCTCCTCACCTTTGTGAACCGGCGCCGCCACTAGCCAGAGTACCGTGAGCGATTCCTGCAGTCTTGGCGGTACCAGCCCGAAGCAGCGACCGTGAGCACCCCCCATGCGCGGGCATCGAAAGCCACGGCTCTGACTCGACTACTCGCAGGACGAGACGGACACGTAGACCGACCGCTCGCGGGGCCGTCGAACTCGCAGAGGAAGATTCCCTGCCAGGTCCCGAGCGCGAGCGAGCCGTCATCGCGCTGAGGGACGACGACGCTCGGGCCCATGAGGGCTGCCCGCACGTGGGTGGGTGCGTTCTCCTCGCCCGGCTCGACGTGCTCCCAGGGCCAGCCGTCTTCGACCATTCGCTCAAGCGCGGCCTCGAGGTCGCGTGCGACTGCCGGGTCTGCGTGCTCGTTGATCGTCACCCCCGCGGTGGTATGGGGGACGTAGACCAGCAACCGCCGATCCATGCTCGCCTGCGATCGCGTCTCGAACCTCGCGCGTGATGTCGAGCACGTGGCTTCGCCGCTCGGTCTGGATTCTCAGCTCATGCATGTGCGAGGGCGACGTAAGAGTGGCGCTAGAGCGCCCCGCCGGCGGCGGGTGGAGCACCAGCCTCGAGCGGGTTCTCGCCCCCGCTGCGCGGGCGAGATGCTCCTCGACGTGCAGCAGGTTGTCCTTGCCGCGCTCGACCACGGCCAGCAGCTCGGTCATCGAGGCGACCTCCTCGCGCTGCTCCTGGAGAAACCAGTGGAGGAACTGCTCGCCCACGAGCTCGCCTTCCTCGCGCGCAAGCTTCACGAGCTCGACGATCTGGTCAGTAACTCGCTTCTCCTGCGCAAGGGCCAGCGAGACCGGCGCAACTGCGTCCGCGAACTTCGTCTGCGGCGCGTCGACCCCCGGAATCACGATCTTCCTCGTCTGCATCCAGGAGGTACTGAACCATCATCATCGCGTGGTTCCGTTCTTCGACCGCCTGGCGGTAGAAATGTGCTGCAAGCTGCGGCAGGGACTGCGCGTCGTAGTACGTCGGCGATCGCGATGTACTGCTGTGACGCGGCGAACTCGTAGCCGACCTGCTCGTTCAGGGACCGGGCGAACGTAGACATGACGCGACTCTACCCAAGTTGCAAGTTGTAACTTGGATCGATGGCGGGAGTACCGCAGAACCTCAAAGGCCGCAGCTTCACACGTGTCGCGGCGTGGTCACGTGACGAGCTCGAGACGCTGCTCGACCTCGCGGACGAGCTCAAGGCCGAGCGAGCACGTCGGCGTGAGCTTCGGCTTCTCCCAGGGCGAACGATCGGGCTGATCTTCCACAAGCCGTCGACGCGCACGAGGGTCGCTTTCGAGGTCGGGATCGCCGAGCTCGGCGGAATGGCGCTCTTCCTCCCCGCGTCCGAGCTCCAGCTCGCTCGCGGCGAGTCGTATCGGGACACGGCGCTGGTGCTTTCGCGCTTCCTTTCCGCTCTCATGATCCGCACCTACGACCAGCGGGAGGTCGAAGAGTTCGCCGAGCATGCAGCGATCCCGGTCATCAACGGGCTTACGGACGAGTCCCACCCGCTGCAAGCGCTTGCTGACGCGATGACGCTCCGCGAGCGGTTCGGAACACTCGAAAGCCTTCGAATCGCATATGTCGGCGATGGAAACAACGTGTGCCACTCACTGATGCGTCTTGCCGGCCGCTTCGGAATGGACTTCGTCGCAGCAACGCCCCCAGGCTACGAGCCCCGCTCGGACTTCGTGGAAGCCGCTGCGGACGATGCGCGCTCGAACGGTGGAAGTGTCGAGGTCGTCACCGACCCAGAGGATGCAGCGCGCGGCGCGCACGCCGTGTACACGGACGTCTGGACGAGCATGGGTCGCGAGGACGAGAGCGAGGGACGGATGCGAGCGCTCGAGCCGTACCGGATCGACGAAGCGCTGCTCGCACATGCCGACGCGGACGGTGTCGCCATGCACTGCCTCCCTGCACATCTCGGTCAGGAGATCACGGCGGACGTGCTCTATGGCCCCAGGTGCCTCGCATGGGAGCAGGCCGAGAACCGTCTGCACACCCAGAAAGCGCTGATGGCCCTCGTGATCCGGTGACCTTCGAGGATCAGGTACGCGCGGCGCTCGACGAGCTTCCGCCGCACATCGCCCAGGCGCTCGAAAACATCGCGGTCGTCGTGGAGGACGAGAACCCCGAAGATCCGGATCTGCTCGGCCTCTACCACGGCGTACCCCTCCCTGAACGCGGAGACATGGCAGGTGCGCTCCCGGACAAGATCTCGATCTACAAGATCCCTCTCGAGGAGTCATTCGCGGACCCTGCGGAACTCCGTGAGGAGATACGAATCACCGTGCTCCACGAGCTCGCGCACTACTTCGGGCTGGACGAGAATCGCATCGCCGAGCTCGGCTACGACTGACGTTTGAGCTCCGTCAGCGCCGGGAATGCGATGGGCAGGACACACGTTTCAGCCAACGTGACACCAGACCAGATTCATACCGAGATCGAGCAGCTCTCGGAAGAGCGCCAGGAGTTGTGGCAGCGCCTTTCCGAAGGGCTGGACTCGACCGTCAAGACCGAGATCAAGGATCTCGACGTTCGCCTCCAGGAGCTCTGGCAGGCGCTTCGCATGGAGAAGGCGCGCCTCCGCTTCGGCGAGCGCGAGGAGATCGTGCGCCGCGCCCGCGCGGAAGAGCGGCTCGAGCGCGCCGCGTAACGGCGCTCGAGCAGGAGAACGTCCGTCCCGCGCATATCATCGATGCATGGGACTTTTCGCTCGTCGCCAGCCCGAGCACATCTCGATCGAGACCGAGCAGGAGCGTCTGCGTGCGATTCGTATCGCCGCGGAGGAGGAGCTCGGCCGGCTTCGGCGTGAGCTAACCGAACGCGTCGCCGCGGTCGAGCAGCGTGAGCGTGAGCTCTCGGACGCCCTCGCTCGAGCGCATCGGAGCCCAGGTCGACCGGTATCCGCGGGCGACGATGTCGCCCTGGCTCATGCGCAAGTAGGCCTCGCCGCGCATGCGCAGAACCTGAATCGCCGAGAGCTCCACCTCGAAGCACGCGAGCGGGCGTACCTGAAGATGGAAGCCGACCTCGCGCGACGCGCGGCGAGCGCAGCAGAGACCCCCGAGGAGCGCCTCGCACACATCGAGGCTCGGCTCGCGGCGCTCCAGGAAGCCGAGAAGGCGTTCGCCCGAACCCAAGCAGAGCTGGCGATCCAGACCGAGGAGCTGGCCGGCCGCGAAGCCGCCATCGCAGAGCGCGAACATTTGAGCAGCGGCGGGACGCCAATCACGAGCCGTGCAGAGCTCGTCGAGATCGACGAGCGCCTGCGGCGCCTCGAACATGAGACGCGAGAGGCGGCACCCGAGCGAGGCTTCGGTGAGGGCCTTCGTGTTCTCGAGCAGAAAGGCTTTCGGGGGTCCCCACCGGGCTCTTGAACCATCTCTAGACTAGTCCTCCCGGGGCGTTAGCTCAGCTGGGAGAGCGCCGGCTTTGCAAGCCGGAGGTCACCGGTTCGATCCCGGTACGCTCCATCGAAGTAGACAGCCGAAAAGCGCATGGCTAAGCCACTCTTTGGGCGTTGGGCCTCCGTCTGCTGTATCCGCTGACATCCGCTGGGAACCGCTTGTCTCAGGTGTCTACTGGCGCGAGACTGGCGCGCATCGCGGCCCGCTCCTGCAATAGCCAGCTTTCGCAGCTGCCGGCGCTGACTGAGTCGGGCAAATGCCTGCGGGTTCAGAGTCCGCAGGCGCAGCACCCGCCGGGTTGGCACCGAGAGCCTCGATAAGTGGGCGATTCGCTCCAGAGTCACCGAACTGAGTGAAACCCGTGACTGCTTCTCCTGGTCGGGGCTCGTTCCCGCAGTCCGCTACTCGTCGTCGTCGGGCAGGCCATGACGCGTCCGACTTGTAGCCCAGCAGCGGCTCGAGCATCATCCGGGCGTGGCAGACGCGCGGAAATTCAAATCGGAGGGCCAGCGACAGCAACGTAGACTCACCGTAAGCCTGACGATTCCTGAGGCGATCCCCATCGAGGATGCACTACACGGGCTCGCGATCCTCCTCGCACCCGAGTGGCGGATCGCGTAAGTGAAGGCCGCTCTACCCAGGAGTCGTCCGGCCGAGGAGGCGCGGAGCTTCAGGAGGCCGACTTGCGTTGCCTTCGCGTCGTTGCGCGTGAAGGGCGTCACGATGCGAACCTGGCTACAGCCGACGCGCGCGAGTCGACAGCGCATGCCGAACTAGTTTGCGCGCTCAAATCACTATTCAGCGGTCAGCGCTCCCGGGGTCGTGAAGCGGCGTGTCTATGGCCGTGGAGTGCGCGGCTGCCCGCGTCGAGCCAGACGTCGATGCCGAGCTTGAAGCTCGGCGATCGCCGCGCTGCGCCATCGGATCGTGTCGGGTGAGAACGGCAGCATGAACGGCATGCCGTTGGCCTTTCGAAGTGACTTGTAGTCGCGCACGCGGTAATTGCCCGGCGTGGGCTCGACGACGAGACCTGCAGCTTCGAGCCGACGGATGAACTCGCGAACGTCCTTTCTCATACGGCATCCATCGCTAGAGATTGCATGAGCCGGGAACGCCGCGTCCCGACGACGAGATCCGCCCCAACGTCACCGCTCGCGACGCCCGCCCGGCTCTATGCTCGCTCGGACGCAGCGGCCACAGTCATTCGATGCAGCGCATCCTCGACCCCGCTCGGCTTGGAGACCATCTGGACCGGCTCTACCGGGCGTCCCGACCGGCGCATGCCGCGATCGGGTGATAGCGGACAACTGGCGCGCGTGACTCGATCGGGTCACCACGCTTTCCGACTCTCGCCGATAGTGGTGAGAGAACCGACGCGAGGCAAACGGCCAAGCCGCTCGAAGGGGGAACAGGCTGGAAAGCTCGAGCATTCGCAAGAGGGTGGACCACTTCGCGACGCGAGAGCGCGTCGCGCGCTCGAGCGCTGCGCAATCGTGGCGAGGTCCCGTGCGCGACGTCGCCGTGGCACTCGGCTCCGCGCTCGTCGTCGCGATCCTCGTCGCCTTTGCGCTAGCAGGTCCGAGCGCGAAGCTGACCGTGGCGGTCGGCCCGGCCGTGCCAAGACCAGCCACGAGCGCGTTCGTCCTCGGCCGCATTCTCCAGGTGGATGGGAGCGGGCTCGAAGGCGCGACGATCGAGGTCCGGCGCTCGGGGCGACTCGCCGGGAAGACGCTGAGTGACGACGCCGGAGCTTTCCGAGTGGCGCTGCGAGGCGGCTGCTCCGTTTACGCGATCTCGCTTCATGCCAAGGCGCAGGGCTCGACCGTCGGAACGGTCTCGCGACGTCGCCTCTGTCCCGGCGATGCGCTTCCAATCGACGCCCGCGTGGTCACACAGGGCCACTTCCTCTGGGTGCCGGGGCCACGCTGATGTTGCAGGTCGACGTCACATGGCTCGGCTACTTCATGTCCCTGGTGTCCATGTACTACGTCGCGCTCTTCGTCCTGTCGATGAGCGGGACGGCGCGTCGCGACCCCGCCACAGGCCCTCGCCCGCCGATAGCGCTGATCGTCCCCGCGCACAACGAGGAGGCCGTCATCGCCGCGACGCTCGAATGCCTCACGCAGTTGGACTACGAACGCTTCTGCGTGATTGTCGTCAACGACGGCTCGAGCGACGAGACGGCGGAACGTGCACGTGCCTACGAGTCGACCGGGCGCGTCCGCGTCGTCGATAGACCTCGAGAGGTCGCCGGACGCGGAAAGGGTGCTGTCCTCAACGAGGGCTACCGCGTGCTCAATGAGATGCTCGCCCAACACGATCCGCTGATTGATGGATTCGACCTGGACGAAGTCGTGGTCGGCATCGTGGATGCCGACGGACATCTGGAGCCGCACGCACTCCACGAAATCGCTCGCCTCTTCGCCGATCCGCGCGTCGGCGGCGTGCAGATGGGCGTCATTATCGGCAACGCGCGTGACGGCCTTATGCCGCGCTGCCAGGATCTCGAGTTCATCGGCTTCAGCCAGCTCGCACAGGCCGCCCGGGACCGAATCGGCTCCGTAGGGCTTGGCGGCAACGGCCAGTTTACGAGACTCACTGCGCTCCGCTCGCTCGGCCGGCCGCCCTGGACCGACTGCCTGACGGAGGATCTCGACCTCGGCCTCAACCTCACTCGCCTGGGTTGGCACATCCGTTTCTGCAGGACGACGTCGGTGACGCAGCAGGGTGTGCGAACGATAGGCGCGTGGCTACGGCAGCGGACACGTTGGGCGCAGGGTCACTACCAGTGCTGGGATCACGTGCCCAAGCTGCTCACTGCGGGGAACGTCGCCCTGGTGACGCGTCTGGATCTCATTCTCTATCTGTTCTTCGTCGCCTTCGTCATGTTCGTGGCTGCAAATCTCGCCATCGCGCTGGCCGGTGCACTCGGATGGATCGTCATCATCAACGAGTTTCTCGCGTTCCTGCCGGCTGGGCCGGTACGGAACGTGACCATGTTGCTGATCGGTCTCGGGCCGGTCGTCATGCTGCTGACGCGATACCAACAGCACAGTCCTCACCCGCTGCGGTGGTGGGAGTTGCCCGCCTACGGGGCGGCGTTCGCACTCTACGTCTACCTATGGGCAGCGGCTTCGATCCTCGCCTGGTTCCGGCTGGTTCGCGGCCGTGTGAGCTGGGCCAAGACGGGTCGAGTAACCGGGGAGGCTCCAGAGCGTTGAGGGTCCTCACGATTCTCGGCACGCGTCCGGAGGTGATCAAGCTCGCGCCCGTCGTCGCCGAGCTCCGGCGTGACCCGACGATCGAAAGCATCGTCGTCTCGACCGGCCAGCACCGGGAGATGGTGGACCAGATGCTCGCTCAGTTCGAGCTCTCGACCGACATCGACCTCGATGTCATGCGCCCGGAACAGCGGCTCTGCGACCTCACGGCCGAGCTCGTGCGCGGACTCGGGGACACCGTGGCCGCGCTCCGACCCGAGTGGGTCCTCGTGCAGGGAGACACCACGACGACTCTTTGCGGCGCGCTAGCCGCCTTCTACGAAGGCGTCGCGGTCGCGCATGTCGAGGCAGGGTTGCGCAGCGGCGACTACCGAGCGCCATTCCCAGAGGAGGCAAACCGACGACTCGTCACTCGCCTCGCCACGCTCCACTTGTGCCCGACTACCCAGAGTGCGGCGAACTTGCTCCATGAAGCCGTGCCTCAGGAGCAGGTGTTCGTTACGGGCAACCCGGTGATCGACGCTCTCGAATGGGCGTTGCAGCGCGCGCGGCTGCTGACACCCTCCGTTACCTGCAGGCGCCCGCGCCGCATCTTGCTCACGCTGCATCGGCGGGAGAGCCAAGGAGACACGATGCGAGATGTCTGCGTCGCCGTTCGTGCACTCGCTCGGCGCGGGGATACAGACGTCGTGTTCCCGGTGCACTTGAACCCCGCCGTGCGCGAAATCGTGCTTCCCGAGCTTGCGGGCGTCGACGGAGTGCATCTGTGTGACCCACTGGACTACCTCCCCTTCGTGCAGCTCCTCGATTCATGCGACCTCGTGCTCACTGACTCGGGTGGGCTGCAGGAAGAAAGCCCAGCGCTCGGGAAGCCGGTGCTCATCCTCCGCGACACGACGGAGCGGCCCGAGGCGATCGAGGCCGGTGTCGCGCGACTGGTCGGCACCACACCGGGCGCGATCATCAACGCCGCGTCCACACTCCTGGACGACCCCACTGCCTACGAGGCGATGGCGCGTCCGCAGAACCCATTCGGTGACGGCCGCGCGCGGTTCCGCATCGTCAAGGCCCTCACAGAGCGACGCGTGCTGTCACAGGCTGCGTGAACCGCAACGTGACAGCCACTGAGAATGCGCCGCGGCGCAGCACGGTGCCGAAGGCATGGATTCCGATCGCCGTCGTCGCCACGATCGCGGCACTGGTGCTCCTGCCGGTCCGGCAGCAGCTGACGCACGAGAGCCCGCCCGGACCTTCGCCCGCTCAGGTTCGAGCAGCTGCCGCCGCCACCACGGATCTCTCTGGCCGCCACCATGCCGGCGGAAGTATCTCCGGACGCCCATGTGCTGATCCTCTATGACGTCTCCGGGAAGTGGGGATGGCTTGGCGGCCTCTACGCCACGTTGACCGCGAACCTGGCGGGGCACTTCGGCCGATGGACAGCAGAACCGGCTGCCGACTACGAGCGGGGACAGATCGAGCGATACGCAGCGTTGATCTATATCGGATCGACGTACGGCGAGCGGCTGCCGGCGGATCTACTCGACGACGTGCTTCGCACAAACCGGCCCGTCCTCTGGATCAACGACAACATCCTGCAGCTCGAGGCACGTGCCAGAGACTTCTCCGCCCGGTATGGCTGGCGGCCGCTCGAGCTGGACCACTCGACCGTCGCCGAAGTTCGGTACAAGGGCACGTCGTTGACGCGCTGGTCGCGGCAGACCGACGGGATCATGCAAAGCGCAGTGTTCGACCGCTCGCGCGCCCGCGTTCTTGCCGAGGCCGTACGCGCCAATGGGTCGACATTCCCTTGGGCGGTTGGCTCGCGCAACCTCATCTACGTCGGCGAGTTGCCGTTCGTGTATACGAGCGAAACCGATCGCTACCTCGCCCTCGCGGACCTTCTCTTCGACGTGCTCGCACCGCGCACAGCGGAACGGCATCGGGCGCTCGTCCGGCTTGAGGACATCAACCCGCGCACCAACCCCGACGAGCTGCGAGCCGCCGGTAACTACCTCCACAGCAAGGGAATTCCGTTTGGATTCGGGGTAAGCCCTTACTACCGCGACCCGCAGGGACGCGAGGACGAGCCGCACGAGTTGCGACTCAGCAACGCACCTCAGCTCGTCGCCGCGCTGAAGTACCTGCAGCGGAAGGGCGGCGTCCTCGTGGGGCATGGCTACACCCACCAGTGGGACGGCGCGAGCAACCCTTACAACGGCATCACCGGCGACGATGTCGAGTTCTATCGAGTGACCGAGACCAAGAACGGCAGGGTCCACCAGCTGGGGACCTCTTCCGGCCGACCGCTCGATCGCCTGGGCGGAGCACCGAATCGTGGCCGCTAACCGCGAGTTCGAAGCGGCAGAACTCTCACCGCCTAGGATCTTCGAGTTTCCCCACTACGCGGCTTCCGAACGGGCTTACCGCGCCGCAGCCCACCGCTTTGCGGTTCGCTGGGAGCGCAGCATGTATTTCCCCGGCCTCCTCGGCGACGGCCCGATCCGGTACCGGGGGATCGAGGGCCAGTTCTTCCCGTATGTCGTGCGCGATGTCTACGGCAGCAAGGTTCTGCCCGAGAACCTCGGGTCGATCGCGCCGAGGCAATGGCATTCGTACAAGTCGCGCCTACCCGGCGACATCGTGCGCGCCGCCCGGGCGAACCTCGTGGTTCGCGACGGATTCGCGGCGTTCTACTTTCACCCGTTTCTCAGGCTCGGCTATCTGAAGCGAACGGTCGAGGGCGTCATGGCAGCCGGCTACAAGTTCGTCGATCCCGCGTCGCTGTAGCCCCATAGTGGGACTCCAACTGCCCGCGCGGGGGTGCCCCAATGGGTCACGCATCGCAGCATCGGACGCCGTGAGCGGCGCTGGAGCAGCGATCCACGCCGTGGGCTCCCTGTCTTGGCCACCACGTCACTGAGTCCGCAGGCGCGCCATCTTCGAGCGGAACAGGCCTCACGATGCGACGCGGATCGCCATGCGGAGTCACCGGGGCGAGGGATCACTCGTTTCACCGCTACTCCCATGCTTCGGAAGTAGGGGATCACCTCGTGAGGCGAGAAAGGGATGTGGTGCCCAGGAGTGGGTCAGACTTGGGTCAGATGCCTAGCTCATTGCGCTAACGCGTGCGACTCGGCAGCGCTTTAGGTCGGACCAGCGCACTCGGCGAGTGAGGCTCGTCCGCTACCTTGACAACGTGGAAGATTGCCCAGATGGCCCCTGGAGTGCGGCACCGACAGCATCGATGGGCGGTTTTTAGGTGGGCAAGTGGCGACCACCCACCCCTTATTGCGTATCCCCCCGGGGCAACGGTGATTCATCGTGAGGAAGACCTGTAACCGCTGTTCGCTCCAGTTCTTTGCGCATCATGGGAATCAGGCGTTGTGCCCGACGTGCAAGGCCAGCCGACCCGCCGGGCTACGCCGGGGAGCACCCCTCACGTTCGGGATACGGCAGTGCCATCTCCCGGAGATCGCGCTCTAACATAAAGGGGGTGTCGCTGCCCGTGACGCTTCCCCTCATCGACCACTTGGCCCTGCGAGTACGTGACCTGAGACGCAGCCGCACCTTCTACGAGCAGGCCCTGGAGCCGTTCGGAGTGAAGATAGTGGAGAGCTCGCAGGGGCCTGGGTTCGCCATCGAGGGCGGTGGAGATTTCTGGATCGGGGAAGGGGAACCCCCCGCCGCTCCCGTTCATGTCGCCTTCGCCGCAGCCGACCGAGCCACCGTTGACAAGTTCCACCGCGCCGCTGTCGCAGCCGGCGGCCGCGACAACGGCGCGCCGGGTCTTCGCCCGCATTACCACGCCGGGTATTACGCAGCGTTCGTCATTGACCCGGACGGGAACAACGTCGAAGCGGTCTTCCACGGGGACCGCCAGCTACCAGCCGCGTGACGCTCGCTCGGGCGAGTGTGCGGGAATGTCGCTAGAGCAGCGACCGGCCGTCGCGAGCCGGCCGCCGGTGCAGAGCGGAGTCCGCGCCGGCGGCCGAAGCACTCCTCCCCTATCTGATGCAGGTGGCGTATGTGCTGACGTTCGCCGCAGCCCCGTCGTTGAGGTTCCCTAGGAACAGGGTCCAGGTTGTGTCGTTCGACGGGTAGGAGTCGAACCCGAGCACGACCTGATCGGAGGAGAACCCTCCGCCGACCACCCTCTGGCCCGCATCGCACACGACCGTGAAGGTCTGTGCGCCTCCGGCCGGGATCTGTCCAGAGCCGGACTTCGTCGTAACGAGCCCCGCAGCCGTGCTCGCCGGGCGTGGACCCGCCGGCGACAGCGCGACCGCAGCCTTCGCGCCCGCCGCAGCGATCTGGGCGGAGGTCTGGCCGCCGAGCTTCTTCGCGTTGTCGGCAACGAGGGCCCGCTTGGCGAGCGGGATCGCCGCATTCACCACTGCGCCGGCGGTTCCCCCGAGGCAACGAAGAGCGCGACCGTCGCGACGACCAGCGCGGGGCTCGGTCGCTTCATCCGTAGGCTCATCCCGAACCCTTTGAGTGTTTTCACTGCTGCTCCTTCGTGAGTCGTGGATTGGCGGGATGTCAAGGCTCTCATCCTTATAGCTCCTGACCTAATTGTCAAGGTATCTTGCTAATCTGTTAAAGGCGCTGTTTACTAGGACGCCCCTCTTGCATGCAAAGGTCTTATCACCCAACCGAAGAGGAGTACGCTCCGCGTGTGGCAGACGATCTTTCCGCGCCGCTCTACACCAGGCACTTCTCTCAGGCAGCAGCAGAGGCCGTGTATCTCTTGCGTGTGACCAACGAGCCCCTCGTCGCCCTACGGGCGCTCTCGACGATCGAGTCCGAGGCCAGGAAGGTCATGGCGGAGATGGTCCGGGAGGCCCGCGAGCAGGGCCGGACGTGGGAGGAAATCTCGGAGGCCCTTGGAGTTAGCCGCCAGGCGGTGCAGGCCCGCTTCGGACGCAACGCCGAGAAGTAGCTCCAGAAGGCCCGTAGAAGCCCTACAAGTGGTTCTGACGCCTCCGAGGGCTCAGGAGGGTCCCTCTACGTCTCCGGTGCCCTGTAAGGCGGACCCCGTCTGGAGGTGGACCTGAACTGGACCAGCAGGCAGAATGCGCCTGTCGACCGAAGGGATGCGCAAGGTATTCTGCCACGTTTCAGAGGACTGGAGCCCGGCGCCGACGGAAGCAGACGGGCCGAACTAGCGGCGAGTCTCGATGCCGTGGTACGGGTCATACGGCGTTCGCGGACAGGCTCCCACAGGCCCAGCCGCTTCGCCCGTGCACGCCTCGCGAGGCGTTCGAGGCGATTCGCCGGCCCCTCAAGCGATTCTCGATCCGTGGTGATGCTCTGTCGGGCAGATAGGGAATCTCGAGCCCGCTTCCGGTCGTTGAAACCAGTACCTCTGGATCACGTCCTGGGAAGACAGACACGCGGAGGAGTGGGTTGACAAGCACCGACATCGCGTCTCGACCGCCGGCTCGAGAGGGGGCGCGGAGTCCCTTGCGTGCACGTCTGCGCGGGAGCGTGGGGAATGGCCTCTTGCGTGAGGTCGGGCTCGTGGCTGGCGCGATGCTCGTGTACTTCGGCGTCCGCAATCTCACCGCCGGGGCTCCTGACGAGGCGTTCGCGAACGGGCAGCGCATCGCCAACTTCGAGGGCTGGCTCGGCATCGACTGGGAAGATGCGGTTCAGGCGTCGATCGTCGGCAGCGACGTTCTGGTCATGCTCGCCAACTGGGTCTACATCTGGGGCCACTGGCCGGTGATCCTGTCCACGGCGGTCGTCCTCTATCTCTGGCGGCGCGATCGCTACTACGTGCTCCGCAATGCGTTGTTCATCTCGGGAGGAATCGGCTTCCTGTTCTTCGCGCTCGTGCCCGTCGCTCCTCCGCGGCTGCTCGAGCTGGGTCTCGTCGACACGGTGTCGAGCCAGTCGGACGCCTACCGCGCGCTCCAGCCGCCCGGCCTTACCAATCAGTACGCGGCGCTCCCGAGCCTGCACATCGGCTGGGACCTCGTCGGTGGGAATCGTCCTCTTCACGACGACCGCGCACCTGGCGGTGCGCGCCTTTGCGGTCATCGCGCCGCTCGCGATGGGGTTCGCCGTCGTCGCCACCGCGAATCACTTCGTCGTCGACGTCGCGGCGGGCGTCGCCGTCGTGCTCGTCGGCCTGGCCGGCGCTCTGCTGATCGAGAAGAGTCGCGCCGCAGACGCGGCTACACTCGCGGGCGATGAATGGGCCGTCTCTCCGGTCGAACGCGACCAACCTCTCGCGCCGACGGCCGTTCCTCGTCGCACACCGCGCGGGGAATCGCCTCAGCGATCTCTGGGCGGCAGAACAGCTCAGAACGACCCTTGTAGAAGCTGACGTCCGCCTGCACCGCGGGCAGGCTCGAGGTCCGACACCTGAAGGCAGCCGGCCCGATTCCCCTCCTCTGGGATCGCTGGGAGCTTCGCGCGCGGAGGCGGCCCCAGCTCGAGCTGCATGCCCTGCTGGCAGCGACTGCCGCTGAGACGGAGCTCGTAGTGGACCTGAAGGGCTCGAGAGTCAGGCTGGCCGCAGACGTCCTCCACGCGATCGAGCCCTACTTCGGCCAGCGACGGTTCACAGTGTGTGCGCGCCGCTGGATGCTGCTCGAGTGCTTCGCCGGTACCCCGGTCCGCCGCGTGCACTCGGTGGGAAGCGCGCGGCAGCTCCGGCAAGTGCTTCGCCGCTTCGCCCACCAGCGGCTCGACGGTGTTTCGATTCACGAACGCCTGGTCGATAAGACCAGCATCGCCTCCCTGCGCGAGATCGCGGACGTGATCATGACCTGGCCGGTGAATCGCCCCGAGCACGCGCGCGCGCTGCTCGGGCTCGGCGTCGACGGGCTCATCAGCGACGACGCGGCCGCCCTGTCGCATGCCGGAGTGCTGGGGGCGACGACCTGAACGTTCTGGCCGGGATCGGCGGCCACCTTACCGCCGCCGCAGAGCGCGTGCACGATCTCGACTGGCGCTTCCTGGTGGCGGCGCTCACGCTCCAGCTCGCAACCCTCGCCTGTCGCGCCGGCGCCTGGCGAAACGTCCTCGCCGCGGCTTACCCGCAGCAGCGACTCCCGGTCGTCTCCCTCGGATGCGCGTATGCGGCCGGGATGGCCCTGAACGCGTACCTCCCCGCGCGCGGCGGCGAGGGCGCGAAGGTCGCGCTCGCGCGGGCGCAGATCCCGGGCTCGGGCGTACCCACAATCGCCGCGTCGCTGACGGTGCTGCTAGTGGTGGACGCCGTCTTCGGAGCATCGCTGATCCTCGCGCTCTGGGCTACGGGTGTGCTGCCCGAGCTGCCGTCGGTCCCAGGAATCGGGTTTCTCCCAGTCGCCGCGGGCTTCGTCGCCGTCTCGATCCTCGCCCTGGGCCTGGTCGCGCACCGATCCCGCACGACGCTCCGGCGCTTCCTCTCGTCGGCGGCGCGGGGCCTCGCAATCCTGCGCAGCCCGTCGCGCTACGCGCGAACCGTGCTGCCGTTCCAGCTCGGGGCGTGGGCCTGCCGGGTCAGCGTCGTCTGGCTCGTGCTCGAAGCGTTTCGGATCGACGCAGATCTCGGGACGGTCTTGCTCATCGTCGTCTTCAACGGGCTGTCGACGGCCGTCCCGGTGCCGGGCGGCGCCGGATCGCAACAGATCCTCGCTACCTACGCTCTCCAAGGCGTGATCTCGACCGCCGCCGCGGTGTCGTTCTCCGTCGGCTTCCAGGTCGGAACCACCGTGCTGAACACGACCGTCGGACTACTTGCAACGATGCTCCTGTTCCGAACGCTACGGCCGCGTGCCGCAGCTCGTCTCGCACTCGCCCGGTTCGCAGCATGACCGCCTCGTAGCGCGTAGCCGGCGACGACGCGGCCGGGGCAACCACGCCATCCCGCCCACATCGCGACGAACTGGCGAGTCGGAGCAACCCGCTCGTCAAGGGCGCCCGCGAACGCATGTGCACACAAAACGGCGATTGCTTGAACATGAGAAAGGCCCCGTTTCCAGGGCCTTTCTACCGGCCGAGGAACTGAAGATCAGACGGTGGCGCCGGCCTTGGTGCTGACGCCTAGCGTAGTGCTGAAGGCGATCTCGCCGAAGCGAACCTCCGTGAGGTCGATGTCCTCGGTCATGTTGTCGGCGAGCCAACCGGCAGCCGCAGCGTTCAACACATCTCGCGTGGAAGTGTGGAGGCGCTGCGAAGTCGAAGTCGCTACGAAACGCCGGCCTCGGCGAGCGGTCTGCGGCCCCACGCAAAACGCGTCTCGTACCAGTCCTTCATCGGCGTAAGGGTCGTACCGAACCGGGACGAGTGGACGATCCAGTCGTTGCCGACGTAGATGCCCATGTGGCCTACCTCAGCTGGTGCCGACTGGGCGCCGCGGTCGCCGAAGAAGACGACATCGCCGGGCTCGAGCGCGTTTCGGGCAATGCGCGCAGAGCGTGCGACCTCGCCGCTCATGGCATAGCTCGTTCTCCCACGAAGCACCTTCGCGAGTGCGGGAGCACCCGCGTACGGCTCGAGCTTGTAGACGCGCCACACCAGGCCGGAGCAGTCGAAACCTCCCGGGAGCACCTTGCCTGAGAGCTTCTGCGTGTCCTCGGAGGTTCCGGCCCAGACGTACGGCGAGCCGACGAAGCGGAGCACGCGCGCGATGACAGCGCGTTGCCAGTCGTTCACGTAGGGAACGGCGAAAGTCGCAGCCGTCTCGCGAGCGGTCTCCACTTCCTCTGGCGTCAAGGCAAGCACGCGTGCGATCGAGTACGCGGCTTCGGCGCGCGTCGCGGGCTGCGAGACCTGGAGCTCGAGAGTCTCGCTCGCACGCTCATGGTTGATCCGCAGGCCGAGCATCCGAGCGATCGTCTCCGTGCCGACCCAGGGCCTCGGGGCGAGGCCTGCATTGAACGCGGCAAGCCGGATCTGCATGGCCGCCGAGCGAAGCCCGACGAGCGAGACCAATCGGGCGTCGAGCTCGCGCATCGTCACGGTCCGATTCGGCTCGACCACCGTGACCGACTCTCCAAAACTCGCCAGCACCGTTGCGAACTCAGTCGAGGTCAGAGGATCGTCGGGCCTGAACTCTCCGACCGACGGTGCCATGAGGCCGATCTCGACCAGTGCGGCGATCTGTGGCGCTGCCCACGAGCGAGCGAGCGGACGCGCAGCCGCCGAGCCTGCGACGGCCGCGAGTACGCAGGCAGCAAGTGAAGCGACGGCAAACCGGTGCATACATCCGGTTATCGGCTTTCGCGAACGGATTCCACACCTCGCGCGATGACGAGTTGGAGCGATGGTGGCAAGGCTCCCGTGACGTCCCCGTCCACGGGATAGGCTGCGCATGAGAATGGGCTCGACGGCAGGCGCTCTCTATCCGGACAGCATTCCCGCGACATGGCTCGCAGCTCGCCTCGCGATCGAACCCGCCAAGATCGACGTTATGCGCCGCACCGGCGAGCTCATCGCTGTGCGCGAGCCCGGTTCGGTCGAGTGGCGTTACCCGGCATGGCAGTTCGATGCTGGAGAGCCCCGCCGAGGCATCGCGCGCGTCGTTATGGCTGCGCGCGAAGCCGGGGTCGACGAAGCGCGGCTTTATGACGTGCTGACGTCGCCGCTCGGGTTGCGCGAAAGCGGGCGCCGGAAGCTCGTCGACCTCTTGCTCGAGGGCCGCGAGGACGAGGTCGTCGCAGCCGTGCGCGCCGCGGGTTAGACCGAGATCGAGACTCGTGTCCCACGACTGACACCGACGCGAACGTCGCCGGACACGGTCTGCACGCGAACTTCGCCGGCTTCGACGGACCGCATGTCGACGTCACCCGAGGTGGTCAAGAGAGCGAGAATCGATGAAAAGCTCGGGGCGTTACGAGAGCTGCCAGACGTCCTGACGGATGATGGGCGTCGCGGCGCCATCGGCGTCTATACCGTCGACGTCGACCTCGACCCCGCCGATCATGAAGTCGGTGTGGATGCCCGAGACGTTGACGCCGCGCTCGAGCAGCTGCTCGCGTGGTACGTCCTCGTCGAGGGCCTCCGGGATACCGTCGCCGAACGCGATGTGGCAGGTTGCGTTCTCGTCGAAGAGCGTGTCGCAGAACACGAGGCCCGTTTTCTTCACCGGCGACGAGCCGTCGACGAGGGCGATCTCGCCCAGGTGCGGCGCCTGATCGTCGGTCGCGAGCTGCTGGCGAATGACCTCTGCTCCCGACTCAGCTGTCACCTCCACGATCTTGCCTGCCTCGAAACGAACCTCGAGACCGGAGATCCTGGTACCGGATGTGACGAGCGGGTACGTCGAGTGAACGACACCTTCGGCGCGCCGCCAGTCCGGGCTCGTGAAGACCTCCTCGGTCGGCAGGTTCGGAATGTGCTCGATGCCGCTTGCGGTCTCGAACGTAGCGCACTTCCAGCGAGCCGCGGTCACCAGCCCGACTGTCAAGTCGGTGCCGGGGCCGCGGAACCGGATGGCGTCGAACTCGCGCGCGTTTAGAGCGTCGGCCCGCAACTGGAGCTTCGCCGCATGCGCACTCCAAGCCGCGACAGGATCGGTGCTGTCGAGCCGTGTGACCCGTGCGACCGCTTCCCAGAGCCGCTCCAGGTCCGGCTCCCCGAAGACCTGCGTTGCCCAGCCTTCGTTGGGAGCGGCGACGATCACCCAGTTGACGTGCCGACCCCTGATGTTCTCGAGGAGGGCGCGTCGGAGCTCCTTCGGATCGGCACGTCCGACGAGCGCGAGGTCGAGGTCGGCAAGTAGATCGGGATCGGGATTTCCCGTGAGCGAGATGACTGCCGGATTCTCGTCGCGCCAGCGTCGAATCCAGTCGACGACGTACGGTGGCGACCAACCGAGCTCCTCCTCGGGGCCGAGCTCGATCGCCGCCCGCCGAAGGTGCAGATCCGAGTAGAGGACGACGACATGGCGTGCCCCCGCGCGGTACGCCTCACGCGTGACGGCGCGCGCGATCTCCACGTGCTCGATCAGGCAGGTGACGACGACGTCCTGGTCGGGCTGGACGTTCGCTCCGACCCGCACGGTGAGCTCCGCGTAGCGCCGCAGACGTTCGTCGGATGTCACGGACGCGACCCTAGATGTTTGATCGGAAATTGGCGCGCAGTCGGGGGCCGTCATCCGGCCCGCGTGAATTTCCGATCAAGCATCTCGAGGCTTCGATCGATCAGTCGCCCCAGTCGAAGTCGCGCGGACGACCGGTCCAGAGCGCTTCGTCAAGCGCCGCGCCTTCGACGTTCTCCGCGGTCTCTTCGCCGGGCCAAGGAAGGCGCTCGGAGCTGAGCTCCGATGCGGGTTCCCCGTCCATCGTCTCCTCGATGCGAGCTTGCTCCTCGCTTTTGAAGAGCGGGTGGTTCTCGAGCTGGTCGCCGTCGAGGTAGTGATCGAGCGGCATCTCAGTGTCGAGGTCGGCATTGCGACCTTTCAACTCCAGATGCTCGCGAATCGCCTGAGCGAACGGGGACTCGTCGTCGACGGCAGAGAGTTCTTCGTGTTCCAACATGCTTCCTGGGGTCAGGAGTCTACCGCAACCTTCGAAAGACCCTGCTAATGGCTCGATTCGAATAGCGGGCAAACTTGTGCGAGGATTTCGACATGCCGTTTGTCGTGTCAGCCGTCCTGGTCTACCTCATTCGGCGCGTCCGGCCGATGACTGTCGCGGTCGCAATGTACGAAGCCTGGCGACGGTTGCCGCCCGAGCAGCGCCAGCGACTCGTGGAGTCCGCGAGAAGCAATGGGCCACGGCTCGCGTCATCTCTCGCTCGCCGCGGCCGGGCGCGAATCTGACCTCCTGAGCTTCACGTCGCGCGGACACCGAGCGCCTCGCGCACGATCCGGTCCTGCTCGTGATGATGCTGGGTCGGGTAGCCCTCGCTCGGGCTCGCACGCCAGGTTCGGCCGACGTACTGAACGCTGACCGGGCGCGGTGCATGCGCCGCCGCTTCCTCGAGCCGATGCCGCAACGAGCGCCAGGCGCCCATGTTCTGGGGCTCCTCTTGCGCCCATACGATCTCATGGAGTTCCGGGTACGAGGAGACCAGCGCCGCTACCGCGGCGAGCGGAAATGGGTAGAGCTGCTCGATGCGGGCGACGGCGACAGTGGACGCGACGCCGCGAAGCTCGTGACCGACGATGTCGTAGTAGACCTTGCCGCTACACAGCACGAGTCGTCGGACTGCCTGGTGATCGGCCGTGGGATCGTCCAGCACCGACTGGAACGATCGCGAGGTCAGCTCCTCCAGAGTCGACGTAGCCTGCCGGAGGCGGAGCAGGCCTTTGGGGGTCATCACGACGAGCGGGCGCGCGGTCGCGTCGAGGGCTTGCCGCCGAAGAAGATGGAAGAGCTGAGCCGCGGTGGTGCAGTTGACGACGCGGATGTTGTCCTGGGCGGCCTGCTGGAGGAACCGCTCGAGACGAGCGCTGGAATGCTCGGGCCCGTTGCCTTCGTATCCGTGCGGGAGGAGAAGCGTCAGGCGCGAGGTCTGACCCCACTTCGAACGCCCGGACACGATGAACTGGTCGACGACGATCTGTGCGCCATTGACGAAGTCGCCGTACTGAGCCTCCCAGAGGACGAGGGCATCAGGTGCCGCGATCGAGTAGCCGTGCTCGAAGCCGAGCGCGGCGAACTCCGAGAGGGGCGAGTTGTAGATCTCGAACGACGCAGCTGCCGTGGGGAGCTGCTGAAGCGGCGTGTAGGTCTCGCCGGTCCGTGGATCGTGGAGGACGGCATGCCGGTGCGAGAACGTTCCACGCTCGGTGTCCTGCCCCGAAAGACGGATCGGGATGCCCTCTTCGAGCAGGGAGGCAAAAGCGAGCGTCTCGGCGTGTCCCCAGTCGATCCCGCCGTCACGCATCGCGTCGCGACGACGCTGGAGCTGACGCGCGAGCTTCGGATTCACCTCGAAGCCCTCAGGAACGCGAAAGAGCTGCTCGTCGAGCTCGAGCAGGCGTTCGGCCGGCACGGCGGTAGCGACGGCGGCGCCCGTGTCCGTGCGCGTCCGCTGCTCGGCCCGCGGCTCAGCGGCGGCAAACGAAGCCCTCAGCTCGTCGTGTGCTGCGCGGAGCTCCTGGAGCGTCCGTTCCAGGAGCTGATCGGCCTCGTCCAACGTGAGTACACGATCCGCGACGAGACGGGCGGCGTACGACTCGCGTACGGGCGGTTGGTGTTTGATGCGCTCGGCCTGAAGCGGCTGAGTGTAGGCAGCCTCGTCCTGCTCGTTGTGACCGAAGCGGCGATAGCCGACGAGATCGATGACCACGTCATGACCGAACTCTGCGCGATAGGCAAGCGCGAGCCTGATTGCAGCGAGCGCCGCCTCGGGGTCGTCGGCGTTCACATGGACGATCGGAACGTCGAAGCCCTTCGCGAGATCGCTCGAGTAGCGCGTCGACCGCCCTTCGGCCGGATCGGTGGTGAATCCGACCTGGTTGTTCGCGATGACGTGGAGCGTGCCCCCCGTCGAATAGCCGTCCAGAGAGTGGAGGTTGAAAGTCTCGGCCACGACTCCCTGCCCCGCGAACGATGCATCGCCGTGGATCAGGATGGGCATCGCGACGGTCGGGTCGTGGACGCCCGCACCTCGTGAGCGCGAGGTCTGCTCGGCGCGCGTGAGGCCTTCGATCACCGGGTCGACGGCCTCGAGGTGGCTGGGATTCGGCGGCAAGTGTCACCTGAACCTCACCCGCGCGCGTCATGCGCGGCCGGAGGCCGACAGGTGGTACTTCACGTCGCCGGTGCCGCCCTCCGGATCCGAGACGAGCGCGTCGATACTCCGCTCGCCTTCGAACTCGCGGAGGAGCGACGGATAGGACCATCCGACGATGTGCGCGAGGACGTTGAGTCGACCTCGATGGGCGATCCCGATGAGAACCTCATGCGCACCGTCGTCGGCGGCGAGCTCGACGGCCTCGTCGAGCATCGGGACGAGCGCGTCGAGGCCCTCGATCGAAAACTGCTTCTGCCCGATGAAAGCCCGGCGCAGGTACGTCTCGAACGCCTCGACCTGAGCAAGGCGTTCGAGGAGTGCGCGCCGTTCCGTCGGCTCGAGCGGCTTACGGAACCGGCCCGTCTCGATCGCCTGCCGCAACCAGACGCGCTCGGCGTGATCCGAGATGTGCTCGATCTCGTACGCCATGGTCCCCGAGTACACCTCGCGAAGCCGCGGGAGCGCTTCGAGCAGAGTGTCGCCGGGAACGGAGAGCCGAAGCAGGCGCGCCGGGATGCGCGCCTGGAGCTCGGGAGTCAGCGGCGGTTGGAGTTGCGTTTCGTCGAGCGCCGGGTCTCCCATCGGCTCCGATCCGAGCGGATCGAGACGAGCATTCAGATGCCCGTGCGTCCGGTAAGCCTTGACGAGCGACATCGCCGCCGCGACCGCTGCTACGAGCTCGGCTCGTCGGCAGCTCTCGACGGCCTCCGGACGCGTGCGACGGAGTGCCAGGCCCGACCTCTGGCGCTGGCGCTAACCGAGGCTCGGCCACCTCGCCTGCCGTCGTCGAGGGTGTCTCGACGAGTACAGACGCGGGCGGAGTGCCGTTCCCTCCATCCTTGGACCGGCGTCCGACAAGGCGCGTCAGCCCCGGGAGCGCGGCCAGCACCCGCTCGTCGGCATTCTCGAAGATCTCGCGCCAGGCGGGATCGACGGCCTCGGGGTTGTCGAGGTACTGCTCGAGAAGCTGACCGACGTACCCGGTGTTAAGACCGGACAGCTCGAGAGGAGGGGCCACGTCGTTGTGTTTGTAGCAGCGAGGGACTAGAAGAGCGGGCTGTCGGTCGCGATCGCGATGACCATCCCGAAGAAGAACGCGAGTCCCGAGACGGCGACGGCGACGGCGGCCAGAGTTCGATGCGCCTCCGTCATTCGCACTGCGACGAGGGCGATGAGAATCGCAGCGGGAGCAAGAAGGCCGGGCGTTCGAGCGAGTGCGATCCCGGAAAGGGCAAACGAAAAGGCGCAGAGGAAGCCCGCCACCCTGTCGCCGCTTCGATGGACGGTCGCCTCCATCAAGCGGCGGGCGCCCGAGCAGGTCGTGGCGAACGCCCCGATGGTCGAACCGGGCGCATCCGAGGCCGCCGCGATCGCCGGGTTCGCCACTCGTTCCAGCCACAGGGCGTGAGCGGGGCGAGGACACTCACCTCGTCGCCGCCGTGAGCCGGCTCGGGCTCGGCGTGAATCGCCCACCACACAACGATGCCGAGATATACGAGTGGGATCTTCAGTACGACGAGCATGAAGATGGCTTCCCAGACGGAGACGGACACGTCGTCGGGCAGTCTAACGTGCACATCCTTCGTGTCGTTTTCGAGGCGGGTCCTTACACAAGCCTCACACACGAGTCGCTAGGGTGCGGGGGCTTTACAAGTCGCGCTCCCGTCGCCGCCCCTGCCGTCTTCAAGGAGACCTGTGAGACGTACCGTCCGCCTCGTCCTAGCTCTGTTCGCCCTTGCGGCACTGGCAGCGCCTGCGGCGCTCGGGGCCGAGCGGATGTGGATCGGCTTCCACGACGACCCGAGCTTCCGCTGGGTCGGCGATCGCGCCTCGCGGATCGAGGCCTCCGGACAGGCGAACTCGACCATCATGCGCCTGCTCGTTCAGTGGAACCTCGTGGCCAAGACCCGCCCCTCGAACGCCTTGGACTCATTCGATCCTGCGTACGTCTTCGACGATGTCGACGAGGCCGTCCGAAGTGCCCAGGCGACTGATCAAGAGGTCATCCTCACGATCTCGGGAACGCCGCGGTGGGCCAATGGCGGCAAGAACCCGAACGTCATGCCCGCGAACGTCTCCGACTTCACCTCGTTCGCCAGAGCGATCGCGTCTCGTTACTCGGGTCGCTTCATGGGCTATCCGTTCGTGCGCTTCTGGTCGATCTGGAACGAACCGAACCTCCAGTTGTTTCTCGCGCCGCAGTTCAACGCGGCCGGGAAGTCGATCGCGCCGGCCAACTACGCGAGGCTCGCCGCTGCCGCGTACACAGGTATCAAGGCTGGCAATCCGCGGGCGCAGGTGGCGATCGGAGAGACGTCTCGCGCGCGGGAGCGACAAGCCGCAGGGACTCCGGCCGACGCACACGCCCGGCAAGTTCGCCGAGCTCGTCGCAAAAGCCAACCCGAAGCTGAAGTTCGACGCGTGGTCGCACCATCCGTACCCAACGAACCCGAACTCGCCTCCGAGTCAGGTCGTGAGGTGGCCGAACGTGTCGCTCGCGTCGCTTCCGCGCTTCAACGAGAGCCTGAAGACGTGGTTCAAGCGAAAGTCGGTTCCGATCTGGATCACCGAGTACGGGCACCAGACGAAGCCACCCGATCGTTTCGGCATCTCATATTCGACGCAGGCAGCCTACATCCAGCAATCCATTTCGTGGGCGGCGAGTTATCCGTTCGTCACGATGTTCATCTGGTTCGTGTTCCAGGACGACCAGGGGCAGCCGTGGGAGTCGGGCGTCTACACCGCGGGCGGCGCTGCGAAGGGCACATCCCCCGCGCGATTCACCGCGAGCTCGAGGCCGCTCGACGCCAGGAACGGCGTCGTGAAGTTCCGCGGAGGAACAGTCACGCCGCTCGTGAACCTCTACACACGCCGCTATTGCGCAACCGACATTCCCGGAACATCGATCGGGATGACGTGGCGGGTCTTCAGAGGTGGCCGGCTGATCAAGGTAGGACAGCAGACGGCACCACTACGCGCCGACTGCACCCTCAATGCCCGGCTCCAGTTCACGGTCGTCAAGGGCCAGACCTACACGGCGACATTCGCCTTCAACGACATAAACGGAGTCGTCCTCAACCGCCGGTTGACGATTCGCGGCACGTAGAGGCCGGTGAGCCGACCGGAATCCACTCGCGTGGACTCCGGTGGCCCGACGATCCCTCAGTCCCATACCAGTACCTGCATTCCCTCCCACCACTGAGGGAATCCCCGATCCTTGCCCTCGATCGTGAGGATCCGGCGGGCGCGAGGCTGCTCCGCGAGGTAGTCGTCCATGGCTCGCTCGACCTGCTCCCAGTCGGTGTCGTCGACGATGAGGAGGGCGCCTGGTGCGAGCCACGCCTCGACGATCCGAAGCCCCTCGAGCTGGGCTTCGTACGTGTGCAGCGCGTCGTAGTACCAGACCCCGGCGCGCACGTCCTTCAGCGCGCCTGCGGGGACGAGCTCGAAGACGTCCCCGACGAGGAGCTCGGGTCGCGGGAGGCCGAACGCCGAGAGGTTCCGCTCGACCTCGTCGAGAGTCGCGGCGCGGAACTCGAAACTGTCGATGCCGACGAATCGCCGGTGCTCGTTGCCCAGCATCGCCGCGACGAGGCTGGCGCCGTGGAAGACGCCGACCTCGACGTATGCCTCCCCCTCCCCAAGGCAAGACGCGGCCAGGTTGAGAAGTGCGAGGTTGTTCTCCTTCGCAAGGTTCTCGACCTCGTCGGCGATCCGCGCGAATCGTCGATCGCGCGGGTGCTCAGACCGCGGGAAATCGTCGAAGAGACCAGGGAGTTCGCGGTCGAAGCGTTCGGAGTCCATCGCAGGAGGATGGCAGACGAGAAGGCCGCGGGTTGCGACCCTTCATGACTGTGAAGATCGGGTAGCGTCCGGAACCATGTCCGCCGGCGCGCCGGGACCTGCTGCTCGGACTCCAAAACGCGTTGGCCGTGTGAACGCCCGGGACGCTCTCGCGAAGTTGACGACGTCGACGATGACGCCCTTCTGGACGATGACCGCGATTCGTATCGGCTATTGGCTCGCGGCGATCGTGGCACTCCTGTGGGCGCCGGTCCAACGCGGCATCCCACACTTCCCGGCAGACGGTCCACACCTGAGCCTGGTCTTCAACGTCTTCGCGCAATGGGATTCGGGATGGTTCATCCGCATCGCGGACCACGGGTACGACGTCGAGCAGAGCGCTTCCTTCTTCCCGCTCTACCCGTTGATGGTGAGGGGCGTTGCGGAGGTACTCCGCTCGACCGTGATCGCTGGAGTCCTGGTCTCGGTGGTCGCGGCGGGTATCGCAGCGATTGCCATCTTCAAAATCGCGCAGCGCCTCGTAGGCGAGGCGGTGGCGTCGGACAGCGTGCTCTTCCTCGCGCTCTTTCCCTTTGCGTTTGTCTTCACCGCCGTGTATTCGGATGCTCTGTTTCTCGCACTTGCGAGCTGGTCTCTCTTGGCGGCGCAACGTCAGCAAGCCATTCTGGCCTCGCTCCTCGGAGGGCTCGCGGTGGCGACACGGCCGATGGGCCTGGCACTGCTGCCGGCGCTACTCGTGCTGCTGTGGCCCAAGGAGCGATCGGTTCGGTCGATCTTGCGACCACTCGCGCTGGTGCTCCTTCCCGCGGCTCTCGGAGCCTACGCGCTCTACCTCCACTTCCACTTCAACGACGCGGGAGCGTTCTACCACTCTCAGAACGTCTTCTGGCTACGGGAAACCCATCCACTTGGGCCTCTGCAGGGAGCCTGGGACGCGCTTCGCACCGCCAAGGAAGGTGCTGCCGAGCTCGTTCTTCACTTGCCCGCCCACAACGGATACCCAGCAGGTTTCGAGGACTCCCAGCAGCGAGGCGCATGGAATCTCTTGCAGGGGTTGCTTCTCATTTCGGCGGCGGGTCTTACATGGGTCGCATGGAAGTGCCTCGGCGCCGCATTCGGCCTCTACTCGACGGCAGTGATCGCGATCGTCCTGAGTACTCCCGCCGCGGTGGCGCCGCTCGTCAGCTTCCCCCGCTTCTTGATTGCCGACTTTCCGTTGTTCATCGCTCTAGCCGTAGTCGCAACACCGCGCCCAAGACTGCGGCTCGGAATCATCATCGGCTTCGCTGCCATCGGCGGGATAGCGGCCGTTGGATTTTCTCGCGGTGTATGGATCGCGTGAGAGCGTCATCGCGTGGAGCTCCTCATCGGTCTGGACACAGGCCCCGACTTCCCGTCCAGGTTGTAGGGGATGACGCGGTACCAACCACTGCGCGCACCTGAGCTCAGGTCGACGTAGCCGTTGTCGAGATCGGTCACGCACCGCTTGCAGACGGTCCTCCACGGGCCTGCCGCGTTGGTCGCGCGCTGGACGCTGTAGTTCTTCGAGCCGGCCGAGCCCTGCCAGTAGACCCTCGCGCCGACCCGCCCGGTGAAGCTCGTCGGCCCGTAATCGACCGCGGTGACGGTCGGCCGCGGGGGAATCGCGTGTGCCGGTACCCGCAAGCCTCCCATGGAGTAGTTGTGACTCCGAAGCACCTGCGCACGTGCGGCCATGTCCGCAGCGGTGTTGACCAGTGTCTGGATCCCCGTGTAGTACAAAGCCCACCACTGTCCGCTCTCGAGGTAGCGCGCGGTCGTCGGATCGGTGGTGTCTGCCGGGATTGGCATCCAGCCGTGGCCGTCGTTGTGAGCCTGGAGCGCCCAGAACGCGTCGCCGGCGATCTCAGGAGCGTTCTCGAGCGACTCGAGGAAAGCACGCAGGCCCCTCAGGGTCGGATAGTTGGTCTGGTCCCACCCGTACTCGTAGGCGAGGAAGGGCTTGCGAGCTTTCTTGCACTTTGCGATGCCCTGCTTCAACGAAGCGAGCGGCTGGAACCAGTGCGGATAGACGAAGCTCACGCAGACGTCGACCTCTCGGATGCCCGCATTTGCGGGGCCGGACAAGATGAGGTGGCGGCTGTCGAGGCTGCGAACATACTGCACGATCTGCCGCGTCCAAGGGGCCGGGCTGCCACCGCCGTTGAGGAGATCCCAGCCGAGAATAGTGGGATCTTCTTTGTAGGCAACGTGGGTATACACGTTGACGTGGTTCAAGAGCGCCTTGATGTGCTCCTCGACGTCACGGATGACCGTTTGGTCCTCCCAGAACAGCGGCATGTCGACCAGAGAGCAATTCGGGTTGGAGATCCCCCGCCAGCGGAGGTAGACACACCCCGTTCCACCCGCGCGCGCGTCGTCACCGACGATCGTCGGGATGACCTTGATGCCGTGGGCGCGAGCGGACTTGAGTGCGTAGTCGATCCGTTCGAATGCGTCTTGGTTGAACTGCCCCAACGTGGGCTCGATGCAGTGATCGCATCCGACCGAGTCGCCCATCGTCTGGCTCCGGACGACCTTGACGCCCATCTCCTTGGCCGTTGCCATCGCGTCGTCGATCTCGTAGTTACTCGGGAAGTGCGGGCCATTCGGATCGAATGGCCCGTATCCGGCGAGGCCAAGCCATTCGATGTTCGCGCCACCGAAGCGGAACGGACGGCCGGCCACGGAGAGCCGCGGCCCCGACCGGGTGACGAACGAGTCGGCGAACCGCTCGAGTCCGGCCAGCTGTGCCGTGGACGTAGAATCCTGAAGTCGTCCGACCGCAGCTGAGGCGGACGCGCCGGTCGATCCCGGGACCACGATCAGAAGCGGAAGGGCGACGAGCAGCGACGCCGTGGTCGAACGAAGCCGGGTCGAATGTGGAGTGACTCTCATCGCATCGTCATTCTTTCTCGGGGAATGTCACACGAACGCCGTCGGCGAACACAGACATGATGGTTCATCTCATGCCCTACGAAGTCAGAGCCCGTTGAGCGCGGATCGCTGGCCGCGCGTCGGGCGTCCGCTTCGGCAGGCCGTACTCGCGTTAGCCGCACTCGCGTTCGTCACCGGGGCCGCCCCGTCAGGTGCCGCGAACGTTGTGCTCGAGCAGTTCCCCGGGATCACGTTCGACGACGGGACAGCCGGTCGCCTCGTCATCACGACACGCGCGTATCGACTCACGCTCGACAAGCGCAACGGGAAGATCCTCGACATCGTCGACCGGGTCGCCCGAGCTCGCCTCGTGCACGGCACGAAGAGCTGCCTGTGGCGCGCGCAGTCCCGGGGGCGCCCTTCGCTCAAGAACGCGTGTTCCTTCACGCCACGAGACATCCGCCGCTTCTCCTACCAGTGGAATCCAAGGTCGGCGACCCTGAGACTCGAGTACCGCGATCCAGTCGTCGGCTCTGCGACCGTCATGCTCCGCGCACGCGCGCGGTTCTTCGATCTCGGAATGACGATCGAGAATCGTGGCGCGGTGCTGACCAACGTTTCCCTTCCGGGGGAGCTGCTCGGCGACGTGCGCACCGTCGAGACGGGATACGCGCCAAACGTCCTGCCCGGAGTCAGGCTCAAGCCCGCCTTCTTCACGCGAGTTGGGAACAACCTCCACATCTACCCGTCCCGCTGGGCTTTCGCCGACTACCTCGGGATCGAAGCCGGACGGGGACATCTGTCGGTCTACTCGGTCAACCCCGGCCCGATTCACCCTGTCGTGCTCGGCTTCCTGCGGCACCCGTCTCCTGGCCGCTGCTCGGGACCCTCCTTCTGCATCGTCCACCAGTTCCAGACCTGGATCGTTCCGCGCGAAAAATGGACTAGCCCTGTCGTCCGCGTTCGAGTCGGCCAAACGGCCGAGCAGTCGATCCTCGCCTATCGGCGCGACAACGGCATCGACGCCTACCCGTCCGTGCAGAAGAAGCTCGGCGCTCGCCTGAACGCACTCGCGAGAGCGCCGCTGATCAAGGCGGACCTCGCCAAGCTGAAGCCGTTCCGGGATTGGGATGCGGATCTGCCGCGGCTCCCGTCGCCGGCGCTCCTGCACCCGGTCGCTTTCCAGCCCGGCGGACATGACGAGAACGATCCCGACTTCCTACCACCCGACCCCCACTGGGGAACGAACGCCGATTTCACCTCCGTCGTCGACGCGGCTCATTCGCGGGGTCAGCTCGTGATGCCGTACCTGAACGTCAGCTGGTGGTCCGACGAATCGCCGACGATGCGATCGCTCCCTTCGCCACTCCAACTCAGAGATATCTCCGTCCTCGACGAGGACGGCAAGCCGGTCGTCAACACCTACGGCTCGAAGTCAGGGGTGGTCGTCTCGCCCTTCGTCCAGTTCGTGCGCAGCCGGGTGGCGCGGCTGATGGAGGAATGGCGCACCGAGGTCCCTGCGGACTGCCTCTTCTTCGACCAGTTGGGCGCGCGGCCGTGGATTCGCGACTTCAATCGCGCCTCGCCGAGCCGGGTCGCCTACTACGACGGTTGGCTCGCCGTGATGGCGCCGTACTCCGATAGGTGCCTCATGGTCGAGGACGGCTGGGACCGCCTGGCGCGCGACTTCACGGGCTTCCACGGAGGCATGCTCATGATGGCCCGCGAACACGACCTTCCGGACAGGATGTTCGGTGAGGCCAACTGGGAGCCGTATCCCCTCGCAACGTGGCTCTTCCACGACAAAGTCCTGCTCTATCAACACGACCTCTACGACGGCACGATGGCCGCTGACGGTGAGGTGCTGACGTGGAACATGGCCTTCGGCCTGATCAGCTCGTACGGCTGGAACAACCTGCTCGACTCACTCGCGAGCCCGTGGCTCGATGTCGTGAGAAGTCTGCAGCGCGTCCTAGGCCCGCACTACGCGGGTGTACGTCTGACGGGTTACCGGGACGTAGCGCCCCAAGCGACAGAGAGCGCGTTCGGCGATCTTGTCGTCCTTGCGAACTGGGATGCGACCGCCGGCCACACGGCCGGCCGGTACGGCATCTCGCCGAACGGCTTCCTAGCTCGCACGCGGGACGATCGTCTCCTGGCAGGGGCATTCAAGGACACGTTCGACGGACTTGCGCTGTCCCAAGGGACTCACTACTTGATCGTGGAACGCGATGACGTGAGTGTGACGGTGCGGCAGCCTCTCGGCACCGACACGAACCTGGCCATCGAGCCGCCTCCCTCATGGAGCTCCGGCCAGACGCTCCAGGCGACGGCGATTGCCCCGGACGGGAAGGTTGTCGGGGGAATCAAAGGGGAGCTTCGAGACGGTCGCTTCGTTTTTCGTTACGCGGGAGAGCTGAACGATCACCCGGTAGCCGCGTACCGCATCACGGTTGGCCCGTGACAATCGAGAACGAGATGCTGGTGACGTCCACGGGGCTACAAGTGGCTCGTTACGCCGGCGAGGCTGGGTTCCTCCGATGGGGGCTCGTACCACGAGAGTGCGTACTTCCCGTCGTCGAGGTCGCGTGCCAGCGGCGTGAGCCTGAGTGGGCGAAACGTGTCGCACATGACAGCCAGCTCCGTGGTCTCCGTAGCCCCCAACGCCTTCTCCGCAAGTCCGGGCTGGGGCCCGTGAGGCAGGCCGGACGGATGGAGCGTCACGGCTCCGACGGAGATCCCCTTTCGAGATCCGAAGTTGCCGGAGACGTAGTAGATCATCTCCTCAGACTGCAGGTTCGAGTGGTGATATGGGATCGGCACAGCGTCTGCGTCGAAGTCGAGCTTGCGTGGGCAGAACGAGCAGATGACGAAGTTCGGCCCTTGGAAGGTCTGATGGGAAGGCGGCGGCTGGTGGATCCGGCCCGTGATCGGCTCGAAGTCGTTGATGGAGAACGTCCACGGGTACAGGAAGCCGTCCCAACCGACAACGTCGAACGGGTGATAGTCGAGGATGTACTCCTGGTAGCCGCCGCGGACTCGTACCTTGACGAGGTGGTCTTCCCGGTCCCGGTGCGTCTTGAGCTCGGTCGGAGGATGGATGTCGCGGTGGTAGTAGGGCGCGCCCTCAAGGATCTGGCCGTACTGGTTGCGGTAGCGTCGCGGGATCTCGATCAACCCGGGCGTCTCGAAGACCAGATAACGCTGCGCGCCCTCCGGGACGAACCGATAGGTCGTCCCGCGCGGGATCACGACGTAGTCGCCGTCTGAGTAGGGGACGTCGCCGAAGGTCGTTTCGAGCGTCCCCGAGCCTTCGTGCACGAAGATCACCTCGTCGCCTTCGCCGTTCCGGAAGAAGTAATCCATCTGGGAGTCCGGTCGGCACAGCGAGATCTCGACGTCCTGGTTCCACATCAGCGTGCGGCGACCGGAGATCTCGTCTCCTCCCGGAGGAATGTCGTACGTGTTCATGAGCAGGTGCGCGTGCTTCTCCGGAACCCACTCCTCCCGCTCGATCTGTGTGAACGCGCCGAGCTCCTTGACGCGGCATGGCGATTCAAGGTGGTAGAGGATGGACTCGTTCCCCGTGAAGCCCTCGAGGCCCATTACCTCCTCGGTCAGGAGCTTTCCGTTCTCGCGGAAGACGATGTGGCGCTTGCGCGGCACGTCGCCGCGACGCTGGTAGAAGGGCATAGCCGTCCCTTTCGGAGTCGTTGGGACAGGTTCTACAGCACCACACCATGAAGCGGCCGGCCTAAGCACGGGCCGACCCCAAGGGAAGGCGCGAGCGGGGAGCGCACCTACGAGCGCTCCCCGCTTCGTCCGAAGAACTTCGCCCGTTACGCGCCAGGCATGGACGCGCTCGGATCGGTCTGCCAGAGGCCGAACTCGTTGCCCTCCGTGTCCTTGCAGATCGCAAACCAACCCATCCCTGGCACCGGCATAGCGTCGCCAGCCTCGCCGCCGAGCTCTTTGACGCGCGCGGCCCCGGCGTTGATGTCGTCGACGTCGAAGTAGACCCGGGTTCCCCGCTTGGCACCGTCGGCGCCGTAGATCGCACCGCCGGTCGTCTCGGAAAACCGAGTCATGTGGTACTCGGTCGGACCACCAGGGAACTCCTCAAACTCCCACGCGAAGAGCGAACCGTAGAACTCACGAGCCTTCGCGGTATCGCCCGCGGGGATCTCGAGATGCACCATCTGGCCTGCCATGTCTCTCCTCTCGTTGTCGATCTTGACCCGATACCTACCTGAGACCGTATGGAGAATCGGAACTCATCGGCCTCATTCAGTACGACGAAGATGACCTGCCGTTTTCGACATCAGTCGGCGAGTGCCGCGATGTAGCGGTCGGCCGATCGAAGCACCTTCGCCTTCGCGGCGTCAGCGACGATCGTGTCCCACCAGGCGCCGTAGACGCGATCGAACTCGAGCGTCTCGATGAGGCCGCGGATTTGCTTGATCTCGAATGTCGGCAACGGGATCAGGTTCGGGTAGCTGTACATGAAGCTGACCCAGTCGCGGTCGGCAACCACCTGGACGATGTCTCCGGAGAGCAGCGCCCCACGGCCGTCAGAGCCAGCGTGCCAAAGGCAGACGGTGCCGCCCTCGTAGTGACCACCCAACCGAATGAGCTCGAGCTCCTTCGACACTGCGCGTCGCTCGCCCGACCAGAGCTCGATTCGCTCGCTCTCGCGCATCACCCACTCGCGGTCGGCCTCGTGCAGCAAAATCCGGGCATCGAAGCGATCGGCCCACTCGATCATCGCCGAGTAGTAGTGCGGATGGGAGATCGCGATCGTGTGGATGCCGCCCGCCTGCTCGACCGCCGCTTCGGTCTCGTCGTCGAGCAGTGTGATGCAGTCCCAGAGCAGGCCTTCGACGAGGAGCGCGCGTTGTCCGATCGCGAACGACGGCGTGGTGCCGATGCCTAGTAGCCCGGTCTCCTGCGCCTCGGCGCGGTTTCGATGATCGAGTGCGAGCTCGGCCATCGTCGTCCACCGCTGGCCGTCGTGGCCGACGTATTGGCGCTCATCGAGGCAGATCGCGCATTCAGCAGGCGGCCCGATCGACGGCGGAAACTGGGTTCCACACGTCACGCAGATGAACGCCTCCACCTCAGCCCTCCCCGCCCCTGAAGGGTGCAGCAGGCCCGCAGAGCGGACGTTTCGTGATGGAGCCAGTCGGGCTCGAACCGACGACCTCCCGGCTGCCAGCCGGACGCTCTCCCAACTGAGCTATGGCCCCAGAAGAGACTTCAGTCTAGCCTCGAATCCGAAATCATCGGCCCAGTTGACTCGTGCTCGCTGGTTGTTCAAGCTCAGGGCAGTAGGCGGCAATCGCATCGACCTCGCTCGCGCAGTACGCGCGACGACGCAAGCCGCTACGTGTCCTTCGAAGATGAGGTCATACCGCTCGCCGTCGGATAATGGCTTGTAGACCCCGATGCCGAGCTTGATGACGGCATGCGCGATCGCAGACTCGCCGATGATTGCGCCCTTCTGGTCGGTCGCAAGCACGACCCTCAGAGTAGTTTACCGTTCGGACAACGTCAGCCGGCAACGGCTTCGAGCTCGACCGACGGGACGTCACTCCAGAGCTCCTCGAGGCGGTAGAAGCCGCGCGTCTCGGGCGTGAAGAGATGCAGCACCACGTCGAGGTAATCGGCGACGATCCAGGTCGCCTCGGCCGCACCCGCGGTCGACCGCGGCAGGAGCTCGTGATCCTTCTTCAGGACGCCGGCGACGTCATCGTGAATCGCCTTGGTCTGCCGCTGGTTACGCCCCGTCGCGATGACGAAGAAATCTGTGAAGTCACAGACGCCTCGCATGTCGAGGATGGTGACGTCGGCCGCGAGCTTCTCTTGGCAGAGAGCGGCGATACGGCGAGCTTGCTCGAGTGCTGTCAGGTCGGTCTCTCTCGTCCTTTCGACTTCCACCCAAGTCTAACGAGCACTCGCGTAGAGGCCCAGCCTCAGGATGGCTTCGCCGACCCGTGGAGGAACGAGCCCATCGATGCTCTCGCCCAGCGCCACACGCTCCCGTATCGCTGACGACGAAGCCGCGATAGCCGGCATCTCGAAGGAAAGGATGCGGTCGGGCGCCGAGAGGCCGGTGCGAGCCGCGCGCACCCGTTCGTCGGGGATGCCGGGTCGCATCGCAACCGCGAGGCGCACGAGCTCGAGAATACGCTCGGGACGCTTCCAGTGCGCGAAATCGGCGAGCTCATCGGCGCCGAGGACAAAGACGGCGTCCTCGAGCTCACGCTCCTCGAGTGAGTCGACGGTCCGAGAGTGAGGATCGAGCTCGATGCGGACATCGGGGACCTCCTCGAAGGCCAGACGCGTGAGCTCGAGGCGCGTTTCGGCAGGTGTGGTCGTCTGCTTGTGTCCAGGATCGGCGACCACGAGGACGAGGAGCTTCTCCAACTCGAGTTGCTCTAGAGCAGCCCGGGCCAGCTCAACATGTCCCACGTGCGGTGGATCGAAGACACCCCCGAGCAGGCCGAGCCGACCTATTGCCACTCGAGCGTCTCCTCGCCGACTTCGACCTCTGAGCCTCGCTTGACGCCGATCCGTCGCAGAGCCTCCTCGAGCTCGTCGGGAGACGGCGGCGTGCCGACCACGCGATAACCACGATCGGTGCGCAGGATGCGGAAGCGCCGACCGCGCTTGGCACGGGGACGGTACTCGAGGAAGTCCGGTACGAGCTCGTCCGGAACCGCTTCCGCGCTCGCCGCGGGACAGAGCTCGAACAAAGCGCGCTTCAGGTCGTCTGTCCCCTCACCGGTCGCACACGAAGTCGCGACCACGCGAACGATGCGGGTGTCCGCCAGAGCGAACGTCGGGGGCTCGGCCAGGAGGTCGGTCTTGTTCAGGACCACGACCTGGTCTCGTTCGTCGAGGCCCGCACCATAGGCGGCGAGCTCCCGATCGACCGCGCAAAACCGCTCCTCGAGATCCGGTTGAGACGCGTCGAGCACGTGCAGGAGCAGCCGGGCGCGCTCGAGATGGGCGAGGAACCGATGCCCGAGGCCGGCGCCCTCGGCAGCCCCCTCGATCAAACCCGGCACGTCGGCGACCGTGAGCTGTCTGGCGTCAGGCCCGTCCACGACTCCGAGAACGGGCTCGATGGTGGTGAAAGGATAGTCCGCAACTTTCGGCGTCGCGTTGGAGATCCGGCGCAACAGCGAGGACTTGCCGGCGTTGGGTAGACCGGCGAGCGCAGCATCCACCACGAGCTTGAGCTGAAGCACGAAGTCCAGCTCATCCCCCGGAAGCCCGGTTTCGGCGAAGCGAGGAGTCTGGCGAGTCGGCGTCGCGAAACGTGCATTCCCGCGCCCGCCCTGGCCCCCGCGGGCAACAACGAAGCGCCTACCGGGAGATGTCAGATCTGCTACGAGCCCAGTCTCGGCGTCGAGGATCTGCGTCCCGACCGGAACGCGGATCTCGACCGTCTCTCCGTCCGCGCCATGCTTCTTGGTGCCGCGTCCGTTACCGCCCCGGCCCGCGCGCAAGTTCTTCATCCGCCCGTACGCAGACAGATCGCGAAGAGCGCTGTCAGCGACCGCGACGATGTCCCCACCGCGCCCGCCGTCGCCGCCGTCGGGACCGCCTCTCGGCACGAACTTCTCCCGGCGAAAGCTGAGGCCGCCGTCGCCGCCACGGCCCGCCTCGGCGTGGATCTGCGCTCGGTCGTGGAACATGGCCCCGGACGGAGCCCTATCTCGGTCTTACTCGGCCGCCGGTGCGACCGCGATGTAGCGCTTCTCGCCCGACGTGCGGAACTCGACCGTGCCCTCGCGGAGCGCGAAGATCGTGTGGTCGCGACCGAGACCGGCGCCAGGTCCAGCGCGGAACTTCGTCCCACGCTGGCGGACGATGATCATCCCGGTCTTGACCTGCTGCCCGGCGAAGATCTTGACGCCGAGTCGCTTGGACTCGGAGTCGCGCCCGTTGCGCGAGGAGCCGAGACCTTTCTTATGCGCCATTAGTGCTCGTCCTCCTGATGGGTCTGAGCCGACTCCAAAGCGGCAATCGCACCCTTCCGCTTGGCGTGCTCGTGCTCGAAGACAAGTGCCGCCTCGAGCGCGCCTGCATCCCAGCCAGCGGTTGCCGCCTTGATCTCGGCAATCGTCATGTCCGCGTAGCCAGCAGGGAGCTCCGAGGTTCCCTCGCTAGCCGTCGCGACGGGCTGTGCTGCCTTATCAGGCTCCGCCTTCGGCTTCGCGGCCGCTCGAGCGGACTTGCCGCCGATCGATTCGATCTGAATCTGGGTCAGCGAAGCGCGAAAGCCGGTGTGCTTGCGATAGCCGGTGCGCTTCTTGTACTTGCCGATCCGGATCTTCGGGCCCTTGACAGCACCGAGGACGGTTGCCGTTACCTTCACGTCATCCGGCTCGAGCACCGGCGCGCCGTCGCCCCCGACGAGCAGGACGGTGGGCGTGATGGTTGCGCCGTCGTCCTGGGCGAGGCGGTCGACGAGCAGCCGCTCGCCCTCGCGAACGCGGTACTGCTTACCGGCAACCTTGATGATCGCGTAGGTCATGAAAATCTCCGAAGATCGAAGCGGGCGCGCGGCCCGCGAAGCCGCCGCATGATACCGGACGCTCGCTCCTCGTCGCGTCCTACCCCGCTAGCGGCGCTATGCCCTTGGCCGCGTGTCGAAGTCCTCGATCCACTCGGACATCGGGACATACTCGGGCGCCTCTGTGTCCGGACCGAGGTCAGGGATGCGTGATTCAACGTTGGTGGACTCCGCGACCAGAATGAGGCCAGAGTCCTGGGGTTCGACCGCCGCGATCTCCACTCCATCGACCTCCTCCGTCGTCGCCACAGCAGCCTCATCGCCGTTCGTCGAGGGCTTGCGCCGCTTGCGGCCGCCCCGTGATCCGCGACGTGAGCGCTTGCGCTTCGGCTGGCCATCTGGGTCGGGGCTGAGGATGATCTCGACATCGCCAACTCCCTCCGGCCCGACCTCCGCTCCGTCGGACACCGGCGGCGGGTCAGCTTCGACAGCAAGCTCGGGCGGTGGAACGTGGATCCGCGGTGCAGGCTTCGCGCCGTCCGAGGTCTCGTCGACTGCAGCCGTGGTCGTCGCTGCTCCGGGCTTTTTGCGACCACGCCCACCCCGCGTCCCGCGCCGCGTCCGCTTCTTCGTCGGCAGGTCGCCTTGCAAAGCCTCTGCCTGCTCGCCCTCCGGTTCGGTTGAAGAGATCTCCAAAGCTGCGTCGTCCAGAGCTGCATCATCCTCGAGTGCAGCATCTATGTCGGGTGTGGTCTCGTCGTCAGGGGTTACCTCGACGTCCGGTTCTTCCGCCAGCTTCTTCCGCCCTGGCGCCCGAGTCGGGCGCTCGGCCTCCGCCTCGAACGTGATCGGCGACGGGGCAACGGAGTCGTCGGCGAGCATGGCGTACGCAGTGCCTTCGAGAACGCGCCCAACCAGCGCCGTGACCTTCTTGCCGACGAGCTTCGCCGCCCCAGCCACGATCACCTGGTATTCGCCGACCTTGCCGACGCCTGCGCTCGGGTCGTGCAGTCCGACCTCCACGAGCTTGAGGTCTATCGAGGTTCCCTCCTTAACGGGCGCTGTAGGTCGAAGCGTCTCGAGCTTGCCTTGCGCGAGAACCTCGAAGTGATCGAGGTGAACGTGCCCGTTCTCGGCGGTCGGCGTCAGGAAGAACCGTCGTCTCGCTGCGGACTCGATCGCCTCGAGCCGACTGCCTCCCGGACCCGCGATCAGCGAGAGGACACGGGGATGGAGAGCGATCTGGAACGCCTGCACACGAGAGCCTTTGGCGATCGTTCGCAACCTGCGCTCGATCTCGAGCGCATGGGTCGCCTCGGACACGACGAAGCCGTCACCTGCGCAGACCGGACAACGGCTCGTCAGGATCTCGCGAGGGCCGTCGGTGACGTTCTGGCGAGTCATCTCCACGAGACCGAGCGGCGAGATCTCCACGACGTAGGTCTTGGTCCGGTCGCGCTCGAGCTCTGTGCGCAGCGCTTCCTCGACCGTCGCACGGTTCTTGGGGTTCGACATGTCGATGAAGTCGATGACGATGATTCCCCCGATGTCACGCAGCCGGAGCTGGCGGACGACTTCTTTCACCGCCTCGAGGTTGTTCTTCACGATCGTGTCCTCGAGGCGCCCCTGCGAGCTCTTTCCACGCGAACCGACGAAACGCCCGGTGTTCACGTCGATGACGGTGAACGCCTCCGCATAGTCGAACACGAGATAACCGCCGGAGGGGAGGTCGACTCGGCGCTCCAGAGTCGACCGAATCTCCTTGTCGACCCCTGATGCTTCGAACAGCGGCGTCTTCTCGCGATGCCGATGGACGCGCTCGATCATGTGAGGCGAGGTCTTCTTCAGGTAGCTGATGATGCGTCGGTGGGTGCGATCGTCGTCGATCTGTGCGCCCACGAAGTCGCCGGCAAAGAGGTCCCGAACGATTCGCAGCGGAAGCTCTGCCTCCTCGTAGACGAGGGTAGGCGCCGAGGCGCCGTTGGCCTTCGTCTGGATGGTTTTCCAGAGGCGCTGTAGAAAGACGAGGTCGCGCTCGATGTCCTCGGCGAACGCACCCTCTGCGGCCGTTCGGACGATGATCCCGCCGCCCTTGGGATCGAGCTTCCTCACGATCTCCTTGAGCCGTGTCCGCTCAGCATCCTCGAGCCGGCGGGACACTCCGGAGCCCTCGCCGTTCGGAACGTAAACGAGGAAGCGGCCCGGCAACGAGATCTCGGTTGTCAGCCGCGCTCCCTTCGACTTCATCGGGTCCTTGACGGCCTGAACGAGGATCGTCTGCCCCCGCTTGATCAGGTCTTGGATCTTCCGCGCGCCCTTTCGACCCTCGAGCTCCGGGCCGACAATCTCGTCCACGTAGAGAAATCCGTTCTTCTCGAGGCCGATCTCGACGAACGCGGCCTCCATGCCCGGAAGGACGTTGTCGACGACACCGAGGTAGATGTTCCCGGCGATGGAGCGGCGCTCGGGCCGTTCCAGATACACCTCTGCGACGCGGTCGTCTTCGAGGATCGCAACACGCTGCTCGCCCACATCGACCGAGATGAGCAACTCGCGCTTTGCGGCGGGCAGAGGCGCACGCTTGGTCGGCGTCCGTCGACGGCTGCTGCTGCTGCTGCGCGACTGACGCTTGTCGGTCTTTCGGTCCGTCCTGCGTTCGGACTTGCGCTCAGGTCCGACGCGCTCGGAGCTCGTGGAGCCCGAGGAGGCCTCGTCGGTCTCCTCGACTACCTCACCGGCAGCCGATGCAGCTCCGGGCTTCTTCTTGCCGCGCCCGCCGCGACTCCCGCGCCGGCGCCTCTTCCTCGGTCCCTCAGGCGCGTCCTGCGCCTCCGCGGGGCCGGGTGCCTGAGCCTCAGGCGGTGTCTCTACCTCTGCGGTGAGAGCTTCGGCTTCTCGAGCCGCAGCCTCTTCTTCTTGCTTCTTGCCAAAGCGAAACCAGCGTGGTGCCAAGGTTGAAATCTCCTCTTTCTATCGCGCGCGGGCCCCGGAAAGCCACCGGCATTTCCGGCCTCGCGCTGCGTGGGTTCAAGACATCGGTCAACATGACCTGTCCGAACGGTAGCAGCCGTCGGGCCAGTCCCCCTGGCGGGCGACCGATATCGCCTACGCTCACGCCGCCGCAGGGCGAAGCCGCGCACGCCGCGCCCGGACGGCACGGAGGCGCTGAGAGAGCCGAGCCCACGCCCACGGCTCGAGCTCCGCGTACCGCGTCTTGGTCTGGCCTCGTGTGGACTCCAGGTACTCGAACCACGCATCCGCTTCCTCGAGCTGCAGGAGCTCGTCGGCCAGCTCGGTGTTCGGCATCGTCCCTCCGATCGGCATGGTCGAGGCGCATCCTAGGACCCGGTCCGGACAGCATCGCGGCGGGTAAAGCCGGCCTGCGGTCGCATGGGCTCGTGCGGGGCAGCGTTATTCAGGCGAGAGTTGCGCTTCGAGCGTCTGCAGAACCCTTGCGAGTGCCCATGTTCCGGCCGCCGCCACTGCGGCGTTGGCGATCGGCGTGGGCAGCACCTCCTGGGCGCGCCGCGCTACGCCCCGGAATGCGAATCCCGCAGCGAGAGCAATTGCCGCGCCTCCGGCCACCACCGGCAGCTCATCCGGCGGCCCGGAGCCGGTCGTCGTGGCACGAAGCCGCGCGAGCATGCGCAACTGCTCGAGCGTGATCAGAGGGCGGGTGGCTTTCCGCGTACCGGCGACGGCAAGGATCGCGGCGCGCAGAACCGAACCTCGCACGAGCCCGTCCGACGTCGCCTTCCTCAGTGCCGGAATACGCGCCGCGAGAAGCGGCCCATGCTCGGACGACTCGACGATCCTGTCCGCGATCTCGCGAAGGGGAAAGCCCTCACCCGCGCGGCACTCCACGACGAACGGAGATAGAACGAACGTCGGCGTCCAGTCGGCCTGCGGCCACAGCTGGACGAGGACGACCGGTGTCCCGCGGCGATCGGCGGCGCGAACGGATGTCGCGTCGGCGTCGGAGGGGTCACCTGCGACGATGCGAACGAGCACTTCGGCCGAGGGAGTGCTAGCACCCTCCTGCGCGACAACCGCACCCGGCTCGGCACCAGCTGCGAGCTCCTTGGCCAGCTGCTCTGCGAGCATCCCGCTGACGACCACTGGACGGACACTCGCAGGCGAGAGCTCGCCGCGCAGCGTGGCGACCACGCTGCGGGCTTCGTGCACCAGTGCGGTGAGGGCGGCCGTCCTCACAGAGGCTGCCTGCCGGCGAGCTCACCCCGCGCGTGTATGCCCTGGAGAACGCCCACGAGAACGAGATTCGCCACCATCGACGAGCCGCCGACCGTGACGAACGGGAGCGGAATGCCCGTTACCGGTGCCATGCCCATGGTCATTCCGACGTTCACGAAGATCTGAAAGAGGAACGCGAGCACGAGCCCGCCCGCAACGACGGCTCCGTACAGGTCTCCGGCCACGGTAACGACCCGCAGCCCCCGCCACACGACGAGGAGGTAGAGGAGGAGGAGGATCGCCGAGCCGACGAAGCCGCGCTGCTCGGCGAGCGAGGCGAACGCGAAGTCGGTCGCATGCTCGGGCAGGTAGTCGAGTCGCGTCTGAGTCGCCTCGATCACGCCACGCCCGGTCAGACCGCCTGAGCCAACCGCTGTGATCGACTGGTTCAGGTTGTACGTAACGCCGCTCGGATCGGCTCCGGGATCGAGGGTGAGACGGGCCGCCTGGTAGGGCTTCAGCACCTGGATGCCGGCGCCTGGAAGCAGCCAGAGGATCGAGGCGATGGCGATGACGCCGATAGCAAGCAGCGCCACGAGCTGGCGCCAGCGGACGCCCACGAAGAAGAGAACGGCGAAGAGAGCAGCGGCATACACCAAGGCCGTGCCGAGGTCGGGCTGGAGAAAGACGAGCAGGATCGGAGCCGTCCCCAGGCCGATCGCGGAGAAGATCGTCCGCCAGCGCGTCACCCGCCCGACGCGCTCGACGAGGAACCCGGCGATCGCCAGGACGAAGAGGACCTTGCCGAGCTCCGAGGGTTGGAACTGAATGAAGCCGAGGTCGATCCACCGCTTCGACCCGCGGATCGTCTCGGCGGCGACGAATACGACGATCATGAGCGCGAGAGTTGCGCCGTAGACGAGCTTCCAATGTCGGCGTGCGAGATCGATTGGGATCACGGCAGCAGCGATGAGGCAGGCGACGCCGATCCCCGCCGCGATGCCCTGACGGACGACGTAGTAGCTCTCGTCTCCGGGCACGTCGAAGCGGGTGATGCCCGAGATGACCCAGAGCCCGTAGCCGATCAACGCAAAGGTAGCCGCGAGGAGAACCCAATCGAGTCGGCGAAGGAAGGCGATGGGGGTCGCCTCGGCTCGACCCGAGGCGTGCCGAATCCGCGCGTTCTGGGTAGCTTCGATCATGAAGCCCGCACGTCGGCCATCAGTCGGTGTCCACCACGATGCTCGGGGGTGCGTCGACGCCGAAGTAGCGTTCGAAGAGCCGGAGGGCGGCGGGTGCGGCGGCACTCGAGCCGTGACCGCCGTTCTCGATCAGGGCACACACCACGAGCCGCGCTGAGTCCGACGGGCCCCATCCGCACCACCAGGACTGATCCTCGAGGTGATCGCTTGGATACCCCGGGAGCTGGACCACTTTCTCTGCGGTTCCCGTCTTGCCCGAGATCGGCACAGAGTAGTTGGCGAAGACGCCCGACGAGGTCCCGCTTGCCGAGTGCGTCGCGGAATACAGGCCGTCACGGACGGCCGCAAGCGCCGCGGGGTCGACACCTGCCGGCTGCGGTGGGCGCGGAGCGAAGCGGCGCAGGACGACTCGCGGAGACCCCTTTCCCCCGGGCTGCTCGACGTTCGAGACGAGGTAGGGCGATACGACGTTCCCGCCGTTTGCGAGCATCGCGTAGAAGGCGGCCATTTGAAGCGGCGTGACTTGGAGGTCTTTCTGACCGATCGCAAGCTGGATCGAGTCTCCCGGGTTCCAAGCGCGGTCCCAATCGCTGTCGAATTCCTTTCGCCGCCACTCCGGTGTCGGGACAAGACCGTCAGCCTCGCCTCCGATGTCGAGCCCCGTGGTGCCGCCGAAACCGAAGCGACGCGCCCACTGCTGCATGCGGACGCGGCTCTCGGAGCCGCCCTCGTAGAAGCGGTTCCCGATCTCGTAGAAGTACGTGTCGCAAGACTCGGCAAGCGCTTCGGGCAGCGTCATGGGGCGGTTCACATAGGGATTCCAGTTGCGAAACCTCTGTCGATCGAGGCCGAAGGTCGCGAACGGCGTGCACTGCAGCGACTCGTAGGGCGAGAACACATGCTCCTGCATGCCGGCAAGAGCGGTAACGGGCTTCCAGGTGGATCCCGGCGGGTACTGACCTGCAGTCGCCCGATTGAAGAGCGGGTTGTTCGCGCCCTCGTCGTACAGCGCACGGAGCTTCTTCGGATCGACGCGACCCACGAAGACGGACGGCTTGTAGGTCGGCGCGGAGGCCATTGCCAACACGGCGCCGTCGCGCGGATCGAGCGCCACGATCGCGCCACCGTTGGCAGCCCAATGCTCGTTCTGATGCGCGAGATTGATGCCGTACTGCAAAGCGTCCTCTGCCGCCCGCTGTAGGCGCATATCGAGGGTCAACCGCAGCGCGTAGCCGGGCGTTGCTTCTCGCCGCAGCACGATAGGAGACGTCTGGTTGCCGAGAGAATCGACTCGCATCTGGGCGAGCCCCGCGCGACCGCGGAGGTAGGAGTCGTATTGCGCCTCGATGCCCGTCTTGCCGATGTGGTCACCTGCGCGATAGCCATCCAAGCGCTTGAGCTCCTCTGGCGAGATCTCACCCGTGTAACCGAGGATCTGCGCGGCTAGCGCCGCATACTCGTAGTCACGGAGATAAATCTGGACGATCTCGACGCCCGGGAACTCGGCCTGATGCTCGTACAGATAGTCGACCTGCTCCTCGCCTACTGACGTCTTGACGGTGATGGGTGTGAGCGGATCGAACCGCCTTTCGTCGACCTCGCGCGCGAGAGCCTTGGGCGAGACGTTCAGAACGCGGGCGAGGCGCTGGACGAGCTCGAATCGGCCCTCCTTCGGCAAAGCGCCCACCCACAGCTGAATCGCCGTGCCTGCGACGTTGGAGACGACGACGCGGCCACGCCGGTCGAGGATCGGCCCGCGGGGCGCCTCTACACGCACGAGGCGAAGCTGATTGTTCTGCGCCGCGTTCAGATGCTCGTCGCCCGAGAGCACCTGGAGCGACCAGAGACGCAGAAAGAGGATGGTGAACGCGATCAGCCCGACGACGCCGAGAACGGCGACGCGCAGAGCAAGCTGCGGTGTGAGCCGATGTGGCTCGCGAACTCTCGGGTCGGGAGGTAGGAAGCGCCCCGAGGGAGCTCGGCGCTGCTGGTAGGGGTTGGTGCTCATCTCACACCATTACCTCGACCTCGGGAGAGTGCTCGGTGCGAGCTCCCTCACCGACGGCCCACCGGACGAGCGCGTTGATCGGAAGGGCGAGGAGGAGGTTCAGTACGAATGCCGGCAGAAGTGCAGTCACGAGCGCGTGGCGCGCGATGACCTCTTCGCCGAGCATGAAGTGGAGCACGTAGCCGAAGAGACCGGCCAGCAGCGTGATGCCCCCGACGGCGACGAGTGGAGCGATGCGGCGGTCGCGGCCCGTGGTCTCTCCGTACCGACCGGCCCAGAAGCCGGCGAGCGTAAGCACAAGGGAGGTGATTCCCAGCGTGTCGAGCGTCGCGAGGTCGACGACGATGCCGCCCACGAACCCGAACACGGCCCCGGGCACCGATCCCCGTGCGAGCCCGAGGACAACAACGACGACGAGAAGCAGATCGGGTGCACCGCCACCCACGACGAGCGAGGAGACGATGACCGTTTGCAGCATCGCGGCGACGAAGACGACGACTGCTCCGCGGAGCACTGCGCCTGCGCTCACGAGCGACGCTCTTTGGGCACCAGAACGAGAACGGCGTCGAGCGAGCCGAAGTCGACGAAGGGATCGATCTGCACCTGCTGGTAGAGGTCGGTGTCGGTCAGGCCGACGCTCGTGACTCTCCCGATCAGAATGCCCTTGGGATACAGCGAGCTGAGACCGCTCGCGCGCCACCCCGCGGTGACGATCTCGTCTCCCTCCTTGATCCGATCCTGCTTGCGGACGCGGTCGAGAACGAGCGTCTCCCGCGTGCCGCGAGCGTGCAGCACGATGCCCGGCGCACTCGTGCGCACATCTACTGCGGACACCGCGGCCTCCTCGTCGGTCAGCAGCTGAACGCGCGCGGTGTCCGGCGTCACCCGGGTCACGAGCCCGACCAGCCCGTCGGTCGTGACGACGGGGTCGTTGACACGGACGCCGTGGTCCGAGCCCGCCGCGAGGACGATCGCCTGGACGAACGCCCCGCCCGGGCGCCCGATGACCTCGGCGTTGACGGGAACGAAGTCCCCTGGGAATCGCGGGCCGTCGACGTACCTCAGCTGGCGTCGAAGATAGTCGTTCTCCTGGCGCGCGAAGTCACTTTGTATCGCGCGCTGCAGGAGCTCTCTGTTCTCGACCCGCAGGCGCTCCGCCTCTGAGCGCGCGTCGAGGAGGCTGTTGGTCCAGCTGTACGCATCACGGAAGGGCTGGGCGACCCGCTCGAACCCTAGGGCGAACGGACGCAGCACGGTCGAACCCGCCGATTGGACACTGGTGAGCGAGCCGTCCTCTCCCGAGCGGAACGAGAACGTGATGAGGACGAGCGAAACCAGCACGAGCACGCCCACGACGAGACGGCGGCGAAGCGAACCTCCGCCGCGTGAAGAGACCTTGGTCGTCGGAATGCGCCGGACGGTCAGGCCCAGCGCCGCCGATCGCGCGCTGCGTGGCCGGGGCATGACAGGCCAGTCTAGCGGCGAAGCACGCCGGATCCCTCGTCGAAATGGCCGCAAGGCGCGGCTCTACGAACGACTAACAGAGTGGGAGCGGGCGACTTTTCGTCGCCGTACGATCGCTACGGCGAAGACGTCAGTAGCGCAGCAGACCGTTGCGGCGCACGCGGCTCCGATTCGAGCGGTGGATGACGTCGAACTCTTCGAGGCTGCGCCCGGAGCCGACCGCGACACAGGTCAGGGGGCTCTCTGCGAGGTGAACGGGCATCTGAGTCTCCGAGCGCACGCGCTCGTCCAGGCCCTGGAGCAGTGCGCCTCCGCCCGCGAGCACGATACCGCGGTCCATGATGTCCGCGGCGAGCTCCGGGGGAGTCTTGTCGAGCGTCGACTTCATCGCGTCGATGATCTGTGTCACAGGCTCGTCGAGTGCGCGACGGATCTCCTCCGACGAGATGACAACGGTCTTCGGGAGGCCGGTGAGCATGTCGCGGCCGCGCACCTCGGCCGACAGCTCCTCCCTGAGGCGGTATGCCGAGCCGATCTCGAGCTTGATCTCCTCCGCGGTCTGCGTTCCGACCAGGAGCTTGTACTCCTTCTTGATGTGATTGACGATCGCCTCGTCCATCTCGTCGCCGCCGACGCGCATGCTCTGCGAGACGACGATGCCCCCGAGGGAGATGACGGCGACCTCGGTGGTACCGCCTCCGATGTCGACGATCATGTTCCCGGTCGGCTCCGCGACGGGCAGGCCTGCGCCGATCGCGGCGGCCATCGGCTCCTCGATCAGGTACGCCTGTCGCGCGCCTGCCGACAGCGTCGCCTCCTCGACGGCGCGCTTCTCGACGCCCGTCACACCGGACGGCACGCATACGACCACACGCGGGTGCGCGAAACGATGCTGATGCACCTTCTGGATGAAGTGCCGGAGCATCTGCTCGGTGACGTCGAAGTCTGCGATGACCCCGTCTTTGAGCGGGCGAATCGCCGAGATCGTGCCGGGCGTGCGGCCGAGCATGCGCTTCGCCTCTACGCCCACGGCATGGACCTCTCCCGTCCGCTGGTCGATCGCGACCACGGACGGCTCGGACAGCACGATGCCACGCCCGCGGACGTAGACGAGGGTGTTGGCGGTGCCGAGGTCGACGGCCATGTCGCGGCCGCCGAAACCGGTAAGGGACTTGAACCAGGCCACGAGGGGAACGGAGTGTACCTACGCGGTTTGCAGCAGATTTGGGGCGTGACGCTCGAGGAGCGAGACCAGGAGCGCGCCGGGAAGACCGACGACGTTGAGGTAGTCGCCGTCGATTCGCTCGACCAGCCGACCGCCGAGGCCCTGGATCGCATATGCGCCGGCGCGCCCCTGCCACTCACGGCTCTCGACGTACGTGGCAACGGTCTCTGCCGAGAGCAATCGGAATGTGACGTCGGTCAGCTCGTGTGCGACGACGTCCTCGCCGGCACCCAGGAGGCACACGCCCGAGACGACGGTGTGCGTCCGGCCCGAGAGCTCGCGCAGCATCCGCTCGGTGTCCTTGCGCCCCTCGGGCTTCCCGTATACGCGGTCGTCGAGGATCACAGCCGTGTCGACTCCGAGCGTAAGCCGGCCTTCTGCATGGACCGAGCGCGCCTTCCCCTCGGCGTGCAGACGCACGAGCTCGGCAGCCGCGAGCCCCGGCACGTCGTCCTCGACGTACTGCGGCGCCGTGGACTTGAACGGGATCTGCAGCTGCTCGAGGATCGCCCGCCGCTGCGGCGACGTGGAAGCGAGGATCAGCCGCGCTTGCGCGCCGCCCATATCTCCTCGGAAGGCCACTGTCGCGCCCAGTCGGCGGTCACGTACGAGTAGTACTCGTGGGTCTGCGCGCCCTCGGGAGCGTAGAGCTCGATCAGGTCCTCGACCTCGAAGCCCGTGTCACGAAGCAGACGCAGCAGGTCGCCGTGCGCGAGGTGGAACTCGACGCCTCCGTCCGACCATTCGATCCGATGCATTCCACGCTGCGGACGTTGCAGCTGCTCGGATGTGGAGTCCGGCTCCTCGACGGCGCAGAGAATGACGAGCGGGCTACTTCGCAGGAAGACGAGACGACCGCCGGAGCGGAGCAGCCGGTGTGCCTCCGGGATCCACCGGTACGAGTCGCACCAGATGCTCGCTCCGAACTCGGAGACCGCGAGATCGAACGAGGCATCGGGAAGCGGCACGTCCTCGGCATTCGCCTCGATCAACGGAAACTCGATGCCCGTTTCTCGCTGAAGTCCACGAGCCGTCTCGAGCTGCGCCGGAGTGACATCGACACCTACCGGTCGCGCGCCCTGTTTCGCGAGCCACGCCGATAAATAGGCCGTTCCGCAGCCGAGCTCGACGACGTCAAGTCCGGCGACGTCGCCAAGGACGCCCACCTCGGTCTCCGGGTTGCCGAAGACGCCCCACGTGTGCTCATCCTCTGCCCACGCGCGCGCAGCGGAGGGACCGGTGTACTCGGCGTTGGTCGTCGTCCAGAGATCGCAGTTCCGCGCGATGTAGTCCGAAGCGTCAGACAAGGCCGTCGGGGAAAAACAGCGCCAGCTCACGCCTCGCGCTCGCCTTGGAGTCCGAGCCGTGGACGATGTTCTCCGAGAGCTCGAGCGCGTAGTCGCCGCGTATCGTCCCGGGCGCCGAGTCCAGGGGGTTCGTCGCGCCCATCATCGTGCGCACGACAGCGATCGCGGACTCACCGCTTACCGCAAGCGCCAGCACGGGCCTCGAGGAGATGAACTCGACGAGGGGCCCGAAGAACGGCTTGCCCTTGTGCTCTGCGTAGTGCTCGCGTGCCATCGGCTTCGGGATCTTCAACAGGCGTGCTCCTCGCAGCTCTAGGCCGCGGCGTTCGAGCCGGGCGATGATCTCACCGGCCAGGCGACGCTCCATGCCGTCGGGCTTGACGAGCACAAGCGTGGTCTCGCGAGCCAAGCGTCTAATTGTCGCCGGAGCTAGTCCGTCGAGTCGCGCGCGGCCGCGACGAGAGATCTTCGAACGCGGGTATCCCTGGCGGGATGTCGGTCGCGCAATACGGGCAGACCTGCCACAGCGACTCCAACGGCTGGCCGCACGACGGACAGGCCTGCTTCAGCCGCGTCGTGCAAACGGGGCAGACGAGGTACGACTGCTCGACACGCGCCCGGCAGACGGGACAGCGGTGATCGAGCTGCGCGAGCCGTTCCTCCATCGCCTGAATCTCGAGCTCACGCTCGCGGGCGTCCTGCAAGTACTCCGGTGGACGGAAGAACATGTAGATGATCGGCCCGAGGAACGGCGGGAACAGGCCGACCAGCGTTGCTAGGGCGACGAGCCAGGGGTCTCCGATTCGACGGCGCGCGTCCTTGAACGTCCAGTACGCGGTCGCAAGCCAGAGGACGACGACGAACCCGATCCCGAGGTTCCGAAGGAGCGTCCAATCGGGAGCGTCGAGGGACTGCGCGAGTGGCAACACTGCGACGGTCATAGCAGAAGCTTGCCGATCCCGTAGCCGAGCGCGAAGGCGATCCCGACGATCGCGAGCACCAGAACAGCCGCGAAAGCGAGCACGGACAGCCGCTCCCTTACCCGCGCCACGCTGTGCGCCGTTCTTCCTGTGCGATGTCGCCGAGTAGGTAGAGAGACCCCGTCACGAGCACCGGTTCCCCGAGCTCGTGCCCTCGTGCAAGCGCCCCGATCGGGTTCTCGACGACCTCGACGTGATCGAAGTGAACGCGGGCGAGGGCAGCGAGATCCTCGGCAGGAAGTGAGCGATCGGAGGATGATCTGGTCGCGACGAGCCGCGGCCCTGCTCGACGCAGCTCGCGGAGCATCTCGTCCACGTCCTTGTCCGCCAGGATCGAGACGACCAGGGTGTAGTCCTCGGCTGGAAGCCGCTCGACGAGGTACCGCGCACCGTCGGGATTGTGCGCACCGTCTCGGATCTCGCCTGCCCGACGTTCCAGCCGACCGGGGAGCGAGACCTCGGGTCGTGAGGCGATCGGATGCCCGACGAATGCCTCTGCAGCATGCAGTGCGCCGCCAATTCGAACCGTGCGACCCGGAACGAGGGCGGCAAACGTGTCGTCGGGAAGTACGACGATGCTGCTCTCGGGGGCGACGGCCAGTTTCTCGCTTGCGATCTCCTCGACGGTGTTGCCGAGCACATCGGTGTGCTCGAGCCCCACGCTCGTGAGCAGGACGACGCGCGCGCGTAGGACGTTCGTCGCGTCGAGCCGCCCACCGAGCCCCGCTTCGACGACGGCGACGTCGACACCGGCCTCGGCGAATGCCGCCAAAGCGGCAGCAGTGACGATCTCGAACTGCGTGGCTTCGAGGCGCACTGCCTGGGTCCGAACGAGCTCCACGGCCGCCTCGAAGTCGGCCTCGGCGCCGTCGATGCGGATTCGCTCACTCCAGCTCGCAACGTGCGGCGAGATCGTCGAGCCGACCGAGAGCCCGTCGGAGAGAAGGAGCTGTTCGATCATGATCGTCGCGGTCGATTTCCCGTTGGTGCCGACAACATGAATCGCCGGATATGCGTCCTGCGGGTCGCCTAGCTCTGCGATGAGCAACCGCATGCGCTCGAGTCCGAAGCCGTCCCGCGGCCAGGGACTCAGCGAGTCGAGCCACTCGACGGCGGTCACGTCGATCTAACTTTCGATGGCGGCGAGCTCGCGGCGGTAGCGCTCGAGCTTCTCGCGCTCCGCTGCGACGACGTCCGCCGGCGCATTCTCGATGAACCGCTCGTTCGCCAGCATCTTCTCGGCACGCGCGACCTCTTTGCGCAACCGTTCGATCTCCGCATCGCGGTTGTCGTCGACACGGGCCCGCTCGGGGCGCACGACTGCGGCGAAAATGCGCCGCTCGTCGTCCGACGAGAGCTCGACCTGCACGCCGCTCCTGCGGAAGATCTGTGCGGCCTCCTGGACGCGATCCAACGCGCCGACGTCGTCCGTGAAGCGAGAGTCGGCGTCAAGCCACGGTGCGACGATCAGCCGTGATTCGCGCTGCGGGAACTGAGTCCAGATCTCTTCTGTCACGTGCGGCATGACCGGGTGGAGCAGGGTTAGCAGCCGCTCGAGTGCAGCGAGCGCGGTCGCCGCGGCTTCGGGGTCGTCCGCGTACAGGCGAGGCTTGGTCGCTTCCGCGTACCAGTCGCAGAAGTCGTCGAACGTGAGGTGGTAGAGCGCGTCGGCGACATCAGCGAAGTCGAAGCGCGTCAGGCCGTCGTGGACGTCCGCGCGCGCCTGGTCGATGCGCGCGAGGATCCACCGCTCCTCGAGATCGCGCGGAGTCGCCTCCGGTTTCGCTCCCTCCGTGTTCTGCAGAATCAGCCGTGACACGTTCCAGAGCTTGTTCGCGAGTCGCCGCCCTTCCTCGATAGCCTTGTACGAGAAGCGCGAGTCCTGCTGGGACGACATCTTCATGAGGCCGTAGCGCGTCGCGTCGGTCCCGTATTCGTCGATCACCTCGACAGGGTCTACTCCGGTGCCGAGCGACTTCGACATCCGCCGCCCGTCCACCGCGAGCACCGTGGAGTGGATGATCACATCGCGGAACGGGATGTCATCGACAAGCTCGAGCCCGGAGAAGATCATGCGGTTCTCCCAAAGGCGGATGATCTCGCGGGCCGTGAGATTGAAGTCGCCCGGGTAGAAACGGCGGAGGTCAGGCGTGTCCTCGGGCCAGCCGAGCGTGGCGAACGGCCAGAGCGCCGACGAGAACCACGTGTCGAGGACGTCCGGGTCACGCTGGAGCTCGGTCGAGCCGCACACAGCGCAAGCATCGGGCTCGGACTCCGCCACGGAGACGTGGCCATCCGGGCAATACCAAGCTGGAATCTGGTGACCCCACCAGATCTGACGCGAGATGTTCCAGTCCGGTGCGTGTTTCAGCGAGTCGATCGCAAAGCGGTGCTGAGACGGCGGCTGATAGCGAACTCGCTCGGAACCGAGCGCCTCGAGGGCCGGCTTCTTCAGCTCGTCCATTCGGCACCACCATTGCAGCGAGATCAGCGGCTCGATCCGGCTCCCGCACCGCTCGCACACTGCGATCGCATGCCGGTATTGCTCACGCTTCTCGAGCAGCCCGCGCTCCTCGCACCAGGCGAGGACGAGCTCACCCGCGTCTTCCTGAGTCATTCCGGCGACCTCGGGGATGACCTCGTTCATACGCCCGTCTGGGCCGATGACCATTGGCTCCGGAAGGCCGTGAGCACGCCCGATCTCGAAGTCCGTCGGGTCGTGGCCCGGCGTGACCTTGAGCGCCCCGGTGCCGAATTCGGGCTCGACGCGCTCGTCGGCGACGATCGGCACCCGCCGCTCGACGAAGGGGACGATCGCCTCCTTTCCGACGAGCTCCGCGTAGCGCTCGTCACCTGGATGGACGGCGACGGCCACATCTCCGAGAATCGTGGCCGGGCGTACGGTCGCGATCGTGATGTGCCCAGATCCGTCGGAGAGCGGATAGCGGATGGAGAACAGCTCGTCGTCGACGTCCACGTGGTCGAGCTCGAGGTCCGAGAGCGCGCTCTCGTGATATGGGCACCAGTTGACGATCCGCTGGTCGCGATAGAGGTAGCCCTTGTTCCAGAGGTGTACGAAGTGGCGAAGGACGGCGCGCACATAACCTTCGTCCATCGTGAATCGCTCGCGACGAAAGTCCATCGACGCGCCCATCCGCCGGAACTGAGTCATGATCGTTCCGCCGTAGAGGCGGAGCCATTCCCATACACGCTCCTCGAACGCGTCTCGGCCAAGCTCCCTTCGTGAGAGACCCTGCCGCTCGAGGTCCTTCTCGACCACGCTCTGGGTCGAGATCCCAGCATGGTCGTACCCTGGTTGGAAGAGGCAGTTGTAACCCTGCATACGCCGCCATCGGACGAGCGCATCGGCGAGTGCTAGCTGAAGTGCGTGGCCCAGGTGCAGCTCACCGGTGACGTTAGGAGGTGGGAAAGCGACGACATAAGTTTCACGCGGGTCGTCCGCTTCAGCAGCGTAGAGGCCCTCGTCCTCCCATGTCTGCTGCCAGCGCGCTTCGACGCCTTCCGGCTGGTAGAGCGGATCCATCGGGCGAGAGTCTAGAAAGGAAGGGTCGCGGCGCTCGCTGCTTAGGCGCTGCGGCGCCGCCCGGGTACCGGGGACAACGAGGAGCCGTTCCGGTTGCGTCGCATCGTCTGAGAGTAGCGACTGATCGGGTCAGGAGGAGAGCACGAGGATCGTGCTCGTCCCGTGCGCGCAGAGCCGGCCTTGCGAGTCTTCGATGCGCGCCTCGGTGACCGCCACGCGACGGCCGGGGTGGAGGATGGAGCCGGTGCAGCGGATCAGGCCGGTGTCGATCGTAAGAGCCCGGGTGAAGTTCGCCTTCACCTCGAGCGTCGTCCAGCCGACGGACTCGTCGAGTGTAGTGACGAAGGCGAGGCCCATCGCAGAGTCCATGAGCGTCATCGCGAGGCCGGCGTGGACGATGCCGATCGGGTTGTAGTGGTACTCGGCCGGCTCGCACTCGAAGACGGCCCGCCCGCGCGTCGCCTCGACGAGACGGAAGCCGAGCGTTTGTGCGATCGGCGGAGGTGGCAGCTCGCCGGCGGCCATCAGCTGCATCACCTCGAGGCCCGAGCGCCCGACCATGCGGTCGCGAAGGGCGAGAGGGTCCTCCCAGGTGTACGTGCGCGCTGCGCCCGTCCGCCACGCGCGAGACGCTAGCGGCCGACTGCGTAGCCCTGCATTCCGCGCGGATTCGCACCCGCTCGGAGCAGGCCGTCAGGCTCCCGGGCGACCGCCGTCACGCGCCCAGCCGACCACGCCGGCCAGACCGTCACGTCGTGGCCACGTCGCTGGAGATCGGCGACCGTGCGCGCCCCGAACCTGGACTCGATCGCGAGCGACTTCACCGCAAATCCCCGCGGGAAGAACGACGAGATCAAGTGGTCGGTGTGGAACTCCGGCGCATCGATCGCCTCCTGCAGGTTCATGCCGAGATCGACGTGGCGCAGGAACGCATGCAACGCCCATTGCTCCTGCTGGTCGCCGCCCGGTGTCCCCCACGCGAGGTAGGGCTCACCTTGTCTCAAGGCCAGACCGGGGCAGAGCGTCGTTCGCGGCCGCGTTCCCGGACGAAGTGACGATGGGAGGCCCTCCTCGAGCCAGAACATCTGGGCCCGCGTCCCGAGTGGCCAGCCGAGGGACGGTATGACCGGAGAGCTCTGGAGCCAGCCGCCGCTCGGTGTCGCGGAGAAGAGGTTCCCGTGGCGATCCGCGATGTCGAGATGGACTGTGCCACGGCCAGGCTCGCCCGAGCCGAGGGTCGCGACGGCCTCGCGAAGTCGCGGAAGGCGGCCGCGGCCGGGCCGAAACTCCTCGGACGCCTCGTCGCCGACGAGCGCACGGCGCTCATCGTTGTAGTCCGCCGACAGGAGCACATCGAGAGGGACCTTCGCGTCGCCGTAGAGCGCGTCACGATCGGCGAACGCCAGCTTCGCGCACTCGGTGACGATGTGCACGAATTCGGCTTCGGAGAGCTCGGCGAGGTCGAAAGCCTCGAGCAGCGCGAGCTGCTGCAGCCCGACCGGGCCTGCCGCCCATGGCTGCGTCTTGCACACGGTGAGTCCTCGGTACTGGTACGTGGCGGGCGACTCGAGAGTCGCCTCCCACGCCGCCATGTCGGCGCCCGTGAGCAGGCCGCCCTGCTCGACACAGAAGCGGTCGATCTCTTCGGCGACGAAGCCCTGGTAGAAGGCGAGTTGGGCGCGTTCGATCTCTTCCTCTCGTGAGCCGCCGCGGCTCTCCTCGACGATTCGCCGGTAGGTTGCAGCGAGTGCTCGGTTCCGAAAGAGCGCTCCGGCTTCGGGGGCCGGCAGATACAAGGCGCTGGTTCCAGGCCACCTGCGAAGGAGCTCCTCGTTGAGCTCGATCGTCGCGCGGATCCGCTCATGAAGCGGATAGCCGTGCTCGGCGTAGCCGATCGCGAACTCGAGGACATCGTGCAGACGCCAGGTTCCGAACTCGCGGAGGAGGAGGAGCCAGCCGCCGAACGCCCCAGGGACGCACGCCGCGAGCACGCCGGTTCCCGGGATCAGCTCATGCCCGAGCTCATGGAATCGGTCGATCGTCGCGGCGGCCGGAGCGACACCCTGACCACACAACACGAGAGCTTCGCCGCGCTCGGCCGACCAGAAGACCGCAGGAACCTCGCCGCCGGGCCCGTTCAGGTGCGGCTCGACGACCTGGAGGCAGAACCCTGTCGCGACGGCTGCGTCGAACGCGTTGCCGCCGCGCTCGAGGACCGCCATCCCTGTCTGGGACGCGACCCAGTGCGTCGATGCGACCATCCCGAAGGTGCCGCGCAGCTCCGGGCGGGTGGTGAACTTCAGGGGCGTACCACGAAGTACGCATTGAACGGGTCGTGCTCGAGCAGGTGCACGTCGACAGATGTGAATCGCGCCTCCGCGAGCAGCTCGCGCGCCTTCTGCTCTCCCCACATCGCCCCGAGCCCTTCGCCCCCCTGGGCCAGCGAGACGGTCATGCAGTGCATGCACGAGATCATGTAAAGCAGTGGTGCGCCCGGATGGTCGAGGTTCTCGTGGAGGTGGCTCGACCCCTGAATGTCCTGCATGAGATAGACGCCGTCGGCGGTAAGTGACCGCCGGATCCCCTGAAGCATCGCGAGCGGACGCGCCTGATCGTGCACTGCGTCGAACGTCATGACGAGCTCGAACGACTCGGGGTCGGCGTCGACATCGAACGTGCTGAGGTCTCGGGCCTCGAAGCGCACGTTCGCGAGCCCACGCTCGACAGCCTGCTCGCTCGCGTACGCGATCGCCTCGGTCGAGAGGTCGTAGCCTCTGAAACGGCTGTTGGGGAAGCGCTCGGCGAGCATAAGCAAGGCGCGACCTCGGCCACAGCCGAGATCGAGCGCCGGGATGCCTGCCTCGAGCTGCTGCTCGACCCCTGGTATCAGCGGGAGGATGTGGGTGAAGAGAACCGACAGCACGGTCTGGTTCGACTCCTCGGCCATGACCTCGTGGAAGCGGCCGAATCGCTCGTACGGGACACCGCCGCCGTCGCGGAAGCACTTGACGATGTCGTCCTCGACCGTGGCGAGCGTCGGAATCCACTGCGCCGTGACAGCGAGATTGTCCGGCGACGCAGCCCGTGTGAGCCAGCTCGCATGCTCGGCGGGCAACCGGTACCTCCCGGTCTCGGGCTCGTACTCGACGATCCGCCCAGTCGTCATCACGCCGAGCCACTCGCGCACGTAGCGCTCGTCGAGGCCCGCGGCATCGGCGAGCTCCTCGCTCTTGACCGAGTCGATCTCGGCGAGGGCGTCGAAGAGACCGGTGCGGTGACCGACGGAGATCATCACCGCAACCGCAGCGCTGTTCAAAGTCTCCAACATGCGCCCGGCGAACGCTTCGGCTCTATCGGCGTCGTATGCGGTCGTAGTCGTCCGAACCACCTCCGTGTACGTGTGGCAGGACTCTAGTGTTCCACTCCGTGTCGACCTGCACACGATGTGGGCAAGAGAACCCCGAGGGTGCCAAGTTCTGCAACGCCTGCGGAGCGACTCTCAGCGAGCCGGGACGGACCGGAGAGGAGCGGCGGATCGTCTCGGTTCTTTTCGTCGACCTCGTCGGCTTCACATCGCAAGCCGAGATGCTCGACCCCGAAGACGTTCGAGCCATCCTCACGCCGTACTACGAGCGGGTCCGCGCCGAGCTCGAGCGCTTCGGTGGCTCCGTGGAGAAGTTCGTGGGAGACGCCGTGATGGGCGTCTTCGGTGCACCGACCGCATATGGAGACGACCCTGAGCGCGCCGTGCGTGCTGCCTTCGCCGTTCGAGACTGGGCCGAGCAAGACGGACTGCAAGTTCGAATCGCCGTGAACACCGGGGAGGCGATCGTTGAGCTCGAGGCTCGCCCGGGACACGGCGAAGCGATGATCGCCGGGGACGTCGTGAACACCGCAGCGCGGCTGCAATCGGCCGCGCCAGTCGGCGCCGTCCTCGTCGGCGAGGAGACATATACGAGCACGCGCGGCTCGATCGAGTACCGCCCGGCGCAGCCGGTCAATGCAAAGGGCAAGGAGGCCCCGGTGCGTTCTTGGCTCGCTCTCAGAGCGATGTCGGCCATTGGCGAGCGTCCGGTGGCTCCAGCGCCGATGATCGGACGTGACCGCGAGCTTGGCGCTCTCACGGGAATCTGGGACCGCGTCACCGATGAGGAGCGCGCGCACTTCGTGACGGTGTTCGGCCCTGCCGGGATCGGGAAGTCGCGAATCGGCTCCGAGCTCTCGCAACTCGTCGCGGCACACGGCGGACGCGTCATTCGTGGGCGTTCGACGCCGTACGGCGCAAGTAGCCCTTACAGCGCGTTCGCCCAGCAGGTCAAGCAGGTCGCCGGGATCTTCGACAGCGATGAACCTGCCGACGCGCGGGCGAAACTCGCTGACGGGGTCGCAGAGCTCGCCGGTCCGGCCGCGGCCGAAGAGCATGCTCCGCACCTCGCGATGCTGCTCGGGTTCGAGAGCGAGAATGACGTCGCCGATCGCGAGACGCTCTTCTTCTCGGCTCGGGTCCTCGTCGAGTCGTTGGCGCTCCGCGGCCCGACGCTGTTGCTGTACGACGACATCCATTGGGCCGACGCCAGCCTCCTCGACCTGCTCGAGACGTTCGCTGCCAGGGTGCGCGAAGTACCGGTTCTCTTCGTCGCTCTCGCGAGGCCGGAGCTCCTCACCGTAAGGCCCGGATGGGGCGGCGGGCTCCCCGCGTACACAGCGCTCCCGCTCGACCCGCTCACGACAAGCTCGAGCACGGAGTTAGCCGAGCTGCTTCTTCTCGAGTCGAACCCTCCGCGGAACGTGTCGGCTGCGGTTGCCGAGACAGCCGAGGGTAACCCACTTTTCATCGAGGAGCTTTCGGCGTCAATCGCCGAGAACTCGACCGTGGACGGAGCTTCCGACGAACGTCCGGGCGATCGTCGCCGCCCGACTCGACGCCCTTCCGCCCGCTGAACGCAGCGTGCTCGTCGACGCATCGGCCGTGGGACGAGTCTTCTGGCGCGGCGCGCTCGCCCGGATGTCCCCGCGCGAGGACCTCTCCCGGCTGCTCGGCTCGCTCGAGGAACGCGACCTCGTGCGTCGAGAAGCCGTGTCGCGCATCCAGGGTGACCAGCAGTTCGCGTTCAAGCACGCTCTGATCCAGGACGTCGCCTACTCAGGCTTCCGCGGGCGGCCCGTCGTGAGCGCCACGCTGCTGTCGCCGCCTATCTGGAAGACACGACCGGCGCCGTCGGCCAGTCGAACGAGGCGCTCGCGCACCACTGGCGCGAAGCGGGCGAGCACCAGCGTGCCGCGGACTGCCTCGTGGTGGCAGGTGACCAGGCCGGGCGTGGATGGGCGAAGGAGCGGGCGGTCGCTCTGTACCGTGCTGCCCTTGAGCTCATCCCCGCGGACGACGAGAAGCGTCGCCGCGACGTCAGACGCCGGCTGGCCGTCGCCCTTCAAGCGCAGTTCCACGTCGCCGACGCGGAGCGCCTACGTCCGGGCTAGCCCGGATCCTCGGTCAGCGGGAAGTCGTCAGGTGTTACGTCGCCGGCGATCTCATAAATCACCTCGACGACGTGGTCGCCAAGCCTCTGCGAGTGCTCGCGGACCATCTCCTCGCTCAGTGCCGAGTAGATACAGAACGATTTCGGCGTCCCGTCCTTGTCCAAGACGACGTGGCTGTGCTCCCAGACGATGTCCGGAAAGTGGTAGCGCCTGATCGCCTTCGAGCGAGTGGCGACTGTCGGGACCGTTTCCATGTCGACCGTATACGTGCGTTCAATCAGGTATCGAGGCATGGCATGATCCTACGCCGCCGTCGAGCCCGAAGCTACGCGGACTCTTCGGCGAGCTCGTCGAGGTCGTCGAGGCTCGCCCGCGCCCGCGCTCGTGACGAGCGTCGGCTTGAGACCCTTGGAGATCGTCTCCTTCGTGATCACGCACTTCGTCACATCGGTGCGCGAAGGGAGCTCGAACATCACGTCGAGGAGAGCCAGCTCGATGATCGAGCGCAGGCCTCGTGCACCCGTCTCACGTGCGAGCGCGTGATCCGAGATCTCCCAGAGCGCGTCCTCCGTGAAGACGAGCTCGATCGAGTCGTAGCCGAAGAAGCGCTGATACTGGCGGACGAGCGCGTTCTTGGGCTCGGTCAGGATCTCGACGAGGTCCTCCGAGTGAGCTGGTGCACGGCGGACACCACCGGAAGCCGCCCGACGAACTCGGGAATGAGTCCGAAGGCCATCAGGTCCTCCGGCATGACCTTGGTCAGGAGCTCGGCGCTCTCGGCGGAGTTTCGCGAGCGGATGTCGGCTCCGAAGCCGATCGGTGTTCTTGCCGACACGTCGCTCGATGATCTTGTCGAGGCCGGCGAACGCGCCGCCGCAGATGAAGAGGATGTTCGTCGTGTCGATCGAGAGGAACTCCTGATGGGGGTGCTTGCGCCCTCCCTGGGGAGGCACCGACGCAACAGTGCCCTCGAGGATCTTCAGCAGCGCCTGCTGCACACCCTCGCCGGACACGTCGCGCGTGATCGACGGGTTGTCCGCCTTCCGCGCGATCTTGTCGACCTCGTCGATGTAGATGATCCCGGTCTCGGCCTTCTTGATGTCGAAGTCGGCCGCCTGGATGAGCTTCAAGAGGATGTTCTCGACGTCCTCGCCGACGTAGCCGGCTTCGGTCAGCGCAGTCGCATCGGCGATCGCAAACGGAACGTTCAGGATGCGAGCGAGGGTCTGCGCGAGGAGCGTCTTACCGCACCCCGTCGGCCCCAGGAGCAGGATGTTCGACTTCTGGAGCTCGACCTCCGCGTCCTCCTGTCCCATGCGCACGCGCTTGTAGTGGTTGTAGACCGCGACAGCGAGCGTGCGTTTCGACTCCTCCTGCGACACGACGTAGTCGTTCAGGACGGAGTAGATGTCGAGCGGCTTCGGGAGGTTGTCGAGATCGAGCTGGGCGGGAGAGGTGAGCTCCTCGTCGATGATCTCGTTGCAGAGATCGATGCACTCGTCGCAGATGTAAACGCCCGGTCCAGCGATCAGCTTCTTGACCTGACGTTGACTCTTTCCGCAGAAGCTGCAAAGCAGCTGCTCATTACCCTCGCTCGCCCGCGCCACGTGTCTCCTTTTACTCCGATTTCAAGGTTAGGGGAAGGGGAACTTTACGACCGGTGCTCGATCACCGTGTCGATGAGCCCGTATTCCTTGGCCTCGGGAGCCGTCATGTAGAAGTCGCGGTCCATGTCCTTCGAGACCTTCTCGATCGTCTGACCTGTGTGCTTGGACATGATCTCCTCCATTAGCCGCTTGAGGCTGATTACCTCCCGGGCCTGGATCTCGATCTCGGTCGGCTGGCCGGAGAAGCCGGCAGAGCCCTGGTGGATGAGGATCTTCGAATGGGGCAACGCGCTACGTTTTCCCTTCGTCCCTCCCCCGAGGACGACCGCGCCCATGGACATCGCCATCCCGACGCAGATCGTCTGCACGTCGGGCTTCACGAACTGCATCGTGTCGTAGATCGCAAGGCCCGCATAGACGATGCCGCCGGGCGAGTTGATGTAGATCGAGATGTCCTTGTCCGGATCCTCGGACTCGAGGTGAAGGAGCTGGGCGACGATGAGGTTCGCGATCTGGTCGTCGATCGGCGTGCCCAGAAAGATGATCCGCTCGTTGAGCAGACGCGAGTAGATGTCGAACGAGCGCTCGCCGCGCGAGGTCTGCTCGATGACCATCGGAATCAGGGGACTCATGCGGGCTCCTTGCTGCCGGGGGTCCACAACTTCGTGTCCGCTTCGGCTTTTTCCTTTTCTGGTGTCCAGAGCTTCTCTCGTGCTTCTGCAAGATCGGGTGCGATCGGCTTCACGTCGGCCGCGAGGCGGTCGAGAGCGGCGCGCAGGCGGAGATCCTCGCGGATCGACTCCTGTTGACCGTGTGCCCAGACGTCCTCGATGAGCGCTTCCGGGTCGTCCTCATCGGCCGACTCGGCCTCCTCGCGGAGGTATGCCTTCACGTCGTCGTCGGAGATCTCGATCCCTGCGCGCTCGGCGAGCGCCTCGAGCGCGAGCTCACGCGCGATCGAGACGGCGGCCTCGAGCACCATCTGGCGCTGGAGCTCTTCGCCGCTTCCACCGCTCGCCGCGAGGTACGTCTCGAGCGAGATGCCACGGCGCTCGAGCGAGCGCACGAACCCGGTGAGGAGATCCGTTGCTCGAGAGCGGATGAGCGGCAGCGCAGGCTGGACCTCTGATGCGCGAACGAGCTCGTCCACCGCAGAGACGCGGAACGCCGCATCGATCTCCGCGTCGAGTTGCTCGCGGAGCGTGCCTTCGATGCTTTCGCGCAGCTCGGCAAGGGAGTCGAACTCGCTTGCCGCCCGCGCCAGTTCGTCGTCGAGCGGCGGCAGGATCTTCTCCTGTACCTCGCGCACGGTGATCTCGACCGTCGACGTCGTACCGTCGGCGAGCGGAAAGGAGACCTCCTTCGTCTCGCCGGCCGAGGCCCCGAGGAGCGCCGATTCGAGCTCGCCGGCCATGCGGCCGGCGCCGAGCTCGACCACCGTGTCGCGCTGAGCTTCCCCTTTGGAGTCGACGAGGTCGACGACGAGCGTGTCGCCCTCGCGGGCGGGGCGGCCGTCCGCCGGAGCGAGCTCGCCGACGGAGTCGCGTAACGCCTCGAGCTCGGCATCCACGGACTCCTGCGGCACCTCTATCTCCGCGCGCGGCACCTCGAGCCCGGTCCAGTCGACGATCTCGGGAAGCGCCTGCACCTCGACTGTCGCCGTAAAGCTCCAGGCCTCGTCCGCGTTGCCTGGGAGCTGGAAGTCGAAGTCGGGCTCCGTGATCGGGCGAACGCGGCTCCGGGAAGCCGCGCTCCAGAACCACCCCCCGATGTGGCTGTCGACGGCCTCGGCGTAGATCCGATCTTTGCCCAGGTGCGAGACGAGTACGGGCTGAGGGATCTTCCCTTTGCGGAACCCGGGAATCTTGACGCTCTCCGAGAGGTCGGAGATCGCGTGCTCGACCGCGTGCTGCACCTGGTCGGGCGTGACGTCGACCTTCAGGCGGACCCGGTTCTCTCCCAGTTCCTCTACGGCGGTCGTGGACACGTGGCCATTCAACCAGCCTGGGGTAGGGTCGCGCCGAGTGGAGCGGTTCGACGTAGTCGTGGTCGGAGTGGGCGGAATGGGCAGTGCCGCGCTCTATCACCTCGCCCGCCGCGGGAAGCGCGTGCTCGGACTCGAGCGCTTCGACATTCCGAACGACATGGGGTCGTCGCACGGGCTCACGAGGATCATCAGGCTCGCGTACTTCGAGCACTCCGACTACGTGCCGCTCCTCCGGCGGTCTTACGAGCTTTGGCGCGAACTCGAGGCCGAGGCGGGCGAACAGCTCCTCCACATCACTGGAATCGTCGAGGCAGGAGAGCGGATCTACGAGGGCGCTCTTCGCTCGAGCCGGGACCACGGCTTGCCCCACGAGACGATCGACGGAGCGGAGCTCGGCCGTCGTTATCCGGCGTTCCACCTGCCACCCGATCTGCCCGTCTTCCTGCAGCCGGATGGCGGATTTCTGGCGCCGGAGCGCTGCATCGTCGCGCATGTCAACGGTGCAATCGCGCACGGCGCGGTCGTCAAGGCCCGCGAGCGCGTGGTCGAGTGGAGTGAGACAGAGGCCGGCGTGCGTGTCACGACCGAACGCGGGATCGTCGAGACCGAGCGGCTCGTGGTCACCGCCGGGGCCTGGTCGCAGGGCATCGCACGGCTCCCGCCTGGCCTCGCCGGCGCCTTACGCCAGGCGGTCGCATGGCTGCAACCGACCCGTGCGGAGCTGTTTACACCAGAGCGGTTGCCTGTCTTCAACCTCGTCCTCGAGGACGAGCACTTCTACGGCTTTCCCGTCTTTGGCGTCCCAGGCTTCAAAGTCGGACGTTACGACCACTTCGGCGAGGGAGGTGATCCCGACGCAATCTCGCGCGAGCCGACCATGCAGGACGAGGCGCCGCTCAGGGCGTTCGCCGAACGCTACTTCCCCGACGGTGCCGGACCGACTATCGCACTCAAGACGTGCCTCTTCGAGCCCACTCCGGACGAGCACTTCCTGATCGACCGGCACCCCGAGACGGAGCTTGCCGTCTTCGGCGCCGGCTTCTCCGGGCACGGGTTCAAGTTCTGCCCGGTCATCGGCGAGATTCTGGCCGACCTCGCCCTCGATGGAACGACGCGGCACGACATCGACTTCCTGCGCTTGGCTCGCTTCTCGTAGATGCTTGATCGGAAATTGGCACGCAGTCGGGGGCGGTCACGACCAAGCCGGGCGCCGCACTCACGCGTCGTGCAGGCTAAACCCTCTGCGACGCGCAAGGGTGGCGATCCGGCGCAGTGTGTCGTGGCCGTCATCCGGCCCGCGTGAATTTCCGATCACGCATCTAGCCGCGCCGTATCCTTTCGTCACGCGGGCGTGGCGGAACTGGCAGACGCGGCGGGTTTAGGTCCCGTTGGGCTTCGGCTCTTGGAGGTTCGAGTCCTCCCGCCCGCATTCTGCGCAAGACCGAAATCCGCTCGTGCGGATTCCGGCCGCGCGAAGATCCCTAAAGGCGGCCGCTTCGCGGCCGCGGGCGCTGCGTCGTTCCTCCCGCGCGTATCTCGCAGCTCTGAAAAGGTGGCGCGCGTGCGAGTGATCTTCCAGCGTGCGCGGGACTATGCCACCGAAATCCTCGCCGCATTCGGCCGACACGCCGGCTCACAGTTCTCCGCAGCGATCGCATATCGCGTCCTCTTCTCGCTCGTGCCGTTCGTCGCGCTCCTGCTGACGATCCTCGATGCCTTCCTCCCGTCTTCGAGGCGCGAGCAGTTCGTCGACTGGCTGTTCGGGGAGCTTCCAGGGACTGAGTTCGAGGCGACGGTCGACCGCACGCTTGCCGATTCCGGAGCGTCTGTGCCCATAGTCGGACTGATCGCGCTCGCGTTCCTGCTTTGGGGCGCGAGCGGGATGATGGCTTCATTCAGGATCGCCTTTCGGGTCATCTGGGGCCGTGACTCAGGACCTGCGTTCGTTCGCAGCAAGCTGCGGGACTTCGCGATCGTCGGCCTGGCAGGCGCGCTGGTCGTCTGCGCCTTCGGACTCTCGGTGATCGTCCGCCTGGTCGTGGAGACCGGGTCCGACCTCTCCGGCGCACTCGGCTGGACGGGAGGCGCCACCGCCGTCTCCACCATCGCCGAGATCGGCACGTCGACCCTCGTGGTCTTTGCCGCACTGCTCGCCCTGTACAGGTTTGTTCCGCCTGTGGCCATGCCGCTCGCGCTGCTGTGGCCAAGCGCGCTCGCCGCCGCGATCGCGTTCGAGGTCACCGTCTACGGCTACGCCGTGTATGCGACCCGCTTCTCGAACTTCAGCTCGGTCTACGGCCCCATCGGCGCCGTTCTCGCCTTCCTGCTGCTCGTCTACCTGCTCGCGGCGATCGTGCTCTTGGGCGCCGAGACAGCGGCGGCGCGCTTGAGGACACGATCGGCGATCGCGAGTGGTGAGTCCGCCTAGTAGCGGCCGACAATGATCGCGAATGTCTCGCGCATGCTTTCGGCCACCAGTCCGACGAGGAACACGATGACGAGCACCGCCGCGGCACCGAGCAGCTCGCCAGTCGCCGACAGCACGAGCAGGGCTGTGAAGCTACCTAGAACGAGAAATGCTGTCGAAAGCGGTCGTCGGGTGTACGTGCCGAGCCCGAGCCCGACGAGGAACGCGGCCCCGAATACCACGAACCCGAGTGCCATGGTGCGAGGGTAGGACCCTCGTCGGACGGACCGGACCGATCGGGCGTACGTCCGCACGTCGTTCGCGTTCGACCTGGAAACCGGAGGTATGCGAGCTCGGTTCGCGACTTCGTGGCGCCTCGCCCAGGCGAACGCGCAAGAGCTCCGGAACCGTCGAGCGCTCAAGGAGCAGTGGCCATTAGCCGATTTTCGTTCGAGGATGCCTCATCGCAGGTGGATCTACGCGACGCGCGCGGCGGCCGCCGTGGGTCTCACCGTTTTCGCGATCTTCATCCTCGCGGCGCCTGAGGACTACCGCTACTCGGAATTTTTCAACGTCTGGTTCTACAACGGCCTGATGATCCTGGCATGCATCACAGCCGGATCTCACGCCTATCTGGTGAAGCGCGACCGCGCCGCCTGGATCGCGATCACCGCGGCGCTCGGCTCGTGGGTGTTCGGCGAGATCTGGTGGGCAGCGTTCGAGCCGGAGACGTACCCGTCGCTGACCGACGCGGGGTTCATCGGCTTCTACGTGCTGCTGTATGTGGGAATCGTGCTCCTGCTCCGATCCCGGGCTCGCTCGATCGGAGGCACGCTCTGGCTCGATGGTGTGACCGCGTCGCTAACCGCGGCAGCTGTCAGTGCAGCAGTCCTCGTCGAGCTCGTCCTCGAGAGCACCGAAGGCTCGCGTTCGGCCGTGGTCACGAACCTTGCCTATCCGCTCGGCGACGTACTTCTGTTCTCTGCCGTCTTCGGCGTCTTCTCTCTGAGCGGGTGGAAGCCCGGTCACCGGTGGCTGCTCCTCGGCCTGGGAACACTCGCGACGGCGACGGCGGACAGCGTCTATCTATTCCAGTCGGCCGAGGGGACCTACGTCGAGGGTACGTGGATCGACATCCTCTGGCCGACGTCGATGCTCTTGGTCGCCTCGGCGGCCTGGGCGCACGACCGCAGCAGGGACGCGTTCGAGGTCGAAGGCCGACCACTCCTGGCGGTTCCAGCCGTGTGCGCGCTCGCCGCCACGGCGATCCTCGTGTACGACCACTACGTAAGGTTCAATGCGCTGGCGATCGGACTGGCCACCGCGGTCCTGCTCCTCGTGATCGTCCGACTCGCGCTGACGTTCCGCGAGAACCGGAGGCTGTTCGAGCTCACGCGCCAGGAGGCGACCTCGGATGCGCTCACAGGTCTAGGCAACCGCCGCAAGCTGCTCGTCGATCTCGAGCGGCGCTTCGGCGCCGAGCCTGTCGACGTGTCCCTGTTGATGATCTTCGACCTCGACGGGTTCAAGGGCTACAACGACACTTTCGGTCATCCCGCGGGAGACGCACTGTTGGCGCGCCTCGGCTCGAAGCTCGCCGCCGTTCCAGGGTCGCAGGGTGCTGCTTATCGGCTCGGCGGTGACGAATTCTGCCTCGTCGCGGCGGTCGGCGAGGGCGAGGCCGAGCCGCTGATCGACCGGGCATGCCGGGCCCTCACCGAGCACGGAGAAGGGTTCCAGATCGAGAGCTCGTTCGGCGCCGTCATGCTCCCCGAGGAGGCCGCCGACGCAAGCGAAGCGCTCCAGATCGCTGACGAGCGCCTCTACGCGCAGAAGCATTCGAGGCGCGGCGAGAGCGACCGCACGATGGCCACCCTCCTCGAGGCGCTCGCGCAGCGCGAACCCGATCTGCAAGCTCATCTCGAAGGTGTCACCGCGCTCGCTGTCGAAACCGGCCGAGTGCTCGGCCTCCGCCGGGACGAGCTCGACGAGCTCGCGCGAGCGGCACAGCTCCACGACCTTGGAAAGCTGGCGGTTCCGGACGAGATCCTGCAGAAGCCTGGACCCCTCGACGAGCGCGAGTGGGCGTTCATCCGCCAGCACACGATTGTCGGCGAACGCATTCTCCGGGCATCTCCGGCGCTGCGGAGCGTAGCCACGGTCGTTCGCTCGTCGCACGAGCACTGGGACGGAAGCGGCTATCCCGACGGACTCGCCGGAGAGGAGATTCCGCTCGCGGCACGGATCGTGTGCGCGTGCGACGCCTACGACGCGATGCTCGCGACCCGTCCCTACCGCGAGGCACTGTCGCCGGAGGAAGCTCTGAACGAGCTGATGCGCCTGGCCGGAGGACAGCTTCGACCCAGGCGTCGTCCGGGTTTTGGTCGCGCACCTGCGAGACAGGCTCGAAGCCGAGCGCGCGGCGTAGAGCTCGATCTCGCTACCGTGCCTCGAGCGGCCCCGTAGCTCAGTGGATAGAGCGACAGACTTCGAATCTGTGGGCGGAGGTTCGACTCCTCCCGGGGCCAC
>CAVRLG010000018.1:0-22939 GCA_963722035.1 uncultured Thermoleophilia bacterium
GCGAGCTCAACGACGCATATGGTCAGATGCTGCTCGCGGCGTTCGAGGGGAAGCCCGTGGTCGAGATCGTCGAGCGTGATGACGGCTTCATAACCGCGAGCCTGCTCGGTCCTGAGCTGTACCTCGCGCCGTTCCGACGCTGGCCTGCGCACCATCGGCGCGCCATGCGCTTCGTGCGCGGACGCGTCCTGGACATTGGCTGCGGCGCGGGCCGGGTCTGTCTTCACCTGGATAAGCGTGGGCAAGAGGTAGTCGGGATCGATATCTCTCCGGGTGCCGTCGAGGTCTGTCGGCGGCGCGGTCTGCGCGACGTGCGTGTGCTCTCGATCGACGTCGTGGATGAGTCGCTTGGCCCGTTCGAGACCATCGTCATGCTGGGAAACAACTTCGGCCTCTTGGCCAACGAGGTGAAGGCCAAGCGGCTCCTGCGCCGCTTTCACCGACTAACTACGGACAGAGGTCGCATCGTGGCGGAGACGCGTGACGTGCACCTCACGGAGGATTCGGCTCATCTTCAGTACCTGGACAGCAACCGGGCGCGCGGTCGCATGGCTGGCCAGATTCGCATCCGCGTCCGCTACCGCGACTCGTCGACGCCGTGGTTCGACTACCTGATGGTTTCCCGCACCGAGCTCGAGGGTCTGCTCGACGGCACCGGCTGGCGACTCGCGCGAACACTCGACTCGGAGGACACATACATCGCGATCATCGAAAAGGAGGCCGGTCCGAAACTCGAGCGGCCCCCCTTTCCGTAGTGACGCCGTGTACGCCGCGGCGCCTCGAGTGCCGATACTTCGACTCTGGGGACATCTAGTCCCCAGAGAAACGCCCATGTCGAGAGCGAAATACTGATGCGAAAGCTCATGCTGATCGCGATCGCGATCGTTTCGCTCGCGACTTGCAGGCGCCGCCGGCGCGAAGACGGTGACGGTGACGATTACGAAGAACGGCTACGTCCCGAAGGCCGTGACATCGCAGCGGGGGACATGGTTCAGTTCACGAACAGCGATTCGGTCGCCCACCAGATCGTCTTCAAGCCCACAGCGGGCGTGACCTGTGTACCCAGTCCGCTCGTACTGCAGCCCACGCAGAGCGGCACCTGCACTTTCCAGGAGGTGGGCAAGGTCGCCTACTCCGATCCCAACGTGAAAGGGAACACCTATCGCGGAACGGTCACAGTTGGGAGCGCACCGCCTCCGCCTGCGGCGGACACGCTGACGCTCGCAGTGCAGCCGCAGCTGGTCACCTACGGCCGCAACGTCACCCTGACCGGAAGGCTCTCGAACCAGAAAGTCGGTGAGAACGTCGATGTGCTCGCCAAGCCGTGCGGGCAGACCGCCGCGACGAAGCTGACCACCGTGCAGACGACGACGGGGGGTGCCTTTGCCGCCGTTGTACGGCCGCTCAAGAACAGCGCCTATACGGTAAAGGTGAAGAGCACGACCAGTCCGACCGTCTCCGCCAGGGTGCGCCCGCGCCTTCGTCTCCGCAAGCTGGCACCGCACCGCTACTCGCTGCGCGTGTTCGCTGCAGCGAGCTTCGCGGGCAAATACGGGACGTTCCAGCGCTACAACGGCACGCTCCGGCGCTGGGTCAACGTCAAGCGCGTGCTGTTGCGCGCGAACAGCACGGGCGTCGCCCCGACGGTGATCTCGTCCGTAACGTTCCGCTCTTCGATCAGGGCTCGGCTCAAGATCCGCGCGGTACTGCCGCAGCTGCAGGTCGGCAGCTGCTACCGGCCGGGCCGCAGTAACGTGATCCTCAGCTAGGACAGGCTCTCTGTGTGGGATCGCCCACCCACGTCGCCGATCTAGTCGTCGGCGAGCAGTGCGAGCTCGAGGACGTGAGCCCTGACATCGGGCTCGACGAGGCCGAGGCGGTAGGCCATGCCGACTGCCTGCGCGCGGCTGTGCACGCCGAGCTTCGAAAGAAGATGCTGGATGTGCGTGGCAACCGTCTTCGGGCTGAGCACGAGAGCCGAGGCGATCTCACGCTGGGTCTTGCCGCTTGCGAGAAGGCCGAGGATCTCTCGTTCACGCGGGCTCAGGCTGAAGCTGTGGCTCGGCTTCCCGTTCACGTGCCCGTTGCCGTTGCCGTTGCCGTTCGAGGATGGCGTACGTCGCAGCGAGCGCCGGACGCGCGCCAGAAGCTCGCCAAAGTCGAACGGCTTCACGAGATAGTCGTCGGCGCCGAGCATCAGGCCGGACGTGCGATCGAGAGCAGTCGTGCGCTCGGCGGACACGAGGATGACAGGAAGGCCGTCGCCGAATCGCTCGTGGAGCTCGCGAAGCACCTCGAGACCGCTCAGTGCGCCGGGCAGCTCGACCTCGACGATCGCGAGCGCTGGACGGTCGCCGTCGAGTCGTTCGAGGAGGAGCTCGGCGTTCTCGACGGCTCGCGCTTCATACCCCAGGCGCACAGCGACGCTCACCGCCGCTAGGCGGGCGGCGTCGTCGTGGTCGACGATCAGGATCGTGCCGCAGTCAGTCATGCCCCAACTACCTCTCCGCAGTCTTGCCCCGAATACTTCCCGCGGCGAATCATGAGCCGAAAGTCGCTGGAAATCAAGCCTTCGCCCTAGGGTCGCGGCCGCATGACGAATACGGCGAACGCCGCTGGTCGATCGACCAGCGGCGGCTCAAGCTTCCGTTACTGCGGTGGACTGCGGCCGCGCCGCCCGAGGGGGGCGGTGCGGTGGCGTTCTCCGAACGTCAATCAAGAGGGGGTTTTGGCATGACAGAACGAGTTATCGGGCCGACAGGCAGCCCGCGGCGCAAGCGGCGGCTGCTGGGCATCACGGCTCTGATCGGGGCGCTCATGACGGTGTTCTTCGTCGCAGCATCGAGCGCGAACCTGACAGACAGCAGCTTCAACGCGGGCGACGGAAACCTGCTCGCGATTGCGGGTGACCCGAATGACTGGGCGAACGCCGGCATCAACTGTACGTCGACGCCAAAGGTCGGATGCGGGCTCGACCAGCCAACTGGCACGACCGATGACTCCTTCGGACAGGGAACGGCGGAAAACGACGATCCGCCGACAGTTGTCTCGGGCTCGATCCCCAACAACAAGAGCGACCTGACGCGTTTCTACATCAAGAGCAGCAAGGAGAACAATCAGGACTTCATTTACCTCGCGTGGGAGCGCGTTCAGGAGCCCAACGGAACGACCAACATGGACTTCGAGTTCAACCAGAACTACTGCCTACCGGGTGAGCCTAACCCGCCGGCACAGAACTCGTGCAGCGCCAACGGCGTCACGCCGAATCGAACTCAGGGCGACTTCCTCGTCAAATACGACCTGAGCCAGGGTGGTACGACCCCCACCCTCGGTTACCACCTCTGGCAGACGGCCGACAGCAACCCGCTCGCGACCAAGCCCACGGACATCGCGGCAATCTGCGAGGCGGGCAACAAGTTCCCGTGCTGGGGCAAGGTTGCGAGTCTCGTGGGCAACTTCGAGGGCGCGATCAACACGGTAGCGACGGACGATCCGATCAATCCCGGTGCCACGCGGTCGCTGAGCGCCCGCACGTTCGGCGAGGCGGCCATCAACCTCACCGGCGCGGGCCTGTTCCCGGTAGGTCAGTGCAAGAACTTCGGATCCGCGTATCTCAAGAGCCGATCTTCCGATTCCTTCACGGCGGAGATCAAGGACTTCATCGCTCCGCTCCACGTCAACATCTCAAACTGCGGCAAGATCGAGCTCGTGAAGGATTTCGACGCGAGTTCGCCTTCGAGCGCGCGTGCGAATCTCTTCATCAAGAACAGCACTAACACGACGACCATCGACTCGGAACTGAATGCAGCCGACGGTGGAACGACCGACGAGAACGAGGTACTGGCCGCTTCGTACAACATCTCCGAAACAGCGGGGGACAACACCAGCCTGTCCAACTACACGACCACAGTCGCATGCATCGACCAGGCGAACGGCAATGCATCAGTCACCGTGTCGAGCCAGGTGCTGACGGGGGCCACTCGGAGCGGCGCGGTGAGCGTGCCCGTCGGCGGCGACATCAAGTGCACCTTCACGAACACCCTCATCACCGGGAAGATCGAGCTGGTGAAGGACTTCGACTCGAACTCGCCAGCGTCGGCGCGAGCGAATCTCTTCATCAAGAACAGCGACAACTCGGTGACCGTCGACTCGGAGGCGAACGCCGCGGACAACGGCACCACCGGTGAGAACACCGTCGTCCCGGGCTCGTACAACATCTCCGAGACCGCTGGAACCAGCACGACGTTCGACGATTACGTGACGTCGGTGGCGTGCATCGACGAGGCGAACGCGAACGCGAGCGTTACGGTGACAAGTCAGTCGCTCACCGGAGCGACGCGGAGCGGAGCCGTTCAGGTCGCGGCAGGCGCAGACGTGAAGTGCACCTTCACGAACACGAAGAGGACGTTCACGATCGTCGCATACGTGTGCGAGACGACGGGCGGCACGACTGCGTTCTACAAGAGCAACGTGACGCTGCCGTACCCGACCGGTGGAACGACTAAAACCACTGCGACGGCGGGACCGAATGGGGCGACCGCGGCGCAGGCGTGCAGCACGGCTGCGAGCTTCACCGGTCAGTCGACCGGCAATACCGATGCGCGAGTGAGCATCGGCGCCACGGCTCTGCCCTAGAGTCGAAGCGTTTCGAAGAGAAGGGGCCGGCATTTGCCGGCCCCTTCTGCATGTAGGGCTAGACCACGGGCAGGTCATACGTGGCCATGACGGTCCAGTGGCCACCGTTGCCCTGTTGCCGCGCGGAGACGTGGTAGGTGCCCGCGTCGTCGGTCGTGAACGTGAACGCGATGCATCCAGTCGAGTCGGCCATTGCGCTCGTGAACATGAGCGCGGTTGGCTTTTCGACGTCGATGTAGACCTCGGTGCTCGCGCGGTAACCGCACCCAGACCCTTGGACGCGGCTCCAGGCCGGAGCGTGGTTCGGGGTGATCGAGAGCCAGGCCGATGTCGAGTCGCCCCCGTTCCCGCCCCCACCGCCGGATCCACTTCCACCGTTTCCGCCCGGAACTCCGCCCTTGCCTGCGATGGCGGGGGCAGCGATGGCAAGAGCGAGGGCGGTGATGATCAGTGTGATGTGTCGCATTGGCGGCACTCCTTTGTGGGGCACGTTTGCTGTGCGGCGAACGTGCGTCTCGGCACAGATCGGCTGTAGGCCACAAGCTCTGGTGCCTCGGACGAGTGACAGACGCCCCACGGCCGCGATCCGGTGCGTCCTCGCTCGAGAGTTCGTGCGCTCTTCGCCCGCCCGCTCCCATAGCGGCATTGCTTCACGCGGCGAGCCAAGACGCCCCTGATTGAAAAAGCCTGGTGACTCGACTTGTAATGGACCGCACATCGGCCTATGGTGGTCCGCGAAGTGGCCGCTGGGGGGCGGCCAACCTCCCCCACAGTGGCTCGGTCCGGCGAGGTTGAGGAGGGCTTGGGGAGAAACTGCGGTGCGGCTCAGACGATCGACGCCACGTGTGATGAAGGCGATCTCGTCTGTGCGCGGAGATTGGGGCGATTTCAACCCGCTTTCGTGCGGGAGGAAGGAGGGGGCATGAGAGAGCGTCTTGAGGGGCTCGAGCGCCGTTTCGAGCGATACGCCGACGGCGCGGTCAGTCTTCCGAACTCTGACTGGGAGGATTACAGGTGATCACACGCATATTCAGGCGGCAACCCCGCAGGCTTGCTCTACTGGCCGCGGCAGGCCTCGTCGTCATGGGGGTGGCGGCCTCGCTGGCCCTTGCCCTCGTTTCTGACACTGGGACGTACAGCGTCGAGGTGGCGGACAAGAGCATTTCGTCCCCTTGGTTCAGCTCACGCAGACCCCGGGGATGGGAGCGCCTCTCAGTACATCGGCAGCTCGGCCAACAACCAGTCTTCGGGACAGGCATCTTCGACCCGTTCGTGCGCCTCCAGGGCAGCCCCCACCGGAGAAGGGCTACAACACGGACGGCGCCGTCGCGTTCGAGACGAAGCCCGGGAGCTGGACGCATGCCATCAAGGCAAGCGCAATCCCGGTGGTCGACTGTGACGGCGACGGCGATCCGGCACGGCGACACTGCTGGGAGCTGTTCGTCGACATCAACGAGTCAACACGCCAAGTACATCTCGCTGAACGACGTCGAGATCTGGTTCACGACCGAACGCGAACTCGTGGGCTATCATCGACCCAACCGGTTTCCGCGACGGCGCCACGCAGGAATACGAGTTCAATGGCGAGATCCTGATCCACGACGTGAACCAGGGCTCGGGTCGCGGCGATCTGCGCTACCTGATCCCGGTGCACGACCCTTTGTCGCCGACACACTGGTTCGTGCTCTACAGCAAGTGGGGCTCACTGCCGGCACCTCTCCGGATCGCAAAGGCCTACGCGAGCGAAGGTGGCTTCGAGGAGTGGAAGGTCCGGAAGACCCCGAACCTCAGCATCGTCAAGACGGCGGACGCCGCCTCGGTTAACGCCGGCCAGAACATCGGCTTCACGATCACCGTGACGAACAGTGGTGTCGCAGACGCCACCGGGGTCATGATCAGCGACCCGCTGCCCATCGGCGCGGGCCTCGACTGGTCGGAGGCCCGGACAACCCGAACTGCTCGATCTCGGGCGTGCGCCCGCGCAGCGAGACGCTCAACTGCGGCCCGGTCACGCTGGCGGCCGGCGGCGGCTCGCTCTCGGTGCACGTGCAAAGCCCCACGACCGCCGCTAGCTGCGGCAGCTACGACAACACCGCCACGTTCACCTCGACCAACGCGGGGTCCGGCTCTGACGACGCGTCGGTCACGGTGAATTGCGCGCGCGATCCGGATCCTCAAGAAGAGCACGAAGGGCGGTGCCGTGAGTCAGTTCGGGAGCCGTGTTCGGAGTCGACGGTCCGGATGACGGCACAGCGGCCGACTTCACCGTCACGGACGACAACGACGATCCGGCGCGCGGGAAAGAGCGATGCGAGACAAGTGGCGAGATGTGCGTCGAGGGTCTCGTGCCGGGTGGCTGTACACCGTCATCGAGACGACGCCTCCGACCGGCTACGGGACTGGCACACGACAGGGACGCTACGGCGGAGGGCGCCGGACGGTTCCAGCGCACTGCCACTTGCCGACGACGGCCAACGTCGGCGACCTTCACGAACCCGCCGCTGTTCGACATCCAGGTGCGGTTCAAGCGACGGCGGGTCGGGCGAGACGGTCGCTGGATTCCGCGATGAGCCTGCGCGGGTGCGGATGGTACGTCGAGTACCGCGGATACCGCCGGTTGGGGCTCAACCGCCGCGGCTGACGACACGTTGACCATCACCGGCAACAAGGTAGATCCCGGCCCGACGGAGACGATCACCTGCACGATCGTCGTGGATCCCTAGACAGGACGATCTATCGAAGAGCAAGCTGAAAGCAGTAAGACAGCGGGCCGCCGGACGGCGGCCCTGCTGTCTCCCGTCCTAGTGCGACGGCGAGCGGGCTACGATCCGCCGGCGTGGCGAAGCACCAACTCAGCGAGCTCGCAACCGGCGAGCGCGTCATCTCGGAGCGGGTTCCGGGAGTCCGCTCCGTCGCCATCGGCTTCTGGGTCGATGCGGGCTCCCGCGACGAGTCCGACGCGCGAGCGGGGATCTCCCACTTCATCGAGCACCTGCTCTTCAAGGGGTCGTCGCGCTATTCCGCACAGGACATCGCCGAAGTCTTCGACGAGCTCGGTGGGGAGCTGAACGCAGCGACATCGCGCGAGACGACCGTCGTCTTCGCGCGGATCCCGGACGACAGGCTCGAGACGGCGATCGACGTCATGGTGGACATGGTCTTCCGTCCGTCGTTCACCGACGTCGACTCCGAGCGCGAGGTCGTGCTCGAGGAGATCGCGATGGTCGAGGATACGCCCCACGATCTCGTTCACGACTTCGCTGCAGAAGCCGTTTTCGGGACACATCCGCTCGGACGGCCGGTGATCGGCCGAGCCGAGGTCATCTCGACCGTGTCGCAGCGAGCGCTCGCCGCCTACCATCGTCGGGCCTACGCAGGAGGGCAGATCGTGCTCGCAGCTGCGGGGAACCTGCGCCACGAACGGCTCGTCGAGCTGCTCGAGGAGCGGCGAAACGGCGCTGTGGCGGGACGCGGGCTCCCCGCGCGCAAGGCCATCCGACGTCTCCCGCAGCCAGGCATTCGCTTCCAGTCCAAGGAGACCGAGCAGTACCACGTGTGCCTCAGCGCTCCCGGGATCGCGCGGATGGACGAGCGCCGGTTCGCAGCGTCCATCCTCGACGCGATACTCGGCGGCTCCGCGTCGTCACGCCTCTTCCAGGAGATCCGCGAAAAGCGGGGCATGGCGTACTCGGTCTACAGCTACTCCTCGCAGTACGCCGACGCAGGGCAGATCGGTCTATACGTCGGCACGCGCGAGGAGAACCTGGCGTCCTGCCTCGAGATCGCCGTCGCGGAGCTCGCCGACGTCGCCTCGGGAAACGTGCGCCGCGACGAGCTCGAGCGGGCGAAGGAGAATCTGAAGGGCAGGCTTCTCCTGTCGCTCGAGTCGACGTCGAATCGCATGACGCGGCTCGGGAAGGCGACGGTCACAGGCACTCCGCTGCTCACGCCCGAGCAGATCGTTCGACGGCTCGAGGCCGTCACCGCCGGCGACGTCGCGGCACTGGCCGACGAGCTTCTCGCGGCTGACCGCCTGTCGGCGGCGGGTATCGGCCCCGACGAGGGTCGCTTCCGCGACGCGGTCGCCCTCGTCAACCCTGCGCTTCTGTCGAAGGCGGCGTAATGCGGGTTGCGCTCTACGGGGCAGGGGGGAAGGTGGGCGTCCTGCTCGAGTCGGCGCTCGCTGCAGCGGGGCACGACGTCGTCGACGCGCGAAGCGTTGGGCCGGCCGGCAGCGACGCTGCTGTGGACTTCACCCGCCCGGACGCCGTCGTCGCGAACGTGGAGCAGTGTCTCGCCGCAGGCGTCCCCGTCGTCATCGGCACCAGCGGATTCGACATCGACGCTGTCGACGCCCGCGCCAGAGAAGCGGGCGTGCCGTGTTTCTATGCCCCGAACTTCGCTCAGGGTGCGGTCTTGATGATGCGCTTCGCCGAGGAAGCGGCGAAGGCCTTCCCACGGGCCGAGATCGTCGAGCTCCACAACGAGGCCAAGCGCGACGCGCCTTCGGGGACGGCCAAGGCGACAGCCGCACGAATGGGGACTGAACCGGCGATCCACTCCGTGCGCCTACCCGGGCTCGTCGCGCACCAGGAAGTGATCTTCGGCGGACCGGGGGAGACGCTGACGATCCGGCACGACACGACCTCGCGCGAGGCATTCATCCCCGGGTCCTGCTCGCGCTCGACCGAGTGCGGGAGCTTCCGCCTGGGCTCACCGTCGGCCTCGACACACTCCTATGATTTCAGCACGGACTCCGCTCGCGCATCCAGTTCGTCAGTCGCATCACGCCGCCGCCTTGCTGACTGCTCTCTGCCTGTTCGTCGTCGGCTGAACGGTCCATCGTGCCCCCGGGCGGGGCAGACGCGAAGCCGAAGTGCTCTCAGCGTGTCAGCGCAGCGCCGCTCGAACGGCTTGATGCGGGGTTCCCACAAAGGGTGCCCTCGTTCGAGGGAACTGGGTCAAAGGTGAGCAAGTTTTCGTTCGCGACCGCATCTTCCTAGGTACGGGGCGGTGGCCTGACCTGCTTGGCGGCGGCAAGGTCGCCGCCCTAGTCCAGCTCTGCAGGACGATGTAACGCGCTACCGCATCATGTCCCGCGAGCGCTTCCACTCGGGCCTAGCGCCGGCGTCACGGCTGGGCCTCAACAGCGTACGACCCCTGGTCGATAGATCGGTGTGCCTTCGACCGACGATCTCGTAAGCCCGGAGCTTGTGCTCATCGATTCGCGCCTGGCAATAGACGCACGGAAAACGCTGTCCGAGCCGGACGACACGCTCCTGCGTCTTGGGCAACCGTCCTTGGCGAAGCGGCGTCCGTCCACGTCGAGCGGTCATGCGCCTTTCTCCACCGATGAGGAGTTCAGCGCCGCGCTACGGCGCATCGTCGAGCTTTCAGACGTGGAGCCCGACGCGCAGCCGAGACGTCGGATCATCAGTTTCTTGGCGGTGACCGCAGCGTGGGCAGTAGTCGTCATTGTCGCGGCCAACCTCGAGCTCGGTCTGTACCAGCGATTCTTCTGACCAGCCCTTCGGTCTCGTAGAATCCTGACGTGCTCGGAGAGATCCTGACCGCGATCGTCACGCCCTTCAAGGCGGACGGGTCGGTCGACATCGAGCGATTCCGTGCGCTCGCGTCGCATCTCGTCGAGAACGGGTCGGACGGGCTCGTCGTAACGGGGACGACCGGAGAGTCGCCGACGCTGTCGGACGACGAGCGGTATGCGCTATACGAGGCCGCCGTCGACGAGGTGGGCGATCGCGCAACCGTCGTCGCGGGCACGGGCACATACTCGACCGCGCACTCGGTGCATTTGACTGCTCGGGCGCACGAGCTCGGCGTGCACGGCTTTCTCGTGGTCACGCCGTACTACAACAAGCCTCCGGTGCGCGGCATCGTCGCGCACTTCCAGGCAATCGCCGCAGTCTCGGACCGGCCGATCGTCGCGTACAACATCCCCGGCCGAGTCGTCCTGAACCTCGAGACCGAGACGATCGCGCAACTTGCGGAGATCCCGAACGTCCGAGCGGTGAAGCAGGTGAACCCGGACCTCGACCAAGCACGCCGCATCGTCGAGCTCGGGCTCGACCTTTACGCCGGCGACGACGATCTCGTCTTCCCGTTCCTCGAGCTGGGCGGCCTTGGCGGTGTGTGCGTGCACACCCACGTCGTCGGCCCGCAGGTGAAGGGGATGGTGCAGCGCTTCCGGGCAGGCGACGTAGATGGCGCGCGGGCAATCGACCGGGAGCTCGTGCCGTCGATCGACCTTCTCCGGGTCGCACCGAACCCGATCGCGATCAAGTGCGCGCTGAATCTGCTTGGCCACGAGGTGGGAGGCCTTCGGCTTCCGCTCGTCGCGGCCACGGACGAGGAGCGCGAGGCCGTGCGCGGGTGTCTCGAGCGTCTCGGCCTCACTGGCTCCCGTAGCGGCCTGACCGCCGGCTTCGTTCGGCGCCCGTAGACTCAGCCGTCGATGAGCGACGCGCTGCGAATCATTCCGCTCGGCGGCCTCGGCGAGGTCGGCAAGAACATGACCGTCTACGAGACGGGCGGCGAGATCATCGTCGTCGACGCAGGCCTCGCGTTCCCACGTGACGAGCACCTCGGCGTCGATCTCCTGCTTCCGGACGTCGGGTACCTCGAGGGCAAGCGTGTGCGTGCAGTCATCCTCACGCACGGCCACGAGGATCACGTCGGCGGGCTCCCGTATCTCCTCCGCGAGGTGGAGGTAGAGACGGTCATCGCGACGCGGCTCACGCTCGGCCTCGTCAAGTCGAAACTCGACGAGCACGGCGTTGCGCAGGCGGCCGAGCTGGTCGATGCCGAGCCTGGAGACGCCCCGCTCGAGCTCGGCCCATTCACGGTCGAGATGATCCGCGTCGCACATTCGATCCCGGACTCGGTCGCGCTCGTGATCGAGACGGCCGCCGGGCGCGTCGTGCACACCGGCGACTGGAAGCTCGACCACACGCCCGTCGACGGCCTGAGGACCGACGTCGGCAAGCTCGCAGAGATCGGCAACCGCGGCGTGGATCTCATGCTCGGCGACTCGACGAACGCCGAGCGCCCCGGGAACACCGGCTCCGAGCGGCTCGTCGGCGAGGCATTCCGAACGCTCTTCCCGCTTCGCACGGGCCGAATCCTCGTCGCGTCCTTCGCATCGAACATCCACCGCATGCAGCAAGCCGCAGACGTCGCCGTCGAGTGCGGACGCAAGGTCACGGTCATCGGCCGCTCCATGCGCAAGAACCTCAACATCGCGCGCAACCTCGGCTACGTGTCGCTTCCCGAGGACGCGATCGTGAACCCCGACGAGGCTGCGCTGCTCCCGCCGCATCGAGGTGCTCGCGCTCTGTACGGGCAGCCAGGGAGAGCCACTCTCGGCGCTCACGCGTATCGCGTACGGGAACCACAAGGCGCTGTCGGTGGAGCCGGGCGACACGGTGATCATCTCCGCCAAGCCGGTCCCGGGAAACGAGCTTCGGGTGCACGACTCGATCAACCAGCTTGCCCGCGCAGGAGCGGAGGTACTGCACGAGGAGATCGCTCCGGTGCACGTCTCGGGCCATGCGTGCCAGGAGGAGCTGCGCACGATGCTCTCGCTGCTCCGTCCTCGGCACATGATGCCGATCCACGGGGAGTACCGGATGCTCGCCGCGCACGCGAAGCTCGCGCGCGACGCCGGTATTCCCGAGGAGCGAATCATCATCGCCGAGAACGGCTCGGTCGTGGAGCTCGCGCGTGGCGGCGCCAGGCTGGTCGATAGCGTCCACTCTGGCGTGACCTTCGTCGACGGTCTCCGTGTCGGAGACGTCAAGGACGTTGCGCTTCGTGACCGGCGCCGCCTCTCCGAGGACGGCGTGCTGATCGTCGTGACCACGCTCGCGTCGTCGGACGGAGGCGAGATCGCACCGCCGGAGCTGATCGCCCGCGGCTTCGTCGAGTCCGACGAGCTACTGGACGAACTCCGCGGCGAAGCCGATCGTGTGGTTCGTGAGCTCGCGGCAGAGCATGTCACCGAGATCAAGCTCCTCCAGGAGCACATCCACGACGCGGTCGGGCAGATCGTCTACGACCGGACGCGTCGCCGGCCGATGGTTCTCCCCGTCGTCATCGAGGTCTGAGATCGACCGCCGGTGGGCACTCGGTGATCGAGGGCAACGCAGCCAGCGACTTGACGGCCGCGCGGCTCGTCTCGCAGCTGCGCGCGTGCGAGGCCTCGTCGCTCGCTTTCTGCCGGCTTCTCGAGCGCTGGGGGAGGGGAGATGCGATGCCGGCGACGGCGGGCGGTCGTCAGGCGGCGTTGCGGCGTGCCGCAGACCGAGTCGAGACGGCAATCGCCGGTCTCGAAGGGCCGCTCTCTCAGTATCTGATCGAGCTCGAGCCGGAACGAGCAGAAGGCCGCTCGTGGTACGGCGGGCCCGGGCGCAGGCGAGCTCGTCGAGTGGCGACCCGTGCTCGACCGTGCGGGAGTGAGCGCTTGCCCAAACCGCGTGGCAGCCGTCTACCTCGAGCTCGCCGTTCTCGTGCGAGCACTCGAGGGGCTGACAACGGCGGCGAGTCTCGACGCCGTTCCCGACCGCTCGTCTCTCTGGGCCGGCTTGTTCGACCTGCGCGACACGCTCCTCGGTTCGACGGTCGACGACCTGCGCGCACTCGCCGCGTAGCCGGGCGCACCGGCCAAGTGACACTTTGTCACTTGGCGTTCGCGAGGGCGCCCGTCGTCTGTAAGCCCCGGCACAAGCGTACTCGCCGACACCCAAGGTCGGACACTCCTTCGCTTGCAACAGACTGTTGCAAGCTGGCAACGGACTTCGATGAGCGTGAAGATCGTCACTCCTCGAGCAGCTGAAGGAGGTCCAGGGGCGACCTGACGCCGAGCTCGACGTCGAGCAGAAGCTGCGCCGTCGCTTTCCGAACCGCTTGCTGCAGCCGAGCCTCATTCACCACGAGTCGGATCTGCTCGTACGATGGCCGAAACACACCGATTTGCTCGGCATACGTACCGACCTTGCGGTGGACGTCCGCCGCGGAGAGCGGTCGGCGTCGGCCCAATCGTCTGGCGACTCGCCGGAGGCGCGGATCGATTCGCGGAGCCGAGGCGACCACTCGATCCAGGGTGCCTCGCGAGCCGCTCGGTTATGTGCCAAGAGCGTGCCGATCGCCGGCTTTGCAACAGACTGTTGCAAGCAAGTATGGCGTCGCCGTTTTTCCGGATCTGTCGAGGTTCTCGGGTGGCGAGCCGAGATCGCCGCGACCTCGACCGTGCCGCAGGGATGACTTCGCCGAAGGCTTCCTTCTAGTCGCGCGTCTCGAGCTCGGCGACGAGGCGCTTCGGGGCGACGATGCAGTAGCTCTCCTCGACCCAGTCGCAGAGGACGTCGTGGTCGACACCCTCCGCGTCGACAGGGATGGTCACCCACCCGGCCTTGCCCAGCCCGTACCCGCTCGGCTCGGCACCCTCGATCGAGAGCGCGTGACCATGCGACTCGACCAGCTTCACGGTGATCCGGTCCCGCGACGGGTCGCCGCCGAAGAACACGAAGACTTTCTTCCGTACCTTGGCGACGGTCTCGTCCCACGGGTGATCCTCGACGGCCTCGGGAAGCGAGAGCGCGAAGCCGAGAAGCTTCGTGCGAACGGGATCCACGAGCGGGCACGATACTGCGCTCCGCCGTGCGGATCACGAGCCTCGGATAGCCTCCGACCGTGGCCGAGCCCGTCGTCGTCTTCGTCGAGGTGCCGTCCGGGCTCGCGCAACAAGTACGAGCTCGACGAGGAGCTCGGGGCGATCGTCCTCGACCGCCGCCTCTTCACCTCGATGGCGTACCCCGCCGACTACGGCTTCATCGAGGGGACGATGGGCGGAGACGGCGATCCGCTGGACGCGCTCGTTCTCGTCGGCGATCCGACGTTCCCGGGGTGCCGTATCCGAGCTCGCGTCGTTGGCGTCTTTCACATGGCCGACGAGAAAGGACCGGACGAGAAGATCCTCTGCGTTCCGCTCAGGGATCCCGCCTGGATGCGGATCTCCGACGTGCACGACCTGCCCGCCGAGCTGCGCAACGAGATCGAGCACTTCTTCCAGGTGTACAAGGATCTCGAGGAAGCAAAGGTCGAGACGCTGGGCTACGGCAACCGCGCAGAAGCCGAGCGCGTCGTAGCCGAGGCCCGCGCCCGCGCGAGCCACTAGCCACGCCTGCGGAGGAGCGCGCCGCCGATGCGGCGAATCGACCGAGCATGGCTGCCCGCAGGAGGAAGAAGCGGCCGCTTCGGCCGCGCGTCCCTTCGCGCGTGAAGCGGCGGAAGCAACCGCGCATCCGCTCGCATCACGAGAACGAGCTCCTCGGGCTTGCGCTCCTCGCGCTCGGCCTCGTCTTCTGCGCGATCCTCTACCTTGGCCTCGACGGCGGAGCCGTCGGCTCGTGGCTCGCCGATGCGCTCCGAGAGGTCATGGGCGAGGCCGCGTACGTTCTCCCGATCGTGCTTCTCGCGATCGGCGGGCTTCTACTCGCGCGTAGCGACCTGCTCGAAGTGCGGCCTTTCCGCCTCGGCGTCGGCGTCGGCCTCCTCGGGTTGATGACGCTGCTCGGCAAGGACAGCGGCGGCTGGATCGGCATGGCGATCGGCGGCACGCTCGCCGCGCTCATCGGCGAGACGGGGGCAGCGATCGTCGGAGGCGCGCTGCTCCTCGGGGGCCTCCTGCTCGTGACCGGCGCGTCGACCGGCGCAATCCTTCGTCGCACGGGTCATGTCGTGCGGCGAGCGGGCTCCGGGGCGAGGCGTGCGTTCGACTGGGTGTCGAGCGAGTCCCAGACCGCCGAGGACGTCGTGCTTCCACCTGCGCCGCTCGTTGTGCCTGCACGGCGCGTGCTCGACGGGGCGGAGGCGTATCCCGATGTCGTCGGCGATGCGCCGTCGGGAGACCCGCCGCCACTCATCGCAGACGACCCTGAGCCGGAGTTCGAGAGCGTCGAGTCCGTCCTCGCGACCGCGAGCGAGCACGCCGACTACCGACTTCCCGACCGGACGCTCCTACGCACGTCGCCTGCGACGGCAGCCGCGAGCGGGGACTCGGGAGCGAGAACGGCAGACCTCCTCGTGCGAACGTTGTCAGAGTTCGGGGTCGACGCCACCGTCCTCGGCCAGATCTCGGGCCCGCGCGTCACTCGCTACGAGCTCCAGCTCGCCCCGGGCACGAAGGTGTCGAAGGTCGCCGGGCTCAAGGACGACCTCTCGTACGCGCTGGCGACGACCGAGATCAGGATCCTCGCCCCGATCCCGGGCAAGCAGGCCGTCGGCGTCGAGGTCCCGAACCTCTCGCCGCGGCTCGTCACGCTCGGTGACATCTACGACGATCTCCCCGCAACCGCGAGCCCGCTCGCCGTCTGGCTCGGCAAGGACATCTCCGGGAACTCGGTCTGGACCGACCTCGCCCGGATGCCGCACCTCCTCATCGCGGGCACGACCGGCTCGGGCAAGTCGGGCTGCATCAACACGATCCTGACCTCGACCCTCCTGCGCGCGACACCGGACGACGTGCGAATGATCCTGATCGACCCGAAGCGCATCGAGCTCGGGCTACTACGAGTCGATCCCGCACCTGCTGACGCCGGTCGTCTCGAGCCCGAAGGAGGCGGCCGTCGTGCTCATGAACGTCGTCGCCGAGATGGAGCGACGCTACGAGCGGCTCTCGTTCGTGCGGGCGCGGAGCCTGCCGGAGGCAAACCGTGCCCTGCGCGCGCGCGGAGAGGCGACGCTGCCGTACCTGCTCGTCGTCATCGACGAGCTCGCCGACCTGATGATGGTCTCGCCGCAGGCAGTCGAGGACTGCGTCATCCGGCTCGCGCAGAAGTCGCGTGCGGTCGGGATCCACCTCGTGCTCGCGACTCAACGTCCGTCGGTGGACGTCATCACCGGGATGATCAAGGCGAACGTCCCCTCGCGGATCGCGTTCGCCGTCTCCAGCCAGACCGACTCGCGCGTGATCCTCGACGGCGCGGGCGCGGAGAGCCTCCTCGGCCAGGGCGACATGCTCTTCAAGCCGCTCGGCACCTCGCGTCTCCAGCGACTCCAGGGCGCGTACGTGACCGAGGAAGAGGTCGCGCTCGTCGTCGAGCAGTGCCGCTCGCAGCGCGGGCAGGATCTCGACGAGTCGCTCCTCGAGGCCCCTGAGGCAGCGTACGAGGCGGGGGAGGAGGACGCCGACTTCGATCCCGACGAGGATCCGCTGCTCGAGCGGGCGATCGAGATCGTCGTGCAGACGCAGACCGCGTCGGTCTCGCTTCTCCAGCGTCGGCTGCGGGTCGGCTACACGCGCGCGGGCCGCCTGATCGACATGCTCGAGCGGCGCGGGATCATCTCCGGCTACGAGGGATCGAAGCCGCGGCGTGTGCTCGTCTCCGAGGCTGGACCTCCAAAGCGCGCTCGCACGGCCTGTAAAGAACGTGCTACGACTGGCACGGGCCCCAACTTCGGGTTAGCATCGCGCGTCAGATACGCGGGTAGGCGTTAACCAACTAGGAGGGCACGTGAAAGTATCTCGCAGGGCAAGGATCGCTGTCGGCATTCTCGGCGCGCTCGTCGCATCGCTTGGGCTCGTAGCGATCGCGACAGCGGGCGACAGCCGAGCAAGAACTACGGCGCTATCGTCACCGACACCGCCGGGCTCAACGACCGCTCGTTCAACTTCCTGGCGAACAGGGCCGTCTGCGGGCTGAGACCGAGCTCGGCATGACGGACACGCGCGCTTCATCTCGAAGACGGACAGCCGACTACTGCCGAACCTCGCCGCGGCTGCGCAGGAGGCGGGGACGGCGGCATCGTCGTCGCGAACGGGTTCCTGCTGGCGCCGACGTGAACACCGCGGCCGGAGCAGTTCCCGGACACGAACTTCGCGATCGTCGACTTCCCGTGGGCGGCGCTCGCGAGACAAGCCACGCGAACGCGCTGGGGCTGACCTTCAAGTCCGAGGAGTCCGGCTACCTCGTCGGCTACCTCGCGGCGCTGATGGCGAAGGCGAAGGGCGGCACGCAGGTCATCAGCGCCGTCGGCGGCCAGAAGATCCCGTCGGTCGACAACTGGATCGCCGGCTACCGGGCGGGCGCGCAAGAAGGCCGAACCCGAAGATCAAGGTGCTCATCGGCTACTCGGGCCAGTTCCCGCCGTCGCGGCTCCGAAGTGCAAGGAGATCGCGCTGAACCAGATCGCCCGGGGCGCGCAGGTCGGTCTTCCAGGTCGCCGGCGGCTGCGGCCTCGGCGCGCTCGACGCGGCGAAGCAGAAGAAGGTGTGGGGCATCGGCGTCGACGCCGACCAGTACTACCTGGGCCCGCACATCCTGACGAGCGGCGTCAAGCGCGTCGACAACGCCGTGTCTACGCAGCCTTCAGGGCCGTCGAAGGACGGCAGCTTCGCGGCGGCCGCGACCTCGTCTTCAACCTGAAGAACGGCGGTCAGGACGTCGGCAGGATCAGCCCCAAGGTGCCGAAGGCGTTCATCGCGCGAGATGAACGCGCAGAAGCAGCTGATCATCAGCGGCAAGATCGAGCCCCCGTCGACGCTCTAGTCGCTCGACAGGCAGAAGCGATCCGAGGGCGGGCGCGAGTCCGCCCTCGGCGTCCCTGGACACGTAGCCGCGAGCACCATAGAATCGCGCGCGCATGGCCGCGGGCCCGGTTCTCGAGATGCGCGGCATCACCAAGCGCTTCCCTGGCGTCGTCGCGAACGACCACGTCGACTTCGATCTCGCGCCGCGGCGAGGTGCACGCGCTCCTCGGCGAGAACGGCGCCGGCAAGTCGACGCTGATGAACATCCTCTACGGGCTCTACCACCCGGACGAGGGCGAGATCCTGCTCAACGGCAAGCCGGTGTCGATCGACTCGCCGAGAGACGGCGATCGACCTCGGGATCGGGATGGTGCACCAGCACTTCATGCTGATCCCGGTGATGACGGTCGCCGAGAACATCGTGCTCGGCAGTCGAGCCGACGCACGCCGGCGTCTTCCTCGACCGAGCGCGGCCGCGCGAGCGCGCGTGCGCGAGCTCTCGAAGCAGCTTCGGGCTCGCGGTCGACCCCGACGCGCGGATCGAGGAGATCACGGTCGGCCAGCAGCAGCGCGTGGAGATCCTCAAGGCGCTCTATCGCAGGGCGGAGATCCTGATCCTCGACGAGCCGACGGCCGTGCTCACCCCGCAGGAGGCGACCGAGCTCTTCGGGATCCTCGAGAGCCTGCAGGCGCGAGGGGAAGTCGATCATCTTCATCAGCCACAAGCTGAACGAGGTGCTCGAGATCGCCGACCGCATCACCGTGCTCCGGCGCGGCAAGAAGATCGAGACGCTGCCGCGCGCGGGCGCGACCGAGGAGGAGCTCGCGCGGCGATGGTCGGGCCGCGAGGTGCTCCTGCGGGTCGAGAAGACGCCGGCGACGCCCGGCGAGCACGCTGCTCGAGGTCGAGGACCTGCACGTGCTCGACGACCGCGGGCTCGAGGCGGTTCGCGGCGTCTCGCTCACCGTTCATGCGGGCGAGATCGTCGGCATCGCGGGCGTCGACGGCAACGGCCAGACGCGAGCTGATCGAAGCGATCACCGGCCTGCGCGGAACCACGAGCGGGCGCATCAAGGTCGCCGGGCGAGACATCACCGGCTCGACGACGCGCGAGATCCTCGACGCGGGCGTCGGCCACATCCCCGAGGACCGGCAGCGGCGCGGGCTCGTGCTCGAGTTCACGCTCGCCGAGAACTTCGCGCTGCACGACTTCGACAGGCCGCCGAACTCCCGCTTCGGGTGGCTCATGCCCGGCCAGCTCTTCGAGCGGGCGGTGAAGTTGGTGAAGGAGTTCGACGTCCGCGGCGGCGGCCCGCGGACGCCCGCCGGGTCACTCTCGGGCGGCAACCAGCAGAAGGTCGTCGTCGCGCGCGAGGTCGAGCGGCGACCCACGCGTGCTGATCGCCGCGCAGCCGACGCGCGGCCTCGACGTCGGCGCGATCGAGTTCGTCCACCGTCGCCTCGTCGAGGAGCGCGACGAGGGGCGGGCGGTCCTGCTCGTCTCGCTCGAGCTGGACGAGATCCTGTCGCTCTCCGACCGGATCCTCGTCATGTACGAGGGTCGAGATCGTCGGCGAGTACACGCCGGACGTTGCCGAGGAGGAGCTCGGCTTCGCGATGCTCGGCGGCACGACGCGACGAGGTCGCGGCGTGAGCGACCGGAGGCCCCGCGTCGCCCGAGCGAGGAGGGTCAGGGAGCCGGCGGGCAGCGGCTCGGCGGTGCTGCAGCGCGCAGGCGGTCTCGTCACCGCGCTCATCACGACGCTCCTCGCGTTCTTCATCGGCGGCCTGGTCGTGCTGATCACGACCGGGAACAACCCGCTCTCGACCTACCGGGCGATCTTCGAAGGCACGGGACTCAACTGGTTCTTCCCGTGGGTGACGGCGACGAGCGATCAGCGCTGCGTTCGACCTGCAGAGCACGCTCGTGCTGACGACGGCGCTCATCCTCACCGGCCTTGCGGTCGCGTTCGCCTTCCGCTGCGGTCTCTTCAACATCGGCGGCCAGGGCCAGTACATGGTCGGCGCGATCGCCGGCGTCTGGGTCGGCTCGTCCTTGCCGCGGCCTACCTGCGTCGTCCACATCCTGCTCGCGCTCGTGCTCGCGAGCGCTCGCCGGAGCGCTACTGGGCCGGGATCGCCGGCATCCTCAAGGCGACCGTCGGCGCGCACGAGGTGATCGTCACGATCATGCTCAACTGGATCGTCTATCTGGGTCGGGCACGTACCTCTTCGGGCTCGGGGGCCCGCTCCAGAGCACGACGGTGGGCGAGGAGTCGGACCCGTCTCGAACGACATCGTCCATCGGCGCAGCTGCCCGTGTTCTGGGGGAAGCCGGTGCTCCAGGGGCTCCACATCGGTCTCTTCGTCGCGATCGGCGCGCTCGTCGCCTACTGGGTGATCCTGAACCGCACGACGCTCGGCTACGAGGTGCGCGCGGTCGGCTTCAACCCCGAGGCGGCCCACTACGGCGGCATCAGCGTCGCGCGCAACTACTTCCTCGCGATGGCGATCTCGGGAGCTTCGCCGGCCTCGCCGGCGCGATCGACATGCTGGGCTGGCAGTTCCGGCTCGCCGTCAACGACGTCCAGGTCTCGACCATCGGGTTCATCGGGATCGCCGTCGCGCTGCTCGGCCGAAACACCGCGGTCGGTGTCGGGTTCGCGGCGCTCTTGTTCGGCGCACTCTGACCGGGACGTCTACGCGGAACCTCGACCCCGAGATCTTCAGCCCGAAGCTCGCCGACAACCTGACGCTTCTGATCCAGGGGCTCGTCGTGCTGTTCGTCGGCGCGGACGTCCTCGTCCTGTATCTGTGGCAGGCGCGCAAGAAGCTTCGCCGCGTCGATCGAGAGGTGGCGCCGACGTGAGCGTGCGCGCCGAAGCGCCCGAACGGGCGACCTTTGCTCGAGTCTCTGGCGCCCGAGCAGCTGGCTTTATCGGCATCGCGGCTCGGACTCCTCGCAGTCTTCGTCGCGCTGCCCCCGTTCGAGCTCCGGCAGGTCTGGTGGCCCGCAGGAATCGGGATTCTCGGACTGTTCGCCGCGATCTGGGCGACCACACGCGGTGAACGTCGGCTCGGCCTGTTAGCGGTCGCCGCCAACCTCCTCGGCATTTCGCTTGGCATGCTCGCGACGCAGTCGAGCGTCGAGAACCTCAACCTCGTCGTCGTCTGGTCGGCGCTCATCGCCGCAACGCTGCGCTACGCGACTCCGCTGACGTTCGCCGCGATCGGGGGCATGTTCTCGGAGCGAAGCGGCGTCGTGAACATCGGCCTCGAGGGGCAGATGCTGGTGGGCGCGTTTTTCGCGATCTGGGGAGCCGACGTCACCGATTCCTGGCAGCTCGGGCTCGTGATCGCGATGCTCTCCGGCATCGGCGCTCGGCGAGTTTGCACGCCTTCTTCTGCATCCACCTCCGCGCCGACCAGATCGTGATCGGCACCGCGATCAACTTCCTCGCTCTCGGGCTTACGGGCTACCTCTTCATCGACATCTACGGTGATCAGGGAACTCCGACGACCATTCCGGAGATTCCGGACGTGAACATCCCCTGGCTCCAGGACCAGGGCTTCTTCGGCGAGGCGATCGGCTCTCTCAACTTCATGATCTGGCTGAGCTTCGTCGTCCTCGTCGCGTCGTACTTCGTGATGTTCAGGACGCCAATCGGCCTGCGGATTCGCTCGGTCGGGGAGCATCCGCGGGCGGCCGACACGGTCGGCATCTCCGTGTACGGGGTCCGGTACGCGTGCGTCATGACCTCGGGCGCGCTCGCAGCTCTCGGAGGCGCGTACCTCTCGCTCGGTCTCATCCACCTCTTCGACCAGAACGTGACCGGCGGACGCGGGTTCATCGCCCTGGCCGCGCTGATCTTCGGGAACTGGCGGCCGTTCGGCGCCTTTGCGGCTGCGCTCCTGTTCGGCTTCTCGAGCGCGCTCGCCGACCGGTTGCCGGAGTACTTCGAGCAGGGAAGCTCCGCGCCGCTTCTGTTCAACGTGCTCCCGTACGTCCTGACGATCATCGCCGTTGCGGGTGTTGTCGGTCGCTCAACTCCTCCCGCCGCTATTGGTCGTCCGTACGTCAAGCAATAGGGTGGGAGGTACGCCAATCCGGGCCGCCCGTGGCTCGCTCCTCATGGGGCTGGCCTCGATCGTGGCGCTTCCGCTGGCGATATATCTCACGCGCTTCAGCGACCGGTTCGACCTCCTCCATGCGGGCTTTGCGATACCCATGGCCGCGGGGCTCGGCCTTGCCGCGCTGGCGCTCGCACGCAGGGCCCGGATCCGGGGCGCGATGGCCCTGGGGGAGGGTGGCTCAATGGGCGCTGCCCGAGTCGGCCGCGTGCTCGGGATCATCGGTCTGTGCCTGGCGGCGGCAGGCGTCGTCGCCCTCGGCGTGTACTGGCTCCTGGAGTTCGCCGGGTCGCGCGAGTAGAGCGAGCGCGACTCGCATGCTGGGTCGGTGGTGGATGCTGGGGGAACCTCCCGGTTCCCCCAGACCCCTCCACTGGTCCGCTGCGCGGACAAGGCGCTTCGCGCCTTCACTACACTGTCCCGCTCATGTTCGACATCGGCTCCAGCCTCCGCGAGGCTCGACTCCGTCAGGAGCTCGACTTCCCCGAGCTCGAGGAGCGGACGAAGATCCGCCCGAAGTACCTCCGCGCGCTCGAGGACGAGCGGTTCGACATCCTGCCCGCACCCACGTACATCCGCGGCTTCCTGCGCTCGTACGCGGATGCCCTCGGCCTCGACGGGCAGCC
>CAVRLG010000019.1:0-11042 GCA_963722035.1 uncultured Thermoleophilia bacterium
GGGCGCGCACGTGTTCGCCGCGGGCGCCTTCTACCTCATCCGGCTGATCCACGTGGATCCTGTGACCTCGCGTCTCGTCGAGAACCTCTGGGCGAGGTTTGCCCCGGATTAGCCGAGATACCGTGCGCGCTCGGCGGGCGTCAGCTCGCGCCGGGTCGTAGCGAGTCGCGTCTCAGCGAGCTCGACGAGCTCGTCGAGCTCGCCGCAGATCATGCAGTCGTACGTTCGAACGGTTCCGTCGACGCCACCCGTGACGATCCTGCGGCCGCTGGGATCGAACGCGGCCGCGGCGACGGTTCCCTCGTGTCCTTTCAACCGAACGATGTTCGTTCCGTCGTGCGCGTCCCACAGGCTCGCTCGCAGAGCCGCGGTGACGAGCCGACGCTCGTCGGGACTGAACTGGGCGTCGTGAACTGCGGTGTTGTGCGAGAACACGCGAACGAGCTCGCCGGTGGCGACGCTCCAGATCCGAGCGTCGCGGTCACGGCTTGCCGTGGCGAGGAGATCCCCGGAGGGCGAGAAGGCGACCGAATTGACGCGGTCGCGATGGCGAAGGACATGGGACGTGCCGTCCTTTCTCACGACGACCGTCCTGCCACGCATCGTCGCGGCCGTTCCGTCCGGGCCGACGACGCGCCGCGGGCGCCGCTTCGGTACGGCGATGGTGCTCAGTTCGCTCCCGGTGACCGGATCGAGGACGTGCTCCTGCCCGTCGCTCGTCCTCGCGTGTATCTCGTCTGTGAGCGCGATCGACGTGATCGGAGCACCGAGGTCGGCGAGCAACTCGAGCTCCGGCTGAAAGACCGCATCCCACGTTCTGATCGATCCGTCCTGGCTCGAGGTCACGATCGGGCTCTCCGCGTTCCCGGTGAACGCAGCCGACTGGACCCAGCTGTCGTGGCCCGAGAGCACGAACAGTTCGTCCCCGCTCTCGGTGTGCGAGACCCGTGCCGTTCCGTCCCTCCCGGTGGTTACGACATGCGCGCTGTCGCCGCTGAACGCCACGTTCGTCAGCGCGTTCGTGTGACCCGTGAGGCTCGATGTAAGTCCCCAGTCGCTCGACCGCCAGATGCGGGCCGTACCGTCGGTGCTCGCGCTGGCGACCCATGCTCCATCGGGGCTGAAAGCGACTGCGATCGCATTGCCCGTCTGCTCCGTTAAGGTGTGAACGCGCCTTCCGCTCTGCCCTGACCAGACCCGCACGACATCATCGGCCCCTCCCGTCAGAACGCGGCGGTTATCGGGAGAGATGGCTGCCGAGCGCACGCCTGGGTGGGGGTAGACATGAAGGGGTCGGCCCGTTCGGGGTTCGATGAGGCGTGCCCGATTCGGCTCGACCACCGCCACGACAGACCCGTCGCGCGAGCTCGAGGCCGCGAGCGCGTCCGTCACGCCCGGAACGACCGTGACCTCGCCGCCTGGCCGGACGATTCGAACTCGACCGTCCCGGCCCGTGATCACGACCGTCCTGTCGGACGCGAAGGACGCGTCCTTAGCGGCCGAGCCCGTCGAGATCGTGTCGACGACGTCCCCTGTACCCGGTGTCACTTCGACGATCTCCCCTTCCTCGGTGACTGCGACCACTGCACCTCCGTGCTCGACGGCATCGAGCACGGGAGCTCCCAACTCCGCGATGCCGCGCACCCGCGACGTCAGGAGTGCTCGCTGCACCGATCGCTCGACGCGTTCGCCCGAGACCCGACGTGCAGCTTCGAGTGCGAGCAGGAGGCTCAGCTCGGGATCGCGGTCGAGCTCGGCGTCGGCGTTCACGATGAGACCGTTCGCCTTCGCCTCGAGCGCCTGCTGGCGCGCTTCGCTTCTCTGTGACAGGGCGTAGAGCGTCACCCCGCCCATCGCCACGAGCAGGACAGCCGCGGCACCGATGATCGCGAGCAGGCGCCGGTGCCGCCGATCCGCGGCGTCCTGTTGGCGCTGCAGCTCGCGCTCGGCCTCGTGGCTCGCTCGCCAGGCGAGCACGGGCTGGGCGAGCACGTCGTGGAAGATCTCGTAGCGGACGCCGCCGCCCTCTTCGACCGAGCGCAGGATGCGCCGGTCCGCGAGCGTCGCCAGCACCGGTCGCAGCTCCTCGACCGAGACCTGGCCGAAGTCGGCGAGGTCGGAGGCCTCGTGCGCGATCTTCGTCCCGGAAGGCGTCACGAGATGGTTGAAGAGCCGCGCTGCGACGTCCTTCTGGCCGGCGGTCAGCTCAGCCATGGCGCCTTCGAGATGCTCTTCGACGATTTGCTGGGCTCCGCCCAGCCGATCGAGCGTCTCGATGCGAAGCACATCGGAGCCGGAGGCGCGCTCTTCCTCCCACAGACGTTGCATGACGAGCTGGAGATACGGCGCCTCGATGCGTGCGCCGTCTTCTCCGCTCTCCACCGAGCCGAGGCCACCGAGAGCGGGCTCGATCTGTCCGGCTCCCACCTCGTCGAGCACGCGCTCGACGAGCTCCGGCTCGATGCTCACCGCGTCGCCCGTCGAGCTCGGCGTAGCGATCGATCGGGCCGACGATCGCCGCGGTTGCAGCCTGACGATCGAGGCGATCGAGCCGGAGGGTGTTCGCGAACAAGCCAGGGATGCGACCGGTGAATCGGTCGAGCTTTGCAAGCGAGTCCTCTCGCAGCGAGACGAGGACGTTGATCCGGAGCGGCGCCGCGAGGACTCCTGGAAGTGCCTCGGCGAACGAGCCCGGGCCCGCCGTCGTCGGCGTGGTAGAGGAAGTACTCCTCGGCCTGATCGAGGACGAGGTAGACGTCGCGGCCGTCTTGCGCGTGCTCGAGTGCCTCGAGCGGTGAGCCGTTCGCGCTCCCGCCGCTCGCCTCGGCCACAGCTTGGCTGAGCGCCGCAGAAGGGTCGTCGCTCCAGCGGGAGAAGACGACGACGAGCGGTTGTTCTGGCAGCTCTCGCAGCGACCGCGCAACGGCCGCACCGAGGAGCGACGACTTGCCGACCCCGCTCGGGCCGTAGAGAACAGTCAGCCGCGAAGCGATCAAGTTGGCGACCACGATCTCGCGCTCGCGCTCCCGACCGAAGAAGAGGAGTGCGTCGAGCTCGGAGTCGTCGAAGGCGTTGAGGCCCTTGAACGGCGAAGAGGGGTGGCCGGTCACGCTGCCGTCTCGAGCCGCCGCTCGAGCAGCTCGACATAGGTGGCGGGCTCGACGTCGAGCGGCGTCACGTCGTAGCGACGCCAGAACGCGTGGGCGAGTGCGCTCGGTGATCCGTCGACCGCCCATGAGCGGTACGCCACGGGGCGCTCCCCCCAGATTCGGTTGAGGATCAGCCGTAGGTTCCAGTCGGCCATGTCGTAGCCAAGGAACAGGAAGTGGCTACGCCGCAGCTTGGCGGCAAGCGAGACGGGCACCACCGCGGTCAGCTCGGAGCGGCCCAGGTAGTCGATGTAGTCGTCCTCGGTGATGACGAAGCTCTCCCATTCGCGCTCGGGGAGCGGATCCACTGCGCCGTGGAGCTTGAGCAGGATCGTGCGGCGCTCGAGTGAGAGCTCGGTCGCATACGTATTCGGTACGTCGATCGGCCGGGGCGCGAGTCCCGGCGGGCGGTGCCAAAAGCGCCCGCGATGTGGTCCCGAGGCGACGTACGTGACGATGTCGAGCTCCTCGCCTTCTTCGTCGAAGGCACGCTCGAGCCCGAGGTCGTAGTTCGTGCTGACGATGAGGTGGTGAGGTATCCCGCGATCGCGCAGGAGTGCCGGCATCCGCGCGAGGAAGCGATGCAGTGGCCCAGGCTCGACAGCTGCTTCGAAGCGGGCGTGGAGCTCGTCGTACAGCGGACCGCTTCCCTGCATCGTGGCGACGTACTGGGAGACGCGGGCCAGGTCGACGGGCCGGTCCTTCGGCACATCGAACGCGCTCGCGAGGTGGGCCGCGAGGTCGCCGGCGCCGTCGAGACCGAGGACAGGAACCACGCGACCGGCCAGCAACGCCTTGACGATCTCACCCTCCTCGTCCGAAGCGGCCGTTGCTGCTCCTGGCGTCGCGAGCCCCGCTTCTTGCCTCAGGATCTCGGACTGCAGCTGCCTGAGCTCCGGGCCGGGCTCGATACCGAGCTCCTCCACGAACCGAGCGCGAGCATCCTGGTAGACCTCGAGCGCCTCCGCCTGGCGCGCGGAGCGGTATAGCGCGAGCATCAGCAGCCGGCGGAACGTCTCTCGGAGCGGGTGCTGGCGGACGAGGGACTCGAGCTCGCCGACGACGTCTCCATGCCGCCCGAGCTCGAGATCGGCGTCGATCCGCTCCTCGAACGCCACCAGTCGTAGCTCCTCCAGCCGCCTGATCTCGGCCTGTGCGAACTGCTCGAATGTGAACTCTGCGAGTGCGGGGCCCCGCCAGAGCGCGAGCGCTCGCACGAGGAGCTCGCGGCGCTGCTCGGCGCCGGCGCCGCGCGCATCCTGGAGCTGCATCTCGAAGCGGCGTGCGTCCACGTGGTCTGGCTCCACGCGGAGGATGTATCCGGGCGCCCTCGTCTCCAAGACGTCGGGCCCGAGCTCCTTCCGCAAGCGCGAGACGGAGTTGTGGAGCGAGGTCGTCGCGGTCTTCGGCGCTCCCTCGCCCCAGAGCAGATCGACCAGTCGGTCGGTGGGGACGACCCGGCCGGCGTCGAGTAGGAGAGCTGCGAGAAGCGCGCGCTGACGCTGGCCGCCGAGTGCGATCGGGCCAGCTTCACTCTCGACTTCGAACGGGCCGAGTATCCGGAACTGAAAGGTCACAAGCGACACTAGCTCCGAAAAGCGCGCCGTGTCCAGGGGTTCTCCGACCTATGAGGCATCCGCGTCTCTCCTCGGTATCACCGTTATCGGATGACACGTGATCCCTCTCAAGGGCCGCTCAAGGCGCGGGAGTGGTCGTTAGCGGGTTGTGAGCCTGCTGTTGGTGGGCGGTTTGGGGTCGGTCCGACGGTGGCCGCATGGCTACCAACCGCATCACCTCAACGGGCGGCACGCGCCGCATCGCGATGCTCGGTGCAGCTGCGATCGTGCTCAGCGCCGGGCTTCCGACGGGGAGCTCCGCAGGTTCCCGTTCCACCGTCCGCGCATGGACGATCCACTACGCGGCGCACAACGGCGCCGATCGGGAGGCTGTTGTTCTTCTCCCCGCCTGGTACGGGCCGGGTAACAACCCGCCGCTGCCTCTCGTCATCTCTCCGCACGGGCGAAACGGAACAGGCCGGGGGAACGCCAAGTACTGGGGCGACCTTCCCGCTATCGGGAGGTTCGGTGTGATCAACCCCGACGGCATGGGTCGGCGGCTGCCTCTCAAGTCGTACGCGCACCGGGGGCAGATCGACGACCTCGCGAAGATGCCCGAGTTCGCGCTCGAGGGACTGCCGTGGCTACGGATCGACCGCGATCGGATCTTCGCGCTCGGCAGCAGCATGGGCGGGCACGAGACGCTCATGCTCGTCGCGCGTCATGCCGACTTGCTCGCCGGTGCGGTGGCGATGGACTCCGTCACCGACCTGCACCGCCGCTATTACCAGCTTCCGGACGTTGCGTGTGACAGGGCCTGCCTGAAGCACTGGGGAAAGCCGTACGGCCTCGTCCTTCAGGAGGCCATGCGCTCCGAGGTCGGCGGGACTCCGGCGACCGCGCCGACTGCGTACGCTACGCGGAGCCCGCTCCGCAACGCGCGGAACATCGCGTTTTCCGGCGTCCCTCTCCAGATCTGGTGGAGCCACAAGGATCGGATCGTGACCGACCAACAGCACCAGTCCGGCGCCTTCTTTCGTGAGCTAAAGCGGCTGAACGCGTGCGCTCCGGTCTCTGCGTACGCCGGTACCTGGGAGCACTCGAAGGAGATGAAGGCGGACGCGCTTCTTCCGGTTGCGCTGCGAGACCTCGACCTGCTTCCGAAGACGACCAAGATCCTCCCGAGTTCGGTTCACCACCAGGTTCGCCCGTCGTGCGAGGCATAGCCATGCCATGGCGATCGATCGCAGTTGCCGCGTGCGTAGCCTCCGTCGCAGCGCTTGCCGGCGCCGGCGGGCACGCAGCGGTATCCGCGCCGGGGTGTGCTCGGAGCGCATTGGAGCCCGGCTACGCGAGTCGAGTCATGCGCGCGCTTCGCGCGAAGAACGACGTCTGGGGAAACGAGCTGCTCGCGGCGCCGGAGGGGCCAACCTACGCACAGGCGCGGAGATACCTGGAGCCGCTGCTCCGCGCCAAGGGCGCCAACGGCGTAGAGCTCACGACGTCGGGCGTCCACTACGTCCCGTTCTCGGGGCCGGTCGGCGTGAACGGAGCGGGAAGCATGGCGTTGCACGTCGCAGACGGAAGCCAGATCCTCTCGCAACGAGTCTCCGGACGCTCGCTGACGATCGCCGTGGGAGACGACGGTCGCGAGCGTTACGGCTCATGCTTCGCTCGCACGACCACCCGCCTCGCCGGCGGCTACCTGCCGATCCTCGAAACCCAGTACGTCGACGCGGACGGCGTGCGTTACCGGCAGGAGTCGTTTGCGACGCGCATCGCACAGACACGCTCGCTCGTGAGCTTTGTCCGGCTCAGCGTCGACACAGAAGGTGTGAGCGGGCGCGCTTCGAGACTTCGCTTTACGCTCTCGGAGCGAGGGCTCGTGGCCGACGGCGACACGCTCGGCAGCTCCGGCGACACCCACGTCGCATTCAGCGAAGGCGGGAGCGTGGACGGGTCGACTGTCACCTATGACGTGTCTGCTGGGCGCCCCCAGACGGTGTATGTCGTCCTGATGAATTCGCCTACCACGACCCGACCGATCACGCTCGACCATGCGGTCTACGAGTCGGCCAGGTCGTCTCTCGTCCGCCATTGGGACCGGCGGCTCGCGGGTGGGTCGACGATCAACGTGCCCGAGCCTCGCGTCAGCCATGCGTACCGCGCGCTTCTCGTGCAGAACCTCGCGCTCACCTGGCGCTACAGCGTCGGCAACCCCTACCAGCAGTTCTCGTTCCCGGAAGGAGTCGACGTCGCGCAGGTCATGAGCACACAGGGCTTGGCGGCTGTTGCCCGCGCGATCTTGATCAAGTCGTTCGCGACCCCGCTCACGCGGTACCGGAACTGGAAGATGGGCCAGAAGCTCGTGGCTTCCGCCCTCTACTATCGGCTTCACCGGGATCGGTCGTACATCGAGCAGGTGACCCCGTTCCTGCGAGCGTACGCGACTGAAATCGGCGCTCAGATCAACTCGAATTCGCGCCGGATCCTTGACCGGGAGCGCTTCTCCTCCGACATCAAGGACTCCGTGTACGGCCTTCATTCGCAGGCGATCGTCTGGCAGGGCTTGCGCTCGATGGCATCCGTCTGGGCGGCGACGGGGTACGGATCGCTCGCGGCCGAGGCTCGCAAGCTCGCCGCGCGCCTCGGTACGGGGCTGCGCGCCGCCGTTTCGGCGTCGGAGCAGAGACTGCCCGACGGATCGCTCTTCATTCCGATGCGTCTCTTCGATGACGAACGGCCGTACGAGAGCGTTACCGAGTCACGCTCCGGCGGTTACTGGAACCTCGTGGCGCCCTATGCCTTCGCATCCGGCCTGTTCGCTCCACGGAGCCGGGAGGCTAATGGCGTCAGCCGATACATGTTTCGGCACGGATCGCGGCTCCTCGGACTCGTACGAGCGGGCGCCTACTCGCTCTACGGCCTCCAGCCGTCGCGGCCGACTTCCGGAGTCAACCCCGTCTATGGCCTCAACGTCGCACGGTTCCTCGCCGACAACGATCGACCCGATCAACTCGTGCTTGGCCTCTATGGCCAGCTCGCTGCAGGCATGGCGCCGGGAACGTTCGTCTCGGGCGAGGGGCTGTCGGTCACGCCGCTGCGCAGCGAGCCAGACCGCTCCATGTACCTTCCGCCGAACGGGGCCAGCAACGGCTCCTTTCTCGAGACGCTCCGCTTGCTGCTCGTCCACGAGTCGCGTGGCCGGAACCTCGAGCCGCGCGGTCTCGAGCTCGCTTTCGCAACGCCACGAGCGTGGTTGAGCCCGGGGAAGCGCATCGTCGTGCGCCGCGCGCCGACGAGCTTTGGCCGAGTTTCGTTCTCGATGCGGTCGTCCGACGACAGGGTTCACGTGACAGTCGACGTTCCGGGGCGGTCTTCGCTCGAAACGCTCGCCCTCCGCGTGCGGCTTCCGCGCGGGAGTCGCATGATCGGCGTCACGCTCGACGGGCGCCCGTACACCCGTTTCGACGCTCAGACCGAGACGATCGACCTCTCTGGACGCACCGGCAGGCTCGATCTCGTGGTGCGCGTTTCGTAAGCAGATCTCGAGAAGGCTCGAATCTAAACGAGGAGCGGAAACTCGGGCCGAGCGGAGATTACGGTGCGCCGTGTTGAGCGGATCTTGAGCTTCGCCTGGAAAAGTCGAGCCATGAAGGAGCTGATCCACATCGATCGCAAGGAGCTGTTCCTCGAGATCGCGCGGTACCTCGCCGCGGTCGACCTCTATCGCGCGGAAAAGTGCGAGCCGAAGTGGCGACCTAAGTCGAGGCCGTTCGTGGCGTCGACGCGCGACCACAAGCCCGGCAAAGCCCGCTCCGTCGGCGCACTGACGACCCGCCGCGCACTCAGCGGTGTCTCGGGCTTCTCGGGCAACAAAGTCCCGTCTTGAGCATTCCTTGAGTGCGTCGCGCAAGCATCGCCCCATTCAACAACCTGAAGGAGGTGCGCGATGCGCATCACACTTGCGGTCTTTGCGATCTTTTCGTTCGCGCTGTTTCTTCCCGGGCACAGCCCCAGCGACTCGGGAAACGACGCGTTCGCCTCGGCGACATCGATCGGGATCCTGCCTTTCAACGAGCTTCTGGAACCCGTACGGAGCTGCGACCACAGAGCCCGGCGAGCCGCAGGCATGCAACTTCCAGCAGCAGAGCGTCTGGTATTCCGTTACTGGCCGGCCGTCGCCGACTGGCAATCCGGATCGACGTCAACGGAAGCGACTTCGGCGTCGTAGCCAACCTCTGGCGTGGCTTCGGAGGCGGTCTCGGTGGCCTTGGGATTCCAGGGGTGCTTGGGGTTCGGAGGCAACATCACGCTTCCGGCCGAAGCCGGGGCGACGTACTACATCCAGGCTGGCAGCGTCGGCATCGTAGGTCCTGCCTCGCTAAATCTCAATGTCCAGCAGGTACCACCGCCAGTCGAACGACGCGTTCGCCGATTTTTGAAGACGGTTGGGGCCCCCTTCCGTACGTCGACTTCGTGGACTTGCTCGCAGCGACCGTCGAACCTGGTGAGCAAACGAACTCCGCCAGGCGTCTTCGCGACGTTCCCCAGGGATCTGCGTGGTACTGCGTTCACCGCCCTGGCCGACGAGCACTTCGATGCTGGTCACGGAGCTCGGCTGCTGTGAAGCAGGCCGGGTGTCGGGATCTACACAGGCAACTCGCTCGCTTCGCTCGTCGCACGTGCCCTGTCACGCGAGCGTTCGGCCGGAGCGCGTCTTCCAGGCGACCGCCGGGAACGACGTACATGATCCAGCTCGGCCGGGGTGTGGTTTTCGGAAGCTCCGCGTCGCTCGGGATTCGAGTGGAGGAGACGCCGGCGCCGAGCGTGACGATGTTTCTGAAATCCGTTCGATCCTTCCTCTTTTGACACCATCCAGTTCTTCGGCTAGCGGCTTCGACCCCGCTGCGATCGGGGTCGTCTCGCGGAACTGGGATTTCGGGGACGGGGGCGACTGGAACCGGTCAGGTCTGCGTCCCACCGGTACGCTAGCGGATGGCGACTACGAGGTGATTCTCGTAGTGGGGACACCCGACGGACGCAGCTGCCTCGTCGACGAGGACTGTCAATGCCGTCACGCACGACGTTGCGATCACGAAGCTGCAGGTTCCTCAAAGCGCGAACGTCGGCCAGACCCGCCAGGTCATTGTGGGCCTGTCCAACAAGCGGTATGGGGAGACGGCCCAGGTTCAGCTCTTCAAGAGTGGACCCGCGGGGTTCGAGCTCGTCGGAACTCTCACGCAGAGCGTCCCTATTCGCGGCGGCGGGCGAACCACCGACTTCCAGTTCTCGTACACGTTCACGAGCGCTGATGCGGCACTCGGCAAGGTCACGTTCAAGGCGGTCGCCTCGACTCGTCGGAGCACGCGACGCGTTGACCGCCGACAACGAGGCGGTCGCTCTTCCGACGAGAGTCAATGGTTAGCGGGAACGGAGCAAGAGTGTGGGGCCGCTCGTCGGCCTCACACTCAACCGCTCACCGACCTGTACGGATCCACCGCGCGCACGGGTTGCTAGGGGCGCAGGAAGGCGAGCACGGCCAGCACACGCCGGTGTTCGTCGCCGTCGGCGGAGACCGAGCTTGTCGAAGATCCAGTTCACGTGCGCCTCGACGGTCTTCGGGCTCAGGAAGAGCTTCTCGCAGATCCCCCGTTCGAGGGCCCTCGCGCCATCAGCCCGAGCACCTCGCGCTCCCGCGCCGTGAGCTCCTCCAGCGGGTCGTCTTCGCGCGCCGGCCCACCAGCCGCCCCACGACCTCCGGGTCGACCGCCGTGCCACCCTTGCCGACACGCCGCACGGCGTCGAGGAAGTCGTCGACCTCGAGCACGCGGTCCTTCAGCAGGTAGCCGAAGCCCTCCGGCGCCGCACACTGAACAACTCGAGGGCGTGGGTGGCCTCGATCACCTGGGAGAGGACGAGCACGCCGACATCCGGCTGCTCCTCCCGAATCCGACGCGCGGCCCCCGCGCCTCGTCGGTATGCGTCGGCGGCATGCGACGTCGACCACGCGACGTCCGGCTTGTGGCTGCGCACGGCCCGACTTGAAGCTCGTCGGCGTCCCGCGCTTGCCCGACGATCTCGAAGCCGCCGTCGGGGAGCACGCGCGCCAGCCCTTCCCCGCAGGAGGACGGAATCGTCCGCGATCACGACTCGCATGGGATCTCCCCGACGTACTTTCGTGCCCGGAGCCAGCCACGCTCTCGACCCGTGGAGGCGACCGCCGAGTGCTTCGACGCGGTCGGTCAAGGCCGCGCAGGCCCTGAACCGTTCTGCGCCGCTGGCGCCGCCGACGCCGTCGTCCTCGATCTCGACCACGAGCAGGCCGTCATCGCGT
>CAVRLG010000020.1:0-87653 GCA_963722035.1 uncultured Thermoleophilia bacterium
GGGGGCGCAGGTGTTCGCGGCCGGCGCGTTCTACCTCATCCGCCTGATCCACCTGGACCCTGTGGTCTCTCGCCTGGTCGAGAACCTCTGGAACCGGCTTGCTCCCGACTAGCCGACGGACCGGTTGAGCTCATCGGCGGTCAGCTCGCTGCCCGTAGCGGCGAGCCGGCGCTCGGCGAGCTTCACTAGTTCGTCAAGGCCGCCGCAGATGTCGCACCGATAAGTGCGGATCGTGCCGTCTACGCCTCCGGTCACGATCGTACGCCCTGTCGGGTCGAAGCCGGCAGAGGTCAGGATTCCCTTGTGCCCGCGGAGAAGGGTGATCAACGAACCGGTTCGCGCGTCCCAAAGCCCTGCCCGTCCGGGCCCGGCCGTGACGACCCAGCGAGCGTTCGGGCTGAAGCGGGCGTCTTGGACAGGCCCGAAGTGACGCCTTGCAGCACGAGCGACTCACCGGTCTCGAGGTTCCAGACACGGGCCTCGCGGTCACGGCTCGCGGTCACGAGGAGCGTTCCGTCCGTCGAGAACGAACCCGACGTGACGGGGCCGCTATGACCCTCGAGGACCGTCCTGCCCCGATCCGTGCGGACGGTGACAGAGTCGCCTCGGATCGTCGCCGTCGCGCCGTCGGGGCCAACGATGGTGCTCGAGCGAGGCTCGGCTGTTTCCGAGCTGAGCTCCACTCCGGTCTCCGGGTCGAGAACATGCGCTCGACCGTCCCCGGCGACGGCGCGCACGCCGTCCGAGGTGGCTACGACCTCGGTCACGGGAGCCGCCAGGCTCGCCAGGACAGCGAGCTCGGGCTGGACGACTACGTCCCAGACGCGAGCGGTCCCGTCCTCGCTCGCTGTCACGACAGAGCGCCCCGTCTCGGTAAAGGCGGCGGACGTCACCGCATCCCTGTGACCACGAAGAACAGCGAGAAGAGCTCCCGTTTCGACCTTCCAGACGCGAGCCGTCCAATCTTTGCTGGCGGTCACGACCTGCGTTCCGTCGGGGCTGAACTCGATGTCGGTCAAGACGTTGCCGTGGCCGGTCAGAACGGCGACGAGCTGTCCGTCGGCCACCCGCCACACACGAGCCATTCCGTCCTTGCTTGCTCCGGCGACGAGATCGCCCCGAGGGCTGATGGCGACAGCCACGACCCCGCCGACGTGGCCGAACAGCTTTAGTAGGCGAGCTCCGGTCCGTGCGTCCCAGACGCGAACCGCCTTGGCTGCATGACCCGTCGCGACGAGAGTCCGATCCCTGGAAACGGTCGCGGCGAGTGTGCCGGGACGGTCGAAGGCCTGGCGCACATCGCCGGAATCCACGTCGATGAGGCGTGCGCCGGCCGCGTCGAAGACGACGGCGAGCCTCCCGTCTGCCGAAAGCTCCGCGCCTCGGCTGCCGACTGACACCGGGGACCTGTACAACGGAGCCGTCGGGACGAACCAGGCGCAGCAAGCCGTCTCGACCGGTCAGCAGGCCGCTTCCATTGTCAGAAAACGAGGCAGCGAGCGCCCCGGCTCCGGTCTCGAAGGTGTCGCCCGCGCGACCACTACTAGCGTCGGCCCTGAGGACCGATCCGTCGCTGGTCGCCACTGTCACGCCGCCACGCTGCAGAACGGCCCCCTTTAGGGGCTCGCCGAATCGTACGACGTTCCGCACGCGAGAGGCCCGGAGCGCGTCTCGAAGAGTCTCCTCCGAGCTCGGCGTGGGCGAGAGTAGCGCTGCTTTCCGCGCCAGCAACAGCCCGAGCTCCGGGTCCTTGTCGAACTCGCCGCGCGCGAGCGCCTCGAGCTCGCGCGCCTCCGCCGCTTGGGCCTGCTCCCTCGCCTCGCTCCGCTGGGAGAGTGCGAAGACGCTCACCGCGGTCATGAGGGCCAGCGCGACGAGTACGAGCGCGAACAGGAGCTGAAGCCGCCGGCGGCGGCGATGCGATTCCTCGAGCTTCCGCTCAATCTCGCGTTCGGTGCGGTAGCGCGCACGCCAGACCAGCACGGGCTGAGCGAGCACGTCGTGGAAGATCTCGTAGCGGACGTCGCTCGCCCTCTTCGATCGAGCGCAGGATTCGCCGCTCCCCGAGCGTCGCCAGCACCGGTCGCAGCTCCTCGACCGAGACCTGGCCGAAGTCGGCGAGGTCCGATGCCTCATGTGCGATCTTCGTCCCGGAAGGCGTCACGAGATGGTTGAAGAGCCGCGCGGCGACGTCCTTCTGGCCGGCGGTCAGCTCAGCCATGGCCCCTTCGAGATGCTCTTCGACGATGTGCTGGGCTCCGCCCAGGCGATCGAGAGTCTCGATGCGAAGCACATCGGAGCCGAGGCGCGCTCTTCCTCCCACAGCCGTTGCATGACGAGCTGGAGATACGGCGCCTCGAGCGGCGCCGTCTTCTCCGCTCTCCACCGAGCCGAGGCCACCGAGAGCGGGCTCGATCGTCCGGCGCCGACCTCGTCGAGCACGCGCTCGACGAGCTCCGGCTCGATGCTCACCGCGTCGCCCGTCGAGCTCCGCGTAGCGATCGATCGGGCCGACGATCGCCGCGGTCGCAGCCTGACGGTCGAGGCGATCGAGCCGGAGGGTGTTCGCGAACAAGCCAGGGATGCGACCCGTGAAGCGGTCGAGCTTCGCGAGCGAGTCCTCTCGCAGCGAGACGAGGACGTTGACCCGAAGCGGCGCGGCCAGCACCCCCGGGAGAGCCTCGGCGAACGACCCGGGCCCGCCGTCGTCCGCGTGGTAGAGGAAGTACTCCTCGGCCTGGTCGAGGACGAGGTAGACGTCGCGGTTCTCCTGTGCGTGCTCGAGTGCCTCGAGCGGCGAGCCGTTCGTGCTCCGCCGCTCGCCTCGGCCACGGCCTGGCTGAGCGCCGCCGAAGGGTCGTCGCTCCAGCGGGAGAAGACGACGACGAGCGGCTCCTCGGGAAGCTCGCGCAGCGACCGCGCAACGGCGGCGCCCAAGAGCGATGACTTGCCGACGCCGCTCGGGCCGTAGAGCACCGTCAGCCGGGCTGCGATGAGGTTGGCGACGACGATCTCGCGCTCGCGCTCCCGGCCGAAGAAGAGGAGCGCGTCGAGCTCGGAGTCGTCGAAGGCGTTGAGACCCTTGAACGGGGAGGCGGCGCGGCGACGTTCACGCCGCGTTCTCCAGGCGCCGCTCGAGCAGCTCGACGTACGCCCCTGGCTCGACGTCGACGGGCGTAACGTCGTAACGACGCCAGAACGCGTGCCCGAGCGGGCTAGTGCCGCTGCACCGCCCACGAGCGATACGCCGACCGGGCGCTCCCCCAGATCCGGTTGAGGATCAGGCGCAAGTTCCAGTCGGCCATGTCGTAGCCGAGGAAGAGGAAGTGGCTGCGCCGCAGCTTCGCCGCCAGCGACACCGGGACGACCGAGGTGAGCTCGGAGTGCCCGAGGTAGTCGATGTAGTCGTCCTCGGTGATGACGAAGCTCTCCCATTCCCGCTCGGGAAGCGGATCGACGGCGCCGTGCAGCTTGAGGAGGATCGTGCGGCGCTCGAGCGAGAGCTCGGTCGCGTAGGTGTTCGGAACGTCGATCGGGCGTGGCACCTCTCCCGGCGGGCGATGCCAGAAGCGTCCGCGTTGGGGTCCCGAAGCGACGTACGTGACGATGTCGAGCTCCTCGCCGGCTTCCTCGAACGCGCGCTCGAGAGCGAGGTCGTAGTTCGTGCTGACGATGAGCTGATGCGGAGCTCCGTGATCTCGAAGCAGCGCCGGCACCCGCGCGAGGAAGCGGTGGAGCGGTCCAGGTTCGACGGCTGCTTCGAAACGCGCGTGGAGCTCGTCGTACAAAGGGCCGCTTCCCTGCATCGTGGCGACGTACTGCGAGATGCGGGCGAGGTCGACCGGTCGGTCTTTGGGCACATCGAACGCTCTCGCGAGGTGGGCCGCCAGATCGCCTGCTCCGTCGACGCCGAGGACGGGCACGACGCGACCGGCCAGCAGCGCCTTGACGATCTCACCCTCCTCGTCCGCAGCGGTCGCCGGCGTCCCGGGCGCGGCGAGCCCGGCCTCCTGCCTCAGGATCTCGGACTGCAGCTGCCTGAGCTCCGGGCCGGGCTCGATGCCGAGCTCCTCGACGAAGCGCCCGCGCGCGTCCTGGTAGACCTCGAGCGCTTCGGCCTGGCGGCCGGAGCGGTATAGGGCGAGCATCAGCAGCCGGCGAAACGTCTCGCGGAGCGGATGCTCGCGGACGAGCGATTCGAGCTCGCCGATGACGTCACCGTGGTGCCCGAGCTCGAGGTCGGCATCGATCCGCTCCTCGAGGGCGACCATGCGGAGCTCTTCGAGCCGTCTGATTTCGGCCTGCGCGAACTGCTCGAACGTGAACTCTGCGAGTGCGGGGCCCCGCCAGAGCGCGAGCGCTCGCTCGAGGAGCTCGCGGCGCTGCTCGGCGCCGGCGCCGCGCGCATCGTGGAGCTGCATCTCGAAACGGCGTGCGTCCACGTGGTCTGGCTCCACGCGGAGGATGTATCCGGGCGCCCTCGTCTCCAGGACGTCGGGCCCGAGCTCCTTCCGCAAGCGCGAGACGGAGTTGTGGAGCGAGGTCGTCGCGGTCTTCGGCGCTCCCTCGCCCCAGAGCAGATCGACAAGTCGGTCGGTGGGGACGACCCGGCCGGCGTCGAGTAGGAGAGCTGCGAGAAGCGCGCGCTGACGCTGGCCGCCGAGTGCGATCGGGCCAGCTTCACTCTCGACTTCGAACGGGCCGAGTATCCGGAACTGAAAGGTCACAAGCGACACTAGCTCCGAAAAGCGCGCCGTGTCCAGGGGTTCTCCGACCTATGAGGCATCCGCGTCTCTCCTCGGTATCACCGTTATCGGATGACACGTGATCCCTCTCAAGAGCACGCTCAAGGCGCGGGAGTGGTCGTTAGCGGGTTGTGAGCCTGCTGTTGGTGGGCGGTTTGGGGTCGGTCCGACGGTGGCCGCATGGCTACCAACCGCATCACCTCAACGGGCGGCACGCGCCGCATCGCGATGCTCGGTGCAGCTGCGATCGTGCTCAGCGCCGGGCTTCCGACGGGGAGCTCCGCAGGTTCCCGTTCCACCGTCCGCGCATGGACGATCCACTACGCGGCGCACAACGGCGCCGATCGGCAGGCCGTTGTTCTTCTCCCCGCCTGGTACGGGCCGGGTAACAACCCGCCGCTGCCTCTCGTCATCTCTCCGCACGGGCGAAACGGAACCGGCCGCGGAAACGCCAAGTACTGGGGCAACCTTCCCGCTATCGGGAGGTTCGCGTGTGATCAACCCCGACGGCATGGGTCGGCGGCTGCCTCTCAAGTCGTACGCGTACCGGGGGCAGATCGACGACCTCGCGAAGATGCCCGAGTTCGCGCTCGAGGGACTGCCGTGGCTACGGATCGACCGCGATCGGATCTTCGCGCTCGGCAGCAGCATGGGCGGGCACGAGACGCTCATGCTCGTCGCGCGTCATGCCGACTTGCTCGCCGGTGCGGTGGCGATGGACTCCGTCACCGACCTGCACCGCCGCTACTACCAGCTTCCGGACGTTGCGTGTGACAAGGCCTGCCTGAAGCACTGGGGAAAGCCGTACGGACTCGTCCTTCAGGAGGCCATGCGCTCCGAGGTCGGCGGGACTCCGGCGACCGCGCCGACTGCGTACGCTACGCGGAGCCCGCTCAGCAACGCGCGGAACATCGCGTTTTCCGGCGTCCCTCTCCAGATCTGGTGGAGCCACAAGGATCGGATCGTGACCGACCAACAGCACCAGTCCGGCGCCTTCTTTCGTGAGCTAAAGCGGCTGAACGCGTGCGCTCCGGTCTCTGCGTACGCCGGTACCTGGGAGCACTCGAAGGAGATGAAGGCGGACGCGCTTCTTCCGATTGCGCTGCGAGACCTCGACCTGCTTCCGAAGACGACCAAGATCCTCCCGAGCTCGGTTCACCACCAGGTTCGCCCGTCGTGCGAGGCATAGCCATGCCGTGGCGATCGATCACAGTCGCCGCGCTCGTATCCTCCGTCGCGGCGCTTGCCGGCGCCGGCGGGCACGCAGCGGTATCCGCGCCCGGGTGTGCTCGAAGCGCATTGGAGCCCGGCTACGCGAGTCGAGTCATGCGCGCGCTTCGCGCGAAGGACGACGTCTGGGGAAACGAGCTGCTCGCGGCGCCGGAGCGGGCCAACCTACGCGCAGGCGCGGAGATACCTGGAGCCGCTGCTCCGCGCCAAGGGCGCCAACGGCGTAGAGCTCACGACGTCGGGCGTCCACTACGTCCCGTTCTCAGGGCCGGTCGGCGTGAACGGAGCGGGAAGCATGGCGTTGCACGTCGCAGACGGAAGCCAGATCCTCTCGCAACGGGTCTCCGGACGCTCGCTGACGATCGCCGTGGGAGACGACGGTCGCGAGCGTTACGGCTCATGCTTCGCTCGCACGACCACTCGCCTCGCCGGCGGCTACCTGCCGATCCTCGAGACCCAGTACGTCGACGCGGACGGCGTGCGTTACCGGCAGGAGTCGTTTGCGACGCGCATGACACAGACACGCTCGCTCGTGAGCTTCGTCCGGCTCAGCGTCGACACGGAAGGTGCTGAGCGGGCGCGCTGCGAGACTTCGCTTTACGCTCTCGGAGCGAGGGCTCGTGGCCGACGGCGACACGCTCGGCCGTGCCGGCGACACCTACGTCGCATTCAGCGAAGGCGGGAGCGTAGACGGGTCGACTGTCACATATGACGTGCCTGCTGGGCGCCTCCGGACGGTGTATGTCGTCCTGATGAATTCGCCTGCCACGACTCGACCGATCACGCTCGACCATGCGGTCTACGAGTCGGCCAGGTCGTCTCTCATCCGCCATTGGGACCAGCGGCTGGCGGGTGGGTCGACGATCGACGTGCCCGAGCCTCGCGTCAGCCATGCGTACCGCGCGCTCCTCGTGCAGAACCTCGCGCTCACCTGGCGCTACAGCGTCGGCAACCCCTACCAGCAGTTCTCGTTCCCGGAAGGAGTCGACGTCGCGCAGGTCATGAGCACACAGGGCTTCGCGGCCGTTGCCCGCGCGATCTTGATCAAGTCGTTCGCGACCCCGCTCACGCGGTACCGGAACTGGAAGATGGGCCAGAAGCTCGTGGCCTCCGCCCTCTACTATCGGCTTCACCGGGATCGGTCGTACATCGAGCAGGTGACCCCGTTCCTGCGCGCGTACGCGGCTGAGCTCGGCGCTCAGATCAGGTCGAATTCGCGCCGGATCCTCGACCGGGAGCGCTTCTCCTCCGACATCAAGGACTCCGTGTACGGCCTTCATTCGCAGGCGATCGTCTGGCAGGGCTTGCGCTCGATGGCATCCGTCTGGGCGGCGACGGGGTACGGATCGCTCGCGGCCGAGGCTCGCAAGCTTGCCGCGCGCCTCGGTACGGGGCTGCGCGCCGCCGTTTCGGCGTCGGAGCAGAGGCTGCCCGACGGATCGCTCTTCATTCCAATGCGTCTCTTCGATAACGAACGGCCGTACGAGAGCGTTACCGAGTCACGCTCCGGCGGTTACTGGAACCTCGTGGCGCCCTATGCCTTCGCATCCGGCCTGTTCGCTCCACGGAGCCGGGAGGCTAATGGTGTCAGCCGATACATGTTTCGGCACGGATCGCGGCTCCTCGGACTCGTACGCGCGGGCGCCTACTCGCTCTACGGCCTCGAGCCGTCGTATCCGACTTCCGGGGTCAACCCCGTCTACGGCCTCAACGTCGCGCGGTTCCTCGCCGACAACGACCGACCCGATCAACTCGTGCTTAGCCTCTATGGCCAGCTCGCTGCAGGCATGGCGCCGGGAACGTTCGTCTCGGGCGAGGGGCTTTCGGTCACGCCGCTGCGCAGCGAGCCAGACCGCTCCATGTACCTTCCGCCGAACGGGGCCAGCAACGGCTCCTTTCTCGAGACGCTCCGCTTGCTGCTCGTCCACGAGTCGCGCGACCGGAACCTCGAGCCGCGCGGTCTCGAGCTCGCTTTCGCAACGCCACGAGCGTGGTTGAGCCCGGGGAAGCGGATCGTCGTGCGCCGCGCGCCGACGAGCTTTGGCCGAGTGTCGTTCTCGATGCGGTCGTCCGACGACAGGGTTCACGTGACAGTCGACGTTCCGGGGCGGTCTTCGCTCGAAACGCTCGCCCTCCGCGTGCGGCTTCCGCGCGGGAGTCGCATGATCGGCGTCACGCTCGACGGGCGCCCGTACGCCCGTTTCGACGCTCAGACCGAGACGATCGACCTCTCTGGACGCACCGGCAGGCTCGATCTCGTCGTGCGCGTTTCGTAAGCAGATCTCGAGACGAGGCTCGAGTCGCAAACGAGCAGCTGGAAATCTCCGTGGGGCCGAAACTGGAGATTGACCGGTGCGCCGTGTTGAGCGGATCTTGAGCTTCGCCTGGAAAAGTCGAGCCATGAACGAGCTGATCCACATCGATCGCAAGGAGCTGTTCCTCGAGATCGCGCGGTACCTCGCCGCGGTCGACCTCTATCGAGCAGAGAACTGCGAGCCGACGTGGCGACCTGAGTCGAGGCCGTTCGTGGCAGTCAAAGAGCGGCTTCATGCCCGACCGAAGCACGCTCCGTCGGCGCACTGAGCCGCGCTGCGAGCACCCGGCAATGTCGCGAGCCGGTTGGAACCGAGCGACGCAGGGCTTGAGCGTTTCTTGAACGCGTGCGTCGAGAGTTCGGGCGTCGATCAATGGAAGGAGGAAGAGATGCCTCGAATCCACGCTGCGATGTCGGCAGGGCGCGCTCGGGTCCACTCGGCAGGCCGTGTCGCACTCGCAGCTTGCGGGACTCGGCCGAGATTGACGCGGGGGATGCGTGCCGCGCTCGTCACGGCGCTCAGCCTCGTCGTGTTCGCCTCTGTAACGGCTCTCGCGTCGGGTAGCCCGCCGTGGGGCAGTCCTCCCGGCTCGTGTGTCCCGCCGGGGCAGGGTCAAGGTGGTCCTCCCGGAGGGCAATACGGTCCTCCCGGAGGCCAATACGGGGGAGGCGGCGGCTCGCCACCGATGGATCAGTACACGCCGCCCGGAGCAGGAAGCGGACCTCCGGGTCAGCCGTCCGGGGTTCCGGGAAGCCAGTACGGCTGCCCACCGGGACTCCAGTACGGAGGCTCGCGCTGACCGAAGCGGTCGTCCATGTCGAACGGCCGTGCCCTCGCTACTTGCGAACCGCAATCCGAGGCGCTTCGACGAGCTATTCGAGGCGCTCGCGACCGAGACGCGCGCGCTCGTGTGGGAGCTGTCGCCGATCGCGCGGATCGGCGACGTGCGCGCGCCCATTGAGCTCGCCTCGTCGCCCACCGACCCGTTCTTCCCAGTCGAGGAGTCGCTCGCGCTTGCGACGGCAGGCAGCGACGTCCGGCTCACCGTGAGCCGCGCGCTCCTGCATGTCAGGCCGCGCCTTCGACCTGGGATCGTGTCCGTCGTGGCCCTGCTCGACCGCACGCTCAGGCGAGCTGCCGAGTCGGAGCCGGTACCGGCACTGCGGCCCTCGGTGGCGTGATGGGTTCCCGGCTCGCTCAGCCCCTCAAGTTTCTGCTCGTAGGGGCCTGCGGCTTCGTTCTCAACATCTGCGCATTCACCGCCCTTTTCGGGCTCGGGACGTGGTACCTCGCCGCCTCGGTGCTCGCGTATCTCCTCTCGAATGCGGCCATGTACCTCGGCAATCGCTACTTTACGTTCGGGCTCTCCCACGTCGGATTCCTGGGCGCATACCTCCGCTACCTCGTCGTTGGAGGCGTTGTCGCGGCCCTCACGGCGCTTTTGCTGGCCGCCTTCGTCGAAGGACTCGGGGTCGACCCACGGCCGGCGCAGGCGCTCGCGCTCTCGCTGCTCGTGCCTCTGTCCTTCGCACTGAGCAAGCGCTTCGCCTTCCAGCTGGCGCCCGCATAGCCCGAATCCTTACTCCGGCCTCGGGGAGATCCCGGAGCAGGCGATCTCGAGAATCGGGATTCACCCGAGCGAATATCAGAAGTATTCCGATGTGAAATTGGCTCGCAAAATTCGAGCATCCGGTGCATGGAAAACAAGCGCCGGATTTACGCAAAGACAGCGCGAGCGATTAGTGGTTCGTTAGCCGCTCGTGATCGCGCGGTTAGCGGTCGGTTCGAGCGTGACCGGTGCACCCAGGAACTCGAAAGGAGGGACACCATGCACCAGGTCACGCGCATGCATCGCACGCTCGTCGTGCTCGCAGTCGGTCTGCTCGCGCTCGCCGCTCCGCTGGTCGCTTCGGCGAGCATCGGCGGCCCGGGCGGCGGCTAGAGATCATGCCCACCGCGAACGCGCAAGGCCCGCCTCGAGCGGGCCTTGCGCGTTTAGACGAGCGCGAGATCGTCCTGGAGCTCGCGAACCTGCGCCGCTCCGACGAGGTTGCCCTTCTGTTCGTAGAGATCGATCGCGCGTTCGAATGCCGAGGCCGCCTCGCTCGCGCTCCCGGCAAGCCGGAGAACCTCGCCCAGGTCCCGCTGAACTCTTGCGCGGCGGTTTAGGGCATCGCTCGGCTCCGCGATCCGTGCCGCTTCGACTGCAAGTTTCCGAGCAGTTTCGAACTCCCCGCGGCGAGCATGAATCTTCGCTCGTACGGATCTCCACAACGTCTGAGCGTCGCGGTCATCGCTCGAGGCATGCGCCGCGGCGAGATCGGCCCACTCCTCAGATTCATCGAGGCGATCCTGGGCGAATAGTGCTTCGGCGAGATCGCTGGCCCTGCTTGCCAGGTGGCTGACATCGTGCGTTCGAGCGAGCTCCGCGCAGAGTTCGCGCAGAACTATCTCCGCCGCTACCGCGTCGCTCGCCCATAGCTCGACATCGCCGAGCACAGCGGCGCAATAGGTCGCCACGACGGTTCGCTGCCCTTGGCCCTCGTAGATGGAGCGGGCGGAGCCGAGGCGCTCCCGTGCCTTGTCGAACTCGCCATGCTGGGCGACGAGGCCGCCGAGGAAAGCGAGGACGTTTGCTCCACCAGCGCGGTCGAGTGCCTCGTCACGTAGGAGCTGCTCGCAGCGAGCGATCGCATCGGGCACGGGCGTCGGGCCGTAGTAGAGGGCCGCAGCGAACTCTCCAGCGCACGTGGAGATGGGCCACCTCGACAGTCTGTAGTGGACCATGGCTCGCTCCGCGGCTTCGCCCCAGGCCTTGAGTTGTCCGAGAAGACCTCCCTGAACGAATCCCGCAAGCAGCCAAGCCCGGCCGAGCGACCGGTCGTCGCCGACTGTTTCGAAGAGTGGGATCCCCTCAGCGGTGGCTGCGAGGAGCGCGTCCGCGGTCGTCCCCTGCTCATGCAGCAACCGGACGTACTCGAGCTCGATCCGTGCCCGGAGCTCGATCCGTTGGTCAGCGGCTTCTTGTGAACCGTGGACGGCCATTGCGAGCACGCTCTCGGCGGCGATGGGATCTCCGGAAGTGCGGAAGGCGATGCCGAGCTCACAGAGGAGCTCGCGCCGGATTGGTTCATCCGATGGTAGGAGCGAAGTCGCACGCCCAAGAAGGTTCGTCGTGGCATGCATGTCGCCGCGCTTGAGCGCCCGAACACCCGCCTCGCCGAGCCGACGCCCGCCATCCTCGGCGAGCCGTGCGGTGCGGCGGTCGGATTCACCGAGCTCCGTGCGCAGGTTGTAGGCCTGCTCCAGGTGATAGCCGACGAACTCGTCGAGCTCGGCGATCTCCCGGCCCTCGTGATCGAGCCGGTCGGCGAAACGCTCGTGCAGCTCCGCCCGGAGCCGCTTCGGTGACGCGCGGTAAACGGCCTCCTGGACGAGTGCATGGCGGAAGCTGAAGGCTGCCTCGTCTCGCGGGCGGACGAAGCCGCGCCCCGCGAGCGTCTGCAGGTGGGCGCCCACGGTCGGCGCGGCGTCGGGATCGAGGAGCGACACGACTTCGTCGGCGGTGAACTCCTTACCCACGACCGCACCACGCTCGAGCACCGCCCGCTCGCCGGGGCCAAGCCGGTCGAGGCGGGCCGCGAGCAGGGCCTGCACAGTCTCAGGCAGCGTGTGCTCCACGAGGCCACCCTCGAGCGCGAGAGCGAGGAGTTGCTCGAGGAAGAAGGGGTTGCCCTCGGCGGCCTCGACGATTCGTGCCCGCTGGTCGGATTCGAGAATCGCTCCGCCTAGGCCCTCGAGAAGCGAATCCGTCTCGTCGGACGAGAGCGCGTCGAGCTCGATCCGTTCCGCGTTCTTCCGCCCTTCGAGGAACTCCGGCCGATCTTCGAGCAGCTCCTCGCGGGCGAGGCAGACGACGAGGATCGGCCCTTCACCCTTGTCAGCGAGGTGCTCGACGAGCTCGAGGAAGGTCGGCTCTGCCCAGTGGACGTCGTCGAAGACGAGGACGAGCGGCTGGTCGCGCGCCTTCGCCTCGCAGAACTGCCGGAATACCCACGCGATCTCGGGGGCGGGAGGCGGCGTCTCCGCCTCGAGTGCGGCGAGGACGGCCTTGCGCTCCGCGCTTTCGTCCGCCAGCTCGAGCATCTCGCGCAGCGGCCAGTACGTGATGCCCTCGCCGTAGGAGAGGCAGCGGCCAAAGAGCGTCGTCACTCCCTTCGCCCGGCGGGCGAGCTCCGCGGCGAGCCGCGACTTGCCCACCCCGGGTGGGCCGACGACGACGGCGACGCGCACAATCGAGCCGTCCATTGCGCGCTTCAGGGATCTGCGAAGGGCCGCAAGCTCGCGCTTGCGGCCGACGAGCGGCGCGTCCAGGCGCCGCTCGAACGCCGGAGCGACGGGAGTGATCTCGAGCAGCCGGAACGCGCGCACCGGCTCGCGCTTGCCCTTGATCTCGAGCGCTCCGAGCGGCTCGAGCCGCGCGGCGTGGTCGATCAGCCGGCCGGCGAGCTCGCCGACGACGATCTCGTCCGCCTCAGCCGCCTGCTCGAGCCGGGCGGCGATGCCGACGGCTTCGCCGGTGACGAGCCGCTGTCGCGCGTCGGTCGGCGTCGCGACGACCTCGCCGGTCTCGATGCCGATCCGCACCTCGAGCCCGATTCCGTGGTCGTTGACGAGCCGTTCGTTGAGCGCGGCCATCCCGACCCGGATGTCGAGAGCGGCGCGGGCGGCGCGAAGCGCGTCGTCCTCGTGCGAGATCGGGATGCCGAACGCGGCCATGACCGCGTCGCCAGCGAACTTCTCGACCGTCCCTCCGTGCCGCGTGAGCGCCGCGGAGACGGTCTCGAAGTAGCGGCGCAGGACCTGCCCGAGAGCCTCGGGGTCGAGCGCCTCCGCGAGCGCCATCGACTCGACGACGTCGACGAAGAGGATCGTGACGAGCCGGCGGAACTGCATCGCCGGCTTGGCGAGAGGAGTCTCCTCGAGCAGCAGCGACTCGTCCTGGCGCAGGATCGCGGCCTCGAGTGCCTTGAGCTCCGGGCCGGGGTCGATGCCGAGCTCCTCGACCAGCGTCTCGCGTGCCATGCGGTAGGCGGCGAGCGCGTCCGCCTGGCGCCCGGAGCGGTAGAGCGCGAGCATGAGCTGGGCGCGGGGGCGCTCGCGGAGTGGCTGCGCCTGGACGAGGGCCTCGAGCTCGGAGACGAGCTCGGCGTGGCGGCCGAGCGCGAGATCCGCCTCGACGCGCTCCTCGAGCACGACCGTGCGAAGCTCCTCGAGCCGCGCGATCTCGGTCTGCGCGAACGGCTCGTAGACGAAGTCCGCGAGCGCGGGCCCGCGCCAGAGCGCGAGCGCCTCGCGGAGAACGGTTGCCGACGAGGCGGCGTCGCCGGCGGCGAGCGTCTCGCGACCGTCGCTCGCGAGCTGGACGAAGCGATGCAGGTCGACTCGCGCAGGCTCGACCTCGAGCGAATAGCCCGGCGCACGTCTCGCGATGACGTCTGCGCCGAGCGCCTTCCGCAGCTGGGAGACGTAGACCTGGACGGCGTGCGCGGCGGTGTCGGGCGTCTCGCCGGGCCAGAGAGCCTCGACGAGGCGGTCGACGGAGACGACATGCCCCGGCTCGAGCGCGAGTACCGCGAGGAGTGCGCGCGGCTTCGGCCCGCCGAGGTCGCGACTCGGCCGTCGCTCAGCGCCTCGAGCGGGCCGAGCAGGCGAAGCTCGAGCTCTGGGTCGCCTGCCTGGCGCGCTCCGCCCATCTTTACTCCTTGCTGTTTGCGGCGCGTAGCTTCTCACGGTCGATCCGACTTGCCATCCCGCCTTGAGCCGTCTTTGAGCAGTCGGAGCGCACCCTTGCGCGCATGCGAGCCCCAACCAAGGAGGCCGTCATGGCTGCACTCGTCGTCGTCAGCGTCTCGCGGGCCAACGGCAACGGAGGTGCCAGTGCGCGAATCGGCATCTTTCCCGGCGGCGCCACGCCCGCCGATCTATCCCGCGGACACGGCGTTCTGGATCGGCTACGGCTTTGCTCCGGACCTCGGAGACTCCGCGGGAGCGATGCAAGAGCTCGGTGAGGAGACTCGCTTCGAGCTCGACGTCGACGGCAGCGTCCATGGAGATGCGGACGGACGTGCAGATGGAGGGCGTCGCTCCCCTGCGCAAGACCGATCTCGCCGAGTTCCCCTCGGGGTTGCCGGCCGGCTGGCACGAGTTCGTCGGGCGTTGGTACGACGGGGGAAAGCTGATTCTCTCGAGCCGCGCGTCGATCCAATTCGTGGAGCGATGGCGCCGAAACGTTGAGCCTTTCTTGAGCGCCCTCGGACACGGTGCCCCTTGTCAATCACGGAGGAGGCACCGATGTACGGCATTCGAAAGGCGATTTCAGGAGGCAGCGGTTGTGAGCGTGGCGGTACTCGGCTTGCTCGTCGTCGCGTCTGCTCCGGCGGCAGCGGGGCCTAGCGCTCAGGCCAGGCCGTTCTTGACGGGAGCACTTGCGCGTGGTCAGCCGTCCCACGCACTCGAGGTCGCGCGGCAGCTCTCATTCCCGCGCGCGCGCGGATCGTCGAAGCTCGACAGCAGCCTGGCGCAGGTGGCCGGGGTGGGCGAGTCGCTGGGTTCCAACATTGCAACAGACTGTTGCAAGCCGTCGTTGCGATCCGCGCGGCCGGTCTTGTCGACCACCGACGACGGGAAGGTGCGCGTTGTCATCGAGTCCCGCAGTCCCGCACGCGCGTCTGCCAGCGTCGCAGCGCTCGGGGGTCGCGTCGAACGAACCTCGGGAACCCTCGTGCAGGCCGTCGTCGCGCCGAGCGACCTCTTCGAGCTCTCGAAGCGATCGACCGTCGATCTCGTGAGGGCGCCGTTCACGCGCGTCGAGCACGCGGTAAGTGGCGAGGCCGTCACGGCCACGCTCGCGACGGCCTGGCATGAGAAGGGGCTTACCGGCAAGGGCGTCAAGGTCGCCGTCATCGATGGCGGATTCGATGGCCTGGCCGAGCGTCAGGCCGAGGGCGAGTTGCCGGCGAACGTCGTGTCGCAGGACTTCTGCGGCGGTCGATTTCGCGACGGCGACCGATCATGGCACCGCCGTTGCGGAGATCGTCCACGAGATGGCTCCCGATGCGCAGCTCTACCTCGTCTGCGTCGACACCGAGGTCGATCTCGCAGCAGCCGAGGCGTACGCGAAGAGCCAGGGCGTCCACGTGATCAACCACTCCGCGGGTTGGCAGGGGCCGTTTCGCAACGACGGGAGCGGTCCGATCGGCGCGATCGTCGCGGACGCTCGAGCGAATGGGATCCTCTGGGTCAACTCGGCCGGAAACGAAGCCCAGACGCACTGGTCGGGCACCTATAGCTCGGGCGGCGGCGTTCACGTGTGGGATCCGAACGGAGACCTGGGCAACACGTTCGTCTGGCCGAACGGGGAGACCATCTGCGGGTTCCTGAAGTGGGACGAGTGGCCCGCGGGTGTCTCCGACTTCGATCTCGGCCTGTTCCTCTCGGGCGCGAACGTGCTTCTCGCGAGCTCCGAGGAGGAGCAGACGGGGAGTCAGCCGCCGTTCGAGGAGCTGTGCGTCGAGCAGTCGACCGGCGCCGACCTCACGCGTGTTCTGGGCGATTCGCGGATATCGCGTCTCGACCTCGCCGCGACTCGACCTGGAGAGCTGGAGCCCGCCGCTGGAGTATCAGACCGCCGCGGGAAGCATCGCCGCCCCGGCGTCCTCTCCGGCGGCCTTCGCGGTCGGTGCGCTGTGCTGGCAGTCGAGGCAGCTCGAGCCCTACAGCTCGCAGGGCCCGACCATCGACGGGCGGGTGAAGCCCGACATCGTCGGTCACGACAGCGTCTCCGGCGCGACGTACGGCGCGTTCTCGTCGTGTCCGTCGGCGTTCGCCGGAACGTCTGCGTCCTCTCCCGAGGTCGCCGGTGCGGCAGCTCTCGTCAAGCAGGCGTATCCGACCTTCGGGCCCGATCAGGTCAAGCAGCTGCTCATGCGCAGTGCGACGGATCTCGGCGCTCCGGGCCTCGACAGCGTGTACGGCGCGGGCGAGCTTCAGCTCCCGAAGCCTCCCGACGTTGTCGCGCCGACGGCCACAGCGCTCGCGAGCACGGGTCGCAAGGGCAAGGCCCTCAAGCTGCTCTCGAAGGTGGCGGACGACTCGGGCGAGGTGAGCGTGGTCGAGCTCGTCAAGCTCGGCGGCAAGACGGTCGCCAGGATCAAGGGGAGTGGCTTCGTCTCCGCGTCGAGCCCGAGGACGATCGCGCTCGTCTGGAAGGTTCCTGCGAACGCCAAGGGTGCCTATCAGCACTGCGTCCGCGCGATCGACCGGGCGGGCAACTCGAGCCCGCTCAGCTGCGCGAAGGTCGTCGTCAGAGTAGCTGGGGAGGGAGTGCGGGTGGCGGCGAAAGCCGCCACCCGTGCGCGCGCCGCCGCCTGGCAGCCGCGCCTTGAGCGTTTCTTGAACGGAGTCGCGCAGTCGTCAGCGCGCATCCACGACGCGCCGACCTCGAGGGCCGGCGCACAGGAAGGAGAGGTTCGACATGAACGTGAAGAGACGTACATCTCTCGTCGCCTCCCTCGTCTGCAGCGCGCTGCTCATCGCGAGCGCGACGGTCGGCGCTGCCACGATCACAGGCACGGCAGGCAACGACACGATGAGGGGAGGCGCCAAGGCCGACAAGCTCTTTGGCAAGGGCGGCAACGACAAGCTCTACGGAGCTGCAGGCAACGACGTCCTCGTCGGCGGAGCCGGAAACGACCTGCTCGTGGGCGGCGCCGGGTGCCGACACGCTGTCGTGTGGACCGGGCAGCGACACGGCTCGCGGCGACGCGGCGGACAAGGTCGCAAGGACTGCGAGGTGGTGAAGGGGGATCCCAAGCCGCCGCCTCCCGCGCCTCCGCCGCCGCCCGCCACCTCCGCCCCCGCCGCCTCCGCCTCCCCCGGCTCAGCCGGGATCTACCGCGGCACGTACCGGGCTCCTGGAAGGCAACTTCGTCTTCTTCGATGTGTCGCGGACCGAACGCATTACCGGCTTCAGCGGTCCAGACTCGTCGCCGAAGACTGCAACGATGACCTGTACAGTCTACGGGACCGTCGAGCTGGGGATCACTTCGACGCCGCTATGCCGATCAATGCGGACGGAAGCTTCTCCGGGTTCCGGGCCGCTCACGACCGGAACGAGTCGAGATCACGAACCTGCGACGTCGTCGATGAGGTCCGGGCGCTTCGACGGCACGCAGGGTTACGGGCACGTACCGGCAAGTGCTCACGTTCGACTACGAAGGTACCACTACACGTGCACGAGCGGTCGACTGGACCGCATGATCGTGACAGGAGCTGAACGCGCGTGACGATCGCCGTCCACAGATCGGCCGCCGGCGCGACTCGTCGCAGCGCCGGCGGCCGAGTCCATCAGCCGCCGCTCGGCTCTTGAGCGTTTCTTGAGTGCCTGCGCACAGGGTCGGTCCCGTAACTACGACGCGCCGACCATGGAGGCCGGCGCACGAGAAGGAGGTTCGGAATGAATGCACGACGGATGAAGCGGCCGAGCCCGGCGTTCGTTGTGGCCATGGTCGCTCTCTTCGTGGCGCTCGGCGGCACAGCGGGTGCTGTCGTCAATGCGGCGGTCCCGCTCGCCAAGCGAGCGCTCGTCGCCGACAACGCGAAGAAGCTCGGCGGACAGACGTCCGCGCAGATCGTCTCGCGAGCCGCGTCGCAGGCGGCAAGCGACGCCCGGACCGGCGAGCACCGCCGCGGGCCTCGTGACGACCGTGTCTCAGTCCATCGGCACGTTCGCGCCGGGCTTTGAAGCGGCCGTCTCTGTCGTCTGCGCCTCCGGGAAGAAGGTCATCGGAGGAGGCTTCTCTTCCGACGGGGCTGTGTACAACTTGGACTCCCATCCGGCGAACGACACGACCTGGCGGCTCTATCTCGTCAACGGAGACGAAACGCAACCGGCCCCGAACACGACGGTCTACGCCGTCTGCATCGGGTAGGGGGAGGAAGACCTGGCCGCCGGCGCGCACTGCGTCCCGCGCCGGCGGCCGGCTCTTTGTTGGCAGCGCCTCTTAACGCCCGTTCTTACCCCCCGTTCACATCCACGCGGCTATAAGGGCGATGTGGCGTCCCCGAGAAGCCGGCCGCTCGCCATCGTCGTCTCGGGCGCGGTTCTCGTCGCGGCTCTCGTCGTCACGGCCTTTGATGCATCTTCGGCGACAGCGCCGTCGATCCAGCCCGCGTACGCCAGATCGATCGACGCTGCTCCCGGGACTGCACTGCGCACCGACGGTCTCGTACGTGCTGCAGCCGCGTCTCGTGGCGGTCCCATCACGACCTCGACGGGAGAGACCGTGAGGGTCCTCGTTTCCGACGCGCTGCCGATCGAGACCTCGACGCCCGAGGGCTGGGCGGAGTTCCTCACCGGCCTGACCCACGGGCCGGAGATCACTCTGCTCACGGCCCACATCGCCACCTTCGACGAGGTTCAGGAGATCTGTGGCAGCAGAGCGCTCGGCTGCTATGCCCGCGATCAGATGGTCTCGCTCGGCGATACGAACATTCCCGGACGTGAGCCCGGAGGAGGTCGTCCGTCACGAGTACGGGCACCACATCGCGATGCACCGGCTCAATTCGCCTTGGGTCGCCATCGACTGGGGGCCGAAGCAGTGGGCGAGCTCTGCGGACGTGTGCGCCCGCGTCACGCGCAAGGAGGCGTTCCCCGGAAACGAAGGGTCGAACTACGCCCGGAACCCGGGGGAGGCGTGGGCCGAGACGTACCGACTCATGGACGAGCGCAAGGCCGGGATCACGACGGCGACCTGGCCGATCATGGCGCAGAGCTTCTATCCGAGCGAAGCAGCGCTGCAGGCGGCCGAGCGAGACGTCCTCCAGCCGTGGACCGCCGGCAAGACGACGCTCTCGACTCGTGTCTTCGGGAAGGCGACGAAGAAGGTGTGGTGGATTCCGCTGCAGACGCCGCTCGACGGCGACCTTCGGATCAGCGCGACGCTTCCCAGCGCTGGAAGTCACGAGGTCGCACTCGTCGCCGCCAATCGCCGCACTGTGATTCGGCGCGCGCAATGGGTCGGACAGCGCGTGAAGAGGCTGACCGGCTCCGTTTGCGGTCAGCGCACGCTCTTCGTTCGCGTCACGCAGAGCGGCGCTCTCGGGCGAGTCCGCGTGTCGGCGGCTACCCCGTGACTCGAGTCGTCGTCGCGGCGACTCTGCTCGTCGCATCCGTTGCGATCGCCGGCACGACCGCTGTTCACGAGGGAGAGCTGAGCGGCGACGGTCTTACGCTGAGGACTTCGACACGAGCCGACGTCGCGCGGACTTGCTTTGCCTGGGAGCTCGGCGCGCGCCGCGTCCACATGGTGCGGCGCCGCGTCGCAGATCGACCGCGTCCCGAATGCGATCGCGGGCAATCCGGTGCACTGGGTCTATGCGGTCCCGTCGGACGGGCAGGATCGACTGTCGACCATCGGGAGCGTCATGCAGACGGACGGCGAGGAGATCGACGCCTGGTGGCGCACGCAGGACACGACTCGTGTCCCTCGGAACGACCTGACCCAGTTCCCGTGCGGGGCTCCAGCTCGACATCACGACGGTTCGCATGCCGCAGTCGGGCGCCCAGCTCGAGTCGCTCGAGCGGACGATTCGACGGCAGTCTTCGACGCGTTGGACTGCGGCGGGGCTCCGCTCGTCGTTCACCAAGTACCTCGTCTACTACGACGGCCCTGTCTCCGACAGCAACGTGTGCGGCCAGGGTGGGAGCGATCCGTCTGGCTTCGGGCTTGCCGTCGTCTACTACCAGGCTTGCACCGGTGTCTCTACCGCAGCCGTCGCCGTGCACGAGGTGGTGCACACGCTCGGTGCGGTTCCCCGAGGTGCGCCCAACGAGTGCTCCGGCGAGGATAGTGGCCACACCTGCGACAACGCGACCGACCTGTTGTACCCCTCCATCGGCGACGAGCCCCTCTCCGCCAAGGCGCTCGATCCCGGGCGAGACGACTACTACGGCCATGCCGGAGCGTGGCCCGACACTCAGGACTCGCCTTGGCTCGTGCGACTCGACAGCCAGGCGCCGTTCGCGCTTTCGGTCTCCGGCCCCGGGTCGGTGTCCGCCGATGTGCCGGGGCTGCAGTGCGCCCAGAGCTGTAGCACGACGTGGAACTCGGGCACGCGGCTCGCGCTAACGGCGACCCCGAACCCGGGCGCGAAGCTCGTCCGCTGGGGAGCGGCCTGTGTTGGCTCGGCAGGCTGCACGGTCACGGTCGGGTCCGGCTCGAGCCTGTCGGCGCTCTTCGCTCCGGCCACCTTTCGACCTGGCCGTGCGTGTCTCGGGGCAGGGCGCGGTGCGCAGCTCCCGTTCGGGGATCACGTGCCGCCCCCGATGCTCGGCGACGTTCCCCTCGTACTCGCCGGTCACGCTCACGGCGACGGCCGCGAAGGGTTGGAAGTTTCGTACCTGGAGCGGCGCTTGCCGTGGATCGAAGCGCTCTTGCACGGTGCCGATGACGGCAGCGGCGAGCGCGCGGGCAGTTTTCGTTCGAGCCTGACGTTCTACCGGGAAGGCCAGGATTGATCAGGTAGCGTCCTATGACACGTGGACGGCCAAGCACGACGTCGTGGTCGTCGGGGCCGGCTGCGCCGGGATGCGCGCAGCGATCGAGGCCTTCGACGCCGGCGCCGATGTGGCCATGCTGTCGAAGATCCACCCGGTTCGAAGCCACTCGGGAGCGGCAGAGGGCGGGATCAACGCGGCGCTCGGAAACGCCTCCGAGGACGATCCCGAGAAGCACGCGTTCGACACCGTCAAGGGCTCCGACTACCTCGGAGACCAGGACGCGATCGAGATCCTCTGCCAGGAGGCGCCCGACGACGTCTACCAGCTCGAGCACTGGGGGGCGGTCTTCTCACGGACACCGGACGGGCGCATCGCTCAGCGGCCCTTCGGTGCCGCCGGCGAGCCGCGGACGGCATACGCCGCCGACATCACCGGCCACGTCCTCATCCACGTCCTCTACGAGCAGGTGATGAAGCGCGACATCCCGACGTACGAGGAGTACTTCGCGTGGAAGCTCGTCGTCGACGACGGGCGCTGTCAGGGCGTCATCGCCTGGGATCTCCTGGGCGGAGGGCTCAAGTCGATCGGCGCGAAGACCGTGATCCTCGCGACGGGCGGCGCAGGGCGCCTGTACGCCGGGACGACGAACGCGTACGCATGCACCGGCGACGGGATGGCGATGGCGCTTCGCGCCGGCGTCGCCGCTCAAGGACATGGAGATGATGCAGTTCCATCCCGACGACGCTCGCGCCGACCGGCGTGCTCATCACCGAGGGCTGCCGCGGCGAGGGCGCGTACCTGCTCAACTGCGCAGGCCGAGCGATTCCTCGTCCGCTATGCGCCGAACGCGATGGAGCTGGCATCGCGCGACGTCATCTCGCGCGCGGAGCAGACGGAGATCGACTCCGGGCGAGGCGCTGGACGGCAACGTCTTGCTCGACCTGCGTCACCTCGGCGCGGAGAAGATCCTCGAGCGTTTGCACGGAACACGCGAGCTTTCGATGACCTTTATGGGCGTCGACCCGATCTACGAGCCGATCCCGGTGCGGCCCGGCGCTCACTACCACATGGGTGGCGTCGACACGGACGTCTGGGGGCTGCACATCCCTCGAGGGGCTCTACGCCGCCGGTGAGGTCGCGTGCGTCTCCGTCCACGGTGCGAATCGGCTCGGCGGCAACGCGCTCATGGAGACGATCACGTATGGAAAACGCGTCGGTCGGCACGCCTCCGAATGGGCGCTCGCAAACACGACGGTCGAGGTCCCTGCCTCGGTCGAGGCCGACGCCGAGCGGGAGCTGAAGACTCTCCTCGACCGCACCGACGGCGAGCGCCCGTGGCGGATTCGCGACGAGCTCGCCGAGACGATGCACGTGAACTTCGGCGTGTTCCGCCGTGAGGAGCAGATGCTCGAGCAGGGGACGATCGTCCAGGGGCTCCGAGAACGCTACGAGCAGGTCGTCGTCGACGACAAGGGGGAGGTCTTCAACAGCGATCTCACGCAGGCGCTCGAGCTCGGCTTCCTGCTCGAGCTCGCCGAGTGCATGGTCGTCTCCGGGCTCGCCCGGAAGGAAAGCCGCGGCGCGCACGCGCGACCGTACGACTACCCGGACCGCGACGACGAGAACTACCTCCGACATACCCTGGTCACGTGGAAGGATGGAGCGCCCGAGCTCGACTGGCAGCCGGTGACGATGACGAAGTGGCAGCCGCAGGAGAGGACGTACTAGAGGATGACTCGATGAAGATGGCTCTGAAGATCCAGCGCTACGACCCGATCGCCGGCGAGCGAGCCGTGAAGGAATACGAGGTGGACGCTCCCGACTGGGCGACCCTCCTCGACGTCCTCGACATCGTCAAGGACAAGCACGACGGGACGCTCGCGTACCGCAAGAGCTGCCGCATGATGATCTGCGGCTCCTGCGGCATGCGCATGGACGGAGCTGCGGTCCTCGCATGCAAGACGCGGATGGTCGACATCGCCGAGTCAGGCCATGTCCCGGTGATCTCGGCCATGGGGAACATGCCGATCGTCAAGGACCTCGTCGTCGACATGGAGCCCTTCTGGGGCAAGATCCGTGCGGTCACGCCGTTTCTCCAGCCTGGTTACGCCGACCCCGGCGAGAAGGAGAACGTCGTTTCCCAGGAGCGCATGGACGTGATCCACAAGGAGTCGCTCTGCATCATGTGCGGCTGCTGCGTCTCCGAATGCAACTCGATGGAGGCCGATCCCGAGTTCCTCGGCCCGGCCGCGCTCGCCAAGGGCATGCGGTTCGTCGGTGACACGCGCGATCAGGCCACCGTCGAGCGCCTTCAGGAGTACTCGGGCGACCACGGGATCTGGGACTGCACCCGCTGCTACTTCTGCCAGGAGCGTTGCCCCAAAGGCGTTGATCCACGCGATGCGATCGCGAAGCTCGGCGCGGAAGCGATGCGCGAGGGAATCGACTCCGATATGGGCGCCAAGCATGCGAAGTGGTTCGTGACCTCGGCGAAGACGACAGGCTGGCTGCGGGAGACCGAGCTCGTGCCGAAGACGCAGGGTGTCGCCAAGTCGTTGAAGGAGGTCAAGTTCGCGATGGGGTTGCTTCGGCACGGCAAGGTTCCGCCTCCCGTGCCGCCGCACGTCGCCAAGCACGTCGGAGAGGCGCGGGCGTTGTACGACATCGTCAAGCTCGAGGGACGCAAAGGCGCGGCAGGGATCGTGCAGAGCGAGCACGCCCTCTCGCGGCTCGAGTTCGTCCAGGAGAGCGGCGAGGAGGCGCGCGATCCCTACGGGCCGGAGTCGTTCCCGGCACCGCTTCCACCGGATGAAGAGGGAGCCGCGCCGTGAGGACCGTGGCCTACTACAAGGGCTGCCTCGCGTCGCTCTCGGCGAAGGAGCTCGACACGTCGACCCAGGCGCTCGCGCCGAAGGTCGGGCTCGAGCTGATCGAGCTCGAGGCGGTGACGTGTTGTGGCGCCGGCGACATCCACGAGGCCGAGCCCGACTTCTACCTGCACCTGAACGCGCGGATCCTCGCGTACGCGGAGGCCACGGGTGCCGACACGCTGATGACGGTGTGCAACGTCTGCACGCTCAACCTCCGGCAGGCGAACCACGCGCTGAAGGGCGATCCCGCGTTGCTCGGGCGCGTGAACGAAAATCTCGTCTCGGTCGGTGCTCCCTCGTATACGGGAGGCGTCGACGTCATGCACCTCCTCTGGCTGATCTCGGTGGGCGAGGGATACGAGCTCCTCAAGGACGCCGCGCACAAAGGGCTCAAAGGGCTCAAGGTCGCGCCCTTCTACGGCTGCCAGATCCTCCGTCCGTCGAAGCTCCTCGGCTTCGAGGATCCCGACAAGCCCGAGTCGCTCGAGCGGATCATCGCGGCGTGTGGTGGCGAGGCGGTCGACTATCCCGCCAAGATCAAGTGCTGCGGCTTCCCGATCATCCAGGCTCGCGAGGACGTTGCTCTCGCGGAGCTCATCCAGCCGATCGAGGAAGCGAAGGCAGCGGGCGCCGACGCGATGGTGACGCCGTGCCCGCTCTGCCATCTCTCGCTCGACGCGTGGCAGTCGAAACTGAAGCAGAAGACGGGCAAGGACTTCCAGATGCCCATCCTCCACCTCTCGCAGCTGATCGGCGTTGCGGCCGGGCTCGACAGCTCCGAGCTCAAGTTCAAGCGCCACGTTGTCTCGGTGGATCCGGTCACCGAGAAGCTCGCAGTCTGAGCCGCTGGCGGCAACGCGAGCCGTGGGGTTCGTTCCCAAGTGACACTTTGACACTGGGAACCTGAGAGAGCACTAGATGGGCGGATGGATCCTCGGCGCCCTCCTGGCCGTCGCTGCGGCCCTGCTCGCGTGGGGGTGGTTCGAGGCGGGGTGGCTCCGTCGCCGGGTTGTCGAGATCGAGCTCGAGGGGGTCTCGCCCGAGCTCGACGGCGTCCGGATCGCGCACCTCTCCGATCTCCACCTCGGGGTGCCTTCGCGCGGCCGGCGCGCGGTCGAGGATGCCGTTGCCTGGGTTGTGGAACGGCGGCCGGATCTGGTCTGCATCACAGGCGATCTTGTGTCGCGCCGTCGAGGGATGCCACTGCTGGAGCGCCTTCTTGGCGAGCTCGGCTCGTGCTACGTGGTCCTTGGAAATCACGACTATGCCGACAGCCGCGACCCGTTCTCGCAGCGCATCGACCCGGCTGCGATCGACGCGCTCGACGGTGTCGTGCTCCTGGGAGACGAGAGCGTCGAGCTGAGCTTCGCGGGCTACGCGTACAGATCGTCGGCGTCGACCCACAAACCTATGCGGCGCGAGACGCGCGCCCGCACGAGCTCGCAGACCCGACTACGAGCCTGAGAATCCTCCTCTGCCACTTTCCGGGAATCGTGCGAAGCAGCTCCGATGCGTTTCATCTGATCCTCGGTGGTCACTTCCACGCCGGGCAGATCGTCGTCCCCTTCCCGGGCGGAGGGCTTCGCCTCGCGCACCTCAACTCTCGTGATACCAAGGGCGTCTACCGGTACGGCTCGTCGGTGCTCCACGTCTCGCCCGGTCTCGGCACGACGTTCGTGCCGTTCCGGTTCTTCGCCAGGCCGGAGGTGACGGAGCTGGTTGTACGATCGAGCTGATGGAGGAGCAGTCCCTCATCTCGTCCGAAGTCCTCGCGCGTTATGCAGCCGACGCCGCCCGTGAGGTGTCAGGAGTGGCGGGTCTTGCCGAGAGCTCGGTGCATCGTGATCGGCCGGTCGAGATCTCGGGATCGAGCGATTCGACGGGGATCACGGTTCACGTGCAGCTGGAGTGGGGGTCGAGCGCGGCCGACGTGGCCCGAGAAGTGCAACGGCGGGTCGCCGAGTATCTGGAGCGAATGGCAAAGCTGACGATCGCCTCCGTCGACGTCGTCATCGCCGGCGTCGGCCCTCCGCCTGCGAAGCAATGACGTCTCGGCTGGCCGGGCTCACGGGCGCGACTCTCGAGACCGTGCCCGCGGTGTGCCAGTCGTGCGTGTGGTGGCAGAGCCGCGGCAACCGCGAGCCCGAGAAGAGAAAGTGGGTCGAGCGGGCCGAGGAGGATTGGGGAGCCTGGGGGACGATCTACCGCGACGACGACGGCCGCGTTCTCGGCTCGATGCAGTACGGCCCCGCGCAGCTCTTCCCGCGCGCTGCGGATCTCCCGGCGGGGCCGCCGTCGGACGATGCGGTGCTCGTCACGTGCGCCTATCTGCTGTCGGACTCCCAGCCGTGGGTCGAGCAGTCGCTCTTCCTTGCCGCGATCGGCGAGTCCCGTGACAAAGGCGCGAACGCGCTCGAGGCGTTCGCGTACCGCTATCGCGAGGGAGCCTCCGCCACGGACCGGTTCCTCGTCCATCGCACGGTGTTCCCGCGCGACTTCCTGGCCGACTTCGGCTTCCGCACGGTTCGTTCGGCCGGGCGGATCGAGCTCGCGCGTCTCGCGCTCGGGGGGTTGCAGCCGGTGGAGGAGGGCGCGCGAGAGAAGGTCTTGCGGGTCGTGCAGGAGGCGTTCCAGCCCGCTCCGGCGCCAGCGCCTCCGGGCGGCGGCTAGACGACTACGCAGCCGAGCGCTCTCGGAGCGCGAGCTCGGCGATCTGGATCGCATTCAGCGCGGCACCCTTGCGGAGGTTGTCGCAGGCGACGAAGAGCGCCAGCCCGTTCTCCACAGTGGGGTCCGCACGTATGCGTCCAACGAGCACGTCGTCGATACCCACCGACTTCGCCGGGGTTGGAAACTCGTCGAACCGGAGCCCCTTGGCCTCGCTGAGGACCTCCCTCGCTTCCGCCATCGAGAGCGGATGTTCGGTCTCCACCCAGAGCGCTTCTGCATGGCCGACCAAGACCGGCACGCGAACGCACGTCGCACTGATCGGGAGGTCCGGGAGCTCGAGGATCTTGCGCGTCTCGGCCCGGATCTTCGCTTCCTCGTCGAACTCGACTCCGTCGAAGGCCCAGTCCATCCGGAGGTCGTGTTCCTCTACTGGCTCTCCGCGGAGTCGGTCCATCGCCGATGCACCGGCACCGGACACCGACTGGTAAGTCGCTACTCGTACTCGGCGGAGTCCCGCGGCGTCCCGCAGCGGTGCGAGCGCCATCGCCAATGGGATCGAGCAGCAGTTCGGGTTGGCGACGATCCCGTTGTTCTCGTGTGCCCGATCGCCGTTCACCTCAGGCACGACGAGCGGAACGCCCTGCTCGAGCCGGAAAGCCGAGGACTTGTCGACGCAGAGTGCGCCTCCCGCCGCTGCGACCGGAACGAGCTGTCTGCTCGTGGTCGCTCCGACGGAGAAGAGGCAGAGGTCGAAATCCCCGGCACCGAGTACCTCTGGTGTGGCTTCCTCCACCGTCAGGTCATCGAGCGTGGAGCCGGAGGAGCGACCAGACGCGAAGGCGCGCACGTCGCCGTAGCCTCGCTCGCGGAGAAGAGCGAGCGTCACTCTGCCGACTGCACCCGTCGCTCCCACGACGGCGACACGCGCTCGCCTGGTCACGGATCCCCCTCGGCGGAGCCCATCGTCACGACGCCCGCAGTGTACGGACGCCCTCGGGCGGCCCGAAAAGTCCCATGAAAATAGTGAACCGGCTGACCCGAGGGCCCTCCGGTTCACTGCGCGCAATCTATGAAGGTCGGCCACCGGATGCAAGAGGCTTTGTAACCGGAGTGACGCAATTTGCGTGGAAAACGGTGAGCTACATCTCACGGCGCCCGGCGAGCGCTCGCCCGAGCGTGACCTCGTCCGCGTACTCGAGGTCGCCTCCGACCGGGAGCCCGCTCGCGAGACGCGTCACCTGCACCTTCCCGCGCAATCGATCCGCCAGGTAGGCAGCTGTGGCCTCGCCCGTCATCGTCGGGTTCGTTGCGAGGACGACTTCCGCGACGCCGTTGCGTTCGACCCGGCTGAACAGTCCGTCGATGCGGAGGTCCGAAGGCTCGACTCCGTCGAGCGGAGAGAGCGCTCCTCCGAGAACGTGGTAGAGGCCTCGAAACTCGCCGGTTCGCTCGAGCGAAACCACGTCGACCGGCTGCTCGACGACACAGATGACGGTGCGATCGCGCCGCGCGTCGGCGCAGACGCCGCACAGCTCCTCCTCGGTCAGGTTCCCGCACTCGCGGCAGAACCGGACGCGCGCCTTCACGTCTTCGATCGCCCGGGCGAGCTCGAGCGCATCCTCCGGCCGGGCGGACAGGAGGTGGAACGCAAGGCGTTGCGCAGAACGCCGCCCGATCCCGGGCAGCTTCGTCAGCTGGGTTACGAGGTTCTCGACGGCCGGGCTGAGCACGGCCGGAGCCTAGCCGTCCGCTTCGGACACGCTTGCTAGCTGCCGGGCAGCAAGCCCGCCGAGCCCGCCGAGATCGCCGGGGATGAGCCCCGACATCTTCGACTCCATCAGCCCGCGCGCGGAGCGAAGCGCCTCGTTCACCGCGGCAAGAACGAGGTCCGCGAGGAGCTCGGGTCGTCCGGATCGATCGCTCGCGGATCGATCGTGATGGACACGACCTCGCCGGCGCCGTTCGCCTTCACCGTCACCATTCCGCCGCCGGCTGAGGCTTCGACGATCTCGCTCGCCGCCTCTTCCTGCGCCTTCGCGAGCTCGGCCTGCATCCGCTGCGCTTCTTGGAGCATCTTGTTCATGTCGAAGCTCATGTGTCGTCAGCCACCTCTCGGGCGTCGAGGGTTTCCTTGAGCAGCGAGATCACGATCTTCTTCGGAGAGGGGCTCGTCGTCGCGTTCCGACAGGCCCTCCTCGGATTCGCCGGTCTCGAGCACGACCGCGAGCTTTCGCCCCGTGACCTCGTAGAGAGCCTCGCGCAGCAGCCCGATGTTCTGCGGCTCTGCGATTTGGCGGCGGTGGAAGTCCGCTCCTGCGGGGAACTCGAGCGTGAGTGTGTCGCCGGCGAGTTCGGTCGGCGTCGCCTCCGTGAGGAGGCTCGCGATGGGGATCGAGCGCTCGCGCACAGCCTCGACGATGCTGCGCTGCCACGCGTCGGCGACTTGCTCCAGCTCGATCGAGGGAGGCTCAGCGTCCTGGGCCCGGGGAGGAGGGCTTTCCTGGGTCGGCACCTCCTCGGCGTGCGCGACGGCCGAGGTCACCTGATGCGCGGACGCGGGCGCTCGGTTCTCGAGCAGCTCTACCCGATGTGCCAGCGACTCGCGCGAGAGATCCGCGTGCGGCCGCGTCACCTTGACGATGGCCAGCTCGAGCGGGAGCCGCGGATCGCCGCCCTGGCGAATGTCGTCGAGAGCGACGGCGAGCAGGTCGATCAGCCGTAGGACCGTCGGTTCGGGAAGCTGGTTGGCCTGCTCCCGCAGGAGCTCCTTCGTCTCCTGCGTCACCGGCAGAGACTCGGGGACGTGACCCATGTGCTGGACGAGCAGGAGATGCCGGAGGTGCTCGAGCAGGTCGGTGACGAGGCGGCCGAGATCCTGTCCCTGCTCCGCGAGCTCCTCGATGAAGACGAGCGCCCCGGCCGTATCCCTGTCGACGACCATGTCGCAGAGTCGGAGTAGCGACTCCTCCTCGACCGCGCCCGCGAGCTGGAGCACTGCCTGTGCGTCGACGGAGTTGTTCGTGGCAGCCGCGAGCTGGTCGAGCGTCGAGACCGCGTCGCGGAACGAGCCGCGCGCGCCGCGTGCGATCAGCGACAGGGCCGAGTCGGGCGCCTGGATCCCCTCCCCGTCGGCGACGCGGCGTAGACAGCGTCACGAGCTCGGGAAGCCGCGGCCGCTGGAAGGCGAACGTCTGACAGCGCGAACGCACGGTCGGGATGACCTTGACGAGGTCGGTCGTGCAGAAGACGAACAGGAGGTGGGGCGGGGGCTCTTCGATCAGCTTCAGCAGCGCGTTCCAGGCGGCATCGGTGAGCTGGTGCGCCTCGTCGAGGATGTAGACCTTGTAGCGCCCCTCGACAGGTTGCAAGACCACGCGCTCGCGGATCTCGCGAATGTCGTCGATCCCGCGCTGCGAAGCGGCGTCCATCTCGACCACGTCGAGGGAGGTGCCGTTGGCGATCGCCACACATACGTGGCAGGTCTTGTCCGGGGATGGCGAGGGTCCCGACGTGCCCATGCAGTTGAGAGCCTTCGCGAGAATCCGCGCCATCGACGTCTTTCCGGTGCCGCGCGGTCCGGCGAAGAGATACGCCTGTCGGACCTGGTCGTTCTCGATCGCGTTCTGGAGCGTCCGCACGACCGCCTCCTGCCCGACGACCTCGTCGAAGCCCTGAGGGCGGTACTTCCGATAGAGCGCGGTCACCCAGCGGATTCAAGCAGGTGACGCAAATGCCCGGCCGCGCGCTCCGTCTTCGAGATCGGCATCACCGGAGGTATCTGCGTCGCTTGCTCGGATCGGGCGGTACCGCGGCACCTGAGAGGGAGTCCTTAGCGCTGCTTCCTTCCGGACCTGACGCGGTTCGGACGCTCCCAGTGCGCGGGACCCGATCGTCAACGCTGCGTGCGCAGACCCAGTCCCGACGAACCGTCCCTCGGACGGCGTTCGGCCCCGCATGGAGCGGATTTCGGGTTCAGGGAACCGCTGACTCCCCACCTAGCGCGGCCGGGCAGCCGGAGGGTAGCACCTCGGTAGCCGTCGCCTGGGTGGGCCGGCGGACTACGATCGATGCGCCATCGTGATCTCCACAACCCTCTACACCGACGCCGCCTGCCCATGGGCGTACTCCGCGATGCCGGCGCTGCGCGTGCTCGAGTGGCGGTATCGCGAGCAACTCTCGTGGCGCCTGGTGATGATCGGCCTGCGGGAGGATGCGAGCGGACTCGTCGCGCGGGGGTACGACCCGGCGAGGGCGGTGCTTGGGCATCACAGGTTCCGGGAGCGGTACGGCATGCCGTTCGGTCTCGTCCCGAAGGAGCGCCCTGCGGGCACTGGTCGGGGATGTCGCGCGGTCGTCGCCGCGCGGCTGCTCGACCCCGGGAGCGAGTGGAGAGTTCTCCGAGCGCTCCAGCTCGCGTACTTCACGACGCCGCTGCTCCTCGACGACGACGAACGGATCCGCGAGGCTCTCGACGCCGACCCGAGCATCGACGGCGACGTGATCGTCGCTCGCCTGGACGATCCGGAAGTCGTCGCCGCGTACGAGCGCGACAAGGCTGAGACGCGGACTGCGGCCGGAACGCCGGCAGAGGCGCAGGACAAGACGTCGACATCTGACGGCCCGGTTCGCTTCACCGCACCTTCGATCGTCTTCGAGCTCGACGGCCGGCGGCTGATCGCAGGCGGTTGGCAGCCCGTTCCGGCCTACGACGTCTTGGTCGCGAACCTGGACCCCACGCTCGAGCGCAACCCTGCGCCGGCAACGCCTGAGCCGCTCCTGGAGCACTTCCCCGACGGGCTGACGACGGCCGAGGTCGCCGCGTTGCTCGCCGACGGCCCCGATCCCATTCCGGACCTGAACGGAACCGAGCGGATGCTGCTCGACCTCGCGGCGAGCGGCGCGGCGGTGCGCACTCCTCTCGGACAGGACGCAATCTGGCGTCGCGTTCTTCCCGACGACGCGCGAACGCCGGCCGAGGCGGCGGCAGCCGTCGCCTAGCTGAGAGTCGGTCGGCGTCAGGAGTACTCGAGCTCGGCGATCGCCGAGCACAACACGGAGTCAGCGCGGATCACGACGGAGAAGCGTGGAGCCGCCCTTGAGGAGTGTTCGCCCCACTGACGATGTCGGTGAATTCCGGTTGCTTCGGCTCTGTTGGTTTGCGAGGTGTCTTACCCGACGAGGAGGGGCCTGACGTCTGTGGTCGAAGTACCACTGCTTGACCTTCTTGATGTATGCCGTGCTGGTCATTGGCGTTCTAGTGCTTCTCAACGTTCTGATCGTGGTGCTCGTAGCGATAGCCAACCGCTCTCGATCCACCGAGGACGAGCGATGGATGTAGCTGCTCCCGGCCGTCCGAGCCGGACGCCCGGCGCACACTTGCGGGGGTGTGAGTGGTGGACGCTCGTGCTCCTAGGCGCAGCAATGAGCAGCGGATCGAGGTCGCGCTCGAGGCGGGCGAGCTGAACTAGCGGCTGCGCTTGAACGCTGCTTGAGCGTGCTTGCCGAGTAATCGCGCGGCCATGGCGGGCCCACGGCTGGCTGCACGCTTCGGCTCATGACAACCCCCACGGCCCCGCCGACATAGATCCTCGAATGGTCGCGTGGATCGATGACAATCGATCGCACCTTGGGTCCTGTCGAAACGTGCTGTCCAGCCTCGTCCAGCTCTTAGCTAGCCGAAGCGCAGGGGTCGCACGAGCCAGTGCCTTCGGATCGGTGCTGCGTCAAGCTCCCGCAAGCCGCTGTCGGTTGACAGAGACTCAGGAATGTGCCTTCATGCGACCACGGGGCGGTGGGGACGCCGCGTGTGGGCGGAGCAGTGCGGCACTCCGGTTACTTGCTCGTCCAGATCAGGGGAGGGAGAGGGTATGGACGAGAACATCACTCGCGACGGGCTGCTCAGGCTTGCGGGGCTCGTGGCTGCAGGCGGCGCGGCGGGTTTGGCCGCCCCAGGGAGTGCTGGGGCTCAGGTGCCCACCGAGGATTACGCCATCTTGTATGTCAGCCAGGATGGGCGCGACTCGAACGATGGTCATTCCTGGGAGAACGCAAAGAGAGAAGTCCAGGCCGCTCTAGCCCTCGTACCTTCCGGTGGAGGGGTGGTGTACGTCGGCCCCGGTACCTATCGACCCTTCAGCATCACGAACCCGCCGAGCAGGATCGCCGTTATCGGCCTCGGAGACGTGAAGGTAATCCCTACTGGCTCGCAGCCGGGGATCACTCTCGACTCCTCTACCTCTACCCCCATCGTGGGGCCGCTGATCGAGAACATTCACGTCAACGGTGGCGGCGCCGCCGCTGGGCTCCATGATCGGGATTCAGCTCAAAAACATGAAGCGCGCGACCGTTCGTCGCTGTCGAGTGTCGGGCTGCTCCGTGGGGATCGACTTCGTCAATGACGCTGGTGGCTTCACCGAACGATGTTCCGTCGAAAGCACACTGGTCAACAACTGCGGCACGGGGCTTCGTTTTCACCGTACGGCGACCGGCCATTCCAGCTTCTCCTACAACCAGATCTCCAACGTCGGGATCGACTTCTGCACCATCGGGATCGATATTGGGGGCGATTCGGCCGCAGTCCCCAACCTCTTCGGTTCGGCCTTTCTCAATACGGTCGTCTGGGGCCAGACCAACGGCGCGATCTGTGCCAGAGTTGCGGGGGATATCTCAGGCTGCTTCATGCACCTGAACCTGGAGCGTATCGCGGGTGCTGGCTGTCATCGGCTACGACGTGACCGGCAGGGCCGCCAACACGCTCTCGGCCACGGTCATCAGCAAGTTCATCGGGGCCGTTCGGTACCAAGGTGCGGATCGCCCCTACCAAGTCCTTCGCCTACCAGGATGGCGTCACCAGGGTCATGATCAACGGCACGCGTGTGGTGGACGAGGCTTCCTACAAGCACATGAACGACGGCGCCACCTTCCCCAGCGTGAAGATCACGAACCGTGACGGCACTACGGTCAGGGAAGATCGAGTTGGCAGCGGGGCAGCCGCCCCGGACGTCGAGTTGTACCGGGAGCAGGCGAACGTCCTCAAGACGAGGGATCAGTTCGTCACGACGAAGGCCATCTCCATCATGACGAAGGCTGGGACTCCATCCGATTCCGATGTGGACTTGCCACTCGACGGCAGCATCGTCATCGACACCACGAATCACAGGATCTACGTCCGCAGCGGCGGTACCTGGAAGTCAGTGGCCGTTGCATGAGCGGACACTGCACCACTTAGGCGCTACCCCGAGCCGGGCCGACGATCGTTGCTCTGCGTCGGCTGTACGAACGGAGTCTTACCCGACCCGTCGCTGCACCGCGACCACTGCTCCTCCGACCGTCACGGCAACGAGGATCGAGAGGAGACCGATCACGCGATCATCTCCCACGGGTGCCGCGGCCTCCGCGATCGCCTGGAGGGTCCGGTCAAGAGACGGCTCCGCCGTCGGTCGGGGCCGATCGCGAGTGGCGCTGTCCAAGGCGCCTGGCTGAGGCCTGGGCGGTGCCCCATAGCTCGATGACGTCGCGATCGTCGCGAGAGGAGTCGGCCGTGGACTTCGATGTGTTGTCCAAGGCGCGTTTCGCGCTCGGAGGGAGCGGAGTGCGTCGCTCGCTTCCGACACCCGGTGCCGTTCGGCCCATCTGCCGTCGGTATGAGCTCGACGTACTGGGCGACGGAGGACGCTCCGGGGTTCGGCGGCTCGGCCTGCGCGCGAGCAGTTCCGGCGAAACTCGCTGCGACCACGGCGACGAAGATCGTGGCGATGCCGCCGCGAAGCCAGTGGGTGCACCACGCCTCTGGTGAAAGTGCCCGCGGCACGAGCGAGTAGCGTACCCGTGCGTGCGCTTTCCTCGGCCCGAATCGTCGAGGCTTCGTTACCTCCTCACTCCGGGGCTCGTAGCCGTCGCGTTTTTCTGGATCGCCTGGGACAACGGAAGCTACGGCCTCGAAAGCCGGAACGCATTGGGCATCGCGATCTGGTGGACGGTCATCGTGGTGATCATCTTTGGTCTCTTGCCGAGAGAGACGCCTTCGCGCGCCTCGCTGACGATCGGTGCGCTGATGGGGGCGCTCGCGTTCTGGATATTGGCGTCGCTCCTCTGGACGGCGAGCGCGGAGAAGACGTTCGACGAGTTCAACCGGCTCACGCTGTACTTCGGCGCTTTCGTGCTCGCTGTGCGTGATCGTCTCGCGAACGTCGCTCGGTCGCTGGATAGACGGTCTCGCCGCCGCTCTCAGCCTCGTTGCTGGCGTCGCACTCGTGAGTCGTTTGTTCCCTGGGTCGTTGCCAACCCGCGACCTCGAGACATTCCTGCCGGCGGCAGTCACCCGATTGAGCTTCCCTCTCGGATACTGGAACGGGCTTGCGATCCTCGTCGCCCTCGCGGTTCCGCTTCTCCTGAGCATCGCCGTATTGGGCCGAACGCCCGCGATTCGTGGCATCGCGCTGGCACCCGTGCCGGTGATCGCCTCGGTGATCTACCTTGCCTCTTCGCGCGGTGGAGTGGTCTGTGCAGTGCTCGGCGGGCTCATGTTCCTCGTCTTGACCGAGCGGCGTTGGATGGCAGCATCGGCTGTGGCCGTGTCCACTCTGGGGAGCGCCGTCGCGATCGCGGTCCTCGTTCAGCGCGACGAGCTCGTCGACGGCCCACTGCGGTACCGATCTCGTCGAGCGTCAAGGCCGGAGCGCCGCGTTTCTGATCGTGCTCGCGTGTGCGGCTACGGGCGCAGCCTGGGGAATGGGCACGCGAGTGCTGCTCGGGAGAGGGATCAGACTCGCCGCCCGTCGTTGGTTGGGTCGTCGTTCTCGCTGCGGTTGTCGTCGCCGTCATCGGCGTGAGGTCTGCAGATCCGGTGGAGCAGTTCAGGACGTTCAAGAAATCCCCGAGTGAGCTGGAGGTGATCGACCGAGGCGACTTCGTCACCCAGCATCTCCTCAGCAGCCGCGGGAGCGGCCGCTGGCAGTTCTGGGATGCTGCTATCGACCAGTGGCGTCAGGCCCCGCTCTGGGGAGACGGCGCCGGTTCGTACGAGTCCTGGTGGGCGGAGAAAGGGTCGATCGGTCTGTTCGTCAAAGGACGCTCACTCCCTCTATCTCGAAATGCTCGGTGAGCTCGGCGTCGTCGGCTTCGTCCTCGTTCTGGCTCTTGTCGGCTTCGGCGTCAGCGTCGGCGTAGTCCGCGCGCGGGGCGCTTCGGGAGACGAGCGGGTACAGGTCGCTGCGCTGACCGCAGTCTTCACCGCCTACGCCGCATCGGCGAGCTTCGACTGGGTCTGGGAGCTGACCGCCGTGAGCGTCGTGGGGTTTGTCGCACTTGGTCTCATCTCAGGGCCGGCGACGGCTGCCCCCGCGCGTCTCAGCGTGATCCAGGGTGAAGCTCTGCGGCAACGGCGCCGGGGCTTCGGACTCGGTGTGGCAGCTGTTCTGATTGCATGGGTCATCGTGTTCGCTCAGGCGATCCCGCTGCTCGCGCAGCGGGAACTGAACGAAAGTCAGGCCGCGAGCGCGCGCGGGGAGTGTGAAGGAAGCCTTCGACGCCGCTGAGAGCGCCCGTGACATCCAACCCTGGGCAGCGACGCCGTACCTGCAACTCGCGCTCCTGAGCGAGCAGATGGGCGCGCTTCCTATGGCGAGCACGTGGATAGACAAGGCAATTGCGCGGGATCGAGAGGACTGGCGACTCTGGCTCGTCGCCGCCCGTGTGGAGACGAAGCTAGGACACGTCGCAGCTGCTGAGCGGAGCCTCCACCGTGCCGTCGAGCTCAATCCCCGCTCGCCGCTGTTCAAAGGGCTGGTCGGCGACACAGCGGGCCGCTGACCCTGGTCGAGGGCGCGTCGCTCCGACGGTGACGTCGGAAATCCCCGGAAATGCCCGAAAAGGGGATCCCTGTCTCTCGCTCCGCACGACGATTGAGTGTCACATGGTCGCGCCGCCGCACTCGGCCGCCGTCGAGACGAGCACGCTCGAAAGCCCGCTTGTCACGCACCTGCCTGCTGTGGTCCGCGCGGACCGGCTCTGGGTACATCGGAATGTGCCGCGAGCATGGCGTTACTCGCTCCTTCGCCGCATGCTTGCCTGCGCGGATCTCGCCGCAGCGTTCCTCTGGTGTTCCGATACTCGGTATCGCGAGCGGGGGCACCGTCGGACAGCTCGCATGGTCGCTCGGCCTCCTTCCGGTGTGGGTGGGAATAGCGAAGCTGCTCGGCCTATACGACCGAGATGAACGCCCACTCCGACACACGACGATCGACGAGGCTGAGTCCCTCGTATTGTGGGCTGTGAGCGGAACGTTTGCTCTCATGCTCCTGCTGCAACTGACGCCGGCTGGAGGGCCTGACGCGTCAGCGGCCGTTGTCGCGGGGGTTGTCGCCACTGCGGCGATCTTTCCCCTCCGGGCCCTCGTGCGCTTCCTCTGGCGTGCGGTGACGCCGCCGGAGCGAGTTGCGATCATCGGAAGCACCGTCACGAGGAGCGCCGTGAAGCGCAAGCTGGAGCTCTTCCGGGACCTTCACATGACTGCCGTCGAGGAGCACGAGTCGCTTGAGATCGACGGGAGAAAAGCGTCTGAGCTTCTCGAAACGGTCGATCGCCTCGTTTACGCCCCGGCTTCGCTCGACACCGAGCATGTCCGCCGGATCCTCGATCTGTCTCGTGCCGCCGGCGGTCTGCTGACCGTCGTCCTTCCGTGTCGTGACGCGTTCAGACCCGCTGTTCAGCTGAACCACTTGGCCGAGCTGTCGGTTCTCGAGTACAAGCGGCGCGATCCCTCCTCGGCCACGATTTTCCTGAAGCGCGCGATCGACGTCGCCGGCAGTGCCATAGCGCTCGTCGCGCTGTCGCCGTTGTTCGTGGTCATTGCGGCCGCGATCAAACTCGACGGCCCCGGGACCCGTTGTCTTCTCTCAGGTGCGAGCCGGTGTCGGCGGACGCCCATTCCGCATGCGCAAGTTCCGGTCGATGGTCGTCGACGCCGAGGAGCTCCTCGCGAACCTCGTTTCCTTCGACCGTCTCACCGAGCCCATGTTCAAGTTGCATGACGATCCACGCATCACGCGGCTCGGCGGCGTTCTGCGGCGCTGGAGCCTGGATGAGCTTCCTCAGCTGTGGAACGTCCTCGTCGGCGATATGAGCCTGGTCGGGCCTCGTCCGGAGCAACTCGAGCTCGTCGAGAGGTACGCGCCCGAGCAACGCTACCGCCTCGGCGTGAAGCCAGGCATCACCGGCCCAATGCAGGTACACGGACGCGGAGAGCTCGCTTTCGCCGAGCGGCTCGCGATCGAGCGCGACTACATCGAGAACATCTCAATTGCAGGCGACCTGCGAATCATGGCGATGACGATCCCTGCCGCTCTGTCGGGCAGAGGCGCGTACTAACGCTAGCCCTGCTCACGGCGGTCACGGCGGCGCTTGAGGCCAAACCCGCTGCGACCGATACGACATGTCGTGGACGTTCGTCACGAGACTGCGGTGGGCCAGGGGGCTCTGGAGCTGGGCGAAGATCTGACGTCGTCCTCCCCCGAGGTCGGAAGACTCGCTGATTGGGACCAGCATCTCTCGGTGATCGCCGAAGAAGCGGCCGACCTGCAGCAAGAGCTCTCTCGGCTGCGAGAGGAGAGCGAGACTGTCGTACGGTTGCTCGAGCAACGGGAGGGCGAGCTCGAACAGAAGACGGCGTCGATCTTGCAGCTCACGGCTGACCGCGACCATGCTGAGAGGAGCATGTCCGCGGCGAACGCATCACTCTCCGAGGCGCAGGCGCTCCTGGCGCAGCATCGCGAGCGCATAGCTTCGCTCGAGCAGCTGCTCGAGGTGCGTCACGCCGAACACGAGCACGCCACCGCGCTCGAGCAGGAGCTCCACGCGCTGAGGGCTCGCGTCGCAGAGCTCGAGGAGCTCGAGACTCGGAGCACGCCCATGCCTCCCCAGCCTCGCTCTCACCTTCGTCTCGTCGCGCTTCCAACCGGCTATGTGCTCTCCGCGAGCGCCGAGTCGCCACCGAGAGTCGGAGAGCTGATCGGGATCGACGGGAGGCAATACACCGTGGCGAGGAGCGGACGATCCCCGCTGCCGGGCGACGAACGTCCCTGCGTCCTCCTGCTGGTCGAGCCGAGTCGGATGGAGCCTCCTCACTCGCCCGATGCCGTCGAGCCCGCAGCCGGCCGTCTCGCGTCGCTCTAGCGCTCCCATCGCACATCCACTGCGACTGCGGGAACGGGCGCCTGAGGGTGCTAGTGCCCAGAGGTCAACGAGGCTACCTCGCGTGCCGATAAGCACGAGAGCATGGCGGAAGAGAACGGCACGCGGAATGGCGATTCGCGGATAACGCTCGCGGCGAGGCTCGGAACCGACAGCGAGTGGGCTCCAGCTCGGGACGGGGCGCCGACAACGCCCGACCAGGCGGTGCCGCTCCGGGTCGCCGACGAGCCCGCTCACGCCGGAATCGAGCCGCCGACAGTCGGCCGTCCGCCAGACGAAACACCGCAGCTGGGATCTGCCGGGGGGCTGCAGGCCGGCCTCGTGGCAGCAGAAGCCCGGGCCAGGCGGCTGGCCGCGGACGTCGACGGTCGTTCAGGGCGATGTTCGGCGAGCGCTCGAGATGGCGGTCGCCGAGGCTCAGCAGGAGGCGCGCTCATGGCGCTGGCGAGAAGGACGACTGCGATTGCTGGTTCCGGCTCGGGTTCACCAAGCATCGACCGAGCGGGGCGTGCTGTCGCGTCTGAGGGCAGGAGGAGCGGAGCAGACCGACGCGGGGGGCGCTGCGCGTCTCGGTACGAGGCGGAGACTCATCGCCTCGATACTGGTCGTGCTCGCACTGGGCGCCGGTGCCTGGGGCGCCGGCCTCGTGTGGACGCCGAAGGTGGAGAACGTCATGGTGGACAGCGGGTTGGAGGCGCCTACAGTGCGCTGGTATCCGGCGGGAATACGAACCGAGGTCTCCCGGCGAGCGGTCATCGGTCGCAGCGGTTCCAGCGCCTTGCACGTCCGGACGTTGGGCATCAACGACGGCGAGGGGCCTGCGTACTCCGAGGTTGGCAGCATCCGGCGAGGCGGGCGCTACACGTTCTCGGTCTTCACACGAAGCTTCGGCGGAGCGGTCGTCTATCCGGAGATCCGATGGAAGGCCAGCGACGGCTCGCTCCTCGACGCGTCCCGGGGCGATCCGGCTTCTCTACGCGAGTCGTGGAAGCGTTTGGCCGTCAGCGGCGTCGCTCCCGCGGATACGGCATCTGCTCTTCTCGTTGTAGGTGAGGAGGCCGGCACCGGGGCCGGGGTGACCTATCTCATCGACGACACACAGTTCGAGCGGGCTGATACGGCTGGGGCATACGTTGCGACGTCAGGAGAGAGCGGAGTCATACCTGGCCACCTCACCGACTTGGCGGCGCTGCTCATGCTCCTTCTTGCAGGCGCGCTCGCGTGCCTCAACCTGCGGCTCGTCGTCTTGCTCGCGATTCCGCTGAGCCTCCTCGTTCCTCCGAGCATCACCACGCTCCGGTCGGTATTGCCCGACATCACTCCCACGGGCGCTCTCGTCCTCGCAAGCCTGTGCGTGCTGATCATGCGGGGCGGGTTTCGCGCCCCCACGAAGAGAGTGCTCGTTCCTGCTGTCTGCTACGTGGCTGCCGTCGGTGTGGCATTCGCCACCGAGCCGTCGATCCACGCAGCCGGTCAAGGCCTCGCGGTCACACTCGGCGCGTGGGCGCCTGCGCTTCTCGTCCTCGGTGTCGCTCGCCGTCCTGCCGATCTCTGGGTCCTACTGGGCGCTCTGTCGACGGTAGCCGGTGCTGCAGCCGTGCTTGCGATCGTCGAAGCCGTAACGGGTCAGTACCTCCTCGACGACGTTCCCGGTCTCGTCTTCCGAGTCTTGGAGCGCGCGGGAACCATCAGGACTCAGGCGACATTCCCGCATCCGATCATCCTCGGGACGTTTCTCGCACTCGCAGCGCCGCTAGCCATTGCACTGCTTGCCCGAAGACCGGGCTGGTGGAGAGCAAGCGGATTCCTGGCGTTCTCTGTGATCATCGGTGGCCTCGCGACGACACTGAGTCGGGTCCTTGGCTCGCGGCGATCGTGGCACTGACCACATTCGTAGCGCTCTCCGATCTTCGGAGGCGGTGGATCTACCTGGCCGCGGGGTTAACGGCGTTCGCGCTTGCGACCGCCTTGCCGGTGGCGACACCGCTGCGCGACGCGACGTCCGGAGTGGTTCAGCGATCGGAGCTGGAACGATCGGTATATCGTTGATTTCCGGCTTCAGCAGGCTCGAGAAATTGCCGCGTATGCAACGGAGCATCCGCTGTCAGGCTCTCTGGATGCCGGCTCCCGGCCGTCGCTTGTGGGTGTCGTAGAGGGGCGCGAGGTCGAGCACAGCGCGACGCTTGACAGCATCTACGGACACGAGTTGATCCAGACGGCTGTGCTCGGCCTGGTTGCGTTCCTGGCATTGATCCTCGTCGTCCTGGGTGAGACGTTTCGCGGCGCACGCCGAGCGCACGGCGAGGTACGAATCTTGGGGAGCGCGCTCGCAGCCGCTGAGGTCGTTGTGCTCGTCGCCGGATTGTTCTCGAATGTCCTCGGGTTCGCCCAGGTTGGAACCGCGTTCTGGCTGGTGGCTGGGGCGGGCATGTGTCTTCGCTGGATGACGAACGCCACGAGCCCGGTTACCGATGTCCCAGCCCGATAACCCGGTAACCCTGCCGCTGCCGACCGCTCGTTCGCACGGCGGGCGAGCCGAATGGTCGAGTCGAGTGTGGAGCGCAGGGCGATTCTCTGCGGCGGACGCTGCAGCCAGGACTGCAGTGTTTCTGGCCCTCGTGTACGCGGCACGCGAGCTTGGTCCGCGTGCGTTCGGAGAATTCGCGCTCGTCTACACCGCGGCGCAGATAACGGCGCTTCTGGCGGACATGGGGCTGACATCGCTCGTTCTTCGCCAGGGTGCGAGGAGCGGGCGGGTACACCGGGCCTCGTTCTGGACCGCCGTTACGCTCAACGTCGCGGCCTCTTTGGTCTGCGTGCTCGTCCTGGTCGCGACGTTTGCAGTGCTCCACGGCACGGGGACCGCGATGGCAGCCATCTACGGCCCGACGCTCGTGCTCCTTACCGTAACCACGTCGCTCGAGAGCGCTGCCGTCGCGGCGCGGAGGCCGGTACGGGTTGCTGCGTCACGGTTGGCGGGGAACGCGTGTGTACTCGCGCTTGCGGTCGTACTTCTCCAGGTCCAGGAGACCCCGGAGGCCCTCGCAGCGGCGTTCCTCGGTGGTGCTGTCGTCAAGCTCGTGTTCATCGCGACTGCGACGCGCTCGCTCGTACCGGCGATGGCGGTGCGGCCGCGCATCGCCGTTCCGCTTCTGCGAAAGGGCGCTCCATTCTACGGCTCCGCCCTCGCCGCCTTCCTGTACCAGCGCCTGGACGTCCTCATGCTCGGCGCACTGGCCGGTGTCGCGACCGCCGGCGAGTACGTCGCCGCCTACCGAATACTCGATGGAATCCTTCTCCTTCCAGCGGCGGTCGTCGCGGCGTTCCTTCCGTCGTGGGCAGAACGTCGGAATGCGAACGGTTCCGCTATTCGAGGCGCAGGAAGGGTCGTGCTTCTGCTCGTCTGCATCGGAGTTCTCGCCGGCGCCGAGCTCGTGTTGGCTCGCGGGTTCCTCGTCGATCTGCTGTACGGAGATCAGTACGCATCGTCTGCCCTCATTCTCGCCGTCCTCGCACTCTCGGTACCGATTTTCTACGCCGACATCGCGCTCGTGTGGCTTGCCTACGTCCGGGGACACGAGAAACGGGTTGCACTGCTCGGGGTCGTCGCGCTCTTTGCCAACGTCTTTATCAACATTGTTCTCATTCGGGCGTATGGGGGCGTGGGGGCCGCGGTGTCGACCGTCGTCACCGAGGTGGCGATCAGCTTGGGGTACGCCTTCACGCTTGGGGTCCACCGACGGGAACATCGCGTACGAGCCTTCGAGGTGCTGGCTACGGCGGGGGCATACGCCGGAGCGCTGCTTGCACTCGTGATGCTGTGCGCCGTCGCCGGAGTGCACTGGGCACTCTCCTGCTTGGCGGTCGCCGCGGTCGGCAGTGCGCTGCTGGCGATGGTCTATCGTCGGGAGGTGCGTCGGGTGCCGTCGTCGATCAATAGCCCGCCAAGTGCGGCCTCGATCGTGTCGAACCTGGCCGACCAGGAGTTCTGGAGCGCAAACGCCTGACGCTCCCGGCGCGCGGCGGGCGAATCCATCGCGAGGAGATGCTGTATCGCCCGGCCGAACTCGATGGGGTCGCCTGGCGCGACTGCGACGTTCCCGGCGAAGGCATTGCCCTCGATGAACGGCGTGCAGAGAACCGGTAGCCCTCCAGCGAGGTACTGATAGAGCTTGCTCGGAGTGGCATCTGCTGCCACCGGGCCCATGCGGAACGGGACGAGGCCCACGTCACAATGCGATATGAGCGTAGCGAGCTGTTCGTAGGGGACGCGCCCAAGGAAGTGAACATTCTCGATCGCCACGACGCGTTCGAGCGAGATCTTGGGATCCCCGGCGAGAACGAGATTCCAGTGTGGGTTGGCGACCATCACCTCTCGAAGCAGGTCGACATCGACCCATTCGTCGAACGTTCCCATCATGAGCAGCCTGGGCCTACTTACGTGCGCCAGCGGATCCGCGCCGATCCGCGATTCATCGAACATGCGATGATCGACGGCGTTCGGAACCCAGAGCGCGTTCCGAGCACTCCGCAGCGGGCCGTCGAGGTACCTTCGCGCAGGTGCTATGCAGAGATCGGCGGCTTCGACGGCCTGGGACTCCAGTTCCCCGAGGAGCTCGCCATTCATCCCGGGAAGCGACACGTAATCGTCCGTTCGATGGTAGATCGCGAGGTCGCAGGGGATCGCCGACCGCAGTGTGAAGAGCTGGGGCGGGTACACCCAGAGCAGAACCCGCCGAGCCTTGAGTCGGCGCAATGCGAGGCGGATCTGGGGAGCGAGCAGACGCTTGTTCAGCGCAATGCCACGTCGAGAGTCTTGAAGCGGAACGCCGACCGACGCCAGACGCCAGACGCCTGGCGCAACGGACGAGAGTGGTTGCAGGACGTGGCGTAGGCGCCGACGTAGCTTCGCCACGTCCTTGCGGGCGAGCCGAGGCCTGCGAAGTCCAATCGGGTCGACGTAGAGAACGCGATAGCCGCGAGTCGCAGCTTCCCGCATCAGATGGTGCGAATTCACCGGGAGGCCGGACCACTCGTTGATCGGCAGGCAGACGATGGTGTCCGGAAGAGGCGGAAGCGGGCGCGGGCGCGGCATAGCAATCACATTGAGCGTGAGTAGATCTCCGCTATACGCGGGGTGACGTTGCTCAGCAGGAGGAACGCCGAGCGCCGCGAGAGACCTTCGTCAGGTGGCAGTTGGAGCTCATGGTCGATCGCATCGGCGACAGCCTCGGGACTGGAGTCGGCGGCCAGTGTCCCTCCCGAGGTCGCGGCTAGGAGTTCCGGGATGCCTCCGACTGGCACCGCGGCCACGCGGGTCCCGGACACGAGAGCCTCCGAGAGCGCCAACGGGAGCCCTTCGGAGATGCTCGTGTTCAAGACGACATCGGCAGCTGCCTGCCAGAGAGCGACGGCGGCGGTATCGAGACGTCCGAGCAGACGTACACTGCGCTCGCAGTGCAGCTTCCGAGCTGCCTTGCGAACGTCGGGAAGCATGTGACCGTCCCCGATGAGAACGAGTTGTACGTCGGGGCGTCGTTCCGCGACCAATGAGATTGCGCGCAGCGCAAGGAGGGGCTGTTTCACCGGGACCAAGCTGCCTATCCAGACTATGAGTCGGACATCGGGTGAGATCGCCAAAGCTGCTCGCGCGTCCGCGCGTGAAACGCCGGAGTAGTCGTCTGGAACACCCCCCATGAGGACCGAAGTCCGATCAACATCCGCCCCCAGCTCGAGAGCGCGGTCCGCAATTTCGCGCGAGGGTGCGATGACGTGGGTCGCTCTTCTCAGCGCCTGCGAAAGCAGGCGGCGCAGAGCGAGCCTACGGGCAAGGACGAGCACGTCACTGCCCCAGAGCGTCAGCACGACGGGCACGCGAAGATCACGTGCAAGCCGTGCGGCTCCCCATCCGTCGGGCAAGCCGTAGTGCGCGTGAATGAGGTCGAGCTTGCGCTCGCGTTCGAGACTCCGCACGACGCCTCTCAGAGCCACGGGCAGAGCGAGCGTCTCGGCGGTCATCCCACCCATCGGCAGATGCGGCACACGAGGCCGGTAGACCAGAGTGCCATCGACGATGCCCGCTTTCGACAGCTTCCGCTCCTTCCTCCACGAGTGCGTCACGGGCGGAAGCCACCGCGTCGGTGCGATGACTCGAATGTCGTATGACTCCCGGAGGGCCCGCACTTGTCGGGCCACGAACAGCCCAAGGTAGGGATGTAAGGCGTTCGGAAAGAGGTGCGAGAGGACGAGGACCGATCGAGGCTCACCATTCACGCGGGTCGTTCCGGCTCGACAGGCAGCTGGAATCTCCGACCGCTCTCCCCGGAACAGGCGAGGCTCATCAGTGCCAACGCTCTGGTTCTTCGCTGCCCGGTGAGCCGGTGGATCCGCAGAACGTCCAACGCGAGAACGGTGAGGGAGCGGAAGAGCAACGCCGTCCGGAGAAGCGCAGCAGCAAGCGCTCCTTGCCGTCTCCGTACGAACCGTAACGCCCCATACAGGCGAAGTGCGTCGATCTGCAGCGGAGCCTGGCGAACGCTCGCACCGCGGAGATGTGTAGCCGCGGCGCCCGGCTCGAACCACACGGTCGCTCCACTACGCGAAGCCCGCCAGAAGAGATCGAGGTCCTCTCCGGAGTGAGGATAGGCCTCGTCGAATCCCCCAAGCTCTCGCCAGAGCTCACGTGTCGTTGCAAAGAACGCACCTGAGACGGCCTCGACCTCCTGTGCCGCGATTGGGATGGGCCAGGTGGAACGCCGGCGGGTGAGAAGCCAGCTGATGATGCTCCATGCGGTGGGAAACGGTCGAGCCGATGTCAGCTCCGGTTCGCCGTCGGCGCCGAAGAGCAGGCCACCCACGATTTTGTGTTCGCCCGCGCTCGGAAAGTGCCAGAGCAGGGCGCTGATCGCGTCGGGGTGTACGAATACATCGGGGTTCAAGAGGATGAGGACGTCGCCACCCGCGGCGTCTGCGAGCCGGTTCATGCCGGCAGCGAAGCCGATGTTCGAATTACTTACGTCCACGCGTGCGCCGTACGCCTCGGCGATGCTCGGCGATCCGTCGACCGAGTGGTTGTCGAAGCTCAGGATCTCGCCAGTCGGAAGCTCACGGCGAAGCGCCGCCAAGCAGTCTGAGAGCGTGGCCTCGTTGTTCCACGTAACCACTAGGACAGAGGCCGACCGTGTTTCCTCGGAGCCTGAGGTGGGCGACCACTGACTCATCGAGTTGCCGGTGGCTAGCTCTCGCTCCGTTGAATTCCTGTCCGAGCGTTCACCGGTGCCAATCCCTTGGGGCTCGAAACTCGCCGTAGGACAGCGGTCTTGGCGACCGATATGCCCAGTTTTCCAGCGATCGCGAGGTAGACCGCAACGTTCATGAGCGCACTTCTCTCCTGCGCGTAGTGCTTGCGGTAGAAGCGGTACATCCCGTAGTGGAACGCGTAGTTCAAGCGAACTGAGCGGTATCGCCCGCTTGATCCGGCTTTCACATGGAGCACGGCAACAGACGGCTCATACCAGGTGAGCCATCCGGCCTGAGCGAACCGATAGCACAGATCTAAGTCCTCCATGTACATCCAATACCCCTCGTCGAAGAGACCGACTTCCTCGAGCGCCTGCCGCCGCATGAGCATGAATGCGCCGTTCACTGCGTCGACCGGCCCGCTTTCGACGGACGGTGCGCGGTACTGGGCTAGCCATGGAGGTGCGTTCGACCGGCGTCCGACTCCCGTGAAGTGAGCGAGCGCTCCCATCGGCGTCGGAAAGGATCTGCGCGCAGCGTGATCGAACGTTCCGTCCTCGAGCTCGAGCCTGCAGCCGGCAATCCCGATGGACGGTTGGGATTCCATGAGCTCGTACAGACGGTCGAGCACGCCCGCTGTGACGCGAGTATCGGGGTTCAGAACGAGGACGTAGGGCGCACGACCGCGCCCGATCACGAGATTGTTCGCTGCCCCAAAGCCGAGGTTCGTGTCGGAGGCGACGAGCTCGACCTCCGTGAACCCCGAACTCACCATCTCTGGCGTCCCGTCTTTCGAGTCGTTGTCCACGACCCAGATCCGAGCACCACCGCTGGGAGGATGTGCGCGAAGCGATTGCAAGCAGGCACGCAGCAGGTCGCGCGATCGGTACGAGACGATGACGACATCAACCGCGACGACCTCCATCCGGACCCGAGTGTAGTCGGGGGTCCCGCTGGGATACCTCACTCGGGGGATCACTTCACAGGACCTATGTCGGCGTTGCCGAATACGGGTGAGTGCATCTGCGACGTCTATTGGCGAGCTGGTCGCTGCTAGCGCTCAGTGCTCTGCTTCTTTCGTCCGTTCTGGCCACCGGCGCTGGCTCGCGCCCGGCGACCCACGAGGTCGCTGGCGCCGCGCGGATGCACGCGCCCGGGCGGGCAAGCCGCCCTCTCCGGACCGCGATCTTGGATCCTGCGTCGTTTGGAGGTTCCGAGAGCCTGATCGCACACGAGCACGCCCGCAACACGGGAGCTCGATTCCTACGCTTGCTCGTCAGCTGGGCGAGCGTCGCTCCGCACGGCACGAAGCCGGTCGCGTTCGCTCCTCGCGACCCCGGTGACCCGAAGTACCGGTGGGCCGCGACCGATGCTCAGGTGCGGATGGCGGTCGCCAAGGGTTTCACGCCAATCGTGTACGTGCAGACTGCGCCTACCTGGGCACAAGGCTGCTCGCTTGGACCCGGGCCTTGTCGGCCGAGGCCAAGGGATCTTGCCGACTTCATGACCGCCGCATCTCGACGATATCGAGGCGGGTATGAGGGGCTCCCGCGTGTCCGCTACTGGCAGATCTGGAACGAGCCGAATCTCAACTGGTACTTGATGCCGCAGGCAGACGCGTTCGGTAGACCGCTCTCGCCGGACATATATCGCGCCATGGTGAATGCGGCTTACGCCGCGATCCACGCAGTCCATCCGGACAACGTTGTGATTGCCGGAGGGACGGCGCCGTTCGGAAACGATGACCAGCAGGTGGACGAGGTGTCTCCGCTCCTCTTCATGCGCAAGCTCCTCTGTCTGTCGAGCGCGCCGCATCCAAAGCCGGTCTGCCGAACGCGTATTTTGTTCGACGTCTGGGCGCATCACCCGTACACGTCGGGAAATCCCACCCATCACGCGGTCCGTTCGGACGACGTCTCCGTTCCCGATCTCTGGAAGATGCGAGTGCTCCTCGACGCAGCCGTCCGGGCCGGAAACCTTCGGAGCAGCGGGCCAGTGGGTTTCTGGGTGACCGAGTTCGCGTGGGATACGAGCCCACCGGATCCCAACGGCGTTCCCGAGCAACTTCACGCGCGCTGGGTTGCCGAGGCTATGTACCGGATGTGGGACCAGGGTGTCAGCCTGGTGACGTGGTTCCTGCTCCGAGACTCGACTCGCGCTTTCCAATCCGGTCTCTACTTTCGCGGAGCGGACGGAGTCGCGTCCGACAAGCCGAAGTTGGCGCTGGCCGCATTTCGCTTCCCGTTCGTCGCCTTTCGTGAGCCGAAGACGAAGTCGGTCTGGTTCTGGGGGAGATCGTCACACGGGGGCGCTCCGGTGATCGTCGAGCAGCAGCTCACGCTGGGATGGCGCCGTGTGGCGAGGATGCGACCGAATCGTCACGGTATCTTCTCCGGGCGTTTCCGGAATGCGGCGCAGGGCTTTGTGCGCGCCCGACTCGCCAACCGGAAGGATGCGGCGATTCCATTCTCTCTCGTCATTCCTCCGGATAGACCCGGCTGCCCCTGGGGCACTTGCTAGGGATGAGCGCGGTACGTTCGATCGCAGCTTCGTTGTCGCCAGTCAGTGTTTCAATTCCTTGCAGGAGCCTGACTTCGGCGAAAGGAGCCAATGAAGAGGCTCGTTACTCGCTATGCGACGCGGTCGGCTGAGGCGGCGAATGAGAACCAGCTGGCCGCCTGGCTTCGCTGCCAGCAATGTCGTCGCAGGGCCAACACTGTTGGCGCGCGTGTAGGGCTGTCCGACGGCTCACGGCTTGCGCAACGCAGCCACCAATCGTTGTCGGAGAAAAGGGGGCGCCTTGCGGCGCCCCATGGACAGTGCCGTGGCGACCTATCCGATCTCGAGCGATGGAGCAGTTCGCGAAGGGGAGGCGCCAGTGAACGCGCAGACCAAGCGACTCTCGCACGCGCTCCTCGCACAACTATCCCACCTGCCCGCTGAGCATCCGCTCAACGAAGCGGTGGATGGGCGCACCTGACCCCCGACAGCCCTGCGTTCGCCTGCTTCTGCGGCTTCAGGGGAGCACTAAGGGGAGCGTCAGCTGAGCAAGCGCGCGCGCGACGCACGAGCCCGCTCGCCATGAGGTCGCTATCCCGGAGGCCATTCAGCCTGGGTATCGGGAAGAAGCCCGAGTCGTTCCAGTTCGCGCCGCAACCTCGCAGCGTCGGTGAACTGGATCGCGCGAAACCCGAGTGCCGTCGCTGCGTCGACGTTCGTCGACGAGTCGTCGATGAAGAGCGCCGCCGCGGGCTCGATGCCGAACTGCTCTGCGAGGTGGTCGAAGATCCGCCGGTCGGGCTTGTTCACTCCGACATCGCCTGAGATCACGATTCCCTCGAACCATGCCAGGAAGTCGAACCGTTCTCGGGCAACCGGGAACATCTCCGCTGACCAATTACTGAGCGCGACCAGTCGGACGCCCGCAGCGCGCAGATCCGCAAGTAGGTCGACCGTTCCCGGGATCTCCCCGGCCAACATCTCGGGCCATCGCCGGTGGAACGCCTCGATGAGTTCTCGTCGCTGCGGATGCTCAGCGACCAGGAGTTCGACGCCCTCGGCCCATGGTCGCCCCGCGTCTTGGCATGCGTTCCATTCCGCCGTGGTCACTTCGGCGAGGAACGACTCCATCTCGTCCGGGTCATCAAATAGCTGCCGGTACAGGTGGCGCGGATCCCACTCGATGAGGACGCCCCCGAGATCGAAGACCACGGTGGTCGGCCGCATCGGGGTAACCGCGCTCACTCCTTCTCCGGCGTCAGCATCACGATAGGAATCAGTCTCGCTGTGCGCTCCTGATAGCGGGCGTACCAAGGGTGGGTCGTCGTCACGAGGGGCCAGAGCCGGTCGTGCTCCTCGGCGGTCGCGGCCCTCGCCGTTACCCTCGAGGTCGTCCGACCGATCAGCACGCTTGCCCGGGGATCGCGCTGAAGGTTGAGCCACCATGCGGGCGGCAGGTCCGAGCCGCCGAAGGAGCCGATCACGACGAGGTCTGCGCCGTCTCGGAAGTACGTGAGCGCGGCCGTGCGCGGCTTCCCTGATCCCCGCCCGGTCGTCGTCAGGAGGAGCACCGGCATCCCGGCCACGCGGCCTAGGAGGCGGCCCCCGCTGGCACGGTAGACGCCGCCGTGTGCGCGCGACATGGCACGAATCAGGAAGCGGCGCAGTCGTTCGCGGGTGTGGGACATACCGGCGACACCAGATCCTGCCCGCGCCCAAGCCCCACCGCCCGAGGACATCGCGAGGGGGAGGGTGTGCCACGTCCGGGACGACTCAGTTATGCGCGACCCGCAACTACGACCAACGACGACCGAGCCGACGAGGTACTGGCCGTAGCCGCGTAGCGCCGCTGCGGAGGTCAGCACCTGTAGGCGAACAGGTAGCCGAGGAAGCCGCGCTTGTCGGGCTGCGGGTGGATGTCGAGAGTGCGGAAGACGTGGCGCGCTTGCCACCGCTGCAGGAAGCCGAAGACGGCGAGCGTGATGGGAAGAAGGAGCATCGACCAGCCGAAGATCAAGGGATAGCTGAAGCGGCATCGCTGCCAGTGCGACGCGAAGCGGCGTTGCGAGTGCAGGGAGAGCGGCGAGTGGGGCGGCGGGCGTCGCCAGCGCAGGGCCGTCAGCGCGGGCACGAGACGCCGAGGGAGACCAAGCTGCGCGTCGCGGGCACCCGGGCGCCGTCGCGAAGGGAGGACGGCGATGACCGACGAGGAGGTCTGTGGGCTCATCGGCGCCTACGTGTTTTTCGGGCTCGCGATCTGGAGTGGCATCTTGGCTGCCGGTACGCTCGCGGCTCGCATCACTCCGCGAAGCAGAGGAGCCCGATGAAGGGCCTCCTCGATCGAGCGCGCTGGTGCGGGGTTCAGGTGGTGACGGCCACCCGGATCGGGGCAAACCGCAACGCGGCGGAATCAACCGATGGGCGTCCCGGCGGTTTGACCGAGTTACGCCTCGTCGGTTTTGGCGACGACGCAGAAGCGGTTGCCGTCCGGGTCAACGAGGACGACGAAGTCGTCGTCCGGGCCGTACTCGCGTTCGTAGCGGGTCGCACCGAGGCCGAGCAGCCGCTCGACCTCCCCGGGCTGGTCAGCGGTGTAGAGGTCAAGATGCACCCGGCTGAGTTCGCCGAGCGGTGGCAGGCGGTCCGCGGCGACCTGGTCAAGCGAGATGTTCGGACCTGCCCCGGTCGGGTCCGTTAGCACCACCCATCCGTCTTGCGGTTGCTCGCGCGGGACGTAGCCGAGCGCGACCTGCCAGAACGCGAGCAGCTCGTCGAACCGCACGCAGCGAAGGACGATCGAGCCGACCCTCGTTCTCACCCGCGAGCCGCGAGCCTCAGACGAACCGGTGCTCACGCACCGAGCGTACCCAGACGATCCGAAAGAGGAGGCCCGGAGGCCTCCTCGATCGAGCGCGGTGTGTCGGGGGGTCAGCCGGGGACGCCCTCCACCTCTACCGATCAGGGTTGGTCAGCACAGGTCGGGACGCGATGGTTGCGCGGTTTGCGCTCAGCCGTCTATCCGGGGCGGGCGACGATGGTCACCGTGATCTGACACAAATCTGACATCCGCGACGGCTCGCGGACCACCGCTCTCGTCTAGAAGATTGGCGCAAACTGCGCTAATCCGTAAGGCTGCGGGCTTGACCAAGTCGAGTCTCACCCTTAGGTTTCTGCACGCACCGAGCACGGAGCGCGAGTAGGTCGAAGCTCAGCCTGACGGTTCTACGCGGAAGCGGAAGATCAGCGGGTCGAGTGGACGAAAGCGCCACCGGCTCGGTGAATTCTTTCGAACGACCGGGTACCGCAGACGCCCTGAAGCGAGAGCACGCTCGCTCACCGAGCAGATCCCTCGCTGGACCCGGTGTGCTTGTCCTGCCGAGGGCGGGCTCGTTCACGCACGCCCGAGATCGTCGCGGGCCTGCAGCACGCGAAGCGCCCGGAGTGTGTTCCAGCGACTCTCCTGTCCCGGCTTCTCCGTCTCGACGAGCAGCGTTCCGGGAATGCGCTTCTGCAGCGGCCACCGCCCGTTCGGTTTGCGCTTGTCACTCAGCAGATCGATCGGATCGGCGAGTCGCTCGTCCGAGATCGCGGGTGACAGGCGCAGGTAGTCGAGGCCACGCAGGAACGTGTAGTGCCAATGCCACGGGTAGGTGAGGTGAGTGAACCTCTCCGAGATCACCTCGCCGGTACGGTCGGAGCGGTACAGCCGATGCGAGAGCATGAACTCCGCCGCGCGGGATTCAGCGTCGGCGAATGCAGCTTGTTCAACGATCCCTCGCGTGGCCGCGATCCGGAGATTCTCGAGCACGTTGAAGGTCGTGTGGAACGAGCTGTGCCGCGTGTCCGGGTAGTTGCGCTCGGCGCAGTTCCAGCCGCCGTCATCGCGTTGCGCGCTCAGGACGGCCGCACCGAAGGGCGGAAGCCTCGGATCCTCCGCCAGGAAGTGCGCACCCAGTCCGAGCCAGAAGCCGAGATGGCAGAGGTCGAGCCGCTTCAGCATGTATGCACGGTCGACGTCCTGGCCGGGCGGCATGAAGCGATCGAACATACGCTCGAGCGGCACACGCGCGGCCGGATGGTCTTCGGGGATCCCGTATGCGACGAGTAGCAGCAGCGTCCACGTCGGGGCCGTCCAACGTCCCTTCGGCCACTCGCCGTCCGGCTCCTGGTATCCCAGGAGCTCTGCCACGCAGCCCATCTCGAGCGTCCGGGCTCGTTCTCGCTGCCATGTCTCAGCGGGCTCGTCGAGCAGGTCGCGCATGACCTGCCAGCGGATTGCGGAATCGCCCGCAAGAAGCCAATCGATCACGGACTCGTCGCTCGCCATCCCGGCCGTGGACGATAACCCGTGCGCGCAAGCTCTGGCTCAAGCGACATTCCCGCACACTGGGCAGCGCACGGCTACCTCGCTCGTGTCAGCTGCCATTGTGTGGTGGCGCGGCGGGTAGTTGGGCGTCACAGTTGGGCTGGCTGTGTCGGTGCTCCCGATCTTGCTTCGCGTCCTGCTGCCGCTGGTCAGAGACGCAGCTACGCGGGAGCGCGATCCGCACTACGCCGTGACCGTGATCGGTCTCCTGCTGTACGTCGTGTTGGTCGTGGGGGTGATCGCAGGCGCACTCTGAACTTGATCGTCTCGACAACCTCCGAGCCTGCGGCGTGGACGATGTCACGGACATCGTGGCAGATCGCCTGCTGCCAGTCGGGCAGAGCAGCGATGTACGCGTCGACGCGTGGATCGCGTGCGTACGTCGCATTCGACCCCTCGGTCTCCGCCGCGCGCTGCGCTTTGCCGGTCATCATTCGACTACGACTGACGTCCCAGTCGAAACTCATCGTGGCGACGGACGATGAACTTCGAGCGCGCCGGGAGTCTTGAGTGCATGGACACGGTCAACATCTTCAGCGCCGAGAATGCCGAGGGCAGGGTCGACGTGGCTCGCGCCGCGGGATCGAGCGCGACCTCGATGTTCATCTACGACCTGGCGCCCGGTCAGCGCCAATCCCCGTATCACTACGAGTACGAGGAGGAATGGCTGCTCGTCGTCGACGGCACGCTCGTGCTGCGTGCGCCTGATGGGGAGCACACCCTGGAGCGAGGAGACGTCGTCTGCTTCCCAGCCGGTCCCACGGGAGCGCATCAGCTCATGAACGGCAGCGAGTTACCGGCGAGGACGTTGATGTTCTCGAGTTTGCGAGCGCCGGCGGTCTCTGTCTATCCCGACAGCGACAAGATCGGTGTGTGGCCGGGCGACGAGGAAAACGACCTGGTCTTCAGCCGCGGGACGGCGGTGCCCTGGTCGGAAACATGGGACTAGCTCGTCTTGGCGTTGGCGCACGCATAACGTAGGGGGTGGGCCCCCCACGCACCGACCCGCAGGGACACTCGTCGCGGAATTTGCAGCCGACTCAGTTGCAACGGCTACGGTCAACGTTCGGATTGCCGCACGATCATTCGAAGGGTCGCCGACGACGGCGGCCGCCTCGGCTCGATGTCCTCCTGGTGCGTGGCTAGGCGACCGCGACGACGCTCGTCGCGGAGCTGCCCGTCACGGCTCCCGACGTCGTCGGGCGCTACGAGCAGTAGTGAGCCGGAGGATCGCCGGGACGACCTCGTCCCAGGTAGCCCGCGGCGGATACTCGTGGCCGACTCCGGGCAGTGGGAGAAGCCGTGCCCCTGGGATCTCGGCAGCGAGGGCTTCGGCGTGCGCGAAGGGGAAGAGGGGATCGTCGGTGCCGTGGAGGACGAGCGTAGGCGCCTGGATTTCTCCGAGCCTAGCCCGCACCGGCTCGCCCTGCTCCATGACCCAGTGGTTGGTCAGGCTCGAGGCGATGTTCGTCGTACGCTCGACGACGCGCGCCGCCAGCTCCCGCAGCGCAGCCTCGTCGAAGCCTCCCGACCCGAAGTACGGGCGCCAGTCCTCGATCAGGTAGTCGACGATCGCGGCGTGATCGCACCAGTCAGGCTCGGGCAGCGGCTCGGCGAACCGCTTCCTCAATTCGTGCGACGGCGGCGGGAGCGCGGACACGTCGGCCTCTCTAGGCACCGCGGGGCTAGTCGAGATCAGTGTCAGGGAGGCCACGCGATCGGGATGGAGGAGTGCCAGCTCCTGTGCAACCCCGCCACCCATCGACATGCCGACCACGTGCGCGCACCCGACCGCGAGCGCGTCCAGCACCCCGACCGCATCCTCGACGAAATCCCGTCCGTCGTAGGCCGGAGCGCCCGGTGGGTAGCTGGCCGACTGTCCGGTGTCGCGGTGGTCGTACCGAATCACGAAGCAACCGGCAGCGGCGAGCCGCTCGCACAGCGCGTCCTCCCACCAGTCCATCGAGCCCGTCGCTCCAGCGATCAACAGGAGCGCCGGATCAGCCGTGTCGCCGAATGTCTGGACGCACAGCTCGACGCCGTTCGCCTCGACGATCCGCGGCGTGGTCATCGCCTTCATGGGTCTAGAGACCGGCGCGGGCGGCGGAACTCATCGCCGACCAGGCTCAGACCCGGCGAACGCGTTCGCGGGGGTGGGTGGGGCCGTCAACGCCTTCTATTTTCGTGTGCGCGCGCCCGCGCGCGAGAAGGAGGCCGAACCGGCTCGGCAGCGCCAGGAGAGTCCGACGATCGAGACCTGCACGTGTTCGCGGGGGCTGGGGGTGCCCTCAACGCCTTTTCTATACGAGTGTGAGTTGTCCGCGCGGGTGGTGCACTCAGGGTCGACTCAGGGTCATTCCGGATGGCCTTGCCGCACGCGCAGAGCCATCCTGGCCCCATGAGCGAACATACAACTGAGATCCCTGAGATCCGGCGGCTGCAGCGCAGCCGGTCGGATCGCATGCTTGCCGGCGTTAGCGGGGGCCTGGCTCGTTACTTCGAGATCCACCCCGCAGTCTTTCGCGTCGGCTTCGTCGTCCTCACCCTCCTGGGCGGGGCGGGCGTCCTGATCTACGCCGCCGCGGCGCTCGTGATGCCCGACGAGGGGAAGGAGGACTCCGTGGCGAGCGCGGCCTTGCGCAACCGCAAGGATCATCCTTGGCCGCTGATCGGTCTCGCCCTCCTCGCCGTCGCGGGAGCCCTCCTGCTGTCGCGGGCCACGCTGTGGCCCGATGGCGACACGTGGTTCCTGTTCCTCATCGCCGGAGCGCTGATTCTCTGGGTGACGCGGCATTCGACTGAATCGACGGAAGCCCCAGCGACGAACACCGTCGAGACAGCGGAGCCCGCCGCAATACGTCCGCGTCGCCTGCGTCGTGCCCTCATGGCATTTGGCCTCGTCGTCGCATCCCTGCTGGCTGCGGCGCTGATCGCGGTCGCGGCCGTTCTCGCCGTGTTCGACGTCCACCGGTCGATTGGCGACCGCACTTATGCCGTCACGAGCGTTCAGGACCTGCGCAGTGAGTACCGCCTGGGGATCGGCTCGATGGAGCTGGATCTCGGCAAGCTCGAGCTGTCGGAGAACGAGACTCGCGTCGTCGAGGCGAGAGTCGACATCGGCGACCTCGAGGTGGTCGTGCCATCCGGTGTCGCGTTGCAGGTGCACGGAACCGCGGAAGTCGGCGAGGTCAACGTCCTCGGAAATGCCAAGGATGGCCGGAACGTCGAGAACGACCTGCGCGAAACGGGGAGCCGCGTGCTCGTGCTCGACGCGCACGTCGGCGCAGGGGCGGTACGGGTCGAGCGCGCAATACCATGAGCCAGCGTGTCGCTGCCCACGTTCGCGCCGAGTTCTGACAAGCGGGTGATCGCGGGGGTCTGTGCGGGCATCGCGCAGACCCTCGCAGTCGACGTTACGCTCGTCAGGCTCGTCTTCGCGCTCCTTGCGCTGGCCGGCGGCGCGGGGATCGTTCTGTATCTCGCGTTGTGGGCATGGTCGAGCATGGATCGCGCCTGGCTCGCTGCGGTGCTCGCACTCTGCGCGGGAGCCCTGCTGCTCGGCGCACTCGGCCTGTCCGACCGAGCCGTGATCGGGATCGCGCTGATTGCGGCCGGGCTTGCGCTTGCCTGGCGCCAAGGCGGCAGCTTCCGCCTCGACGCACCCCTCTCCTACGGTGGACTCGCTCTTGCGGCGCTGGGAGCGGTCGCGTTGCTGTCGAGCGGGGGCACCTCATCGACGCTGCTCGCCCCGGGCGCAGTTGCGGGCGCGCTGTTGCTGATCGCCGGCCCATGGGTGTGGCGGCTGGCTGTGGACCGGGACGCCGAGCGCACCGCGCGGATCCGCTCGGAGGAGCGTTCGGACATGGCCGCCCGCGTCCATGACTCGGTGCTGCAGACGCTGGCGCTGATCCAGCGCCATGCAAGCGAGCCGCGCCGGGTTGCGTCGCTGGCACGTCGGCAGGAACGGGAGCTGCGCGGCTGGCTGTACGGCGACCAGGCGCTCGGCGACGAGAGCGCGTCGCTCGTCGCCGCGCTCGAAGTGGTGGCGGGCGACGTGGAGGAGCTCCACGGCGTGCGTATCGAGCTGGCAAGCGCAGGCGACTGTCCCGTGGACTCCTCGGCCGGCGCGCTCGTGCTCGCGGCGCGCGAGGCAATGACCAACGCTGCCAAGTTCGCCGGCGTCGAGGAAATCGACGTCTACGCGGAGGTCACCGACGACGACATCGCCGTTTTCGTGCGCGACCGTGGAGCGGGCTTCGACCGGTCCACCGTGCCGGCCGACCGCCGCGGTCTGGTGGACTCGATCGAGGCTCGCATGGAGCGCGTCGGTGGCCGCGCCACGGTGGTTACGGCCGCCGGTGAGGGCACCGAGGTCGAGCTGCACCTCGTGAAGAGGACCTCGTGAAGCGCCGCGTTGTGCTGGTCGACGACCACGACCTCTTCGTGGCGGGCGTGCGCGCGGAGCTCGGCGATACGGTCGACGTGGTCGGGCAAGCGGGTACGGTCGCAGACGCGGTGACGCTGATCAAGGAGCTCGACCCGGAGGTCGTCCTGCTCGACGTTCACTTGCCGGACGGGTCGGGCGACGCAATCATCAACGCGGTCGCGCCCGATCGACCCGGCGTGCGATTCCTGGCGCTCTCGGTGTCGGACGCGGCCGAGGACGTGATCGCGGTGATCCGCGCGGGCGCCCGTGGCTACGTGACGAAGACGATCTCGGGCGAGGAGCTTCGCGCCGCCATCGAGCGCGTCGCAACCGGTGACGCGGTTTTCTCGCCGCGCCTCGCTGGCTTCGTGCTGGACGCGTTCCGCGACGGCGAACACGTTGGCGGCGACACGGAGCTCGACGTGCTCACTGCCCGCGAGCGCGAGGTGCTGCAGCTGATCGCCCGCGGCTATATGTACAAGGAGATCGCGGCCCGCCTGCACCTGTCGGTGAAGACGGTCGAGAGCCACGTCTCGAACGTCCTGCGCAAGCTCCAGCTCTCGACCAGGCACGAGCTCGCCCGGTGGGCGACGCAGCATCGGCTGATCTAGCCGTCCGCACGAGCAGGGTGCGGTGTCTGACTTCGCCCCCTCGCGACCAGGCCCCGAGACTACGAACGCGATCACGGGGGTGGGTAGACCCTCGACGCCTTTCGGACCGCACGTGCTCGATTGACGCATGCGCGCGCGTGCGCGCGGAGGGAGGAGCTCGGTTGGCCGGGCGCGATTCCTAGTGGGCGCGCGGCCTGCCTTCGGATGCGATCGACCTCGTGCACATTCGCGACTGGCACGACGCGGACGATCCCACACAGCGCGAGCACCTGGTGCGCTTCGGCGCGCACTGCATACAGGGCACGGTCGGCGCGCGCCTCGTGCTGGAGATGGACGAGTGGGCCGAGGCCGCGCCGAACGAGTGCATCGTCGACTCGATCACACTGAACGACCTCGAGGGTACCGACCTCGAGGCGCAGCTCGACCGGATCCGACGCGAGCACGGAGGCGAACCGCTGCAATGGGGAGAAGCCGTCCCTGAGCGCTGGCCCCAGGGAGACGTAGATCAGCGCTCGTATACGTCCATAGACTTACTCGCAATGGCCGCCGAGCCCCCGCGTCAGCGCCACGCCTCGCTCGAGCTCTCGCCGGACGAGTTTCGCGAGCTCGGGCATGCACTCGTGGACGACGTGTCGTCCTTCCTCGAGACGCTGCCGCAAAGGCGCGTTGCACCAGGTGAAGCGGGCGCCCGAGGTTCGCGCCCTCTTGCCGGTGGGCGGAGTGCCCGCACGCGGGCGCGACCCGGCGGAGCTCCTGACAGAAGCCACCCGGCTTCTCATCGACCACTCGCTCTTCAACGGCCACCCGCGCTTCTTGGGGTACATCACGTCGTCGGCCGCTCCCATCGGCGCGCTCGCCGACCTGCTCGCCGCGGCGGTCAACCCCAATCTCGGCGGCTGGCCGCTCTCGCCCGTGGCGAGCGAGATCGAGGCCCAGACCGTTCGCTGGATCGCGGAGCTCGTCGGCTTTCCCGCCGACTGTGGCGGGCTCCTGGTGAGCGGCGGCAACATGGCGAACTTCGTCGGCTTCCTCGCGGCCCGGCGCGCGCGGGTGCGCCCTGGGACGTCCGGGTCGAGGCGGCATGTCGGCCGGGCGCGCGGCCGCGCACGCGTCTACGTTTCGGCCGAGACGCACACGTGGGTTGAAAAGGCAGCCGACCTGTTCGGGCTCGGCACCGACGCGATCCGCTGGATCGCGACGCGACGACGAGCAGCGGATGGACCTGGACCGCGCTGCGAGGCGGCATCGACGACGACCGCGAGGCCGGCGACCTGCCCCTGCTCGTCGTCGGCACGGGCGGGTCCGTCAGCACGGGCGCGATCGACCCGCTGCCCGAGCTCGCCGCATCTGCGGACGAGCGGGCTCTGGCTCCACGTGGACGGCGCCTACGGCGCGCTTCGCAGCGCGCCTGCCCGACGCGCCGCCGGACCTGAAGGCACTCGCCGAGGCCGACTCGGTCGCCCTCGATCCGCACAAGTGGCTCTACGCGCCGCTCGAGGCCGGCTGCGCGCTCGTGCGCGAGCCGAGGCGCTGCACGACACGTTCAGCGTACCGCCCGGCCTACTACCACTTCGACGGACGACGAGGAGCCGCCGATCAACTACTTACGAGCTACGGGCCGCAGAACTCGCGCGGGCTTCCGGGCGCTGAAGGTCTGGCTCGCGCTGCGCCAGGTCGGGCGCGCGAGGGCTACGAGCGGATGATCGGCGACGACATCGCGCTGGCCGCGGCGGCTCTACGAGCTGGCCGAGGCGCATCCGGAGCTCGAGGCCTGACGCACGACGCTCAGCATCACGACCTTCCGCTACGTTCCGCGCGACCTGCAAGACGCGGGGGAGACGCCTGCCGAGCAGTATCTCGACGAGCTCAACACGGAGCTGCTCGACCGCTTGCGAGCGCGGCGGCGAGGCGTTCGTTTCGAACGCGATCGTTCGGGACAGGTTCCTGCTGCGCGCCTGCGTCGTCAACTTCCGGACGAGCGCCGAGGACATTGAGGCCCTGCCTGGGATCGTCACCCGGCTCGGCGGCGCAGTTGACGCGGAGCTCCGGCCGGCGGAGCTGCACGCCAAGGCGCCGAGGCTTTAAGACGGCTGCGCCGACGGTCGAAGGCACCCAGGACACGCGGGAGGACACCGCCCGCATCGTCGCAAACCCAGTGTTCAAGCCACATCCCGAACTGCAGGGCGCGACACTGATAGCAGACAATCTCGACCGAGAAGGAAGCTTCCGAACTCGAAGCGCTCGACAAGCGGTGGCGGGCGGCCAGCGAGCCGGGGGCACGGCCCTTGACCGCGAAGGAGACCCGGCGCTACGAGGAGCTTCTAGGCGCACTTGCCGGCGATCGGGCGACCTTACTCCCGCTCGAGGACGCGCTCCAGCTCGTCCACCTGTACGCCGAGCGCGGCTCGCCGAAGTGCGAGATGGCGGCTATGCGCTGGCTCGAGCGTTACCTGAACGAAGGCACGCCGAGGCTCCAGCACTTCGCGGAGGTCGTCGCGAGCATCGCCGCGCGCGACATGCTGCACCCCGGCTCTTAGCTCGGTCTAGCTACGAGCTAGGACTAGTCGTTCCCGTGAAGTTCGCCGTACCCCCATGTTCCGCCGGCGAGGGGGCGGGATCCACCCCAGCCCCTCCCGGCTCCGTGATGCGGCTCACGCACTCGCCGGCATGAGTCGGAGCTTCCGGTCCACGACGTCGTGGTCCCGGCGGCGCCCACAAGGTTGCTTCGCTAGTGGACCTGCGCGCCGCGAACGAGCCCTCCGTTGGCGGGAGCGGGAGCACGCCACGGTATGGGCCTATCCGTCGCGCATGCGGCGGGCGAAGCCCGAATTCGGCGCATGGACGTTCAACATCCGCAGTTCTCCGTCTCCGACGTTGCGGAAGCCGTGGGCGACACCTACAGGGGCGGCGACGTACGTACCCGGCACAGCGCGCACGACCTCGTCGCCGACCACGAACTCGGCCTCACCTTCGATCACGTAGAAGGAGTCGACGTGATCTGCATGGCTGTGGGACGTCACGCCTTCGAAGTCCGGACCGAATCGCAAGTCGATCACTTCTAGTTCGGGAAGTTCCACCAGGATGCGGTGGTAACGAGTGCCGCGCTCGACTCGCTCGCCGTCGCCGGGCTGAACGACGATTCCATCGTTTACGGGCATGGCCGGAGCCTAACTCGCCCGACTTGCCGCCTGATGTCAACACTCCGTTCTTCGGGCATGCATGAAGGTGTGTCAGAGATGACCAACACCCGGGACGGCTGCGGCGCTTCCTAATCCGTACCAGATCCTGCGCTATCCGAAGGGCGACCGGCGAGTCCGGTCAGCAAAGCCCCGCCGCCCGAGCACCTCACGAGGGGGAGGGTGGCGAGCTAGACGCGAGCTCCGCTGCGGCTGATGATCACACGGCGTGCGATCCGATCTTCCGACCGGCACCGTCACATTCCTCTTTAGCTAGTTCTCTGCAGAACCCATTGCAGCCAGACGAACCGCCGCCGCCCGTCCTCGCCGTGGTACGCGAACCGCGACCCATCGGCCGACCAGAAAGGGCACGGTGCCCGCCAGTTGCCGCCACGAACGCTCAGCTTCACTCTCTGTGCAGCACTCACACCAGCTCGAATGGCTCGGACGACGCTTATGGAATTCCGGCCCCGAGACTCGGTGCCGAACGCCAGCTTGGTTCCATCAGGCGAGAACGTTGGACAGGCGTTCCAGGTCCCAGTCCTACCAGCCCCTCTGCTGGCCACGAGGATCGGCTTGCTCCCTACGCGCGTAATGAAGACGTTGCTGCCTGTCTGAGCAGTTGTACGACGGGCCGGTCGACGAACCGGCTGCAGCTGGTCGCCGTGCGGAGCCGTCGAGTACTCGATCCACTCGCCATTCTGTGCGACCGTCGTGGAGGCGGCGCTCTTGCTCACCGCCACGGAAGCGAGCGCAAGCAGTGCGATCAGAGGAAGCCGTCTGTGCAGCGCAGCGCAGCATCTCGCACAACTGCCCCCCCGTACAAGGAAGCGGGCATCCCAGTGTCTTCGTACAAGCCACCCCTCGGCTCAACCATTTCGCGGAGACCACGGCGAGCTGCGCAGCGCGACTAGTCAGATCAGTCCCTAGGCTGGCGGCGTTTACATCGTTCTGAAAAACTGTGGGCGAAGGTCGGACGCAGTCTGCCCCCGGCGGGGGCGACGAGGGGGCGGTAGTGCCGCAGCTATCCCTCCCTCCTGCGTCCGGCCTCCATTCCCCTCAAACCCGGGGTAAAGCGAGGAGCGGCCCCGCCGCAGTGGGCCGCTCCTCATTCCCCGAGAGCAGCCGCCGCCAGGTGGTGGAGGTACCTTGGGCGCTCCCGAGCTCGTGCGCTAGACCGTCGCCGGATGCATGTCCTCGGCTATCAAGACGAGCGCGGCCACCAGTTCCTTCCAAGAGGACGGCTGATCCTTGCCTGGTCATCTGACCCCTTGTTTGCTTGCTGCGTTGTTCGAGCCGATCCGCCTGGGCTGCGGGAATCAAGTCGCGCGACTCGCGCTCTTGACATGGCCAGCGTTGTCTGCGCAGAATCGCGTTCCCTGCGGCCAGATCGGTGGGACTGGTGGAGATACGCGAGTACCTCGTTCTGAGGTTCGACGGCACCACGGTGCGGTTTCCCGTCCGGGACGGTGATGTCGCTCAGGCGCGTCTGCGAGCGGCGCTTACCCAACACCCTGAAGACTGTCTCGTGGTCGTCACTGAGGACGCATACATACGCGTGGGATCAGATTCGACGGTTGATACCCGCGTTGCTGCCGGGGTCTAGCCCGCCGGAGCAGAACCGCGCTCGTGAAGGTCGCGCCCGCGCCGATGCTCGTTCGCTAGATCGCTATCTCGCGAGCAACCTGCGAATCGAGGAGCGGGAGCTCGAGGCGGGCGGGCTGAACTGACCTAGGACGGCGTGAGTGGGCTCGCGTGTCTCGGCTCGTACAGGCCGATCTCGCCGCCGCCCGGCAGGACGATCGCCGTCAACAGACCGAACCCCTCGTCCCGCACCGGATACGCCACCTCGACGCCTTTGGCCTGGAGCTCCTCAACGGTCGCGTGCACGTCGGCACACATGAGGTAGAGCTCGTGGTGATCGGGACCCTCCGTTGGATGTGCGGCCAGCTCCGCGGGAGGCAGCGCGAATATCAGCCAGCCATCACCGGCATCGACCGACGGGAACCCGAGGACGTCCTGGAAGAGCTTTCGCACACCCTCCGCGTCCTTGCTGTAGACGATTGCGTGAACTCCGGTGATCATGGCCCGCCCCCTTCAGTCTCATCTCGAATCAGCTTCGTCACTCTAGAACGATCGACTGATCGCGAAATCGACACTCACGCAGACTCTGCAACCTCGGCGTTCCGAGCACGGCACCGACTGCAATCAGCGCCGACGCTCGCGACTCGGCCGCGATCGCAAATGCCTCCTGATGGCCTGTCCTAGGCCACGGCGTCAGGTGAGCGTGTTCGAAATCGGACGTCCGACGAACGCGCGGGCCGCTGCGACCTTTCGCTCATGGAGCTCGTCGCCGTCCGTCTGCACTCGAACGGGCGACATCGCGGCTCGTTACGCGAATACCCCGAGCGACGCTCCGCTTAGCTGAGCCGAACCGAGCCACGCCGTTGCGGACTTATTGCGGATCGACGTCGAACACGACAAATCACACTGATTCAATGAGCCTGCCGCTCTTTGACAGGTTCGGGTCGGTGCATGCGGCAAGGTTGAAGCAGCAGGGCCGTCGCTTCCCGCTCTTCATTTTCGAGACACTTACTTCGACCCGTCGTTTGCGCGTATCAGAGTTTCCGGTTGCATTGATCCAGCGAACCCATTCCCAGCGCGCCATCGGCGTAATGTCCTTCCATATGTCTCGGATCTTCTGAGGGGCAGCTGCCAGAGCGTCCTCAAGATCCCGTGGCACGCTCGGCTCCGGCCAGTCTTTGAGTGGCTCGATTTCGAGCGTGGCGGTGTCACCCGCGCCTACAGCAGCGGCTCGTTGTAGCTTTCCATCAATCCTCATCCAATGGCCCAAATAGCCGTCTGGTTCCACCACCGTCTGGAACCCATGGCCATTGATCGTTCCTTGGACGGCCACCTGCCCTCGCGACGGCAGTTTTCCGCTCGCTTTCTCAGGCAAGCGCAAAATAGTCCACTTGTCGATCGTGTACAGCGTGGCGTCAAAACGAACTGTTGGCACAGCTGTGCGCTGACTCATGGTGGTCATATTCTTGCAGTCCTCCAACGGGCTCCTCCCACGAGACTCCGAGCTCATCCTCCCGCGCAAAGCGCGACTGGACCTGGGCGGGTAGGTCATGACCATGCCTGAGGCGATCAACGCCGGACGGGCGGTGTTCTGTGACGTGCTGACTGTTCGACCCGGTCTTGCGCGTTACGGCAACTCGGAGCTACCGTCTTCGGCGTGACCGCTGACCCGATCCGCGTTGCGTACGAAGCCCTCATGACCGGCGATGTCGAACCGCTCGTCTCGCTGATCCATCCGGACATGGATTGGAGGGGACGACGCAGGCTCTCGCGGTTCTGGCAGCGACCACCCGGCTGACACGGCCCCAACGAGGCCCGTGAGGTTCTCCTGTCAGGAATGGAATGGCGGAGGAACGCCGGAGATCATGACGGGCGGCTCGATTCAGTAGAGCAACGAGGCAACCGTGTGGTCGTCGCCTTCTCTTGGTCGGATCGCAGCAACAAGCGCCATAACTGGGCGCAGGTTCTCGAACTCATGGACGACAAGATCGTCTCGATGCAGGACTACGCGAAGCCGTCGAGGGCCGCGTTGGTGACCCGGCTTCGCACCGTCTTGACGTAGGTATCCCCTCCCCCTCACGAGGCAGTGCACGGAGGTCGGGGCTTGGTCGCAGACGAACCGCGATAGTGCGAAGTCGTGCCGATTGGCTACCTCGTTACGACCGGACTCATCGCGACGTGCACGCTGCTGGCGCTCGCCCCGCCTCGGCCCCGCCGTTCAAGCCCTTCGAACCCGAGTTTCTGGTTCGGCTTCCTGATCAACGAACTGCCGTTCGTCGCCTTCTACCTCCTTGTGGCCTCGACCTTGTTGGCCCTCGGTCAGGGGGATCTGAGATCGCCCGTTGGGTGGGTAGGGTTCGCTCTCGCGCTTCTGGCAACGGCGGGACTCGCGGTCATCACCTGGCGGGGCATGCAGGCCCGCTCGACGGTCGAGCGTGCCCTAAGCAACGGCCTCGGGGCCGGTTGGCGCAGCGCTCTCGACGCTGATCTGGCTGCTCGGCTGCGCTGCGGGCTGCCGTTCGCCCAGATCCTGCTCGGGCCGTTCTTCTTCCGTCGTCGAGATGTCGAGCGCGTGACGAATATCGAATACGGAGACGCAGGCGAACGGAGTCGCCTCGATCTTTACCGCCATCGCTCCCACCCCTCCGCCGCACCCGTCCTCATCCACTTCCACGGTGGAGCGTTCAGGCGCGGTCGGAAGAGTCGTCAGGCTCGCGCTCTCATCTACCGACTCGCGAGCCAGGGCTGGGTGTGCATCAGCGCGAACTATCGTCTACGTCCGGAAGGTTCCCCGATCAACTGATCGATGTGAAGAAGGTGATCGCATGGGTGCGCGAGCACGGCCACGAGTACGGCGTCGACCCTGAGATGGTCGTCGCGGCTGGGAGTTCCGCGGGCGGTCATCTCGCCTCGCTCGCCGCGCTTACGGCCAACGACCCTGTCTTCCAGCCCGGCTTCGAGCAAGCGGACACATCGGTCATCGCCGCTATCTCGCTCTACGGCTACTACGGCTCGATCGACACGAAAGACGCATCTTCCTCACCCCTGGCGTACGTAGGAGCGGACGCGCCGCCGTTCTTCGTCGCGCACAGGCGACCAGGACGGCACCGATGAGTCCGGTGGCGCGTGGCGTCTGAATGACGTCTTGCTCCACATCTGGAGGTCGTGCGCATGCGCAAGGTTGTTTCCGCGCTACTGTTCCTGTCCCTCGACGGCGTCGCCGAGAGTCCCGACCAGTTCATCACGGGTGGGACGAGGCGATGGACGCGAGTGGGGCGCGCTGATCGCCACGCAGGATGCGGTCATCCTCGGTCGTCGTTGCTATGACGAGTGGTCAGCGTTCTGGCCCGGCAGCGAGATCGAGCCGTTCTCGACGTTCATCAACGGAGTGATGAAGTTCGTCGCTACATCCACGCCGCTCGCGGACTGGGCCAACGCGACCGCGATCACCGGCGGCCTGGTTGATTTCGTCCAGGACCTGAAGACCCAACCGGGTAGCGACATCGGCGTACACGCCAGCATCTCGGTGACGCAGGCGCTTCTCGCCGCAGGTGTCGTCGACGAGCTCAGGCTCGTGATCGCACCGCGGATCGTCGGGAGTGGAAAACGGCTGCTCGAAGGGCTGCCGCCGATCCAGCTCGAACCGATTCGGATCGAGCGTACGCCCAGCGGTCATCTGCTGGCCGACTACCGAGTCACCCGCTAGCCACCGTCTTCCTACGTCGCGGCCGTGATCGGCGGGTTCTTGGGCGTCGTGGTCGGAAGTCGGCGATGGCTCAAGCGTTCGCGGCACACTGGCGCATCGGAGACCGGTCCCGAGGTGCGAGAATCGTGTCAGTGCCCGGAGCGCAGCTCGAGGACTTCGGATCGGGGCTCACGCCCGTGACTCAGGGCTGGTTCGTCGTCAACGTGCGCGATGCCGAGTGGTGGTTCGCAGACAGCAGGGGCGCTAGATGCAGCTTCGAGAACGAGTACGACGAACCGGCGATCGAGTTCCCACAGCTCGGGATCAACGTCACCGTTCTGGAGCCAGGCCAGAGCGGCGTCTATCACGCAGAGTCGAATCAGGAGGCCCTCCTCGTTTTGTCAGGGGAGTGCAGGCTGCTCGTCGAGGGCGTGGAGCGACGCCTTCTGCCCTGGGACTTCTTCCACTCGCCTCCGTGGACAGAGCACGCCTTCGTGGGCGCGGGCGACGGGCCATGTGTGCTCCTGATGGCGGGTGCGCGTTCAGGCCCGGAAGTGCGGTATCCGGTGTCCGACCTCGCGGCGCGCTATCGCGCAAGCGTGGAGGAGGAGACCTCCGATCCGGCACAGGTTTACGCGACGGCCGAGTGGTTCCGGCGAGAGCGGCCCCCGTATTGGGACCGCCTCCCGTGGGCCTAGCTGCCGCCAGTCCTGTCTGCGGCATCCGCGATATGGGGATCGGGGCGAACAGAACGGCGGATGTAAAGGGTGCGCGTCATCGTTATGTGCACTCGCAAAGTGGCCCGCCGGAGCGTGCCTTTTCGGCGGACGAAGCGAGGCAAGCAGTGAGTCGAACGGCACCAGTGGAGTATCGACTCTCCCTTGAGGCCGTAGTTACCCCTTCGCCGCCGTGGCGGCGACCTCTGACCTTCGGTCGGTGTCTCCCGAGTCCACCGCCTTCGCGGGGGGTGGTTCAACGTTTCGTGCGGCTTCTGCGAGGCGCTCGCTCAGCGCCTTTGCACCCTTGACATCCATTCCTTGACCTCCTGGCCCCCCGGGTTCTGTTCGGAGGGTAGGGCGCTCAAGCCGCTGGGAAGCGGGCCGAACCGGTGGTTCGGCCAGGACTTGCGAGGGGTTCCACGCCACCCCATTGGTAGGGGCCAGATGCGGAAGGAATCGCGAGCTACCTGCGGATCGAGCAGCGGGAGCTTGAGGCGGTGGGATAGAAGCGCACGGGCCCGGACAACAATGGGCTGAGAGCACAAGGGAGGCGGACATGGCGACGGGGACGCAGGTCGAGACGGCATCGGTCAGCGGGTGCAGCAAGGCACACGAGCGGGCGAGTCGACAGGTTCGCCTCGAGGAGTGGGTCTGTTGGATCTGCGGGGAGCCCTGCGAAACCGGGGGATCCGTTGACCGCCGACCACATCATTCCGAGAGTCAAGGGCGGGGCGGATGTGCGGGAGAACATGAGAGCAGCACATCGGTCATGTAACTCGAGACGTGGAGCGAGGGAAGGGGTACTAGGGCATCGCGGACATGCATCTCGTCCGCCTGACCCCCGCAGGGTGTTTCGGACGATTTGAAGTGAAGCGGGACGGAAAAGCAGGAAAGTCAGGGAGGGGGTACTTGGCCATCGTGAACGACCGACGCACGCCACCTGACCTCGCGAGCTCGTCGGGTATGTGTGATACGCGTCGTGTCTCCCCCGCGTGGTCGCGACCTCCACGCCGAGCGCGCTCACGACGGCTTGCGTCCGCTTGCGATCTTGACCGACGTCGGAACGGCGTACGACGCCCCGCGTCGCCACGACTCGAGCCGCACCTCCAGCGACTCGCGGATGAGAGCACCTTGCGCCTCGTCCGCGGCTCGCAGCACCGCCCCCGTGCGGACCGTGCCCTCGACAAGCCCCGCGACCAGGTCCTCCGCCGAGCCGAGCGGCACCTCGAACGAGATCGCGTCGACTTGGACCTCGGTGAAACCCGCGTCGCGTAACAGACCCGCGAAGACCACGTCATCCGCGAACTGGAAGAACGACGGGCCTGCCGGGACCGCGGGCGGAGGAACGTCCGCGTCGGCGACTGCTCCGAGGATCGTCGCGAAGAGCGGCGAGCGTTCCGGGGCGTCCCACGTCGACAGCGCGACGCGACCGCCTGAGACGAGCACTCGCACGAGCTCGAGCGCCGCTCGCTCGGGCTCGCCGATGTGCTGGATGACAATGTTGCCGACGGCTGCGTCGAACGATCCCTCGGCGAACGGCAACGCCGTGGCCGAGGCTTGGACGAACTGCGCGGCCGGATGCCGTCGTGCAGCAATCTCGACCATCGCAGCAGCAACATCCACACCGGTCGCAATCGCTCCACGCTCGGCTGCGCGGCCCGCGGCGTCCCCCGGGCCGGTTCCGACGTCGACGACGCGCGTGCCACGCTCGACACCCGCGGCATCGAGCAACGGGTCGATCACCGGACTCGTGATCGAGCTCCAGTGCTCCTCGTACTCGGCCGCGACGGTCTCCCACCCGGACGCCTCGTAGGCGTCGAAGGCGTCCGCGTCGTAGGCGGTCACGACCGGAAGTATGAGGGAGAACGTTCGCGCGCGAGGCGTGGCGGGCAGATCGTTCCTACGCCACCTCGCCGGCCTCGGGCCGCATCGGGGCGGGAGTCAGGCTCAGCGCGCGCACGCGCGCGCACGAAAAGCCTGGGGGAGTACCCCACCCCCGTGAGCGTGTTCATGGCGGCGGGGGGCCTGGGAGCCGGGCGCCAGGTTCGGGCGGAGCAGGTCTGAGCCCCCCGCGCACGCGCAACAGACGGCGTTGAAGGCCTTACCCACCTTGGTGAGCAACACAGGCGGCGCGTACGAGCTCTGGCCCATCACGGGTTGAGCGAGCGCAACCGCGGCCAGAGGGCAGACCACGTGTCGACCGTCGACGCGCAGGTCCAGATCGAAGCGCCCTGTTCTTCGTTGTCGAGCTCAACGCCGTTGTCGATCCGCGCCGAGCGCACGCAGCCGCTGAAGTCACCTTGCAGCGCCTCTGGGTGGTGGTAGCCAACGACGACGATCGGGCGCGCGCCGTCGGGTGGGCGGCCGAAGCGCCAGAAGGCGTTATGCCCCGAGTACGCGCGCGGGATGCCGAACGCGCGGCCGTACCGTGCGATCGCGCCCGCCTCGCCGTAGTTGCTCGCATAGACGACCGCGGTGGAGCGCTCGGACTGCGGCAGCTCGTGCCACACTCGAGCGACGGTCGCCGTGAAGGCCGGCCAGCCGATCGTCTCTATCGCGTCCTCGTTGATGTCGGGAATCGGCGTCGCATGCACGTCTTCGACAGGCACGAGCGGCAGGGTGATAAGCGCCGCGACCGCGGCAGACAAGAGGATCGCGACGCCGAGCGCGAGCTTCCGACCTCGTCGGCCTCGCAACCAGCTTTCGGCGACGACGCCGCCGGAGCCGAGCAATGCGAGGAGCAGACCCATCGTGTAGTACGGCTTCGCTCCTGTCACCAGTGCGATCGCGAGCAGAACGAGGTAGGCGTAGCCGAGCGGACGGTACAGCCGAGCCTCGGCTCGGCGCAGCAGCCACCAGAGACCGGCGAGCCAGAGCGGGGCGAGGAGAGGTCCGATTAACAGGAGCTGAAGGGGCAGAAGCTCCACGCGGTTCCCTGCCGCCTCCTCCTCTGCGATCTTGGCGGCGAGTTCGAGTTGGGGCCAGCCGTGGCGAGCCTGCCAGAGGAGGTTCGGCAGCCACAGCGCGAAGGCGAGTGCGGTTCCGACCCACAGCCAGGGACTGCGGGCCAGCTCCCAGCGGCGCGCGAGGAGGCAACCGCACGCGAGAGCCAAGACGAGGAGAAGCACGAGGTGCTTGTTCTCGAGTCCGATGCCCGCTACCAACCCGACGAGCAGCCACTGTCGCTCATCCCTGCCGCCCAGGACCCGGGCCGTGAGGTACACCAGTGTCACCCAGACCAACACGTCAAAGGTCGTCGTCGAGAGCAGGTGCCCGACTGCCATCGCCGCAGCGGACGCGCCCGCTGCCAGCGCCGCCACCGCCTGGCCCGCTCGTCCCGCGCCGAGCTCGCGAGCGATCAGGGCAACGAGCACGACGACGAGGGCCATCGCAACGGCCGACAGCATCCGTAGGCCGCGCGGGTCTGCGCCGAACATCCATTCCGAGAAGCGGCCGAGCAGCGGGGTCAGGGCCGGCTGGTCGTCGTATCCCCAAGCGGGGTGTCGCGCCGCGACGCGGAAGTACAGCTCGTCCCGGTGGTAGCCGTACCGATTGGCCGTGGCAACCAGCAGCAGCAGTTCCGCGGCCGCGACCGGAAGTACGAGCGACCAAGCGACTCGAGACCGCTCACGACTCATGATCGGCCGACAGTCTCGCGTACTTCTGGCGGAAACGAAAGGGCCTAAGCTGGAACCCGCTTTGGCTCAACCATGCGGGTCGTCGCTGCTGCGCCTGTTCCTAGATGCGCTGCTGGTGTGGTCCCGTGTGGTTTCGGCTCCGACGCCCAAGACGGTCATCCAGGAATGGAAACGCTGATGCGGCTCAGGTGCGCGGTCGCTGCACGCGACGCGGCTGGGCGGCTCGCCACGACCACGCACGAGGGTCGGCTCCTTGAGGCAGGTCGCGCGTTGTCGAGTCGGTCGTGGGGATCCGGTACATCGTGATGCGTCCCGGCATCGGCTTGTGCAACCGGCGCAGCCCTCGAAAAGGATCGCGCAAGTACGTGACGAGACGGATCACACCGAGCACAGCGTCAGAGATTGTGGTGATCGCGGCAACGATCGTCACGCCGACGAAGGTACTAGTGACTGCGGACGGCGCTGGAACGCGAGCTCTACTCGGGGTGAGATGGGGAGCTCCCGGAGCTCCAGAGTACGACGACACAACAAGTGTCATGAGCGCCATCCCGATGACGTCGTGCGGTGGATGCCGTGGCCGCCGCGAGGGAGGCAAGGATGACGATGTCCCGCGGTTCGGGTTAAAGCCAGCTACTGCCGCTGTGACACCTTTGACGTTCCCCTCACCTCCGACGCGTTTCGCCGCGCCACAACGACGAAGGGCCGGCATCGCCGGCCCTTCGCGTTTCAGAGACTGGGTCGCTAACCGAGCGGCGCCCAGAAGACGTGTGTGATGCGTCGACCGCCGTTCGGGAGTTGGTCGACGTACACGTCGCCGTTCGCCCGGCTCGCCTGCGAGAACGGCGGGGCGCTGCCGGCGCTGCCCTGGCAGTTCGGCTTGTGCGGGTTGCACGGCTTGCCGCCACCGCTCGAGCCGTCGAGGTGCGAGTTGTAGATGATGTTGAGTTCCTCGTAGTCGTGCGCGTTCGGGTGCTGATTCGTGGACGGGTCGTTTGTGTAGTCCATGCACGTTCCGAGATTCGGGTTGTTGAAGTTCTCGTCCTGATGGTCGAGGCCGAAGTCGTGGCCCACCTCCTGGCACATCACCATCTGCTTCCACGCCGACGTGTTGTACGGCGCGCTCGCGAAGTAGGTGTCGTTGACCTTGGTCGTCGCTTGCGTGATGTGACTGCCCCTAGTCACCCAGATCTGCGCGATCCCGAGCCACCCGTTGTTCCCGTAGGCGCCGTTGCAGACCTCGATCCGTCCGCTGGTCGGCGAGCACGTTGATCCGGATCCGTTCCCAGAGACGAGGTTCAGGTCGAGCACGTCGGATACGGCCCAATCATTGACTGCGGTACTCAGATAACTGCCCCAGCTGCCGCTGACGTTGTTGCCGACCTGGAGCGTGAAGGGATTCGACGATCGCGACCAGTGGTAGTTCCCCCACGCGTGGTTCGCGAACGCCGAGCCGACGAGTGCTACCGATGCGAGCACGACGCCGACGATTGCGAGGAGCTTCCCCATTCTCGAGCCTCCTGGGTTCGAAGCTAGCGTTTGCCAGAGTCTGGCTCGGTGCTCACCGAAGTCAACTCCCCATTCGGTTGGACCTGGAGGGAGCGCGTATCCGATCGTCCAGGTCGAGATCGCGCCGGGAACCTTCCTCTTGGTGTTCGCGTCGATCGCCGTTCTGGTGATTGGAATACGGATGAAGCGTGGCTCAGCGAGTTGGAGGTGGATTGGGGGCGATGTTGACGACTGGTAATCCGAAGTCGTACCCCGCGAGACCTACTACGCGTGGTGGCTCGAACGCTTCAGCGCTGAAGAGTGCGCGACGATGGCGCGCTCGATCTGGGGCGATGACAAAAGGGAGGCTCGACGCAGACGAGAGGAGGTCGCTGCCATGTGGGTGCGGATCGCGCGTTTTGAGGGAGCGAACCGGGAAAGTCACGATCCCCGAGCGGAGATGATTAGGAGCCAGTTGCGAGCCGCTCATACAACCGGCCGCGATGAGGTGCCACCGGTGAAGAGGGTGTTAATGCTTGCTGAACGCGAGAGCGGTCGCCGGACAGGTGTGCAGTTCGCTGACACGGAGGACGACATTCGTCGCTTTGACGAGTTTCTCCACGGGCAAACCCCTCCGCCGGGCTCAGGGACTCAGAGCTCGGCCGAGATCTACGAGCTTCTGCTCGACGAGGAGTTGACTAAGAGGCAGGGCCGGGCCGCATCTCGAACTCCGTGACGCCCCGGATCTCTCCTATGGCACCCGGCCCGGTGAAGAGGATGACGGAGGCTGACCCGCATAGCTAAGCCAAACCGGCTTGGCTATGCGGTATCCGATGGCGCACCTGGGATCGAACATCGCCGCAAGTGGGCGAATGTCAACGACTGGGACAGCACCGAGGACAGCTCGCCTTCGCATGCTTCGCATCTATGGAGCTCGAACGATGCGACCCCCGACTTGCAAATTCTGTCCAGCGTTGGTCAGCCGTGGTCGTCGCGTGTCGATGTGAGGCGATCACGCGTCTGGGAGCCGTCGCATGTGTCTTGGGGCACCGACGATGGTCAGTTTGATCTGACACAAATCTGACACGCACGGGGCGCTCAAGCGAGCGAACGCTGGCCCACGCGAGCGGAGGTTTTCGGCCCAACCGATGATTTCTGGCCTCTTGGCGAGTCAAACCGGGTGGAGTGACACAGGCGAGAGGATCAATCGAGGGCGAGGCGAGTTCGATCGAGCTGACTGGCTTTGTGCGCGAGCACCTTGAAGGTGCCCTGATGCTGTTTGCTGCCGAACGGTGGCAGACCTACACCGCCGATCCCGAGCGGACGTATCGCGCTCTGACTGCTCCTGGCGCCACAACGCTGGTCGCGATTGACAAAGGCGTTGTGGCGGGACTCGTACAGCTCCAGTCTGACAGCGAAATCCAGGCTCACCTTTCCGCTCTCATCACCGGCGCCCAGTGGCGGCGACGCGGACTCGGGCGGGCACTGGTGCGGGAAGCGCTCGCGCGCGCCGGCGGTCTCCGTATTGACCTCCTGAGCCGCAGCGGCAGTTATTACCTCTCGCTCGGAGCCGAGTCCGTTCCGGGATTCCGACTACACAAGGAGACAATGGCGTGAGGACGGTGATCTACTCGATGGGCGCCTCGCTCGACTGCTACATCGCGGGACCTGACGGAAACGACTGGGGGGCTCTGATGCCGAGCTGCACCGCTTCCACAAACAGCAGACAAGCGAGCTCGGCCTCCATCTACTCGGACGACGCCTCGTCGTCGCGGATGGTCTCCACTTCGGACTCGCTCCTCACCGATCTCCTGCACCAGCGTTGCGTGATGTGAGCAGAACGCGGCGTCGGTGAGGGCGGCGGAGCGGCAGGCCGTTCCTGAGCGGAGGAGCGCCTCGCACGAGGTTATGAGGAGATGGTTGCGCACAAGCTCGTGGCTGTCCACGATGCACGGCCGACGACTACCCGTGTGACGATGACCGCGATGTCTCGACGCAAGATGCACACTGACGAGGTCTCGACAAGCATCGATCTCGTGCAGCGCCTGCTTGCTGGGCAGTTTCCGCACTGGCTTGGCCTACGTATCTCGCTCGTCGATTCCTACGGAACCGATCACGACATCTACCGACTCGGCGATCACCTCGCGGCGCGGCTTCCGCGGATCGGCTGGGCTGCAAGTCAGGCGGCGAAGGAGCGCATGTGGTTGCCGAGGCTTGCGCCGCATCTTCCTCTCTTACTGCCCGTACAACTCGCGATCGGACATCCGGCGGAGGGCTACCCCTTCGAGTGGTCGGTCTACGAGTGGGTGCCGGGTGACAACGCCAACGGCACGATCGACGACCTCGAGCAGGCTGCAGTTGATCTCGCGTCATTCGTCACGGCGTTGCGCCGGATCGACACGACCGGGGTCGGGCCGCGTCCACGGGGTGCTCGTGGTGCACCGCTTGCCGAACTCGATGACGACGTTCGGCTGTCGATCGCGCAACTCGGCGATCGAATCGACGGTGCCGCCGCGTTGCGCTCCTGGCAGGAATCGCTCGACGCGCCGCGCTGGGAGGGGAGCGAAGTGTGGGTTCACGGCGACCTGCTTCCGGGCAACCTGCTCGTCGTCGAGGGTCGGCTGTCCGCGGTCATCGACTGGGGCGGTCTTCACGTCGGAGATCCTGCGTGCGATCTGCAACCGGAGTGGAATCTGTTCACGGGTACGAGTCGAGCGCGTTACCGAGCGGAGCTGAGCGTTGATGGCGCTTCATGGCTGCGCGGGCGCGGATGGGCGCTGGCTCAAGCAGTGATCGCACTGCCGTACTACTGGGATACCAACCCCGGCATGGTCCGTCAGGCGTCACATGCTCTGGAAGAGGTTCTCTCCGATCGCCCGTGAGGACATCGCCGCTCCCGCAGCCAGGCCCCTAGCCTCCTTCGTAGTCGAGGGGGTTGGGTAGCCCCTCGCGTGCGCGTGCGTGCGCGGGGGGAAGCGTGCCGTCGTGCGACTAGCCCCCGGAGGGGGCAGGCCCCGCCCATCGAACGCGTTCGCGCTTGACGGGCAGGCCGCGAACGAGGCGGATTTGAAGGTTCTGCGTCGCGGGCTCCCCCGAGCCGACGTCAGGCCGGCACCAGATCGCGTCGCTCGAACACCAGCACGGCCGCGATACCGGCGCAGGCCGCGACCGCGAGCATGATCGCCGCGGCGCCTGCCTCGAACGGTTGTCCGGGCACGAGCCCGACGTCGTGGAAGGGCGAGAGAGCCAGCAGCCAGTCCGGCGTTTCCAGGAGCGAGCCGAGCAGCTCCCAGACGAAGGCGACGGCGACGAGGCCGTAACCGATTCCGGCCCCTCACCGTCGAGCGCCTTGAACAGACGTACGCACGGCTGGACGAGCGCCGCTACGACTACGTCAGCCACTACGACGGCTTCAGCACCGTGCTCGATTACGGCGACGACGGGCTAGTCGTGGACAACCCGGGGATCGCTGTTCGCGCCTGATCAAGACCAGGCTCCGATGCCCGAGCACGTCGCGAGGGGAGGGGCCCACGACCTCAGACTGGTCTCTGGCGGGTTCGGATCAGACCGCGGGTATCGAGCAATTCCGAACGGGATGTTTCGCGTGCGACATGCTCGGGTAGGCCTACCGTGACCACCTCATGAGAGGAGGCGAATCGCGATGACGTACATCGACGGATTCGTAGCGGCCGTACCGACGGCCAACAAGCAGAAGTTCATCGACCACGCGAAGAAGGGCGATTCCGTGTTCGTCGAACTGGGAGCGACGAAGGTCCTCGAGTGCTGGGGCGACGACATCCCCGAGGGCACGGTCACCGACTTCCGGCGCGCCGTCAAGGCGAACGACGACGAGACGGTGGTCTTCTCATGGATCGAGTGGCCCGACAAGGCGACGCGTGACAAGGCGATGCCGAAGATGATGGAGGATCCTCGGACTCAGTCCGACCAGAATCCCATGCCGTTCGACGGCAAGCGCTTGATCTACGGCGGCTTCTCGCCTGTCGTCGAGGTCAGCTGAGCAGGCGTGGGAAGGCGCTACGAGATCGCCGAGGGCCCCGCCTGGGGGGCCCTCGGATCGAGCGGGGTCAGGTCGGCGTTCGGCCCTAAAAAATGCGGTCTCTGAGGATAGGCGCCGCGTGCGGTTACCGGGCTTCCAGGGAGGGCGGAGCCGCGACCTGGTGGTGAGCTTCGTGGTCAACGTCTCTCCTTCGTGAAGGCGAGGCATCGGAATCCGGGACGGATGATTCGGGGTACTTCTGGGAGTGATGTCCGCCCCCCGGTAGAACCGGACCGCGGTTTCGAGGGGACCACCCAAGGAGGCAACGATGCCGGACTCGAGTCTGTACGAGCGGCTCGGTGGCGCATTCGCCATCGCAGCCGTGGTCGATCACTTCAGCGACGCGATCGTAAAGAACCCGATCGTGGGCCAGACCTCGGAGAACCCTGCACTGAGGGAATGGCACACCAAGAACCTGGAACGACTTCCGGGTCTCAAGTTCATGCGCACCCTCTGGGTCTGCAATGTCGCCGGTGGCCCTCAGCAATATGCAGCCACGAAACCGGGGAGCACTCAGCTCGGCCTGGAGGAAGCCCACCGCGAGCTGAAGATTTCTCCAGCCGAGTTCGATGAGGTCGCGGCTGAGCTTGGGCGAACGCTCGACTTCTTCGAGGTGCCCGAGCGGGAGAAGGAGGAGGTTCTCGCTGCGTTCGCCGCACACAAGGGCGAGGTGACTGAGGGGTTCTCCGACTAGTTTCGGCCAAGATGGCTTGGCTGCGGCCATCCGTGCCCGCTGCGGTTTCTTAAGCCCCTCTCATAGGCGCGGACTACGCTTCCTCTATTCGGGAGGCTGGGGCCGTTCACGGGGGCGTCGCTGGATCGAGCGCACCGTAGGCGAGTCCAATGTTGGCCGAGTGCGCGCCGTTTAGGCGAGCGGTTCCAGTCTCCCTTTGTCTGACTCGGGGTCCTCCCCCTTTGGCGGCCCGGCCGGTACGGTCGCTCTATGACCGACGGGGTGGACACGCCCATAGACCAGCCCGACCCGAAGGCGGTCGTGGGCGGAGCGTTCTCCGCGGCCGCCGAGACCTACGACCAGGTCGTGGAGTTCTTCGCCCCGTTCGGTCGGGCGCTGGTCGCCGCGGCGGATCCCGACCGGGGCACCAAGGTCCTCGACATCGCGTGCGGTCGCGGTGCGTGCCTCTACCCTGCGCTCGACGCTGTCGGCCCCGACGGCTCCGTGCTCGGCATCGAACTCGCGACGGGGATGGTCGAGCAGCTCAACGCCGAGCTCACCGCCAAGGGCATCCGCAACGCCAAGGCGCGCGTCGGCGATGCGGAGGACCTCGACCTGCCCGACGGCTCGTTCGAAGTCGTCACCGGCGGGTTCATGATCTTCTTCCCACCCGACCCGCCGCGGGTCCTCCGGGAGCTGCGCCGAGTGCTGGTGCCGGGCGGCACCCTCGCCCTGTCGATCTTCGACGGACCGTCCGGCTTCCCGTGGATGGACGACATCGGCGCCGAACTGTTCGGCGCGTCGCCGCCGATGCCGAACGAGGAGTTCAACGAGGCCAGGGTGCTCGATGACGCCCTAGTGGCAGCCGGCTTCACCCGCCCGGTGGCCACCGACGTGATCGAGCGGTTCCGCTTTGCCGATGACGGCCAGGTCGAGGCGTGGATGCTCAGCCACGGCGGCCGCCTGCTGCTCGACCGCTGCGACGACCAGCAGCTCGCTCGGTGCCGCGAGCTGATCGCCCGGAACCTCGAGGCCCACCACCGCACCGCGGACGGAGACGGCTACGAGCTGGTGCAGCGGGCGCGCATGACTGTGGCCCAGCGGGCCTGAGCGCGCGCCGGGTCCCCCGTTAGCAACGAGAAGCCTGCGGACCGGTAGCGTTAGAACCCGAACCCGCGGCGCGATTATGGTGCCGTCGGGTTTCGCAGCCAGGGTCGCCGTGACATCCGCGAACTTGTGCGGCGTCGGTGGGTCTTCAGCCAGGTTGCGCGCCATCTACCGCAGCGCGCCTTCTCGTACTTCGGTGATCCGCGCTCGGCGTAGAGCTTCACGAGTTGCAGCGCGTCCTCGAGCGGGAGGTTCGGCAGCTCGCGGGCGGCATCCTCAGCCAGCAAAAGAGCTCGGCGCTCGATCGCTCGGCGGAAGCGGACGTGAGCGTCGGGCTGAGCGGTCAAGTACGTATGTTCGCACGCTCGATTTCGTCTGATTGACGACCGATGATGTTGCTGTGATCCATGAGGGCGCGGTCGCGACCGATGCAGCGGGGCCGCTTCCGGTCAGGAAGCGCTTCGACCCAAGTCAAATGGGGCTCGCCATTGTGCTTGCCGGTGCAACTCTTGCGGTCGCCGGCGTCTGGCTTCCATTCCAAGACGTCAGCAACACGTACCCGCCCGGAGTCACCGTGGTGGACGAACACACAAATGTTCTTCGCCTCCACGGCGGGTGGTTGTTCGTCGCTGTCGCTGTCGTCTGCGTCGTGTCCGTATTTCTCGCCTACTAGGGTCCGGCGCGAGACACGGGGGCCTGTCATCGCGGGAATTGTCGCAATCGGTGGGGCGATCCTCTGGGCTGGGATGGCTGCCGAGGCGACTCAGCGTCCGTTCAGCGTCCAAAGCGGAACCGCCTACCCCGGTGTTGGCATCTATGCCGAACTGCTCGCCGGTTTCCTCATGGTGATCGGTGGCTACCGATTCCGACGATCCTTCCCTCCCCGGAGCATGCTGGTCTTCATGGCCATCTGCCTGATCGGTGCAACGTCCACCTGGTTGCTCGCGGTGCGGGCGGAGCCCCCCGATCCGGGCTTCTCAGTCCCAGCGCCCGGACCGTAACGGAGGGACGAGTCGTGAGGCGGATCCTGTGATGTTCCTGGCCCCCTGGCTCGTCTGCGCCCTGCTCGCGTGGTGCATGTGGTGGTACTGGCAGCGACAGAAGTGGAAGTGACTCATGGGCAGGGCAGGGTCTAGTTCAGCCCGCCCGCCTCGAGCTCCCGCCTCCATCGATCGCAGGTAGCTCGCGAGCTAGGGGCCACCGCCTCCGCTCATCACGTGTAGTCGAAGAACCTCTGCCACCACGTCGCGCCCTCGAACGCCGGGTTACGACCGGTATACGACGCGTCGAGCGCCTCCGCAGGCACGTATTGGAAACCGGCGAACGAAACGGCTTGCACCAGCTCCGCGACTAGAGCGTCCGGCAGACGCTCGGTGAGGGACGGGTTCCAGGCGGTGAACAGGGATCCGAAGTTGGAGAACCGTATGGCGAACACCATCTCCCACCCGTCACCGATCCAGCGATCGAACGACAGGTCGCAGAAGTACGTCGCGTCTTGCACCTCATCATCGAGGGCGAACGTCCGGCCAGCGATCCGCGACATTTTCGGCTCGAGGCGCGCCACGCGCTCGCTGAGCGCCTCGAAGTCGAGGTCTGGTGGCTCCTCCTCATGGATCGGGTCGTCGGCGGCGTCGAGTAGATCGCGGATCGCCTGATCCATGAGCAGATCGTAGGCGTCGGGTGCCGCTAGCTCACCCCGCCCGCCTCCAGCTCCCGCTCCTCGATCCGCAGGTAGCTCGCGAGGTCGCGAGCGAGAGCGCGCGTCTGCCTAGGACGGCGCGAGTAGTCCTTCCCCTCGAGCGCGCGCCCTCTCTGAACTTCTACGCCTCCCGAGAGCTATTAAACGCCTGAGCTAGCGTGGCGCGTGTGGCACGCGATGGATCCGATTGCCGCTCACAGCCGAAGTGTCGGATGTGAGCGCAGCGCTCCAACGACGTGCCGCCCTCCGAGCCGTCGCTGTCGCAATCGGTGTCCTTGCGGTTGCGGCCGCCTTCGCGGCCCAGGCAGGCGCAGACGCCACGGCCAAGCCGGCACTGACCCGCGCGCTTCAAGCGGGCGGTCTTGTACTCGTTCTCAGACATACGGCGACGGACTTCTCGAAGCCCGACGAAGACCCCGTCGATCTGACCGATTGCGCCACGCAGCGAAACCTCTCCCAGCAGGGTCGTGCAGATGCCCGCGCGATACGGGAGGGGCGTGCGGCGTCTCGATCTACGCGTGTCGGCAGTTCTGACCAGCGCCTTCTGCCGCACGCGCGAGACCGCTCGTCTTGCCTTTGGTCGCGCGACGGTGACGCCGGCCCTTCTGAACACCATCACCGCAGCACACGATGCGCGCTGGCGGGCGCAGATACGAGCCGCCCGGCGACTACTCGGGACGAAACCGGCGCGCGGCACGATCAAGGTCCTCGTCACACACGGGGTCGTCGTATCCGATGCGACAGGTCTCACGCTGGAGGAGGGCGAGACGCTCGTCTTGCGTCCGCTTGGCTCGAGCCGTTTCAGGCTTCTGGGTCGCATCCTCCCGCTCGAGTGGCGGGCACTCTCGGCTGCGTGACCCACGGGTAGACACGGACGAGTGGTCGATCGGCGTCGCACGCCCCCCACGGTCGATCTGCACCCAGCCGAGCGGCGCCAGCGGACCTAGTTCCGCCCACCCGCCTCGAGCTCGCGCTCCTCGATCCGCAGGTAGCTCGCGAGTTCGGGATCATCGCGCCGCACTTCTGCAATGAAGCGCTCAGCGTCCTCGCGCCGAATGAACGTCTCCATAGCGACGTTAGGCGAGCACGCTACGCTCGTCCGGCGAAGAGTGCCACGGCGCCCACGACCTCGATCTCGACGTCGGTAAGCCCGGACGCAAGCCCTCGCTCGAGCCCCCGCGCGTCGTCCTTCAGGTTCGAGAAGATCCCCTTTTGGTTGTAAAGGCGCATTAGACGGCGTCCGAGCAGGTTGTGGGCGACGCCGCGGCCAAGAATCGTGCTTCCGAAGAGGACACCGCCCGCGGCGAGGTAGGGACGGAGGTTCGACGCCACAGTCGTGGCCTTCCACTCCAGTTCGCCGGGAAGGCAGTGGAAGAGGAAGTTCGCCCCGATCGAGTCAAAGCGCGCGTCGGCCAAGTCGACTGGATCCAACACGTTCGCCTGAACCGTCTCGGGCGCATAGCGGTGAATCCGGCCGGATGCCGCCGACAGCGAGTTCTCGTTCAGGTCGAGCAGAGTGATCTGCGGATTCTCGACCGGCCAGCGGCAGTGATCGAGAAACCACCCAGTCCCGACCCCCACGTCGAGGTGGCGCTCGCCCGACGTGACTCTCGTACCGCTCGAGCATCTTGGCGCTGCGACATCGCCACACAAAGCGGTTCGAGAACCCGAGGACGAAGAGGTCGTAGACGCGCAGCGTGAACGGCGTGTAGACGCGCTGGCCGGCCTCGACTTCGTCCGCTGGCGGCTCCTCGTCGGCCATTCTCAAACCCTACGCTCGAAGGTAACGCTGTACGGCACCACGGCTGCCTCCTCGCCCCAGTCCATGCCCTAATTCAGTGCCGCGGAAGGCGCTTCCGGCTCAGCGAACGCCGCAAAGCGATTGAAGCCTGCGAACAAGGGCTCCACGACGACAGCGCCGCGCCCCAGCATCTGGGCCTTCTCATGCGACTGTTTCAGCGCTGTCTCGCTTGGCTCGCCGTAGATGTGGATCGCCGAGAGCGTGACGAGCTCCGCAAGCCGGCGAAAGATGGGTCCCGCCACCTCCATGTGGTACTCGAAGGATGCGGAGTCGGGATGTGCGTGCACGACGGTCATCCTGGTTCCCTCGTCGTTGAAGTAGACGTTGTAGGCGAGGATCCGTGGCTCGTTCGCCTCGACGAAGTCGGTCAGCTTTTCCATGCCAGCCTTCAGCTCTTCGAGCGCTCCGTCACGAACGTTCGAAGTGTCGACATAAAGAATCAGGTCCGACATGTGCGTCCCCGTGACGTTCTAGCAGGAGTCAGGGAGAATCGGGCCGCGAGTGGGCGATCATTCTCGTACACCCGCCTGCCGGAGCTCGCGCTCCTCGATCCGCAGGTAGCTCGCGAGCTCGCAAGGCCACAGCCCTAGTAGCTGGTTTGGTCGGCCAGCTCGATCACTGTGGGCGGAACTATCGGGCTCAAGTTCGCCAATACATCGGAGCCGCGCACCTTTTCCGCGAACGAAGTTGCCTCTTCGGCGGAGTCGAACTCGATCCTGACGAAGAACAGGTTCGGGTTATCAACGCTGCGGAAGATCATGTGCCCCTTAGCGACCTGCCTGCGACCGAGCGGATCGGAGTCGAACCTCGGCTTCCAGGCGTCGAAATCGCCCTCGAACACACCGACAATGAGATACCGCTCGAGCCACCGCATCGCCGCACGCTCGAACTTCGGAGACCCTTGGTCGGCGTAGAGATGGACCAGCTGCAGGGCATCCTCGCGCGCCGGGGTGTGAAGAAGCCGTCGGATGGGCACTCTTGCGTCGATGAACCCCGAGAACGAGGTCACCGACGAGAAAGCGGGCGCGTCGCTTGCGATTCCGCAGTCCGTGCAGCGAGCGGCGAGCGACGTGGTCCACCAGGCCTTCGAGCGCCTCCTCTCCTCCGATGTGCACGTGACAACCGCCGCCGAGGGAAAGCGCCTCTTGGCGAAGGACGACGACACGGAGCAGATGACGGACGCGATCCAGCGATTCGTGGGGATCGCGACGCCAGTCGTGAGGATCGCGCTGCGCGGCGCAAGGTTCACGCGCATCCCGTGGGTGCTCGTGGCGTCGACGAGCGTGTCGATCGGCGTCACCGTGCGCACCGGTGTTCGGGAGCTTCAGGTGCTCGGGGCGTTGCTGGCTCATCGCTTCGAAGAGGAGACCGGCGCGCAGCCGGATGCGGCGCTCCTGCAGAAGCTGACGCTCGAGCTCTATCTCCGCCCGCGCCGCACGCCGAACGCCTCGGATGTCAGCCTGCCGCTCGCGCGGCTCGCCCGGCGCTGGATCGTCAGCGGCGCGCTGGGTCGGAAGACGCGTGGAAAGACGGATAAGGCGCTCGACGCCGCAGAGCGTCTCGACATAGCGGCGTTCGCGGCGCGATCACCCGTGGCACAGCTAGTGGAACCCGCCCGCTTCTAGCTCCCGCTCCTCGATCCGCAGGTCGCTCGCGAGGGCGCTAGGGGAGTGCGTCATCGGTCTCAAGCCGCGAGGGAGCGATCACAACCTCGAGCAGCGCCGCCAACGGCCCAGGCTCGGCCCCGACGCGAGCCGTAACGAGCGCCTCCCTGCCGTCGGGAAGCACGACCACGTCACCCGGCTCGACGTTCGGTGCGGGATCCTCGATGAGGCCGAGGTCGTCGCCGGTCGTGTCGTGGAGGCGGTATGTCGGCACCGCGCGAATCATGAAGGTAGTCGCACCGTTCGCCGTGGTAGCACCGGGGTAGCACCGTCTCGCAATTCGGGCACTTTTCGCACGAACCGTTCGCCTCAACCAAGCGGAATCGGCTCCCCATAATGGGCCGGAATGGGCGCACCTGGGATCGAACCAGGGACCTCTCGCGTGTGAAGCGAGCGCTCTCCCGCTGAGCTATGCGCCCGGAGCGCGTAAGGGTATCGCAGCCCTTGGTACGTTCCGCAGGTGGCTCCGGCGACGCTGACACCGCCTCGACAGCGCACCCGACGGGTCACCGGCAGCGGGCTCGGAAAGCCCTGGCGAGTCATCGTCCGAAACGACGACCACAACACGTTCGAAGGCGTGGCATTCGCGTTGTCGAGCGTGTTGCCGGGGGTCACCTACGAGCGAGGGATGACACTCGCGAACCGGATTCACGACACCGGTCAGGCAATCGTCTGGTCGGGGCACAAGGAGGAGGCCGAGCTCTACTGGACGGAGCTCGAGGGGTTTGGATTGACCATGGCGCCGCTCGAGCAGTAGCTATGTCTCGCCACAGGACACCGTGGTAGCGTCTCGCGCGTGCTGCTGGCACTGACCGGGTACGAGACAGCTCTGCTGGTCGTCGCGGCAGTCTTCATCGTGTTCGCGCTCACCGTTGCGCTCGTCATACCGCGGTCGCGGCCCGAGTTCCCGTCCCGCCGGCTCGGTGTGTTCGTCGTCGTCTGCGTAGCGTTCTTCGCCGCCCAGCTGACGGCTGTGCTGGTCCTCGCCGAGGTCGGCGAGGCGGACGAACAGGTGGCCCACGAGGAGACGACCGAGCCCGAGACCACCGACACCGAGACGACTCCCACAGATGCGACTCCCACGGAGACCACCGAGACCACGGAGACGACCTCGACTGAGCACTACGACGACGGGCGAGACGAAGGGCGATCCGGTCGCAGGCAAGGCGGTGTTCGCCTCCGCGGGATGTGCCAGCTGTCACACGCTGGCGGACGCCGGGGCGACCGGGATGATCGGCCCCAACCTGGACGCGGCGTCGCCTTCCGCCGACAAGGTCGTCGAACAGGTGACGAACGGAGGAGGCGTGATGCCGTCTTTCAAGGACACGCTGAGCGAGCAGCAGATCCAGGACGTCGCTGCCTACGTCTCGTCGGTTGCAGGAAGCTGACCCCGCGAAGCTCGCCGCTAGGCTGTAGCTCCCTGGAGAGGTGTCCGAGCGGCCGAAGGAGCGCGACTGGAAATCGCGTACGTGCTGAAAGGTGCGTCGCGGGTTCGAATCCCGCCCTCTCCGCTCGCTTCCGCTGGGGTCGGACGGGTGGGGTCTGACCCCAGCGCTCCTGAAGCTCTCTCGCCTGGGATCCGATCCCATGGACTTGACGACGTTCTCACCCTCGGAAGGACGGCGTGATGGCGAGCAAGAATGGTCGTGTGGTCGTGCTCGGAGCTGGCTCGAGCGGCGAGCACTTCGTGGGGGCGCTCCGACGACTCGATCCCGACGTGGAGATCGTGATCGTCGAGCATGGGCTCGCCGGCGGAGAGTGCTCGTACTACGCATGCATTCCCACAAAGACACTTCTGCGCCCCACTGACGCCCTTGCGGCAGCACGACTCGCACCCGGCGCCGCGGAAGCCGTGACGGGCGAGCTCGACGTCTCGCGCGTTCTTTGGTGGCGCGACCAGGTGACCGACGGCCGCGACGACTCCTGGCACGCAGGTTGGCTCTCGGATCAGCGCGCGGAGCTCATTCGCGGCGAGGCATGCGTGGTGCGCCCCGGCGTCATCGGTGTGGGCGAGCGCGAGCTCGAATACGAGAACCTGGTCATTGCCACGGGGTCCTCGCCCGCTGTCCCGCCGGTCGAGGGTCTCGACGACGTCGACTACTGGACGAACCGGGATGCAGTCTGGACAGACAGAATTCCGGAGAGCATGGTCCTCCTCGGAGGAGGACCGGTCGGCGTCGAGCTTGCTCAGTTCTTTCATCGCATGGGCGCTTCGGTCGCGATCGTCGAGTCTCACGACCGCATCCTGTCGCGCATCGATGCGGATGCCGGAGCGCTTCTGCGGGAACGATTCGAGGACGAGGGCATCGATGTGCGCGTCGGCGTCGAGGCACGACGCGTCGAGGCCGTCGAGGGTGGGCTGCGTATCCAGCTCACTTCGGGCGAGGAGCTCGGGGCCGAGCGGCTGCTCGTTGCGACGGGGCGCGAGCCGAACGTCGAGGGGTTCGGGTTCGAGCAGCTTGGGATCGAGCTGGCACCTCAGGGCATCAGGATCGACGATCGGGTGCAAGCCGCCCCGGGCATCTGGGCGATCGGAGATGTCGCCGGCGTGGCGCTCCTAACCCATGTCGGCAAGTACCAGGCGCGCGTTGCCGCAGCGAACATCGCGGGACGCGACGTCGTCGCCGACTATCGCGCCATTCCGGCGGCCGTCTTCACCGACCCTCAGGTCGCGACTGTCGGCACGACCGAAGGCGACGAGCTCGTGACCGCGAGGTACGACATCGTGGGTGGGCGTCTATCCACGTACGAGCGTCCGCGACGTCCAGGCTTCGTGAAGCTCGCGGCCGATCCGGCTCGACGCGTCCTCACCGGAGCCGTCGCGGTCGGGCCCGAAGCGGGGGAGTGGCTCGGCCAGCTCACCCTTGCGGTGCGCGCGGAGGTACCGATCGACGTGTTGCTCGACACGATCCAGCCGTACCCGACCTTCTCGGAGGCGATCTTCAATGCGCTTCTCGAGCTCGAGTCGGCCCTGTCGTAGTCGAGCCGTGGGCTGGCGCCCGCAACCCCGCTCGGCTATCTGGCACCCTGGGCCACATGCCCGAAGGAGATTCGCTTCATCGTGCTTCGGCGCGGACGCTGGTGCCCGGTGTGCCAACAGTCGAGCAGCTCAACGAAGGCGGAGAAGGAGGGATTCGAACCCTCGAGGCAGGGTTTTCCCCACCTAACGCCTTAGCAGGGCGCCGCCTTCAGCCACTCGGCCACTTCTCCGGGAACGCTCAGGATATCGGACTGTCCCGCGAGTCTCTGAAGCGCGGGCGCCTGGGCACGCGGCTACCCTGTAGCTCCCACGGAGGGGTGCCGGAGCGGCCGAACGGGGCGGTCTCGAAAACCGTTAGGCGTGCAAGCGCCTCCAGGGTTCAAATCCCTGCCCCTCCGCTTTCCTTTCGGTGTCAGGCAGACCTCGGTCTGCTCGCGTCCCACATGAAGTACACGAGGAGCCCGAGAACCGGAAGCACGAGGATGGCGACGATCCAGAGCACCTTTCCTCCGACGCCAAGATCGTGGCGTCGCAGGACTCTGGTCGCGACGATGAGCCAGACGAAGATCCACACGACGAGCGCCGCTGTGGCCAGGAACATCCCGAACGTATACGCGAGTAGCGCAACCATCTGACGCAGAACCTACAGCGAGAAGGATCTTCGCGTCCTCGCTAGTCGTGGATCCGCGCGATGAGGTCTTCGCGCTTGAGCACGCGCACCTCGACGCCGCCGAGCCGTACCTCGAAGCCCGCGTCTCGCGGGTACAGAACCTTGTCGCCCGCATCGATCCCGGTCACGTCGCTACCTATGGCAGTGACGATGCCTGTCCGGCACGCGACCGCTGCCGATGCCGAAGCCGGGAGGATCAGCCCCGAGCGCGTCTCGGTCTCGTCGGAGACCGGCTGGATGACGACGAACTCGTCAAGTGGCTCGAGCGTTAGGTCCACGCTTCTCGACTCTTCGATCACACGCTAACGATAGACCGGCGTGCGGCTCAGAGGCGGCCGGCTCGAACGATCCGCTCGAGGAACTGCTGCGTCCGCTCGCGGCCGGCGCCGACGGCCTGCCTGTCGCACCCGTTGCGAGACCGAGAGCGAGAATCGTGAGAGCTAGACCGAAGAAGGCTTCACGCATCGGAGATCCACTCCTCGAGAGGTCGACAGGACCGGGCGAGCGCACCACTGGCGATACGGCTAGCGTGACGTGCATGCCGAGCCCCTTCGTCGAGCTCGAAGTGGGAGAGCGGGTCGTCAAGCTGACGAACCCGGACAAGGTGCTCTTCCCGAAGGCGAAGAAGTCGAAGCTCGACCTCGCCGAGTACTACATCGCGGTTGGCGAAGGGATCGTCCGCGCGCTCTACGAGCGGCCGACGCAACTCCGCCGGTTTCCGGACGGAGTGGGGGGCGAGGTCATCTACCAGAAGCGCGTTCCCAAGCATCACCCCGAGTGGGTCGAGACGGCACGCGTCACGTTCCCGTCCGGGCGGCATGCGGACGAGCTCTGCGTGACGGAGATGGCGCAGGTTGTGTGGGCCGCGAATCTCGCGGTCGTCGACTTCCATCCCTGGCCTTCGAGGCGCCGCGACACCGAGCACCCCGGACGAGCCCAGATGACATCGACCCCCAGCCGGGGACGACGTCAAGGACGCGAAGCGCGTTGCGG
>CAVRLG010000021.1:0-41360 GCA_963722035.1 uncultured Thermoleophilia bacterium
CCTCCGTCGACGCATCGCGGCCACGAACTGGCCCGAGAAGGAGACCGTCGCGGATGAGTCGCAGGGCGTGCAGCTCGCGATGATCCAGAAGCTCGCGCGCTACTGGGACGACGGACTACGACTGGCGCAAGTGCGAGGCGAAACTCAACGCCCTGCCGCAGTTCATCACCGAGATCGACGGGCTCGACATTCACTTCATTCACGTTCGCTCGCAGCATGAGGATGCGTTGCCGCTCATCGTCAACCACGGCTGGCCCGGCTCGATCATCGAGCAGCTGAAGATCATCGATCGGCTGACCAATCCCACGGCGCATGGCGGGAGCGCAGCGGACGCTTTCCACGTGGTGATTCCGTCGATGCCGGGCTACGGGTTCTCGGGCAAGCCGACGAGCACCGGTTGGGGCCCCGAGCGCATGGGCCGAGCCTGGGCACAGCTGATGAGCGCCTCGGCTACACCCGCTACGTCGCCCAGGGCGGCGACTGGGGTGCGTTCGTCGTCGACCAGATGGGCTTGCAGGCACCTGCGGGATTGCTCGCCATCCACACCAACATGCCTGCGACCGTTCCAGCCGACGTCGACAAGGCGTCTCTGGCCGGCGAGCCGCCGCCGTCCGGTCTCTCAGCCGAGGAACGACGGGCCTACGAGCAGCTGATCCGAACGTACAAGCAGGTCGAGTACGCCAGGATGATGGCGGCGCGCCCGCAAACCCTGTACGGGATCGCGGATTCGCCCGTCGGCCTCGCCGCCTGGCTCCTCGACCACAACGATGCCGACGGCCAGCCGGCCGCCGCGGTCGCCTCGGCCCTCGACCGGACCACGAGCGCCACGGGCGAACTGACGCGTGACGAGATCCTCGACAACATCACGCTCTACTGGCTGACGAACACGGGGGTCTCAGCATCTCGCCTCTATTGGGAGTACAAGGGCGGCTTCTTCAACGCGAAGGGCGTCTCCATCCCCGTTGCCGTGACCGTCTTTCCCGGCGAGCAGTATCAGGCACCGCGGAGCTGGGCCGAGCAGGCCTACCCCAACCTCATCTACTTCAACGAAGTCGACAAGGGCGGCCACTTCGCCGCCTGGGAACAGCCCCAGCTCTTCACCGAGGAGCTCCGCGCGGCGTTCCGTTCACTGCGTTAGCAAAGGAGGTCGTCATGAGCACCACCGTCGACACCGCCACCGAGATCCGCTCCTTCCAGATCGATGTTCCGCAGGAGAAGCTGGACGACCTTCGCCGGCGGATCCAAGCCACACGTTGGCCCAGCAAGGAACTCGTCCCTGACCGCTCGCAAGGCGTCCAGCTCGCGACGGTGCAGGAGCTCGCGCGCTACTGGGCGGAGGACTACGACTTCGGCCGGATCGAGGCGAAGCTCAACGCACTCCCGCAGTTCACGACCGAGATCGACGGGGTCGAGATCCACTTCATCCACGTGAAGTCCCAGCACGAGGACGCGTTGCCGCTGATCATGACGCACGGCTGGCCCGGCTCGGTGATCGAGCTGCTCGAGACCGTCGGCCCGCTGACCGACCCGACCGCTCACGGCGGCAGCCCCGAGGACGCATTCCACCTGGTGCTGCCGTCCCTGCCCGGCTACGGCTTCTCGGGCGAGCCGACCCAGCTCGGCTGGGAGTCCGGCCGCACCGCACGCGCGTGGGCGGAGCTGATGCACCGCCTCGGCTACACCCGCTATGTCGCTCAGGGCGGCGACGTGGGTGCCCTCGTCACGGACCTGATGGGCCGCCAGGCAGTCGAGGGTTTGGTCGGCTACCACCTGAACCTGCTCACGGCGGTGCTCGCAATCGGCGACCAACTGCCCAAGGAATCCGAACAGGAACGCGCAGCGGCCGAGGCGCTCGCGACGTTCAGGCAGGACGGCTTCGGCTACTTCCTCGAGATGGCCACGCGGCCACAGACGATCGGCTACGCCCTGCTGGATTCACCCGTCGCGCTGGCGGCCTGGTTGCTCGACCACGACACGGACAGCTACTACAAGATCTCCCGCGCGTTCGTCGACGGCGAGCCCGTGGGCAATCTCACCCGGGACACCATCGTCGACAACATTACGCTGTACTGGCTGACCGGCACCGCAGCGTCGGCGGCCCGGTCGTACTGGGAGGACGCACGAGCGCTGGCCGCAGCGCTGGCGAGCGGCCAGCCTCCTCCTGCGGTCACCGTGCCGGTCGGCTTCACGACGTTCCCCGGCGAGATCTGGGCCTCCCCGCGCAGTTGGGTCGAGGCGGTCTACCCGGACCTCGCCTACTTCAACGATGCCGACAGGGGCGGCCACTTCGCCGCCTGGGAGGAGCCGCAGCTGTTCTCCGAGGAGCTGCGAGCGGCCTTCAGCTCACTGCGCTGATGACACCGTTGTCTTTCGGCTCTCTTCAGGAGGAGATTCCATGTCAACACAGACCACTGAACTCTTCCTCCTCGAGGATCTCGAGGACGTCGGAAGGACGAGTGAGCTTGCGGAAAACGATCTAGAAGCGCTTCAAGCCGTCGCCGCCTGGATCAAGACCTTCGTGGTCAAGCCTCACAAGGATCTCGGTCGCGCTGGGACCGTCTGTCCCTTCGTGCCTGGGTCATTGGAACGCAAGACACTTTGGCTCGCTCCGGAGCAGATCGCCGACCGGGACGTGCCCGAAGTCGTCGAGCTCATGAGCGGCTACAAGAGGCTGCTCTTGGACACTCGACCTACTGAAGGCTACGACGTTATCTACAACGTCATCGTCGTTGTTTTCACCGACTTTTCGGCTGATCGTGCCCAGGGCGTCTTCGACGACGTCCTAAGGCATCTCGCAGTTCCGTCGTATGTGGAAGACGGAATCCTGTTCGGGCCGTACTACGAAGGCAATAAGCGGCCTGCGCTATACAACTCGAGCTTCCGACCATTCCAGTCGCCAGTGCCGTTTCTGTTCGTGAGGCACGGAGTCACCAGCGACTGGAAGTTCTTCCTGGACGACGAGGAGTGGCTCAACTCGTGGGCGCATCGTTATGGGGAGTCCGGTACCCAAGCACTTGCTGAGGAACTACGCCGCTTGCCGTGGCGCGTGGGGCGCGGCGCGGCGCCGTCGGACCACACCTGGGGCGACGTCCTCGTCGAGAGCTACCTCGCGGAGTGACCAATGTGACTTGACAAGCCCTCACCAACCACCGGTGCCGAGTGCGGCGTTCGATGCGATCGAGCCGATGGACGCAGTCGCTGGGCTCTTCGCCGATGCCATTTTCGAAGTAGGAGGTCGAGGGAAATGAGTCTGTTCAGCAAGGCACGCGACACCGTCACCGCGCTACCCGTCGAGGGTCGCATGCCCGGCTTCGAACGCGCGGCCGGGTGGCTCAACTCGGAGCCGCTCGCAGCTAACGATCTGCGCGGCAAGGTCGTACTCGCGGATTTCTGCACGTACACGTGCATCAACTGGCTCCGCACGCTCGGCTACATCCGAGCGTGGGCCGAGAAGTACGAGGATCAAGGGTTGATCGTGGTCGGCGTCCATACGCCGGAGTTCCCATTCGAAGCGGACACCGAGAACGTCGTCGAAGCCGTCAAGGACCTGAACGTCAAGCTTCCGATCGCTCTCGATCCGGAGTACGCGGTCTGGGAGACGTTCAGCAACCGATACTGGCCGGCCGTGTACATCGCCGACGCGGAGGGGCGGATCCGGCATCACCAGTTCGGCGAGGGCGGGTACGACAAGTGCGAGCGAGTCATCCAGCAGTTGCTGCGCGATGCGGGAGGAGACGCGGTCAGCGAGGACCTGATCTCCGTCATTCCAGACGGCATCGAGGCGCAAGCGGACTGGGGGACCCTGGAGTCTCCGGAGACGTACGTCGGCTATCAGCAAGTCCGCAACTTCGCGTCTCCCGAAGGCGTGACCATCGACGAGGCACGCACCTATTCCGTTCCGGATCCGTTGCGGCTCAACTCGTGGGCCCTCTCCGGTGACTGGACGATCGAGGGGCGGGCGACGGTTCTGAACCGAGCGGGCGGATCGATCGCGTACCGCTTCAAGGCCCGCGACGTCAACCTAGTCCTGCGATCGCGGGATGCGACGGCTGTGCCGTTCCGCGTGCTCCTTGACGGAGCTCCGCCCGGTGCCGCTCACGGCTTGGACGTCGACGACCAGGGCAACGGCACACTGGTTCAGCCGCGGCTCTACCAGCTGATACGGCAGCCCGGCTCGATCGCCGATCGCACGTTCGAGATCACGTTCGACGGCGCGGGCGTCGAGGCCTACGTGTTTACGTTCGGCTAGACACCTCGGCAGAGGCCGAGCTAGACCAAGAGCTAGGCCTTCCGCACTCTCGCGAAGCTAGCCGCGGCGAGCACGCTGCTATCCAGCAGGCGACACATCCAGCCGTGACGATGTCGTAAGTCTGCGGCACCTTGGCAGCGTTACGTCCTGGAAGGCAGGATGAGTTTGCGTCCCGTCAGGTCGTGACCGAGGCCCGCCTGCACATGGCGATCGGGCTCCGCGCTAGTGTTGGAAACCCATGGCGACCACTGCGCTTGCGCTGCACGCAGCTCGTTCACTCCGGTGAGGCGCAAGATCGAGGAACTGCCGCGCCGCGAGGAGCTCGAGACGCTCGTCCGCTACTACCACCATGTCCAGAACGAGCACAAACGGGCGGCCCAGGAAGGAAGGGTCCGGCGGCGACTTGAAGACCGCCTGCTGGACGTCCAGCGGCGATTCGAGCGGCTGCTTGCCGAGTGGGTTCGAGACGACGACCTCGCGCGTGCGTGGCTGGATCACCTCCACCATCGCGCTGCCGCCCCCGAGGGTCCGCCCCCGATCCGCCCGCTGGTGTTCCGTGGGCAGAACGAGGCCGGCGCGGTCGCCGAGATCCGCCGCAAGGGTGACGAGCTCGCCGTGACAGTCGACGGGACGCTGGCCGAGCGTCTCCACGTGAAGGACTTCCCGTCCGACGGACGGCCGGACGAGTTCCGCGTCAGCGAGACCACGTTCACCGAGACCTTCACGGCGTCCGCAGAGGCTCTGCGGGAGCTCTCCGACTTCCTAGACGACGGGGACCGCCAACCGCCGTGGGACTACGCCGCGGAGCTCCTGGCAGACGGACTGATCGACGTGTACTTCGCCCTCACGCCACGCGGCCGACGTGCGCTCGATGCGAGCTCGAAGTGAGATTCTCCTCGGCGTGTCGCCCCACGAGCGCGTGCCGGCGGCGACTACGCCGCCGCCGCTGAGGACGGACCGATCGCGGTGCCCTGCTGTCGCTATACGAAGCTCGTGTAGAAGGTCGATCGGACCCGGTGAGTCGGACGGCAAGCTCTCGTACGCAGAGGACATCGTCGCGAGCGATCTTAGAACGCGCCGGTATTTGCCCGCGCCCCTCATTGGCGTGAAGACTCGCGGAGCGTGCTCAATAAACGCTCAAGGCAGACGATGAACGCTGGCCGTGCCGCTGCAAACCTCATTGCGCGGAGCTAGGGGAAGCGCGCGTCGTCCAGGTGGAGGTCGAGACGGCCGCCGTCGCGGCAGTCCGGCGGGACGAGGTACTCCGACGTTGCTCCGCTGCGGAGCGCGTTCTCGACGAGCTGTTGCCGCATCATCTGCCTCGCCGTGTCTTCCGAGAGTCCGAGTCGCTGCCCGACCTCGACGCCGGATTGGAGGGCGTAGCACTCGGTCGTTCCTTCGTCGCTCACCCCGCGGAGGTGCCACGCCTCATGAGCGAGAACGGCAATGGCGCGGGCAGTCTGGCTCGAGGTGACCTCGCCCTTGAACGCGAGCCGATAGAGATCGAGGCAACGCTCAGGGGTCAGGTACGCCCGATCGCCACCGACTGCCGCAACGCCGTCTGCATGCTGGACGAGGCCCACATAGTCGCGCGATTCGTCGCAGAGGATGGTGACCGGCTTCTGAGCGATGGTCGATGCTTCGTCCGAGAAGCGCGCCACAGCCTCGACGCGCGTGTCTCCGTCAATGGAGTCCCACCCGGTGCGGCTCTCGACGATCCAGATCGTGAGCACGAGTGCGCCGATGACGGCGAGACCCGTGAGGAAGCCGCGTACCGGAGGCCAAACACGGCGGCTCTCCAGAAGCGCGACGGGTGCTACCCCTTCCTCTTCCGGGCGCTCGCGCACCTCCGCTATCAGCGCCTCCGCCTCATCGGGGCTGTCTCCCGCATAGGGGATCCAGAGCTCCTCGTCTCCCTCGCGCACCAGCAGCAGATCGTCGGTCTCGTCGACGTACCCGTAGCGCTCCCGATCGACGGTCTGCGGCTGTGCGATCCGGGCGCGGCGCCGGAGCCTCGCGAAGCGCCCCGGCGAGGAACTGCAGCTCCAGGCCGAGAGCGATCGCGAACACGATCCAGATCGGTACCGCCGTCCGCAGCTCGTACGGCCCGAAGATCCAGGCGAGGACGAAGAGGACGAGCGCAATACGCAGCGCCGTCGCGAGACCCAGGGATCGGTCTACGTGCTCATCCACCCCTCGAAGGTAGCCGTCACCTGCACTATCGCGGCCCGGAACGAATGAAGGGCCCGGCAGTGCCGGGCCCTTCGGTCGAGCGTGGCGCGGTCGAGTTAGACCGTGACGCCGTTGCTACGAGCGATGACGTTGCCGCTCGTGATCTTGGGCTCGTTCGGGATGATCGTGTCGAGCCTCTCGTCGCGGATCCACGATGCGACGAACTTCGAGGACTCCATGCCCTGCTCAGGAGTCTCGAAGAGACCGATCGAGCTGAAGACACCGTTGCCGGCCTCGATCAGGTAGTAGCCGGCGAAGCCAGGAAGCTTGCTCAGCTTGGGGACGAGCGTGTCGTTGACCTTGTTGGTCAGCTCGAGCGTGCGGTTCTGGTCCACGCCCTCGTAACGACGGATGGTTGCATGCATGTGGTGCTCCTTCTTTCCGATCAGTACAGGAGAGCTCAAACGAACTCCCTGCTGCGCTCGGGCCGGTGGGACAACCAAAGAGGAAACGTGCAAAGCCCTCGGCGGCTTCAACTACAACCCAACGCGCTTGCACCACCGTAGCTGCGATTCTCGGGCGCCGTAGTGAGCGCGGCGGCCGACGCTGCCCGAAGTCCGCTATCGAGCCCTGCCGCAACGGCAGTGGCGCACAGGCCTGGCGAGCGCAGTCCGCCTCTCCGTAATTGGCTCACATTAAGTCGTAATTCGGTGGCTGCGACGCCGAACAGTGCGCTACGGGACGAGCCAGAGCGCGCGCTGCGGCGTGCTCAACCATTCGATCCCGTCGGCCGTGACGAGGACATCCTCCTCGAGGCCGATGTAGCCGCGGCCCGGTACTGCCGTGCCGAACTCGAGCGTGAAGACGTTGCCCTCTTCGACGATGCCGAGCGGCGCCGAGCCGTAGCGATCCCAGCGCGGGGCGAGAAGCGTCCCGCCGTCGTGCGCAGTGCGGCCGAGCTGGTGTCCCAGCGCGTACATCGGCTCGCGGAAGCCTGCGGCGACGAGGCTCTCGCGGGCTGCAGCGTCGACTTCCGAGCCGACGACGCCAGGTCGAAGGACCGCGGCGCCCGCATCGACGGACGCCCAAAGCGCGTCCCACGCCCGCAGCACGTCAGGCGGGGCTGCGCTCTCACCCTCGTCGAGGAAGTACCAGACGCGCTGGAGATCGCTGCAGTAGTCGTCTCGCTCGACTCCGAAGTCCACGTGCAGGAGCTCGCCGCGTCGAGTGCGGAGCTCGCCCGGTGCCGTGTGGCCGACCGCCTTCTCCGGCCCCGCGTTGACCGCCGGGCAGTGCTCGCGGCCCCAGGCGTAGCCGAGCCCGTAGCTCGCGATGTCTGCGTGCATCAGCCGTGCGATCTCGAGCTCGCTCATCTCAGGCTGAAGCTTTGCGGTCACGTTCTCGAAGATCTCCTCGGTCGCCTCCGTAGCGCTCCGGATCCGCGCCACCTCGGCCGGCGACTTTCGCCCGCGCAGGGCGTTCACGATCGCCTCGGAGGAGAAGAGACGGTCCGCGTACGGGCTTCCGGCAAGCGTTTCCTGAAGAACGAGCCAAAGGCCGTGTGTGAGACCGTCGGCAGCGGGGTCGCTCTCCGAGTAGTTGAGCGCGATGGATCGTGGCGCCAAGCGCTCGATTGCGCCGCGGAGTGCAGGGCGCAGGCTCTCGTCGTAACCAATGACCTCGGAGTAGGCGCTGAGCTCCTCGACGTTGGGCGCGTCGAAGCGCCCGACGATCGCCACCCGCTCGCCCGTCTGCGAGATGAGAAAAGCCCCTTGCCAGGCGCAGTAGGTGCCGGCGATCAGGTCGAGGCTGGGATCGGGAGTCAGCAGCGTCTCGCGGACGAGCGTGAGCCAGAGATCGACGTCCTCCTCGCGAAGGATCTCGACCGCCTGGTCGAGCTTCTCGCGCACGAGCTGCCCGCCGGAAGCCACTCTCGCCGACGCTATCAGCGGATCGCTAGCGCTCGAGGATCGCTTCGAGGCTGTAGTACCCGGGGATCGGCACCTTTGGTGCACGGAGCGCACGTAACAGGGATTGCTTGATCGAGAGCCCCGGGTAGCGGTGTCCGAACCGGAAGAGGAATGGGTCGAGGAGCGGGAACCACAGCGGACGGCGCTCGAGGGCCACCACTTCGAGGCCACTGGCCAGCATCAGAGCGCGCACGCTCTGGAGGTCCGTGTACTCGCGAAGGTGTGATGTGTCGAGCACCGACTCGCCATCGCGTTTGCGGAAGTACCACGCCCACGGCTTCTTGAAGACGGTCGTCAAGTACGCCCGCCCTCCCGGGCGAAGCAGCCGCCGGATCTCCGTGAGGTACGCGCTCTCGTCCGGGACGTGCTCCATGACCATCGTGGAGCAGACGAAGTCGAGTGCTCCGTCGGCGATCTCCGGAATGCGGTCGGCGGGCCCGACGATGGTCTCGATCCACGGGAAGCGTGCCGAGACGCGGCCCAGTCGCGCCGGGGCGAGATCGACTGCGTACACGGGGCGCTGTGGGCCGATGAAGCCGCCGCGCTCGAGAGCGGGGAAGAGGGGGCCGTCTCCGCAACCGAGGTCGGCCAGCGCAAGCGGACCGGTCGGGAGATGGCGCTCGAGCAGGCGGGGGAGCTCCGCCGCCTCGAAATGGAGCGCGGTCTCCGTGTACTCGTCGGTCACGAACGCGAGGTTACGCTCGCTCGGGTCTGCAGTCGCCCGTCTCTCCTTCGCAGCATCCGACCTTGAATCGGCAGCGCGGACACTGCCAAGTGCCGTGCCGCCACTCCATCGAGACGCCGCAGCGAAGGCATGGCTCGGAGGCCTCCCGGCGCGGCTCGGCACTCACCCGCTCCACCGTAGCCCGCCAGGAGGACGGCTACGATGACGCGCGCGGCGCCGTGGCCGAGTGGTTAGGCAGAGGCCTGCAAAGCCTCGTACAGCGGTTCGAGTCCGCTCGGCGCCTTCGCTACCGACGCAGCTCCCGCTCTTCGATCGGAATCGGCCTCGCGACGTAGGCGACAGCGCCTCCGACTGCGATACCCATCCAGACGATTGCCGCGCCGAGCAGTGGCGAGTCGTCGGCGGCGATCAGGTGGAACGATTCGAAGCCGACGAGTGCGAACGCCCCGAGCACGGTCGAGATCAGCCACCCAAAGAAAGCTCCGACCGCAATGCGCTTCCAGTACCCGCGCACTGCGTCCCGGACACCCAGCGCCGAGACGTGCACCCGTGTAAGCCAGACCGTCATTTCCCCTCTCCTTCTCCCGCGGTCACTTCCCTTGATAGCAGTTGCGCGCGGGGTCGTGTAGAGCAGCCTTGACTCCGGCCAGACCGCTGGCCTCGCCGCACCCGCACAGGTTTCGAGCCTAGTCGCGAATCCGCAGGTCTCGAGCCTTGCCGCAAAGAAGCAGATCAACAAGCACCTCGTTCTGAAGGCAGGCGGCTTGAAGCTCCTCCGCGGCGGCCTCACCCGCTAGGGAGCAAGCGAACGCACCCCGTAGCAGTACGGCTCCACCTTGCGGTCGGGCCGTGCGGACCGCCTTCCTGCCAGTAGGGTTTCGCCCGATGACGGCGATCCGAATCGACGGGAAGGCGCTCGCAGCCAAGCTTCGCGCGCAGGTGGCCGAGGACGTGCGAGCGTTCGGCGAACCGGTTTGTCTTGCGACCGTTCTCGTCGGTGACGACCCTGCGTCGCATGTCTACGTCGGCAAGAAGCACGACGCGTCAGCCGAGGCAGGTATCGACTCGCGCGATCACCGTTATCCGTCGGACACGCCCGAGAGCGAGATCCTCGATCTCATCGCGGAGCTGAATGCTGACGACGATGTCGACGGCATCCTCGTCCAACTCCCGCTTCCCGAGCACATGGATGAGGCGAAGGTCACCCGGCTCGTCGATCCCGAGAAGGACGTGGATGGGTTCCATCCCCTGAACGCCGGAAGGTTGTTCCTCGGCGAGCCGCTCTACGTGCCTGCGACCCCACTTGGCGTGATGGCGATGCTTGCGGAATTTGGCGTCGAGCCGAAGGGCAAGGAGGCCGTCATCATCGGGCGGAGCGAGATCGTCGGGAAGCCCATGGCGATGCTTCTTCTCGCAGAGCACGCGACGGTGACCATCTGTCATTCGCGCACGGTGGACATCGCATCGCATGCACGCCGGGCTGACATCCTCGTCGCAGCAGTCGGTCGTCCCGGCCTCGTGACGCCCGACATGGTGAAGCCGGGTGCGACCGTCATCGACGTCGGCGTCAACCGCACGGACGCCGGCCTCGTCGGCGACGTCGACCCCGCGGTCTTCGAGGTCGCCGGCCTGATGACCCCGGTGCCAGGGGGCGTCGGCCCGATGACTATTGCAATGCTTCTGCGCAACACGTTGACGGCTGCGCAACATCGCCGCTCCGGAGTTGCGTTGCCCGGTTCCTAGGCGCTACGGTTCGCGCGTTCCAGCCATCGACGTCGGCTGCTGTAGGCCGGCGGCATGTTTGTAGGAGGACGTACGTGGAGCAGGGCACCGTCAAGTGGTTTTCGAACGAGAAGGGCTACGGGTTCATCGAGCGTGAAGGTGGGGACGACGTGTTCGTCCACTTCTCCGCGATAGGGATGGACGGCTTCAAGACCCTCACCGAAGGCCAGCGTGTGGAGTTCGAGGTCGTCCAGGGGCCCAAGGGTGCCCAGGCCGCGAACGTCGTGGCAGCGGCGAGCTGACCGCACTCGCATCAACGTAGCGGCGGGCTCCCGAGCGGGAGCCCGCCGCTGTTTCTGAGAGGATTTTCTGGTGGCTATCTCCCGAGACGAGGTGCTCCACGTGGCGCGGCTCGCGCGGCTCGCGCTGACCGACGAGGAGGTAGCGCGGCTGACCGAGGAGCTCGACAAGATCCTCGACGCCGTCGGGATCGTCGCGGAGCTGGATCTCGCGGACGTGCCGCCGACGTCCCACCCGCTCGACCTCGTCAACGTCTGGGACGAGGACGAGCCGCACGACTCACTTAGCCTCGACGACGTCTTTGCAAACGCTCCTGCACGCGAAGGTGACATGTTTCGCGTGCCGCCGACCGTGTGATGGCGCCTGTCATCGACACGCTTCGGCTGACCGCCGAGGACGCCCTCGGGCTCGTGGAGCGGCGCGACGTGTCGTCGGCGGAGCTCCATGCCGCGTACCTGGAGGCGATCGGTGCGCGCGACGAGGAGTTGCACGCATACCTGCGCACGGTCGAGACCGCCGAGGGCTCGAGCATCCCGATCGCGCTCAAGGATGTCATCTCGACCAAGGGCGTCGAGACGACGGCGGGTTCGAGGATCCTCGAGGGGTATGTCCCCGTGTTCGACGCCACCGTCGCCGCGCGCTGCAAAGCGTCGGGGCTGACGCTACTCGGTAAGACGAACACGGACGAGTTCGCGATGGGATCGTCCACCGAGAACTCGGCGTGGGGCCCCTCTCGGAACCCGTGGGAGCCGTCGCTCGTTCCAGGCGGTTCCGGTGGCGGGACGTCCGCCGCGGTGTCTGCGGGGCTCGCTCCCTGGGGGCTCGGCTCCGATACGGGCGGCTCCATCAAGCAGCCGTCCGCGCTGTGCGGAAACGTGGGCTTGAGGCCGACGTACGGCACCGTCTCGCGCTTCGGAGTCGTCGCATTCGCGTCCAGCCTCGACCAGGTCGGCCCCGTCGCGAAGACCGTGCGCGACGTCGCGCTCCTGTACTCGATAATCGCCGGCCGAGACTCCAACGACTCGACCACGGTCGAGCTCCCCGAGCCCGTTCGGGTTCCGGATGACGAGCGGCTCGACGGCCTGCGCATCGGCGTGCCGAAACAGATCGAGTCGCTCGACGCAATCGAGCCCGGCGTTCGCGCGGCGTTCGAGCGCGCACTCGAGCTGGCGCGCGAGCTCGGCGCCGACGTGAGTGAGTGCGACCTGCCGACGTCGTACCGCTACGGGATGCCGTGCTACTACCTCATCGCTCCGGCGGAGGCGTCCTCGAACCTCGCGCGCTACGACGGCGTGCGCTACGGGCCGCGTACCGATGCGGCGACCTACTCCGAGATGGTCGAGCGCACCCGCGACGACGGGTTCGGCGCCGAGCCGAAACGAAGGATCATGCTCGGCACATACGCGCTCTCCGCCGGGTACTACGACGCGTTCTACGGGCAGGCGCAGAAGGTGCGCACGCTGCTCATCCGCGAGCACCGCGAAGCCCTCGCGCACGTCGACATCATCGCTACACCCACGTCGCCGACGGTCGCGTTCCCCATCGGCGACAAGGCCGCCGACCCGCTAGCCATGTACGCCTGCGATCTCCTGACGATCCCGTCCTGCCTCGCGGGACTTCCGGGCTTGTCCATCCCGTGCGGGCTGTCCGACGATCTCCCGGTCGGGCTGCAGCTGCTCGGACCGCAGTTCGGCGAGAACATGGTGTTCCGCGCTGGCCACGCTCTCGAGCAGGCGATCGAGTTCGACACGGTGCCGCTGAGGTGGCGATCGTGACCTGGGAGCCCGTGATCGGGCTCGAGATCCACGTCCACCTGAAGACGCGGACGAAGATGTTCTGCCGCTGCCCGGTCGGATTCGGCGCGGGGGAGAACACGCAGACCTGTCCCGTATGCCTGGGCTTTCCGGGCGCACTGCCTGTTGCAAACCGCGCGGCGATCGAATGGACGATTCTGCTGGGACTCGCATTGGACTGCGAGATCGCGGAAAGGGCGATGTTCTCGCGGAAGCACTATCCCTACCCGGATCTGCCGAAGGGATATCAGATCTCCCAATATGATCTACCATCTTGCATTAACGGGAAAGTAATACTTCCAACTGCAGATGGCGACCGTGTGATAGGGATCGTGCGCGCTCACCTCGAGGAGGATGCGGCCAAGACAGTGCACGTCGGGGGTCGGACGGGCCGAATCGGTGGCGCCGACTATTCGCTCATCGACTTCAACCGCGGCGGAACGCCACTCGTCGAGATCGTCACCGCGCCGGACATCCGCACCGCGGACGAGGCGAGGCGATTCCTCCAGCTCCTGCGTCAGACCATTGTCGAGCTCGGGATCTCGGACGCCGAGATGGAGAAGGGTGCGCTCCGCGTGGATGCCAACGTTTCCGTGCGCCCCACGGGCTCCGACGAGCTGCGCACCCGGACCGAGCTCAAGAACATGAACTCGTTCAACTTCATCGCCCGCGGAATCGACGCCGAGGTCGAGCGCCAGATCGGCGTATGGGAGGCGGGCGGCGAGGTGCGGCAGGAGACCTACGACTTCGACGCTGCGACGGGAACGCTCACCGCACGGCGCTCGAAGGAGGAGGCGGACGACTACCGGTACTTCCCCGAGCCCGACCTCGTACCCGCCGCTCCCCCGGCGGAGCTCGTCGAGCGGTTGCGCCTCGAGCTGCCCGAGCTTCCGGCTGCGCGCATCCGCCGGATCGAGGCCGACCTCGACCTCGAGCGCGCGACGGTGCTCGTGACCGGCGGGCTCGACGGTCTCTGGGAGGAGACCGTGTCAGCGGGTGCGGAGCGGGTTGCTGCGGCCAACGTCATCGCGAACACCGTCGTCGGCGCGGGGATCGACCCCGCCGCGATCTCTCCGAGCGAGCTGGCCAGACTGGTCGACGCGCGCGATCGGATCCCGAGAGCAGCGTTCGACGAAGCGATTGCAAGAGTCGGCGATCCCAGCTTCACCGCCGACCCGTATCTCTCGCAGGACGCAGTGTCAGACACAGCTGAGCTCGAGCCGATCATCGACGCGATCCTCGAGGCCAATCCCGGTCAGGTCGAGGCGTTCCGTGGCGGCAAGGAGGGGCTCCTCGGCTTCTTCGTCGGCCAGGTGATGAAGGAGACCAAAGGCAAGGCGAACCCGCGCGTAGTAAGCGAGCTCGTCCGCTCGAAGCTGGGCAACTAGCTCTTCGGGATCTCGAGCTCGCGGCCGATGTAGAGACCAGAGCTTTCGGCCTCCACGAACGGCGCCATCGCCTGCTGCCTGGCGGCTTCGACGTCAGACACGCGATACCGCTCGCGCGCCTCGAGCGACTCCCACGTCGAGATCCCGACGACCTCGCTGCGCTCCTCCGAGAAGCACTCGTATGCGCGCAGCATCCCCTGCGGAAACTCGCTCGGCCGCCACGCACGGCGGAACTCCTCGTACGTCCCCGGCTTGATCGTCCTGGTCGTGATCCAGACGACGTACTCGTCGCGCTCCATGCCGATCCTCCTCGCAGCCGAGTAGCCGGAACGTAGCGAACCGGATCCGGTCCCGCGTCGAACCACGCCCGACCTAAGTCCTCGGGGAAAGGAGAAGGGAATGAAGACGGGAGTGCTACTCCTCGCGCTCGTAGGGGCCGTCGCGGCTGCGGTAGTGGCCGCGGCGCTCGTCGGGGCGGTCGGGCCGTCGCGCGCGACAGCGTCGAGCCACCGTGAAGCGCCACTGATCTCGGACGACCCGGCCGCCGACAATACGGACACCTACGCGTTCGTGAGCCCGGACAAGCCGAACACCGTCACGATCATCGCCAACTACTACCCGTTCCAGGATCCAGCGGGCGGGCCAAACTACTACCGGTTCGATCCGACCGTTCGGTACGAGCTGAAAGTCGACAACGACGGGGACGCGGAAGAGGACGTCACGTATCGCTTCCGCTTCTCGACCGCGGTCGGCAACGGGAACACGTTCCTCTACAACACCGGACAGGTCACGTCGCCCACCGACGCCGACCTGAACGTCAAGCAGACGTATTCGGTAACGCGGATCGAGGAAGGTGGTTCGTCAACGGTGTTGGGGTCGAGCCTGCCGGTTCCGCCGGCGAACATCGGTCCCCGCTCGAACCCGACCTACGATGACTTCCAGGGCGTCGCCGACCTCGGGAGCAACCGCACGGTCTTCGCCGGCCCTCGCGACGATCCGTTCTTCGTCGATCTCGGCTCGATCTTCGACCTAGGTGGGCTGCGTCCGTTCAACGCGGCGCACATCATCCCGCTCAAGACCGAGGGTGGGGAAGACGGCGTCCGCAACTACAACGTGTTCTCGATCGCCCTCCAGGTGCCCAAGACCGACCTGCTGCAGGCGCCCATGGCGGACGGGACGATCGGCATTTATGCCAGCGCAAGCCGCCAGGCGACGCGCGTTCTGAACACGAACGGAACGGTCTCCACGATGGGTGACTGGGTGCAGGTTTCACGTCTCGGAAACCCGCTCATCAACGAAGTGGTCATCCCGCTCGGTCAGAAGGATCTGTGGAACGCGTCCGACCCGGCCGACGACGAGCAGTTCCTGAATCGGTACACGACCCCGGAGCTGGCGGGCCTGGTCAACTTCCTGTACCCGACGTTGCCGGACACCCAGACGACGAGCCGCGGCGACCTCGTCGCCGTGCTTCTGACGGGCGTGCCGGGGCTCAACTTCACCGGGTCGACAGAGGCAGACCTACTTCGGCTGAACACGGGCATCGCGCCCACGAAGAAGCCGGAGGCTCTCGGCGTTCTCGCAGGTGACCTGCAGGGCTTCCCGAACGGACGGCGGCTCGCCGACGACGTGACGGACATCGAGATCCGCGCGATCGCCTGCGGCTACGGCTCGTTCCTCAACGGGCTACTCGGCCTCTGCAACCTGTCGCCGAACAACACCCTCAACGACGGGGTGGACAAGAACAAGGGCAACTTCCTGAACAGCTTCCCGTATGTAGCCGCTCCGAGCCAGGGTTACGAGCACTCGGGACATAGGTAGGAGCCAAGGCGGGCGACTCGGTGAGACGACGGACGACATTCCTCGTGGGCGGCGCGACTGCGGTCGCGCTCGCCCTCGGAGGACTCGTCGGCGGCGTCCTCGCCGAGTCTCGCTCGGCTCCACCCCCGTCAGCCGCCCCCGTGGCGCTCGCAGAGCGGGCACTCACGGGGACGGCAGGTGGGATCTCTTCTTCCACCGTCGCAGGGCTCGAGGAGCAGGTCCGTGCCCGGCCGAAGGACGGGGCGCTACTCACGCAGCTCGGGTTCGCGTACCAGCTGCGCTGGCGAGAGACTGCTGACGCGTCCTATCTGCCTCGATCCGAGGCGGCGCTGCAGCGGGCGCTCGAGGTCGGTTCGGAACACGCCGATGCCGTTCTCGGCCTCGGCTCGCTCGCACTGATCCGGCACGAGTTCCATGAGGGGCTCGAGTACGGACGTCGTGCGCAGCGCCTTCTTCGCGGCTCCGCGCGGCCATACGGTGTCATCGGCGACGCGCTGATCGAGCTCGGCCGCTACGACGAGGCTTTCCGGGCATTCGAGAGGATGGTGTCGATCAGGCCCAGCCTCGCGTCGTACGCGCGTGTCGCGTACGCGCGCGAGCTCAACGGTGACGGGCGGGGAGCCATTGCTGCCATGCGGCTTGCTCTCGACACCGCCGCCGGCCAGCCCGAGCCGTCCGCGTGGGTGCACGTCGAGCTTGCCAAGCTCGAGCTCGGTCTCGGTCGGGCCGACGCAGCGCGGCGTCACGCGCGTGCGGCTCTTCAGGCTTTGCCCGGGTATCCCAGCGCTCGATTGGAGCTCGCGAAGATCGAAGCCGTCGGTGGCCGACTCGACCGCGCGCTCGTCCAGGCACGACGTGCTGCGGAGGCGATCCCGACGTCGCAGGCCATCGCTCTCTATGCCGAGCTGCTCGACCGGCAGGACCGTTCAGCGGAGGCCGACCGCCAGCGGTCGACGGTCGCCGTCATCGATCGTCTGCTGCAAACCAACGGCGTGCAGGTCGATCTCGAGTCCGCGGTCTATCGCGCTGACAATTTCATTCGGCCGCTCGAGACGGTCGAGCTCGCGGCGCGTGCCCGCGCGAATCGACCATCGATCTACGGCGACGACGCGCTTGCCTGGGCGCTTGCCCGTGCGGGACGTTGTGACGAGGCTCTGCCCTACGCTGAACGTGCGCTGCGCCTCGGGACACAGGATGCGCTCCTGTTCTTCCACCGGGGCTACGCGGAGGGCTGCGCGAGCAACCGAGTCGCGATGCAGGACTGGTACCGGCGCGCACTCGATCTGAACCCGGAGTTCTCGGTTCGCTGGGCTCCGGTGGCGCGCGCGGCGCTACGTGGCGGATAGCCAACGACAGTGTCAGATTGCCCGGTTACTCTGCGCCCGTGCTTTCGAGTCGGCGCATCACGGTTGTGCTGGGCGTCTTGGCGCTCTTCGTCAGTGGGTTCGCGCTTGCCTCGTGCGGGGGTGACGACGAGGCGACCGGGACGACGGAGACCGACACGACGCAGACGACCACGACCGAAAGCACGACGACGACCAGTACGGAGCCGGAGGTCGAGAAGCCGACGGTCGTTCGCGTTGTCGTCGTGAACGGCGCCCCGAAGGGCGGCATCGTGCGCCGAAGCGTCGACAAGGGTGACCGCGTCGTAATCGTCGTGAAGTCCGACGTCGCCGACGAAGTGCACCTGCACGGCTACGACATCTCTCGGGACGTGGCCGCCGGCGGAACTGTGCGAATCGCGTTCCGGGCCACGATTCCCGGACGTTTCGAGATCGAGCTCGAGGAGCGCGGCGTCCAGATCGCCGATCTGACCGTCGGTCCGTGAGACTCGTCGCGCACGGGATCGGCGTCGTCCGCGACCTCCCGATCCCCGCTTCCTTCTTCTTCGTCGGGGCGTTCGTCGTCCTCGTCGTCTCGTTCATCCTGCTGGGAGTCCTCTGGCGCCGGCCTCTGCTCGAGTCACATGCCGGCGGGAGGCTCGTGCCGCGTTGGCTGAGCGCGCTGATCCTCTCGCGGGCGCTGCGGCTCGTGCTCCAGGCGGTCGCAGTCGGGATCTTCGGGCTCACGCTCGCCACGGCGCTCTTCGGAACGACGATCGAGCTGCTCAACTTCGCGCCGACGTTCGTCTACGTCATCTTCTGGCTCGGAATCCCGCTTCTGTCGGTGATCCTCGGCAACGTGTGGAGCGTTCTCAGCCCCTGGCGCGCGATCGCCGATGCCACCGTTTGGCTGCTCGAGCTGGGCGGACGCGAGGCACGTCCCGTCCTCGAGTGGTCGGGCCGCTGGGGCCGTTACCCCGCGGCTGGCGCGCTCTTCGCGTTCGTCACACTCGAGCTCGCCCACCCGCAGCGCGCATATCCACGAACGCTCGCAGTCGCAATCGCGCTGTACAGCTACTGGGCTCTGGCCGGAATGGCCGTGTACGGGCGTGATGCGTGGACGAAGGGCGGCGAGGGCTTCGCGGTGGCGTTCGGCCTCCTGGCCCGAATTGCTCCGTTCACGGTCCGAGACAGCCGCGTCGCCATCCGCTGGCCGTTCACCGGGCTCGCCGGCACCGATCCCGTCACGGGCACGCTCGTGTTCATCGCCGTGCTGCTCGGCTCGACGAGCTTCGACGGGTTCTCGCGCACGAGCAACTGGCTGGACCTCATCGGGAACATCCGGGCCGACCTCGCCGAGTCGTCCCAGCGAACCATCGACCTCGCGATCACGCTCGTCAGCGTCACCGGCCTCGCCATCTTCGTCGCGCTCGTTGCGCTGACGTACATGGTTGCGGTAGGACTGGCCGCTCGGCTTGGGCGGGCGCAGCGATCACTCGTTCCCGATTTCGTGCTGCCGCTCGTCCCGATCGCCGCGGCCTATCTCGCCGCCCACTACTTCACGAGCTTTCTGATCCAGGGCCAGTTCATCATCACGCTCATCTCGGACCCGTTCGGCAAGGGATGGGACTTGTTCGGAACGGGCGACTTCGCGCCCAATCTCGCGATCGTCGCTCCGGACACGGTGTGGTACTTCCAGGTAGCCACGCTTGTCGTCGGGCACGTCGCCGGCCTCGCGATCGCCCATGATCGCGCAGTGGCAGTGTTCGAGGATCGACGTGCAGCGCTGGAGGCGCAGTTCCCAATGCTCGCGCTGATGGTGCTGTACACGCTGGGCGGGATGTGGCTGCTCACGCGTGGCTAGTGGCTCACGGTGGCGCGGCCGGCGCGATCGTCGAGTCCTTGATCGTCCTCGTTGTAATCGGGGTCCTCATCGCCGTCTGGCTCCGCGAGCGGCGAGGCAGTCGTCTCGAGTCCGAGAGAGCGGACGCTTTCAGCGACGACGAGTCGACGCCTTCGTAGGCACGACGAAGCCCGCGTAGAGGAGGATTGCCGCAGCTGCGATCACAGGCGCCAGCGCTCCGACCCCGAGCCCCGCGAGCCCGCTGCCGACCGCTGCGACCGCGACACCGGCGAGGATCAGCGCGTTTCCAAGAGGCCGTGAGCGGAGTGTGGTCACGGCGACGACCACGACGGCGAGCGTTCCCAGCGAGTTCCCGACGATCGCGGCGATACGTGCGGGCCAGAGGTCGAGCACGTCCTGGGCCTCCGGGATCGCGGTTCCCGAGATTGGCTCCTGAAGCGGCATCGCGAGCGCGATTCCGACGGCGAGCCCCGCGTAGGCAAGCGCGACCGGTGCCGCCCAGCGGCGGCCGACGAGAAGGAGCGATCCGGCTCCGAGAAGCGCGGCTGTCAGTAGTCCCCCGCCGAGGTAGTACACGCGAAAAGCGGCATCGCTCCAGCCCGCAGCAGCGCCCCAGGCAAGGGCACCCGCGGCCACGGCGTACGCGGCGAGGGCGGCCGCCCAGGCCGCCAGCTCAGGCGCTCGGCGATTGCGAAATCGGCGCAGGAGATCGCCCGAGAGACGGAGGGACACGAGCGCGGCGGCAAACGCGAGAAGGGCGTCCACGACGCAGGACTGTAGTCCCGTATTCGCAGGTACGCTCCTTGGCGTGCACCGGCCTGCCGCCGCGCTTTTCGCGACCCTGGTCGCCGCGCTGGCACTCGTCCTGGCCCCTCTAGAGGCGGCACCGAAGGTGGACTACGCGACTGCGGCATGGACTATCCTGCCGCCCGGGGAGAACGGAAGCCTCACATTCGATCGCAACACCACCGATCAAGCAAAGCTCTACGACGCGCTGACCCCTCTCTTCGGCGGCGTTACCGCGAGCGACATCCGCCGCTACTTCAAGCCCGCGTCGCTCGGTGCCGCGCCTGGTAAGGCGCAGAAGCGAGAGCGGCCGCGGCCCGGCCTCACGATCGTCCGTGACCGCTTCGGTGTGGCGCACGTGACCGGGAAGACCGAAGCCGACGTTGCCTACGGTGCCGGCTGGGTCACGGCTGCCGACCGAGGGCTCCTGCTCCAGCTCATCCGAGGGCCTGCACGCGTCTCGGCCCTCGACGTGCCCGGCCTCGATCCGCTCGCCCTGGCTCTCTCCGGGAAGAGCTTCGTGCCGAGCGCCGAGGCGGAAGCGTTTCTTGCAAACCAACTGGATGCGGTGCGCTCGCAGGGTGTGATCGGCCGCAAGGTGCTGGCACTGATCAACGCGTATGCGGCGGGAATCAACGGCTACTACAGGTCGAAAGGGATCCCGGCGACACCGTTCACCGCCAACGACGTCGTCGCCTCGGCTGCGCTGATCGCAGCTCGTTTCGGAACGAACGGCGGGCAAGAGGCCCAGAACTCCATGTTCCTCGACGCGCTCCAGGAGCGCCTGGGCGCCGCAGATGCCCGCCGCGTCTTCGCCGACCTTCGCGAGGCCAACGATCCAGACGCGCCGGTCAGTCTCCCGGGACGCTTCCCGCATCAGCTTCCGTCGGAGAGCGCGCCGGGAAGTGCCGTGCTCGACGCCGGAAGCTTTACGGGAACTCCTCTCGACGCTCCAATGATGGCCTCGAACGCGCTTCTCATCGGTGCAAAGCGCTCGGAGACGGGTCACCCGCTCTTTGTCGCGGGGCCTCAGGTCGGCTACTTCTTCCCCGAGTTCTTCGCCGAGATGGAGCTTTCCGGCGCGGGCTTCGCGGTGCGTGGAGCGATGTTTCCCGGCGTCCCGCTCGTGCTCGTCGGGCGCGGGCCCGACTTCGCGTGGAGTGCAGCGTCGTCGCAGGCGGACAATCTCGATCTGTTCGTCGAGACGCTCTGCGACGACGATCGCCATTACCTCTACCGCGGCCAGTGCGAGCCCATGCGACGGTTCTTCGTCGGAACGCTGAAGGCGCAGGGCTCGCCGGATCAACCCGTTTCCTATTACGAGACTGCACATGGGCCGGTCATCGGGTACGCGACCGTCGGAAGGAAGCGCGTCGCGATCTCGGTGCAGCGCTCGACCAGGGGTCGTGAGCTCCTCACCGCGCGCGCGTTCTACGAGCTCAACACCGGCCGTGTGACCTCGGCACAGGGGTTCCTGAAGACGATGAGCGCGGTCGAGTTCAGCTTCAACTGGTTCTATGCCGACGACCGAGACATCGCCCTCTTCTCGAGCGGCCGCTTGCCGATTCGTGCGGCTGGAACCGACCCCGCGCTTCCCACGATCGGTGTGGGCGACTACGACTGGCGTGGCTTTCTGCCGTTCGCCGGACACGCGCGCGGGATCAACCCACCGTCCGGGAGGATCCTGAACTGGAACAACAGGCCGGCGGCCGGCGTCGGCTCGGCCGACTCCAACTTCTCGTACGGCTCGGTGCACCGGGTGGATCTCCTCACAACTGCGATCGCGGCGCGCAAGAAGCACACGCTTGTGAGCGTCACGGCGGCGATGAACAAGGCCGCGACCCAAGATCTCCGAGCCGTACGCGTGTGGCCGGCGATCCGCGAGGTCCTGCGGACCGGGTCCGCGCCCAGTGCGCGCGCGGAAGGCGCAGCTTCACTGCTCGATAGTTGGCGGTTGGCAGGTTCGAGCCGGCTGGATCGCGAGCTCGACGGGAAGGTCGACGATCCGGGCGCCGCGGTGATGGACGCCGCCTGGCCGCGAATCGCGGACGCCGTGATGACTCCCGTGCTCGGCCCACTCGTCGAGGATCTCGCGCGACTGCATGGACGCAGCGACGACGCGGGTCCGGGCGGTTCCGCGTACATCTCGGGCTGGTACGGCTACGTCGACAAGGATCTGCGGACGCTCCTAGGGCGGCAGGTCGGCGCTCCCTATTCGCGACGGTACTGCGGTGCTGGCGTGCTCGCGACCTGTCGTGAGGCACTCTGGGCCGCTCTCGATGCAGCCGCCGCCGAGCTCGAAGCCAAGCAGGGCCCTGCACCCTCGTCGTGGCGAGCAGACGCCACCATGGAGCGAATCCGGTTCACGTCCGGAGTACTCCCGGACACGATGCGCTGGTCGAACAGGTCGACGTTCCAGCAGCTCATGTCCTTTTCCGGCCACCGCCCCCGCTGACACGGCCCTCTCTTCCGGTGACAAGGTGGCAGTTGGCGCGGTGATCTGCTCCGTCGATCACCGGCGGTAGTCTCACGACGTGGCTGGAAAGCGGTATCTGATGGCGCCGGGGCCGACGCCGGTTCCGCCCGAGGTGCTCGCTGCCGGAGCGCAGCCCGTCCTTCACCATCGCGGCCCGGACTTTCGTGCGGTCATGCTCCGCACGCTGGGGCGGCTGCAAGAGGTCTGCCGGACTCAGAACGACGTCCTGCTGTTCACCGCATCGGGCTCCGCCGCGTTCGAGTCGGCCGTCGTGAACCTGCTTTCTCCGGGCGAGCGCGTCCTCGCCGTCATGGCTGGCGAGTTCGGTGAACGTTGGGCGGCTCTCGCGAGGGCGTACGGCGCCGATGTCCACGAGCTGCGATATGCCTGGGGTGAGACGCCGCGCGCGGAGGACGTTCGCACCCGTCTCGACGAGTCGGGCGCGAAGGTCGTGTTCGTGGTTCATTCGGAGACCTCGACCGGTGTCGTCTCCGACGTGCAGGCCCTCGCGCAGGCCGCCCACGAGCGCTGGAGCGCTCGTCGTCGTCGACGCCGTATCGAGCCTCGGCGCCGTTCCGCTCGAGACGGACGCCTGGGACCTCGATGTCGTCGTCGCCGGTTCGCAGAAGGCGCTGATGACGCCGCCGGGGCTCTCGCTCGTCACCGTCTCGACAGGCAGCCTGGGATCGCTCACGGAGTGCGGCGATGCCTCGGTTCTACTTCGACTGGGAGCGAATGCGCGTCTCGCTGGAGAGTGGATCGACTCCGTTCACGCCCGCGGTGACCCTCGTCGCCAGCCTCGACGTCGCGCTCGGGCTGCTTCTCGAGGAGGGGCTCGAGGTCGCATTCGCGCGCCACGCCGCGCTGGGCCGGGCCTGTCGCGAGGGAGCAAAGGCGATGGGCCTCGAGCTCTTCTCCCCTGACGAGGAGCGGTCCGCGATCGTCACCGCGATCCTCACTCCTCCTGGCGTCGACGCTCGCGAGCTCGTCCTCGCGCTTCGTGTGCGTTTCGGGATCACCGTCGCCGGTGGCCACGGGGAGCTCTCGTCCAAGATGTTCCGGATCGGTCACATCGGTTACTACGACGTGCTCGACATCACGACCGTGCTCGCTGCCGTCGAGGCGCTTCTGGTCGAAGGTGGCGCGGACATCGAGCGAGGGGCCGCAGTGGCGCGAGCGCTCGAGGCGTACGCCGAGACCGTGCGTGTCTGAACGCGCGCGGCCGAGAGTTCTCGTCCGGGAGCGGATAGCTGCGCCGGGACTCGAGCTCCTGAGGGGTCGCTTCGACGTCGTCGAGGACTTCGACTCCGATCTCGCATCCATCATCGGCGGATTCGACGCGATCGTCGTGCGCTCGGCAACGAAACTCGATGCGTCTCTGATCGAGCGCGCCGATCGGCTCAAGGTCATCGGTCGGGCAGGCGTGGGAGTCGACAACGTCGACGTCGACGCCGCCACCCGGCGCGGAATCGTCGTCGCGAACGCGGCGGAGTCGACGGTCGTCTCGGCCGCCGAGCACACCATCGCGCTTCTTTTCGCGCTCGCGCGGAACGTGCCGCAGGCCCACGCGGCGCTTGACCTCGGGCACCTGGGCGCGGGAGCGATTCGCGGGTATCGAGCTCGCCGGGAAGACACTCGGCGTGCTCGGGCTCGGGCGCATCGGCCGGCAGGTTGCGCGTCGTGCGCTCGGCCTCGGGATGCGGGTCGTCGCGTATGACCCGTTCGTCGCGGTCGAACGGTTCCGCGAGCTCGGCATCGAGCCAGCGGCGACTCTGGGCGACGTGTACGCCACCGCAGACGTGATCACGCTGCACCTCCCGCTCAACGATCAGACGCGCCATGTGCTCGACACGGACGCATTCGGCCACATGCGCGACGGCGTTCGGATCGTCAACGCCGCGCGGGGAGGACTCGTCGACGAGGAGGCGCTCGTGGAGGCGATCCGATCCGGGAAGGTCGCGGGCGCCGCTCTCGACGTATTCGAAACCGAGCCGTACGCCGGGCCGCTCCTCGAGCTTCCGCAGGTGGTGTCCACTCCGCACCTCGCCGGCTCGACGACCGAGGCGCAGGATCGTGCTGGGGTGATGATCGCCGAGCAGGTAGCGGCGGCTCTCGACGGCGAGATCGTTCAGACGGCGGTGAACATTCCGGCTGTCGAGCACGGTGATCTCGAGGCCCTCGGACCACTCGTACCCCTTGCAGCGAAACTCGGGCGGCTCGCGATGGCGCTTGCTCCGAGCTGGCCGTCGAGCATCGTCGTTGCAGTCCACGGGCCTCTCTCGGACCGAGATACTCGCCTGCTGCACGGTTGCTGCTCTGAACGGCGCGTTTCAGGACCGTGTCGACGAGGTCGTGAACTACGTCAACGCGCCCGTGATCGCCGCCGAGCGCGGGATCGAGGTTTCCGAGCAGCGTTTTGCAGCGTCACGCCACTACACGAATCTCGTGCGCGTGGTCGTGAGCGCGGACGCGAATGAGATCGAGGTGTCGGGTACGACCGTCGGCCCCGAGCACCGCCTCTTTCTCGCGGGTGTGCTCGGGTTCGACATCGACATCGAGCTCGCTCCGCGCATGGCTGCTCTCGTCTACGACGACGTTCCCGGCGTGATCGGAAGAGTGGGGACGATGTTCGGAGATGCGGGGGTCAACATCGCGAACATGGCGGTCTCGCGCACGAAGGAAGGCGGGAAGGCGCTCATGATGTTCTCGATCGACTCGCCGGCGCCCGCAGAGCTCGTCGAACGGGTCGCCGCCTCCGGGTTCGACGACGCGCGGTTCATCTCTCTCGGCTGAGCCGCCTGCTGTCTGATTCCTTCGTCTAGCGACCGCCCAAAGGTAGGCTTTCACGTGTGGTAGCGGCCTGGCCGGAGCCCGTCGAACGGGTGTCCTCCTTCCTCCGCGATTCGGGAGCCGAGGCGCGCATCCAACAGTTCTCCGAGGGAACGCCGACTGCGGCGGCTGCGGCCGCGGCTGTGGGCTGTGGCCTCGATCAGATCGTGAAGTCGCTCGTCCTCGTCTGCGCTGACCGGCCGGTCGTCGTGCTCGTCCCGGGCGATCGCCGGGGCGATCCGGCGAAGGTCGCGCGCGCTCTCGGGGCCGAGTCTGCGCGAATCGCCTCGGCGGAGGAAGTCGAGAGCGCGACCGGCTTCGGCCCCGGGGCAGTTGCACCGTTTCCGCTGCCCAAGATCGACACGGTCCTCATGGAGCGGGCGCTCCTCCAACACTCACTCGTGTGGGTCGGTGCCGGCTCGTCACAGCACATGGTCGGAATCGCTCCCGTCGAGCTCGGCAGGCTCACGCGCGCAAAGCCGATGGACGTCGTCACGGACCGACCCTACGATTCGTCGAGACAAAAGGAGAGCTGACTTCCAATGCAAGAGACCGAGAAGATCTGGATGAACGGCGAGCTCGTCGACTGGGCCGACGCGAAGATCCACGTGGCCTCCCACGGGCTCAACTACGGCTCCGGGGTATTCGAGGGCATTCGCTGTTACGACACGCCGAGCGGCCCGGCCGTCTTCCGCCTGAGAGACCACCTGATACGGCTCGAGAACTCCGCGAAGGTGCTGTACATGGAGCTTCCGTACACGATCGAGGAGATCCGGTCCGCGGCCCATGAGTTGATTGCGGCCAATGGGCTCGCCTCGTGTTACCTCCGGCCTCTTGCGTTCTACGGATACGGCGAGTTGGGTGTCGCCACGGCCGGAAACCCGATCGACGTCGCGATCATCAGCTTTCCCTGGGGCGCGTATCTCGGGGCCGACAGCCAGCGCCTGGGCATCACGACCAAGATCTCGAGCTGGGAGCGCGTTGGGCCGAACGTCATCCCGCATGTCGCGAAGGCAACCGGGATCTATTTGAACTCGATGCTGGCAACGACCGAGGCGCGGCGTGCCGGGTACGACGAGGCGATCATGCTCTCGCACGACGGCTACGTCGCCGATGGCCCGGGCGAGAACATCTTCGTCGTCAGGGACGGCATCCTGCTGACGCCCCCGCTCGCGATGTCGATCTTGCCCGGGATCACGCGTGACACGATCATCCAGATCGCCCAGGATCTCGGCCATCGAGTGGAGGAGGCGCTGCTCATTCGCACCGACCTCTATCTCGCGGACGAGGTCTTCATGGTCGGGACAGCGACGGAGGTCGCGCCGGTGCGGTCGGTCGACGACCGGGAGATCGGGGTCGGGCCTGTGACGAGAGAGCTGCAGAAGGCCTACCTCGATACCGTCCACGGCCGCAGCGAGCGCTGGGGTCAGTGGCTCGACGTGGTCGAGATGTCCCCCTCTGCCGCGTAGACCACTAGCGGTGGCGATCTCGAGAACCGTGCCGCTCTCGAGCCCGTGGCTCGACGAACGGGAAGAGGAGCTGGTCGCCGAGGTGCTGAGGTCGGGGCGACTTTCGCTCGGGCCGACGATCGAGCGCTTCGAGGAGGAATTCGCCGATGCGGTCGGAGCGCCGTACGCTGCAGCGGTCTCGAGCGGCACCGCCGGCTTGCACCTCCTCTGCATCACGGCCGGCGTGGCAACCGGAGACGAAGTCGTCACGTCGCCGTACTCCTTCGTGGCTTCGGCGAACTGCGCGATCTACGAGGGGGCGACACCCGTCTTCGCGGACGTCGACCGCCGTACGCTGAACCTCGATCCTGCCGCGGTCGAGGCGGCGATAACGGATCGAACGCGAGCAGTCGTCGCCGTCGACATCTACGGCTACCCGTGTGAGCTCGACGAGCTTCGCGCTCTGTGTAGCCAGCGCGGGATCGCGCTGATCGAGGACGCCTGCGAGGCGCTCGGCGCCCGCTACAAGGGGCGCCTCATCGGCTCCCAGGGGCCGCCGGCAGTGTTCGCCTTCTATCCCAACAAGCAGATCACGACGGGAGAGGGCGGCATGATCACAACCCACTCCGAGGACGAGTGGCGCCTCCTTCGCAGCCTCAGAAACCAGGGCCGGGCCGACTCGGGTGGCTGGCTCGAGCACGCTCGACTCGGCTTTAACTACCGCCTCGACGACGTTCGCGCGGCTATCGGCATCGGGCAGCTCGAGAAGCTCGAGGGGATCCTCGCGAGTCGGGCGAAGGTGGCCGAACGCTACTCGGAGCTGCTCCGTGACATCGCGGGCCTCGAGCTTCCCTGTGCCGACGACCCCGACCACGAGCGGTCCTGGTTCGTTTACGTCGTCACGCTTCCCGCCGATGCCGATCGCGAACATGTCATCTCGCAGCTCGAGGCGCACGGCGTCCAGACAGCCCGCTACCTCCCGTGCATCCACCTGCAGCCCTATATGCAACAGCGGTTCGGCTTTCGAGTGGGGCTGTGTCCTGTGGCGGAGGAGATGAGCTCACGCACGCTCGCGCTTCCGTTTCACGCGCGGCTGGACGACGATGATCAGGCCTACGTCGCGGAGGCGCTCACCTCGGCGCTCGAGTAGTGCGCCCGCCTCCTGCCCAGGGAGAGGCACTTGTCGTGTGGGCAGTGCTCGCTTTGGACGCGATCGCGGTCCTCGTGACCTACTCCGTGATCGAACCGCGCGAGCTCTACAACGTCTCGCAGGAAGGGTTTTTGGGCGGTTTGAGCAGAGCGCTCGTCCAGCTGAACTACCCGGTCGCGCTGGTCGCTATCCCTCTCGCACTGCTAGCGCTTGACGTCCTGCGGCGCCGGGCATGGTTCGTTGGCGCGCCCGCGATCGCGCTCTCCGCGGTCGTCGCCTGGCCAGGTGTCGTCGATCAAGGCGATCTCGACGCGCACGGAGTGAACGTTCTGCCCGCGCTTGGCGTAGGTCTGACGTTCGCCCTCACGCTCTCGGCTGCGAGGCAAGCAGGCGTCTCGTTCGCACCGCGCCGGGCGCACGACGGCATTCGTCTGGTAGCCGCAACCGCGGCGCTTCTTGTCGCACTTCCGTGGATTGCGGCCGAACTGGGACGCCATTTCCCGCCCATCGTCTTCCTGACCGATGAGCTGTACGCCGAGCCCGGAGAGGCTCCGCGCGCGGTCGTCCACCTCGGGCATCACCACGGGCTGGCGGGAACGCTGCTCGTGCTCAGCGCGCTGCTTCTCTCCCGGCCGCGACTTGTGGGCGTGGGGCTACAGCGGATCTATGCAGCGGTACTTTGCGTCATGCTCACGTACGGCGTCGCCAACATCGTGAACGATTTCTGGCACGAGCAGATCCTGAAGAGGGGATGGACGACCTGGGACGTTCCCTCTGCGACGGAGCCGCGACTTCATGCGATATGGGCTCTCGTCCTCGTGACCGCGGCGATCATGTATGCCTTCGGCTTCGCTCGTGGCGACGCAGCCGCCGCGAGCGGCGATAATCACCCACGATGAGCTCGCAGCGAATGGTGTTCCTGGGCTTCGGGAAATACGCGCGCGCAGACAAGGTCTACGCGCTCGAACCACTGGTCGGCGCCGACCGCGGCGGCGGGCGCAGGACCCGCGTGTGGGTCGAGGGCGTTTCGGAGCCGCTCATCGCATCGCGGACCGAGCGGACGATCCTCCACGACATGGGCCACGAGGGCGGTGACTCCGCTCTCCTCGACGGTGCGATCGATCTCGCGGAACGCCTCGCATCTGCGGCGGAGGAGGGCCGTGTCGACCTCGGTGATCTCGGCCGAAGGGCACGACGACTGCTCGAGGCGACCGCGCGGCCGGCAGAAGCCGACCCGCTGTTCTGACTGCGCCCGACCACGACTTCTATGCGCGCGACGTACGCAGCGTTGCGTCCGCGCTCATCGGCTGGACGCTTCTCGTGGACGGTGTCGGCGGTGTCATCGTCGAGACCGAGGCATATGCCCCCGACGACCCCGCGAGTCACTCGTATCGCGGCTCGACCACGCGCAACGCGACGATGTTCGGGCCACCGGGACTGCTGTACGTCTATCGCTCCTACGGGATCCACTGGTGCGCGAACGTCGTCTGCGCCGAGGAGGGAGTCGGAGCAGCCGTTCTCCTTCGTGCCGTCGAGCCGACGCATGGGATCGAGCGGATGCGAACGAGGCGGGGCCGAGACCACCCGGAGTTGCTCTGCTCGGGCCCGGGACGTCTCACCCAGGCACTCGGGCTGTCGGGCGATCACGACGGCCTCTCGCTCGACGGCCCGCCCTTTCAGCTCATCCCACCACCCGGCTCAGTTGAAGTCGTCGCCGGGCCTCGCGTGGGGCTCACGCGCGGAGTCGACCGGCTGTGGCGCTACTCACTCAAGGGGTCTATGTACGTGAGCCGTCCCCGACCACGAGCTTGACGCGAAGTCCTGGCGCCACCGCGACTCCAGGTCTCGGGCTCTGGCGGAGAATCGTCCCGGCGTGTCCCGATGCTGTGACCACCCGGGTCTTGAGCTTCAGACGAGCGGATTCGCGCTGCACGTCCTCCAGGCTAGAGCCGATGAAGTTCGGGAGCAGCCCGTGACGCGCCTTCGAGATCCAGACGGTCACCGAGTCGTGAGCGGAGAGCCCGCCGGCTCTGGGGTCCTGGCTCACGACGATCCCTGGGAGCTTGCCCGGCTTCGCAGGCGCATACGCGAGATTCGCCTCGAGTGGCTGCTCGGCGAGCCGCGCAGCCGCACCCTCCGCAGTCATCCCGACGACGAGCGGGACCGAGACCTCGTTGGGCTTGCAGTCCGCGGTCTTGTCAGGGCTACCTCCCGAGAAGTACACGAGAAGGCGCGACCCCCGGCAGTAGCCGTTGTCGAGCTGCCACGTATTGCCGCGCTTGACCACCCAGGTCGAGACTCCGCCAAGGTACGGCGGGGAGTCGAAGGTCGGGTCGTCCTTCTCCTCGACGGTCTCGACGAACTTCTTCCAGATCTGCGCGGGCAGCGTTCCGCCCGTCACGGGCTCGCCGCCGAACTCGGTTGTCATCGGCCGTAGCCGATCCGGATACCCGACCCACACCGCGACGACGAGCTCGGGCGTGTAGCCGATGAACCAGGCGTCCGCGTAATTGTCTGTGGTGCCTGTCTTTCCGGCGACGGCGCGGCCAGGAATCGCCGCCCGCGTGCCTGTTCCCGATTGGACGACGTCCTCGAGGATGTCGGTGAGGAGCTCGGCTTCGCCCTCGTCGAGGACCTGCTTCGGAATCGGCGAGTTCTCGTCGATGCGACCGTTTCGAATCCGCTCTACCTGCTCCACGACGCGTGGACGATCTCCGAAGAACGAGCCATCGACTCGCCGTCCTTCGTTGGCGAGAGTGGCGTACGCGCGTGCCATCTCCAGAGGATTCACCGCGACCGAGCCGAGACCGATCGAGAAGTACGGGTCGAGCGGGCTCCGGATTCCGAGTTCGTGTGCCGTCTCGACGATCGCCTTGGGCCCCACGAGGTCGGTCAGCTGGGCGTACACGGTGTTGTCCGACGAGACCAGTGCGCGCGCGAGTGACACCCGGCCGAGGTAGGTGTGGTCGTAGTTGGTCACGGTCCAGATCCGATCGCCCGCATCGATCGAGACCTTCTTCGACTCGATCTCGGTAAGTGGGGAGATCCCCTCCCGCATGGCCGTTGCGAGGACGATGGGCTTGAATGCCGACCCGGGCTGACGTTCGGCCTGCGCCGCCAGGTTGAACTGGCTTTCGCGGAAGTTCCTTCCCCCGAACATCGCCCTGACCGCGCCGGAGCGTGGGTCGATCGCAACAAGCGCGGCGGCCGGGCCGTCGGGGTTCTGGAGGACATTCTCGATCGCAGCTCGCGCCTGCAGTTGGAGCTTCAGGTCGATCGTCGAGGTCACCTTCAAGCCGCCGCCGAAGACCCGGCCGGCACCGTACTTGGCGACGAGCTCGTCCTTGACGAAGTTGAGGAAGTACGGCGCAGGACCTTGCGTTCCCGGCAACCGGATGTTCTCGGGCTTCGGCAAGGGCGCATCGTTCGCGCGCTCGAACGCCCTGGGCGTGATCTTTCCCTGCGCCAGCATCATCCCAAGCACGTGATTCCTCCGTGCCGTCGCGTTTCGTGGGCTCGTCGCGGGGTCGTAGAGCGACGGGTCGGCCGGGATGCCCGCGAGCAGGGCGGCTTCAGCTAGCTCGAGCTCCTTCGCGCTCTTCTTGAAGTAGGCGCGCGCGGCTTGCTGGATCCCGTACGCCCCGTTCCCGAAGTAGATCGTGTTGAGGTACGCCGTGAGGATCTTCTCCTTCGGCCACTTCTGCTCGAGCTGCCAGGCGAGCGCAGCCTCGCGAACCTTGCGCGCGAGCGTCTGCTCGTTCCGGATGTACGCGTTCTTGACGAACTGCTGCGTGATGGTCGAGCCCCCCTCGACGATCCCCTGGGACTGGACGTCTTGCCAGACGGCGCGCGCTACACCCTTCAGATCGATGCCGTTGTGCTCGAAGAAGCGCTGGTCTTCGACGGACACGATCGCCTGCCGCATGATCGGCGCGATCGCTTCCGTTTCGACGAGGACGCGGCTCTCGCTTCCACGGAGCACGGCAAGAACGGTGCGGCCGTTGGACGCGTAGACCACCGAGTCGACGTCTGCGCGCTGCGCGGCGGGGTCGAGCGACGGGATCTCACTCGCGACTGCGCGCACGAGCCCGAACGTGAACGACAGGGACGCGAGAACGAGAAGGACGCACAGCAACGCCGCAAGACGTCGCTTGCGAACCCGGTGCCGCCGACGCGGCGTTCCCTTGTCTCTCCGAACCCGCAAGGCAGCCAAGTCTAGCCTCGTCGGGGCGAATTCCCCGCAAAGGAAACATTCAGGCCGCCGAGGGCCCAGGCCCGCGGTCGACGCGGGCTCGTCGGCACTTAGACCGGATCCGAGGCGACGATCGGAGGCGTGGTCGGAGCGTTCACACCGCCCGCTTTCTCGACCGTAACGGCCACGCTGTTACCTGTATTCACGGTTCCGCCGACCGGGACGATGTCGGCGCCGTCGCGTCCCGAGAAGAGCCCGGCGCGGACAGGTGCGCCGTCCTCGACGATCCACATCTCGTACGTCTTGCCCGACGGCGCGGGGTCGAGACCGTGCAGCACGAGAACTGCCTGCCCCTTCGGGTCGACGACCAGCTGACCCTGCCCTGCCTGCAGCGCGACCGTGCGCGCGGCCGGATCGACGAGAACCTCGGCTGCCGCGCGCTCTTGCTCGAGGGCGGCGCGCGTGTCATCGAGCTGGCTCGACAGGTCCGACGCCCAGAGGCCGATGCCGAGTGCGACGATTGCCGCGATCGCAGCGGCCGCGGCGAGAACCGGGACTGCCCGGCGCCTTCGGGGCTCGAACGGAACGACGACCTGGGGCGGTTCCGCGCGTACGTCGGCCAGGATGCGCTCGCGCAGTGCCGTGCTGGGCTCGGGCCCCGACGCGGCGACCGCGAGGGCCGCGGTCGTCTCCCAGAAGGTCGCGAGCTCCTCCTGGCAGCGTTCGCAGCCGGAGAGGTGCGCCTCGTACGCCTCCCGCTCATCGGGACCGAGCGCATCGAGTGCGTAGCCCGCGGTCAGCTCGTGAATTCCGGCTTCCATGATCCTTCCTGTGCTGAGTCGTCGAGTAGCTCGCGCAGGCGCGCGAGGCCCGAGAACATCCTGCTCTTGATCGTGCCGAGGGGCACGCCGAGCCGTTCGGCGAGCTCGGACTGGGAGAAACCTCCGTAGTAGGCGAGCTCGATCGCCTCGCGCTGCGCGTCGGGAAGTTGCTTCAGGGCAGATTGAACGCGCTCGCGCTCGAAGCGAATCCAGGCGGCTTCCTCCGTTGCCTCGGCCTCGCCGGCGAGAGCCGGCTCGTGCGCGTCGCCCAGCGGTTCAGTGCGGCGTCGCTCCTCGCGGCGCACGAGGTCGACTGCGCGGCGGTGGACGAGGGTGAGGATCCACGTGCTCGCCTTCGCGCGTTCGGCCCTGAATGACGCCGCGGTTCGCCAAACGGCGAGAAACGCTTCTTGTACCGCATCCTCCGCATGGCGCTCGTCGCGGAGCACGCGATGGGCTAGCCCGAATGCGGTTCGGCCGACGCGATCGTAGAGCTCGGCCAGCGCGTCCTCGTCGCCTCGGGCGACGAGCGCGACCAGGGCCTCGTCAGAGAGGTGGGTGTGCTGCTTTCGCATGGCGAAGCGTTCCGGAGACCCGGGCAACGCTAACACGGTGGACGCGGAAGCCTCCATGGCTCTGCTTCGCCAAATGGTCACGTTCGGTTCGGTCGCGCCCGCGGTTGAACCGAGTCCCGTGCCGGCACGAACAACAGCCGTTCCCGACCACGGAAGTCAGAGAGGAGTCAAGATGCATAAAGGGATCACCGCGGTCGCTGCCGTCGGTCTGCTCGCTGCAGCAGCCGTCGTCGGCGCCGCGACACTCGGTCCTGGGAGCGGCACCGCATCGAGTCACCGCGAGGCACCACTCATCGCGGAGGACCCGTCAGCCGACCTCACGGACCTGTATGCGTTCCGAAGCCCGGACAAGCCGAACACGGTCACGATTCTCGCCAACGTCATTCCCGGCGAAGATCCTGCGGCCGGGCCGAACTGGTACACGTTCTCGCCGAATGCGCGTTACAACCTGAAGATCGACACCAATGGGGACGCGCGCCCGAACGTCACGTACCGGTTCCAGTTCCGCACGAAGACCGGCCCCTTCTTCCTCGGTGACACCGCCCAGCCGTTCACGGTCACGCGGATCGCCGGTGGCAAAGAGCGTGTCGTCGCCCGCGGGACGACTCCGCCCAACAACATCGGGCCCCGCTCTACCCCGAACTACCGCGCGCTCGCCACGAAGGGCGTCATCTCCTTCGCCGGCGGTGGCAAGGCGTTCGCAGGGCAGCGCGACGATCCGTTCTTCGGCGACATCGGCGCGATCTTCGATCTCGTCGCAATTCGCAAGGGCACCGGCAACATGGGCGGCGGTAAGGACTTCTTCGCCGGCTACGGAGTCCACACGTTCGGCGTGCAGGTTCCGATCGCGGGTCTGAACGCAAAGCACAACATCATCGGCGTCTGGTCGTCCGTCGACCGGCGCAAAGTCACGACCCGCAGCGCCACGACTCGCAACTCGGGTGCGTGGGTGCAGGTCAACCGACTCGCGAACCCGCTGGTCAACGAGGTCGTTATCCCGACAGGCCTCAAAGATCAGTGGAACGCACTGCAGCCGTGGCAGGAAGGGCGCTTCCGGAAGTACTACGACACGCCGATCCTCGCTGCGGTCATCAACCAGCTGTACAAGTTGGGCGCCCCGACGACGGATCGCGACGATCTCGTCGCCGTGCTGCTCACGGGCGTGCCGCAGCTCAACTTCACGAGCTCCAGGCTCGCCGAAGTCCTCCGCCTGAACCTGGGCATCCCCGTGACGAAGAGTCCCAATCGCATGGCGGTCCTGGCCGGCGACAACCAGGGTTGGCCGAACGGCCGGCGGCTCGATGACGACGTCATCGACATCGCCGAGCAGGCCGTGGGCGGATTCCTCAAGGGGACGAAGCTCCCACTCGGCGACGGCGTGAACGGCGACGACCGGAACCTCCTCGGATCGTTCCCGTACATCGCGGATCCGCAGAGCGGCTTCGAGAACTCGAAGGGCAAGTAGCACACTCGGCCGCAGGGGCCGGGCGGTTGCCTGGCCCCTGCGAACCGTTCTCGAGCGATCGCCGAACAATCCTCGTGAAGAAGCTCTTCGCCGCCGCCCTTGCAGCCGTCGCCGTGCTTCTTGCGGTGCCCGCGACGGCAAGCGCGCATCCGCTTGGCAATTTCACCGTGAACCGGTATGCCGGCATCGAGATCGCAGGAAGCGAGATCTACATTCGGTACGCGCTCGACCTCGCCGAGATCCCGACGTACCAGCTCGAGAACGGAGGTACGGAAACCCGGCTACGCGACGCGCCTGGCTCGCAAGCTCGAGCTCACGTTGGACGGTCGATCCGTCCCACTTCGTGTCGTCGAGCGTCGAGTCAGCTTGCGGCCCGGGGCCGGCGGCCTCCAGACACTCCGTCTCGACGTCGTGTATCGCGCCTTAGGCGAGGGAACGGAGCTCGCCTTCGGCGACAAAGCGTTCCCGGGCAGGATCGGCTGGCGCGAGGTAACCGTCGCTGCGCGCGACGGTGCGCGCGTCCTCGAGTCGAGCGCGCCCGCGGTCAGCGAAAGCGATGTGCTCCGCGCCTACCCGGAGGACCTCCTGCGCTCGCCGCTCGACGCGTCGAATGCAAGGGCCAGCTTCGAGCCTAGCGACTCGGCAGGCGCACCCCCCGCCATCGCAAAGACCGACGCGCCGACGCACACGGACGGAGGGCTCGAGGCTCTGATCGAGCAGGGCGATCTCTCGGTCGGCGTCCTCCTGTTTTCGCTCCTCATCGCCGCGTTCTGGGGCGCTGCGCACGCTTTGACACCGGGTCACGGAAAGGCGCTGGTCGCCGCATACCTGGTCGGTACGCGCGGGACCCCCCGACATGCGTTCATGCTCGGCGGCACCGTGACGATCGCGCACACCGCGGGCGTCTTCGCGCTCGGGCTCGTGACTCTCGGCCTGTCGCAGTTCATCCTCCCCGAACAGCTCTACCCGTGGCTCACGCTCGTCTCCGGGCTCCTCGTCGTCGCGGTCGGCGCCGGCGTTCTTCGCCAGCGGCTCCGCTCTCGGATTGCGAGCCACGAACACGACCACCACGGCCATGACCACGGACACGGCCAACACCATCACCATGACCACGATCAGCTCACGTCGAAGGGAATCCTCGGTGTGGGCATTGCAGCAGGCCTTCTCCCGTGCCCTTCGGCGCTCGTCGTCCTGATCTCGGCGATCGCGCTCCATCGGGTCGGCCTCGGCCTCGCCCTGATCGTTGCGTTCAGCGTGGGTCTTGCCGCGACGATCACCGCGATCGGCCTCGCTCGCCGTCCTTGCGCAACGTGCGTTCGGGCGTCTCTCGCTGAACGGCCCTGTCGTGCGGACGCTTCCGGCAATCAGCGCCGCGCTCATCCTCGCGGTCGGGATCGTGATAACGGCCAAAGCCTTGCCAGGCGTCATCTGACCCGAACCGATCGCGCCCCGTGGTCGAACAAGGGGCGTGCTCGGACTCGACGATTGGCTCGCAGGGCTCTCCGAGAGTGCATCCGTCGGCGTCGTCGTCCTTGTCGCGATTCTCTTGGGCCTGCGTCACGCCACCGATCCCGATCACATCGCCGCCATGACGACGCTCGTGGCCTCTGGCCGCGAGCACGCGGCGAGGTCTGCCGCGCGGCTCGGCGCCTGGTGGGGCGCGGGTCACGCGATCACACTCGTCGTCTTCGGGATTCCGATCCTGCTCGCGGAGCGATTCCTGCCGGAGCGCGTTCAGCAGGGAGCCGAGACGGCCGTCGCGTTGCTCGTCGTCTTCCTCGGGTTGCGCCTCTTGGTCCGCTGGCGCCACGGCTACTTCGACCTCCATGCCCATCCGCATCCCGAGCGTGAGCATCGCCACTCGGTGCGCACGCCCTTGGGTGCCTTCGGCGTGGGACTCGTCCATGGCATGGGCGGAAGCGCTGGTGTCGGCCTGCTTCTGCTCGCTGCGATCCCCTCGGAGACGATCGCGGTGGCCTCGCTTCTACTGCTCGCCCTGTTCACCGCGGTGTCGATGACCGTGGTCACGGTCGGCTTCGGGCTCACGCTGACGTCGCGTCCCGTGGCCGCGGTCTCGGGCACGCTCGTTCCGGTGGTCGGGGCAGTGAGCCTGGCGTTCGGTCTGTGGTATGCGGCGGCGGCGTGGAGCCTCGCCCCCTATCCATTTTGAGAGAGCACGGCAGCGCCTCGCGCCAAGAACTCCCTTGGCATGAAATCGGTGGGTGGTGAATGCGCAAGGCGCTAGGCTCCGCGCCCATGGATCAACTGCTGACCGTCGACGACGCCGAGCGACTTGCCGAGGCGGTCGTTACTCCCGAGGCCTGGAGCTACATCGTGGGGGGTGCGGGCGACGAGCGCACGCTGCACTGGAATCGCGAGGCGTTCTCGAAATTCCGGCTTCGACCGCGCGTGCTCGTCGATGTGACTTCGGTTTCGACGGAGACGACCGTTCTCGGCACGCCCGTCTCGATGCCCGTTCTCGTTGCGCCCATGGCCTTTCACCAGGTCGCACACGAGGAGGGAGAGGTCGCCACAGCTCGCGGCACCGCCGCGGCAGGGACGCTCATGTGTCTCTCCACGGTCGCAACCTCGACACCCGCCGAAGTCGCCGCGGCCGCTCCGGGCGCCGCGCGCTGGCTCCAGATCTACGTTTTCCGCGATCGCGAGGTGAGCGACGAGGTGATCTCCCAAGCGCTCGAATCGGGATTCTCGGCGCTCGTGCTGACCGCGGACCTGCCCGTATATGGGATCCGACATCGCGAGTCTCGGACCGGGTTCGAGGCCCCGGAGGACGAGGTCCCGGCGATCGTCGCCGCTCGTGCCCGGGGTGGCGAGGCCGAGGGCCATCATTCGCTCGACCTGCTCGAGTCGGGCCTGCAGTGGGACTACGTCACCGAGCTCCGAGAGCGGTGGAACGTCCCGGTGATCGTGAAAGGGCTCGTAACAGCGGAGGACGCGACCCTCGCCTGTGAGCACGGGGCTTCGGCTGTCGTCGTCTCGAACCACGGCGGGCGACAGCTGGACGGCGCAATCGCGTCGCTCGAGGCGCTCCCCGAGGTCGTCGATGCGGTCGATGGCCGGGCGGAGGTCTACCTCGACGGTGGAGTACGACGCGGCTCAGACGTCGTGATGGCGCTCGCGCTGGGCGCGCGTGCCGTCCTCGTTGGACGGCCCGCGATGTACGGCCTCGCGTTCGGAGGCGACAAGGGCGTGGCCCAGGTGCTCGAGATCTTCCGGGAAGAGACCGAGAACGCGCTTGCGCTGCTCGGTTGCCGCTCGCCGGGCGAGGTCACGCGTGCACACGTCACGAAGGCCTGAGCGCGTTGGGCCTCGCTGATCTCACCCGAAACGCAGTGCACGTCCTCCCCGCGGGAGCCCTCGAGGCGAAGCTTGCGCTCGGCCGTCCGTTGCGCGTCAAGCTGGGGATCGACGTCACGGCGCCGGATGTCACGCTCGGTAACGGGATTCCACTTCAGCGAATGGCGGCGTTCCAGCGGCGAGGGACACATCGGGGTTCTCATCGTCGGCGACTACACCACGCGCATCGGAGACCCGTCGGGCCGGTCGGCAGCACGGCCGATCCTGTCCGACGAGGAGATCGAGCGCAACGCGCAGCGTTTTGTCGATCAAGCCTCGACGATCATCGACCCGGGGCGGACCGAGGTTCGCTTCAACGGTGAGTGGCTCGCCAAGCTCGACTTCGCGGAGATCCTCAGGCTCACCCGCACGACCACAGTGGCTCAGATTCTCGAACGCGACGACTTCGCGAAGCGCCACCGTGCGCAGGAGCCCATCTCGATCTCGGAGCTCCTGTACCCGCTCATGCAGGCGTACGACTCTGTCGCTGTTCAGGCAGACGTCGAGCTCGGAGGCACGGATCAGCTCTACAACCTGCTCTCCGGCAGGGAGGTGATGACGGCTTACGGGCTCGAGCCCCAGGTCGCGCTCACGGTCGAGTACCTCGTGAGCTGGGACGGCGCCGGGATGAGTGCGTCACGCGGCAACTACATCGGCCTGAAGGAAGCCCCCGAGGATCAATTCGGAAAAGCGATGCGAATCTCCGACGAGTTGCTCCCGCAGTGGTACAGGCTGGTCATGGAGTCGGACTCGGAACCTCCTGCTCGCGATCCGCTCGAGGCCAAGCTCGCGCTCGCGCGCTGGATCGTGGCTCGGTCGCATGGGGAGGAGGCCGCCGCCGCCGCCGAAGCCCACTTCACCCGCGTCGTGCGCGAAGGCCAGGCGCCCGACGACGTTCCCGAGGCTCCGCTGCCGGCGGGCGAAACCGTGCACCTGCCGGCTTTGCTTGCCGATGCCTTCGGGCTCTCGACGAGCGACGCGCGCCGCCTCATCGCCCAGGGGGGCGTGAAGATAGACGGCGAGTCTGTCACCGAGCTCGACATTCCACGCGCACGCTCGCGGGCGCTGTCGTGCAGGCCGGAAAGCGGCGGTTCGTCCGGTTCGTCGACTGATATCTGCGCCTGGCGGCGATCTCGAAGGCGGCCGCTCGTCGCCTCGGCGTTCTCGGCGACATCTCGACAACCTAACCGGGTGGTCAAAAACGGCTTGGTTGACACCAGAATCTCCTGTGCTACCATCCCTCGGCCTTCCGAAAGGAGGGTGCAGAAAGCCTGTAACTCGACGACTGGAGAGCCTTCGAGCGAGCGGATACGACCTTTGTGTTCCGTCCTCGAGAGCCTCTGGTGCGAGTCAGAGGTTTTTTGTTGCCGCAAGAGCGGCGCGGTCTTTGAAAACTCAACAGCGTGATACGTCGAGACCTCTCGTGGGCTTTGGCCTGCGAGGGGACAATGAACCCGTCGACCCTTCAGTTCTAGGGAAGACATTGAGTTCAAGCTCAAAACTGAAGAACTGCTCTCACCTTCGGGCGAGGGCGCATGTTCTCTTCACGGAGAGTTTGATCCTGGCTCAGGACGAACGCTGGCGGCGCGCTTAACACATGCAAGTCGAGCGAGAACCGAGGCTTCGGCCTCGGGGACAGCGGCGAACGGGTGAGTAACACGTGGATAACCTGCCCTCGGCACCGGGATAGCCCGAGGAAACTCGGATTAATACCGGATAGCCTTTCCGACTCTCGAGTCGGTTCGAAAAGGTAGCTTCGGCCTCTGGCCGAGGATGGGTCCGCGGCGGATTAGCTTGTTGGTGGGGTAATGGCCTACCAAGGCTACGATCCGTAGCTGGTCTGAGAGGACGATCAGCCACACTGGGACTGAGACACGGCCCAGACTCCTACGGGAGGCAGCAGTGGGGAATCTTGCGCAATGGGCGAAAGCCTGACGCAGCGACGCCGCGTGAGGGAAGAAGGCCTTCGGGTTGTAAACCTCTTTCAGTAGGGACGAAGCTACTCGGGTTAATAGCCCAGAGGGTGACGGTACCTACAGAAGAAGCTCCGGCTAACTACGTGCCAGCAGCCGCGGTAATACGTAGGGAGCAAGCGTTGTCCGGATTTACTGGGCGTAAAGAGCGTGTAGGCGGCCAAGCAGGTCTGTTGTGAAAACTGGAGGCTCAACCTCCAGACGTCGACAGAAACCGCTTGGCTAGAGTCCGGAAGAGGAGAGTGGAATTCCTGGTGTAGCGGTGAAATGCGCAGATATCAGGAAGAACACCAATGGCGAAGGCAGCTCTCTGGGACGGTACTGACGCTGAGACGCGAAAGCGTGGGGAGCGAACAGGATTAGATACCCTGGTAGTCCACGCCGTAAACGATGGGTGCTAGGTGTGGGGGGTGTCGACTCCCTCCGTGCCGCAGCTAACGCATTAAGCACCCCGCCTGGGGAGTACGGCCGCAAGGCTAAAACTCAAAGGAATTGACGGGGACCCGCACAAGCAGCGGAGCATGTGGTTTAATTCGATGCAACGCGAAGAACCTTACCAGGGCTTGACATGCACTAGAAAACCGTAGAAATACGGTCCTCCTTCGGGACTAGTGCACAGGTGGTGCATGGCTGTCGTCAGCTCGTGTCGTGAGATGTTGGGTTAAGTCCCGCAACGAGCGCAACCCCTGTCCCATGTTGCCAGCGAGTAATGTCGGGGACTCATGGGAGACTGCCGGTGACAAATCGGAGGAAGGTGGGGATGATGTCAAGTCATCATGCCCCTTATGTCCTGGGCTACACACGTGCTACATTGGCCGGTACAAAGGGCTGCAAACTCGCGAGGGTGAGCGAATCCCAAAAAGCCGGTCCCGGTTCGGATTGAAGGCTGAAACTCGCCTTCATGAAGGCGGAGTTGCTAGTAATCGCGGATCAGCAACGCCGCGGTGAATACGTACACGGGTCTTGTACACACCGCCCGTCACACCACGAAAGTCGGCAATACCC
>CAVRLG010000022.1:0-48900 GCA_963722035.1 uncultured Thermoleophilia bacterium
TCTACGGTGGGCGGGCGAGACGGCGACTCGCTCCTCAGCCCAAGTTTGCAGAAGGAACAGATCGACCGGTTGACCCAGACAGGAGGTGGCACGTTGATGACGGAGCACAGGATCGGCACGCAGGAGGAGTGGCGGGCGGAGCGCGATGAGCTGCTGAAGGAGGAGAAGGAGCTCACCCGCCGGGGCGACGAACTGGCCAGGAAGAGGCGCGACCTGCCCTGGGTCCCGGTCGAGAAGGACTACCGCTTCGAGACGGAAGAGGGCACGAAGACCCTCGCCGATCTCTTCGACGGTCGCTCCCAGCTGCTCGTCTACCACTTCATGTTCGGGCCGACCTACGAGGCAGGCTGCCCGGTCTGCTCCTCGATCGCGGACACGCTCGCCCCCCAGGTGCCCCACCTGAAGGCCAGGGACACCACCCTGCTGCTCGCTTCCCGCGGGCCGCTCGCAAAGCTCATCGCCTACAGGGAGCGAATGGGCTGGGGCATCGACTGGGTCTCCAGCGGCGGCAGCGACTTCAACCGCGACCTCGGCTTCCTGTACACCGAGGAGGAGCTGAAGCCGTTCCTGGAGGGCGAGATCCCGTCCACCGTCGAACAGAACGCGCGCATGTGCGGGACGGACGTCGTGGGGTATGTCTCCGAGGGACCGGGTCTGAGCGCGTACGCGCTATTGGACGGGATCGTCCACCGGACCTACGTGACCACGGCTCGCGGCCTCGAGCCCGCGATGGCCTACTACGCCCTGCTGGACCGCACGCCGAGGGGTCGCAACGAGAGCGACACAAGGCCGCTTTGGGTGCGGCGCCACGACGAGTACGACCCGAGCTAGCCGTCGGCCTGAGCGTCGCAAGCGCGCAGCCGCTCAGCTCCAGGAGCGCTGACGCCCCATCGTGGCCGAGGTCGGAGCGGCACGCGAGCATGATTCTCGAGGCTTTCGGCGCGCCACCGGATAGCGTCCTCTGTGTAGAGGGTCACGGCTGAGGCCGCACGTCGCTTTCTCGTCGCGCGCCACGCACTCGCGCCGGCGCGTTCGCTCAAGCGAGGGCCCGATGCTGTGCTGACTGTTTCTTACGCGCCCTAGAGCGACGTCCCGAGAGCCACGCGCTCGAACGGTCTGTGGACCTCGGGTCACGGTTATGGCTGAACCGCGATCGATTCATGGCTGTCACGTTGCTCCTTGGGTACGTTTGGCGCTGCGGTACTGCCAGAGCACGTTACCGAGGGCAAGGGCGATTGCCACGAGGAAGATGGCGCTCGCGACGACGTTGATCTGTGGCGGCAGCCCTCGCTGTGCGGTCGTCCAGACATAGACAGGGAACGTCTGCGTCTGGCTGCCCGCATTGAAGAAGGTGATCACGAAGTCGTCGATCGAGAGAGCGAAGCCGAGCAGCGCGGCCGCGAGCATCGCCGGTGCGATGAGTGGGAACGTCACCTTGCGGAACGTCACGATCTCGTTCGCTCCAAGGTCCATCGCGGCCTCTTCGAGATGCCGGTCGAAGCCGATCAGGCGCGCCTTCACGGTCACGACGACGAAGCTGACGATGAACATGACGTGCGCAATGAAGATCGTGACGAAGCCGAGCTGGAAGACGGCAGTCGTGTTGAGAAACAACGTAAGCAGCGAGGCGCCGAGGACGATCTCGGGTGTCGCCATGGGAAGGAAGACGAGCATGTTCGTCGCACCGCGTCCGCGGAAGCGGTGCCGGACGATCGCGAGCGCCATCAGCGTGCCGAGGGCGGTGGCGACGATCGTCGCTAGGAGCCCGATCTTCAGAGAAGTCTCAATGGAGCTCCTAATCCCGATGGGCTCGTCCCAGTTGATCCAATTGTCGAGCGTGAATCCCTGCCACACGTAGTTGAAGTTGCTCTTCGGCGCGTTGAAGGAGAACAGGATCACGACCGCGATCGGGAGCATCAGGTAGACGACCGCGAGCAGCGCGTAGACCGTGAGCGCGTGCGCCTTCACGAATCGCCACGTGCGCCACGCAACCCCGAGTCGCGCCCGAGGGGCCGTCTCGGCGAGAGTCGTCATCCCGTCAGCTTCTCCGTGCCGACGACGCGTGCATAGACGAGCAGCGCCACGAGGATCATCGCCATGAGGATGAAGCTGAGCGATGCCGCGGTCGGATAGTCGAGCGAGGTCAGGAACTTCGCCTGGATGACGTTGCCGATCATCGTCTGCTGCGTCGTGCCGAGGAGGGCGGCGTTGATGAAGTCCCCGGCCGCCGGAATGAAGGTCAGGAGCGTGCCTGCGACGATTCCCGGCGCCGAGAGCGGCAACGTCACGCGCAGGAACGCCTGCGTCGAGCTCGCGTACAGGTCCTTGGCCGCCTCGAGCAGCCGCGGATCGATTTGCTCCAGGGAGACGTAGAGGGGCAGCGCCATGAACGGGAAGAAGTTGTAGGTGATCCCCGAGACCACGGCGAAGGTCGAGTAGAGGAGGCCCTCGTTCTCGCCGAGGAGATGGATGTCCCGGAGAAACCCGATGACCGGCCCCTGGTCGTTGAGGATGCTGAGCCACGCGAGGGTCCGGACGAGGTACGTGACGAAGAAGGGCGCGACGATGAAGAGCAGGAAGAGGTTTCGCCACGGCCCCGCCTTGAACGCGATCCAGTAGACCAGTGGATAGGCGAGCAGGAGCGCCGCCGTGGTCGCGATGCCGGCGTACAGGAACGAGCGGAAGAGCTGCTCCCGGTAGTCGCTGAACGCGTCAGTGAAGTTCGAGAACTCCCACGTGAACTCGAAGTTCCCGTAGGTTCCGGACTCGAGCGACTGGTAGCCGAGGAAGCCGAGCGGGATCAGGAAGAAGACCCCTAGCCAGGCGATTCCCGGCAGGAGCAGCAGGTACGGGGTAAGCCGAGGGTGCTGGTGAAAGAAGCTACCCAAGCCTCGCCCTACTGGCCCTTCACCGCCTGCCACGTAGTGATGAAGTCGGCGTTCGAGACCATCTTCGGGTCGTTCATGTGCAGATTCGCGAGCGTCTCTTCACTCGGAAAGATGAGCTCGTTCGAGCCCGCCTGCGGGTTCAGCTTCACCGCCTCCTCCTTTGCGCCCTTCACCGACGAGATGTAGCTCGTGCCGAGCGCGATCTGGGCCGAGATCTTCGGGTCGTAGACGAAGTTCATGTACGTCGACGCGGTCGGGACGCTTCCGCCGAGCGGGATGAACATGTTGTCCGTCCAGATGATCCCGCCCTTCTCCGGCACGGCCCACTTGAGGTTCTCGTTCTCGAGGACGAGCTGTGCGAGGTCGCCCGACCAGGCGACGCATGCCGCGAAGTCCCCCCGGGCCAGCGGCGGCCCGTAGTCGTTGCCGGTGAACTTCAGGATCTGGCCCGAGTCGAGCGCGTCCTGCACGGACTTGATTGCGCGATCGAACGCCTCATCCGAGACGTTCGCCGGATCGTCGCCGTTGTCGAGCAGGACGAGCCCGAGCGTGTCGGCCATCTCGCCCAGCAGCGTCACCTTGCCCTTCAGCTTGGGGTCGGTGAACAGCTGGGTCATGCTCGTGACCGGGCCGCCGGTGAGCTCCTCGTTCCAGCCGATCCCGTCGATCCCCGTGAGCCAGGGGAGCGAGTACTCCCGGTTGGGGTCGAAGCCCGGGTTCTGCTGCGCGTCTATCAGATTATCCATGTTGGGGACGAGGCTCTTGTCGAGCTTCTGCACGTATTCCTCGGAGACGTAGAGGCTCGGGAACTGGGAGTTGTCGGTGGCCACGATGATGTCGCGCCCGATCCCGTCGCCTTGCGAGAGCTGGCCCTGGATCTTCGCGAAGTACCCCTCGTTCGAGTCGATGCCCTCGTAGTAGTTGACCTTGATCCCCTTCCCCTTATCGAACTGCTCGAGCGTCGTCGACCCTGTCAGTCCCGCGGCAGTGCGCGTCTGCTTCGTATCCATGTAGTAGGGCCAGTTCTCGAAGTTGAGGACGTCCTTCACCTCGCCGCTCGACTCCGAGCCGCCGTCCCCGCCGCCGCAGGCGGCGAGCAATGACGGGAAGGCCAGCAGCGTGCCGCCCGCCGCGCCGCGCCGCAGGAGCTCTTGTCGGGTCAGCCTTGGGTTCATGCGTTCTCCTCCTCTGTTCGAGAATCGTCCCTGGCCACGATGAACGTCGACTCCGGAGCCCAGCTCAGGATGACGTTCGACCCAGGTGCGGGCACACGCCCGCCCGAGTCGAGGTTTTGTGCGAACACGTGCACGATGCCCACCGCCGTTCGTACTACGACCTGTGTCGCGACGCCGATGTATGCGGTCTCGGAGATCGTCCCGGGAAGCTCGTTCGCACCGCCCCCTGCCCCCAGCGTGATCTTCTCCGGTCGAACGCCCGCCGCCACCGGCCCGGAGCGGCCGTTGATTGTCGCTCGGACGACGGTCCCGTCCTCGAGCCTGATGGCGTTTGCTCCCTCGACGGTCCCGGCAAGGAGGTTCGACGCGCCCAGGAAGCCCGCCACGAATGCGGTCGACGGCCGTTCGTAGAGACCCTGTGGCCGACCGAGCTGCTCGATGCGACCGTGGTTCATCACCGCGATCGTGTCCGCCATCGTCATCGCCTCCTCCTGATCGTGCGTGACGTGGACGAATGTGATCCCGATCTCCTGCTGGATGCGCTTGAGCTCGAGCTGCATCTGCTTTCGCAGCTTCATGTCGAGCGCGCCTAGAGGCTCGTCGAGCAAGAGCACACGCGGGTGGTTGACGAGCGCTCGGCCGAGCGCGACCCGCTGCTGCTGGCCTCCCGACAGCTGCTTGGGCTTTCGCTTTCCGAAGCCCGAGAGCCCGACTAGCTCGAGCATCTCCGCGACGCGGCCCTTTACCTCCTCTTTAGCGACGCCCTTCCGCTCGAGCCCGAAGCCGACGTTGTCCTCGATCGACATGTGCGGAAACAGCGCGTAACTCTGGAAGACCGTGTTGACGTCGCGCTTGTAGGGAGGCAGCCCGACGACGTCCTGGTCGCCGAGCAGGATGCGACCCTCGTCCGGCTCCTCGAAACCCCCGATCATCCGGAGCGTCGTCGTCTTGCCGCACCCGGAGGGTCCGAGCAGTGCGAAGAACGATCCCCGCGGTACGTCCACGGAGATGCCGTCGACCGCTACCACTCCGTCGAAGCGCTTGACGACGCCCTCGAGCCGGACATCCGCGTGCGCAGCGTCGGTCGCGGTCACGACGCGAGCGTAACGCGGCGGTTACCGAGCTGCAAAGAGAGGGTGAACGCAGCGGTGCGCCGACGACATCGTCCTTAGCCGATCGCACGTGCCCGAGCTCCGCTGGCAAGCAGGCGGGCTGCCTCCCGGGGGCTCACTGGGCGAGCTTCACGACCACGTGCTTGATGCGCGTGTACTCCTCCATCGAATAGATCGACATGTCCTTTCCGTACCCCGACTCCTTGAAGCCGCCATGCGGCATCTCAGGGGTGAGCGGGAACAGGTGCTCGTTCACCCAGACGGTGCCGAAGTCGAGCTTGGCTGCCACCTTCAACGCTCGGCCGACGTTCTCCGAGAAGACCGATGCGGCAAGGCCGTAGCGGACGCCGTTGGCCATTGCGATCGCGTCGTCGTCGGACGAGAACGGCTGGACCGTGACGACAGGCCCGAACACTTCGTTCTGGACGATCTCGGCGTCCTGCCCGACGTCGGCCACGATCGTCGGCTTCACGAAGAAGCCACGATCACCGACCGTGCCGCCGCCTGTGACGATCGTCGCCTTGGCATCCGTTGCGCGGTCGAGAAAGCCGAGGACGCGATCCTGCTGCTCTTGCGAGATCACGGGGCCCATCTCGATGTCGTCGTCGGTCGCGGGATCGCCGACGGACATTCCGTCGACGGCCTTCACCGTCTCCGAGAGCACGTCATCGTAGATCCGCTCTGAGATGAGGATGCGCGAAGACGCGGTGCAATCCTGGCCCGAGTTGAAATAGCCACCGATCTTCACGGCCTCGGCCACAGTGGCCGGGTCGGCATCGTCGAGCACGACCATGGGCGCCTTCCCACCCAATTCGAGGTGTAGACGCTTGACGGTGTCGGCGGCGTTCTTCGCGATGATCTTTCCGGTCGCGGTGTCGCCCGTGAGAGACACGAGACGAATGTCGGGATGCCGAACGAGCGCATCGCCAGCCGGAATGCCGTCGCCCGTCACGATCTGGAGGACACCAGCCGGAATCACGTCCTGTGCGAGCTCGGCAAAGCGAAGGAGGGTCAGCGGTGTCTGCTCCGCAGGCTTGATGATCTGAACGTTCCCGGCCGCGAGAGCAGGCCCGATCTTCCAGATCGCCATGTACAGCGGGTAGTTCCACGGGCAGATCCCGGCGACGATGCCAAGGGGCTCCCGGCGGATGATGGACGTGTATCCCTCGACGTACTCCCCTGCCGACTTCCCCTCGAGGTTGCGCGCTGCTCCGGCGAAGAACCGCAGGCAGTCCGACATCGCTGGGGGCTCGTCCTTCGCAACCCACCAGGGCTTGCCGACGTTCAACGACTCGAGCCGCGCGAGCTCCTCTGCGTTTTCATCGATGACGTCCGCGAGTGACAGGAGCAACTCCATGCGGTCCTTTGGTGTCTTGTCCTGCCACTCCGCCCACGCCGACTTCGCGGCCGCGACAGCGAGGTCGACGTCGGCAGCGGTCCCGCGCGGTACCTCCGCGATGATCTCGCCGGTCGCCGGGCTGATGACCTCCATAGTTTCGCCGCTCGACGACTCGACGAACTCGCCTGCGATGAACTGCTTCTGCTGGGTGACCGACACGCTCACGTACGACCTCCGTTCGGTGAAATCCAAGAGAGCGTATCGCCGAGACGCAGAGGTCAACAACCCGAATCTCGGGTGTGCGTCCCACGGGTCCGTCGCCGGATTCAGGTAGAACCCCCGCGCCGTGAGGATCTTGGTTGTCGGGACAGGGGGGGTCGGCTCCGCTTTCGCGGGCATCGCACAACGGCGCTCCTTCTTCGAGCACTGTGTGCTTGCCGACTACGACGCCGCGCGGCCCGCGGCTCTCGTCGCCGACCTCGACGACGACCGGTTCAGCGGGCACGGGATCGACGCCTCGAGCAAGGATGCCGTCGTCTCCTTGATCCGAGATACACGTGCGGACGCCGTCCTGAACGCGGTCGATCCCCTGTTCAACGTCCCGATCTTTGACGCATGCTTCGACGCCGGCGTCACCTACCTCGACATGGCGATGACGCTCTCCGAGCCCCACCCCCGGAATCCGTACGAGGAGGTGGGAGTCAAGCTCGGCGACTACCAGTTCGACCGCGCGCAGGCGTGGGAGGAGCGTGGCGTGCTCGCCCTCATCGGGATCGGGATCGAGCCGGGCGCAGCCGACGTGTTCGCACGGCATGCTGCCGACGAGCTCTTTTCCGAGATCGACGAGGTCGGCATTCGGGATGGCGCCAACCTCGTGATCGAGGGCCGTGATTTCGCACCCACGTTCTCGATCTGGACGACGATCGAGGAGTGCCTCAACCCGCCGGTCATCTGGGAGCGCGATCGCGGCTGGTACACGACAGCGCCGTTTTCGGAGCCCGAGGTATTCGACTTCCCCGAAGGGATCGGGCCGGTCGAGTGCGTCAACGTGGAGCACGAGGAGGTGCTCCTCGTGCCCCGCTGGGTCGACTGCCGCCGCGTCACGTTCAAGTACGGGCTGGGCAACGAGTTCATCGAGGTGCTGAAGACGCTCCGCAAGCTCGGGCTCGACTCAAAGGAGAAGATCAGCGTGAAAGGTGTCGAGGTCGCGCCACGCGACGTCGTCGCAGCCTCGCTGCCGAACCCGGCGACACTCGGCGACCGCATGACGGGCAAGACGTGTGCCGGAACGCTCGTGACCGGCCTCGGCAAGGACGACAAGGAGCGGAAGACCTACCTCTACCACGTCGTCGACAACGAGTGGTCGATGCGCGAATACGGCTCACAGGCAGTGGTGTGGCAGACCGCGCTCAACCCGGTGATTGCGCTCGAGCTGATCGCCAGCGGCTCATGGAAGGGCGCCGGCGTGCTAGGACCGGAGGCCTTCCCCGCGGCGCCGTTCCTCGACAAGCTCGCCGAGTACGGCTCGCCGCATGGCGTCCTCGAGCTGTAGGTGTCGAGCTGTCCAGTGCCAAACACGTGTCAGACACTGGGACATTGTCCTGTCGATGACTTCACTCCCCGTTCGTCGTCTAACTAGTGATGCGATCTAGGATCGAGCCGTGGCAGTCGTGAGGCTCCGAGCACCGCTCTCCGAGCTGGCCGGTGGATGCCGGGAGCTCGAGCTCGAGGGCGACACCGTTGCTGAAGTGCTCCGAGCCCTCGAGCGGGCGCATCCTGACGTGAAGGGCTGGATCCTCGATGAACACGGCTTGATCCGCGAGCACATCAACGTCTTCGTGAACAAGGAATACGGAAGGGAGGACACGTCTGTCGGCGACGCCGACCGGCTACACGTCCTCCCCGCGATCTCGGGAGGATAGGGAATGACTGAGCTTCTGGTCGGGAACGAAGAAGGGCCTGTTCGTGCTCAATGGAACGGCAAGCGGACCGTTCGAGGTCACGTCCCGCGCCTTCGCGGGCGAACCCGTGGAGTTCGCGACGCGCGACCCACGAACCCGGCGCACATATGCAGCCGTCACATCGGCGTTCTACGGCCCGAAGGTGTTCTACACCGACGACCCTGCGGGGGAATGGCAGCAGGCCGAGGGGCTCGAGCTCCCCGAGGACGCGGAGAAGCCGCTCGAGCGCCTCTGGTCGATCGTCCCCGGCGAGGAAGACGGCCTCCTGTATGCGGGCGGCGCGCCCGGCGTCCTCTTCGAGAGTCACGACAGCGGCGAGACGTGGCAGCTCAACGACGCGTTCTGGGCGCAGCCCACGCGGCCGGATTGGAGCCCGGGCGCGGGCGGTATGTGCATGCACTCGATCGCTACCTGGCCCGGAGATCCGTCACGCATCGCCCTCGCCATCTCCGCGGTCGGCGTGTGGCTCTCGGACGACGGCGGTGAGTCGTGGCGCCACGGAAACAAGGGCCTCTACCCGCGGTACATGCCCGAGGAGGCCCGCGAGGACACGATCGACCTCTGTGTCCATAACATGCACCGCTCGCCGAAGCGACCGGAGCGACTCTTCATGCAGTTCCATGGCGGCGTCTACCGCTCCGACGACGCCGGCGAGAGCTGGACGAGCATCGCCGACGGCCTGCCGTCCGACTTCGGCTTCCCGATGGTCGTCGACCCTGACGATCCGGACAACGCGTACGTCATCCCGCTCGTCGCAGACCTGGACCGCACGACGCCTGAGGGTCGTGTTCGCGTCTATGAGACGCGTGATGCGGGTGCGAGCTGGATCGCGCGCGGCGACGGCCTCCCGTCGGACAACGCGTACCTCACGATCTTGCGCCAGGCGTTTTGCGGCGAGGGCTCGGGACCGACGATGGGCCTGTACTTCGGCGCGACGTCAGGCGATGTTTTCGGATCGGGAGATGCCGGCAAGACGTGGGCCACTGCCGCGACGAATCTGCCTCCGGTGCACTCCATTCGAGCCGCCTAGTCGTCGATGCCGCGGCTCAATATCCGGTCCGAGGTGATCCGAACGGTTACGCGCTGCTCCCCCGGTTGCCGGGAGGCATAGACGTCTCGGCCGGTGTACTTCTTCGAGAGCCGGTCGATCTGGTCGTCTGCGCCCTCGTCGACGAGCCTCCCCGTCCCAGACACCTTGATCCAGCGGTATGGATCGCCCGGGTCGACCACTACGAGCGAGATCCGGGGATCGCGTGCGAGGTTGCGCGGCTTCACGCGTCCATACGCGGTGTTGATCGAGACGCCCTCGTCGTCGACATCCACCCAGACGACGGTCGATTGGGGCGAACCGTCCCGCTGCAGCGTCGTCACGACGCCGACGAACGGGTTCTCGAGGAACGCGCGCTGCTCCTTGGTGAGCCTCAAGAAATGGCGACCATGCGGTCGATCGCACCGCGTGCCCGCTGCGCGATGTCGTCGGGAACGGTGACGACGTACTTCCAGTCGCGCAGCGAGTCGCGCAGCTTCTCGAGCGTGATCATCTTCATGTAGCGGCAGATCGCCTTCTCGGAGACCGCCTCGAAGCGCTTTTCGGGGGCTTCCTTCTGCAGTCGGTGGATAATCCCGGTCTCGGTCGCGATGAGGAAGCGCTCCTTGGGCGAGTTCTTCGCGAAGTTGATCATCCCCTCGGTCGAGAGGATGTGGGTGTTCTTGTTGCCGAAGGCCATGCACTGGCTCGCGCAGCCGCATTCCGGATGCACGAGGAACTCGGCGTCCTGCGCTTCAGCCTGCATGCGCTCTATGTCACGTGGCCGAATGCCCGCGTGCACGTGGCACTCCCCCATCCAGATGCGCAGCTTGCGCCCGGTGACCTTCTCGAGCCAGAGGCCAAGGAACATGTCGGGCAGGAACAGAATCTCTGTGTCGTCCGGAATCGAGTCGATCACGCCCTTGGCGTTGCCTGACGTGCAGCAGTAGTCGCTCTCCGCCTTCACCTCGGCCGTCGTGTTGACGTACGAGACGACCACCGCGCCCGGGTTCTCCGCCTTCCACGCGCGGAGCTGGTCGGCGGTGATGGAGGCCGCGAGCGAGCAGCCGGCGTCGAGGTCGGGAATGAGGACGGTCTTGTCCGGGCTCAGGATCGCAGCTGTCTCGGCCATGAAGTGGACGCCGCAGAACGCGATCGCCTCGGCATCTGTCGCGGCGGCCTCACGCGAGAGCCCGAGCGAGTCGCCGACGAAGTCCGCAACGTCCTGGACTTCGGGCACCTGGTAGTTGTGGGCGAGGATCACTGCGCCTCGCTCGGCGGCGAGCGCACGGACCTCCTCCTGCATCGTTGTGATTTCGAGCGTGGTCATTTCAGCTCCAGTGAGACGTCGAGGGAACGAGAGGAATGGGTGAGCGCGCCGACCGAGATCTCGTCGACGCCGGTCTCGGCGACGGCGCGAACGTTCTCGAGCGTGATGCCGCCCGACGCTTCGAGTCGTGCGCGTCCGCCGTTGAGAGCAACGGCCGAGCGAAGCTCCTCGAGAGCCATGTTGTCGAGGAGGATGGCGTCGACACCCGCGTCGAGCGCCTCCGACACCTGCTCCAGCGTGTCGCACTCGACCTCGATCGGAAGCACGGTCGCTGCCCGCAGGCTCTCGACAGCTCTTGCGATCGATCCAGCGGCGCGGAGATGGTTGTCCTTGACCAGCACACCGTCGTCGAGGCCGAAGCGATGGTTGCGTCCGCCTCCACAAACGACAGCGTGCTTCTCGAGCGCGCGCAGGCCAGGAGTGGTCTTCCGCGTGTCGAGAATGGCGACACCCGTGCCCTCCACCGCGTCGACGTACCTCCTCGTCAGCGTCGCGATGCCCGAGAGTCGACCGAGGAAGTTGAGCGCCACCCTCTCGCCGGTGAGGATCGCGCGCTGCGGTCCACTTACGATCGCGACCGCCGTCGGGCCGTCGATGGGTGTCCCCGTCTCGCGCGAGCGGCTCGAATCGGACCTCGTCGTCGAGTGCACGAAATGCCGTTTCGGCGGTGCGGAGTCCACAGACGACACCCGGCTCTTTGACGAGGAGCTCGGCCGTTCCGAAGCCTCCGGAGACACCGTTGCGTCGGTAGTGACGTCGCCCTGACCGACGTCTTCCGCGAGTGCCGCGAGGACGATGCGCTCGAGGGTGTCCGTCGCTACAGCCATGTCTCGAGTGTGGGCTCCGAGCCCGGTCGCAGGACGACGTGCCGCTCGAATGCCTCGTTCTCCGCTGGGAAGTCGACGCGGAAGTGCGATCCGCGGCTCTCCTCACGGGTGTACGCGCTCTCTGCGATGAGGCGGGTGAGCAGATGAGGTGCCGACCGCAGCCGCTCGAGACCTGCCGCATCGCGTACAAGGCCGCAGTCTTCCCAGAGCCGGTGGCGAAGGTCGCCCGTCACAGCCTCTGGCGGTGAAGGCACGGGTGGAGCGGGCAGCCGCGGGGGCAGGCTTGGCTCGGCGAGAGCCGCAAGAGCCGAGCGCCTCCCGAAGACGAGGCATTCGAGTAGAGAATTCGAGGCCAGGCGGTTCGCACCGTGCACGCCCGTCGCGGCACACTCACCGGCTGCGTAGAGCCCCGTGAGCTCACTGCGCCCGTCGAGATCGGTGAGGATCCCTCCGACGGTGTAGTGGGCGGCGGGTGCAACTGGGATCGGGGTTTCTGCAGGGTCATAGCCTTCCTCGACGAGGCTCCCCATAAGAGCTGGAAAACGGCCGCGGTCGATCGCGCGGAGATCGAGAAGGGCGGTGCCGCGCGCTGCGATCTCACGCGCCACGACATCGCGGGGCGCAAGCTCGTCCGTGAACCTCTGACCACGCTCGTCCAGAAGCGTGGCGCCCTCCCCACGTAGCGCCTCGGAGAGAAGCAGCGACGAGTCGACGAGGGTCGTGGGATGGAATTGCACGAACTCGAGGTCAGCGAGTGCCGCGCCCGCGAAATAGGCCGCGGCCATCCCCTCTCCGACCGCGCCTGGAGGATTCGTGGTGCGCTGCCAAAGCGCCGCAGCACCGCCAGTGGCGAGCAGCGTGGCGCGAGCGGCGACGGCGCGACAGTCGGTCACGACGCCTACACACCGCTCTTCCGATCGCCAGAGCGAGAGCATCTGCTCGCCCTCGGCTACCTGGATTCGTGGATGCGCGAGAGCTCTTTCGGCGAGCACGCGAGCCACGCGATCGCCGGTCGCGGCGCCGCCCGCGTGCACCACGCGTCTGCGGCTATGTCCGCCCTCGAGGCCGAGCCCGTCATCGAACTCGACACCGAGCTCGACGAGATCGCGAATTCGTGCCGCTGCCTCTTCGGTCAGTGCTTCGACGGCGCTTGCACGGCAGAGTCCTCGGCCTGTGCGAAGCGTGTCCTCGGCATGGAGCACAGGCGAGTCGTCAGCGCCGACTGCCGCAGCGATGCCGCCCTGGGCGAGCAGGCTATTCGAGGACAGGAGTGGTCCCTTGGTGAGAACGAGGACGTCACCCTCGGCGGCCGCGCACAGCGCCGCAATGAGCCCGGCGACGCCCCCACCGACGACGACGAGATCAAATGCTTCTGAGCGATGTCTGCCGTTTTTCGCGCTCATGCTAGTTTTAGCCTCTGAGTCAATAACCTCGTGGCTGAGTCTACCACCCCACCTACACTCCCCGCTCACGTCGCGCTCGCGGTGGTGTTCCAGGTGCGCGCCGCAGTGCTCGAGGTGCTCCTCTGGGAGCGTGCTCGCGATCCGTTTCGCGGCATGTGGTCGCTCCCCGGTGGAACGCTCGAGCCCGGCGAGACGCTCGAGCAATCGATCCTCCGTCATCTGGCCACGAAGGTCGACGTACGCGAGGTCGCGCACCTCGAGCAACTCGGCACGTGGAGCGGTCCTGCGCGTCACCCGGAACGATGGGAGCTCGCAACGGCGTATCTGGGGCTCGTTCCCCTGGGCATGGATCCGGGTGTGCCGGCCGATACGCGCTGGCACGCCGTTGACGGCCTGCCACCGACCGCCTTCGACCACGGGTCGATCGTGCTCGCCGGGCGGGAGCGACTCCGCGGCAAGCTCTCCTACTCCAACATCGGCTTCGCGCTCGCCCCCGACAGCTTTACGCTCGCCGAGCTCCGCGATGTCTACGAAGCCGCACTCGAGCATGACGTCTCGGCAACGAACCTCAAGCGCGTTCTGCTGAGGCGGGGTGCGATCGAGCCGGTGGGGCAGCAACGAGCTCACGGCCCTGCCGGAGGCCGTCCGGCCGAGGTGTATCGCTTCTGCTCCCGAGAGTTCGAGGTGACGGATCCGTTCGCAGTGCTTCGTCCTCCGCGCTGAGGCGCGCCTCGCCTCTCAAGGCGCGGCGCTTTCAGGCCGATCACCGCTGATATGCGGCACTTTCGACTATGGCTACTCGTGATCGGCGTCGTCAGCCTGGCTGCCGAGGCGCTCGCGGCAGCGGCCGTGTTCTGGCGCGGCCCGCACGCACGCCCGACCGATCGCGCCTAGCCCAGAGCGCGGACGAACGCGGTCACGACCGCGGCGATGATCATCGTCACGATGACCGGTGCGCGCAGCCAGATCGCGACAGCAGCCGCGGCGACGCCCGTGACCCGGGCGTCCACCTGCAACTCCTCGTTCCCTCCGAAGGTCTGCGTCACGACGAGCGCCATCAGCATCACGGGAGCGAGAAGTTCGACCATCGACCGAACGCGTGCGGGCAAAGCTCGCCCGCCCAGGAAGACCGGCCCGGCTGACTTGAACGCGATCGTCACCACGCCGACGACGGCGACGACGATCCACGCGTCGCTCATCGTCTGAGACCCAGTAGGCATGCGGCCGAGGCGGCGATGAGCGGTACGCCCGACGGAGCGACCGGAATGAGAACGAGCGTGATCGCAACAGCAAGCGCGGCTGCCTGTCGGCCCTTCCGATCTCGTAGGTATGGGACGGCGAGTGCGAGAAACAGCGCGGCGAAAGCCGCGTCGAGCCCGAGCGTGTTCGGATCTTCGAGAACTCCTCCGACCACGGTTCCGAGCGCCGTACTCCCGACCCAGAGCACGTAGAAGACGAGTCCCGAGCCCACGAGGATGGGCCATTCGAAACGACCGCGGCGCCCGGCGAGCGCCCACGACTCGTCGACGATCGCCTGGGACTCCACTAGCCGGCGGAGCCTGCCACCGGGAAAGATGGACGCCACCGTGAGGCTGATCGCGACGTAGCGCGCGTTGAGGAAGATCGCGGCCGTCACCGCCGCAGCGACGGTCCCGCCTACGTCCAGGACCGAGACGGCCGCAAACTGAGAAGCACCGGCGAACGTCGTGGCAGACATGACAACCGCGGCAACTGCGCCGACTCCGGCGGCCTCGGCCAGGACTCCGAACGAGAGACCGAAGAGGATCGGGCTCGGAGCAAGAGGGAGCGCGGCGCGAACACCGTCGCGCAGGCGCAGCGCGCTGCGTGTCTCGACCGGCACGTCGCAAACCCTAGTGCGGGGGGGTGCCACAATCGGCCGCATGAAGATCGCACTCAGTGGCGCATCTGGCCTTATCGGCTCCGCTCTCGTACCGGAGCTCGAGGGTGCCGGACACGATGTCGTACGACTCGTCCGTCACAGCCCTGCGGACTCGAGAGAGCTCGAGTGGGATCCTGCCACTGGCTGGCTCGATCCAAAGGCGCTCGCCGGCGTGGACGCCGTAGTCAATCTGAGCGGTGCGACGACTGGCCGCCGCTGGACGACCGCGAGGAAGGCCGAAATCCTCGCCTCCCGTATCGATTCGACGCGCCTCTTGGCGTCGACGATGGCCGCCCTCGAGCCCCGACCGCGCGTGCTCGTCTGCGCGGGTGGCGTCGGGATCTACGGCGACCGCCGCGACGAGATCCTGACCGAGGAGTCGGCGACCGGCACGGGGTTCCTTGCAGACGTGGGCAGGGCATGGGAAGGCGCCTGTGAGCCCGCGCGCGCGGCCGATATCCGTGTCGTCAATCTCCGTGCCGGAATCGTCCTTGCGCGAGAAGGTGGCGCGCTGCCGCGCCTCTTGACCCCGTTCAAGCTCGGTCTCGGCGGCCACGTCGGCAGCGGGAAGCAGTGGTGGAGCTGGGTTGCCATCGAGGACCTGGTACGCACCATCCGCTTCGCCCTCGAGGGCGACCTCGAAGGCCCGGTGAACGTCGTCTCCCCGAATCCCGTCACAAACGCGCAGTTCACGAAAGCGCTCGGCAGGGCGCTCGGAAGACCGACGATCTTCCCCCTCCCCGCGTTTGTGGCCAAATCAGTCTTCGGCGAGATGGCAGAGGAAGTGCTCCTCATGGGCCAACGCGCGCTTCCGGCGCGTTTGCTCGACGCGGGCTTCACGTTCGAGCTTCCCGAGCTCGACACAGCTTTGCACCACACGTTGGCCGGCTGAACACCGCTGGCTGGGTTTGCTAGGCCGAGACCTGCTAGGACCCCGGCGTCGTACAACTCCAGGAGGGGGTTTCATGAGACTCTTGCTATTCGCCGCCGTCGCGGCGGTCGCAACGATGTCGGCAATCGCGTCGGCCGCGCCGCCCGAGGCGGACGTACGCTTTGCGACCTTCAACGCCTCGCTCAACCGGCCGTTCAACACGCTCAATCTTCCGAGCGGCGTGGGCCTGCTCGTCACGCACCTTTCGAATCCGAACGTCGACGACCAGTTCCGAAATCAAGCCAAGAACGTCGCTGAGGTCATCCAGCGTGTCCGGCCTGACGTTCTCCTGATCAACGAGTTCGATCCGCTCCAGGACGGTGACCTCGGCGTCGCTCCCGGGCCGGAGAACCTCTTCCGAGACAACTTCCTGGAGGTGTCGCAGAACGGCGCGGCGCCCATCGAGTACCCGTACGCCTTCATCGCAGCCTCGAACACAGGCGTCCCCACGGGGAAGGACCTCAACAACTTCGGCGGTGCCGTGACGACTCCGGGCGCGGCCGGCTATGGCGACGACTCGTTCGGCTTCGGCGCGTTTCCCGGCCAGTTCGGGATGGTCGTCTACTCGAAGTTCCCGATCGCATACGAGGACGTCCGCACCTTTCGGCTCTTCAAGTGGAAGGACATGCCCGGCAACCTGATCCCGACCCCGTTCTACTCACCGGACGAGGTCGACATCCTGAGGCTCTCGTCGAAGAGTCATTGGGACGTCCCGATTCTGATCGGCAACAAGACTGTGCACTTCCTCGTCTCGCACCCGACGCCGCCGGTGTTCGACGGGGCCGAGGACCGAAATGGCCGACGGAACCACGACGAGATCCGCTTCTGGGCCGACTACATCACGCCTGGCAAGGCGGGCTACATCTACGACGACGAGGGTCAGTCGGGAGGCTTGAAGCCCGGCGAGCTCTTCGTCATCGCCGGCGACCAGAACTCCGACCCGGTCGACGGAGACAGCATCGCAGGCTCGATCCAGCAATTGCTCGAGCACCCGCTCATCAACACGAAGCTCACGCCGGAGAGTGCCGGCGGCACCGAGGCAGCGGGCCAGGGTGGCAACAATTCAGCCCACAAGGGTGATCCTCGCCTCGATACGGCCGATTTCGCTGACTTCGGTCCCTTCGGACCGGGCAACCTGCGTGTGGACTACGTACTTCCGAGGAAGACGCTTCAACTCGTCGACAGCGGCATCTTCTGGCCAGTCCGGTCCGATCCGCTCTCGAGGCTGACCGGCGTCTTCGACCCCGTAGCGTGGGGCCTCGTCGGCGGCTTTCCGACCTCCGACCACCGGAGCGTCTGGATCGACGTCACCGTTCCGACGGTGAAGTAACGGGCGTTGGGGGCGGCCCTCCGCGGGCCGCCCCCACCCTTGCAGCGTCTCCGTCTCATCGGGTTGTTCCGGGACAATGTGCGGGTGCCCGAACTCACAACGCTCGGCTGGGACGACGCGTGGAGCTCCGTGTTCGCGCCGTTCCACGAGGAAGGCCTGGTTCCAGGACGGATTGCGATCCAGCACCGAGGTGCGTACGACGTCCTGACGGCTGAGGGCGAGGTGCGCGCGCGGATAACCGGCCGCCTCCGAAGCGATGCCTCCGCCGTCGATCTTCCTGTCGTCGGCGACTGGGTCGGGCTCGACTCAGCCGGCGCAATCGTCGCTGTCTTGCCTCGCCGAACAAAGCTCTCACGACGAGCCGCACACGACGCGGGCTCGAACGATGTGCGCGAGCAGGTGATCGCGGCAAACCTCGATGTCGTCTTCATCGTCGCGACCCTTGGCGAGGAGGTGGACACACGTCTGCTCGAGCGGTACGTCACCCTGGCGTTCGAAAGCGGCGCGCGTCCGGCAATCCTGCTCACGAAAGCCGATCTCGAGCCCGATCCGGAGGCAGTGGCCGCCGAAGTCGCAGGGATCGATGGGGAGATCCCGGTCTACGCCATCTCGACCCGCACCGGTTTCGGCCTCGACGCGGTTCGCGAGCACCTCGCCCCCGGACTGACCGGTGCACTCCTCGGCCCTTCCGGCGTCGGTAAGTCGACGCTCGTCAACGCCCTCTCGGGACAGGCCGACCTCCTCGAGACGGGTGCCGTGCGAGCCGACGGCCAGGGGAGGCACACGACGACCCGTCGTCAGCTCGTAATCCTCCCCAGCGGCGGGCTGATCGTGGACAACCCCGGAATGCGCCAGGTGCACTTCTGGCTTGCCGACGATGGGCTCACTGAGGCTTACGAAGACATCGCCGCACTCGCCGACCAGTGCCGATTCAGCGATTGCAGTCACGAGACCGAGCCCGGGTGCGCCGTCCAGGCCGCACTGGCCGACGGTCGTCTCGAGCCCAGCCGCTGGCAGCGCTACCGCGACTTGCAACGCGAACTGTCAGAGCTCGAGGGTCGCCTCGACCGTCGAGGACGCTCACGCGCCGGGCGCAGACCGCCGGACGCGTGAGCTTCGTAGCACTACGGAGTGGCGACGTTTGCAGCCCCGGGCGTCTTTGTCTGGGTGAACGCCCAATCGGCAGTGGCGTTGTTGCCGTCCTGCCCGTCGGGAATCCGCGCGAGCGATCCATCGACCGTGTTCGAGTCCGCGACGGCCACAGCGAGCGCCGTTCCCTCGACGAGGTTGTAGGTCTGGCTGCCGATCACGGCCGCGGTGATCTCGCCCTCGTACGACAAGGCGTCCAGGAGAGCACCGCTTGCCGTATCGATCAGCGCAACGCCGTCGGGCGCACCATTCTGTGGCTCGACGGTGAGCGAAAGATACGCCCCGGCGGCGAGCGACCCGGTGAGGTCGATCCGGTCGTACTCGAGCCCGTCGCCCCCGTTCACGAGCACGAGCGCGATCCCATCGAGCACTGCCGCGGAGCTGCCGGTGTTGGCGATCTCCACGAACCCACCGGAGTCCGCACCGACCTGGTCGTAGTCGATCTCGTTGATCACCAGGTCGCCGGGGGGCGGGGGTGGCGGCGGAGGCCCACCGCTCTCGGAGCACCGAAGCTCGACGATGTTCGCCAACGTCGTCGCAACGGCGACTGTGCCCGCCGAGCCGTCGAAGCGAGAACAAGCCGTGCCAGTCAGCGCTGCAAGCGAAGTCAACCCGGACCCCGCGGGTCCCTGCGGTCCGGCTGGGCCAGCGGGACCCTGTGAGCCGGCCTGGCCTTGCGGCCCGGCAGGTCCCACTGCTCCAACAGATCCGGCAGGGCCGGCAGGCCCAATCGCTCCCGCAGGTCCAGCCGGGCCGGCGGGCCCGCGCTCCCCAGCTGGACCGGCTGGGCCGGCTGGGCCGGCAGGTCCTTCGGCTCCGCGCCGGTTCCACGTGACGACACGTTCATTGCCTCGACATGCCGAAGCATCCCGGACGATTCGGAGAAAGCCCCGACCCGGTTTCTGACAGCCCGTGATGACGTCGTCGCCTACGCGCTTCGAGGCTCCTCCCGCGAGCGCTGCCGAACCGGCGAGCGCGACGAGCACGGCAAGCCCAATGCCGATCATGCGTGCGTACACGTATCCTCCCTTCGTTGATGTCGCCCCCGTGGTAACCGCCCTCGCTCATGTCAGCTAGTCGTCCGAATCCGACAGGTGGTCGGGAATCGATGTCTCTGAGCCGAGCTGTGGAACGCTTGCGACGGACTTGCCACCGTTCTCGCGCACACCTCACCGAGCGAGGGAAGGCAGCCTTCAGCGAGAATCGGGTACGCATGACCTGGGAAACGGTCAGTCCTGAGCTTGCGCTCGTCGATCCCGAACTTCGGGAGCGCGTGCGCGCAACGCTCGAGGAACCGGTCGCGCCACCTCGGGCTCCGAGGCCGTCGATGCCCACTGCACCCACGCGGACCGAGCGCCCGTATCCGTTCTGGGCGCGCGTGACCGCAGCCCTCTGGCTCCTCGTCCTCGGAATTCTCGTCGGCGGCGCCGCGATCCCTCACGCACAGGACACTCCGCGCGTGATCCCAAAGAACGAGGACGCGACGATCTGCAGGCCGCAGACCCCCCAACCACAGCTGCCGCCCGGCCCCTTTCCCCGCGGAACTTGACGCAACAGCCGCAGCAATTATCAGGCCGTCCGACGTCTCAGTGAGTCGGACGGCGGCTCGGTCCGAACACTCGGGCCGAAGCCTCGCCGGCAGTCGCTTCGAACCGCCGCCTGCGTGACGTCGCCAACAGGGCATGGCGGGGTCCCTCGCTACAATCGGGCCTCCTTGGGGCTATAGCTCAGTTGGGAGAGCGCCTGGATCGCACCCAGGAGGTCGGCGGTTCGAGCCCGCCTAGCTCCACCTCATGGACACAGGGTTTCCGGCCTCCGGGCCGGACCGCGTAGTTAGCGCCCGGGGCGGAAGAGCTCGAGAGAATCGAGGGAGGGGCAACGGTCGGTGAATGAGGACGAAGGTCGGCCCCGAGCTATTGCCGGGGCCAACCAGGAGACTCAACTACCTATTCCGGTTCGGGTTGCTTCCGCCAGCGCAGGTCCCGTGGCGGATTGTCCAAGGGGCGAAGCTGAGTGCGACAAGCGCCGGCAGCAGATCGCCACCGAGGTCGAGCTTTCGCCACGTGTCGCCCCGGTCGAGGCTCTCCCACACCTGACCGTCGGCAAGACCGGCGAAGAAGCGCTCCTCGGTTGCGACGAGCGCGTATGGCATTGCGGGCAGCGGCTCGGGCAGGCCGCCGCCGAGCGCGTGCCAGGTCTCCCTGCCTCGCCTGCGAAAGATGCGCGCCTGCGGGTCGCCTCGTCGATGCGCAGCGTACGGGCCTGAGCTCGCCGAGACGTACCAGAGGTCCGGGTCCTCCGGGTCGACTGCGACCGACCACGCGTAGTGGCGGTCGCGCCCTTCGTCCGCGGGGTGGAAGGTTTCGCCTCCATCGTCGCTCCATGCCGTGCCACCCCCACCAGCCTCGTATGCGCGGCCGGGAACGCGAGGATGCCAGGTGAGCGAGTGGACGTCTCGTTGCGCACCCGGGCGGTGGTCGGCCCAGGTCTCACCGCCGTCGCTCGAGCGCATCAGCCCGCCCAGCTCGATCCCCACGAGCAGCAGGTCGGAGTCGTGCGGGCTCGGCGCGATCCAGCGCACGTGCGACGTCCACGGTCGCGGTGGAAAGCTCCAGCTCGAACGTGAGGGGAGATCGAGAAGCCCCGCGAGGGCACGCCACGTCCTGCCGCCGTTGTCGCTTCGAAAGAGAGCACTCGGCTCGCAGCCCGCGTACACCGCGCCGTTCGCGGCGCTGACGGCGAGCGAGAAGACCTCGGGCTCGGGTAGCCCGCAGTCGATCCACGTCTGGCCACCATCTCGCGACTTGTGGACTCCCCCCGACCTCAGGCCCGCGTACACGCAATCCGGATCGGCTGGGTCGACGGCCAGGCATTGCGCGCCGCTTCCTCGCAGCGACAGCTCAGCTGTCCAGACGCCGACGGCGTCGTCGATTCGCGCGATCGCATCTCCGGTTGCCGCGTAGAGCCGCATACACAGATCTTTCCTGAGCACAAAGGGTCTCCGCTCAGTCAAAGCGATTGCACGAGGTACGGACGCTCACGCTGACGGCAGCCTGGCACCGCCCGTGAGCAGGACCAGAGTGCGTGGGCACCAACGGAACGAAGCCCGCGAATAGCATGAGAGCATGGCTTCGTACTCAGTGAACAACCGGGCAGTGGCGCGGGCGAGAGCACTCATCGACGCCCGCCAGTACGTGCTCGACAGCGTGTGGGGCGACGTTCAGCCGAGTGCCGACGACGAGAATGCGTTCCTGGAGTCGCACTCGTGGGACGACTACGCCGACTGGCATCTGGGACTCACGGATGGTGCGAGCGACGACACCAAGGCGCGCTACGCATTCGTCTATGGGGACTTCCGGCGCGTCCACCGAATGGGGCTGATCGCTTGCCAATATCGGGCCGCTGAGTGGAGGCACAAGGAGATCGAGCTCGCCGCCCACGAGCTTCTGCAGCACCTCGATCGCACGCGAGCCTGAGTAGCTGACATGAACAACTGCGTCCGCCACACCGTCGTCCGGAGGCAGGAACCATGAGCAGTCGACTCCGATCCGCGGCGGCGGGCGCGGTGGCCGCAGCCGTCTGGGCACTGGAGGAGCCCCTCGACCAGCGGCTCATGGGCTGCGACTACTCGGACGTCGCCGTTCTCGGTAAGGGGTTGACGCGAAGTCGGAGCTGGCGACCGGTGGGATTGACGGCACACGCGGTGAATGGTGCGATCTTCGGGTTGGCGTTCCACGAGGCTCGCCGTCGCATCCCGATCGGTCCGCGCAAGCTCGCCCTGGGAATGGCGCTCGCCGAGCACGTCTCGCTCTATCCCCTCTGCTACTTCATCGATCGGTACCACCCCGCACGCGGCGAGCCTGGAGTGCCACCGCTCTTGAGGAGCCCACGAGCGTTCGCGCAAGCGACGTGGCGGCATGCGGTGTTCGGCACGGTGCTCGGCCGACTCGCGTAGCCACGCGCTCGAAAGTCATTCATCCGGCTGACGGGCCGCATGGGCGCAGGTACGTTCCGCGGAGCCATGCCCGCTGACGCGCTCCTATATCTCAGTCGGCCCGCCGCCGGAGAGCCCGATGGGTTGCTCGTGCTCCTCCACGGACGGGGCGCAGACGAGCGCGATCTCTACCCACTTCTGGACATCCTCGACCCCGAGCGTCGGCTTCTGGGAGTGACCCCGCGCGGGCCGCTTCAGCTTCCTCCTGGAGGAGCCCACTGGTACGCGTTGCACGAGGTCGGCTACCCGGATCCGACGACCTTCACCGAGACGTTCCTCACGGCAAGCACATGGCTCGACGCGCTGGCTGCGGAGACAGGCGTCTTGCCGGAGCGCACCATCCTCGGAGGCTTCTCGCAGGGTGCCGTGATGACCTACGCCCTCGGACTCGGTGAAGAACGGCCGCGCCCGGCAGGGCTCATAGCGCTCAGCGGATTCGTGCCGACCGTGCCGGGTTTTCGACTCGATCTCTCCTCCCCCCTCCCGCGGCTTGCGATCGGGCACGGTGCGCTCGACCCGGTTATTTCGGTCGACTGGGGAAGGCGCGCGAGACAGCTGGCTCAGGAGGCAGGTGCAGACGTCGTGTACCACGAGTCTCCGCACATGGGGCACGGACTCGATCCGACGTTTCTGTCGCAGCTCGTGGAATGGATCGGGACTGCCGTTCCTTCAAACGGAAGCGCGGTGGAGTGACTCCGCTCGAGGTCCTCTACGAGGTCGACGACCTCGCGTCGTTCTACCTTCCGGAGGAGCTCGCCGACCTCTACGGAGGCGGCCTCGGGTTCGCCGAGCCGACACTCTTCGCGAACTTCGTCTCGACTCTCGACGGCGTCGTGGCGATTCCGTCCATTCCCGAGTCGAACAGCCTGATCGCATCGGGCAGCGAGGCTGACCGCTTCGTCATGGGCTTGCTGCGTGCACTGGCCGACGTCGTGCTGATCGGGGCCGGAACGCTGCGAGCGTCGCCTCGAGGCACGTGGAGGCCCGAGAAGATCTTTCCGCCCGCGTCAGCTGCATTCGCGGAGCTTCGACGGCGGCTCGGCCGGAAAGAGACGCCGGAAGTGGCGATTCTCACGGGCAGGGGATCGATCGACCCGGTGCACCCCGTGCTCGCGTCGGGCGCACTCGTCCTGACGAGCGAGCCTGGCGCCGCCGCCCTTGCCGACAGCCTCCCGCAGGCGTCGAGGGTCATCTCGCTCGGAACGCAGGCAACCCTCGATCCGCGGGCGATCGTCACCGCGTTGCACGAGCGCGGCCACAGCCTGATCCTCTCCGAAGCCGGCCCCCACACTCATGGCTCTCTCGTCGGAGCCGGTGTCGTCGACGAGCTGTTCTTGACCCTGTCGCCACTGCTCGCCGGTGATGCGGGGCCGGGAAGCCGCTTCCGACTGGTCGAGGGGGCTGACCTCGTCCCACCCGTTCAGGGACGCCCACTGAGCATCAGGCGCCACGAGGAGCACCTGTTCCTGCGCTACGAGCTCAACGGGATCCGCTGAGCGCGAAGCATGACGTCCCTGTCGACAGGAGCGGAGATCCGCGTCACCGGGCCCACAAGCCAATGCGCGGTGGTGTGCGTCAACGGCGGCCAGGCACGCGAGGTCGAAGGCACCTGGAGCGCATCCGTCGAGTGGCTGGTGAGTCGGCTCTCGAGGCGGCTCCCCGGGCTGGCCTTCGTAGAGGTCCGATATCGGGTGAAGTCGTGGAAGCGTCTCGAGTCGTGCATCGAGGACACGCGAGCCGCAGTCCGCGAGGTCGGCGCTCCGCGAACGCTCCTCCTGGGCTTCTCGATGGGCGGAGCTGTGTCGATCGCGGCCGCGGACGAGCCCGGTGTCGAGGGAGTCGTCGGGCTCGCACCATGGATCCCCGCGGAGCTCGACGTGTCGCGTCTGCACGGAAAGCGTCTCGCGGTCTTCCACGGGGCGCTCGACAGGTGGCTGCCCGGGATCCCGGGAGTCTCGGCTCGGAGCTCACAGCGCGGGTTCGAGCGGGCGCACGCGGCGGGTGCCGAGGGTCGCTACGTTCTCATTCCGGGCGCGGTGCACGGAATTGCGCTCCGCGCTCCTTGGGGCGGCCTCGTGAGCCTCCCGCGCGCCGAGCGCTGGGCGGAACTCGTCGAGGGGGAGCTCCGCCGCTTCGTCAGTCGATGACGGCTCGTCGCCTTGCTACGCGCGGGCGACCAGTGCCTCGACCAGCTCGTCTCGCCCTCGTAGGCTGAGAGTCCGCGACTCGAGTCCTGTCGAATCGAGATGCGACGACTCGGCCGCCGCGCGGCTGACGAGAATCTCGCCCGCACCTGCGGACGAGGCGAGCCGCGCAGTCGTGTTGACGGCATCTCCTACGGCAGTGAAGTCGCACGCGTCGCCCTCTCCGACGCGGCCCACGAAGGCGACCCCTGTGTGCACGCCGACACCGAGCGGGACCCACGGCTCCTCGCCGTCGTTTCCGGTCTCGCGCAGTAGATCCCGCGCCGCGTCGACGGCTCGGGCTGCATGATCCTCACCTGCGAAGCCGGGTACGAACAGGGCGACCACCTCGTCGCCGACGAACTTGTCGACGAGGCCGTTCCATCTGTCGACGACACGCGCGGCGGTGCCGTAAAAGCGGGAGATCAGCTGCGAGAACTCCTGCGCAGGGACTCGCTCGGCGAGCGCAGTCGATCCACGAACGTCGGCGAAGAGGAAGGAGAGCTCGATCTCTGCGCCCCCAGGCATCTTTCCGATCTGCCGGAAGCACGCGCTGCAGAGACGGCGGTTCAGGCGAGACGGGCCGAAACCCACGAGCTTCAAAGCGACGCTACCCGGAGGCTTGAGCGGCGCGAGGCAGAGCTTGCAGCGGGGCCCAGCGGGGATCCAGCCGACGAGACGACGGGTCATCGCGAGACCGCGCGCCTCGCCCATCAGCGCCAGCCGCCAGACCTCGTCTGCGTCGTCGTGCGCCTTTGGCTCGCTGCTCACGGGCGCATTCTGAATCATTCGTGAAACGCCGCAAGCCGGTCGGCCTCGTCACGGAGCTCGCGCTGCACCGCCGGATCGAGGCGCTCGAAGGGATTCGTGCTAACGATCCGGGAGCGGCGCACGAGGAAGGTCGAATAGCTCCTTCCCCTGCTGGGTCGCGGAACCGGCGCAGAGCCAGCCGCTCGAGCGCGGGAGCCAGGTGGCGGGCCTTGAAGCCGGCGCCGCCGGCCCATTGCGCAATGTCCGCAGCAGGTGCCGGACCAACCCACCGAGGTATCGCCGGGCGGGGTCGTCGAGGGCGGCATCGCGGTCGACGTTCTCGGGCCCGATCCGGCGCTCGGCCGTCTGGAAGAGGTGCGCGCGAGCGCGCGCGGGATCGGGAGACGCACGCGCCCGAGGAGCAGCTGTCGAGCGAGAGAGCCCTGTTCAGCTCGCGCTGCGTGAGGGTGCGCTCGGCCACGCCTCGACGCTATCCGAGCGACGGCGACCCGACGCGCGTTGCGTGAGCGCGATCCCGCCGATGACGAGCGCGCCGCCGAGCACGAGCCAGGGCGTGATCGTCTCGTCCAGCACGATCGCCCCGATCACCACCGCGAGCGGTGAGATCGCGTACGTGTACGAAACAGCTCGGGTCGGCCCGATACCTCTCAATCCGACATTCCACAGGATGTAGCCGAGGAACGTCGCGAGGACGCCGAGATACAGGAGGAGCGCAACCTCCGACGCAGACGCGTCGACCACTGTCTCGACCGTCGACCCGCGCACGAACGGCAGAAGACCGACGATCCCGACGAGGCTCGTCGCCGCGGTGAGAGCCAACAGATCGTGACGGCCGAGGAGCGGCTTCAGAATCACGTTGTAAGCCGCGAATGCAAGCGGCGCGCCGAGGACGATGAGCGGCCCCTTCGTGCTCGCCAGCGACAGGTCGCTTCCAGACCCGAGCGTGACGACGACCACGACACCCGCGAAGGCGATCGCAAGCCCGACGACATGCCTGGCACGAAGGCGATCGAGGCCGACCACGACGGCGAGAGCAAGCGTCATCCCCGGAGCGAGCGCCACAACCAGCGCCGCAACGCCCGCCGTCGTGTGCTGGGTGCCGATGTTGAGGAACATGTGGTAGCCGACGACAATCAGGAGCCCGGCGGCGACGACGCGTCCCGCGTCACCCCACGTCAGGCCGGGCAGCCCGCGAGCTCGCCAGAGGATGAACGCAAAGCCTGGCGCGGCGATCGCATACCGAAGGATCGCTATGTCTCCCGCAGCGACGTCATCGTCGAGGAGCGCCTTGATGACCGAGAAGGACCCGGCCCAGATCACCACGACGGCAAGCAGGGAGAGGTGTGCGCGAGTCGTCACTCCACTGGTCAACGCTGCGGCGCGGGACATCGTGAGATGGCAACGCCCTGCGCCGCGCAATACTTCCTCGAGCATGCTGGAGAGCCTCGCCGCATTCGTTGCCGTGTCGGCCGTGGTCATCTGTACGCCGGGCCAAGACACTGCACTCACGATCAGGAACACGCTCGCCGGCGGACGCCGCGGCGGGATCGCGACGGCGGGTGGTGTGGCCACTGGCCAAGCGATCTGGACGATCGCCGCGAGCGCCGGGGTGGTGGCGCTCCTGAGCGCGTCCGAGCCGGCTTTTCGAACTCTGAAGCTAGCGGGCGCCGCGTATCTCGTCTACCTCGGCGCCCAGTCGCTCTACGCGGCGATTCGATCGCCACGGACACACTCGAGAGCTTCGGCAAAGCGCACCGATCCCCCCGTCCCGCGCGTTTCGGCAGGGAGTCGTCAGCAACCTCGGCAACCCGAAGATGGCGGTCTTCTTCGCCAGCCTGCTTCCGCAGTTCGCACCCGGGGGAGCCGCCTCGTTCGCAGGGCTGCTCGCATTCGGCTTGCTCTTCTGCGCGCTGACGCTCGCCTGGTTGACGTTGTATGCAGTTGCCGTCGCTCACGTCCGAGCCCTTCTCGCCGGTCCGGCCAGACGAGCGCTCGATGCCTTGACCGGAGTCGTTCTCGTCGTCTTCGGCGTTCGGCTGGCTCTCTCCGAACGCTAGATGCTCGATCAGCGCACGCGTGCGAAGCGGTGCACAGCCTGCAAGAGTTCCTTGCTCTTGGTCTCCGCTTCAACCGGATCGCCCGAGGCGAGCGCGTCGGCGACGCAGTGGTTCACGTGGTCGTCGAGGATCCTGAAGGCGAGGCTCTCGAGTGCCGTGTTCACGGCGGCGATCTGGGTGAGCACATCGATGCAGTAGCGGTCCTCCTCGATCATCCGTTCGATCCCGCGCACCTGGCCCTCGATGCGGTGAAGTCGGCGAACGAGCGATTGCTTGTTTTCCGCGTAGCCGTGGGAATGCACCTCGGCCTGACTCACGATGCGGCTCCTTCCCGGGCGGAGTGGAAGCGGCGCAGGCGAAGGGAGTTGGTGACGACGAAGACGCTCGAGAACGCCATCGCCGCGGCCGCGACGATCGGGTTGAGAAGACCGGCGACGGCAAGCGGGATGGCCGCGACGTTGTAGGCGAAGGCCCAGAAGAGGTTTCCCTTGATGGTTGCGAGCGTCCGCCGCGCGAGGGCGATCGCGTCTGCAGCGGCGCGCAAGTCCCCCGAAACGAGCGTGATGTCGGAGGCCTCGATCGCGACGTCGGTCCCCGTGCCGATGGCAAGGCCGAGATCCGCCTGAGCCAGAGCCGGAGCGTCGTTGATGCCGTCTCCGACCATCGCGACGACCTCTCCCGCCTCCTGGAGCCGCCGAACCTCCGCGATCTTGTCCTCCGGATAGACCTCGGCGAGCACGCGCTCGATCCCGATCTCGGCAGCGACGCGCTCTGCAGTCTGGCGACCGTCGCCTGTGAGAAGGACCGGCGTGAGGCCGAGCTCTTTGAGGGCGACAACGGCCTCAGCACTCGTCGGCTTGGCCGTGTCGCGAACGGCGAGAGTTGCCCGTGGCGCTCCGTCCCACGACACGATGATCGTCCCGTCGCGGCGTCCGACCTCGACCTCGTGGCCCTCGACGACGCCGTGCACACCCACGCCCGGGACGTTTCCGAAATCGCTCACAGGTGGCAATTCGCCGACTTCGCGGCGCGCAGCGGCAGCTACCGCCTGCCCGATCGGGTGCTCGGATGCGGCCTCGACCGCGCCGGCAAGACGCAGCACCTCGTCGCGCGAGGCGCCATCCAGCAGACTGACATCCGCGAGCTCCATCTTCCCCTCGGTGACGGTTCCCGTCTTGTCGAGGACGATGGTCGTGATTTGGCGAGTGCGCTCGAGGACCTCAGGCCCCTTGATCAGGATCCCGAGCTGCGCTCCGCGCCCGGTTCCGACCATGAGCGCCGTCGGCGTCGCGAGGCCGAGTGCGCACGGGCACGCAATGATCAGGACGGCCACCGACGCGGAGAAAGCGGCGGTCGCATCGCCTGTGGCGACGAGCCAGCCGGCGAGCGTCGCGAGCGCGACTCCGAGCACGATCGGGACGAAGACGCTCGAGATGCGGTCGACGAGGCGCTGGATCGGAGCCTTACCGGATTGCGCCTCGGCGACCATCCGCGCGATCTGGGCGAGCGCGGTATCCTCGCCGACCTTCGTGGCGCGCACCACGAGCCTTCCGTAGGTGTTGATCGTCGCCCCGGCCACGTCGGACCCCGGCCCGACATCGACGGGGACGGGCTCGCCCGTCAGCATCGACTGATCGACCGCAGACTCACCCTCGACGACGTGACCATCGGTCGGGATCCTCTCCCCGGGTCGTACGACCATGAGATCTCCGACTGCGACCTCGTCGATCGGGACCGAGACCTCCGTGCCCTCCCGCAGGACTCGGGCTTCCTTGGCGCCGATCTCGAGGAGTGCGCGGATCGCGGCGCCCGAGCGCCGCCTCGCACGAGCCTCGAAGTAGCGGCCGAGCAAGATCAGCGTCGTGATCACCGCCGCCACCTCGAAGTACATGTCCGCGTCGTCCACGACGACAAGCGCCGCGACCGACCAACCCCACGCCGCAAGGGTGCCGATGGAGATGAGCGTGTCCATCGTCGCGGCGAGGTGTCGAGCGTTCATGAGTGCAGCTCGATGGAAGCCGTAGCCGGCCCAGAACACGACCGGTGTGGCAAGCGCGAGCGCGAGCCACTCCCAGCCGTCGAATTGCAGCGGCGGGATCATCGAGAGCGCGAGGAGGGGCGCTGTCAGGGCCGCGGCGACGATCAGGCGCGTTCGAAGTGAGCGAGAACGGTCGTCTCCGTCGCCTGCCTCGGCCGCGAGTCTCGCGCGGTAGCCGGCGCCTTCGACCGCGCCGATCAAGTCTGCGACGGCCACTCGACTCGAGTCGAAGCGGACCGCCGCTTGTTCGGTCGCGTAGTTGACGGACGCGTCCACACCGTCGAGCTTGTTCAGCTTGCGCTCGATGCGGCCCGCGCACGCGGCGCAGGTCATGCCCTCGAGGGCGAGGTCGACCCGCTCCTCGGCCTCAGCTGTCGTGGTCGCGGTTGCGCTCACGCGGGCTCGTACCCGGCTTCCACGATCGCTGCCCTGAGCGCAACGTCGTCGAGCTCCAGGCCCTGAACGGTCACGATTTTCGTCTCGAGGTCGACGGCAACGTCTTCGACGCCGTCCACCTCGGACACCTCTTCGCGAATCGACATCGCGCAGTGCGCACAGTGGATCGCGGGAACGCTGTACGCGACGGTCTCGCTCACGGCTCTCCTCTCAGAAACGGAATGAGAGAAGTATACCCCGTCAGGGTATCTACAGACCTTCGATCCGCGACGCGCCGACGATTACCTCGACGCCGCCGGCGAGGCGCACGAGCGCTTTCCCCTTCCCGTCGTAGTCCGGGGACCAGACCACGATGGTCGCATCGTCGCCGTGCACGCGGCACGTGCGGCCGTCCTCGGGATCGAGGCCTCGCCAGAAGCGCACGAACGGATTCTCGTCCCACTCGCGACCGATCGTCGTCTCGTCGGTGTGACCGGGAAGGACGCGAAGGTCGTGAGGAAGCGTCATGAGCACGTCCATCACCGACCGGCGCATCTCGTCAGCCGGACCGCCGCCCACCGCATCGCGGAAGAGCGTGTCACCCGTAAAGCAGTACTCGCCCGCGACGAAAGACACACCGTCGTCGGAATGCCCTGGGGTCGCGTGGGGCTCGATCTCGAGACCGCCGGTGGAGACCGCGTCCGCGGTCACCTCGACACCGAAGCGTTCGACGAGCTCGGTGTTGCCTGCGACGTGGTCGGCGTGACCGTGCGTCAGGAGCAGATGCGTCGGCGTGAGCCGCTCGCGCTCGACCGCTTCGAGGAGCGGCTCGAGCGGGCGCACCGCTGTCGACGAAGACGGCCGTTCCGCCGGGTTCGTCCCCGAGCAGGTACGCGTTCGAGAGCCAGGACGGGTGCATGCTTCGCTCGACGATCATCGTCGCGGGCTCCGAACGTCGCAGCTCTCGGTCACGTCGGCCATCGTGTCCCCCCTTACAGGATCGGTTCCGCGAGATCGTACGGGAGGACTCCAGCTCGGCGGCCTGACAGAATCCCGCGCAGAGTTGGGCATTCGAATCTGGGAGGCACTATGAACGGCGTTTTCGACGAGCGCGAGGTCCTGGAGGACGCAGCCGACAAGTGGTGGCTGTTCCTCCTGACCGGCATCGCCTGGCTGGTCTTCTCCCTCTTGGTGTTCCAGTGGGACTACACGACCGTGTCCGCGATCTCGTACCTCTTCGGCGTTGTCGCGATCGTCGCGGGCGTCAACGAGTTCTTCCAGATCAGCGTCTCCACAACCGGCTGGAAATGGATTCACGGCCTCCTCGGCGTCCTCTTCATCGTCGCCGGGATCTACGCGTTGTGGCACCCGTACGACACGTTCGCGACGCTGTCGGCTCTCGTCGGACTCTTCCTGCTCGTCAAGGGCATCTTCGACATCACCGTCGCGTTCATCACGAAGGACCAGTTCGAGCTCTGGTGGCTTCAGCTCGTCGTCGGCTTGCTCGAGATCCTGCTTGCGTTCTGGGTCGCCGGAAACCTCAGGGAGAAGGCGATCCTGCTCGTGGTCTACGTCGGCATAGTCGCGCTGTCGCGCGGGATCACGGAGATCTTTCTCGCGTTCAAGTTGAAGGGCCTCAGGAGACGGCTGGCCGCCTCTGCATAGGTCTCGCGGAACCGACGTCGAGAGAGCCGCCGCATGCGGCTTTCTCGCGTTTTAAAGGGCGCACGCAGAGTGCGACGTCCGGCCCTCTTCTCGTGTATAGGATCGAGCCAGTGCGTCGTACCGCTCTCGTGCTGGTCGTCCTTGCGGCACTCGTCAGCCTCTTTGCCGTGGGCTGCGGAGGCGAGGAATCGGTGACAGCGACTCCCGACACCGTCGAGGGAACGACCACCACGGAGACGACCGAGACCGATACGACCGAGACCGAGACGACGGACACCACCGAGACCGAGACGACAGAGACGACCGAGACCACGACGACCGAGACCCAGCCGACCGTCGAGGGCGACCCGGTGGCAGGCAAGGAGATCTTCCTCGGGGCCTCGGCCTGTGGCGGGTGCCACACGCTCGCCGACGCAGGAACGACCGGACAGGTGGGGCCGAATCTCGACGAGGCGATGCCGAGCGCCGAGCTCGTCGTCGACCGTGTGACGAACGGTCAGGGGGCGATGCCATCGTTCTCCGGCGCGCTCACTCCCCAGCAGATCGCCGACGTGGCCGCATACGTCTCGTCAGTCGCCGGCGGCTGAGCCCCTTCCAGGGTTTCTAGACTCCCTCCATGATCGACCTCAAGGCCGCCCGGGCAGATGCCGATCGCTGGCGCGCGGCGCTGGCGCGCAAGGGTGCGGCGGAAGAGTTCGACGCACTCCTCGAGGCCGACGAGCGCTGGCGCTCGCTCATACCTCGGGTCGATGACCTACGCAGCCAGACGAAGCTCAAAGGCAAGCCGACCCCGGCCGAGCTCGAGGCGCTGAAGCCCGTCAAGGCAGAGCTCAGGAAGGTCGAGGAGGAGCTCGCGGAGGCCGAGGCGCAGCGGGACGCCGCCCTCGCCCTCGTCCCCAACCCGCCACATGATTCAGCGCCGGACGGCGAGACGGAGGACGACGCCGCCGAGTTGAGCCGGTTCGGCGAGCCGATGTCGTTCGAGGCCCCGCGCGAGCACACGGAGATCGGTCGTTTCGACATGGAGCGCGCCGCGCGCATCTCGGGCGCACGCTTCGGCTACGTCATCGGTGACTCCGCGCTCGTCGCAATGGCGCTCTACCAGTTTGCGCTCGCCCACCTCGCCGAAGCCGGCTTCACGCCGGTGATCCCTCCCGTTCTCGTGCGCGAGGAGGCGATGTACGGGACGGGCTTCTTCCCGACCGAGCGCTCGAACATCTACGCGCTCGAGGCCGACGGCCTCTACTTGACAGGGACATCCGAAGTCGCGCTCGCGTCGCTGCACATGGGAGAGATTCTCGAGCTCGACCAGCTCCCGCTCCGGTATACGGGCTTCTCAACCTGTTTCCGACGGGAGGCTGGCGCCGCCGGAAAGGACACGCGCGGGATGTTCCGAGTCCACCAGTTCAACAAGGTCGAGATGTTCGTCTTCGTGAAGCCCGAGACCTCGTGGGACGAGCACGACCGCATGCTCGACCTCGAGGAGCGGTTCCTGCAGGCGCTCGGCCTCCCCTATCGCGTGATGAACGTCGCGGCCGGCGATCTCGGTGCATCCGCGGCGAAGAAGTACGACATCGAGGCGTGGTTCCCATTCCAGGAGCGGTACCGAGAAGTAACGTCATGCTCGAACACGACGGACTACCAGTCGCGCCGGCTCGGGATCCGCTACCGCGCCGAGCACGGTCTCGAGAATCCCCACACCTTGAACGGGACGATGGTGACGGACCGCGCGCTCCTCGCGATCCTCGAGAACTTTCAGGGCGCAGTACCCGCGGTACTCACCCGGTACGGCGCCCCCGCCGAGGTGCGTTCCTAGCCGTCGGTCACAATGCGCTCCGGCGGGGTGCCGGAGCGGTCGAACGGGGCGGTCTTGAAAACCGTTGGCTCTTCACGGGGCTCGTGGGTTCGAATCCCACCCCCGCCGCTGTGCGAGATCGAGCCCTCGTTAGTAGGCAGCCCGCGCCCTCGTCAGCGCTGGCAACGTGAGCAGGATCAGGCGCAGATCTTCGCGCAACGACCAGTTCGTGACGTAGAGGTAGTCGAGCTTCGTCATCTCATCGAACGGGATGTCGCTCGCCCCGAGCACCTGCCACAGGCCGGTGATTCCCGGCTTCAGGTCGAGGCGCCTTCGCGCCCAGCCGACACATGCTGATCCTCGTCGAGGATGAGCGGGCGCGGTCCGACGATCGACATGCTCCCGGACACACGTTGAGCAGCTGCGGCAGCTCGTCGATCCGCCAGCGTCGCAGGAACCGACCGCACCGCGTCACCCGCGGGTCGTCCGGCACCTTGAACATCCGCGGATCATCGCCGTTATGCATGTTCAGGTGTGCGATCTCGTGCTTCCGGCTTCCGCGTCGGCCATCATCGTCCTGAACTTGAAGACGCGAAACGTCCGCCACCCGCTCCCATCCGGACCTGACGGAAGAACACAGGCCCTCTCGAATCGAGCTTGATCAGCACAGCCACGACGACAAAGACGGCGCGAAAAGCAATAGCCCGCCGCGCCCGCGACAAGATCAAGGGATCGTTTGAGAGCCTTGACGACCCGGAAAGCTGCGGGCTCGGGGGACCTACGAGTGGCATCCCTTCAATGGTGTGGAGCTGCGCGTTGGTGCCGAGCACCTCGAACATTCGAGGGACGATGTCGATTTGGACGTCGCTGTCCTGCATCGAGCGGATCACGCCGAGCGTCTGGTTGTGGGAGTCGGTTGAGAACGCGATGGCCACGCGGCGCACGGCATACTCGCGAACGAGCTGCGGCAGGTCGTCCGTGGTCCCGATCAGGACGTTCTTCCCGTTTCCGATCACAGCACGATCGTCCTTATCGACGAACCCAACAACGCGGAGACCGTACTCACGATGCTTCTCGATCTTGTCCGCGAGCAGATGCGCGACATGGCCGGATCCGACGATGATCACGTTTTGAACGTACGCCGTCTGACGCCGCCCGATCGCTCGACTCGCGGCGCGGAGCAGCGGTACGAGCACCACAGCAAGAAGCCAGAACACGACGAGCCGCCCTAGGTTCGGATACGGAAGGCCGACGATGTGTGTAATGACGAGGAAACTCCACGTGCCTAGCGTTACGACCTGGAAGACACCGACCACGTCATCGACCGTCGAATGATCCGTTCGCTCCTCGTCGCGATCGTAGAGTCCATAGATGCGCGCCAACAAGACCCAAAGCGGCAACGTCGCCACAAAGATGGCAATCTCCCAGATCGGCGCCACCCGGTCGGCCGTCGAGGCGGGCGGGGCCAATTCGAGCGCAACAACATATGCGGTGACGAGCCCGATGACGTCGGCAACGAGTAGGAGCCGACGCATAAGCCAGCCACGCCGCCTTCCGCCTGAACGGCCAGCGGCCCGGTCGATCTTGTGGCCGACCCGATCGCCCTGTGCGACAGCGATCGCATCTTGCGATGCAGCACTCAACCCAGTCCTCCCCCGTACAGAAGCCTCATGCTTGGAGCGTTTGGCCCGTTCCCCTCTTGCCTACACAGAGTACTGGTGGAATGACAATCGTGAAAAGGGTCACTTCGAAGATTCCATACTTCTGGCTGGTGTCCCTTCTGCGGCCGCCGCTCAATTAGAACCGCAGGCCCTCCCCTCTTGCCATGACCACGACGGTCTGCCAGAGGATCGCCAGGTCCGTGCGCACGATGCGCACACCACTGACTTGCCGCAGGCGTCGACGTAGGCCACGTCGAGCCCCGTGTATCCCGCCGGCTCCGAAACACCCTTCTGCACCTGTGCCGGCCCCGTCCAGCCGGCGATGACCTCGTTCGGTAGTCAAAGCCTTGCGCTACCTGACTTGCGACCATCGACGGCGGCCAAGGACGCGGGCCAACGAGGCTCATGTCCCCGCGGAGCACGTTGACGAGCTGCGGCAGTTCGTCGAGATACCAGGGTTTCAGAACGCGGCGCCCGGCCCACGTGAGGTTGCCGGGTCGGCCTCGAGCAGTCGCGCGTGGGCCTCCGCGTCTGACGTCGCGTCGAGCACGTCGCGCCGCACTGTCCGAAACTTCAAGAGGTCGAACTCGCGGCCCCTCGAGATGCGCCGCTCGCGGTAGAGCCACGGGCCGCGGTCGCGTCGACTCAGGAGCATGTCGAGCCCCATCGCGCTGATGACGACGGCGAGGACCGGCGACAGGAGCACGAGGAGAGCGACCGAGACGCCCTTGTCGAGCAAGCGCTTCGATGCCGGATATGGAACTGGTGGCGAGTCCATGCCGAATCGATTCTCCCTTTCACACGGTTAGGGTGCCCCAATGCCAGGCTCCGGCTCACGCGCCCGCCCTTGGCATCGTGCGCGAGCCGCAGCTCGAGGTCCACTCCGGACGAGCGATGGGCTCTGAGCCCAAAGGTTTCTGGGCTCGATCCAACTCGCAGCCTCACTATCGTGGCTGAGTCGGGCGACATCCGCACTCTGCTGAACCGCTACCCGTCAGGCGTGTGCGTCGTCACGGTGGATGCCGGCGGACAGAAGCTCGGGCTGACCGTCGGCTCGCTCGTTTCGCTCTCGCTCGAACCGCCGCTCGTGGGATTCGCGTGTCGCGCGAGGCCGCGATGCACGAGCTTCTCCGGGAAGCCGGCGGCTGTGCGATTTCGCTGCTCGCAGCCGGGCAGGACTGGCTCGCCCAGCACTTCGCCCGCGGGGTTCCACCGATCGCGATGTGGCACGGCATCGCGACCGAAGCCGGCGCGAGCGGCGCGCCTCTGCTCGTGGGAGCGCTGGGTTGGCTGGAGTGCTCGATCCGCGACGAGGTGGCTGCCGGGACGCACACGTTCTTCGTATGCGACGTTCGGCGAAGCGAGTCGGCGAAGACGCGCCTCCGCTCGTTCGTGTCCGGGGCGAGTACGGGACGCCGTGATCGAGGCGGTCATCTTCGACCTCGACGGCGTGCTGATCGACTCCGAGCACGTCTGGGACGAGGTGCGTGAAGAGCTCGCACGTGAACGCGGCGGCCGCTGGTCCGACCGCGCGCAGGCGGACATGATGGGGATGAGCTCGACCGAGTGGTCGAACTACATGCACGACGTCATCGGACTTGCGCGAGTCGCCGGAGGAGATCAACGCCGAGGTCGTGCGGCGCATGGAGGCGCGGTATGCGCGAGCACCTTCCGCTCATCGAAGGCGCGGTCGAGGCCGTCGACCGAGTTGCCGGCGACTTCCGGCTCGGGCTCGCCTCGTCATCGAATCGGCCTTTGATCGACGCCGTGCTGTCGAGTCAGGGCTTGCGCAGCTGTTCGAAGCACCGTCTCGTCCGAGGAGGTCGCGCGCGGCAAGCCGGCGCCGGACGTCTTCCTGCGAGGCGGCGCGCCGGCTCGGCGTCGCGCCCGAGCGGTGCGCTGCGATCGAAGACTCTGGGAACGGCATCCGGGCGGCGCGCGCGGCCGGGGATGCGGGTGATCGCGATCCCGAACCGGCGCTACCCGCCTTCGGAGGACGCCCTAGCAGTGGCGGACACCGTGCTCCGCTCGATCGCGGAGCTGACGCCGACCGCGATGACCCCGCTAACAGGAAGGGGCCCAAAACTGTACGCGGGCCCCTTTCACATCCTCTACTGGCTCACGCCCGTGAGGCGATCTACTCTTGCCCTTCTTCTCGTCACACGTGAAGTCCGACAGAACCAGCTTGTCGCCCAACGTGGCCGATGCGCAGATGATCGTGCCGACTCCCGTCGATCGTCCAGTGGTTCGTTCCCTGGTTGAACTTGATGGAGACCAAGCCGGTCACGTCGCCGCCGTCAGAGAAGCTCCACGGTCAACCCACCTGCCCCCGCGCCACCGATGCCGTTGGCGACGAAGTGGAACGTACCGCCCTCGGAGCAACCCAAGCCGACGTGCGGCCCGTGCATGTCTACCGCGAGCGCTGTCGCGGGAATCGCCAGAGCAGCGACATCCCGACGAGGATGAGCAACTTACGATACATTTCCCCCCTTCCCCGATTGCCTATTCGGATAGGCATTCCCCTTTTGGGGTGCCTCAAGCGGATCGTAGGTAAGTCGGTTCCTGCTGTCAATAGGCGCGTACGTCGCGGTCAGGACGGCATTGGGCGTCCCGATGTTGTTCGCAGAGAGACCGGCGGGCGTCATTCGGAGTTCGATATCGAGCCACGTGCGATTGTTGTCCCGCGAGGCCTCGCGGAACAAGCCCTGCTCATCGATCTCCGTCCAAAGTCGATACTTCCCGTCGGGGAGCCCCGTCACGTCGATGCTCTGGCCGGGGAGAGATTGCCGGTACGTGTCGTTCCATCCTGGCGAGAGGCCTACCCCGATGAACGAGTCGTTTCCTCGCCGCAACTGTGCGCGGAGTACACGGGCTCCTCGGGGCCTCGGTTGGGCTCGTGCGTGTGATCGTAGAAGCAGAACCCGATCTTCGAGTCGATCCGGCCTGCCTCGTCCTTCGGACGGCCTCTCTCGTCCAGCGGCACGAGCCGTACGGTTGCCACTCTCACGACGTGCCAGTGGTCGTGGCCGTCACCACCCCAGGCGAGCGTCGCGTCGACCGGCACGATCTTCGCACCGCCCTCGGAGTACGGGATCAGCTGCTCGACGCTCCACGTGCTCCATCCTCGCGCTTCGCGACGTCAGAGTCGCCGCTGCCGACGTCGACGACGATCGTGCTGAAGAACATGCGCCACTTGCCGTCGACCTTCCCGTCGTCACGTTGAGCTGAGGCTTCGCGCACCAGGTCCGGCAGCACTGGGGCGCCCCACGGGCGCGTCCACCTCCGGAACCCCGTCTGCGCCCACAGGCCGTCGCAAGCAGGATCGCGAGGGCGAGCAACGTCACCTGTATCGCCTTCGACCAAATCACCGTCGATCCCGTATCGGCATCTCCGCGCGGGACACGAGTGTTGATGAAGGAGCGCAACCCAAGACGACATGGGCGTTGCGCCCTCCCACTGAGCGCGCTGCCGGTGGCTGCTCGCGACAAAGCCCTATCGCGTCCAAGGTGCAACATTCAGGTGCACCTGGCACCGGCATGTTGTTGGGCATGCGCAAACCTGTGCCGCAGCTCAATTGTAACGGCGGTCGACCGGCTTCACAGACGGGCCTTGGAGATATCGGTCGGCGCCATCCTCGAGGGCGCGCTTGTACACGGCGAGTGCCTCGGCGACGGCGTTGACCGTCAAAGCGACGGTGGCTTCGTTGTGTGCGTAACTCACGACAAAGAAGGCGCGAGGATGCCGCGCCGAACGAGTTCCTGAAGGAAGAGCGTCCTGAGCAGCTGCGACGGCGAGCCGTCGTTGTCCAGAGCCTGAAAGCTGAGATTCGAATCTCGCCCGACGAGCCGGAAGTTCTCGCTTACCCCCGCACTCACAGCCGCATGCTCGACCTGAGTGCGAAGTGAGGCGCCGATCGCGTGCAGCCGGCCGATGACGTCTCTCTCTTGGTAGACGGCCATCGTCGCGATCGCAGCAGCTAGGGCGTGAGTCTCGGCGCCGTGTGTCGTCGACAGGAGAAACACGCGCTCGTTCTCATGCGTGATCCCACCCCGCTGCATCAGCTCACGGCGGCCGGCTAGAGCGGAGACTGCAAAGCCGTTCGCCATCGCCTTGCCGAACGTTGAGATGTCCGGAGTCACGCCGTACTCGACCTGCGCTCCGCCGAGGTGCCAGCGAAAGCCCGTGATCATCTCGTCGAAGATGAGAACTGCGCCTTCGTGCGTACAGAACTCGCGGACTTTGTGCAGGAAGTCGTCATGCGCTGGTTGCTCCCGCTCAGGCTCAGTACAACACCAGATCGCCGCCAGCCCACCCTCGGACAGGGTCAGCTCGCCGAAGCTGGTCAGGTCGAAGACCTCACTGACGGTCAGTATGTCGACCGGCTCGACCAGCATGCCCTCCAGGCGCTCCCGCTCGGCGTCGCCGGCCGGCAGGTCGAGGGCGGCCGCCTCGGGCAGGTCGTCAGCCGAACCGTCGGCGCACACCGCGGCGTCGAGCCGGGCGCTGACCTGGGTCTGGCCGCCGAACTCGCCCGCCGCGCCGGTGACGGCGACGTCGTCACCCAGGTCCACCGCCACCGAGCTGAAGACGAAGATCCCGTCGGAGGTGGCCGCGTCGCCGTCACCGTCGGGGTCCTGCAGGTAGAAGCCGGCGAAGCCCGGCACATCGCCGACCACGACTCCGCGTACCGTCACCGGCTGGCCGGCCAACGGGGTCGCACTGCCGCTGCCCTGCACCTCCCCGATCTCCTGGGTGGGTTCGGCGTCGCAGGACGGCGGCGCGGCGTACGCGGTGGTCGGCAGGACGGTCGCAACCAGGGCGGCACCGACCAGGCCGAGCGCGGCGCGGCGGGCATATGTCGACAAGAGGGGCACGGATCATGACCCTAGTAACGGCCGGTCAGCCCTGGCCAGACCTCGCGACAAGATTGTTCGTTCCCGACTGTGTGCGACCCCGAAATGTCACCCATTCGGCCCGTTGTGCTCGATTGGATGTTGCCGGAACGCCCCCATACTCGGTGGAGTTGCGCGACGCGAAGAGGGAGGCCGGCGTGCTGAAGCTGTGGGCGTACGTGCTGGCCTACCCGTACCTGGCGATGTTCAGCCTGACGGTGGTCGAGGGCCCGCTGGCCATGGTCACGTCGGGGATGCTCGTGGCCAGCGGCGTGATGACCTTCCTGGCCGCCGTCCTGCTGGCTGTGGCCGCCGACGTCGGCGCCGACAGCGCCTACTTCCTTGCCGGCCGGCTGGCCCGGCGTTCGACGTCCACGGCCGCATCACCCGGCTGCTCGCCCGGCTCGGCGCGACCGCCGAGCGGCGCGCGCGACTCGAGGCATCGGTGCAGCGCAGCCTGGCCCGGATCATGCTCGGCGCCAAGGTCTTCGACAGCGCGGCGATCCCGTGATCGTCCCGCAGGGGGTGTGGGGGTGCGCTACCCCACGTTCCTGCGCTGGAACCTGGTCTTCACCGTCCCCAAAGCCACCCTGCTGCTGCTTGTCGGCGCACTGATCGGTGATCGGATCCGGCCGTACCTGACTCCCGCGAACGGGATCCTGTTCGCTGCTGCCGGGGTCACCGCCTGGCTGAGCCTACTCGGCGTACGACGCCTGCTTGCCCGTCGCCAGCCCGCCTGACCGGCCCCTTCGACGGGGGCTCCCCCAGAGCTTGCCAGAGGGCTCAGGCGCATCAGGCTGGCGGTAGCTCGACCGTCTCGACGAAGACCACCGTCTCGACATCGACGGCTTGGCGGCCCTCGGTGCGCAGGCCCGGTTCCGACTCCTCGACCACCACGCGGAGTCGGCCCTTGCCCACCCCCACGTCGATGCTTCCTGACCACACGGTGTCGTCGCCGGACCCCGAGACGGTCAGCCGGACCGGATCGCCCACCGGCTGCCAGGTCAGGTCGGGATCGGGAGTCAGCGGGTCTGCCTGCTCCAGCCGGACATCGGCCTGGTTGTCCAAGTCCTTGGTTCCGTTGATGATCACGGTGACGAAGTCTCCGCGGCGGACGATCTTGGTCGACCGGACCACCCCGAGCCGGACCGGCTCGAGCGTGACGGTCGATGACAGCGTGGCCCCGAGGACCGAGTCCGGCTGGAAGCGGGCCACCACCAGCCGTAGGAACGGCCGGTACCCGAACTCCGGACCCAGCTCGACGTCGGCGTACCAGCGGCCGCTGTCCGCGTCGAAGCTCACCGCATGTGCCACCACCGTGCGACCGCCGTCCGGTGACCACCGACGTCGCCCGGGGGAAGGCATCGCCGGTCAGGGTCAGGTCCCGTCCGGTCCCCGTCGTGATCGGGTCCCGCCCGACCACCGTCCCGGTCGTGCCGTCGGCCTCGAGGACCACCGCCAGCTGCTCGCCCTCCCCGGTGACCAGCCATGGCCGGGCGAGGTAGACCCGGAGGACGTGCCCGGATCGGGTGCCGTCGGCACCCCGGCCGAACGACGGGATCACCTCGTCGACCACCGGGGGCGGCGGCACCGCGGTGTTGGGCAGCAGCATCGAGAAGGCCTTCGCACCTGCCTCGTTACTTACGCGGCTGATCGGCAGCGCGATGTAGCGCACCGTTACCGCCGCGCCGACCTCGAGCGCCCCGCGCGGGTTGCGCAGCAGGGTCCCGGCGGGCCCGTCGACGGTGAAGTCCGCGCCGGGCTCGGCTTTGACCCCGGTCTTGGCGACCGTGACCTCGACCGATCCCGGCGACCACGCCGCCCCGGTCGAGCAGTACCCGGCTCGCCGGCAGGTGAGCGACTTCTCCTCGGTGAAATAGGCCGCAAAGCTCGAGTACGCCTCCAGGTCGACGCTCGCGAGGTGCCGCTTGGTGTCGTGCAGCTCAGCCCGGAGCGCCTCGAACTCGATCTCGTTGTCGTCCGAGCGCGCGACCAGCAGGTCGCCCAGCTACACGCTGGTCGATCGCGGTTCCGGAGCGTCCAGCGTCGGGTCGTCGACCAGGTCGGTCCAGCTCGCCGTCATGGCTCACTCGTTCAGTGCTGGCGGTGACGCGACCAGGCGATCCGTCCAGCACCACTGCCGAGGATCCCAGTGACCGATCACCGGTCAGGTCGTCCACCGAGGGACGAGCAGCGGCCGGCGTACGGCGTGCACCAGGGTCAGCGGTCGGGCGGGGGTGAACATCCAGTGCCCGCCGCCGGTGATCTGCTCCCGCAGCTTCGCCTGCTCACCCGGCGTCAGCCGCTGCCACAGGGCGAAATGGTCGAGCATCCCGTCGGCGATCGAGAAGCTGGCGTCCACCGGACGATCTCCGCCTTGGGGACCGAGATGCGTACGTCGGTGTCGGCGTCCGGCCTCGACCTCGGGCGCGCCCTCACCCGCCGCGACGACCAGCCGGACCGTGTCCCGCGCGGCCAGCTTCCGCCAGGTCGATGGTGACCTCGTCCCCGGGCAGACCGAGGCGTACGCCACCGATCGCTGGGTCGGACAGATAGCCGACCTCCTGCCGCGTCGCGCCCGGCTCGATCCTGCCCTCTATCGAGCGCTGCGGCCAGCACCTCGCCGGACACCGGGTCCGGCACCGTCTGGTCGGCCAGGTCCAGCGCATCCCGCACGACCAGCTCGGCGTAGCTGCCCGGGTCGGCCCCGCCGGCCGGCAGCCCGTGCAGCTCGCACAGGTCCGGCCCGACCCGGCCCGGGAACAGCAGCCGGTCGACCTCGGCGACCTCTTTGTCGGGTATGTCGATGTCGCTGCGCAGCACCAGCACCTCGGGGGTGTCGCCCACCCCGGGCACCGGGCGCGGCGTGCGCCGGACCACCACGGGCGCAGCGACCGGCTCCAGCCGGCCGAAGGTCTCCGGCGGCGGCGGCGGCGTCCTCGCCCTCCTTCGCCGACAGCGGCTGGGAGTTCCCGGCCAGGTCGACGCACCGGGCTCGCATCGCGTAGGTCCGGCCGAAGCGCAGCCGCGGCAGGCTGCCCGGCACCACCTCGTAGTCGACCGCCACCTGGGCCGCCTGGTCGGCGGCCGGCGCGTTGGCCGAGATCTTGGCCGGCGCACCGGTGGCGCCGTCGAGCACGTCGCCCGGCGCCGGCACGGCGCCGCTCCAGCCGCTCCACCGGTACACGGCGTCGTCCAGCCGGAACAGCGCGGTCGGCGCGACGGTCGGTCGATGTCCGGGTTGGGGCCGGCCGCACGTCAGCCTGCTCGGTGACCAGCAGCGTGGTGTTCCAGCCCTCGTCCGGAGCGGGCACGATGGCCAGCCTGGTCGCCCGCGGGAAGGTGTACCCGAGCGTCGGACTGCCGTTCGAACAGGCTGCGCCAGACGCCCTGGTCGAGCACGTCGAACCGCTGCCCGATGGTCACGTCCTCCGCGAACAGCACCACCGGCGCCCCGACGCCGTCGAGCTGGTTCTGCAGCAGCGTCCTCCAGCTCGGCCTGGCGATCGGTCCGGTTGCGGAAGGTCTTGGTCAGGTCCGGACGGACCAGGCTCAGCGCCCGGGTGGCCAGGGCCGGCAGCACCCCGGAGTCCTCGGCCACGACCGAGTCGGCGGCGGCACTCACCCGGGAGGCGGCCAGGTGGGGATCGACGATGGACAGGAACGCCTTCTCCGCCGCCAGCCGCAGGAAGCCGCCGGCCTGCTCGTTGTTGTCGGGCTCCGGGTTGGGCAGGGCCAGGAAGTCAGCGGTGGTCCGGGTGACCAGCGCGGCCTCGGTCGCCTGGCCGCCGCCGAAGCCGGCGGTCACGCTGACCTGGGTCGGGTTGGCCGGCAGGCCCGGCACCTCCAGATCCACGGCCAGGCCGAGATGCCGCAGCAGCTCGGGATGGTGACCGAGCAGGCTCACCGAGGCGTGGAAGTCGAACTCCGGCTCGCGGGATGGGCTCGTCCACGTCTACGGCGTCGGTCATCGGCGCCCGGTACGCGGCCGCCTCGGCCAGGCTGTTGTCCGGGCTCTCGGGCTCGAGGTCCAGCCCGGCGGCCGTGGCCAGCGCGACCAGCTCGTCGCCGCCCGGGGGGCCGTCCGGGTGCTCCCGGGCCATGCCCAGGTAAAGCTCCAGGATCCGCTCCGAGAAGTCGGAGGACGCCATCGGCTGCAGCGGCGTATCGGAGAAGTCGACGAACCGGTGCGGCGCGACCGGCGTACGCGGGGCGAAGACGGCCCGCCACACGGCGGACGAGGCCTGGATGCCCACCGGGTGTGGGGGATGACGGTCCCGTTCACCCGTGACCACGAGGGTCAGCGCGGCAAGCGTCGCGCGGCCAGTCGACCCAAGCGTTGTACCGGCCCAGCCGGCCGCCCTCCTTCAGCCGGGGGGAGAAGTAGACGGTGAGCCGGCCGGTGCTGCCGGTGCGGCCGCGCGGCAGGGCGAAGGGGAGCAGGTGGTTGACGGGCATGTCGGTCTCCTTAGTTGGCAAAGGCGAGGCAGTAGTCGGTCCAGGCGACGAACGAGAAGCGGTCGCCGAACGACGGCGCGTCCTCCGGGGCCGACGCCGGGGCTCCGGCGCGGAGGGCGGCTGCTGGCCGACGAGCCGAGGGAGACCTCGACGGTCTCGGTCCAGCTGGTCTCGGACTTGCCGAACAGCGAGTCCACCTCGGCGCTCAGCGTGGCCCGGCCCTTGAGCAGCTTGGTGTCCAGGTTGTAGCGCAGGGCGAGCAGCACCTTGCCGGTCAGGTTGACCAGACCGAGCACGCTGGCGTTGGCGCTCAGCTCGACGTACGCGCCGAGGATCACGCCGCCCTCACCCTTGTAGCTGAGCTCGATGCCCAGCGCGGCCCGCAACGAGGCGGACACGATAGCGATGGAGACGGCCAGCTCGTACGCGGCGGCCATCGGAGGCGTGCAGGAAGTCGATGTCGTCGGCCACCAGTCTCAGCTCGAAGGAGCCGGTGCCGCCGAAGCCCATCACGGTGATGCAGAACGGGTCCTCCCGGCGGGACAGGTTGAACCCGATCCTCGAGGGGTCCGAGTTGGGCAGGTCGAGCCCGAGGCCGATCTTCAGGTTGGTCACGCCGAGCACGCCGAAGGCCAGGCTGGGCACCGGGATCTCGACGTCGGCGAAGACGCCTTCCGGGCCGACCTCGATGTTCCCCAGGTCGAGCAGGGTGACCACGACCTGGCGGACCGGCTCCAGGAAGGCCAGCACCTCGATGAACCGCCAGTCGTCGAGCTCGGACTCCAGTGAGCTGGTGCCGCCGCGCGGCTCGAGGTAGCGGACCCGCTTGAAGTCGATCTCCACGGCCGGCACCGCCGGCGGGAGCCGCAGGGTCACGTCGTCCAGCACCAGCTCGAACTCGGTCCCGGCCGGGGTGCTGCGGTCGATCGGCACCAGCTGGTCGAGACGGAGGCTGGCCCGGAGTCCTGGTCGACCGGGCACGAAGACGGCTCGCCGCTGCTCGGGAGTCTTGAGCTCGGGCTCCCAGGTCATCAGGTAGTGGAGGCCGTCCTCCTCGAGCAGCGTCTCGAAGCGGGGCATGCCCCGCTCGCTCGACAGGCTGCCGAGCGCGGCATTGACCTCCCCGACGATGTCGCTGAGCAGGATCTGGCCGAAGAGACAGCGCTCGCCTAGCGTGTCGACCAGCGCATCACCGGGGTTCCAGACGGCCTCGGGCTCGCCGGTCAGGTTGCTCGCAGCGTCAGCTCGGTCCCGGCGCCCAGCGTCTGGCTGAAGGTGGTCACCTTCAATGCGGGCTTGACCAGGCCGCGCCCGTGCCCGATCGCTCCGACCGCGGTCCTGGTCGACCAGGGTATGGAAAGCCAGACCGGGGTTGCCGGCCTCGTTGCCGTTCGCGAGCCAGGTGTCCGCGTACCGGACCAGGATCGGCGACCCGTCGCCGCCGAGCAGGGCGGAGGTGGTCTCGTCCACCACCTGCGCGTGCTCGACCCGCGGGTAGAACGCCGGCCGTCCCGGCGGCCTCTAGCTCGGCCCGGACGGCGGAGGGGGTCGATTCCGCCGTCCAGGGCCGGGCGGTCCAGGGAGATCCGGATGCTGCTCGGTGACCCGGTCGGAGCCGGCCGTGCCCTGCGGGTGGGGGTCGGCCCAGCCGACCGGCTGCCCGCCGAGGTCGGGCTCGACCCGGCTGGCCGGCGCCTCGTCGAAGATAGGTGGTCAGGTTGCCCAACGGGGTGCGTACGCCGTTGACCTCGTCCTGCACCGTGTACGCGTGCCGGTCGGTGACGAAGATCGCCGGCATGGTGAAGGTGATGCCGTCGCGGCCGGTGCGGTCGGTCGCGGCGTAGCTGACCAGTGCGTCAGCGCCGTTGCGGGTGACCACCCAGGCGTTGTCGGTGCTGATCGTGGTGCCGTCGGCCAGGGTGATCGCCGCCCGCTCGACCGGACCGGCACCGGCGTCGGCCACGTCGACCTCGGGAACGGGATGGCCCGGCCCTCGTCCGGCATGTGCGGCGCGGGGAAGGTCTCGGTGGCGCCGCTGACCGCCAGGTAGTCGTCCTGGACCAGGATCGCGATCGGCTCGCCGTTGGCGTCCGGGCGGAACTGCCGCTCGGTCACCGTGGTGATCGTGGCCGGATGGCCGAACGGGGCCAGGTAGCCGCGCTCGGTGACCTCGACGTGCAGGTCGCGGCCGGCGGTGCTGCGGTGCAGGTACGCGGCCCGCGCGCTGTTCGACCCACTCCCCGGTCAGGTCCAGGAACGACCCCTGGCGTGGTCAGCCACAGCCGCTCGACCTGCAGCGGCGCCTCGGTGACCGTGGCGGCGACGATCGCCTCGCGGTCGTCCTGCGGCAGCGGCCGGGCGAAGGGCGGGGGCGGGTCGCCGGGCCGGGACCAGATGGCGTACAGCACGCGGCGTAGGTCGGGCGTCTCGGGTCGGGCTCCAGCCGGGCCCGCCACAGCTCGGTCACGCCGTCGCGGGTGACCGGCGCGGTCGCGGTGGTGAACCGGCCGTCGGGATCGGGCGAGAAGACCAGCGAGTCGACGACCTCGAGGGCGGTGACGTCGTTGCTCGGCTCGACGTCCAGGTTGCCCTGGAGCCGCCGGGGATGGCCCGGTCGTCCAGGTTCAGCGCCCGGGCGGCCAGGTCGAGCAGGGCGCTCAGCGCGTACGGGGTGCCCTCGGGCAGCGCGTACACGATCCGGGACTCGCGGGCGGTGCGGTGGTCGACTCCCTCGGTCGGCGTGGCGTCGGCGGTGGAGATGGTGGCCTCGACGGTGTGCTGGGAGCCGAGGACGAGGCGTACGCCGGTGAAGGGCTCGCCGGCGTCGACCCGGACCAGGCGGTTGGTTTTCGGATCGACATCGAGGTTGAGCAGCTCGACGGTCAGCCGGAGCTGGTCGTCGGCCCGGACGACCTGCTCGGTCCGGGTCGGGCTGGGCAGCGGACGAGGCGCCGCCAGCGGTGCGGGCTCTCCAAATGTGGTCACGGTCACAAAGTGACGCGCCGTCGCGATCCGATACGCGTATCAGCGAAACTCGCGGCGGCTCAGCAGCACCCGCAGCGCTGTCGCCTCGGCCGCCCGGTGCTCAACTTCCAACGACACCGACGGCGAACGACCTCGCGCAGCTGCGCGCACCGGTTCTGACCGCTGATCGGCGCAGGCCTAGTCCGCGGCCAGCGCCAGGGTGCGGCGGGCCTGGCGGAGGACGGCCTCGTCGACGAAACGTCCGTCGGCGGTGAGCACCGCGCCGGACTCCGACCTCTCGCCCGCGACACTGCCGCCGTTCGGGCTGTCGGGCTCGCCGGTCCCGGTGCGATAGGTGTTGCGCGGCGCGTTGTTGCTCGACCGGACCTGAGAAGATCTTGGCCCCGTCCAGGACCACCAGATCGGCGTCCACCTCGAGCGGCACGGCGGTGGGCCGATCCAGGGCCCGCGGCTTGAGCGGATCGAACGAGTCATCCACCCGAAGCGACCTCCCGAGCGGGACCGGTGGACGCGCGCACGACCAGCGTCGGCGGCACCGTCAGAGTCTGCAGCGGCGCCGCCGGCGAGGCCATCCGGTCCAGCAGCAGCCGGGCAGCCAGCCGGCCGCGCTCGTACACGCCGAGCGAGACGCTGGTCAACGCCGGCGCGAAGATCCGGGCGAAGGCGATGTCGTCGATGCCGGTCACCGCGACCTGCTCCGGGATCGCCACGCCGTCATCGAGCGCGCGGCGCATCACCCCGAGAGCCAGCAGGTCGTTCGCCGCCAACACCGCGTCGAACGAACGCCCCGTCTCCCGCAACCGATCCCAGGCCTGCTCCCCGGCGGCCGCGGTGAAGTCGTCCACCTCCACCACCGGCCCGGCGTGCCCGTCGTCGGACGCGGCCCGGAACCCCTCGATGCGGGCCCGGCCCGGCGCGGTATCGGTCGGCCCGTTGACGAAGGCGATGCGCCGTCGTCCCCCGGCTCGCAGATGCTCGTACGCCAGGCGTACGCCCTGCCGGGAGTCCGTCCGCACGTTGTCCAACGGCGCGTTGCCGAGGTCGCCGATGATCACCACCGGAACCGGGGCCCCAACCAGGGCAGCGGTCAGCTCTGGCGTCCGCCGCAGCGGGGAGATGATCAAGCCGTCGGCGTAGCCCCGGGACAGGCTGTCGACCAGGGCGAGCAGGTCGGCCGGGTCGTGGCCGGTCGAGGACACCAGCAGCCGCGCCCCCGACCCGCCCAGGCCGGCCTCGACACCGCGCATCATCTCCGCGTACACCGGGTTGTCCAGCGCGTCGACCGCGAACGCGATCTGCAGGCGTCGCCCCAGTTTGAGACTTCGCCCGGTCGCGTCGGGCACGTAACCGAGCTCGGCGACCGCGCTACGCACCCGCTCCTCGGTGTCCGGCGGGCGGGGATGCCGTTCAGCACCCCGGACACCGATGCGATGGAGACACCAGCACGGCGTGCGACCTCGACCACGGTGGGTCGCCGACTCTGGAGCCCCGACCCGGTCGTAAACCGCCAGCGTCCGCTCGGTGACGTGAAAGAACGACAACCCGTCCAGGCCCGGGATCGACGTGGTCAGCCGGTCTCTTCAGGGGCCCCGACCAGCGCTTTGCGATCGCCGCCGGGCCTACTCGAGCGCACCGGCCACCGCTCCGGCCGTGG
>CAVRLG010000023.1:0-164453 GCA_963722035.1 uncultured Thermoleophilia bacterium
AGACGCGGATGTAGCCTACGGCCCGCATGACGTCCTCCACTCTGGATGCACTCTCGTACCAGCGGCTCGCGAAAGACCATCTCTGGATGCACTTCACCCGCATGGGCGGGTTCGAGGTCGAGGACGTGCCGATCATCGTGCGCGGCGACGGGTGCTACCTCGAGGACTCGAACGGGAAGCGCTACCTAGACGCGCTCGCAGGACTCTTCTCGGTCAACATCGGCTACTCGTTCGGCGAGGAGATCGGCCAGGCGGCGCTCGAGCAGATGCGCGAGCTGCCGTTCTACACGAACTGGTCGTACGCGCACCCGCGTGCGATCGAGCTGGCCGCGGAGGTTGCCTCGCTCGCTCCCGGAGACCTGAATCGCGTCTTCTTCTGCTCCGGCGGATCCGAGGCGGTGGAGTCGGCGTGGAAGCTCGCGCGGCAGTACTACCTCGCGCGCGGGGAGAAGCAGATCCTCGGCCTCGTGACACCTGGAGCGCGCGCGGGTGCGCAGGAGCCGGAGGTCGCCCACGACGCGATCGCCGCCGCGGCCGCGCCGAGAGCCCGGCGCTACAAGGCGATCGGACGCCACATCGCCTACCACGGAACGACGATGGGGGCGCTCTCGATCAACGGCATTCCTGCCCTCCGCACGCCGTTCGAGCCGCTCGTCTCCGAGGTGCGGCATGTCTCCAATACCAACCGCTATCACCGTCCCGTCGAGGAGACCGAGGAGGAGTTCACCCACTTCCTCCTCGACGAGCTGGAGCAGGCGATCCTGGCGATGGGGCCCGACACCGTGTGCCTCGTCCACATGGAGCCGGTGCAGAACGCGGGCGGCTGCTTCACACCGCCGGTCGGCTACTGGCAGGGCGTGCGCGAGATCTGCGATCGCTACGACATCCTGCTCTCGGCCGACGAGGTCATCACCGCCTTCGGCCGCCTCGGCTACTGGTTCGGCTCGGAGCGCTACGACATCAAGCCGGACATCGTCACGATGGCGAAGGGCCTCTCGTCCTCCTATGCCGCGATCGGCGGAGTCGTCGCGACCGACAAGGTCATGGAGCCGTTCCTGGGTGCGACTTCGATGTTCTCCCACGGGATCACGTTCGGCGGCCATCCGGTCATGACCGCGATCGCGCTCAAGAACATCGAGATCATGAAGCGCGAGCGGATCATCGAGCACGTGCGCGACAACGAGGACGCTTTCCGGGCGACGCTCGCCCAGCTACTCGACATCCCGATCGTCGGCGACCTGCGCGGAACCGGCTTCTTCTACGCGATCGAGCTCGTCAAGGACAAAGAAACGCGCGAGACGTTCTCGGACGAGGAGTGCGAGAAGCTTCTACGTGGCTACCTGTCGAACGCGCTCTTCGACGCCGGCCTGATCTGCCGCGCCGACGATCGCGGCGACCCGGTGCTGCAGATCTCGCCGCCGCTTGTTGCGGGCCAGGCGGAGTTCGACGAGATCGTGGGCATCCTCGGCGAGGTGCTCACCGAAGCCACGTCCTTGATGCGCTAGCGCCTCCGCCTCAGGCGTCGCGGGCGCAGCGGAAGCCGGCGAAGCCGTGGCGGGCGCCTGGGGATTCCCAGTTGCGAAACGTCGTGCGCGCGACGAGTGCGTCGGTCGCCCAGGAGCCACCGCGGAGAACGCGGTACTCGTCGCCGAAGAAGACCTCCGAGAGCTCGGGGTAAGGGAAGGCGAGAAAACCGGGATAGGGCTGGAAGTGAGACGACGTCCACTCCCACACGTCGCCACCCATCTGGACGCAGCCGACCGGGCTCACGCCGCCTGCGTACGATCCGGCCTGAGCGGGGCCGAAGCGATCGCGGTCGAGGCTGGCCTCGAAGCCCATCCACTCCTGGCCCCATGGGTAGCGGAACTTCCCCTCGCGATCGTGCCAACCGGCCGCGCGCTCCCACTCGATCTCCGTCGGTAGGCGCCTTCCCGCCCAGCGCGCGAACGCGTCGGCTTCGTACCAGGAGACGTGTTGCACCGGCTCGTTGGCCGGGACGGGCTCCCGCCGGCCGAAGCGGACGCGCTCCCAGCCGTCCTTGCCCTTCTCCCAGTAGAGGGGAGCGCTCACGTCCTCTCGCTCGCGCCACGCCCAGCCGTCCTCGCTCCACAGCTTCCTCGATCGATACCCCTTCTTCGCGAACCGCGCAAACTGGCCGTTCGTCACCGGCGCGCGGTCGATCCGAAACGGGCGAAGCTCGATCTCGTATGGCGCGAGCTCGTTGTCGTACGCCCATGGTTCGTCGACCGAGCCGAGGACGAACGAGCCCCCTGGCACGTCGATCTCGTCCGGCCCCCCGGGCGCACGGTCCGCCGGAAGGGAATAGGGAATCGGGTACTCCACCTCAGGTCGAGACTGCAAGGTCTCGAGCATCGTCTCCTGCTGTCGGAGCTCGTGCTGGATGACGAGTCCGAACACGAAGCCCCTGCGCAGCAGTGCATTCGGCGCGTCGAGATCGAGCTTCTCGAGCGCATCGAGCACACGAGTGCGGACGTCCTCCGCATAGGCACGAACGGCCGCGGCTCGCAGAGTCGGCATTCCGGTCCGCCTGCTTCGCTCGTGCCGAAATGCCTCGTACACCCCGTCGTGGACGGTCGCGATCGGCGGATCGCCGTTCACGTTGTGAAGTAACCAGAGCTCCTCGAACTGGGCGATGTGGGCGTAGTCCCAGAGGAGCGGAGACCGGACGGGCGAGGTCTGCACCGCGAGCTTCTCGTCGCCAATCGGCTCCAGGAGTTCGTCTGTGGCCGCGCGTGTGCGCTCGAGAGTTGCGCGAATCTCGGCTCGGGTCTCCATACCCGAACTGTGCACGAGGCATAGGTCGGTCGACCAGAGCCGATCGGGGGAGTCGGACCAGAGGCCCGAAGTGACGTGGGCGGTTGCGCCAGCTAGCTAGCCTACGCCTCGACCTGCGAGAGAGGAGCCGGGTGGGATGAGTGAGAGCCAAAACGGGGCGGTCGTCGTCGCGCGCGATGTGAACCGCCGGTACGGAGAGGGTGAGACCGCCGTCGACGCGTTGCGCGGCGTGTCGGTCGAGATCGCGTCGGGCAAGGCGACTGCCGTCATGGGGCCGTCGGGGTCGGGAAAGTCGACGTTGATGCACATCCTCGCGGGCCTCGACAAGCCGACGTCGGGCTCGGTCGACATCGCCGGAACCGAGATCACGACGCTCGGCGACAACGCGCTCACGAAGCTGAGGCGTGAGCACATCGGCTTCGTCTTCCAGTTTTTCAACCTGCTCCCGATGCTCGACGCGAAGGAGAACATTCTGCTGCCGTTGACGATCGCGGGCGAGAAGCCGGACGAGGCGTGGTTCGACCAGCTCGTCTCCGACGTCGGTCTGGGTGATCGCTTGAAGCATCGCCCGTCCGAGCTCTCCGGCGGCCAGCAGCAGCGCGTGGCGATTGCGCGGGCGCTCGTCTCGAGGCCGACCGTGCTGTTCGCAGACGAACCGACTGGCAACCTGGACTCGGCCACGAGCGGGGAGATCCTCGAGCTGCTCCGCCGGTCGGTCGACGAGTACGGACAGACCATCGTCATGGTGACGCACGAGGCACGCGCGGCCGCTGTGGCGCACCGCGTGCTCTTCCTCGCCGACGGCGAGATCGTGCGCGAGCTCGGCGAGTGCGACCAGCACGAGATCCTCACCGTGATGGAAGAGGTCGCAGCGGGTTGATCAAGGTCGCCCTTCGCGGTCTCGCGGGGCGCAAGCTCCGCGCGGTCCTCACCGGCATCGCGATCGTCCTGGGTGTCGCGATGATCAGCGGCACCTACATCCTCACGGACACGATCGACCGCGCCTTCACGACGCTCTTTACCGAGTCGTATGCCGGAACGGACGCGGTCGTCACGGGGCGGGGGCTCGACATCTCGGTCGACGGCGAGGCGCCGCCGAGCCCACCCGTCGACGTGTCGTTGCTCGACACGGTACGCGGTGTCGAGGGCGTCGCGCTAGCCACGGGAACCGTGCTCGACGAGCGCAACACGAAGATCCTCACATCCGAGGGGAAGGCCGTGAGCTCCGAGGGCGCGCCGACCTTCGGGTTCGGCATCGACACGGCTCCGGAGCTCGACCAGTTCAATCCGCTCAACGTCCTCGAGGGCCGTTGGCCCGCGGCGGCCGACGAGGTCGTCATCGACGTGGGCACGGCGGACGACCAGGGCTACGCGGTCGGCGACAAGGTCGAGATCTCGACCCTCCAGCCGAAGCGCTCGTTCGAGCTTGTCGGAGTCGCGCAGTACGGCAGCCTCGACAGCCTCGGGAATGCGAGCTTCGCGGTGTTCACGATCCCGGCTGCGCAGGAGCTCCTCGACCGCGAGGGTCAGTACGACGCGATCTCGGTCGCGGCGAACGAGGGCATCACGGAGGACGAGCTCGTCGCGGCCATCGAGCCCGATGCTGCCGGAGACGGCGAAGGTCGTGAGCGCGACGGCGGAAGCCGAGGAGCAGGTTGACGAGGTGAACGAGTTCACGGCCATCTTCCGCTACTTCCTCCTCGTCTTCGCCGGTATCGCCCTCTTCGTCGGAGCGTTCGTCATCTTCAACACGTTCTCGATCACCGTTGCGCAGCGAACGCGCGAGTTCGCCACGCTGCGGACGATCGGCGCGTCGCGGCGTCAGATCCTCAGCTCGGTGATCCTCGAGTCGCTGGCCATCGGCCTCGCGGCATCGCTCGTCGGTTTGGGTCTTGGTGTTCTGCTGGCGGAAGGGATCGAGGGGCTCTTCGGGGCGCTCGGGGTCGAGCTCCCCTCGGCGGACCGCGTCTTCGCGATGCGCACGGTCGATCGTGGCGCTCGTCGTTGGCGTCGGCATCACGCTCGTCGCGGGCTTGTTCCCCGCCATCCGGGCGACCCGCGTGCCTCCGATCGCGGCGGTGCGCGAGGGTGCGACGCTTCCGAAGTCGAGGTTCGCGCGGTTCGTACCATGGGTTGCCGGGATCGTCGCCGTCGGCGCGATCGTCGTACTTGCGCGCGCGATGTTCACCGACGAGCTCGGGACTGCGGATCGGTTGCTCTCGATCGCGGCCGGCGTTCTCCTGCTCTTCCTCGGCGTCGCGATGCTCTCGTCGCACGTCGTACGTCCGCTCGCGGCGGTCAGCAGTCCGATCGGCCGCTGGGCCGCGTTCGTCTTCACCGTCCTGTTCTGGCCGCTCTGGCTGCTCCCGTACTGGCTCCTGCGCTACGGAGCGTGGGGGCCGGGAACGGCTGCGCGCCGCATCGGCGCTTTCGTCGGCGGCACACTGCTCAATCCGCTGCTCATGCCGGTCGTCCTCGTCATGTGGCTGCGGCGGGCGGTGACGAGGTGGGGACCGGAGTGGCCAATGGAGTTCCCCAGCGTCGTTCCGGACCGCGTGGCTGCTCGCACGGGCGGGGAGAACGCCCGAAGGAATCCCAGCCGGACGGCTGCGACGGCCGCCGCCCTGATGATCGGGATCGCCCTCGTCTCGTTCATCGCGACGCTGACGAACGGGATGAAGGCGTCGAACCGCGAGGCGATCGAGGAGCAGATCATCGCGGACTACGTCGTGACGTCGCTGGACGGCTACACGCCGTTCGTCGCCGCGGCCGGCGACGCCCTCGAAGCGTCTCCCGTGCCCGAGGTCGTGACCAGCGTCCGCTCGGACGTCGGCCAGGTCGACGGCGACACGGCCGAGATCGGCGGCATCGAGCCCGGCACGATCGCGGAGGCCTATCACTTCGTCTGGAAAGACGGCGACGACAGCGTGCTCGCCACGCTCGGTACGACGAACGCGGTCGTGACCGAGAACTTCGCGCAGGATCACGACATCGCGGTCGGCGACGTCGTCACGATTCGCTCGACCGCAGACCGAACGGCGGACGTCACGGTCGTGGGGACGTTCGAGCCGCCGCCGTTCTACCCGCTGATCGAGAGCATCAACGTCTCGACGGAGCTCTTCGACTCGATCTACGACCGCCCGCGCAACCGGTGGACGTGGGCGAACGTCGCCGGCGACCCGAGCGAGGAGAACCGCCCGCAGTTGGAGCAGGCGATCGCCGGCTTCCCCGACACACAGCTCGAGACCCGCGAGGAGTGGATCGACCGCGAGGACGCCGACTTCAACACGTTCATCTCGTTCCTCTACGTCATGCTCACGCTCGCCGTCTTCGTGAGCATCTTCGGGATGATCAACACGCTCGTCCTGTCGGTCTACGAGCGCACGCAGGGAGATCGGCATGCTCCGCGCGATCGGGATGACGCGGCGGCAGGTGCGTCGCATGATCCGGCAGGAGAGCATCATCACGGCGCTGATCGGCGCGGCCCTGGGTCTTCCGCTCGGGATCTTCCTCGCGGCCCTCGTCAATCGCGCGCTCTCCGAATACGACGTGCGGTTCGCGATCCCGTGGATCCAGCTCGCCGTCCTCACGATCGTCGCGATCGTCATCGGGATTCTCGCGGCGATCATGCCGGCACGCCGTGCGGCCAAGCTCGACCCGCTTCAGGCGATCGCCTATGAGTAGCCGCCGATGACACGCTTCGCGATCCGGGGGCTTCTCAGCCGCAAGCTGCGGACCGCACTGACTGCCATCGCCATCGTGCTCGGCGTCGCGATGATCAGCGGCACTTACGTCCTCACTGACTCGATCGACCAGGCGTTCGACCGAATCTTCACCGACATTCGCCAGGGCTCGAACGCGGTCATCAGCGGAAAGTCGGCCTTCGACCTTTCGGAAGGCAGCGGCGTCACCGAGCCCACAGTCGACGAAGGACTCCTCGAGGAGGTTCGTAAGCTTCCGGATGTCGCTGAGGCTGAAGGCGCTGTCGACTCGGACGCGACGCAGCTGATCGGTGACGACGGCAAGGTCATCGTCTCAGGTGGCGCCCCCAACCTCGGGTTTTCGATTGCGAACGGCGACTCTGTCGTTCAACCCACTGACGCTAGTCGACGGTGACTGGCCCGGTCCGGGGGAACTCGTCGTGGACAAGGAGACCGCCGCCGACGAGGACTTCGAGGTCGGGGAGACGATCGGCGTTCAGGCAGAAGGTCCGGCCGAGCGCCTCTGGGTCTCCGGAATCGTCCAGTTCAGCTCAGGCCTCACCATCGGCGGGGCGACCCTGGCTGGCTTCGACCTGCCGACAGCGCAGCGCCTGTTCAAGAAGGTGGGGCGACTCGACGAGATCGCCGTCGCCGCCAAGCCCGGTGTTCCCGATGCGAAGCTCGTGCGCGAAATCGAAGAGATTCTGCCGTCGGGTGCGCAGGTCAAGACTGGCTCCCAGCAGGCGCAGTCGGACTCTGATGAGACGAGTGAGTTCATCTCGTTCCTCCGGGGCTTCCTCCTTGCCTTCGGCGGCATCGCCCTCTTCGTCGGCTCCTTCGTCATCGCGAACTCATTGTCGATCACGATCGCCCAGAGGACGCGCGAATTCGCGACGCTGCGAACGATCGGCGCGACGAATCGCCAGGTTCTCGGGTCGGTGATGGTCGAGGCGCTCGTGGTGGGCATCGTCGCGTCGATCGTGGGGCTCTTCCTCGGGCTCCTGCTCGCCAAGGGCCTCTTCCGGCTCTTTGACGCTGTCGGCTTCACTCTTCCGAATTCGGGGCTCGTCTTCGAGCCTCGGACGATCGTCGTCGCGCTCGCTGCCGGGATCCTCGTGACGTTCCTCGCGAGCGTCCGACCGGCTCGCGCGCAACGATGGTTCCGCCGATCGCAGCCGTTCGCGAGGGCTCGACCCTGCCTCCCGGGAGGCTTCGCTCGGTTCCGCGGTGCGGGTGCCGTCGCTCCTCGTGCTGCTCGGGTTTGCGCGCTCGGGTTCGGGATCTGGGCCCCGGACTCGGGACGACGAGGTGCTGATCTGGATGGGCGTCGGTACGCTGCTCGTCTTCCTCGGCGTCGCCCTCTTCTCGTCTCGCCTGGTACGGCCCGCTCGTCGCCGTCCTCGGCTGGCCGGCACGCGGATCGGCGGTGTCGCCGGCGTGCTCGCCCGCGACAACGCACGCCGTAATCCGCAGCGCACCGCGTCGACGGCCGCGGCGCTCATGATCGGGCTCGCGCTCGTCACGCTCGTCGCGACGCTCGCGGCCGGGCATCATCGCCTCGTTCGAGGGCGCCGTGAACGAGCTCTTCACCGGTGACTTCGCGATCACGGCGCAGAACAACTTCTCGCCGATCCCGATCGATGCCGCCGATGCGGCCGCGAAGGCGCCAGGCGTGACTGCCATCGGCAACGTCCGAACGGGTGAGACGCTCGTCTTCGGCGAGCCGGTCTTCTCCACGGCGGTCGACCCCGGAATGCGCGCAGGTGATCAGCATGAAATGGAAGGAAGGCTCGCAGGACGTGCTCTCAAGCCTCGGCGAGGACGGAGCGTTCGTCGACGATGGTACGCGGAAGACCACGATCTGGACATCGGCTCGACATCGAGGTGACATTCCCGAACGGGACGACACGAACGTTCCAAGTCAAGGGGATCTTCGATCCGCCGACCGGTGGCTCGCCGTTCGGCAACGTGACGATCTCCGCGGCGCCTGGGACAGCGAGATCCCCAGTCCGCGGAACCTCTACTCCTTCCTGAAGATGCAGGGCGGGGAGACCGATGCGAACCAGGCTGCGCTGGACGCGGCGCTCGCCGACTTCCCGAATGCAAAAGTGCAGACGCGGCAGGAGTTCATCGACAACCAGATCTCTGGGTTGAGCTCGGTACTGAACATCCTCTACGTCCTGCTTGCGCTCTCCGTGATCGTAAGCCTGTTCGGGATCGTGAACACGCTCGTCCTGACCGTGTTCGAGAGAACGCGCGAGATCGGGATGCTGCGTGCGATCGGGATGACGCGACGGCAGGTGCGCAGGATGATCCGGCACGAGAGCGTCATAACGGCGCTGATCGGCGCGGTGCTCGGAATCGGTCTCGGGATCGTCCTCGCGGCGCTGCTGATCGCGCGAGTCGACTTCTTGGTCTTCTCGTTCCCCACGACCCAGGTGATCGTCTTCGTGATCGCAGCGATCGTGGTCGGACTCATCGCGGCGATCTTCCCGGCGCGCCGAGCGGCGAAGCTCGATCCGCTGCGCGCCATTGCGTACGAGTAGGTCGGCTCAACCCAGTCTGACGGTGCCGTCCGCGTGCGAGCTCGGCGATCTCGTCCTCGGAGTAGCCGGCTTCGGCGAGCACCTCGGCGGTGTGCTCGCCCACTGAAGGAGGGGGCAAGCGGTGCGCTGCCCGCGCACCGTCGAACGACAGCGGGAGCGCCGGCAGGCGAAGCTCTGGAATCAGCGTATGCGCCACGGGCTGCAGCATCTCGAGAGCCGCAGTCTGCGGACTCCCAACGACGTCGGCGACATCGGCCACGGGCGCAGCGGGGACGCCAGCCGCGGTCAGCAGCGCCTGCCATTCGGCGGTGTCGCGGTCACGGAAGCGGTCGGACAGAAGCGCCGCGAGCACATCGCGATTGTGCACTCGGTCGGGGTTCGTACGGAACCGCGAATCCGAGACGAGCTCGGGCATCTCGACAACGTCGCAGACGAGCGCGAACAGTCGGTCGTTGCCGCCGGCCACCATCAGCTCGCCGTCCCGCGTGGGGAAGACCTGGTACGGCGCCACCATGGGGAACGTGGTTCCCTGCCCCGACGGCACGGTGCCGTCCGCGAGATAGCCGACGAGGTGATATCCGATGTAGCCGAGCGCGGTCTCGTACAGAGAGGTATCGACGAGCGCACCATCACCTGTCCTTTCTCGTTCCAGGAGCGCCGCGACGATCCCGAGCGCCGACCAGATCCCGGTGCCCATGTCGATCAGGGACGAGCCGACGCGGGCGCCTGGTCGCCCGGACTCTCCCGTCATGCTGATGAGACCGCCGGCGGCCTGCATCAGCGCGTCGTAGCCCGGCTCCTGCGAGAGCGGGCCGACGTGCCCGTACGCGCCGACCGAGCAGTACACGAGCCGGGGGTTCTGCCCTCGCATTCTCTCAGGCCCGAGACCGATACGGTCGGCGAGCCCCGGCCGGAGGCTCTGCAGGAACACGTCGGCCTGCTCGGCGAGCCGCAGCACGACGGCTCGGCCGCGCTCGTCCGCGAGTGAGACCGCCAGCGAGCGCTTGCCCGCGTTCACCGACAGGAACATCGCGCTCTCGCCGTTCCAGAACGGAGGCCCCCAGGCCCGACCGTCGTCACCCGTGTCCGGGCGCTCGATCTTGACCACCTCGGCCCCCAATGCCGCCAGGATTTCGGCGCAGTACGGCCCGGCGATCGACGTCGTCAGGTCGACGACGCGTGCGCCCGCGAGCGGGAGGAACGGCATCGGGCAATCATTCCCTCTCTGCGAGGATGGGCGCGTGCCGAACTGGCTCGACTTCGACCAGATCGCGGAGTGGGTGTCGGGCTCCTCGTGGAGCTACTTCGTGATCTTCATCGTCGCGGTGATCGATGCCTTCTTCCCACTCGTCCCTAGCGAAACCGTCCTCGTCATCGGAGGGAGCTTCGCCGCATCGGGTGACCTGAACCTCATGTTCGTCATTCTCGCGGGCGCTGCCGGCGCGATCCTCGGCGACAACATCTCGTACGGGATCGGCACGCTCGTCGGCGAGAGAACCGTGAAGCGCTGGTTCCGAAGCGAGAAGGCCATCGGGCGGCTGGAGTGGGCCGAGCGGACGCTCGACGAACGCGGTGCATACATCATCATCATCGCCCGGTTCATCCCCGGTGGCCGAACAGCGGTCACCTTCTCGGCAGGCTACATCCCCACGTTTCCGTGGCGACGCTTCATCGTCTACGACGTCGTCGCCGGCGTGATCTGGGCCACATACGCGTCGCTGCTCGGCTACTTCGGCGGCAAGACCTTCGAGAACCACCCGCTCTGGGGCGTCGCCATAGCGCTCGGCATTGCACTCTCGCTCGGTCTGCTCGTGGAGGCTGTCCGGCATCTGCGGGCGCAAGGCGCGGCGTCGCCTGAGCTTGCTGCATCGGCTCTTCGCCGCGCGCGTACCCTCCTCGCTGTGAACCGCCTTGCGGGCGCTACGAGCCCATATCTGCTCCAGCACGCCGAGAACCCGGTCGACTGGTACGCGTGGAGCGACGAGGCCTTCGAGCGGGCACGGGCGGAGGACAAGCCGTTGCTCGTCTCGGTCGGCTACAGCTCGTGCCACTGGTGCCACGTTATGGCTCACGAGTCCTTCGAGAACGCCGCGACGGCCGCAGTGATGAACGACCTCTTCGTCAACGTGAAGGTCGACCGCGAGGAGCGACCTGACGTCGATGCGGTGACGATGGAGGCGACGGTCGGGATGACCGGCTCGGGCGGCTGGCCGACCACTGTGTTCATGACACCCGACGGGAAGCCGTTCTATGCGGGCACGTACTTTCCGCCCGAGCCACGTCATGGCTTGGCGAGCTTCGAAGATGTGCTCCGCGCGGTCGCGCAGACCTGGCGGGAGCGGCGCGACGATATCGAGCGCCAGGCGAGCCGCATCGCCGACGCGCTCCGAAGCGTGGCGCAGACGCCGCCGTCTGCAGAGCCGCTGACTTCGTCGCTCCTGTCCGAGGCCGCGCGCGGGATCGCAGGCACGTTCGAGCCGGCATTCGGTGGGTTCGGTCGGGCGCCGAAGTTTCCAGCCGCCTCGACGCTCGAGTTCTTGCTCCGGCGAGGAGACGAGGGCTCGCTCGCCATGGTGACCGCGACGCTCGACGGTATGGCGGCCGGCGGAATGTACGACATCGTGGGAGGTGGCTTCCACCGCTACTCGGTGGACGACCGCTGGCTCGTGCCGCACTTCGAGAAGATGCTCTACGACAACGCCGTGCTGGCGTCGACGTACCTGCACGCGTCGGTCGTCACCGGGAAGACGCGCTACCGCGAGGTGGTCGAGGAGACGCTCGACTACGTCCTGCGGGAATTGGCGCTCCCGGAGGGTGGGCTGGCTTCGGCGCAGGATGCGGACACGGACGGCGTGGAGGGGCTCACTTTCACGTGGACCCCGGAAGAGGCCGACGCCGTCGGGTTGGCGCGCGAGCTGCTAGAGCCGTTCGAGCACGGCCGGTTCATCGTCCGGGGCGAGCTCGAGCCGGAGCTGCGCGCACGTATGCGCGCCGAGCGTGCGACGCGTCCCCAGCCGTTCCGCGACGACAAGGTGCTCGCGTCGTGGAACGGGCTCGCGCTCGCCGCGCTCGCCGAAGCCGCGTACCGCCTCGAACGAAACGACTGGCTCGAAGCAGCTCGTGGCGTAGGGGAGTTTCTGCTCGGGCCGCTGTCCCGCGAGGACGGGAGATTGTTGCGTTCGCGACGGGACGCGCGCGCGAGCGGCGACGCGTACCTCGACGACTACGCGAACGTCGCACACGGCCTCATCGAGCTGCACGTGGCGACGGGAGAGCTTCGCTGGCTGCTCGAAGCTCGCAGGCTCGCGCTGCTCGCTGTCGAGCTCTTCGCGGATGCCGAGCACGGCGGCTTCTTCCTGTCTGCCGCGGACGGGGACGCGCGCGTTCCGCGCGACCAAAGAGCTCCAGGACACGCCGATCCCCTCGGGCAACTCGATGCTCGCGCTCGTGCTGCTCCGACTCTCCCGCATCTGGGGCGACGACGAGCTCGAACGCCACGCCGTCTCCGTCTTCCGCCTCGCCGAGCCTGCGTTGAGGCGAGCGCCGGGGGCGTTCGCGTGGGCGCTGTGCGGCCTCGAGCTCTGGTTCAGCCCGGCGCGCGAGGTCGCGATCATCGGCGCGGTGGAGGCCCCCGTCGCACGAGCAGCGCTCGCATCGTTCCAACCCAACACCGTCGTCGCAGTCGGGCCGTCGGAAGATGTACCCCTGCTTGCAGGCAAAGATCTCATCGACGACAAGCCGGCGGTCTACATCTGCGAGCGCTTCGCTTGCCAGGCTCCCGTGACCGAACCGGCAGAAGGTCGTCGTCTGACATGCGCGTCTGTCTCATGATCGAGGGGCAGGAGGGAGTCACCTGGGACGACTGGGTGCGGATCGCCAGGCACACCGAAGACAACGGGCTCGAGGGACTCTTCCGCTCCGACCACTACACGGCGATCATCCGCGCCGACGCCGACGCGCTCGACGCCTGGGCAACACTCGCGGGGCTCGCGGCGATCACCGAGCGGATCCGTCTCGGCACGCTCGTCTCGCCCGCGACGTTCCGGCACCCGAGTGTGCTCGCACGCATGGCCGTCACCGTCGACCACATCTCCGGAGGGAGGGTCGACGTGGGCATGGGATCCGGCTGGTACGAGCGCGAGCACGTGGCGCACGGCTTCGCGTTCCTCGACGGAAAGCAGCGGTTCGCAGCTCTTCGCCGAGCAGGTGGAGATCGTCGTTCGCTCCTGGACGGAGGAGCGCTTCGACCACCTCGGGCCCGCGTACGAGCTCCGCGGCCAGCAAGCATTGCCGGGACCCGTCCAGAAGCCGCACCCACCGCTCATTCTCGGCGGAACCGTCAAGCCGCGTTTTGCGGAGCTCGCGGCGCGCTATGCGACGGAGGTCAACACGCTCGGTGCTCCGAACGACGCGCTGCGAGAGCGGAAGCGTGAGCTCGATCGAGCGTGCGTGGAAGCCGGACGCGACCCTGCGACGCTCGCGTTCTCGGTCATGACCGCGTGCTTCCTCGGCGACAGTCGCGCGGACGCCGTCGAACGCGTCGGCGGCTTCCTGGCGATCCGCGGAGATGACGCGGATCCCGAGTCGATGCTCCGCGAGCGGAGCGATCGCTGGCTGGCAGGGAGCGTGGACGAGGTCGTCGAGCGTGTCCACGAGCTCAGGGCGCTCGGCGTGACCCGTGTCTTTCTCCAGCACCTGAACCACTCCGACGACGACATGGTCGGCCTCATCGGCGAACGGCTGCTGCCCTCCCTCAGGTAGCGTCCTGCGACATGACGACCACAGAGTTGACAGGTGCGGAAGACGTCGCGTGGGACCTCTCCGACCTGTACGAGAGCGGTGACGATCCACGCATCGAACAGGACGTAGAGGAGGCGGATGCCGCCGCAGCGGCGTTCCGGGAGCGGTACTACGGCCGGATCGCCGAGCTGAGTGCTGCCGAGCTCGTCGAGGCGATCGACGAGCGCGAGAGGATCGAGTCGATCTTCACTCGCGCGATCTACTTCGCGCATCTCCGGTTCTCGACGGACATGGCCGACGCGCCGCGCGGAGCGCTCCTGGCACGGCTGACCGAGAAGGGCGCTGCACTGGACACGCAGCTCCTGTTCTTCGGGCTCGAGCTCGCCGACCTCGACGACGCTGCGGCCGACGCCCTGCTGGCCGACGCGGTGCTCGAGCGGTGGCAGCACTGGCTGCGCTCGGTCCGAAAGTTCCGCCCATACATCCTCACCGAGCCCGAGGAGAAGATCCTGACCGAGAAGTCGGTTTCCGGCGTCAGCGCGTGGGACCGTCTCTACGACGAGCTTCTCGGCGCCCTGCGCGTCGATCTCGACGGCACGGAGACCAGCTTCGAGGAAGCGATGGCCAAGCTCTACACCAGCGATCGCGACGAGCGCCGACGGGCGTCGGAAGCCGTCACCGTGGCGCTCGATCCGGGGCTGCGCACGCGCACGTTCATCTTCAACACGATCGTCGTCGACAAATCGATCGACGATCGCCTGCGGGGCTACGAGACGTGGATCTCTGCGCGCAACCTGCGCAACGACACCACGGACGAGGCAGTCCAGGCGCTCATCGACGCGACCGTCGCGCGATACGACGTCGTCCAGCGCTACTACCGGCTGAAGGCGAGGTTGATGGGTCTCGATCGGCTGTCGTTCTACGACCGAATGGCGCCGATCGGCGAGGACCCGACCAAGGCTTCCTGGGACGAGGCGCGGCAGATCGTTCACGACGCCTACGCAGACTTCTCGGGCGAGGTGGGAGACATCGTCGGGCGCTTCTTCCGCGAAGGCTGGATCGATGCCCCGGTGCGTGAGAACAAGCGACCGGGCGCGTTCTGCGCGACGAACGTGCCAGGCGTTCACCCGTACGTGTTCATGAACTTCACCGGCGATCGGCGCTCGGTTCTCACACTCGCCCACGAGCTCGGTCACGGCTTGCACGGGTACCTCGCCCAGCCGCTCGGGCTGTTCAACGCGAACACGCCGCTGACGACGGCCGAGACGGCGTCGGTGTTCGGAGAGGCTCTCACCTTCAAGCGGCTGCTCGCGATCGAGGACGACCCCGCTCGCAGACTCAACCTGCTCGCCGGCCGCATCGAGGACTCGATCGCGACCGTCTTCCGGCAGATCGCGATGAACCGTTTCGAGGATGTAGTCCACACGGTGCGCCGCGAAGAGGGTGAGCTGTCGATGGAGAAGCTCGAAGAGCTCTGGCTCGAGACACAGAGGCAGATGCTCGGTGACTCGGTCGACATCGACGGCTACGGAACGTGGTGGAGCTACATCCCGCACTTCATGGGCTCACCCGGGTATGTCTACGCCTACGCGTACGGCTTTCTCTTCGCCCTCTCGATCTTCCGCAAGTACGAGCTCGAGGGGTCGGCGATGGTGGAGCCCTACGTCGAGGTCCTCCGTGCCGGTGGCTCGAAGCCTCCCGAGGAGCTTGCGGAGATCGTCGGGCTCGACCTCACGAACCCGCAGATCTGGGAGAGCGGGATCGATGCGCTCGCGGCGGAGCTCGACGAGGCCGAGGCCCTCGCTGCCGACATAGGCATCGGCTAACCGCATCCAGCGCACCCTCAAGTCGGCCCTGCAGCAGTAACCAAACGCAGTCGCCGCGAAGCGGACACCTTCAGGGATGGTTCGCGCGACGGGAATCCGTGCGAGCGGATTCCGGTCTTGCGAAAAGGGACCGGCTCGGCCTGAGTCCTGGCGGCGAGGACGCAGCAGCGCTACTCTCGCGGCTGACAGGCAGGAGTCGGAGAGGGATATCAAGGAGGAGTCGGTGCGAAAGATCATTGCGTCTGCGGTCGTCTTGATTGCAGCGCTTGCGCTCACGGTGCCTGGGGCCATTGGTGGGCCAGGCCAGACACCAGGGGTAACAGCGAAGACGATTACGATCGGCGGGACGTTCCCGCTCACCGGGGTGGCGGCGTCGTACGGCCCCATTCCGCTGGGGATGAAGGCGTACTTCAGTTACATCAACACACGCAAGGGCCCGGACGGAAAGCGCGGGGTCATGGGTCGCCAGATCGTCTGGAAGTACTACGACGACGGTTACAACCCGGCGAACACCGTTCAGCTGACCCGCAGGCTCGTCGAGCAGGACAAGGTGTTCGCGACCGTCGGCCAGCTCGGGACGGAACAGAACCTCTCCATCCGGGGCTACATGAATCAGCAGAAGGTGCCGCAGGCCCTCGTCTCGACAGGCGCGTCGAACTGGGGTCTGCAGTACGCGAAGTACCCGTGGACGACCGGCTGGCAGCCCGACTACATCGCCGAGGCCCGGATCTACGGGAATCACATCAAGCAGAACTTCAACCGCAAGAAGATCGCGGTCATCTACCAGAACGACGACTACGGCAGGGACTACCTGTACGGGCTCCGCGCGGGGCTCGGCAAGTCCTACGCGGAGGCGAACGTCGTCGCCCAAGAGCCGGTCGAGGCCACTGCGACCAGCGTTGCCAGCCAGATGGTGCGGATCAGGGCGTCCGGAGCCACAATTTTTGTGATCTTCCAGCTTCCGACGCCGACCGTGCGGACCATCGGCACGGGTAAGGCTCTGGGGTTCAACCCGGAACAGATCTACATGAACTCGGTCTCGGCGTTCCGGCAGCCCATGGCCGGAGCGATCGCCAGTGCGGGTGCCGCGTATGTCAACGGCATCCTGTCAGTCGCGTATCTCAAGGATGTTCAGCAGGCGAAGTGGGACAACGACTCAGCCATGAAGCTGTACAACCAGATCGTGGCGAAGTACCTCCCCGACTCGAACCCGGACGACGGCCAGATCTACTATGGCGTCGCCAAGGCTGAAGCGTTCGTCCAGGCCCTCTACAGGGCGGGGAAGAACCCCACGCGGGCCAGCTTCCAGAGTGCGCTCTCGCGCATGAACGATGTCAACAAGTTCGCGCTCCCGGGCGTCGTACAAAAGACGTCGAAGAACGACCACTGGATGATGAGCAAGATGCAGCTCCAGCGGTTCAACGGGAACACCGCTATCTGGGCGCCCATCGGTAACCTCATCGAGGGACGCCCGCGCTCGAGGCTCGCGCTAAGGCTTCTCTCTGCTTGTGACTGGACTAGAGGCCGGGAACCCGGCCTCTAGTCCGCCAAGGTGCGGTACTGCTCCCAGTAGCGCTCCATCGTGGTCTGACGGTGCGCGAGGTGGAGGAGGTCATACGCGGCAACGTTGACCGCGCGCACGATCCACTCGCTGCCCTCGCCGAGGTCGAGCACGTTGACGCATGCAGGCGCCTGCTCGAAGTGGCCCAGGAACATTCGCTCGGCCGTAAGGGCGTAGGAGAGGATCGCCCGGTTGACGCCGCCGTGAAGCACGGCCAGAGCGGTGTGCCAGCTCTCGTCGGTGACGAGACGCTCGACCGCAGGGAGCACTCGATCGAAGAGCTCTCCGATCGACTCGCCGCGCAGGAACCGCGTCTCGTTGGGGATGACGCCCCGGAAGGCGTGGACGAACTCATGCTGGAGTGCGTCGGTCGGGATCTCTGACAGACGCCCGCCGCGGAGCTCCGAGAGGTCAGGCCAGCTCTCGGGCTCGATGTCTGGTGCGACGATTGCTGCGGTCTCGAGCGTGCGCGGGAGTCCGCTCGTCAGCACCCGGTCGAGCTGGATCGCCGGCCAGCGCCTCGGCAGCCGCGTTTGCCTGCGCGATGCCTTCCTCGTTGAGGGAGACATCCACGGGGTCCACGGGTTGTCCGTCGGCGCCGAAGTACGAAACCTCGGCGTGCCGCATCAGGTAGAGCCTGCGACGCATGAGCGGCATAGGATCGCACGATGCCGTCGCGGGGCGACATCGTCGAGACCGCGGCCGACTCGGAAGGCTTGGTGAAGCCACCGCTGCTCGTGCTCGACCGCGTGCGTGCGTTCCTCGACGAGCACGATCTTGGGTCGGGCGCATTGCGCGCGCGCCGCATCGGAGAAGGGGGCGGCTCGAACTTCACGTTTCTGCTCGAGCGCGACGAGGGCCGCTTCGTCCTTCGGCGTCCGCCGCGTCCACCGCTGCCACCTTCCGCGCACGATGTGGTTCGGGAGGCTCGGCTCCAGCTCGCGCTGCGTGAGGCCGGCTTCGCGCGCCTGCCGACGATCGTCGCGGTCGGCGAGGACGAGAGCGTCCTCGGCGTCCCGTTCTACGTCATGAACTACCTCGACGGCCACGTACCGACGGACGAGCTGCCGCCGGGGCTCGAAGGCGAGCCGGCGCGACGCCTTCTCGGCGACGACCTCGTCGACGCGCTCGTCGAGATCCACGCCGCCGACGTGACGACACCCGGCCTCGCGGCGTTCGCGCGGCCCGGGAGTTACAACGAGCGTCAGGTCCGACGCTTCGACCAGCTCTGGGAGATCAACAAGACGCGTGAGCTCCCGCACCATGGAGCAGGTCGGCGCGTGGCTCGCGGCCAACCTCCCCGAGCCGCTGCCGCCGACGGTCGTACACGGCGACTTTCGCCTGGGCAACACGATGGTCGCGCGCGACGACCCGTCGCGGATCCTTGCGGTGCTCGACTGGGAAATGGGCGCGATCGGCGACCCGCGCGCCGATGTCGGCTACCTGCTCGCGACGTACAGCGAGCCAGGTGGCTCCCCGAACCCGCTCGGGACGTCGCCGGTGACCGCCCTGCCCGGCTTTCCGTCGAGAAAGGAGCTAGCCGAGCGCTACGTCGAGCGCAGCGGCCGTGACGTCGGGCCGCTCCCGTGGTTCGAGGCGCTTGCCCTCTGGAAGGCAGCGGTCTTCTGCGAGGCGATCTACGGCCGCTACGTACGGGGGGAGCTCGGGGCCGAGGACGCGGGCGCTGCGCGCTTCGAGCGCGGAGTGCCGTACCTCGCAGAAGCTGCGGCCGCCACGATCGCGCGCGCCGCCTAGCTTCAAAGCGCGATCTCGGCGAGCGCTCGCAGGGCCTCGGGCTGCTGCGTCGAGACCAGCAACGACGTCGCGCCCGACTCACGCCATGCGTCGACGCGCTCGGCGAGTCGCTCCTTCGGCCCGACTAGCGCGACCTCGTCGACGAAGGAGTCAGGGACTGCGGCCGCCGCGTCTCGCTTGTTCCCGTCCAGGTACAGATCCTGGATCGTCTTCGCCTCGGCCTCGTAGCCGTAGCGCGCGAAGAGGTCGTTGTAGAAGTTCTTGCCTCGCGCGCCCATGCCGCCGATGTAGAGGGCGTAATAGGGCTTGAGGAAGTCGCGACCGGCCTCGACGTCGTCGATCAGGATCGCCGGAGCTGTCGGCGCGATATCGAAGCCCGGTGGCGTGCTCGCGAGCGCCGACGAAAAGGTCTCCCTCGCACGCTCGGGCGACCAGAAGAGCGGGAGCCAGCCGTCCGCGATCTCGCATGCCTGGGCGACGGCCTTCGGCCCCATCGCTGCTAGGTAGATCGGGATGTCCGCTCGAAGCGGCCGCGCCATGATCTTGAGCGGCTTCCCGAGTCCGGTCCCGTTGCTGTAGGGAATGTCGTAGTGCTCGCCGTGGTGCTCGACCAGTTCGCGGCGAAGCGCGGTTCGGACGATCTCGACGTACTCGCGTGTCTTGAGAACGGGCTTGCCCCACGGCTCGCCATGCCAGCCCTCGACGACCTGAGGGCCTGACGTTCCGAGCCCGAGCAGGAAGCGCCCGTTGGAGAGAAGGTCGAGCGTCACTGCGGTCATGGCGGTGTTCGCCGGCGTGCGCCCGGGGATCTGCATGATCGCGCTGCCGAGCTTGATCCGCTCGGTGGTCGCGCCGAGCCAGGCGAGGACGCTCACGCAGTCCGTCCCCCAGGCCTCGGCGGCCCATGCGGAGTCGTAACCCAGTCGCTCTGCCTCCTGCGCCATGGCGATCGGCTCGAGCGGGCTCGTTCCCGGCGGTGCGTATCCCATGTAAAAACCCAGGCGCAAATGCTTATCCCGTGTGGAAGCGACGGCACATGCCTGCGATGCTAACCCCGTGACGATCACCGACCTGCGACCCACTGACGATGCGCTGGAGCTACGCGCTCGCGTCCGCGCTTTCATGGACGCGCACGTCTACCCGAACGAGCCCGTGCTCGATCGCGAGGACGAGGAGTCGGACGTACTCGTCGAGCGGCTCCGTGGGGTGGCGAAGGGCGCGGGGCTGTGGGCGCCCCACCTCCCGCCCGAGGCGGGAGGCTCGAACGGCAGCTTCCTCGTCTACGCCTATCTGAACGAGGAGATCGGGCGCTCGCTCTGGGGTCAGCTCGTCCTGGGTTGCCAGGCGCCCGACGCGGGAAACGGGGAGATCCTGTGGGGGTTTGGGACGGACGAGCAGAAGGAGCGCTGGCTCCGTCCGCTCGTCGCTGGAGAGATGCGGTCCTTCTTTTCGATGACCGAGCCGGACGTGCCGGGCTCCGATCCCACGACACTACGCACCCGCGCGGTGCTCGACGGCGACGAGTGGGTCATCGACGGTCACAAGTGGTTCTCGTCGGGCGCCGAGGGGGCGTCCTTCGGGATCGTCATGGCCGTCACCGATCCCGACGCGGAGCCACACCGGCGCGCGACGCAGATCATCGTCTCGGCGGATACGCCTGGCGTCGAGGTCGTTCGTGCAATTCCGACCATGGGTCATCGCGGGCGCGGTTGGACCACGCACTGCGAGGTTCGTTACACGGATGTGCGGGTTCCCATCGAGAACACGCTCGGCGAGGTAGGGGACGGCTTCCGCATCGCACAGAAGCGCCTCGGCCCGGGCCGGATCCACCACGTCATGCGCTGGCTCGGGCAGATGCAGCGCGCCTTCGAGCTCATGTGCACGTACGCGCTCGAGCGTGAGACGTTCGGCGGGCCGCTCGCCGAGAAGCAGACGGTGCAGAACTGGATCGCGGACTCCGCTGCCGAGATCCAGGCGTGTCGGCTGATGACGCTCGACGCGGCGCACAAGATCGACCAGGGTGACGAGGCGCGGGTCGAGGTCTCCGTGATCAAGTTCTACGCCGCGCGCGTTCTCCACGACGTGATCGATCGTGCGGTGCAGGTGCACGGAGCGCGGGGGCTCACCGACGAGACGCCGCTGGCCGGAATGCTGGCGATGGCCCGCGGCGCGCGGATCTACGACGGCCCGGACGAGGTGCATCGCATGGTCGTCGCGCGGCGGATCTTGAAGTCGTTCGCCGCCGGTGACGGCTGGCGCTTCGACTGACGACTCAGCGAGGGCCGGGAACGCCCTTGAACTCGTAGAGGAGCGGCTCGCGGCCCGGCTGGACGATCCACGCCTCACCGGTTCCTTCGCTCTTGTAGGCGGCCCACACGCCGTCTGCGACTTCCGAGGGCTGGAGCAGCCGGAATCCCTTCGAGAGGAGATCCTGCTTGAACTCCGGTGGCGTCAGGGCAGTGTCGGCCCAGCCGGGGCAGACGGCCTGGATCCGGATTCCCCGCTTCTCGAGCTCTGGCGCGACGGAGCGGACGAAGCCGACGACTGCATGTTTCGTGAGGCCGTAGATCGGGTCGTCGGGGATCCCGACGAGCCCGGCGAGTGACGCCGTCACGATGATCGTGCTCCCCATCGGCATGACGCGGTCGAGCCGGCGTACGCCGAAGACGACTCCGTCGACGTTGACGCCAATCGCACGGCGGTACTGGGCATCCGTCAGCGTCGCGATCCCGTTACCGCCAGTGAGTACGCCCGCGTTGAGGCAAGCGAGGTCGACCGAACCGATGTGCTCCCATGCCTCGGGGCTGGACACGTCGAACCCGTTGACGAGATCGAGCTCCTTCACCTCGAAGCCCTCGGCGCGGAGCTTCGACACGACCGCGCTGCCGATCCCTCCTGCCGATCCGGTAACGAGAGCTGTCATGGAATGAGCACGACCTTTCCTGTCGACTTTCGCTCCTCGATCAGGCGATGCGCGTCGCCCGCCTGCTCGAGCGGGAACTCTGCCCCGACGATCGGTCGGACCGCGCCGCTCTCCCAGAGGCGGAGCACGTCCTTGCCGGCTCGCTCGACGAGCTCCGGGTTCCTCCCGATCAGCCGGCCGAGGTAGAAGCCGTGAACGCCGATGTTGCGACCGACGAGCCAGGTCGGGCTGACGTCTTGCCAGAGGCCGCCTGCGTAGCCGACGGCTATCGCTGTTCCCATCGGCTTCAGCAGCGCGAGGGACGCGGTGAAGACCTCGCCGCCCACGAGATCGAAGACCGCGTCGACCGGCTCGAGCTCGCCGATGGCGTCGTAGGTCACGGCTTCGACCGCTCCGAGCGAGCGCGGGAGGTCGAGCTTCGCCGTGCTGCCGACTGCCGCCACCGGATGGCCGTTCAGCGCTCGCACGATCTGCACCGCGGCCGTTCCGACCGCGCCGGCGGCTGCGGTGATGAGGACGCGTGCGCCAAACGCAATGCGAACCAGCTCGGTGAGCGGAATCCAGGCGGTGAGGAAGGCCATCGGGAACGCTGCACCCTCCGCGAAGCTCGCGTTCGCCGGCAGCGGGAGCAGCCAACGCCTGTCGACAGTGACCTGCTCCGCATAGCCGCCGCCTTCGGTGCGTACGAAGCCCATGACGCGGTTGCCCTCCAGCTCGCCCGCTATTTCGGAGCCGAGAACTGTCGGAAGCTCGGGCATCTGCGGATACCGGCCCAGCCGGACGAGGACGTCCGCGAAGTTGATCCCGGCTGCGCGGACGCCCACGACGGCAGCGCCGTCGGCGGCCACGGGCTCGGGCACGTCGTGGACGACGAGCTGCTCAGGCCCGCCGACTCCTTCCAGAACGACCGCTCTCAACGGCCGGTGAAGTGGGGCTCGCGCTTCTCGAGGAACGCGGCGACACCTTCGGCGCCGTCCTCACTTGCGAGGCACCGGCGGAAGCCGTCGGCCTCGCGTCGCAGGCCTTCCTCGAGCGGGAGGTCCCGAGTGTTCCGGGCCAGCTCGCGCAGCACCCCGATCGCGACCGGTGAGCGGGCGGCGATCGTGCGCGCGATGGTCAGCGCTGCCTCGAAGAGCTCTCCCGGCGGAACGACCTTCTCGACGAGCCCCCAGTCGTACGCGGTGCCTGCGTCGATGAAGTCGCCCGTCATGTTCAGGAGCTGAGCTCTCCCGAGCCCGACCAGCCGCGGCAGCCGTTGCGTCCCGCCGCCGCCCGGAATCAGGCCGAGCTTGATCTCGGGCTGCCCGAGCTGAGCGCCCTCGGCAGCAATTCGGATGTCGCAGCACATCGCAAGCTCGAGCCCGCCCCCGAGGCAGAAGCCGTGGATCGCGGCTACGAACGGCGTTCGCGCGGCGTCCATGCGCGCGCCGAGCTTCTGGATGCCACGGGCTGAGCCGCTCTCCTGCGCCTCGTCGGCCGCTTGGCGCAGCGACGGGAACTCCTTGATATCCGCTCCGGCCACGAACGCGCGCTCACCCGCGCCCTTGAGCACGATCGCGCGGACCGCGTCGTCGGCGTCGAGGCGCTCGATCTCGGTCTCGAGCTCCTCCAGGAGCGGCGCCGAGAGTGCGTTCATCGGAGGATTGTCGATCGTGACGACGGCGACCGCGCCGTGCTGCTCGGTCCAGATAAAGACCACTACCCCGTCTCCGCAGGCTGACCGACGGAGAACATCTCCCTGAGCGCGGTCTTGCGGAACTTGCCGACCGCCGTCTTCGGGATCTCGTCGACGTACTCGAACCGCTCGGGGAGCCACCACTTCGCGAAGTTCGGGGCCAGGAAGTCGCGCAGATCGTCGTCTGTGGCTGTCTGGCCTTCCCGAAGCACGACGACCGCCAGTGGCCGCTCCGCCCACTTCTCGTCCGGAACCGCGATCACCGCGGCTTCGGCAACAGCGGGGTGCCCCATGAGCGCGTTCTCGAGGGCGACCGTCGAGATCCACTCGCCGCCGGACTTGACGAGGTCCTTCGAGCGATCCTGGATCTCGATGTAGCCGTGGGGCTCGATCGTGACGATGTCACCCGTCTTGAACCAGCCGTCGTCCGTCCAGCGGTCGGCGCCCTCGGGTGTCTCGTAGTACGCCGACGAGACCCACACGCCACGTACCTCGAGCTCGCCCATAGTCTGACCGTCCCAGGGGGCGAATCCTTCCTCGGCGCGCGCACGTATCTCGACGAACGGCGCCGGGATGCCCTGCTTGGCGCGATAACGGAACTGCTCCTCTTCGGGCAATGTCTGCTCGCGCGACGTCAGCTCCGAGACCGTTCCCAGCGGGCACATCTCGGTCATCCCCCAGGCGTGCAGGATGCGGAGCCCATGCCGCTTCTCGAAGGCCTCGATCATGGCCTGAGGAGCGGCGGAGCCGCCGACCACCATGGCGCGAACGGTTGACGTGTCGTACTTGCCGGGGTTCGCGTCGAGCTCCTGCAGGATCCCCATCCAGATCGTCGGCACGCCGGCCGTGATGGTGACCTTCTCCTGCTGGAACGCCTCGAGCAGGCTCTCGCCGTCGAGGAACGGGCCAGGGAAGACCTGCTTCGCGCCGACGAGGGTGCAGGTGAACGGAAAGCCCCAGGCGTTCGCGTGGAACATCGGGACCACGGGAAGAACGCTGTCGTGCTCCGTCACCGAGAGAACACCGGCCATCGCGGACGCGAGCGAATGCACGGCGATGGCGCGATGCGAGTACAAAGCGCCCTTCGGCTGTCCCGTGGTGCCGCTCGTGTAGCACATGGCCGCCGCCGCTCTCTCGTCGATCTCCCTGTCGGGGAGATCGCCCGGCTCCGCGCTCGCAAGCAGGTCTTCGTACTCGATCGCGCCATCAGGCGTCGGGCCGTCGCCGATCGCGATGACGTGCTCGAAGCCGACGCGCTCGCGGAAGTTCTCCACGAGAGGCCAGAGCACCTTGTCGGCGATGAGGACACGGTCGCCCGCGTGCGTCGCGATGTAGGTGATGTCGTCCGGGTGCAGGCGGAGGTTCAGGGTGTGCGTGACCATGCCGCCGACCGGGACGCCGATGTAGGTCTCGAGGTGCTGGTAGTGGTTCCAGCAGAACGTTCCGACCCGGTCGCCGTCGCCCAGACCTAGCTCCTTGCGAAGCGCTGCCGCCAGCCGGCGAGCACGCGGGGCGAACTCCGCGTAGGTGTAGCGGTGCCAGCTGCGATCTGGCAGCCTGGTCACGATCTCCCGCTCGCCGAAGAGCTGCTCTCCGCGGCGGAGGATCGCCGGGCACATTCAGCTCGTAGTCCATGATCAGGCCGTCCAACTCAGCCTCCTTGTTCGACGGAGACGGCAGCCGGCGCTGCGGCCGGAAGCCTCTCGCTGTCCTCGTTGAGAAGCGCAGCGGCAACTTCGGCGCGAAGTCTGGTGCCCGAAGCCCCGAAGCTCTCGATGCCGAGCGCGCGCTTGTACAGCCGGTGGAGCTCGTGCTCCCACGTGAAGCCGATCCCGCCGAGCACCTGAATCGAGGTTTCGCAGACAGCGACTGCACTCTCCGAGGCTGAGGACTTTGCGGCGGCCGCGGCAAGCGACGCCTGTGGATCTTCGGAGGCCACGCACCACGCTGCCCAGAGCGCGAGCGAGCGCGAGAGCTCGAGTCGCGTGTACGCGTCCGCGAGCGGGTGAGAGACCGCCTGGTAGACGCCGATCTTCCTGCCGAACTGCTCGCGCGTCGAGGCGTACTCGATTGCGTACTCGAGGGCGCGCCGCGCGACACCGCAGGCCTCGAGGGCCAGCGCGGTCAGCGAGCGTGACTCGATCTCGGTGAGGACACCAGCATCCCCGAGCCTGCGCCCGGGGTCGCCGCCGCGCACGACGCCGAGGGGCCGTGACACGTCCGTCGTCGTCAGGATCTCGCGCTCGGCGCCCTCGAGCTCGTAGATCCCGTCGCCGCCCACGATCGCAACTCGTTGCGCGGTGTCGAGATCGGGCACGAGCGGTCCAAATGCAAGCGTCCAGCTCGTATCTCCGGCTGCCACTTCGGCTCGGAGGTCGTCGGGAAGCGCAGGGAGAGTCAGCCCGATCGTCGAGAAGTACGGCCCACGATAGAGTGCGCGCCCGAGCTCCTCGAAGAGCACGGCCTCCTCGACGAACGTGAGTCCGGCTCCGCCGTCCTCCTCCGCGATCGAGACGCCGGTCCAACCGAGCTCGGCGACCTGCTCCCACGTCGGCTCCGGGTTCGCGGCGAGGAACTCACGAGCCTGCTCGCGGAGCGCGTCCTGCTCGGGTGTGAAGGTGAAGTCCATCAGCGCGACTTGGGGAGGCCGAGCACGCGCTCGGCGACGATGTTGCGGAGAACCTCCGACGTTCCCGCCTCGATGGTGTTCCCGCGACTGCGGAGCTGCTGGTACTGCCAGTAACCGCCGTACGGCGCGTTGTCCTCGCCGAGCGCGGCGTCCGGCCCGAGGAGCTCGAGCGCGAGCTTCGTCACGCGCTGGTTCGCCTCCGACCATACGAGCTTCGAGATCGATCCCTCGGGGCCAGGCATCCCCGTCTTCATCAGCGCCGAAAGCGACCTGTAGTTGGTGAAGCGAACCGCCTGCATCTCGATCCACTCGCGTGCAATCCGGTCGCGCTGCAACGGATCTGCGCCGCGGTCGCGCGCGAGCGAGATGACTTTCCGTACCTGTACCTCGAGCGCCGCCTGCAGCGCGAAGCCGAGCGTGCCGCGCTCGTGGAGGAGGGTCGTCATCGCCACCTGCCAGCCGCCGCCGACCTCGCCGAGGAGGTTCTCGGCGGGCACGCGGACGCCCGTGAAGAAGATCTCGTTGAACTCGGCCTCGCCGGTGATCTGCGTGAGCGGACGCACCTCCACTCCCGGCGCCTTCATGTCGACGATCAGGTACGTGAGGCCGGCGTGGCGTGTCGACTCGGGGTCGCTGCGGGTGAGGAGGATGCAAAAGCTCGCGAGGTGCGCGAACGACGACCAGACCTTCTGCCCGTCGACGACGAAGTGACCGTCCTCGAGCCGCGAGCTCGTGCGTACGCCCGCGAGGTCCGAACCGGCGCCCGGCTCCGAGAAACCCTGGCACCAGATCTCCTGCGCGGACAGAATCGGCGCGAGGTAGCGCGTCTTCTGCTCCTCGGTGCCGTGGGCCATGATCGTCGGCCCGGCCATGCCGATGCCGATGACGCCGATGTGCGTGGGAGCCTCGGCGCGCGCCATCTCCTCGAGGAAGATCGCCTGGTGGGTGTACGGCGCTCCGCCACCCCCGAACTCCTCGGGCCAGGTGAGCCCGGCGTAGCCCGCGTCGTAGAGCGCACGGCTCCAGGCGCGCATCTCCGGTCCGTCGAAGCGGCTCGCGCCACCCCGGTGCCCGCGCAGCTCGTCAGGCACGTTCTCCTCGAGCCAGGAGCGCAGCTCGGCTCGGAACGCAGCCTCTTCCGGCGTGTCGCGCAGATCCATCGGTCACGATCGTAATGCGTCTGGCGCGTCATGGTCATTGCCACGGCGTACGAAGCCGGTTTAGGGTTCTTCGCCGATGGCCCTCCTCGAAGTACGGGACGTCACTCTCCGTTTCGGCGGCATCGTCGCGCTCGACGGCGTCTCGTTCGCGGTCGAGAAAGGCCACATCTCGGGCCTCATCGGCCCGAACGGCGCCGGCAAGACGACGGCGTTCAACGTCATCACGCGGCTCTACAAGCCCGACGCGGGAGAGGTCACGCTCGACGGCACGTCGATCCTGCGCCAGCCCGCGTACAAGATCGTCGGCAAGGGCGTCGCCCGCACGTTCCAGAACCTCCAGCTCTTCCGCACGATGTCGGTGCTCGAAAACGTCCTGGTCGGGGCGCACGGGCGGGGTCGCAAGGCTGGTGAGAAGGAGGCGTTCGAGGCGCTCGACGTCGTGGGCCTCCGCGACCGAGCGTACTTCCCCGCCGCAGCTCTGCCGTACGGAACGCAGAAGCGGGTCGAGCTTGCTCGCGCTCTCGTTGCGAAGCCGCGACTGCTCCTGCTCGACGAGCCCGCGGGCGGGTTGAACCACCGGGAGGTCGCCGAGCTCGGCACGTTCATCAAGCGACTGCGTGACGACCTCGAGCTCACCGTTCTTCTCGTTGAGCACCACATGAACCTCGTGATGAGCATCTCCGACCACGTCAACGTCCTCAGTTTCGGCCGCAAGATCGCGGACGGCGCGCCGGCGCAGGTCCAGGCCGACCCGGCCGTCATCGAGGCCTATCTCGGAAGCGACGATGAAGCCGAGCCGCTCTCGGAGCCCGAGCCATCCGTCGAGCCCAGCGATGCGAGCAAGGAGGGTAACGAGGCGTGAGCACGTTGCTCGAGCTGGACCGCGTTGCCGCTCGTTACGGGCCCGTGCAGGCGCTGCACGACGTTTCGTTGACCGTCCGCGACGGCGAGATCGTCGCGGTCCTCGGTGCGAACGGGGCGGGCAAGACGACCACTCTTCGCGCCATCTCCGGCACCGTCTCGCGAAGCGGGGCGATCGAGCTCGAGGGAAAGACAGTCAAGGGAGGCCCGGAGGCAGCGGCGAAGTCCGGAATCGCGCATGTCCCCGAGGGTCGTGGGACGTTTGTCGACCTGACGGTGACCGAGAACCTCAAGCTCGGCGCCTACACGCGCCGCGACCGATCGGTCAAGGCGGACATCGTGCGCATCGCCGAGTACTTCCCCTGGATGGTCGAGCGCGGCGGGCAGCGTGCGGGAACGCTGTCGGGCGGCGAGCAGCAGATGCTCGCGCTCGGGCGCGCCTTGATGAGTCGCCCGCGGCTCTTGCTCCTCGACGAGCCCTCGCTCGGCCTCGCGCCGATGATCGTGCGCGAGTTCTTCCGGATCGTCCGCGAGCTCAACGAGAAGGAGGGATTGACGGTGCTCGTCGTCGAGCAGGACGCGCGCATCGCGCTCGCAGCATCCGAGCGCGCTTACGTCCTCGAGGTCGGCCGGGTCGCGCTCACCGGCACGAGTGACGAGCTCCGCAGCGACGAATCCGTTCGACGGAGCTACCTGGGTTACTGATGCTGGCGGCAGGCTTCTCCGATTTCCTGCAGCAGGTCGTCTCTGGGCTCGCGTCGGGCGGGATCTACGCGCTGCTCGCGCTCGCGCTCGTGATCATCCACCGCTCGACCGGGGTCATCAACTTCGCACAGGGCGAGATGGCGACACTCTCGACCTACGTCGCGTGGACGCTCACCGTGAACCACGGCTGGAGCTACTGGCCTGCGTTCGTCGCCACGCTGGCGATCTCGTTCGGTGGTGGGGTCGGGATCCATCGAGCGGTGATTCGCCCGGTGGAGCGCGGAAGCGTCTTGCGGATCGTGATCGTGACGATCGGGCTTCTCGTCGCGATCAACGGCTTCGTGATCTGGCAGTGGGGCGGCCAGCCGCAGCAGCTGCAGGGCCCGTTCGGAACCGACACCTACGACGTCGGCGGGGTCATCGTCGCGGCGCACGACGTCGGAACGATCGCCGTGGCGCTCGGGATCGTGCTGCTGCTCTGGCTGCTGTTCCGGTTCACGAAGGTCGGGCTCGCTCTTCGAGCGGCTGCGGTGAACCCTGAGGAGGCGCGCCTCGTCGGCATTCGGGTGACGTGGATGCTGGCGCTGGGATGGGGGCTCGCAGCGACGCTCGGTGCGGTCGCAGGGATGCTCACCGCCCCTACCGTCGGGCTCGATCCGCAGATGATGCAGGCCGTGCTGATCTACGCGTTCGCCGCGGCGATCCTCGGAGGGATCGACTCGCCTCTCGGTGCAGTCGTCGGCGGATTGCTGCTCGGAGTCCTCCTCAACATGCTGAGCTATCTGAGCCAGTACGGCGCGTTCGATTGGTTCTCGGAGGAGCTGCGGCTGCCGGCGGCTCTTCTCATCATCCTCGTCGTCTTGCTCGTGCGACCGTCGGGCCTGTTCGGTAGGCCGGAGGTAAAACGAGTTTGACTCCTCGCACGACGCGCCTCATCGGGTTCGTCGCGTTCGCGGCATTCGTCGTGTTCATCGCGGTGCTGCCGGAGTTCATCAGCGACTTCAAGGCGCGCGACTACTCGTACGTCGGCATCTATCTGATCGCGCTACTCGGTCTCAACATCCTCACGGGTTACACCGGACAGATCTCGCTCGGGCACGGAGCGTTCATGGCGATCGGTGGGTACACCACGGCGATCCTGATGGTCGGCAACGAGCAGTTCGGCGGCCCGATCTCGGGCGGCCTGAAGGACGTCTGGACACTGCCTATCGCCGGCCTCGTCGCTGGCCTCGTCGGCCTCGCGTTCGGGATCCCGGCACTGCGTCTCTCGGGGCTCTACCTAGCCCTTGCGACCTTCGCGATCGCGGTGGCGATGCCATCGACCGTCAAGCGCTTCGAGGAGTTCACGGGGGGAGGCTCCGGCATCCAGCTCTTCGGCACTCCCGAACTCACCGGCTCCATCTCCAACGTCGAAATCCTCGGCTGGTCGCTCTCCCCGAACGACTGGATGTACTACCTCGCCTGGTCGGTAGCGCTCGTAGCGTTCGCCGTCGCATGGCTCATCCTGCGTGGACGGACGGGCCGAGCGTTCCGCGCCGTGCGCGACAGCGAGACGGCAGCGGTTTCGTCAGGAGTGAGCCTTGCGCGGTACAAGACGCTCGCGTTCGCAATCAGCGCCGCGTATGCGGGAGTCGCCGGCGGGTTGTTCGCGATGGTCAGCGCCTTCGTCAACCCCGACACGTTCCCGGTCGCGCTCTCCATCTTCCTCCTCGTCGGCATCGTCGTCGGTGGTCTCGGCGGACTTTCCGGGCTCGTCTTCGGCGCGATCTTCATCGCCTTCCTGCCGCTCTGGGCGCAGGGGGAGGACCTCGGGTCTCTTCTTCCGGGCCGGATCATCGAGGAGACGCAGAAGCCGGGCGGGCCGGCGATCGTCTACGGCGTCGTCCTGATCCTGCTGATGTTCGTCCTGCCGAACGGAGTCGGTGGGCTCTTCCGGAAGATCGGGCAGCTGATCTCGAGCCGCCGGTACTCTCGTTCGGAGTAGTGCACCGACGAAGGAGGCGCCGACGATGAGACGACCGACTGCAGTTGTGATCGCGCTCGCCACCGCGCTCTTTGCGATGCTGCCAGTCGCGTTCGCAGGCTCGTCGGCGGACCCCGGCATCAGCCCGACGACGATCCTCATCGGCGGCACGTCGCCACTCACGGGCCCAGCCGCCTCGTACGCGACGGTGGCGCGGGGAGCCCAGGCCTACTTCGACTCCATCAATGCCAGGGGAGGTGCGGCGAAGCGCAAGATCGAATACCGCATCGCCGACGACGCCTACAACCCGGCGCAGACGGTGCAAGCGGTCCGCCGGCTCGTGGAGCAAGACAAGGTGTTCGCAGTCTTCAACACACTCGGCACCGAGGCCAATCTCGCCATTCGCGAGTACCTGAACCAGATGAAGGTCCCTCAGCTCTTCGTAGCGTCCGGCGCTACGACATGGGGACGCGATGCCGCGCAGTACCCGTGGACGATCGGCTTCCAGCCGAGCTACGCGGCCGAGGGATTCGTCTACGGCCAGTACATTGCGAAGACGCAGAAGAAGGCGAAGATCGGCGTCCTCTTCCAGAACGACGACTACGGAAAGGACCTGCTCGGCAGCCTGAAGCGCGGTCTCGGGCGCTCTGGCTCGAAAGTCGTCGCCGCCGAGCCGTATCAGGTGACGTCGCCGGACGTGGGTTCACAGATCAGCAAGCTCAAGGCCTCCGGTGCGAACGTCCTGGCGATCTTCGCCACGCCGACGTTCGCGATCCAGGCGTACGTCTTCGCGAACAGGCTGAAGTGGCGCCCGCTCGTCATCAACAACGCAGTGTCGGCCACCTCGAACACCATGACGCTTGCCTCCGAGGGTGGAAAGAGCAAGTCGGTCGACGGAACGATCTCGACGACGCCGCTCAAGGATCCGCTCGATCCGCGTTGGAAGAACGATCCGGGAATGAAGCAGTACCGCGCGATTCTCGCGAGGTACGCGAAGGGCTCGAACCCGAACGACGCGAACCACCTGTACGGGATGGCGGTGGCGTACGAGACCGTCGGCCTCTTCAAGCGGCTCGGCGCCAACCCCACCCGGGCCGGGCTGATAGCGCGGGCACGCTCGATCACGAGCGCAGGGAATCCGTTCGTGCTTCCCGGTGTCTCGGTGAAGACCGGAAAGGGCGACAACTTCCCGATCCAGCAGGGTCAGCTCCAGCGTTGGACGAAGGGGCGCTGGGTGCCGTTCGGCGGGCTCTGGACCTCGAAGCGGAACTGAGCTAGCCCAGCGAAGCGGTTCAGAGCCCTGCGATAGTGAGCACCTCGACTGCGACTCCCGGGCTTTGCGGCACCTTCGCCGCCAGCTCGAGGGCCGCTTCGCGGTTGACACACTCAACGACGTAGAAGCCGCCGACCACCTCCTTCGTCTCGGTGAACGGACCGTCCGTGACGATCGGGGGGTCGCCCGGGCGAACGACCGTTGCCGTCCCGTCGAGCGCCTCTCCAAGGACGTGCGCGCCTCGCTCGCGGAGCATCGCCGCGTACGCCATGTGCTCGGCGACGATTGCACGACGCTCGTCTGAGCTCAGCGCTGCTTCGGCTTCCTCGTCGCCATGGATCAGGAACAGGAAACGCATCGGTACTCCTTCCTTAGCCGGCTGTCTCTCGTATGACGAATGCGCCCCGGCGTCATCGACGTATGCTCGTGGAGAGCATGCGCCTCGCCGCTGACCTGTGTTCCGCTCCGCTCGAGGAGCTACTTGCGGAGGCGCGCCGGCTGCGTCCCGGGCCGCTCGTCACGTACTCGCCGAAGGTCTTCATCCCGCTGACGACGCTCTGCCGCGACGTCTGCGGCTACTGCACGTTCGCCCGCCCGCCGAGGCGCGGCGAGCGCGCGTACATGACCGAGGACGAGGTGCTCGCCGTCGCTCGAGCGGGCGCCGCCGCCGGCTGCCGTGAGGCGCTCTTCACCCTCGGCGACAAGCCCGAGCTTCGCTACAAGGTCGCGCGTGACGAGCTTCGCTCGCTCGGCTGCGAGACGACGCTGGAGTACCTCGCCCGCTGTGCCCGGCTCGTGCTCGAGGAGACCGGGCTTCTGCCGCACGTCAACCCAGGAGTAATGACGCGGACTGAGCTCGAGCTTCTCCGGCCGGTCTCGGCGTCGATGGGAATCATGCTCGAGACGACCTCGGACCGGTTGGCGGAGCGGGGTGGACCGCACTGGGCCTCACCGGACAAGCTCCCGGCCCGTCGCCTCGAGACGATCCGCCTGGCAGGCGAGCTCTCGATCCCGTTCACGAGCGGGATCCTGATCGGGATTGGCGAAACGCGGGAGGAGCGGATCGACGCCCTCCTGGCGCTCCAGGAGCTCGGCGAGGAGCACGGGCACGTGCAGGAGGTCATCGTCCAGAACTTCCGCGCGAAGCCCGGCACGCGGATGGCGGCGCACCCCGAACCCTCGCTCGACGATCACCTGTGGACGATCGCAGCCGCGCGGATCCTGCTAGGCGCGTCCTGGCACGTTCAGGCGCCGCCGAACCTCGCGTTCGAGAACTTCCCGCGACTGCTCGACGCCGGGCTCGACGACTGGGGTGGGGTCTCGCCGGTGACGATCGACCACGTCAACCCCGAGGCGCCGTGGCCCGAGATCGGTCGCCTCGACGAGGCAACCCGTAGCCGCGAGTTGGAGCTCGTGCCGCGACTCCCGGTTTACCCCGAGTACGTCGCAGACCTCGAGACCTGGGTCGACCCGGCAGTGGCGCCGGCGGTTCGGCGTGCGGCGGACGCGAGCGGGCTAGCCCGCGACGACGCGTGGGCTCCGGGCGAGCCGGGCTTCGTTCCCTACGTCGTCCCCCGCGGCGCGCCTCCGCTCGAGCTCACAGGTGACGAGCTCGGCGAGGACGAGATCACGCGACTGCTCGATGCGCGCGGGACGGAGGCGGCGCGGGTTTTCGCGGCAGCCGATCGGCTTCGGCGTGAGGTCTGTGGGGACGACGGTCACGTACGTCGTCACCCGGAACATCCAGTACACCAACGTCTGCTACTTCCGCTGCGGCTTCTGCGCGTTCTCGAAAGGCAAGCTCGCGGCCAACCTGCGTGGCGCGCCGTACCTCGTCCCGCTCGAGGAGATCGTGCGTCGTACGCAGGAGGCGTGGGAGCGCGGCGCGACCGAGGTCTGCCTCCAGGGCGGGATCCACCCGGCCTTCACGGGTGAGTACTACGCTGACGTCGTCCGGGCGATCAACGGCTCGGTGCCAGGCATCCACGTACACGCCTTCTCGGCGCTCGAGGTGTGGCAGGGGGCCGCGACACTCGGGCTTTCGCTCGAGGGGTACCTCGCCCGACTTCGCGATCTCGGGCTCGGCTCGCTTCCCGGGACGGCTGCCGAGGTGCTCGACGACGAGGTGCGCCGGGTCATCTGCCCGGACAAGGTGACGACCGCCCAGTGGCTGGCGGTGCACGAGGCAGCGCATCGGGTCGGGCTCCGCTCCAACGTGACGCTGATGTTCGGGCACGCCGACACGCCGCGAAGCTGGGCTCGTCACCTGCTGCGCGCTCGGGAGCAACAAGCCCGCTCGGGCGGGTTCACCGAGTTCGTGCCGCTCCCCTTCGTGCCGATGGAAGCTCCGATGTACCTGCAGGGGCGCGCACGCCGCGGTCCCACCTTCCGCGAGGTGCTGCTCGTCCATGCCGTCGCACGACTGGCGCTTCATCCGGGGATCACCAACATCCAGGCCTCGTGGGTGAAGCTCGGGCCCGACGGGACCCGCCAGGTGCTGCGGGCCGGCGTCAACGACCTGGGTGGAACGCTGATGAACGAGTCGATCTCCCGCTCGGCCGGAGCCGCCTTCGGGCAGGAGATGCCTCCGGAGCGGATGGAGGAGCTCATCCATTCGGCCGGGCGGATTCCGCGCCAGCGGACGACTCTGTACGGCGAGCCTCCGCACGAGCGAATGCGGACGTCCTTCGGTGCGGAGCCGCTCGCCGAGCCGCTCAACCCACCCGTAAAGGATGCCGGCCTCGTCGCACCACCACGCCTGGTGCGCCCCGGCGTGCTCGCCGGCGCGCGTTCCTGACTACGACCGACCGGCGAACGGGAGCCGCAGCAGGACACCGGGAAGGCCGCGCCTGCTGTGGGCGAGCGCTGCGCGGAGGCCGGTCGTCGCAGCCGGGCCGTGCACTCCTTCGCCGTGACCGACCAGCAACCGCTCCGGCTCGTACGAGGCGAGCATCTTCGGAGGCGTCAGCCGCAGGAGCATGTGGACGCCGACGCGGTCGTCACTCCCGCCGATCGTGAACCTGCTCGTCCCGAGCGCCTCGGCGACGACGAGGGTCTTTGTCTCCGGCCACCAGAGTGCCGTCTCCTCCCATCGCCTCATTCGCTTCACCGCGATGCACTCGAAAGGCGTGTCCGGGAGCACGACAGGAGCGACCACGTGTGGGATGCCCAGCTGCGCTGCGAGCGACGCGCAGTCGCGGTTGTGGCGGTCGAGGAGCTGGAGCACCGACGTAGGCTCTCCGAGCGAGCGTGCCCGCTCGATCGCATCGGGCCAGTCAACAGGGTCGACGAGCCAGACCTTCCCGGCGGAGACGAGCGTGTGAGAGGTGCGCGTCATCGGCTCGTCGACGATCCACGAGAAGCCGTCGGCTCCGAAGTCGTCACAGAAGCGAAACTCCATCAGACCTCGAAAGAGAGGAGATCGTCGAGCGTCTCGCGGCGGCGGATGGGACGAGCCCGTCCTTCGCCGACGAGCACGGCGGGCGGTCTGGGAGTCGCGTTGTAGTTCGAGCTCATCGCAAGCGTGTATGCGCCGGTGGCCGGGACGGCGAGCAGGTCTCCGGCCCGAGGAGGCGGTAGCGCGACATCGTCGATCAGAACGTCTCCCGATTCGCAGTGGAGGCCGGCGATGCTGACCGTCTCGGTCGCCGGTTGATCGGCACGAGCTGCCGAAAGGGCGGTGTAGTGAGCGCCGTAGAGCTCCGGACGTGGGTTGTCGGACATGCCGCCGTCGACCGCGACCCAGGTCAGCTCGTCGAGCCGCTTGACCGTCCGCACGTGGTAGAGGGTGACTCCTGCCTGTCCCACGAGCGCCCGCCCGGGCTCGAAGGCGAGTTGCGGTGCTGGGAGATCATGCGCCCTCCAGGCGTCCGAGACCGAGTCCGCGACTCCGCGAGCGAGCTCCCCGAGGTCCGTGTCCGGCTCGTCGAGGACGTGACGGATGGCGAAGCCACCGCCGACGTTCACCAGCCCTGGCGTCCAGGCCAGGTCGTTGCGGCAGCGTGCCGCAAACGTCGCGAGGAGCTCGATGGTCTCCGCGTGCGCGGCGGTGTCCGCGAGCTGGGACCCGACGTGGACGTGGAGGCCCGCAACGTCGAGACCGAGCGCGCGAGCCGTGTCGATCGTTCGTAGCGCGTGCTCGGGCGGAAGGCCGAACTTCGAGCCGTGGTGTCCTGTTCGGATCGCCTCGTGCGTGTCGGCTTCGACTCCGAGCGTCACGCGAACGAGCACGCGAGTGACACCTTCCGCTGAGGCTCGCTCGGCTTCGTCGCCGTCCAGGACGACCGTCGCTCCCGCCGCGGCTGCAGCGCGGAGCTCCTCGTCCGATTTCGCATTTCCGTGCAGAACGAGCTGCTCGCCGTCGATTCCCGCCGCCCGTGCGAACGCGAGCTCACCCAGGGTCGAGACGTCCGCGCCGATGCCCTCCTCGGCGAAGATCCGCATGACGGAAACGTTCGGAAACGCCTTCGAGCCGTAGAAGACGTGTGCGGCGGGGACGGCGTCTCGAATCTCTCGAGCCCGTGCGCGAAGCGTCGCCTCGCAGTAGACGACGACGGGTGTCCCGAAACGATCCGCGAGCTCTGACGTGGGCACGCCGCCGAGCACGAGCTCTCCGTGCTCGATCCGACCGGAATCCGGGAAGAGCTCGAGCATCTGCCGATTCTGCCTGTTACCCTTTTCAGGTCATGGAGCGGCTTCTTGCATAAGCCAGGGAGCGGGCGCGGCGAGAGCCGCGGGCGTTCTCATGGAGCCTCTCGCGCGAGAGGCTTTTTTGTTCCCCGAAGCGAATGAGAAGAGCGATGGAACCGTACGAATCACAAGCGATCGAGGAAAAGTGGCAGCGCATCTGGGCGGAGGAGCACGCGTTCGAGGTATCCAACCCCGGGCCGCTGGACGACGTCGCTCCGAAGAGTTACGTGCTCGAGCAGCTCCCGTATCCGTCGGGAACGCTGCACATGGGCCACATGCTCGTCTACACGATCGGCGACGTCGTCACGCGGTTCCGCAGCCGTAACGGAATGCGCGTGCTTCATCCGCAAGGGTTCGACTCGTTCGGTCTGCCTGCCGAGAACGCGGCGATCAACGAGGGTGGCCACCCTCGTGACATCGTCGAGCGGAACATCGCGCACATCACGCGCTCGATGCGCCGGGCGGGCTGGGCCTACGACTGGCAGCGGGTGCTCTCGACCCACGACCCCGAGTACTACCGCTGGCAGCAGTGGCAATTCCTGAAGTTCTACGAGCGGGGGCTCGCTTATAGGAAGGGGGCGCCGGTCAACTGGTGTCCCAACGACCAGACGGTGCTCGCGAACGAGCAGGTGCGCAACGGGCGCTGCGAGCGTTGCGGCGCCGAGGTCGAGTCCCGTGTGATGGAGCAGTGGTTCTTCCGGATCACCGACTACGCGCAGGCGCTGCTCGACGATCTCGAGACGGTCGATTGGCCCGAGTCGATCAAGGCGCGCCAGCGAAACTGGATTGGCCGCTCGGACGGCGCCGAGATCCTGTTCCGGATCGAGGAGCTGAACCAGGATGTGCCCGTATTCACGACCCGCCCGGACACGCTCTACGGAGCGACGTTCTTCGTGCTCGCGCCCGAGCATGACCTGGTTGCGCAGATCGAATCGGGAGAGGTCCGCGAGTACGTCCGGCGCTCGGCTTCGAAGAAGACCCAGGAGCGCGCGGCGGCGGAGGAGAAGACGGGCGTCGACACTGGGCTTCATGCGGTCAACCCGGTGAACGGCGAGCGGCTCCCGGTATTCGTCGCGGACTACGTGCTGATGGACTACGGGACAGGCGCGATCATGGCCGTGCCCGCGCACGACCAGCGCGACTTCGACTTCGCCAAGGCGTTCGGGCTGCCGATACGACACGTCGTCCGTCCCGCCGACGATGAGGTCGATCAGGAGGCGGCGCATGTCGGGCACACCGAGGGCGAGGTGCTCGTGAACTCCGCGGAGTTCGACGGCCTGCCCGCGCACGAGGGCGGTCGCAGGATCGTCGAGAAGCTTGCAGCGGACGGCCGTGGCCGGCTGACGGTCAACTACCGCCTGCGCGACTGGGGGTTCTCGCGACAGCGCTATTGGGGCTGCCCGATCCCCGTGGTCTACTGCGACGCCTGCGGGATCGTCCCGGTGCCGGAGGAGGATCTTCCGGTGCTTCTGCCCGAGGTCGAGGACTTCAAGCCGAAGGGGAAGCCGCCGCTCGCGCAGGCCGAGGAGTGGGTCAACGTTCCGTGCCCGCGCTGCGCCGAGGTCGGGCGGCGAGAGACCGAGACGATGGACACGTTCGTCGATTCGTCCTGGTACTTCCTCCGCTACTGCGACGCCCGCAATGACACGGCCCCATTTGCGCGCGAGGCGGTCGACTACTGGAACCCGGTCGACCTGTACATCGGCGGCGTCGACCACGCGACGGTGCACATGATCTACGCCCGCTTCTGGGTGAAAGTGCTGAACGACCTCGGACTGGTCGGCTTCCGGGAGCCGTTCGCGCGGTTCTTTTCCAACGGCTGGGTGACTGTCGGCAAGACGAAGATGTCGAAGCGGGCCGGGAACGTCGTCGGGCCGGACGACTTCATCGAGCGCTACGGCGCGGATGCTTGCCGCCTGAACATCCTCTTCCTCGGTCCCGCGAATGAGGACATGGAGTGGACCGAAGAGGGCGTCGAAGGCATGGCCCGTTTCGTTCGGCGTCTCTGGAGGGTCGTGAACGAGGTCGCGGAAGGCGCGCCTTCGGACCCGCCCGAGGGGGGCGCGCTCGCGCGCAAGGCGCATGCGACGATCGCGAAGGTCTCCGATGACATCGGCCGGCGCTACGCCTTCAACACCGCGATCGCGGCGATGATGGAGCTCGTCAACGAGCTCTCGAAGGACACGACGGGGCCGGACTCGCGCCTCGCTGCGGAGACGGTCGTAGTCGCTCGATCCAACCGTACGCACCACATGTCGCCGAAGAGCTGTGGGAGCGGCTCGGTCACGAGCGGCTGTGGGATGCAGCCGTGGCCCGAAGCCGACCCTGCTCTCCTCGAGGTGGACACCGTCGAGGTCGTCGTGCAGGTGAACGGGCGCGTGCGCGAGCGCCTGCACGTTCCGCCGGACACGCCTGACGACGAGCTCGTCGCGCTGGCGCGGGCCTCCGAGCGGGTGCAGTCATATCTGGACGGCGGTGAGGTGGAGCGAACGATCGTCGTTCCCGGCAAGCTCGTCAGCTTCGTGACCTGAAGATCGCAGGGTTTCACCGCGCAGGCCGCGGACCGACCCGCCTCCTCCGAGATTGGCACCGACTCGGCACGAATGCGTGGCCCACCTGTGATCGAGCTGGAGCGACGATCGGCATATGCCGTTGGCCGTGTCGCGCTCGACTGCGCTCGTCGCCCTCAGCGTGCTGCTCGTCGTCCTGGCACTCGCCGGACACCGGCTAGCGCAGGCGGGCACGGCGAGCGCACCCGAAGTCGTCGCGCCTCTCGAGATCGTCGCGCAGGCGCCGACCAGGCGCGCCGTCGTCGTCCACGTGGTCGGCGCGGTACGTCGACCCGGCCTCTATCGCCTCCGTGAAGGGGCGCGAGTGGCCGACGCAGTCTCCCGCGCGGGAGGTGCGACGCGCGGAGCGGAACTGGCGGGGTTGAACCTCGCTGCTCCGCTGGTCGACGGGATCCAGGTTCTCGTGCCGCGTCGACTGGCGGTGGCCGACGGCCTCGAGTCGACCGGCGGCGATCCGGCGGCCGAGCCGTTCTCGGCGGAGGGCGCTGCTGGGGATGCTGGTCTCGGCCCGAAGCCGAGCCTGTCTTCGGCAACCGCCGATCAGCTCGACGAGCTCCCCGGGGTGGGGCCGATCACCGCGCAGAAGATCCTCGACTACAGGGCCGAGCACGGGCCGTTCAGGTCGGTCGACGACCTGGATGCGGTACCGGGCATCGGGCCGACGCGGATCGAGCAGTTGCGCGATCTCGTGACCCCGTGAGGCGAGTCGTCGAGCAGCATTGGCCCTCGTTGCTGGCGGGCTCGGCGTGCGCCGGGCTCGCAGCTTCGAACATTGCCGCTCCGAACCCGCTCGTCCTGGGTCTCGTTGGGGCCATTGCGCTGGCGGCCGTTCTGCTGCGTGCCGAAACCGGACGAATCGTCGCGGTCGGAGCGGTTCTCGCGATCGCAGGCCTGTGGTGGGGAGGACTGAGGCTCGAGGCGATGGGCCATAGCGCGCTGGTGAATGAGATCGGCGAATCGGCGTCCGCCGAGCTCGTCGTGGCAGGCCCGGCGCGCACGACTCCGTGGGCGGTTCGGATGCAAGCCGAGGTGAGGAGGTTCGGCAAGACGCGCCTTCGCGAGCGAGTCCTGCTCTTGCTTCCGGTCGGCCGTTCTCCGCCTCGCGGAACGATTCTCGAGACCGTCGTTCGCGTGCGCGAGCCGCGTCCTGCGGACGGAGGATTCGACGAGCGGGCGTGGCTGGCGCGACAGGGGATCCATGTCGTGCTACGTGGTGGTGCTTGGCATTCGGTCGGACGCCGCGGCGGTCTCCCCGGTCTGGGCGACCGGATCCGCGACCGCGTCGAGGATGCCGTGGGGCGCGGAGCGACCGGCGTGCGGCGCTCGCTCGTGCTCGGCGTCGTGCTCGGCGAGGACGAGGGGCTGCCTGAGCGCGTGCGCGACGACTTCCGGGCGTCGGGCCTGTACCACCTACTCGCCGTCTCTGGTCAGAACGTCGCCTTTCTCGCCCTCGGGATCTACGGGCTCGGGTGGCTATTGCGCGTTCCGCGTGTGGGGCGGGAGCTCATGACGCTCGTCGGGATCGGCTTGTACGTGCTCGCCGTCGGCTGGCAGCCGTCGGTGATCCGCGCTGGAATTGCGGGAGGACTCGCTTCGCTCGCGTGGCTCGTCGCCCGACCGCGCGACCGCTGGCACTTCCTTGCCCTCGGAGCGCTCGTTCTGCTTGCCTGGGCGCCGACCTCGGCGCTCGAGCCCGGGCTTCCAGCTCTCCTTCGCAGCGGTCGCGGCGATCTTCGTCGGGGTCCCTCGCGTACGTGAGCGCTTGGAGGGGTATCCCGTTCCGAGACGACTCGCCGAAGGGCTCGCTGTCGCCGCGGTCTGTGGTCTCGTCACGGCTCCGATCGTCCTTCTCCACTTCGGGCAGGCGCCGCTCTACACGGTCCTGGCGAACGTTCTCGCTGAGCCGGCGGTGCCGTTCGCGCTCGGGCTGGGCCTGCTCGCGGGGGTCGTGGACCCGATCGCGCCGGGCGCGGCGGCCGCGTTGGCGTGGCTCGCGGGCTGGGCGGCGGCGTGGATCGAGCTCGTCGCGCGACTCGTGGCTTCGCTCCCGGGCGCCCAGATCGGATCACGAACCGCGCTCGTCGTTGCAGGGCTCGTCGACGGCCGGCTGGGTCTACGCTCGGAAGGCTGCGCGCCCGACATCGGCCTCATGCGAGCCCCGGTCGCAATTGCCGCAGTCGGCTTGGTGCTGCTGGGCGTCGCGGGTATGTGGCTCCTCCGTCCAGGGCCCACCTGGGCGCAACCGGCCGGGCTCAGAGTGACGTTCCTGGACGTCGGGCAGGGCGACTCAGTGCTGCTCGAGACGCCGAGCGCGCGAGTGCTCGTCGACCAGGGACCGCCCGAGGCAAACGTCGCTGCGCAGTTGGCCCGCATGGGTGTCCGCTCGCTCTCGGCGCTCGTGCTCACCCATCCCCAGCGTGACCACGTCGGGGGAGCGGCTGACGTCATCCGGCAGCTTCGCATCGGCACGGTGCTCGACCCGGCTCTTGCCGCAACCGGTCCGGATCGCGAGGAAGCCGTGGCGGCTGCGCGCGAGCGAGGCGTGCCCGTTCGCATGATCCGTGCGGGTTCAGAGTTCAAGGCAGGAGGGCTGGCTCTTCGCGCGCTCTGGCCGCCCGATCCGGGCTCTCCCGCGGAGGATCCGAACCTCAATGCCCTCGTCCTCGTCGCGACGTATGGCGAGACGGACGTGTTCCTGCCTGCGGATGCCGAGTCCGATGTCACTGCTCGACTGCCGCTCGACGAGGTCGAGCTCATGAAGGTCGCTCATCACGGGTCCGCCGATCCCGGGCTCGACGAAGAGCTCCGCGTGTTGCGACCACGAATCGCGGTCATCTCGTGCGGGCGAAACAACGACTATGGCCATCCCCGAGCCGAGACCCTCGCGGCGCTCGCCGGGTCGCCGGGACTCGCCGTCTACCGCACCGACACCGACGGCCGAGTCGTGGTCGAGTCCGATGGGCGACGGATCCAAGTGCATACGCAGAGCTAGGCCGATCGGGACGGGTAGCCGCGGCAAGGAGCGGTCACGCGAGAGCAAGTCCCGCGACCGCGAAGCGGTCGCCTTTAGGGATTTCGCGCGATCGGAATCCGCGCTAGCGGATTCGGTCTTGCGCAAGGCTAGGGTTACGACTTGGCCGACGCTCCCGACAAGCCCGTCTACCTGCTGACGGGCAGCGACCGCCCGAAGATCGAGACCGCACTCGCGCGGCTTCGCAGGCACTTCGTTCCGGAAGCGATCGACGTGGCCAGTGCGCTCGACACGTCGGGCGAGGGCGCCGTTGCGCGTTGCAATGCCGGGAGCCTCTTCGGTGACTCGAGGCTCGTCGTCATCGAGGACGTCGACGGCCGGCGGGACGCCGAAGGGCGGCGCAAGGGCGGTTGGAAGTCCGCCGACGTCGATGTGGTCAGCGCATACCTCGCGAATCCTGCTCCTGACGCCGTCCTCGCGCTGGTCGGCGAGGACGTCAAGAAGACGACGGCGCTCTGGAAGGCGTGCGCGAAGGCGGGGCAGATCTTGGAGTTCGCGGTCGCAAAGAAGAAGCCTCCAGGTCTGGGTCGCCGAGCAGTTTCGTCAGCGCGGCGTGCAGGCGGAGCCCGAGGCGTCGGCGGCGCTCCTCCAGCTCGTCGGCGATGACCTGATCGCCCTTGCAGTGGAGGTGGACAAGCTCGCCACCTGGGCAGGCGACGAGCCGTCGGGGAGCGAGAGGTCGTGGCGCTCGTCGCTCCTGTCGCGGACGATGCCGATCTACGAGCTCACCGAGGCGTGGGCGACTCGCGACACGGCCCGGGCGCTCGCCGCTGAGCGAGGCGACCTTCGATCGCGAGTCGCGGCAGCGCCGCGATACCGCTGCACGTCTTGCCGGGGCTCTCGGAGGCCATCTCGGCCGGCTTCGCTCGATCAAGCGACTCGCCGAGAGGGCGTCCGCTCCAAAGAGGCCGCCGAGCGGCTCAAGCTGAACCCGTACTACGCGCGGCAAGCTGTTCAGCCAGGCCGAAGGGTTCTCGCCGGAGGAGCTGCACGACTCGGTGGTGCGCCTCGCGGAGCTCGACGGGTCGCTCAAGGGGCAAAGCCGGCCTCGCTCCGGATCTCGAGGTGCAGCGTGCGCTGGTCGACCTCACGCGTCGACCGGGAGCGGCGACGCGGGCGTCGTAGGTCGCGCTAGGAGGAGGCGCCGGCGGCGATCTTCGACGCCTGCGACTTCTTGCGCGCGGCGGTGTTCCGATGGAGCGCGCCGCGTGTCGTCGCCCGGTCGATGGTGCGCACGAGCTCCCGATGCTCGGTCGCAATGCGCTCGGCGTCGCCATCGACGGCCGCGGACTCGAGCCGCTTGGTCAGCGTCTTGATCGTCGAGCGGTAGCGGAGGTTCTCGAGGCGCTGTCTCGCCTGGATCCGGACGCGCTTTTTCTGTTGCTGGATGTTGGCCATTCGAGAAAATGCCCGCAGCTGCGGGCCGGGCGATGGTAGCAGGACCGACTGGGAGAATCGCCCGGGACAGCCTCATGGAGAACCCGCCCGATCCGACACTCTCGACAACGCCCACGCCCATGACGGAGGACGCACACGGCCGCCGGATCGCGCGCTCGACGGCCGTCTTCTCGCTGGCCACGGCGATCTCGCGGGTTCTCGGCCTCATGCGCGAGATGGTCAGCGCCTACTACTTCGGCGTCACCGGGCTCGATCAACGCCTTCACGGTCGCGATCCAGATTCCGAACCTCGTCCGCGCGCTCGTCGCCGACGCGGCGCTCTCGGGCGCCTTCGTCCCGGTCTTCAGCGAGCTGCTCGAGCGGGGCGAGAAGCAGCGCGCCTGGCGTGTCGCCTCGACGCTCTTCTGGCTGACGCTGCTCGTCCTCGGCGGCGTCACCGCGCTCTTCATCCTGCTCGCGCCGCTGCTGATGCGGCCGTTCGGCGACCCCGGCGGCGACTTCGACCTCGCCGTCGGCCTCTCGCGTGTCCTCTTCCCGATCGTCGTGCTGCTCGGGCTCTCCGGGATCGTCGTCGGGATCCTGAACACGTACCACCACTTCGCGCTGCCCGGCGCTCGCACCGGTCGCGTGGAACCTCGTGATCATCCTCGGTCTCGTCATCGGTGTCCCGCGAATCGACGACGAGAGCGGGCAGCTCTATCTCTACGCCGGCGGTCGTCGTGCTCGGCACGCTCGTCCAGCTCCTCCTCCCGATCCCGTGGCTGCGGCGGCTCGACGGGCAGCCTCACGCATGGTCATCGACTGGCGGGATCCCGCGGTGCGCCGCGTGCTCGTCGCTGATGCTCCCGGTCACGCTCACGATCGGGCTCGTCAACGTGAACTTCCTCGTCGACACGCTCTTCGCGTCGCGGCTCCTCGATCCCGAGCTCGCACCGGCCGCGATCGACAAGGCCTTCCGCCTCTACATGCTCCCTCAGGGCATCTTCGCGGTCGCGGTCACGACCGTCCTCTTCCCGACCCTCGCGAGGCTGGCGGCGAGGGGGGACACCGGCGGGCCTCCGGCGTTCTCTCGACGGGGGATTGCGCCAGATCGCCTTCCTGCTCGTCCCCGCGGGCTTGCTCTCGATCGTGCTCGCGGAGCCGATCGTCCGTCTCGTCTACCAGCGCGGCGAGTTCACCGCCGAGGACACCGTGATCGTCGCCCAGTGCCTGCAGGCGTTCTCGATCGGCCTCTTCTTCAACGGCTGGATGCTCATCCTCAACCGCAGCTTCTACGCCGTGCAGACGAACTGGACACCGACCGCGATCGCCCTCGGGGCGGTCGCGCTCAACGCGATCTTCGACACCGTCTTCTACCGCCTCGGGATCTGGGGGATCCCGCTCGCCACGTCGACCGTGAACGTCGTCGCCTCGACTGTCCTCCTCGTCATGATGCGCCGTCGTCTCGGGCTCGAGCACGTCGCCCGGACGCTCGGAGTGGTCGCGCGGATCGCGCTGGCCGGGCTGTTGGCGGCCGCGGCGGCGTTTCTCACCTGGTACGGGCTCGACACCTGGCTCGGGGAGGCCGTTCTCGCCCAGATCGTGTCGCTCGGTGCGGCGTTCGCCGTGGGTGGCCTCATCTACTTCGGCGCCGGCCGTGCGCTCGGGCTTCGCGAGCTCGAGGCGCTGCTACTGTTGCGAGCCCAGCGCTCCGAGCCCTCCGACCAGCGCTGAACTCCTATGGAGCAAGACCGAATTCGCAACTTCGCGATCATCGCGCACATCGACCATGGCAAGTCGACGCTCGCGGATCGCGTTCTCGAGCTCACCGGTGCGCTCTCCAAGCGCGAGATGCGCGAACAGGTTCTCGACTCGATGGACCTCGAGCGCGAGCGCGGCATCACGATCAAGGCCCAGGCGGTGCGCGTCCGTTGGCGTGGCCACGAGCTCAACCTGATCGACACCCCTGGACATGTCGACTTCACCTATGAGGTCTCGCGCTCTCTGCAGGCGTGCGAGGGCGCCTTGCTCGTCGTCGACGCCGCGCAGGGGATCGAGGCACAGACGCTCGCAAACGCGTACCTCGCGCTCGACGGACACCTCGAGATCGTTCCTGTCGTCAACAAGATCGACCTGCCTCAGGCCGATCCGGAGGGCGCGTCGAAGGAGCTCGGTGAGCTGCTCGGCGAGTCGCCGGAACGGGTTCTGCGCATCTCGGCGAAGACGGGCGAGGGCGTGCCGGAGGTCCTCGACGCGATGATCGAGCGAATTCCGGCGCCGGCCGGTGATCCCACGGCGCCGGCGAGAGCGCTCATCTTCGACTCCTCGTACGACCAGTACCGCGGCGTCGTTGCATTCGTGCGCGTGGTGGACGGGCGCTTCGAGACCAGAGAGCCGCTGCGCGCGATGGCGCAGGGCACGTCGTTCGAAGCGGAGGAGCTCGGCGTCATGTCGCCTGCACGGGAGCCCGTGGCCTCGCTCGGTGCCGGGGAGGTCGGCTATGTCATCACGGGTCTGAAGGACGTCTCTCGGCTCCGCGCCGGAGACACGCTCACGTCTCGTCGGCGACCAGCCACGGAGCCCCTACCCGGCTACCAGGACGTGAAGCCGATGGTGTTCGCCGGAATCTTCCCGACCGACTCCGACGACTACCCGGAGCTCCGGGACGCGCTGGAGCGGCTCAAGCTCAACGACGGATCCCTGTCCTACGAGCCGGAGACCTCGCAGGCGCTCGGGTTCGGCTTTCGCTGTGGGTTTCTCGGCCTTCTGCACATGGAGATCGTCCGCGAGCGGCTGGAGCGCGAGTTCGACCTCGACCTCCTGATCACCGCGCCGACCGTCGCCTACCGGGCGACAACGCGCACCGGTGAGACGATCGAGGTGCACAACCCGGCGGAGATGCCGCCGGAGCTCGAGCAGGTCGAGGAGCCGTACGTCAAGGCGTCGGTCATCGTCCCGAAGGACTACGTCGGTGCGGTCATGGAGCTCGCCAACGAGCGCCGTGGGAGCTTCGATCACCTCGAGTACCTGAGCGAGGAGCGCGTGCTCCTCTCGTACGAGCTCCCGCTCGGCGAGATCGTCCTCGACTTCTACGATCAGCTGAAGTCGCGGACCCGCGGGTACGCGAGCTTCGACTACGACCTCGCCGGGTTCCGGCCCGGCGACCTGGCCCGCGTCGACATCCTCGTCGGCGGGGAGCAAGTCGATGCGCTGTCGCTGATCATCCATCGCGATTTCGCCTACGACCGAGGACGACTACTCGTCGAGCGGCTCCGAAAGGAGATCCCGCGGCAGATGTTCGACGTTCCCGTGCAGGCGGCCATCGGCTCGCGCGTCATCGCGCGGGAGACGATCAAGGCAAAGCGCAAGGACGTGCTCGCGAAGTGCTACGGCGGCGACATCACGCGAAAGCGGAAGCTGCTCGAGAAGCAGAAGAAAGGCAAGAAGCGGATGAAGCAGGTCGGCGGGGTCGAGGTTCCGCAGGAGGCCTTCCTCGCCGTCTTGAATCTCGATATGGAGCGCAAGAGGTAGCGGTGGGTCACGTTCGCCACCTATACGTGCACCTGCCGTTCTGCGCGCACCGGTGCGGTTACTGCGACTTCGTGACCGTGGTGGGCCGGGGCGACGAGCACGGCTCGTACGTCGATGCGCTGCTTGCAGAGCTGGAGCTCGAGCGCGACATCCTGGCCAGTCCGGTGGAGACGGTCTTCCTCGGAGGAGGGACGCCGACGTTCACCGCTGCGGCGGAGCTCGAACGCTTGCTGGCTGCGCTTCCCGTCGCTGAGGAGCTGACGGTCGAGGCGAACCCCGAAACGGTGACTCCCGAGCTCGCGCAGCTCTTGCGCGCAGGCGGAGTGAATCGCGTCTCGCTGGGAGCGCAGAGCTTCCAGCCGCATCTGCTCGCGTTGCTCGAGCGCCGGGCCACGCCCGCCGACATCAGGCGCGCTGTGCGTATTCTCCGAGCCGCCGGGTTCGACAACGTCTCGCTCGACCTCATCTACGGAGTTCCCGGCCAGAGCCCCGCCGACCTCGAGGGTGATCTCACGGAGGCGCTGGCACTCGAGCCCGAGCACCTCTCCTGCTACGAGCTCGAGGCGAAGCCGGGAACAAGGTTCACGCACGCACACGGAGACGAGCTCGAGCGGCAGGCCGATGCGATGGAGGGCTACTTCGAGCAGGTCGTCGAGACGCTGACGGCCGCGGGATACCGCTGGTACGAGACGGCGAACTTCTGTCTCGACGGCTCCCGCGCGAGAGGGCGTGACCTGCGAGCTCGCCACAACCTCGGTTACTGGCGCGGGAGCGACTACCTCGGGCTGGGCATGGGTGCGGTCTCGACGATCTCGGGAGAGCGTCGCCGGAACGCACCGGGTCTCGCGCGGTACGTCACCGCGCTCGCCGCCGGCGAGCGCCCGCCTTCGGAGATCGAGCTCATCGACGGCGAGACCCACAATCGCGAGAAGCTGCTGCTCGGCCTGCGGCTCGACGAGCCCCTCGCCTTGGCGGACGTCGACGGCGTGCTCGATCGCGCCGCGTTGAACCGCCTCGTTGCGGGCGGGTTGGTCGAGCTGAGCTCGAACGGGCGTGGCGAAGAGATCAGCCTCACGCGTCGCGGGCGCTTCCTCGGCGGCGGCGTCACTGCCGAGCTGATGACGCTCGCGTCAGCCTGAACGGCGAGACGAGCTTCGCTCTACTCGACGAGCACGGCGATGCAGATTCCGAGCTCGTCGAAGTTGCAGAGTTCGTCGTTGGCGCAGGCCCGCTGACGGAGAAGATGACGATGTTCACGAAATGCCCCCAGACGTCGCCGTTGTCGAGGCTCCTTGTCGGTACGTGCTGCCGTACCAGGGGATGCGGGTCGTTGTCCGAGGCACGGCTGTGACGCTTCCGACCGACGTCCCAGCCGGTGGCGTAGAAGCCGGCGAAGTACTTGACCGGCACCTGGTCGTTACCCGCGTCCTCGAAGGCCGCGTACGTCGGTGATGATCGAGCGTGACGTACCTGGGATCGTTCGCGAAGTCGTCGATATGCGTGAAGAATTCAGCGATCGTCGTCATCGTCCTCCGGGCCGTGGCCTGGTGCAGCCTGGTCTTCGGGCCAGTTGTTCGGCGCAGCAGGTGGGGTTCTCGAAGCGGGCTTGGATAGCCCCTGCCGGAACTGCCCGATCTTGTCCCCGGTCTTCGACTGCGACGCAGATCGGGCGCGGGGTCGTGTGACGAGTCGCATCTGGCGGAAGATCGGCGACGTCGTACTGTATCGCAGAGGATGTCCGCCCACTCCTTGTCGCCGTCCTTCGGCGTGTCCCAGTCGTCGTAGTTGAGTCCGTAGCGTGGTCTCGCAGCCGTTTTCGATCTCGGTCTGGAAGATTCGCATGTTGGTCGCAGTCGAACGCCTGATTCTGGCTCCCCGAGGGGCTCGCCACACGAAGGAGGATGGGGGGAGTGAGCGGGTCCTCGATCTTGAGCGGATTCCGAACACCAACCGTGACAAGGACGCTTCGGTCAGGACCGATGTTGCGGGAGTTCGCGTCCAACACACCCGAGTCCAACGTCCCAAGCTGCAGGTAGTCGATCGGGCCCGAGTTCACGTCCGCCACGTACGGATGAGCAACGCCCGGAAACGTACCCGAGTGTTCGACGCCGTCAGGGAACTCGCGTCTCCCAATCGATCGAGAAGTCGGCTCGCCCGAAGTCGGTGCCGACTGTCGCAGTCTCGTTCGTGATCCAGATGCTCTCGTTCGGGCTCGACGCCGGCCCCGCGTACTCCAGCTCGCAGCCGTTGTGGCCGCAGCCTGGCGCATCCAGCGTAATCACGGCCGAAATTCCATCCGGTGGCGCGGCGGAAGGGTCGTCTTCGGGCACCGAAGTCGCCGAAGTCGATAACCGCCCGTGCGCCGAGATCGCACTCGTCACCCGAGCGGAGGAAGTAGGGGGCGGAGAAGTCGTCCGAACAGGTGAGGCCGGCAGTGACGCTGAAGTCGCGGATTTGCGGCACGCTCGGAGTCCCGGCAGCCGTCTCGACCAGCCGTGGATGAAGCGTCAGGCCATCCTGGTTCCCGTCGCCCGCGTAGCAGCGTGATGAGCTCGGGAGACTGTGCTGCAGATCGTCGGTCAGCGTCCCCGGGCCTCCGGTCGGGAGCGAGGGAATGGGGTTGACCCTCGAAACGAGAATGACGACTCCCGTGTTCTCACTCGCGAGGTCGACCTGGCTGTCCGACGAGACCGACGTAGACGTTGCACTGCCGAGAGGCGGAAGCGCAGCGCACGTCCTGGCAGTTCATCAGGAGCTGTGTGCGCCCGGACCGGCGGCCGTTGTCCTCGTTGACGAAGATGGCGGCAACGGCCGCCGGATCGACCTCAGGAACGGCCAATGGGAGCATTCCCGACCTGCTCCTTGATCTGACGGATCTCGACCCGCGCCTTGCTCTTGGGGTCGACGATCGAGCGGGAATGAGGCCGAAGAGAAGCGGTGCGTCGTCGTCCGGTCGCCTTGACGTCGAGTGTCTTCGCGCTGCACGGGTCGCCCCCGGGTCAGGGGATCGTTGTCGTGGTCGAGGTGTGTAATCGAGGCCGAGGCCGTCCGACGGAAGGCCGTCTGTCCAGTAGCTGGGCGCTGTTCAAGACCACTCGCACGTCGTTCGGCTCTTGTACCTGCAGGTTCATCGTCGTCGGGTCTCGGAACGTGTCGCCTGCGTAGGCGAGCGCCGCCGACTTGATCGCTCCGTTGGCGGCGTCGGGATCACCGAACTGGAAGGAGCAGCCGACGAACTTGGTGGCGCCCGCAAATGCGCCAGCGTCTACGAGCGTCTGCAGGTGCTTCTTGTGGATGTACCAGTTCCCGATGTCGATGACGATCGACGCCCATGAGAAGGAACACGGGGAGCAGAAGCGCGAACAACACGACCACCTGGCCGCTTTCGCGCGATCGACCACGACCGTCATGGTTGACGTCGGTGTCCTCGAGTGATCGCGACCACCCGCTCCCCACGGATGTGCCGCAGCGTGACCAGCCCCTTTCCTTCCCCGCGCTCATTATCCGCCTTTTGGTGCGGTTTACAACGCTCGGGGCGAACGACCAGATACGACGGGATCCCCGGCTACCATCGGAAGGGAATGCTGCTCACACCACGCAAGCGCGAGATTCTTCGCCGTGTGATCGAGGAGTACGTGGCGACCGGCCAACCGGTCGGCTCGAAGGTGCTCGTCGAGCGCTCCGGATTGCAGGTCTCGTCGTCGACGATCCGCGGCGAGCTTGGCGGAGCTCGAGACGCTCGGCCTGCTCACCCATCCCCACACGTCCGCGGGCCGGTTGCCGACCGAGAATGGTTACCGCTTGTACGCCGAAGAGCTCGTCGCGGCCGTGGAGGGACGCCCGGATGGACTCGGCGTCGACCTGCGGTCGATGCGGGACGAGATCGAGCAGGCCCTCCGCACGACGACCGACATGCTCTCGCAGGCGACCCGGTTGCTCGCGCTCGTCTCGGCTCCGTCACTCGAGACGGCGTCGATCCGGCACATCGAAGTCCTCGCGCTGCAGCCGACGACCCTGATGGTCGTCGTCATCACGTCGACGGGCGGTGTGACCAAGCGTCTGTTCCGGCTCGAGCAGCCCGTCGACCCGGGCCTGGTGGCGTGGGCGTCGGAGTATCTCGAGGACCAGCTCGTCGGCGCACGACTCGGCTCGAGCTCGGTTCGACGTCGGCTGGAGGCTCCCGAGCTCGCGCCGCGCGAGCGAGCATTCCTCGAGCTCATCGGTCGGACACTGCTCGAGGTCGGCTCCGAGGAAGGACCTGAGGTCTTCGTGGGAGGAACCGCGGGGATGCTCGGCGAGGCGCGAATCGAGGAGGTCGAGGCGACGATGCGGCTTCTCGAGCTTCTCGAACGGCGCGCGGCCGTGCTGGAGCTGGTGAGCGATGCGCTCGAGCCACGCCGTCCGGTCGTTCATGTCGGCCCCGAGGTCGGCGGGGGACAGCTTCACGCCGTCTCGCTCGTCGGCGCAACCTATGGCATTCGCAATACGCCGCTCGGGGCAGTGGGTCTCATCGGACCGCTTCGGATGGACTACGAGAAGGCGATCCGCACCGTGCGGGCCGCCGCCTTCGAGCTCTCGCGCTTCGTCGAGGACGTCTACGAAGAGGCGTAATGGCCACGACAGAGAGCGACTACTACGACTTGCTCGGCGTTGCGCGGGGCGCGAGCGACGCCGAGATCAAGCGCGCGTTTCGCACACTCGCGCGGGAGCTCCATCCCGACGTCTCGAGCGCACCCGACGCTGAGCGGCGCTTCAGGGACGTCGCCGAGGCGTACGAGGTGCTCTCCGATCCCGAGCGCAAAGCGACGTACGACCGCTTCGGCAGGGCCGGTCTCAAGCGGGGCGGGTTCGAGCCGACGTTCTCCGACTTCGGGAATCTCGCGGACGTCTTCGCTGCGTTCTTCGGCGAGGACCTCCTCGGGGGTGGGACGCGGCAGCGCTCGCAGCGCGGCGGTGACCTGCAGGCGGTGGTCGAGATCGAGCTCGACGAAGCCTTCACCGGACTGTCTGTTTCCGTCCCGCTCGAGGTCGCCCTGCCCTGCGATCGTTGCGGAGCTAGCGGTGCCGAGCCTGGAACGTCGACGACCACCTGTACGACATGCTCGGGGTCGGGCGTGGTGCGCAGCGTCTCGCAGAACATCTTCGGCCAGTTCGTGCAGCAACGCGCGTGTCCGGACTGCGCGGGCGTCGGCGAGATGCTCGAGCAGCCGTGTAGTCAGTGCCGAGGCGACGGGCGCGTCGTCGCACGGCGCGAGCTCCAGGTGGAGATCCCGAAGGGGATCCACGACGGACAGCAGATTCGGGCTCGAGGCGAGGGTCACGCGGGGTTCCGAAGCACCGATCGAGGCAATGCGTTCGTCGTCGTCAGAGTGCGCCCCGATCCGCGTTACGTACGCGACGGGGACGACCTGCACACCGCGGTTCGGCTGACGATGATCGATGCGGCACTGGGGACGACGGCGAAGGTGTCCGTGCCGGGGAGCGAGCTCGATCTCGAGGTGCGAGCCGGAACGCAGCCTGGCGACGTGCGCTTGGTCAAGGGACAAGGTATGCCCTCGCTTCGAGGCTCGCGCCGCGGCGATCTCTACGTCAGGCTCGACGTAGCAGTGCCCACGCAGCTGACCGACGAGCATCGCCGGCTTCTCGAGGACTTCGACGACAGGGTGGGCGCAGACGCATATGCGTCGCCAGATGACGAAGACGAGGGGTTCTTTCGCCGCTTGAAGAGCGCCCTCCGCTGAGCGCCGAGCTCCGCCGCGTCGCGGCGCGGGTGCCGCAGGCAGAGGTGGAGGTTGCTCGCGCCCGCTTGCTCGAGCTCGCGCCGGGCGGGTTCGAGGAGATCGACGGCGGCGAATGGGTCGAGCTGGCTGCGTACACGGACGAAGCCGGGGTCGCGAGAATTCGCGAGGTTTTCGTCGCTGCAACCGTGCGTCGCGTGGAGGCGGGTTGGGAGGATCGCTGGCGGGAGTTCCACCGCCCGGTTCGCGCCGGCGGTCTCTGGATCGGCCCGCCCTGGGAAGCGCCACCGCCCGGGGAAGCGGCCGTCGTCGTCGATCCTGGTCGGGCCTTCGGGACCGGCGCGCATGCGACGACGCGCGCCTGCATCGAGCTGCTCTCCACACTCGAGCGCGGAAGCATGCTCGACGCCGGTTGTGGCTCCGGCGTCGTAGCGGTCGCGGCGACGCGTCTCGGATTCGGTCCCGTGGTCGCGGTGGACCTCGATGCGATCGCCGTCGATGTGGCCCGTGACACGGCCCACCGGAACGGCGTTCAGGTCGACGTGCGTCTGGTCGACGTCCTGCGCGACGACCTACCCCAGGCCGACGTCGTCGTCGCCAACATCGAGCTCGGGGTCGTCGAAGCGCTGCTCGAGCGGGTCCCGGCGCGGACCGCCGTCACATCCGGCTACCTCGCCGACGAGACGCCACGAGCGCCGAGTTGGAGCGTTGTTGCGCGACTCGAGCTCGAAGGCTGGGCCGCGGACGTCCTTCGTGCCGAGTGACAAAGTGTCAGGGCCTGCGTGCCGCAGATGGCCTCGTGCACGAAGCGCATTAAGCTAAGCGCCCTCATGGCGACTTACTCTGTTCGCTTCCTGGGCTGCAAGGTCTCGTTCACGGACGGCCAGGCCGTTCGCGAGCGCCTGCTTCGGGACGGTCACACCGAGTCGGGGCCGGAGGTCGAGCGAGCCGACGTTGCGGTCGTCAACACCTGCTGCGTGACGCACGAGGCGGTCTCGAAGTCGCGCCAGGCCGTCTCCCGAGCCGCGCGCACGCACGGACGGGTCTACGTGACGGGTTGCGCCGCCAACCTCGCGGGCGCGTTTCGCGGGATGCCGCAGAACGTGACGGTCGTCGCACGCCCGAGTGAGGAGGTTCCAGGGGCGATTGCGGGCGACGTGGGGGCGATCGCGTGCGTGCAGGCGGACGGACGGCTGGAGCGCACGCGCGCGTTCGTGAAGATCCAGGACGGCTGCTCGTTCTCGTGCGCTTTCTGCGTGATCCCGCTCGTCCGTGGGGGAACGCGGAGCCGCAGCGCCGACGCAGTTCTGCGCGAGGTCACGCGCCGCGTCGAGCAGGGACATCGAGAGATCGTCCTGACCGGCGTCAACCTCGGGTGCTTCCGTGATCGTGCCGCAGGGTTCACGCTCGCACGGCTGATCCGCGAAGCCGGAGCCACGCCCGGACTCGAACGCCTACGGCTCTCGTCGATCGAGGTGAATCACCTGACCGACGAGGTCGTCGCAGCCCTTCGCGAGACACTGAACGCGTCGTATCACCTCCACGTTCCGCTGCAGTCGGGAGACGACCGCGTCCTCCGGGCGATGGGTCGCCGCTACACCGCAGCCCACTACGCGGCCAAGCTCGGGCCTCTCCGCGACTTCAATCTCACCACGGACGTCATCGTCGGCTTCCCGGGCGAGGACGAGGACGCATTCCGCCGCACCTTCGAGCTCGTCGAGGAGATCGGGATCACGAAGGTCCATGTCTTCCCGTATTCCCCGCGGCCGGGTACCGCGACGGCGGGCGCCGACACCGTCGCGCCCGACGTGAAGAAAGAGCGCAGCGCACGGCTTCGCGCCCTTTCGGACGAGCTCTGCCGCCGGCGCTGGAAGTCGAAAGTCGGGACGATCGACCGGGTGCTCGTCGATCGACCGGGCCGCGGGTACGCGGACGACTACACGCCGTGGCTCCTCGACGCCGAGGTCGGTCGGCTCGTGAGCGCGCGCGCCATTGCGCTTTCGCAGGAGGGGATCGTTGCCGTCGCCGCGTGAGGACTGTCTCTTCTGTCGCCTGGTCGCGGAAGGCGACCATGTTCACAGCGCGGACGGCTTCGTCGCGATCCGTGACATCAACCCGATTGCGGAGACGCACCTCTTGGTGCTCCCGGAGCGACACGTCGACACGTTCAAAGACGTGGCTGCGTTTCCGGACGACGAGGCTGCGCGAATGCTCAGATTCGTCGCAGAGACGGCCGAGACAGCCGGACTCGAGAACTACCGTGTGCTCGTGAACGTGGGTGCGGGCGCGGGTCAGACGATCTTCCACCTCCACTGGCACGTGCTCGGAGGACGCCCGGATCGGGCGCGCATCGCCCGCGCCCTGGAGGCGACAGGATGAACAGGCCGGAGGCCGGCCCATGAGCCTCATCAAGCGGATCGAGGACGAGCTCAAGGCGGCCCGGCTCGCTCGCGACGAGGATCGTCGCGACGCGCTCAGCCTGGTTCTCAACTCGCTGCAGGCTGCTCAGAAGGAGCTCCAGCGCCCTCTCTCGGACGACGAGGAGCTGCAGGTGCTGCAACGCGAACGCAAGCGCCGGCTCGAGGCAGCCGAGGCATTTCGTGCCGGCGGTCGTGAGGAGCAGGCAGAGGACGAGGAGTACGAGCTCGAGATCCTCGAGGAGTTCATGCCGGAGCCGCTCTCCGAGGACGAGATCGTGGAGATCATCGACGACGTCATCTCGGAGGTCGGGGCGACGAGCATCCGCGACATGGGACGTGTCATGGCGGGAGTCATGCACCAGGTCTCGGGCCGCGCCGACGGTTCTACCGTAAGCCAGCTCGTCAAGGAAAAGCTGGCCTGACGCCGCAGGCCGCCGGCCGCTCCCTGGCCGGCGAAGCCGGCCTCCGCGGCCGGCTGACGACGCTCGCTGCGCGATCCGGCGGGCTCGCCGCTTGTCCGTACCAGTTGTACTGTCCTGCGCGGCGAGCCCTTGGCTCGCTTCCGAGCGCCGCCCCTGCGACGTCATGCTGACGTCCACCGGTGTGGACACCGGCTCCTAGACTTAGCTCGTGCAGCAGGTGCTGGATGTCTCGAACGAGGTGGCCGCCGAGCTCGCGGGGGTCGAGGACGGCGTCCTCGACGCGCTGCGCGAGCGGCTCGACTGCACTATTGCGCTGCGCGGGAACCGGCTGACGCTCGGCGGTGAGGACGAACAGGTCACTGCGGCAAGAGCAGTGGTCGAGGAGCTCGTCGAGCTTGTCGAAGGAGGGCATCAGATCGGCCCGGACACAGTGGGAGCAGTGCTCAACGCGATCGATCAGGCTGACGATCTGCGCGACGTGTTCGACGACATCGTCTGGCGCCACCGGGGCAAGAACATCACGCCCAAGACGGTGAACCAGAAGCGCTACGTGGATGCCATTCGCACGGGGACGGTGACGTTCGGGATCGGGCCTGCGGGAACGGGCAAGACGTATCTCGCCATGGCCCTCGCCGTCTCGGCGTTGTCGGAGGGGGCAGTCGGCCGCGTGATTCTCACGCGGCCAGCGGTGGAGGCGGGCGAGCGGCTCGGCTTCCTCCCGGGCGACATGCTCGCCAAGGTCGATCCTTATCTGCGACCGCTGTACGACGCGCTGTACGACATGCTCGACGCGGAACGTCTCGCTGGGTACATGGAGCGCGGGACGATCGAGGTCGCCCCGCTCGCGTTCATGCGTGGACGGACCCTGAACGACTCGTTCATCGTCCTCGACGAGGCACAGAACACGACTCCCGAGCAGATGCAGATGTTCCTGACGCGGCTCGGATTCGGCTCGAAGATGGTCGTCACGGGCGATGTGACCCAGATCGACCTACCGCGCGAGCAGGCGTCAGGGCTCATCCAGGTGCGCCGGATCCTCGCTGATATCGATGCGATCTCGTTTGTCGAGTTCGGGAACGACGACGTCGTCAGGCACAAGCTCGTGCAGCGGATCGTCGAGGCGTACAAGCGCCACGCCGAGGAGACCGGCACCGCTCGCCGCCGGTGATCGTCGTCGAGACCTCGAACCGGAGCGGGATCCAGGTGGACGAGGATGGCGCTGCCGACCTAGCGCGGCTCGTGCTCAGCGCCGAAGGCGTGGAGGAAGGAGAGCTCGGCATCGCTTTCGTTCTGCCGGACGAGATTCGCACGCTGAAGAAGGAACATCTCGGGATCGACGAGGTGACCGACGTTCTGTCGTTCCCGCTCGACGCGCGCGACGAGCTGCCGGCGGGCACTCCACGCGCGCTCGGTGACGTCGTTCTCTGCCCGCAGGTCGTCGGCTCCGAGTGGCGGGGGCCGCTCGTCCACGGCCTCCTACACCTGCTCGGATACGACCACGGCAAGGCGATGGAGGCCCGGGAGCGGGTGCACGCCGAACGATGACGAGGCATCGGAGCCCTTCGCTCTTCCAGAGCTTCAATCACGCTACCGAGGGAATCGTCCACGCGGTGCGCACCCAGAGGAACCTCTGGATCCACTTCGCCCTGGCAGTCGTGGTCCTGGTTGCCGCGGTGGGCTTCGGAGCTACCAAGCTCGAGCTGGCTGTCCTGCTTCTCGCGATCACGTTCGTCCTCGTGGCCGAGCTCGTGAACACTGCTGTGGAGGCCGCCGTGGACATCGCTTCGACGTCGTTCGACCCGATGGCGAAGCTCGCCAAGGACATCGCAGCCGGCGCAGTGCTGGTGGCTGCCCTCAATGCCGTAGCGGTCGGATACCTCGTCTTCTCGGGCGAGGTTGCGACTCGAAGCTCGCGGTTCCTCACCCGGCTCTCGGACGCGCCCGCGGAGCTCACGCTCGTGTCGCTCGCCGTCACGGTCATCATCGTCATCGCGATAAAGGCCTACACCGGGCGCGGAACACCTTTGCGCGGTGGGCTTCCATCAGGGCATGCGGCCGTAGCCTTCGCCGGGTGGATGGCGGTGACGCTGATCCTCGATGATTCCACGCATCGCTTCCTGATCTCCTCGGTGACGTTCATCATGGCGTTGCTCGTGGCACAGACTCGCGTCGAGACCGGTGTGCACGCCACCTCCGAAGTGGCGAGCGGCGCTGCGCTCGGCGCGCTCGTCACGCTCTTCCTGTTTCAGGCCTTCGGATGAGCCCGGCGCCCTCCGATTCCGAGCTGCTGGCGGCAGCCGACGCTGCTGCCGAGCGTGCGTACGCTCCGTACTCGAAATTCCGCGTGGGCTGCGCCGTCCTCGCCCGCGACGGTCGCGTCATCGAGGGTGTGAATGTGGAGAACGCCGCCTATCCGCTCGGCGTCTGTGCAGAGCGGACGGCGCTAGCGCGGGCGATCGCCGAAGGGCACAGGCCGGGAGACTTCGTCGTGGCCGCGATCACCGCGTCCCCGTGCGGCGGGTGCCGCCAGTGGCTCCACGAGATGGGCGTCGAGCGGGTGGTCTTTCGCAACGGCGGCCGGGTCGTGACGATGACGCCCGACGAGCTTCTGCCTGAATCGTTCGACCTGTGAGTACGCGCGTGCGACCGTGGAGCGATCGGCACGAAGTCGCCACGATCTCGTGCCCCATCCATGCGCATTTTCTCGTTACGATCGCAGTGGGTGGTGGGATGGGGTGCCCCGGAGAAGGGCCTCCGTGAAAAGCGGATTCATCGCCGTTGCGGGGCGCCCGAACGTCGGCAAGTCGACGCTCGTCAACGCGCTCTGCGGTGAGAAGATCGCGATCACCTCGAAGGTCCCAAACACGACCAGGCGACGTCTGTTCGGGATCGCGAATGGCGCCGACTACCAACTGGCGCTCGTAGATCTTCCGGGGTTCCAGCGACCAATGGACCCGCTGACTGCGCGAATGCAGCAAACGGTGGATACGTCCTTCGCGGACGTCGACGCCGTGCTTCTCGTGATCGATGCGCGGGCACGCATCGGCGCCGGAGATCGGTTCGTCGCGCGGCGGGTGTTCGGACTCGAGAAGCCGGTTGTGATCGCGCTCAACAAAGTCGACCGGCTCAAGGCCGGGCACATCGCGTCGCAGATGAAGGTGGCCGCCGGCCTCGGCGACTTTCACGCTCTTCACCCGGTGAGCGCGATCACGAAGGACGGTGTGGCCGAGCTTCGAGACGATCTCGTCTTCCTGCTTCCGGAAGGCCCCGCGTATTTCGGGCGCGAGCAGGCGACCGATCTCGCGCTCGACCAACGGGTCGCCGAGGTGATCCGCGAAAAGGCGCTCCACCTGACGCGCGAGGAGGTCCCGCACGCGGTCATGGTCGAGGTGGAGGAGCTGGGGGAGAAGAGCGTCCGCGCACTCCTCTACGTGGAGAGCGAGTCTCAAAAAGGGATCCTCGTCGGCAAGCGCGGTGCGATGGTGCGTGAGATCGGGACGCGGGCACGGCCCGAGGTGGAGGCGCTTGTCGGCCACCCGGTGTTCCTCGAGCTCGTCGTCAAGGTTCGACCGAAATGGCGCCGCGACCCGCGCATGCTCGAACGGCTCGGCCTCTAGCGGCGAGCTAGAGTCAGGCGATCCCGGTCGTGGCTTGGTGCCACCGGCGCTTACGTCGGTCATCTCGGACAGTGGTGGTTGGACTTCCGGCGCGCCGAACCTGACTGTGCCGATCTCATGCAGGTGAGCAGGGCTACACTCGATGCGTGGCAATGGCTCCTGCACTCGTCGGCGGCTTCGAGCTTCCAGCAGGGCCGAGGCTTCCTCGCATCGGCTCGGTCGACGCCGTCGCGCTCGAGGAGCGCGCAGCGACCCTGGCCAAGCGCTCGATCAAGCGCGAGTCCAAGGTGCAGGCGCTGCAGCTCGCCGTTCGGATGATGGATCTGACGACGCTCGAGGGGCAGGACACGCCCGGCAAGGTCGCCGCGGTCTGCGCGAAGGCGATGCGGCCGGATCCCGTCGACCCGTCGATTCCGCCGGTTGCGGCGGTCTGCATCTATCCGAACCTCGTTGCGACCGCGAAGGAGCGGGTGGGCGGCAGCGGCGTGAAGGTCGCGTCCGTCGCCACCGCGTTTCCATCCGGGCAATCCCCGATCGAGATCAAGGTCGCGGAGACGAGAGCCGTCGTCGAGCTCGGCGCCGACGAGGTCGACATGGTCATCGACCGCGGCGCGTTCCATTCGGGCCGCTACGCGAAGGTGTACGACGAGATCGTCCAGGTCAAGGAGGCGTGCGGCGACGCACACCTCAAGGTCATCCTGGAGACGGGTGAGCTCGGCACGTACGACAACGTTCGCCGTGCCTCGCTCCTTGCGATCGCAGCCGGCGCGGACTTCATCAAGACGTCCACCGGGAAGATCAGCCCCGCAGCGACGCTGCCGGTGACGCTCTGCATGATGGAAGTCGTCCGGGACGTCTACGACGAGACCGGCCACATGATCGGGATCAAGCCCGCAGGCGGGATCCGCACCTCGAAGCAGGCAATCCAGTACCTCGTCGTTCTCTACGAGACGCTCGGTCGCGAGTGGATGACGCCCGATCTCTTCCGCTTCGGCGCCTCGTCGCTCCTGAACGACGTTCTCATGCAGCTCCGCAAGGAGAAGACGGGGCGGTATCAGTCCGGCGATTACTTCACCATCGACTGATGGCCCAGGTCGAAAAGCGCAAACCGTCTGCGCCCGCGCCGCTCGAGTGGGAGTATGCGCCCGCCCCGGAAGCGCGCGAGATCGTTCAGATCCGCGAGCGCTATGGCCTCTTCATCGGCGGCGAGGAGGTCGAGCCGCGGACGGGCGAGTGGTTCCCGTCGATCTCGCCCTCCACCGAGGAGACCCTCTTTGAGGTGGCCCTCGCGGGTGAGGCCGACGTCGACCTCGCGGTCGGTGCGGCGCGCGACGCGTTCGAGAACGGCTGGTCGGAGCTCGCGCCGTCCGAGCGCGCCAAGTATCTCTTCCGAATCGCTCGCCTCCTCCAGGAGCGCTCACGCGAGCTTGCAGTTGCCGAGTCGCTCGACGGCGGGAAGCCGATACGAGAATCGCGCGACGTGGACATCCCGCTCGCGGCGGCGCACTTCTTCTATTACGCCGGTTGGGCCGACAAGCTCGAGTACGCCTTCCCCAATCGGACTCCACGGCCGCTCGGCGTCGCCGCGCAGATCATCCCGTGGAACTTCCCGCTGCTCATGCTGGCGTGGAAGATCGCGCCCGCGCTCGCATGCGGGAACACCGTGGTGCTCAAGCCGGCCGAGACGACCCCGCTGACGGCGATGATCTTCGCGGACGTCTGTCGTCAAGCCGAGCTTCCCCCAGGCGTCGTCAACCTCGTGACAGGAGACGGCACGACGGGAGCGCATCTCGTGCGCCACGAGGGGATCGACAAGCTGGCGTTCACAGGCTCGACAGAGGTGGGCAAGCTGATCATGCGCGAGCTCGCAGGCCGAGACGTGCGCATGACCCTCGAGCTCGGCGGCAAGGCGGCGAACATCGTGTTCGACGACGCAGCGCTCGACCAGGCGATCGAGGGGATCGTCAACGGCATCTACTTCAACCAGGGTCACGTGTGTTGCGCGGGCTCGCGACTGCTCGTGCAGGAGTCGATCTACGAGCCGCTGATCGAGAAGCTGAAGCGGCGGCTCACGACGCTTCGAGTCGGTGACCCGCTCGACAAGAACACTGATGTCGGCGCGATCAACTCGCTGGCGCAGCTCGAGAAGATAAGGGAGCTCGTCGCGAGCGGGGAAGCGGAAGGCGCCGAGATCTTCCAACCGGCCTGCCAGCTTCCCGAGCGTGGCTACTGGTTCGTGCCGACCGTCTTCACCAACGTCGCCCAGAGCTACCGGATCGCCCAGGAAGAGATCTTCGGGCCTGTGCTCTCCGTGCTGACCTTCCGCACACCCGAGGAGGCGGTCGAGAAGGCGAACAACACGCCGTACGGGCTCTCGGCAGGGGTGTGGACGGAGAAGGGCTCGCGGATTCTGTGGATGGTCGAGCGCCTGCGTGCGGGGGTCGTCTGGGCGAACACCTTCAACAGGTTCGATCCGACGTCACCGTTCGGCGGCTACCGCGAGTCCGGCTTCGGGCGAGAGGGCGGACGTCACGGCCTGGAGCCATACCTGAGGCTCGAATGACCACGCGTACGGAGCCGTCCCGCACATCCTTCTCCCCACCCTGGGTGGGGAGGTCGGCCACCCTCCACCCACCGTCGATCCTATCGCCGGAAATGCAACGAAACCGCGGCGGAAATGCGCCAATGGTGCACCGATCGGTGCACAAGCGAACTTTGGGGCGGGCGCCCCGATGACTCGGGTCCCGGTAAAGAAGACGTACAAGCTGTACGTCGGCGGCGCGTTCCCACGCTCGGAGTCAGGTCGCACGTTCGAGGCGGACGGCCAGAACGTGGCGCGCGCGTCTCGCAAGGACGCCCGCGACGCCGTTCGCGCTGCCAGGGCGGCCTTCCCTGCCTGGGCGGGCATGACGGCCTATAACCGCGGTCAGATCCTCTACCGGCTCGCCGAGATGATGGAAGCCCGGGCATCCGACCTCGAGCGCGCGTGCTCCGGCCGGAAGGAGGTGGAAGCGGCAATCGATCGTGTCGTCTGGTACGCGGGCTGGGCGGACAAGCTCGCCCAGGTGCTCGGAAGCTCCAATCCCGTCGCCGGGCCGTACTTCGACTTCACCGTTCCCGAGCCCACCGGCGTCGTTGCGATCCTCGCGCCGACCGAGCCGGCGCTCGGCGGCCTCGTCTCGCGAATCGCGCCCGCGCTGGTCGGAGGCAACGCTGTGGTTGCGGTGGCATCCGAAGAGCATCCGGTTGCGGCGATCGAGCTCGCCGAAGCGCTCGCTACGTCGGATTTCCCCGACGGCACGGTGAACATCCTCACGGGACTGCGGGACGAGCTCGCTCCGTGGCTGGCTGGTCACATGGACGTCAACGCGATCGACCTGACCGGCGCCGACGGAGCGAGCGCGGAGCTCGAGCGCCTGGCGGCCGAGAACGTCAAGCGGGTCGTCCACTCGTCCGCCGAGGCGCAGAGCCCGTGGGAGGCTGGAGCCTTCCTCGAGCTCAAGACCGTCTGGCACCCCATCGGCCTCTGAAGTCGCCCTCGCCGGCGCCCGTGAAGCTCGCTAGCCGCGAGTCGCGTAGACGGCCTCACGGAAGCTCGTGCCGACCGGCTCCGAGGCGAGTACCCATACGACGACCGGTCGTCCGCCCGCATAGTGCACCGAGATGTAGTCGCCGAGCATTCGACCCGAGGTCGTGTTCGCCATCCATTCGAGGCGCATAGTCCGCGCCGACAACCGGCGGGCCGCACCCCAGCGCAGCCTGTCACCCTGCGACTCGACGAGCTCGACGTCCACCCCGGAGGCGCCGACGCGGTGATAGGCGATGGCGACGCGCCCTGACCCGGAATCGACACCGATCGCCGGGAGCACGGCGTTTCGTCCGGCAGTGACAGGTGTCGCACCGGTCCAGGAGACGCCGTCGGCGGACGTCGCGACGAAGACGTCGTTGGCCGGGGCGCGCGGTCCCTCGCAGTCGTGCCAGGTGGCCCAGATTCGTCCAGCCGAGTCGACGTCGGCGGACGGCAACGGGAAAACGCGAAAACCCCGTATCCCGCACGAGAACGCCCGTACCTCCGCGATGCGGACGGGAGGTGCAAAGGACGCAGCGCCGTCGACTGACCGCGACGCAGCGATGGAGAACGGCTCGACTTCCCAGAGATAGACGACGACGAGCTCGCCCGTCGGCCGCACGACCGGAAGCACACCCACCGCGGGCCTCGCCCCGATGTTCATCGGGGAGGACCACGTCAAACCGCCATCGGTGGTGTACGTGACGGCGAGCATGTCGTCGTCGGAGGAGTGCGTGTAGGTGAGATAGCAGCGGCCGTAGAAAGGCGACGTCGGAGTGTTGTCGCACGCGATCCAGTTCTTGTCGAAAGCGATGCCCTGCGGGGCGACCTCTTCGGCTGCGACAAGTGCATTGCTCCACGTGGAGCCGTCGGCCGAGCGGTTGATGGTCAGGCGTGTCGTTCGCCCGTCCAGGGCCAGCGTCGAGATGAGCCAGACGCCGTTTGCGGCGTCGTAGGCGACGACCGGGTCGCTCGCGCGAGCGTTCGGGCCAGCCGGACGGCTCGCAATCGTGAGCCCTGGGAGCAGCCCGCTGGACCAGGTTCTTGCGTCGTTCTTCGTGACCGCATAGCCGATGTTCGTGGCGGCTCCGTCGAACCGGCGGCCGACCTGGAACGTTGCAACCGTGGTGCGTCCGAAGGTGAAGCTGTCGGGCTCGACCTCGGTCTCGTGCTGGGAGTCTGAAGCGGTGTACGGATCGCGGGACAGCCGCCGCCCGACGAGCTCGCAATCGCCGGCCACGTTGTCGAGGGCATCCGCGTTGACGACATCCATGCCCGCTCCGCAACGAGCCGAATCCCGGGCTCCGTCGTACTCGATGGAGACGAGATCGGCACCCGCCCCAGCATCGACGGTGTCACGCCCCGGGCCGCCGAGGATGAGATCCGCACCGGCTACACCTGAGATCCGATCGTTCCCGGCCCGGCCGGCAAGCGTGTCCGCTCGGGGTGTGCCCACGAGGCGATCGTTCCCAGCCGTCCCGACGATCGTTCGCGCTCCCGCCCCCGCGACCCCAAGCGCGAGAATGGCGAGAACGAGAGCGAGCACGCGCATTCCACGGGTATGACGGCCGCTGGCTCGCCGAGTTTGCATCGTGGCGACTACGATCCTGTCCCGTGAGCAACACTCGTCTTCGACTCGCGTTCGCGGAGGAAACCATGTTTCCCCCGCGTGCCCCCTTCTTCTTGAAATCGTGGGGACGCTCGTGGTTGACGCTGGGGGAACCTCCCGGTTCCCCCACGCCCCTTCCACTGGTCCGCTTCGCGGACAAGGCGCTTCGCGCCTTCCCCACACCCTTCCACGCTCATAGGCCGAAGGTTGGCCTATGAGCAAGCTCAGTCAGGCGATCGCCGAAGGCGATGGGATCTCGATCCTCGTCGAGGTTGCGGACGCGGCGAGCGCTTCGACCGCGGAGAAGCAGGGTGCAGACGGCCTCGCCGTGCGCACGGGCGCCAACGCCGTCCGCGCGTCCTCGCAGCTCCCGCTCCTTCACTTCGGCAGCATGTTCGACGCGAGCGGAGTGGCGGCGGACGCTGTCGTCATTCGATCGGATCTCGCAATGTGGGACGAAGCGCACGCACTCGGGCTCGAGCCCGTCGTTCGCGTGTCGGGCTCGGACGACCTCGAGCATGCGCTCGAGCGGTTCGACCCGGGTGTGTTCCTGCTCACGGTCGAGCCGGACTCCGACGACGATCCGCTCGAAGTCCTGCTCGGCCTGCTCCACGACGTCCCGGCGGGAAAGCTCGCTATCGCCGAGCTCCACGATGCAACGATGGAGGACGTCGCCGAGCTCGAGAGGTCCGGTGTCGATGCGGTGCTCGTAGCGCCCGGAGACGTCGCGGCGCTCATTCCGGCCGAACCGCCAGACGTCTGATCGAGTAGCGAGATGCGAATCGGGATCCTGACCGGCGGCGGCGACTGCCCTGGGCTGAACGCAGTGATCCGCGCCGTCGTCCGACGTTCGACTGACCGCGGGCACGAGATGGTCGCAGTTCGGGACGGCTGGAAGGGCCTTACCGACGGAATCTTCGCCCCGCTCGGCCGGCGCGAGGTCTCCGGGATTCTCCCGCGCGGCGGCACGATCCTGGGTACCACTCGTACGAACCCATACAAGATCGAGGGCGGCGTCGAGGCGACGCTCCGCACTTTCGCCGGTGAAGGGCTCGAGGCCCTGGTGGCCGTCGGCGGAGAGGACACGCTGGGTGTCGCTGCGCGCCTGCATCGAGAGCACGACTTCCCCGTCGTCGGGGTTCCGAAGACGATCGACAACGACGTTCCTGGGACGGATTACACGTTCGGCTTCGATACGGCGGTCACGATCGCGACCGAGGCGATCGACCGACTGCATTCCACCGCCGAGGCGCATAACCGCGTGATGGTGGTCGAAGTGATGGGCAGGCATACCGGTTGGATCGCAGTCATGAGCGGGATCGCCGGCGGAGCCGACGTGATCCTCATTCCCGAGCAGCCGATCACCGTCGAGGAGGCCTGCGCGGAGCTCGTGAAGCGCCACGAGAGCGGGAAGGACTTCTCGATCGTCGTCGTCAGCGAGGGGTACGAGCTGACCTACGAGTCGGGCGAGCACCGGCTTGTTGCGGGTGTTGCGCGGGACACGGACCAATTCGGCCACGTCGTCCTCGGTGGTGTGGGCGATGCACTCGCGCGGGATATCGAGGAGCGTACGGGATTCGAGACACGCGTCACTGTCCTCGGCCACGTGCAGCGTGGAGGGTCTCCGACTCCGAGGGACCGCGTCCTCGCCACGCGCTTCGGTCTCAAAGCAGCCGACCTCGCCCACCACCGGAGCTTCGGCCGCATGGCGGCGCTGCACGGTGACAGCGTGGTCGACGTGCCGCTCGAAGACGCCACTCGTGGGCTGAAGACCGTCTCGGCCGAGTGGTACGAGGTCGCCCGCGCATTCTTCGGGTAGTCGGCGTGGGCGGAACCGATGCTTCCGCCCACGAACCCCCTTCCTGGGCGGCGAGGAACCGGAACTATTCCTCACAGATCCTCACGAAGTGCGACGCACGAAAGGGGTACACGCGTGCGTGCGCGTGCGCGCGAGGATCGCGGCTCGCGCCCGGAGCCCGGGCGGGGAGCACGTGGAGGAGTGGGGCGCTTGGACGGAGCGGCGGGAAGGCGCCGCTGCTCAGTCGCGGACCTCCGGCTCAGCGGATCGCTGAGTCCGGTGTCCCGATCGAAGAAGTGGAGTTCTCGAGTGTCGCCACGTAGAGCTCGACCGGATCGCCCTACATGCACGCGCGATCGTGCGTTGAGTCGAGCCACAAAGATCGAACGGTCTGATCACTGCGTGTGCTCGAGCGCGGCCGCATCCGTGTCTCGCGCGAGCTCTTTCGTGTCCTCGGTCAGCACCGGCGGCGCGTCCACGCGGAAGTGGACGAGCGGTATCGGATCCGAGCGCTTCGCGGAGATCGACGATTGTCCGCAAGCGGCGAGTACTCTGTGTCGCGTCTGGGACGAGGCTCGCATCCTCCATGCTCTCCGGCCTGATCCCAAGCACGAGTGGGCGCCCTTCGTCGTAGGCCAGTGAGCCCGGCCGCTCGCTCAGCAGTCGCAGCTGTCGAGCTCGAGCCGATCGCCCGCGAAGTCGACGAACCACGAGCCGTTCTCGCGCGCGACGTTCGCGTCGACCATGTTCATCGCCGGCGAGCCGATGAAGCCGGCGACGAAGAGGTTGGCAGGACGCGTTGTAGAGGTACGTCGGGCGAGGCCGACCTGCTGTAGCAGCGACCGCTTCATCACCGCCACCCGGTCGCCCATCGTCATCGCCTCCGATTTGGTCGTGCGTGACGTAGATCGTCGTCACGCCGAGATCGCGCTGGATGCGCGAGATCTCCGCACGCATCTGGACGCGTAGCTTGGCGTCGAGGTTTGACAGAGGCTCGTCCATCAGGAACGCCTGCGGCTCCCGGACGATCGCCCGCCCCATCGCGACCCGCTGGCGCTGACCGCCGGATAGCGCACGTGGCTTGCGCTCGAGGAACTCCTCGAGCCCGAGCACGTGTGCGACGCTCGGTGACTCGCGCGCGTTGATCTCGGCCTTCGTGACCCTGCGTCACCTTGAGGCCGAAGCCGAGGTTTTGCGCCACTGTCATGTGGGGATAGAGGGCGTAGTTCTGGAAGACCATCGCGACATCCCGCTCCTTCGGCGGCACGTCGTTGATCACCCGCTCCGCCGAGTCGTGATGGTGCCCTCGCTGATCTCCTCGAGCCCCGCCACCATGCGCAACGCCGTCGTCTTGCCGCAGCCAGACGGCCCGACGAGCACCATGAACTCGCCGTCACCGATCCTCAGAGTCGAGGCTGTCGACAGCGCCGTACGCCGTCCCCATAGACCTTGCGACACCTTGGCGAATTCGATCTCAGCCATCTGGGCCTCCTTGGCTCATCGGGACGATCCGGCCGTAAGGCCCGCGAACGAGCGGGCGCTGGAGGCATCAGGAACGCGCTGATCGGCACGAGCATCGCGAGGCGTCGCGCCCGCGAGCTGCACCGGTGTTGTTGCGCTCGAACAGGCTCTCGAAACTGGGCCAACGCCGAGCTGGATGTTGAAGTTGTCGAAGCGTGACGGTGAAGCAGTTGGGCGAAGAAGAACTCGTTCCAGATGAAGATGAACGACGAGCACCGCCGACCGTTACCAGCGCCGGCCGCGCGAGCGGGACGATGATCCGTCGGAGGATCGTGAAGTAGCCGGCGCCGTCCATGATCGCCGCCTCCTCGATCTCGTACGGCAGCGCTGGCGAGAAACGCCCGCAGGATGACGAAGGAGAGCGGGAAGAACATCGCCGAGTAGAAGATGACGAGCCCGAGCCTGCGTGTCGAACAGGCCGAGTTGGCGCATGATGAAGAACTCCGGGGACGATCGAGGCCGATGATCGGGATCGCAAGCGCGACGCTGAACGCGCACCGTGAACGAGGCTGTCGAAACGGAAATCGAGCCGCGCCGTGGGATAGGCGGCGAGCAGCGCCGTCAGTGAGCGCTCCGAGCGTCCCGCCGCCGCGTAGATGAACGTGTTGAGGAGGTAGCGGTGGAGGTGGACCTGCGACGAACACATCGCGGTATCCCTGCAGCGTGAACGGATCCGGCAGGAGGCTCCGCGGCCGGCGACGAAGATCTGCGCGCCCGGTCTTGAACGACGAGAGCATCACCCACAGGGTCGGGCCCGAGCGCCGGCGACGACGACGATCGAGCAGCACGCCGTAGTACCCGACGCCGCCGAGGGCTCGAGCGCGAGCCGCGATCGTTCATAGCTCGCGCTCCCCGAGCCGGAAGAGCGCGCCGGACTCGCGAGGATCAGCGAGGAAGCCGGTCACGACGATGAACGATGCCGATCGGCGTTCGCGTAGCCCCACTCGTCGGCCGTGTACTGGCGCGATATGCGTAGACCGTCAGCGTGACGGTCGCGTCGGCCGGGCCGCCGCTCGTGAAGATGTAGACGAGGTCGAAGAACGCGAGCGTAGGCGAGCAGCGACGAGCAGCACGCACGTGCCGATCACGTGCGCTGAGCAGTGGCAGCGGTGATGTAGACACTGCCGCTGGAACGCGTGAGGCGCCGTCGACTGCCGCCGCCTCGGAGAACTCGACGCGGGATCGGCTGATGATCTCCGTCATCACCAGCACCATGTTGCAAGCCGATCGACGAACATGTACGTAGCCGGCGACCGCCGGCAGCGCGGTCGGCGATCTCGAAGAGCCAGTCACGCCCCTCGACTCCGATCAGGTCGAGGATGTCGGTTGAGCGGCCCGTACCGGGCGTTGTAGAAGGTCGCGAAGATGAGGGCGTAGGCGGCGCCGGAGATGACGACCGGGATGAAGAGGATCGTCCGGAAGACGCGCCAGCCGCGAATGCCGCTGCGGAGCAGGATCATCGCGACGGCCACCGCGATCGGGATCTGGATGAGGACCGCCGCACGCCGCGTACAGCACCGTGTTCTTCGCCGCCTTCCAGAAGACCGGGTCGTGCACGAGCCGGTCGTAGTTGTCGATGCCGGTGCAGCTCGAAGCCGAGTCACGCTCCAGTCCGCGAGAAGGACGTGACGACGAGCACGCCGAGCGGCATGAGGAAGAAGATCGTGAAGAGCACCGTCGCCGGAAGCAGGCGACAGGCGCGATCGCGCCAGACCCATGCCGCGCGGCGCGCGCTCCTCTCGTGAGAAGCCTCAATCCAGCGGCGCCGGAGAGGGCCGCCCGCCCCTCTGCGGGCAAGGATTCGAGCTAGAACGGCCTGCCATCCCTCAGCGGCTCAGCGGGGGGCGGTTCCGCCCGCAGTGGGCGGAACCGCCACGTACGCGCACGCTGTCCACGTGCAAGTCCGCCTATCCGCCGACCTGACGGTCTGTCGGACAGCTTGTCGAGGAACTCCTTCGTACGTGATGGAGCCCTGGACATAACCGGGCCAGTAGTTCTTCCAGGCATCGCTGAACGGCTGCTGGGTTGCGTACTTCGCGTGGGGATAGTGGTACGTCGCACTGCGTCCGCATTCTTGACGAGGCGATACGTGAGCGGCTCGAGCCGCTTGATCTGCCTCGGCGGTCAACTTGAGCCTCACGGCCCAGTAGGCGCCCGTTTCGATCGTGCGCTTGCAGCTGGATCGAACGGCGAGGTGGTGAACTTCATGAACGCGACCACCGCCTGCACGCTTGTCGCGGCTCGCCGGTGGCGCTCCGCTCGCCCAGCCCGCGTTCCCGGCGAGGACGATGACGCCGCGCTTGCCCGGACCGTCCAGCCCGGCGAGGCCTCGTAGCCGACCTGCGCGTACAGGTCGGGAGGGCGCCGACGTGCCCTTGATGTCCGCGTGTCGCCATCCAGGGGCCGTTGGCGATCATCGCGGCCTGTCCCTGCAGGAAGGGGTTGGCGGCGTTCGGGTAGTCGCCGGTGAAGCGCGTCCTGGTTGACGTAGCCCGCGGTGTGCAGGCTCTTCAGGAACTCGGTCGCCTTGCACGACGATCGGGAAGCTCGCGTAGTTCCCCTTGCGAATCCCCGAGAAGAGGAACTTCTCGCCGCCCGGCTGCGTGCCGACCAGGTTCGCCCACATGAGCTGCGTGACCCAGTCACCATCCATCGCGAACGGGATCACCCCGGCCGCCTTCAGCTTCTTTGCAGTCCGCGAGGAACTCGTTCCACGTACGGGGGAACCGCGCGATGCCCGCCTTTGCGAAGAGCGACTTGTTGTAGTAGATGCCGACGACGTCCCGCTGCTCCGGGATGCCCCAGAGCTGCCCCTTCGCCCCGGTGAGCGACGTGAGGGAACCGGCGTAGAAGGAGTTCTTCCACACCTTGTCCTTCGCGAGGGACGAACGCGACGTTGAACAGCTTGCCCGGTCTTGGACAAGAGTCCTGCAGGCGCGTGCTCTGCGCCACGAAGATGTCGGGCAGCGCGTTCGCGAGTGCGAGCAGCGGTTCCAGTACTGGGCCTCCTCGGACGGGGTGCCCCCGTAGTGCTCGACCTTGACCTTGTACTTGCCCTTGTACTTCTTGTTGAACAGCTTGGACGACCTCGTAGCGAGACTGCGAGAACGCGTCGGTCGACGAGGCCTCACAGACCTGGCACGTGATCTGGATAACTGCCTGTGAAGCAGAGCTCGCACCGGACGCAACGAGCGCGACCGGGAACGCCGAGGCACGCCCCTAGAAACGTGAGGCGCTTGATCATGTTCTCCTCTCCTTCCGACGCACATCCGTGCGCGGCGGAGTATAGAACGGATACATCGTGTTCGAGGGCCGGGAAACCCTCCTTTTCGCGGCAGCGAATTCCATTCCGCGAGCCTCGACGTGAGCGGTGAATCGGAGAGATCTCGGGTGATCGCCTCTTGGCCTGGCAGTCGGCGGCGACATCGAGAAGGCACGGAGAACGTGGCGTCCCGAGCTACAGTTCTGACGGAAACGGGAGTAGTTCGCTGGATCGATGCCGAGCCAGCGGCTTCTCGGCGACGTTCGTGGCCTACACTTCCGGCGACGAGCTCTCCGCGTCCCGAGTGTAGCCGCTCTCGGGGGGAGTTTCCGCGACGGGCCAGACCGCCACGGCAGGACTCCCCTTAAGAGCAGACGTTCTGATCGGCAAGACGTTTGCGACGGCCGGGTGTATTCCCCGGTGCAAGGTCATGGCCGAGGTGGGGCGCGGTTCCGCCGACGGGCACGAGAGTTCGCCGGTTGCCATGCAGGTGGTGTTCGGCCAACAGCCGAGGAGCCGCAAGGCCGCTTCGGGAAAGGTGTAGGAGCCTCGCGCTCCATGCCGGAGGTGGGGGTCGAACCCACACGTCCCGAAGGACACGGGATTTTGAGTCCCGCGCGTCTGCCAGTTCCGCCACTCCGGCGAGCAGAGCGATCGTAGCGTCGACCGAAGGCGCGGCTCGAGGCTCGAGCCAGCTCGCGCCGGTTGGCTCGCGGGACCGTGCGCATATCGCCTTCCGGTTTGCGCTTGGTGGCGTGAGGGCAGATACTTGCGGCACGTCGGCGCAGACTGGCGCAAATTTGCTCATCCGAGGTGAGGAGGAAGAGGTTGACTATGAAGAAGAGTGTGCTCGCCGTCCTCGGGTTGCTCGTGGCCGCGCTTGCGCTCGTCGCTGCCGGCTGCGGCGGCGATGACGACGGCGGCGGGGCGGTCCCCGAGGGCGCGCCGACGGCATTGCCGTCGTCGTCCTGCGGGCCAATCGAGTTCGAGGGCGACGGCGATCCGCAGCTCCTGATCGCGTCCGACCTGCCGCTGCAAGGCGCATCGCGCTCGCAGACGACGCAGATTCAGGACGCCATCCGCTACACGCTCAAGCAGAACGACTGGAAGGCCGGAGACTTCAATGTCGGCTACCAGGCGTGTGACGACGCGACCGCACAGGCGGCGAAGTGGGATCCGGGCAAGTGCTCGGCGAACGCAAACTCCTACGCGGCGAACGATCACGTGACCGGCGTCATCGGGACGTTCAACTCCGGGTGCGCCGCGATCATCATCCCGGTTCTGAACCAGGCGTCGAACGGCGGCATCGCGATGCTCTCGCCCGCGAACACGGCCGTCTGCCTGACGACCACGGCCGGGAGCTGCTCGGCGACCGAGCCGGACCAGTACTACCCCTCGGGCACGCGCAACTACGCCCGGGTCGTCGCGCACGACGCATTCCAGGGCGCAGCCATGGCGGAGTTCATGCAGACGCAGGGCGTGAAGAGCCTGTACATCCTCAACGACAAGGAGACCTACGGTCTCGGAATCGCGGTGAACCTCCGTGACTCGGCCGAGTCGCTCGGGATCAAGATCGCGGGCTTCGAGGCGTGGGATGGCAAGGCCGCGAGCTACGAGGCGATCTTCCAGAAGGTCGGGCAGACCGATGCGGACGCCGTGTTCCTCGGCGGACTCATCGACGAGAACGGCGCTCAGGTGATCAAGGACAAGGTCGCCGTCCTCGGCCCGAACGACGGGAAGGTCGCGCTGTATGCGCCTGACGGGTTCGCCACGCAGGCGACGATCGACGGGGCGGGCGACGCCTCCGCGAACATGTGGATGTCCGTCGCGGGGACACCGATCGACGCGTATTCCGGCACGGCACAGGAGTTCGTCGCCGGGTTCAGCGATCAGTTCCTCGACGCCGACACGCCCGATCGATCCGTACGCGATCTTCGGTGGTCAGGCGGCTGTCGTGATGTTGGACGCGATCGCTGCGTCGGACGGCTCCCGCTCGAGCGTTCTCGAGCAGCTGTTCGCCACGGACATCACTGACGGGTACCTCGGGTCGTTCACGTTCAACGAGAACGGCGACCCAGCCGGTGCGGAAGGGACGATCGTCCAGTTCACGATCTACAAGGCAACGGACAAGCTCACGACCGTAGAGGTCATCACGCCGGAGCAGGCGACCGTCGACGCGGCGCTGCAGCCCACAAGCAGCGACTCCACGGACACGGAGACCACCACCGGCTAGCCGCGAGCCGAACAGAATAATGGCGGGGGAGGGCGATGCCCTCCCCCGTTCGTCTCGGGTACCGTTTACTCCGCCGCCAGGACGCTCTAGAGTCGTGATCCACCGTGTCGACGGCTGCCGCACCCGAGATGAAGAGGACGATTGCGCTCCTGCACGTTCTGCGCAACGCGAAGCTCATCGACTACGTCGGGCTCACGCTCGTCGGCCTGGTCGTCCTCTGGATCGTGGTCAACTTCGTCAAGGAGCCCGTCAACTTCACCAACGTCGCCTTCATCGGGCTGACCAACGGCTCGATTTACGGCGTCGTTGCGCTGGGGTACACGCTCGTGTACGGGATCCTCCAGCTGATCAACTTCGCCCACGGCGATGTCTTTGCGCTGTCGGGCCTGGTCGCGAGCACGGTTCTCTTCACGCTCCTCAACCTGTCGGGAGACTCGAGCAACGCCGCGATCGTCGGCGGGATCATCGTGTGCCTCCTGATCACGATGCCGATGTTCGCCGCTCATCAACGCGGGGATCGAACGCGTCGCGTACAAGCCGCTACGCCGGGCGCCACGGCTCGCGCCGCTGATCACCGCCATCGGGGTGTCGTTCATCGTCCAGAACGTCTCGCTCGGCTCTACGGGGTCGACTTCCAGAGCGGCTCGGAGCTGATCCCGCGGTCGCCGGTGTTCGAGATCGGCGGCGTGGTGTTCAAATGGAACCAGCTGACCGCGCTCCTCATCGTCGTGCCCGTCCTCGTCGTGCTCACCTGGTTCGTCCGCACGACGCGGCAGGGCAAGGCGATGCGCGCTGTTTCCCAGGACACCGACGCCTCCGCGATGATGGGAATCGACGTGAACCGGACGATCGCGATCACGTTCGTCATCGCCGGCTCGCTTGCCGCAGCCGCGGGACTCGTGTTCATGCTCGAGTACAACATCGCTACGACACCGGGTTCGAGCTCGGCCTCATAGCGTTCACCGCTGCGGTGCTCGGGGGTATCGGCAACCTCCCGGGGCGGTCCTCGGTGCTCTCCTCATCGGATTCATCCAGGCGTTCAACGAGGGTCTCACCTGGTATGCGCCGGGAAGCGACTGGACGCGCTCGATCGTGTTCGGGATCCTGATCGCGGTTCTCGTCTTCCGGCCCGAAGGCCTGCTCGGGGAGCGCACGCCGGAGGGCGCATGACCTCGCTCGGCGGCCAGACTCGGATCCTCGCGGCTGGTCCCGGAGCAGCCAGGCGGCGGTCGCTCTCGTCGTCTTCGCCGGGTTCTATCCGTACATCGTCGGATATCTCCAGGACTTCCCGGTGATCGGCGACTTCGTCCCGGCGACGCGGTCGGTCGTCGTGATGCTCGCGTTCACCATGATGGCCATCGGGCTCAACATCGTCGTCGGCTACGCCGGCCTGCTCGACCTCGGTTACGTCGCCTTCTACGCCGTTGGTGCGTACACGGCCGGCTGGCTCGCCTCGGTCCAGTTCGAGGACGTCACCTTCCACCTCGGCTCCATCGGAGTGCCCAGTGACTACCCGGGTATCCACCTCAGCATGTGGATCGTCCTCGTCCTCGCGGGGATGACGACACTCTTTGCGGGAGTCGTGATCGGGCTGCCGACATTGCGCCTCCGCGGCGACTACCTCGCCATCGTCACGCTCGGGTTCGGGGAGATCCTTCCTCAGGTGATCCGAAACGGCGACAGCTTCGGCGGCTTCAACCTCACCGAACGGATCGTTCGGGATCAAGCCGATCGACTCGCTCGGGTTCGGCCGGGCCGGGATCGGCGCTCGGATTGCCCGAGAGCTTCCGGCTCTCCTCCAGCAAGGACATCTGGTGGTACTTCACGGCGATCGGGCTGGTGTTGATCACGGTCTTCGTGAGCGTGCGCATCCGCGACTCGAGGCTGGGAAGGGCATGGATCGCCATCAGGGAGGACGAGACAGCCGCCGCTGCCATGGGCGTGCCGCTGATGCGGACGAAGACATGGTCCTACGCGATGGGCGCATTCTTCGGTGGCGTGGCTGGTGCGTTCTACGCGAGCTACAAGGGGGGCGCCTTCCCGAGCGAATTCTTCTTCAACATCTCCGTCTTCCTGCTCTGCATGGTCATCCTCGGAGGAATGGGGAGCGTGTGGGGCGTCGTCGTCGGCGCTCTGTTCCTGACGTACTTGAACGTCGAGGGGCTGGCGACGACCGGGGCAAAGATCCAGGAGGCGGGGCTCGAGTTCGACCCGACGAAGTACCAGTTCGGCATCTACGGCGCGATCATCGTGGCGGTGATGTTGATACGGCCCACAGGGCTGATACCCGAGCGTCGCCACCAGGTCGAGTTCGAGCACGGCGTCCATGACACACCGCTCTACGACGTGACGCGCGAGGGCACGCTCACCGACCGCGACCGAACGGACGACTGATGTCGACTGCCACCGTCGAGCAGGCCCCTTCCGGCGGTTCGGAGGATCACGACAACCTGCTCGACAACGACCAACGCTCCGCAAGCAGTTCGGCGGCCTCATCGCGACGAACGACGTCGACTTCACGATCCCGCGCGGCTTGATCGTCGCTCTCATCGGCCCCAACGGAGCGGGAAAGACGACGTTCTTCAACATGCTTACCGGCGTCTACGCACCGACGTCAGGAAGGATCTCGTTCGACGGTGAGGAGATCGGCGATCTCCCGCCGCACACGATCACGAAGCTCGGCATCGGGCGAACGTTCCAGAACATCCGGCTGTTCGAGAACATGACCGCGCTCGAAAACGTCCTGGTCGGGATGCACTGTCGGCTGCATGCGAGGATCATCCCGTCGATCCTCCGGACGCGCGGGTCCAACGCGAGGAGCGCGAGTCGCGGGAGCGGGGCCGCGAGCTCCTCGCCTACTGCGGGCTCGGCGGAAAGGGCGGCGAGCGTGCCGGCTCTCTCTCCTACGGCGACCAGCGCCGGCTCGAGGTCGCGCGCGCCCTTGCGACGGAGCCGAAGCTGCTGCTCCTCGACGAGCCGACCGCAGGCATGAACCCGCAGGAGACCTCCGAGTTCACGAGCTTCGTCTCGCGAGCGCGTGACGACAAAGGGTCTGACGGTCCTCCTGATCGAGCACGACATGAAGGTCGTCATGGGCGTGTCGGAGCGGGTGACGGTCTTCGAGTACGGCGAGAAGCTCGCAGAGGGGACGCCGGCTGAGGTCCAGGCGGATCCGCGCGTGATCGAGGCATACCTCGGCAAGAGTGCGACCCAGTGAGCCAGGTCTCGCAACAGGCGGCCGGACGGATCCTCGAGTTGGAGGACATCCACGTCTACTACGGGGCGATCCATGCATTGAAGGGGGTCTCGCTGCACGTGAACCCCGGGGAGATCGTCACGCTGATCGGCGCGAACGGTGCGGGCAAGTCCACGACCTTGCGCGCGATCAACGGCCTCAACCGTCCGCGACAGGGGAAGATCCGCTTCCAGGGAGACGACATCACGCAGACGGCCCCGCACCGGATCGTGAAGAACGGCATATCGCAGAGCCCCGAAGGGCGACGCTTGTTCCCGCGGATGTCCGTCACCGAGAACCTGGAGATGGGCGCGTTCCAGCGCAGCGCGACCAAGGCTGAGCTTCAACGAGGACATGGACCACGTCTTCCAGCTCTTCCCTCGCCTGGCCGAGCGACGTGCGCAGAAAGCGGGGACGTTGTCGGGGGGCGAGCAGCAGATGTGCGCGATCGGCCGGGCGTTGATGGCGAAACCGAAGGTCCTCCTGTTGGACGAACCCTCGATGGGCCTCGCCCCGATCTTCGTCGAGAGGATCTTCGAGACGATCATCGAGGTCAACAATGAGGGCACGCCGGTGCTCCTGGTCGAGCAGAACGCGCTCATGGCGCTCGAGGTCGCGAGGCGAGGCTACGTGATGGAGACGGGGCGCATCGCGCTCGAAGGCCCTGCGAGCGAGCTCAAGACGAACGAGCAGGTTCGCAAGACGTACCTCGGGGAAGGTTAGGCCGCTACCAGGAGCGGGGCGTACGGCGGGGCGAGAAGGATCCCGACCCGAGCCTGGCCGCCAGCCACTCCGTGGGCCATCTCGAGCGCACTCGAGATCGAGTGGCTCGGGACGAAGCCGAGTGCGCGCGCGGCGTTCGCGTCTCGGCAGCCGGCAGAGATGACTCGCCCGAGGCGCTCGAGCGCGGGAGCGCAACCCGCCCAGTCCGCGTACGGAAGTCGTGGATGACACGACCTCCCAGCCCGGTACGCGTCCAGTGCCTTCGCGTCTGTCGCCGCGGTCTGCTCAGCAGAGTCCAGCTCGTCCGGCGACCGGGCCAGCTGGAGCGTGTTGAACATCCTCGAGTACGGCGCCTGGCTCTCGTGTGCGAACGAGCGCGTCAGCGGGTGGCAGAGGACGAGTGTTCCGCCCGGTCGTAGCGGGAAGGCGTTCCGGTAGAGACGGAGCGCGAGGCCAAGACCCACGGCCGCGGCCGTCAGCGGGTTCGCGAGCTCACGCGGAAAGTGCGGGCCGATCCACGGCGCGCCGACCACGAGCGCGTCCAGCGGCTCGTCGAGTGAGATGCCTCGCAGCTCGACGCCGCGAACGAGCGCCTCGGCATGGGCGACGGATGGTGGCCCGGCGAACGCCGCCATCGCGGTAATTCGGCGTCCGACCCGCGCCAGCGCTTCGCGCCGCACAGGCCCGGGTAGGCGCGACAGCACCGACCGCGTCCATGAGCGGCCCAGCTCCGAGACCGTCTCTAGATCGTCCGGATACCCTCTGAAGGCACCCGTGAGCCGGGGAAGGTCGAGGACGACGGAGACCCCGAGAAGCGGAACCGATCGGCCGACGGCTTCCTCGATCTCGAGAGCGCGATCCCACTCCGGAGCGCTCCCGGCTTCCAGGAGCGAGTCCGCGCCGGCAGCGCGTCGAACCGTCCGCGCATCGCACGCGGAGACCAACGTGCCGGGACCACCATGGCTGACGGTCTCCGCGGCGCCCAGGACGACCAGCAGGTCGGTCTCGACAAGCGCGGGGTGGATGCGAGTGTCACCCGAAACGGGAACAAGCCCTTCGTCCTCCGCGTCGTGAACGAGGACGGTCCCGCGGAAGGCGCGCGCCTGAGGTGGCGGCAGCAGACGTTCGAGATCGCGCTGACCCAGCTGCCGGCCGAGCCCGCCGGCGACGAGAATCGTCTGTCGCTCGTTCCGCACGCCGACCAGCTCGAGCGCCCTCATCGTTGCCGCGAGCGCCTCCTGACGTGGATCCTGCTGAGCGCCGGGCAACGGCAGGGCCAACGGCTCGACGAGGATCGTCGCTCGCCCGCCCCGCGGCGCGATCGACTCGAGCGACGGCCCGGAGAGCGGAAACCGCAGCGCGTCACGAACTGCCGCGCCGGTATCGGCTATCCGCGTAGGCGGAGGCGGGGGGCGGAGAATCACGTCGTCGTCCGCGGCCGGGACCATGACGATGCGCGACCCCGAGAGCAGCGGAACACGACGCACGACGGCAATCCAAGCAGGCCGTCCCCGGCGTCGAACGACGTCCGTAGAGTTGAGACGTGCCCAAGACCTTGACCGGTGAGGAACTACAGGTCGACGACGCACCCGCGCAGGACGCCGAGCTCTTCCTCGTCGACGGGAACAATCTCGCGTACCGCGCGTTCTTCGCGCTTCCGGAAGAGCTGCAGACGACCGACGGCCAGCCGACGAACGCGCTGCTCGGGTTCACGAACATGTTGTTCAAGCTGCTCTCGGACTACCGCCCGCGCGGTGTCGCGGTCGCCTGGGATACGAAGCCCGTGCATCGGAAGGAGATCGACGCCGACTACAAGTCCGAGCGCCGGCCGATGCCCGATCTCCTGCGTGAGCAGTTCCCGCACTTCCGTCCGATCGTCGAGGCGTTCGGGTACCAGAACCTCGAGTTCGAAGGCTGGGAGGCGGACGACGTCATCGCAACGATCGCGACTCGTGCCGACGAGGCCGCGATCAAGACCTGCATCGTCTCGACCGATCGCGACGCGTTCCAGCTCGTTTCCGAGAACGTCTGTCTGATGATGACCCCGCGCGGCGTCGCAGACGTCCACGTCTATACGCCCGAGCGCGTCGAGCTCCGGTACGGCATTCGTCCCGACCAGGTTCCCGACTTCATCGGGCTCAAGGGCGACACGAGCGACAACATTCCAGGGGTCCCAGGCATCGGGGACAAGACCGCCGGCCAGCTGATCGCCCAGTACGGATCCCTCGAGGGAGTCCTCGAGCACGTATCCGAGCTCTCGCCCGCTCGTTCCAGGTCGATCGCCGAGCACGCCGACCAGGCGAGATCGTCGAAGCTCCTTGCGACGATGAGGCGAGACCTCGAGCTCGACGTCGACGCAGACGCCCTCGTCCTGCGACCGCCCGACCGCTCCCAGCTCAAGGAGATCTTCCGTCGCTTCGAGTTTCGCGGGCTTCTCGGCAGGGTCGACACGCTCGACGAGGCACTTCCTGCCGCGGAGCTTCCGCGTGCGGAGGTGCAGGCGGTGCGCTGGCGGGAGGGCGAGCTGACGGAGCTCCGCGGGCGAGTCGCGATCGCCGCGGACAGCGAGCGCATCGCGGTTGCAACGGCCGACAGCGAAGTCATCGTCGCCGCTCGGCCAAGTGGCAATTTGCCACACGGCAAGAATGAGCTGGCAGTCGTAATTCACGACGCAAAGTGGCTCCGACTCCGAGAGCCGGTCGCCGAGGACACGATGATCGCGGCGTACCTGATCGATCCAGGCCGCGCCGAGTACCACCTCGACGACCTCATGGCGGAGTACGGGATCGAGCTCGAGCCGGAGCCTCCCGCAGAGGAGGAGACCGCCGCTCTCGTTCGCCGTGCCGAGGCCACTCGACGGCTCGCCGCTCCGCTGGCCCACAAGGTCGCCGAACGCGGCTCCGAGCGGTTGTATCGGGAGATCGAGCTTCCGCTGACGGTGGTGCTGGGTGCGATGGAGGACGCGGGTGTGCGCATCGACACCTATCGCATGGGTGAGATCACAGCTCGCCTCAGCGACCGCATCGAGGAGCTTCAGGCCCGGGCGTACGAGCTTGCCGGAGAGGAGTTCGTGCTCGGATCCCCGCAGCAGCTCGGACGAGTCCTGTTCGAGAAGCTCGAGCTCACGCCGGGCAGGAAGGGAAAGACCGGGTACTCCACCGATACCAAGGTGCTGCGGGCGATTCGTGCCGACCACGAGATCGTCCCGGTGATCGAAGAGTGGCGCGAGCTCACGAAGCTCGTGAACACCTACCTCGGCCCGCTTCCGACGCTGATCGGCGAGGATCTGCGCCTCCACACGACGATCAACCAGACGGTCGCGGCAACCGGTCGCCTCTCGACCTCGAGCCCGAATCTGCAGGCGATCCCGATTCGTACCGAGCTCGGTCGCGAAATTCGCTCGGCGTTCGTCGCCGAGCCAGGGCATCGGCTGCTCTCCGCCGACTATTCCCAGATCGAGCTGCGGATCCTGGCGCATGTGTCCGGTGAGCCGAGGCTGCGCGAGGCGTTCGAGCGCGGCGAGGACATCCACACGGCTACCGCGGCCGAGGTGCTCGGCAAGGACCCGGCGACACTCACGAAGGACGAGCGAAACGTCGCGAAGATGATCAACTTCGGGATCGTCTACGGAATCTCGGCGTTCGGGCTCTCCGAGAACCTGGACATCCCGAAAGAGCAGGCCCAGTTGTACATCGACACGTATCTCGCCCGCTTCCCGCGCGTTCAGGCGTTCATCGCGCGCACGATCGCGCAGGCAGGGGAGGACGGATACGCGATGAGCCTGCTCGGACGCCGCCGCCCCGTCCCCGAGCTTCGAGCCTCCAATCGTCAGACGCGCGGCTTCGGCGAGCGGATCGCCGTCAACTTCGTCATGCAGGGCTCCAACGCGGACATCATCAAGGTCGCAATGGTTGCGATCCACCGTCGACTGCTCCAGGAGGGAAGGGGAGCCCGCCTCGTTCTGCAGGTGCACGACGAGCTCTTGCTCGAGGTGCCCGAGACGGAGGTGTCGGCCGTTCGCAAGCTGGTTCGTGAGGAGATGGTGGGCGCGTATCCGCTCGACCCGCCGCTCGCCGTCGATATCGGCGTCGGCGACGACTGGGCCGAAGCCAAGGCCTGAGACATACATGACGAATCGCTGCCGCCGACCCTGCTGGCCACCCTAGAAGCCGGAAGTTCCCATACAGGGCCAGGATGCCGAAGAGCCTGGATTTCGAAGGAAGCTGGCTATACTCCGCGCTCCGATGGCCAACGATATCGCCGAGAAGCCCGCCGTCAGCGAGGACGGGGTCTGGATCACAGGGCCCGACGGGGAGCTCGTTCCCGACTACGAGGCCTCCTTTCCCGAGATCAACGAGGGCGAGGTCGTCCACGGCACCGTGGTGCGAGTGGACAAGGACGAGGTGCTCGTCGACATCGGCTACAAGTCCGAGGGGGTCATCCCGGTCGCCGAGCTCACGATCCGGAGGTCGGTCAACCCGGCCGACGAGGTCTCGGTCGGCGAGGAGATCGACGCGCTCGTTCTCACCAAGGAGGACGCGGACGGACGGCTCATCCTCTCCAAGAAGCGGGCCCGATTCGAGCTCGCCTGGAAGAGAATCGAAGCAGCCGCCGAGTCCGGCGAGCCCGTGACGGGCAAGACGATCGAGGTCGTCAAGGGCGGGCTCATCCTCGACCTCGGTGTCCGCGGCTTCCTACCAGCCTCCCTCGTCGACATCCGCCGCGTTCAGGACCTCGACGAGTTCCTCGGCAAGGAGTTGCGCTGCAAGGTCATCGAGCTGAACCGCTCGCGCAACAACGTCGTTCTCTCGCGTCGCGCGGTGCTCGAAGACGAGCGAAAGGAGATGCGCCAGGCGATCCTCGACCGGCTCAACCCGGGCGACGTGATCGAGGGCCAGATCTCCAACATCGTCGACTTCGGCGCATTCGTCGACCTCGACGGTATGGACGGGCTGATCCACATCTCCGAGCTTTCGTGGAGCCATGTCAACCACCCGTCCGAGGTGCTCGACATCGGGCAGACCGTCAAGGTGAAGGTGCTCGACATCGACCGCGAGCGCCAGCGCATCTCGCTGGGCTTGAAGCAGACCCAGACGGATCCCTGGCAGCAGGTGCTCGACTCGTACAGCGAGGACGACGTCGTCGAGGGTCGAGTGGCGAAGGTCGTCACCTTCGGCGCCTTCGTCGAGATCCTCCCCGGTGTCGAGGGGCTCGTGCACATCTCGGAGCTCGCGCCACACCATGTGGAGAATCCGCGGGAGGTCGTAGCGCAGGGCCAGGCAGTGAACGTGCGAATCCTCGAGATCGACGGAGAGCGCAGGCGGCTCTCACTCTCGCTGAAGCGTGTCGAGGAGGGCGAGCAGCCGGTCCCGCGCGCTGACGGCGCCGAATCCGTGCACAAGACGCCGAACCTCATCCTGTCCGAAGAGGCATTCCCCGCCGGGGCCGCACCTGCTGAGCTCGCAGACGAGATCGGCGACGAGGTCGAGGAAGCGGGAACGGAAGTTGAGCCCACCCTCGAGGCTGCTGCCGAGACGACGCCTGAAGCCGAGGCTGAGCCGTTGCTGGAGGCTGAAACCGAAGACGAGCTCGCGCCCGAGACCGAGGCTGAACCGGAGCCTGAAGCCGAGGCTGAACCGAGGTCCGAAGCCGAGGCTGAGCTGACGCCCGAGGCGGAAACCGAGCTCATGCCCGAGTCCGATGCGGGTAGCGAGGCCGAGTCGGAGGCCGACGACAGCGCGGAGATCTCGGAGGAGGCTGCCGTCGAGGTCGCCTCCCAGCAGGCCGACACCGACTAGCTGCGTTGAGCCGCCCACTCGCGGTTGCGATCACCGGTGGAATCGGCGCCGGCAAGTCGACGGCGCTCGACAGCTTTCGCCGCCGCGGCGCGGCGACCGTGTCGAGCGACGAGATAGTCCACCACCTGCTCGCGACCGACGCTGAGGTGAAGCGAGCTCTCGTCGAGCGGCTCGGCGAGGAGATCTTGGGCGCAGACGGGCGTCCGGATCGTGAGCGAATCGCCCTTCGCGTCTTCAGGGATCGAGAAGCCCTCGACTTCCTCGAGAAACTCCTCCATCCGCTCGTGTCGAGGGAGTACATGACCTGGCGCGAGCAACTCGCCGCTCTTCCGGAACCGCCCGCCGTGTGCGTGACGGAGGTACCGCTCCTCTACGAGGTCGGAGCCGAGACGCGCTTCGACAAGGTCGTCGTCATCACTGCGCCTCCGAAGCTGCGCGAAGCCCGTCGCGGTGGCCGGCAGGACGAGCGCGAAGACAGACTCATTCCGGACCGGGAAAAGGTAAAGCGCGCCGACTTCGCGTACGTCAACACGGGGACACTCGAGGAGCTCGACGCCTGGGTCGCCCAGGTCCTGGCTACGCTGACCGCAGAGCACGACACCGGAGACTCGTCCGACGGCGCCGGCGAGTAGCCAAGTCACACGTTGTGACCTGGCTCGAAAGCGCCTGCAAATGAGGAACTTCGCGTGCGCTTCTTGACCATTGCAGCCGCCGTCGTCCTGATCGTTGCCGGGGCGGCCGCCTGGATCTACGAGTCCGAGCCGGATTGGTTCTTGCAGTCACGCTATCCGCTCGAGTACGAGCACATAGTTCGCGGCCACGCGACGAACTACGATCTCGATCCCGCGCTCCTCGCGGCTGTGATCTACGCAGAGAGCCGGTTCGATCCGAACGCGCTTTCGGAGGCCGGCGCCGTCGGCCTGATGCAGCTCCTCCCGGACACGGCCAAGGGAATCGCAGTGCGTACGGGCGGCACGCGGTTCGTGGTCGCGGATCTCCGGGATCCCGAGCTCAACATTCGCTACGGCGCGTGGTACCTCGACCACCTGCTCGACCGCTACGGTGAGACGCAGCTCGCCTTGGCCGCGTACCACGCAGGCCAGGGCAACGTCGACCGCTGGCGTCGTGATGGTCTCGGCATCGCGTTCCCCGAGACCCGGTCGTACGTCGCCGAGGTCGAGCGTGTCAAGAAGGTCTACGAGAAGGCGTATCCGGCCGAGCTGGGCCTTCGCTAGCGGTGCTACCTGCGCGAACCAGCATCGCGCTCGTCGGCACGAGTGCGGTTCGCGACGCGTCGGCAATATTCCCTCGGGAGCAGGCCGATCGCGCACAATTCAGGCTCCGGTGCGCGGATGGCGAATGCGCTTCGCAGCTCGCCCGTGAACCAGACGTGCAGCATCTCGCTCGTTCCCTGGGTCAGCCGTGAACCTGGAGGGCACGTGCCGCCGGCGAGCGGCTTCAACCCACGACGCTTGCCTTGCTTGCAGACCATGTGTGAGTGCCAGCGCGTGATCGGCCCGCCTGGGTTGGGGCCTTGCTCTCCGTCTCTCGTGCTCCACATCGCTCCCACGAGAACGAGCGGTCGCTCGGGTGCGTTCGCGTAGATGAGCGCCTTCGGTCGGCGTGCGTCGAGGCGGATCCGTCGACGCGGCTCCTGGGAGCGCTCCGCGTGGAAGTAGTGCACCGCGCCGTCGCCGGCCTTGCGAGCTCTGGTGCGCGTGTCGTAACCCGCACGCTCGGCGGCTCGCACGTCACGCCAGTGTCCCTTTTCCGAAGCGGAGACGAGCTTCGCGAGCACGCGTTCCGCTCGCCTACGCTCGCCTGGGGTGGCCAACGTGATGTCCGGGTACTGGAGAAGGTGATCGATCAACCCTCGGCGCCTCGAGGCCGGCAGCTTCTTCGCCCCCGGCCGGAGCTTGCACACGAGCGGAGGGACTACCCGAACGCGCGGGGCTGGAGTCGAGACCGTCGTCGGCGACGGGGACTCGACGGCCGCTCGTTCGTTCTGCCCCGCGCAGCCGGCAACGAAGCCGATCGCGGTCGCGACCTCGAGTGCGGTGACGACTACGAGGACGCTGGGCGTGTAGTGGCGGGAAGGTCGGCGTGCCATCCGGGAGCAGGAGCTGAGGATTTTCTCGGTCGCTCAAGGATGGCTCAAGGCCAAGATGTTGCGACCCGGACGGCGGCTACGCTGCGCCCATGCGCCAGTTCCGGGCCACGGACCAGTACGCCCCCATGGGTGACCAGCCGCGCGCGATCGAGGAGATCGCCGCTTCGGTTGCCGAGGGCAACCGCTTCCAGACGATCCTCGGCGCCACCGGGACCGGAAAGACGGCCACGATGGCCTGGACGATCGAGAAGCTCCAGCGACCAGCGCTCGTCATCGCCCACAACAAGACGCTCGCGGCGCAGCTCTGCAACGAGTTCCGCGAGTTCTTCCCCGAGAACGCGGTCGAGTACTTCGTCTCGTACTACGACTACTTCCAGCCCGAGGCCTACATCCCGCAGGCCGACCTCTACATCGAGAAGGACTCGTCACAGAACGACGACATCGCGCGGCTTCGGCTCTCGGCGACCTCGTCACTCCTCACTCGTCGCGACGTCGTGGTCGTCGCATCCGTGTCGTGTATCTACGGCCTCGGCTCGCCCGAGGAGTGGCGGGAGCGGGTCCTCATGCTCGAGGTGGGGGAGGAGCATGATCGCGACGAGGTGCTGCGCAAGCTGATCGAGAGCCAGTACGTCCGCAACGACACGGTGCTCGGACGCGGTCGCTTCCGGGTCAAGGGCGATCTCGTCGAGATCCAGCCGGCGAATGTCGAGACCGCGTACCGGGTCTCGTTCTTCGGCGACGAGGTCGAGCAGATCACGCACTTCGACCCACTCACAGGCGAGGTCTACGCTAGGCTCGACAACCTCGTCATCTGGCCTGCGACCGAGTACGTGACCTCGAAGCCGACGATCGAGCGCGCCGTGGACGAGCTCCGCGCGGAGCTCGAGCAGCAGGTCGCGAAGTTCGAGACCGCGGGGCAGATGCTCGAGGCACACCGGATCCGACAGCGAACCGAGTACGACCTCGAGATGATGAAGGAGCTCGGGTTCTGCTCCGGGATCGAGAACTATTCACGGGCGCTCGAGGGTCGACCGGTCGGGTCGCACCCGTTCACGCTCATCGACTACTTCCCCGACGACTTCGTCTGCTTCGTCGACGAGTCGCACCAGACCGTCCCGCAGCTGGGCGGCATGTACGAGGGCGACCGCTCGCGCAAGCAGACGCTGATCGACTACGGCTTCCGCCTTCCCTCTGCGCTCGACAACCGGCCGTTGCGCTTCGACGAGTTTCTCGGGAAGGTGAAGCAGCTCGTCTTCGTCTCTGCCACGCCCGGGCCCGTTCGAGCTCTCGCGCTCGAAGGTCATCGCGGAACAGCTGATCCGCCCGACGGGAATCGTCGACCCCGAGGTCGAGCTCCGCCCCACCAAGAACCAGATCGACGATCTCCTGAACGAGATTCGGCGGCGCGAAGAGGTCGGCGAGCGCACGCTCGTCACGACGCTGACGAAGAAGATGTCCGAGGATCTGACCGACTACCTGCTCGAGGCGGGTGTCCGCGCGCGTTATCTCCACTCCGAGATCGACACGCTCGACCGGATTGCGATCATTCGCGAGCTCCGCCTCGGCGAGTACGACGTGCTCGTCGGCGTCAACCTCCTGCGCGAGGGGCTCGATCTGCCCGAGGTGTCGCTCGTCGCCGTCCTCGATGCCGACAAGGAGGGGTTCCTGCGCGGCAAGACGGCACTCATCCAGACAACGGGTCGAGCGGCGCGCAACACAGCAGGGAAGGTGCTCCTCTATGCCGACAAGCGCACCGAGGCGATCATCGGGGCGATGGAGGAGACGAACCGCCGCCGGGCTTACCAGGTCGCCTTTAACGAGGAGCACGGGATCACGCCCCAGACGATCGTCAAGGGCGTTTCCGACATCGCCGAGCTGCTCTCGCTCGACTCTCCCCACGTCCCTTCTTCCCGGCGCCGACGCGGCAAGGCCGATGTCGAGGGGATGGCGCCGGACGAGCTCGAGAAGCTCCTCATCACGCTCGAGGAGGAGATGTTTCTCGCGGCCGAGGAGCTTCGCTTCGAGTACGCCGCCAAGCTCCGGGACGAAATCAAGGAGCTAAGGCGGGAGCTGATGGCGTTCGCCACGACCGCGGGATAGAGGCAGGCCGAGCGCGCGGCTACGCTGGCCCGCGTGGCAACGCTCGTGCTCGTGCTCGGCACCGGGGCGGTCGTCGCCTCGGCAGCGCTGTTCGCGAGCTGTCTGAGACTTCGCTCGACGATCGCGTTCCTCCTCGCGAGCTACCTCCTCGCGTCGGCTGAAGTCGTCGGCGCTTCGCTCGTTCTCTCGATCGGGCGCTGGCTCGACCGCGGCATGCTTCTCGTCGTCATCGGCGCTCTGCTCGGCGTCGCGGCTGTGGTCTGGCTTCGCCTCGGTCGGCCTCGTCCTCCTCTCTCCGCAGACCTGGTGAGCACCCTTCGGGCCGTGCTCTCCGATCGTGTCGTCGCGACCATGGCGGCACTGGCGGTGCTTGCGCACGCGTACCTGCTGGCGGGCGCTCTCACGATCCCGCAGAGCACCGGAGACACGCTCCTCTACCACCTCCCGAGGGCAGCGCTTTGGAAGCAGCAGCAGGCCGTCGCCTACGTCGCCAATTCGCCCGACGAGCGCATCAACGCCTTCCCACCAAACGCGGAGATCGAGTCGATGACCTCGATGATCCTGAGCGGGGGAGACCGTTACGTCTCGATCGTTCAGCTCGTCGCGCTCCTCTTCGCGTGCGTCGCAATCGTCGGGATCGCGCGCCGCCTCGGCCTGAGCCCGAGAGCCGGGGTGTTCGGCGCGCTCGCGTTCTCGACCTTCACCGTGGTGACGTTGCAGACCCCGACTGCATTGAACGATCTCGTGGTCGCCTCGCTGCTGATCGCATGTGCCTACTTCGCGATGGGCACATCCCGCGTGGAGCTCCCTCTTACCGCACTTGCCCTCGCCCTCGCGCTCGGCACCAAGCTCACAGCTGTGTTTGCGCTGCCGGCGCTGGCGGCGTTTGCACTCGCGAGTCAACCGCCTCGCCGCTGGGCGTCTCTCGTGCTGTTCGGGGCGGTGGGTGCGCTGGTGGGCTCATATTGGCTCGTGGTCAATTTCGCCGAGACGGGGAGGCCCGATGCCGGTGTCGCTCTGGATCGCGGGGTCGACGCAACCGAGCGCGTTCGGTTGTCGTTCATAGATCTTCTGGAGTTGTCCGACGCGGAGAGCAAGGGCGTTCTCGCATCTCCGCTCTGGAGCGTCGGCGCTCTCGTGCTGGCTCTTGCCGCAGCGGCTGTGCTGGCGGCCCGCGGGAAGTCCCGTGCGAGTGGTGTAGTAGCCGTCACCGGCGCTATTGCCTTCTTTGCGGTCCCGATGCTTTGGATCTGGGCGCAGGTGGCGGATCGTGCGTTCGGACAGATCCGAGCCGCGGTTGGGCTCACCGCAGCCGCGTCGAGCGGGCGGGTTCCCGAAGACCTCTACGAGTCTCCAATGCACTCGTCCTACGGTCTCGCGTTCGTGGCCTTGCTGCTCGGAGCAGGGGCGCTCGCGGTGATCGAGGTCCGTCAGCGGACGCTCTCTGTTGCCGCGCTGGTTGCGCTCGGGAGCGTGCCCGTGACCCTCCTGATCGTCGCGCTAGCTCTTGCCTACGACCCCCAGCACATGAGGTACATCGCCTTCCCTGTCGCCCTTGCGAGCGCAGTCTTCGGGGTCGCCCTCAGGCTGCGAGCCCTCGCCTGGGCAACCGTGGCGCTCACAGCGGTGACGCTCGCGGTGACGCTCGGATACTTCGCACCCAGACCGGCCGGTTTGGCGTTCCTCCCCGAAAACAGGGACTCGGACCGGAGCGCGCGCTGGCTCGTCCAGGGAGAGAGCGGGAAGGGCGATCCGGTGGCGTTCCGCTTCATGGAGGACAAGATCCCCGCGGATGCGACGCTCGCGCTTGCCGTCGAGCGCGACACTTACCTCTATCCAGCCTGGGACGATCGCCTGCGGCGGATGGTGCTGTTCACGGACGAGGACGGCATGATCCCCGTCAGCGCTAGCTGGCTCGTCGTCGGCCCGCGCCACCGCATGGACGAGGAGCAGCTCTCGCGGGCGGGCTGGGAACTGGAGCTGACATCTCCGGGCGGGTGGCGAGTCCTCGCGCGCTAGTCTGAAGCACATGTGCCGAAACATCAGAACGCTCCATAACTTCGAACCGCCGGCAACCGAGGAAGAGGTGCGTGCGGCTGCACTCCAGTACGTCCGCAAGGTCAGCGGCTCGCAGAAGCCGTCAAAGGCGAACGAGGCGGTCTTCGCGCGTGCCGTCGAGGAGGTCACGGCCATCACGAGCACACTGCTCGCTGAGCTCGTGACGGTCGCACCGCCGCGTGACCGCGAGCTCGAGGCTGCGCGTGCACGTGCTCGGGCCGAGAAGCGCTTCGGTCACGCCGCTTGACGAGGGTTACGCAAGTCTCACATCGTCGGCTGCGTGCCGATACATCGTGCTTGACGAAGCGCACCAGTCCGCCGTTTAGCTAGTTCCCGGCGGACGTCCCGAGCTTCGCACTGAGGTACCGGAGGTATGGCTGAGGGTCGATCGGACCGCCTACGACGCGCTCGATCGTCGCGGCTGGCGTGAGCTTGCGACCGAGCGAGTAGATGTTGTCGCGGAGCCATGAGTGCAGCTCCTGGAAGTCCCCGCGCTCGATCTGATCCTCCAGTTCCGGGATCGCGGCACGCGCCTGTTCCCAGATCTGCACAGAGAGCACGGTGCCGAGGAGGTAGGTCGGGAAATAGCCGAAGCTGCCCCCGGACCAGTGTGAATCCTGGAGAACACCGAGCGCGTCGTTCGGAACAGCGATTCCCATGAGCTCCTCGAACCGCGTGTTCCACGCGTCCGGGAGGTCCTTGACGGCAAGTCTGCCGGAGAGGAGCTCCTGCTCGAGGTCGAACCGCAGCATGACGTGGAGGCCGTAGCTCGTCTCGTCGGCCTCGACCCGAATGAACGAGCGCCGAGTTCGATTGATCGCGTGGTGGAAGCGTTCCAGCGAGACATCGCCGAGCTTCTCCCGGAACGTCTCCTGGACTCTGGGATAGAACCACCGCCAGAACGGGAGCGAACGCCCGACGACGTTCTCCCAGAGTCGACTTTGCGACTCGTGGAGCGCGGCGGAGCAGCCGGTGCAGAGCGGAGTTCGCTCGAGTGAAGGGCTGACTCCCCATTCGTAGAGACCGTGACCGCATTCGTGCATCGCGGTGAAAAGCGAGTTGAGGTCGCTTTCGTCGTAGCGCGTCGTGAGGCGGATGTCGCCGAGGCCGAACGTGACCTCGAAGGGATGCACCGTCGTATCGAGGCGAAACTGATCCCACGTCGCCCCGAAGCGCTCGATGAGCTCGCGCGAAAGCGCGATCTGACTGTCGATCGCAAACGGCCCGCGCATGAAGTCGTCTTCCTCGTCGGTTGCGTGCGAAGCGACGAGTGAGACCAACTCCGACTCGAGTAGGGCGAAGATCGCGCGGACCTCACCCGTCTTCATCCCGGCCTCGAAGTCGTCCAGGACGACGTCGTAAGGGTCGTCATACGGTGCGAAGCACTCGATGTAGCGGCGCCGAAGCTCCAACACCTTCTCGAGCCAAGGGCGAAACGACGCGAAGTCCGAATCTTCGCGCGCCTTCACCCAAGCTTCGTAGGACTGGGCTCCGACCATTGCGAACTCGGTGGCGAGCTCGGTGGGGACGCGACGCGCCTTCTCCCAGTCGCGCTGCGCCACGCGTACCAGGCACGCGTCGTCCGAGTCGGCAGGGAGCGAAGCCGCATAGGGCTCGAGCGCCTCGAACAGCTCGCCGAACCGGTCGTCGACCTCGTATTCGTGGACGATCTCCTCGAGAGTCGCGAGCTGCGCTGCGCGCGTTGGGGCTCCACCGGGAGGCATCCAGACGGTCATGTCCCAAACGAGGACGTTCCCCGCTCGGCGAAGGTCGGTGAGCTTGCCGAGTCGGTCCTTCAACTCCGCGAGCGCCGGTTCCATGGCGCGGGACTCTACCCGCGGGGAAAAGTGCGGCGCCCGATCTCGGCGAAGGAGGAGCCGTCCCACGCGAACGTGACGGCCGTGAGCGTCTGGGCGTCACTCTCGTACACATTGATGCCCTGCGCCTCACCCGTGCGGTGGGGTCGGGGTCTGCCCAGTCCTGGCGCGGTAGCGAGGACGATCGATCCTCGTCGATTGTTCCCGACGGCTTGAAACTCGGGGAGTGCCGCGATTGTCGCCTGGTGCACGTGCCCGCCGACGACGAGCTCGGCGCTCGCCTCGGCGAGCAGCTCGAGGACGTGACCGCGTCGGCTGAGCGGGCGCTTTCGGGCCGGTCGCCACGGCGGAGATGCCAGGTGATGGTGGAACGCCACCACTCGCAGCGCTTGCCTGGGGGCGGCGCGGAGGAGCTCGACCGCTCGCACCAGCGCCGCCTCCCTCACTGCTCCGCCCTGTTGACGCCACGGACGCACTGAGTTGAGACCCACGACGACGAGTTCGTCCGTCTCGTGGACCGGTTCAGCCGGTCCGAACACGCGCTCCCACTCGGCGAAGGGCCGCGTGTACCGAGCCGGCACGTTGTAGTACGGGATGTCGTGGTTTCCAGGGACGATGAGTACCGGAAGGCCCAGGCCGCGAAGTTTGGCGGCGGCTCGCTCGAGCTCATCGCTGCGCCCGCGCTCGGTGAGGTCGCCCGTCGCGAGCACCAGGTCCGGCTGGATGTGCGCGGCGAGCTCCTGCAACGCCGTGTAGGGCTCTTGCGCGCCGTGGCTGCCGATGTGCAGGTCGGACACGTGGACGACGCTCGCGGTCACCGCCGGGGCAGGCTATACACTCGCTGCGTGGCGGACGAGTCGCCAGAGCTCTTTGACGACATCTACCTCGGCCTTCGCGCCGGAGGGGCAGCGCGGAAACAGCGTCGCGGCGAGCCCCTCTCGGCCGACGAAGAGGAGGCGATCGGTCGCTGGCAGCGCCTGTCTCTCTGGCGCAGGTTTATCGCGATTGGGGCGTTCGCGCTCGGCACGTTCGGGCTCGGGTTCACTGTCGGCGGCCTCATCTTCGGTCGCTGGCGCACCGCGCGCCGCTAGTCGTCGGGGCAAACCGGTCTGGTGCCTGACGGGGCCGCGGCGTTCCTATTCACACATCGGGCCCTTCTGATCAGACGCAATCGTCCGCAGAGAAGTGCTGATGCCCCCGGCCGCGTTGGCAGCTTTGCTCGCGTAGTGCCGCCGTGAGGGTGTAGACGCCGTCGTCTTCCTCGAACGCGAGCGTCCAGCGCTCCGCGCGAACCGAGTCGTCGAGAAGTCCGTCGAGGGTGACGACGACCGTTTGAGGACCCGTGCCTTCCGCCGACGCCTTGCCCTCGATCGTCGTTCGCACCACGGTCCGCTCGTCGAGCCGGAGGAACTCTCCTGCAGCCATCGCGGCCGAGCCCTCCCAATGTTCGTCGACCTCACGTTGAAAGGCCGCGAATCCGTCGACCGAGACGACACCCCCGGCTCCAGCGTCGGGTGGCCCGGCCCAGACGAGATCGACTGCGACGTCCGAGCCACAGCCTGAGAGAGCGAGCGCCGAGAGAGCAGAGGCGGCGGACGCAAGGAGGCGCACGCCGCCTTTGTACCTAACGCGCAGCGTTATGTCCGCGAAGCGGACCAGTGGAGGGGGTCTGGGGGAACCGGGAGGTTCCCCCAGCATGTGCGTCGGCTACGCGAAAGCGCCGATCTGCTCGGTGTAGAACTCCATCTGGCGCTGAAGTCGCTCAGCGAGATCCGCCCCGACGATGCCGAAGTTCTCGACGATCAGGGTGGCTCGCGTCGCGAACTGCGTGAACTCCTCGCTGACGCGGAGCGACGCGAGTTTCTCGGCGTCCCCGCGAATGAGGATGAACCCGTTAAGGTCGCCGCCGTGCGGCTCGAGGAAGACGGGCTCGAAGTTCTCGATCTCGCCTTCCTCCTGCAGGCGGCCGTAGTAGGCCAGCGTCTCGTTGAAGACCTCGAGCGCCTCGGTCTCGCGACCTCGAACGACCTCACCCCAGCCGATGAAGAGGCCGGCGTCTGCCATTCCCCACCTCCTTGGAAGCTGACGCCGAGAGAATGGCAACTCGCAACCGAAAGCGCTACCGAACGTCTGTTCGACTGGGTAGAATAGCGCGCCTATGAAGAAGGTCGACGAGCTGGTCGTTCATGGCGCGCGCGAGCACAACCTGAAGAACGTCACCGTTCGCATCCCGCGAAACGCGCTCGTGTGCGTGACCGGGCTCTCCGGCTCGGGGAAGTCGTCGCTCGCCTTCGACACGATCTACGCCGAAGGGCAGCGTCGCTACGTCGAGTCGCTCTCCGCCTATGCGCGCCAGTTCCTGCAGATGATGGAGAAGCCGGACGTGGACTCCATCGACGGGCTCTCGCCGGCGATCTCGATCGACCAGAAGACGACGTCGCGCAACCCGCGGTCAACCGTTGGCACGGTCACGGAGATCTACGACTACCTGCGCCTGCTCTACGCGCGCATCGGGCGGCCTCACTGCCCGATCTGCGGGCGCCCGATCGCGGGACAGTCGCTCGACCAGATCGTCGAGCAGGTTCTGCGACTTCCCGAGGGGACGAAGTTCACCGTGAACGCACCGGTCGTGCGCGATCGCAAAGGCGAATTCAAGGACGTCCTCGAGGAACTCCGCCGTGACGGCTTTACGCGGGTGAAGGTCGACGGCGACCAGCGTTTGCTCGAGGAGGAGATCGAGCTCGACAAGAAGTACAAGCACACGATCGAGGTCGTCGTCGACCGACTCGCGATGAAGGCGGATCTCCGGCAGCGCCTCACGCAGTCGATCGAGACCGCGACCTCGCTCGCTGCAGGGCTCGTCGTGATCGACATCGTGGACGGCGAGGAGCTCACCTTTTCGGAGAATCTCGCGTGCCCCGAGCACGGCGTCTCCTTGCCGGAGCTCGAGCCGCGCGTCTTCTCCTTCAACTCGCCGCACGGCGCCTGTCCGCGTTGTACGGGGCTCGGCTCGCAGCTCGAGATCGATCCCGACCTGCTCGTTCCCGACACGTCGATCTCGATCAACGAGGGTGCTCTCGTCCCGTGGACGATCGGGAGCCAGAGCTTCTACGACTCGGTCATCGAGGCGATCGCCGAGCGCTACGAGATCTCGCTCGACACGCCGTGGCGTGACCTTCCGCAGGAGGAGCAGGACCGATTCCTCTACGGCACCGGTGGCGACCGGATCTTCGTCGTCTACCGGAACCGGATGGGCCGCAAGCGCCAGTACACGATGGCGTTCGAAGGGCTCGTCATCAATCTCCAGCGTCGCTACAAGGAGACCGACTCGTCGCAGCAGCGCGACCGGATCGAGGAGTACATGAGCTTCCGGCCGTGCCCCGAGTGCGGCGGCGCGCGCCTCAAGCCCGAGGTGCTCGCCGTGAAGATCGGCGGCGACTCGATTCACCAGTTCACGCGGATGTCGGTGACAGCAGCCCTTCGCTTCGTCGACGAGCTCGAGCTGACGAAGACCGAGGAGCTGATCGGTCGGCGCATCCTCAAGGAAGTGCGGGAGCGGCTGACCTTCCTCGACAACGTCGGGGTCGGCTACCTCCAGCTCGACCGGGCCGCGAAGACGCTGTCCGGCGGCGAGGCGCAGCGTCTTCGACTCGCGACGCAGATCGGATCACAGCTCGTCGGCGTCCTCTACATCCTCGACGAGCCGTCGATCGGGCTTCACCAGCGCGACAACGGCAGGCTCATCGACACGCTCGAGAAGCTTCGCGACGTCGGCAACACGGTGCTCGTCGTCGAGCACGACGAGCAGATGATGCGCGCCGCGGACTGGGTCGTCGATCTCGGTCCTGGTGCAGGGGAGCACGGAGGCGAGATCGTCGGCGAAGGGACAGCCGACGTCATCGCGTCGACGCCCGGCTCGGTGACGGGTCAGTTCCTGAGCGGCGAGCGACGGATCCTCGTGCCGCCGCGGCGCGAGGACGACGAACGCGGCTGGTTCTCCGTTCGCGGGGCGTCGATGCACAACCTGAAGGGGATCGACGTCGACTTCCCGGTCGGGAGGTTCGTCGCCGTCACGGGCGTCTCCGGCTCCGGAAAGTCCACGCTCGTGAACGAGATCCTCTACAAGACGCTCGCGAACCGGCTCAACAAGATGCGGACCAAGCCCGGCGACCACGAGGGCGTCGACGGCATCGACGTGTTCGACAAGGTCATCGAGATCGACCAGAGCCCGATCGGCCGCACCCCGCGGTCGAACCCGGCCACCTACACCGACCTCTTCACCCATGTGCGCGAGCTGTACTCGCTCACGCCCGAGGCCAAGATTCGCGGCTACAAGCCGGGCAGGTTCTCGTTCAACGTCCGCGGGGGTCGTTGCGAGGCGTGCAAGGGCGACGGGACGATCAAGATCGAGATGCACTTCCTGCCCGACGTCTACGTCCCGTGCGAGACGTGCCATGGGCACCGGTACAACCGAGAGACGCTCGAGGTGCGGTTCAAGGGGAAGTCGATCTCGGACGTGCTCGAGATGTCCGTCGAGGAGGCGCTCGACTTCTTCACGAAGATTCCGAAGATCCGGCGTCGCCTGCAGACGCTGCACGATGTCGGGCTCGACTACATCAAGCTCGGCCAGCCCGCGACGACGCTCTCGGGTGGCGAGGCGCAGCGCGTCAAGCTCGCCGCGGAGCTCTCGAAGGTCGCAACGGGGAAGACGCTCTACATCCTCGACGAGCCGACAACGGGCCTGCACTTCGCCGACATCGAGAAGCTGCTCGAGGTGCTGCAGCGGCTGGTGGACAACGGGAACACCGTGCTGGTGATCGAGCACAACCTCGACGTGATCAAGCAGGCCGACTGGATCGTCGATCTCGGCCCGGAGGGTGGAGACGAGGGCGGCGAGGTGATCGCGACCGGAACGCCCGAAGACGTCGCCGAGGTCGAGGAGTCCTCGACAGGGCAGTACCTCCGCAGCGTGCTCGCGCAGCCCGCGGCCGCGGCGGCGGCCTGACCACGCCGAGGGCCGGGCAGGCGCCCGGCCCTCGGTCTCGACGAGCTGGTCGCTACTCGCTGCACTTGCCGAGACGCTTTGCGCTCCACGTGATCTTGACGCCCGACTCGCCGGCGGTCGGAATGAACCCGAACGCGGTGCACGTACGGGCACGCGTGATGACGAGTTGGCCCTTGAGAGTCTCGTCCTGGCCGCGCACGAACGACACCGGCCTCTTCCCCCCGTTGGCGATCTCGATGGTGCCTTCGACGGCCTCCTCGTAGATGTAGTCGATGTTGTGAGCATGACCTCCGAACCACATGCGGCCGATGCCCTGCATGACGCTCGCCGCGATCTCCCCTCGGCCCCTCATCGTCTTGACCCAACTGCCGGTGCCCTCCACTTCGAGGTTCTTGGCGACGATGAGCCGGAAACCGAGCTTGCCATTGAACGTAGTCTTTCCTCCGGCGTCCCTGACGGAGCCGGTGATCACGCCGGTGCCCTGCCACTTCCCGGGCGTCAGCCCCGGCTTGGGCCGAGCGTCCGTCGCCGCGGCGCTAACGAGCGCCGCTGCAATCAGGGCCAGGGCGAGGGCCGTGGCTATTGCGATGCTCTTGAGCTTCATCTCATCTCTCCTTTGTTGTTTCGATGTGCCTCAGGCGTGGAGCTTGAGGCGGAACGTCCCTCTCCACACCACGTCGTAGTCCTCGTTGCTCGTCCGCGCGTTGATGACGAGCGTCGAGCGGCGGTGCGACTTGAGCCAGGTGCGCACGTTCGACTCGAGCTTGAAGACGAGTTTCTCCGTCTTGCCAGGGTCGACGTCGAAGATCTGGCCGCCGAGGCCGCCGTTTCCGACGTCGATGCGCGCCGTGAGGACGCTCTGGCACTCCAGCTCGCCGATGCACGTCGCGGTGAGGATGAGCTTGCCGTTGCTCACCTTGACCACGGACGGCCCGATCTTGAGCTTCGGGACGTCGGCCGCGGCACCGGCGGCGAGGCTGCTCGAAGCGAGCGCGGCGATTGCCAACGCAGCGACCATGAGCTTCTTGATCTTCATCTGGTTCCTCCTCTGAGTTGGAGCCCGTAGGGCCGGGCACTGGTTCGATGGTCTCGCGAGGGGGGGCTCGCTCGCGCCGGGGACATCCCTGGACCGATCCCCGACGCCTTGGCCGGCTCGAGCGACGAAACAAGCCGTGCACGCGTGCAACACGGCATTCAGTGGCGGCGATCCCTAGGTTTCGCTTGGAGCCGCCAGCGCAGCTGGTCGCCCTCCCGCCCGATCCGCTCGAACCCGACCCGCTCGAGCAGGCGAATCGATGGCGTATTGTCGGCCGCGCAGCCGGCGACGATAGTGCGCACGCCAGGTTGGTCAAACGCCCAGACAACAAGTGCCCGAACCGCTTCGGTCGCGTAACCCAGACCACGACGGTCAGGAATGACGCTGTACCCGATCTCGACTGTCTCGTCTGTCCCCGGCGGCCCCATGAAGCCGGCGTCGCCGATGACCGTCCGCGAGCTTCGCTCGATGAGCACCCAGACGCCGTAGGGAAGGGTCTCTGGTGACGCGACCCCTTGCAGCGGCAGTACGTCGAGGAGATCGACGTGTGGCCATTCTGTCGGCAGACCGGCGCCGAGCAGGCATGCACTCGTCTCGCGGTCGGCGGGGAGCGCCCGAGCTGCAGCTGCGGGCAACGGCCGCAGCTCGAGCCGCGGCGTCTGAAGTCTCGTCTTGCCTGGCACCATCACGAGGTCTCAGCTGACGGCTTTTGACCCGTTCGCGAAGATCACGCCCAGCTGATTCTCCGTGAGGTCGCCGGTGTTGCTGAGGAAGAAGTTCGAGGTCACGAGGCCGCGAGCGCCCTCGAACCGACCCTCGCCACCCGCGACCTCCCAGACGACGGTTCCGTGACGAAGGTGCGGATCGGGGCTCGACGCGAGCTTGCCCCGGCCACTCATGCGCAGCGCGTGCCCGTGCACAAAAAAGATCGTGCCGTGCTCCTCGAAGTTCTCGTCGCCGGTGAAGGCAAGCGTCGACTCGAACAGCGCCTCATTGTCGTCCGGCGCCCATACGTACCGAGCCTCGAGCCCTTCGGGCGTCAGGCTCGTCATCAGGGCGCAGCCAGGAGCCCGTCCGTGCTTGCGGAGTCCGTCGTCGAGCTCTTCGGCCTGCCCTCTGAACTGGAGTGAGTAGGTGATCGGCTTCATAAGGTTGCTTCGAGCACGTAGGGGCGAGCTAGCGCTCGCCCCTACGTGCGGTGGATTCAGAACGTCGACTCGATTCGCTTGCTGATGTCCTTCTTGCGGTCGATGCGTGCTCGATCGCGACCGAGACCGCCGTCCAGCCGGTCCTGCAGTCGATCGCGGGCGACGAGCACGTCGGCCCCCTTCCGGCCCAGGAGTCGGTCCCTGCCGCCGCCCGCCGACGAGCCGATCGTTGCCTCGGCCCGCATCGAGCCGATCGCGACCCGCGCGGCCCGAGAGCCGATCACGGCCGTCTCCACCGTAGAGGTAGTCGTGGCCGCGGCCGCCGTCGAGGATGTCGGCGCCTGCACCTCCGACAAGGACATCGTTCCCGCTCTTTCCGATCAGTCGATCATTGCCGCCGAGGCCGCAGATCACGTCGCGTCCGGACGTGCCGACAAGCAGATCAGCGCCCTGCGTGCCGACCATGGAGCAATCGTCGGAGCTTCCCGGCGCAGAGTTGCTCGCTCCACCAGGGCTCGGGACCGGGCCAGGATTGCCTCCGGAACCTCCGCCGCCCGGATTCCCACCGCCTGGGTTCCCACCGCCCGGCTGACCGCCGCCCGAGAGATCGGGAACGAAATTAGCCTTGACGGAACGATCCTGCGACATCGTGAGCGTGCAGGTGCTCGCCGAACCAGTGCAGCTCCCGAGCCACGCGAGCTTGAAGCCGGACGCCGGAGTCGCGGTCAGCGTGACGACCGGATTGGGCTGGCCTTGAAGCAGCGCGTAGCCCTGACTGCAGTCGCCGGGGCAGGCGATACCGGGACCGTTCACCGTTCCTCCGCCTGCGACGGTGACGTCGAGGGTTGCGGACGAGATGGTCGGCGTGAATGTCGCGCTCACGGAGCGGTTGTCGGACATGAAGACGACGCAGGAAGGTGCGGTCACCGTGCACGCTCCGCTCCACCCCACGAACGAAAAGCCTGGCGAGGGGTCGGCCGTGAGGGTGACGACCTGCGCCAGGGGAAACGTGGAGAAGTTCTGCGTGCAGTCGCTCGGGCAGTCGATACCCGGCCCGGTCACCTTTCCGCCGACGCTCGTCGACACGGACAGCTCGGTTGACGCGAGCTGCACCTCGGGAACGAACACAGCTTTGAAGTAGGCGTGCGTGATGTCGCCCATGAGTACGAAGTTGACCTGGCAGACCGGGGTCGTTGAGCCGTAGCACTCCCCGAGTGGTCCGTCGTCGTCGTAGTAGTAACCCCAGCGCGAGAACTTCCACCCCGGACTTGCGTCCGCCGCGACGTTGACGATGGCGGTCGAGTCCTCGCCGTAGGTGAACGTGCATTCGGAGGTGCACACTCGGTCGGGCGTCGCGACCACTCGTCCGCCCCCTTCGACCCGGATCATCACTGTGTCCGGAAGCGTCGCGTGTGCACTGGATGGGAAGCACCCCGGCAGCGAGTGCGACGAAGCTCGCGACCAGGGCGAAGCAGATGGAAAGGTTGCGGATCATGGAGAACTCCCCTTGGTGGTTTGTAGGTCGCACGGAGGGTGCTCCGATGGAGCCTCCGCTCGCGCCCGGGACATCCCTGGACCGCGAAATGCGAGACCCGATTTGCGTTGTCGCTGGTAGCCCGCCGAAGTACGGTTGAGCGAATGCTGATCGGGCGCGAAGCCGAGCGCGCGCGGCTGGACGACCTGCTCGACCGGGCGCGGCGTGGCACGAGCGGAGCTCTCGTGATCCGCGGCGAGGCGGGGATCGGGAAGACCGCTCTCCTCGACTATGCGCTAGGGCGGGCGAATGAGATGACGGTCGTCCACACACTCGGAATCGAGTCCGAGGCGGAGCTGGGGTTCTCGGCGCTTTTGGACGTCTGCCGACCGCTTCTCGGGCATCTGGGAGAGATCCCGAAACCCCACGCCGAGTCGCTGCGCGCAGCACTCGACCTCGGCCCGGCTGTGACAGTCGATCGATTCGCGGTCGGCGCTGCGACGTTGGGCCTGCTCGCGGCAGCCGCCGAGACGCAGCCCCTGCTCGTCCTCATCGACGACGCGCACTGGCTCGACCCGTCCTCTGCGGACGCGCTTCTCTTTGCAACACGACGGCTGCAGGCGGATCGAGTGGTCGTGCTCTACGCCGTCCGCGAAGGGGAAGGGAGGCCTCTCGACACCGCTGGGCTCGAGTCGATTCTGCTAGCGGGTCTTTCGCGGGAGGCGGCGACGAGCCTGGTCCAAGCTCAGATCGAGATCGCTCCCGAGGTCGCCGAGCTGCTCTACCAGGAGACCGGTGGGAATCCTCTCGCGCTGATCGAGCTTCCGGGCCTGCTGTCCCCGGAGCAGATGACGGGCGTGGCGCCCCTCGACGATCCGCTGCCTGTCGGGTCGAGCGTCGAGCGGGCGTTCGCACGGCGAGTCGCGGCTCTGCCGACCCCGTCTCGCCGCGCGCTCCTTGTTGCGGCGGTTTCGCTGTCGAATGCTTTGGAGCCGCTCATAGATGCGCTCGAGACCCTTGGGGTCCCTGCAACAGCCCTCGAGCCGGCAGAGGACAACGGCCTCGTCAAGCTCGTTGGAGAGCAGTTCGAGTTCGGCCACCCACTCGTGCGGTCCGCCGTATACCAGGCTGCGCCGCCGTCAGAACGGCGGGCGGCGCATCGCGCGCTCGCAGACTCGCTCGCCGAAAGTGACCACGGGCTTCGAGCGTGGCACCTCGCCGCTGCCGCGCTTGGGCCTGACGAAGAGATCGCCACGTTGCTCGAGGCGGTTGCCCACCGGGCGCGGGAGCGAAATGCCCACGCGGAAGCGGCGGTCGCGTTGGAGAGGGCCGCGCGCCTCTCGCCTGACCCGGCGATGCGCGTCGCGCGTTTCGCCCAGGCGGCGGAGGCGGCGTGGGTCGTCGCCGACCCAGGGCGGGCACTCGGCCTCATCGACGCCGCGGAGAACGGTCCGGGCGGTCCGGCGGAACGAGCACGGCTGCTGGGTCTGCGCGGCGTCATCGAGCGACGAACCGGCATGTATTCGACGGCGCGCGACCTCCTGCTCGAAGCCGAGTCGCTCATAGCGCCCGAGAGCCCTAGCGAGGCCGCGAACATCCTCCTGACGGCGGTCCCAGTTGCGTTCTGGGCCGGTGACCTTCCGGCGGCCCTCGAGATGGCGCGTCGTCTCCGGCAGCTGGCCCCGAGGGACGAGACCGCGTCTGACGGCATCGCGGACGCGACGCTGGGCTGGATCCTGTTCCTGTCCGGGAATGCGGACGAAGGCACGCCGGTCCTCGAGCGCGCGGCGGAAGTCATGCTCGCGCCCGAAGAGCCATCGCGGTTTCAGCTGTACAGCGCAGCGGTGGCGCTCAGCCTGCTCGAACAAACGGCGGAAGCGGACGTCCTCGCGCTGCGCGCGAGTGGCATGGCGCGGAAGGAAGGAGCGCCGCGAGCCGTGCTTGTTGCGCTCGACGCGCTCACGCCCGCGGACGTGCGCGCGGGACGTTGGGAGCTGGCCGTCGCCCACGGCGAGGAGGGGCTCGTCCTCGCCCGCGAGCTCGGACACGCCGATCAGCATGCGAGCATCGCGATCGAGCTGGCCAAGCTCGACGCCGCGCGTGGACAAGAGAACCGCTGCCGCGAGCGTCTGGGCGAATGCATTCGGCTCGCGGACGAGCACGGGATCGTGACGATGCGTGTGGCGTCCCAGGCCGTCCTCGGCGTGCTCGAGCTCGGGCTCGGACGTTCGATCGAGGCGGTCGAGCAGCTCGAACGGGTCACAGCCGATGTCGAACGGCTGGGAATCCACGACCGGGACCTCTCGCCGCATCCTGATCTCATGGAGGCGCTCGTCCGGAGCGGGCGCCGTGACGAGGCGGCCACTGTGCTGGAGAGTTACGCCGAGCGCGCACCCCGAGGAACCCCACTCTGGGGCGGCGCCCTCGTCGCACGCGGCCGAGGCATGCTGGTCGAGGACGACGACGAGGCGGAAGCGCACTTCGAGGAGGCGCTCGCGTTGCACGCCAGGGTGGAGGATCGGTTCCAGCACGCCCGGACGCTTCTCGCTTTCGGCGAGCGCCTACGCCGCTCCGGGCACCGCCGGAACGCACGCGAGCGCCTGCGTGCCGCCCACGAGCTCCTTGAGGAACTCGGTGCCGACCCCTGGGTGCAGCGGGCACGTCAAGAGCTACGGGCGAGCGGGGAAAGGCTTCGCCGCCGAGAAAGCACTCGAGTCCGAGCAGCTGACGCCGCAGGAGCTCCAGATTGCCCTTCAGGTCGCGGAAGGCAAGACCAACAAGGAGGTCGGGGCCGCCCTTTTCCTGAGCCACAAGACCGTGGAGTTCCACTTGAGCCGCATCTACCGCAAGCTGGACCTCAACTCCCGGGCCGAGCTGATCCGACGCTTCGTGTCGGAGACGCCGCCTGCTCAGACGCTCTCGTAGGTTTGAGCGCCGCAGTGCCGCCGAGTCCGGCGGCACTGCGGGTAGAGCTCGTTACTTCTTCACCTTGAGCGTCAGGGTCTTTGACCCGACGACCACCTCGTCGCGGACGATCTTCACGAGCACCCTGAGCTTGCCCGTGTTCCGGATCTGAACGAGCGCCCCGGCAAGAAGGCGGCCTCTCACGGGTGCGGTCTGGCCGGCCGGGATCGAGAACGGCAAGGCGCCCACGACCCACGTCTTCTTCGCGATCGAGCTGTAGGGCTTGATCGGGACGGTCGTGATGCTGAGAAGGCCGTCGCACGGTGCCGCCTCAGCGCTCTCCGTGCAGGTGACATCGATCGCGAAGCGGTAGTTGTACCCCTTCGCCTGCACCGGAACGATCGACGGGCCGATCGTGATCGCGTTGTCCGCGGCCAGCACCCCACCGGCTGTGATGCAGGTGACGATCGCCGCGAGCGAGGCGAGACGGACGAGCCTCTTGCTGAACATCGTGTCCTCCTTGTTCGATTGCACGCTCTCGAGGCTAGGTCTCGGACGGCTGTGATCGCGCCGGGGATGTCCCCAGTGGCGCCCCTAGCCACAAGCTTCGCGAAGCGTTGTGGCGAGAGGTAGATGGGACTAGCGTGGGAGCAGTGCTGATCGGCCGAGAGAGCCAGTGTGCGCGGCTCGACGAGCTGCTTGATCGCGCGCGGCTCGGCAGGAGCGGCGCGCTCGTGATCCGCGGCGAGGCCGGGATCGGCAAGACAGCGCTCCTCGAGTACGCGGCTCGCCGAGCGGAGGACATGACCGTCGTGCGTGCGCTCGGTGTCGAGTCGGAGGTCGAGCTCGAGTTTTCGGCGCTACTCGATGTATGCCGGCCACTCTTCGACCGCCTCGGAGAGCTGCCTGAACAGCAGGCGGAGGCGCTACGGGGCGCATTCGGGCTCGGTCCTGCGCTCGCCCTCGACAGGTTCGCGATCGGCGCCGCGACCCTCGGCTTGCTCGCGGCCGCCGCCGAAGAGCGCCCGCTGCTCGTTCTCGTTGACGACGCGCACTGGCTCGACCCGGCCTCGGCGGACGCGCTGCTCTTCGCCACCAGGCGCCTCCACGCCGATCGAGCGGTTCTGCTCTTTGCTGTCCGCGACGGCGACGACCGGTCGTTCGAAGGTGACGGGATCGAGGCGACGACGCTCATCGGCCTTGAACGACGGGAAGCCTCGCGCCTCCTGGAGAGCTACGTGGATGTCTCGAGCAGCGTCGCGGATCGTCTCTACAAGGCGACGGGCGGGAACCCGCTCGCACTGGTCGAGCTGCCTCGCCTCCTCTCGGCCGGCCAACTCTCCGGCACCGAGCCGCTGCAGGAGCCGCTGCCGGCGGGGACGAGCGTCGAGCGGGCGTTCGCGCGCCGGGCGGAGGCGCTGCCAGACGACGCCCGGCGGGCGCTCCTCGTGGCGGCGGTCTCCACGTCGAGCGCGTCGGAGATGATCGTGCTGGCGCTCGAGATGCTCGGGCTAGGCGCCGCGTCGCTCGAACCTTCTGAGGACGCTGGGCTCGTCCGGATCGTGGACGGGAGGCTCGAGTTCCGGCACCCCCTCGTTCGCTCCGCCGTGTTCCACGGAGCCGCGCCCTCCGAGCGGCGGGCGGCGCATCGAGCGCTCGCGGACGCGTGCGGCGACGCAGGCCCCGAGGAGTGCGCATGGCACCTCGCCGAGGCAGCGCTCGGCCCGGACGAGGGTGTCGCGGCAGCGCTCGAAGAGGCCGCGCAAGGTGCGCTGCGCCGCTCGGGCTATGCCGCAGCGGCCACAGCACTCGAACGCGCCGCACGGCTCACTAACGATCACGTCGTGCGGGTTCGCCGGCTCGCGGCCGCGGCCGACGCCGCTTGGCGAGCCGGTCGCACCGAGGCGGCCGCACTGCTCGTCGACGAGACCCTCGCCGGTGCCGAGGACCCGGCCCTCCGGGCAGAGGCATTGCGACTGCGCGGCGCGGTCGAATACTTCATGGGGAGAGGTGACACGGCGGCAGACGCCTTCCTGGAGGCGGTGACACTGCTGGAGGGTTCGGACGCGGCGGGAGCTGTCGCTGCTGCGGCCGACGCGGTCAACGCCCTGATCCGCATACGGAAGCCGGAGCGGGCGCTGGAAATCGCGCAGACGGCACGGTCGCTCGCGCCCGAAGACGGAGGTGAGGTGGACCTCGAAGCGACGGTGGCGCTTGCGTTCGCGCTCTGTTTCAACGCCCGCTACGCCGAAGCGGAACCACACCTCCGCCGGGCGGATGAGCTCTTCAGGGCCAGTACGGCGGTTCCTGGTCCGCTACAAGCGGGACGGGTATCAACAGCTCTCGGCTGGCTTGGTCGCCACGGCGAGGCGCACACGTATCTCGCGGCGACGGTGGATCGCGCGCGCGCCGCCGGCGCTGTGGGATCTCTCCCTCATCTGCTCTCGGGGTCGGCGTGGCAGGCTCTGCACGTCGGCCGCTGGAATGAGGCAGAGGCGGACGCGAGTGAGGCCTTCGAGCTCGCGGAACAGCTCGGCCAGCCGGTGACCGCGGCCCAGGCACTCGGTGTGATCACGTGGGTGCACGCGCTTCGAGGCAACGAAGCGGGCCTCCGTGAGTTTGGGGACGAGACCCGCCGACGAGCACAAGTGCTCGGATTCAGGCTCTACGAGCTCCTGGTCTCACTCTGCCAAGCGTTGCTCGGCCTCGGGGTAGGCAGGGTCGAGGAGGCGATCGGCTATCTGGAGGAGTTTGCCCGCCATGCCAATGAGCGGGGGCTCTACGTTGCCGGGGTGTCGCCCGAGCTCGAGTTGGCCGAGGCGTTCATTCGAGCGGGCCGTAGTACCGACGCCGAGGCCGTCCTCGCTTCGTTCGAGCAGTCGCAGCTCGCCTCAGTTCCTTTCGTCGCTGCGCTCGCGGAACGCTGTCGTGGCCTTCTGGCGGACGCAGATGGAATGGACGCGCACTTCCTGAACGCACTCGTCCTCCACGAACTGAGCCAATCACCGTTCGCCCTAGCCCGAACGCAGCTCAGCTATGGCGAACGGCTCCGGCGGGCAGGAAGGCGAGTCGATGCTCGCGAGCAGCTGCGGGCGGCGCTCGAGCTCTTCGAGCAGCTCGGCGCGGCTTCGTGGGCCGAGCGCGCTCGCTCCGAGCTGCGGGCGAGTGGCGAGACGCTTCGGCGGCGCGACTCCGTCGAGGCCGAGCAGCTGACGCCACAGGAGCTCCAGATTGCCCTGCAGGTCGCCGAAGGGAAGACCAACAAGGAGGTCGGCGCGGCACTCTTCCTCAGCCACAAGACGATCGAGTTCCATCTGGGGCGGATCTACCGGAAGTTCGACTTCCACTCCCGGGCGGAGCTGATTCGACAGTTCGCGACCACGATCGAGCCGACGAAAGTCGTCAACTGAGCCGGTGGACAGCTAGGCCGGAACTCGCTCCAGCCGCGGGAGCTTCGTGTCAAGGGCTTCCGCGCGCTCGAGCCAGGGGGTCGCAAGGAGTCGCTTGAACGTCTCGCGCGCTTCGGTGACCATGGGCTCCAGCTCGTCCATTCGACCGATCGAGGCGAGCCATTCGGCGTGCTCGAGCTGTGTGCAGGCGAGCAGGAACACCATGCCGTACTCGCGAAACGCGGCCGCCGCCGTCTTGAAGCTGTCCTCGGCTCGCCGGGCGTCACCTTCGGCGGCGGCCACGAGTGCGCGGAAGCGGGCCGCCTGCGCGCGGATCAGCGGCCCCGTGTCGCCCGGCGGAAGCGCTTCGACGATTGTCACGGCTTCGGCGGCACGGTCGATTCGCCCGCTCGCGAGGGCAGCCTCGGCGATCACGAGATCGACCCACACTGCTTCCGCATCCGCCTCGAGATCGATCTTGGCCGTTTCGATGAGGGCGAGCGCCTCCGCTGGGCGGCCGTCGGCCATCAATACGTTGTAGTTCACGTGGACGTAGGCGCTGCGGTCCTGGAACGAGCTCGAATGCGCGAATGGCGAGATCTTGTCCAGCGTTTCGCGCGTTGTCGCGACATCGCCGCGATGCCGGGCGATTCCCGCCACGCTCACGTGTAGGGCGATCGCCGACCCCTCCAGTTCGGGTGGGAGCTCCTCCGCCATGCTTACGACCTCGTCCCACTTCCCCGTGAGGAAGTAGGAGTCTGACAGGTTGCCGAGGTTGAACCACTCGTGCTGCCGGTCGCCGACCCGGCGGGCGAGCTCGAGGCTTCGGAGGGTGAGTTCCTCGGTGGCGGCGAGGTTCCCGAGCCGTAGCTCCGCGACGCTCAAGTTCGTGTAGCCGCGCGATGTTGCACCTGGAATATCGCCCTCCAGCGCGATTTCGAGCGCGTGCCGGATGAGTGCGCGCGATGTCTCCCAACGCCCCTGCTGCATCGCCAGAAGTCCCTTTGTGTTGAGGGCGTGCGAGAGCGCCTCCGACAGCCGCAGGCGCTCTGCGATCGCCAGCGCGCGCTCGTTCCGCTCCTCGCAGAGCTCGAAGCGTCCGGCGAAGTAGAGCCAACGCGCGAGCTGTGAGAGGAAGTAGGCGAGATCCTCGTCGGGCTCGTCGGACTCGAGATCGGCGTATGCCCGCTCCATCCGCTCGATCGCCTCTCCGGTCTTCCCCGCGGAGAACTCGCCGCCTGCGAGGTCCGCGCTGGCACGCGCGGCTGCGTGGGGGTCGCCGGCCTCTTGGAAGAGTTCGATCGCACGGAGGAGCTGGTCGGTCGCGCGCTCGGTGTCACCGTATGCGCGCGCTGCCCTGCCCGCTTCGGCCAAAAGGCGCGCCGCCTCGAGTGGCTCGTCGGCGAGCTCTGCCGCGCGCGCGAACGAGGCCGACGCCTCCGAGCTCGCGCCTAGGGACGCCGCACGCTCGCCGGCGCGCGAAAGCGTCTCACGCACCTTTGTGCGAAGCGCCTGCGAGTCCTCGGCGTCGGGCTCCAGCTCGAGAGCGGTGAGGTAGTGCGACGCAACGACCTCGACGACCTCCTGCTCACGGCCGCCCCACGACGTCTCGAAGAACTCCCCCGCGGCGAGGTGGCGTGCCTTGCGGTCGCGGCGCGCGAGGGTCTCGTAGGCGACACGTCGCACGAGGTCTTGCAAGAAGCCGTACTGTCCGCGCTCGGCTGAGCGCGGATCCAGCTCGAGGAAGAACACCTCTTTTCGAACCAGGCTGCTGAGAACAGGCTCGAGGTCGCCCTGGGACTGGCTCGCGAGAGCTCCGAGGGCTTCGAGCACGAACGTCTTTCCAAGGACGGATGCGTCCTGCACGATCCGGCGTTCGTCGGCGGTGAGCGCGTCGAGGCGGGCGGCGACGAGCGCGTGGAGAGTCTCCGGCACAGCGAGCGAGTTGATGTCGCCGACGAGCTTGTAGTTCCCGTTCGAACGCTCGAGCTGGCCGCGGTTGAGCAGCATCCGTACGGTCTCGACCGCGTAGAGCGGAATGCCTTCCGCGCGGGTGCGGATGGAGTCGCGCAGCTCGTCGGGGAGCCCTGGAACGAGCCCTTCGAGGAGTGTGTCAATCGCCTCGGGGGACAGCGGCTCGAGGGGTAGCCCGGTGAAGCCGCCGCGGGTCGCCGACCCGAAGCCGGATCGTCGCTCGCCGAGCTCGGGCCGTGCCAGGCCGACCACGAAGATCGGCTTCGACCGCGCCCACTCGACCAGGTACTCGACGAAGTCGAGAAGGCCGGCGTCGGCCCAGTGCAGGTCCTCGAAGATGAGAACGGTCGGTGCCTCGTCCGCGAGCAACTCGAAGAAGAGCCGCCAGGCAGCGAATAGGTCCTCCCGTTCGAACGTTGCGTCCGCAAGCCCGAGCAAGTGCGCGAGTCGCGGCTCGATCCACTCGCGATCGCCCATATCCGGAACATGCGCTATCACTGAGGTAGCGAGCTTCTCGGCGGCGGTCTCCGCATCCTCGCTTTCGAGGATTCCGGCGCGTCCACGCACCATCTCCGCCAGCGCCCAGTACGCGACACCCTCGCCATACGACGGACAGCGCCCCTTTTGCCACCGGACGTCGAGCGTAAGCCCGTCGACGTACTTCTCGAACTCCCACGAGAGCCGCGACTTGCCGATCCCGCCGATCCCGGTGACGAGAATGAGATGCGCCCGGCTCTCTTCGGCGCTTGCATGGAAGAGGTCCTTGACAACGCCGGAGCTCGCGGTCACGCCCCACGAAGGGCGCCTCGAGACCGGCCGAGCGCCCCTCGCCGCCGCGGTTCGCCACGACGCGAAGCGCCCGAAAGAGCCGCATCGGCTCCGCCTTTCCCTTGAGCTCGTGCTCGCCAGTGTCCTCGTAGGCGATTGCTGCCTCGCTTGCACCGCGCGTCGTTTCGCCGACCAGGACGGTGCCCGGCTCGGCCGCCGACTGGACGCGCGAGGCCGTGTTGACGAGGTCGCCGGCGACCATGCCCTGCGCCTGGGCGCCGATCGTCACGGCGGCCTCTCCGGTGAGTACGCCGGCACGAGCTGTGAGGTCCGGGTGGAGCTCGGGAACGCTCGCGACGAGATCGAGCGCGGCACGGACGGCGCGCTCCGCATCGTCTTCTGTGGCGGTCGGGGTGCCCCAGACGGCCATCACCGCGTCGCCGATGAACTTCTCGACCGTTCCGCCGTAGCGCTCGATCACACCGCGCGCGGTCTCGAAGTACTGGGAGAGGAGCTCCCGGGTGTCCTCCGCGTCGCGGTCCTCCGAGGCCGTCGTGAACCCGACGAGGTCGAGGAACAGAAGCGAGACGAGGCGGCGCTCCGCGGCGCGCTTGGTCGACTGTGCCGGTGGGGGCGAGGTTGAGGTCGCGGTCGCTGCGAGCACGGTGCCGCACTCACCGCAGAACCTCTGGCCAGGCGGATTGGACGTCCCGCACGATCCGCACACCGCTTGCAGCGGGGAGCCACATTCGCCGCAGAACTTCTGGCCCGCGGCGTTGACGTACCCGCACGACGCGCAGGTCATGCGGTCACCTCCGCGCGTGAAGGCGCAGCGGCTTCGAGCCGCTCGAGCCACGGGCGCGCCTCGAGGCGCTCGAAGATCTCGCGCGCCTCGGCCAGCGACGACTCGTCGCCCGTCAGCTCGCCGTGCTCGAGCTGCGTGACCGCGAGCCAGAAGGGAAGGCTGAGATTGCGGAACTGCTCGGCGGCGGCCGCGTAGCCGGACGGAGCGCCGTCGAGTCGCGCCCGGAACCGCCTCGCCTGCGCGTCGAGGTACGGGGGTCGAGTCCCCATCGGAACGCCTTCGACCAGAGCAAGCAGCTCCTCGATCTTCGCCGACTCGCCCAATGCGAACGCTGCTTCGAGTGCCTCGACGACGCCCTGCTTGGCGGCCTGAGCGCTGATGCCGAGAGTGCGTGCGACCGCGATCGTCTCCTCGCCGTCGGCAAGCGCTTCGTGAAGTCGCCCGTCGGCCCGGTGCAGTACCGCACGCGACCCGAGAAGACAAGAGCGCTCTTGGACGTCGCTTGACTCCTCGAGTTGAGCGAACATGGAGTAGACGCGGCGTGCGTCTCCCAGCTCGCCGCGCTGGACGTAGATCTCGACGGCCGATTGGAGGAGGCTCAGCACGGTGCCACCGGCGTCGATCTGCATCTGAGTGAACTCCTCGCTCGCGGCGAGCGACTCGTCCCACCGGCCGAGCATGAAGAGGGGGTACGTTCGCTCTGCCAGCACTGACCATTCGCCGGGTCGATCCCCGAGCCGACGGGTGAGGGCGAGCGCCTCGTCGAGGTATCCGAGCGCATCGCCGTACGTGTCACGCTGGAAGCACCTGTCGGAGAGCCAGAAGTAGCAGATGCTCGCTTGCTCCACGAGGTTGTCGTCGAGCGCTATCTGGAGCGACTGCTTGAGGAGCGCCCCGGCCTCCTCGGCGTGTCCCCGACTGTGGGCGACACCCGCCTTGGCCCGCAGCGCGGTCGCGAGAGCCTCCGGGTACGCATGCGCTTCCGCGATGTCCAGCGCGAACTCGGCCCGCTCGGCCGCGCGCTCGAGATCGCCGCGGTACCAGTAGCCGAGCGACATGCCCGACGCCAGCAGCGCAAGATCCTCGTCCGGCTCGTCGGCCGAGATGACGGCAAAGGCACGCTCCATCCGTGCCAATGCCTCGTCGTGACGCCCCGCGGAGGCATCGATCCTCGCGAGCCTCCAGAGACTGCGGGCCGCCGCATGCGTGTCGCCCTGCCCCTCGTAGAGCTCGATCGATTCCTCGAAGAGCCGTCGCGCTGCGTCCGTGTCAGCGGCTCTCGCCGCCATGTCTCCTGCCTTGTGGAGAAGTGCGGCTCTCTCCGACGGATCGTCCGTGAGATCTGCCGCCTGCTCGAAGTAGCGCCTCGCCTCTGCGGCCGCGGCGAGCGACTCGGCGCGCTCGCCGGCCCGCACGAGCATCGCCTGCGCCTTCCCTTTGATCTCGGCGGCGTCTTCGGCGTCGGGGGCGGCCTCGTGTGCGGCGAGGTAGTGGGACGCGATGACCTCGACCACCTCGTCCTCGTCCGCGGCGAACGCGCTGCTCAGGTACTCGGCCGCTGCGAGATGCCTGGCGCGGCGCTCGCGCTTCGAGAGCGTCTCGTAGGCGACGTGGCGGACGAGGTCCTGGAGGAAGCCGTACTGGCCGTGCTCGGGCGAGCGGGGGTCGGCCTGCACGCCGAGCACCTCCTTGCGCGCGAGCGCGGTGAGCAGCGGCTCGATCTCGGCCTCGGAGCCTGCGAGCGCCGCCAGCGCGTCCTCTCGTGAACGGTCTTGCCGAGCACGGCCGCGTCCTGGAGCAGCCGCCGCTCCTCGGCGCGAGAGGCCGTCGAGCCGGGCGGCGATGAGCGCGTGCAGCGTCTCCGGCACCTCGAGCGCCTCGACCGGCCCGGTCACCCGGTAGGCGGGGCCGTCCTGTACGAGGAGGCCCCGGTCGAGCAGCATGCGCACGGTCTCGACCGCGTAGAGCGGGATGCCTTCGGCGCGCGCGAGGATGCGGTCGCGGACCTCCGCCGGAAGCCCGGGCACGAGGCCGGCCAGGAGCTCCTCCATCGCCTGCTGCGAGCAGCGGCTCCAGGTAGAGCGACGTGAAGCTCCGCTGCCCGGCGCCCCAGGTCGGTCGCCGCTCGAGCAGCTCGGGCCGCGCGAGCGTGACCACGAAGATCGGGTGGCTCCGCGACCAGTCGAGCAGGTACTCGACGAAGTCGAGCAGGCTCGCGTCGGCCCACTGCATGTCCTCGAAGGCGAGCACCGTCGGGTAGCTCTCGGCCAGGCGCTCGAAGAAGAGGCGCCAGGCGGCGAAGAGGTCCTGCTGGTCGCGAGCCTGGTGCTCGGCCAGCCCGAGCAGGTGCGCGAGCCGCGGCTCGAGGAAGTCCCGCTCCTCGCGGTCGAGGATGTGCTCCTCCAGCGTGGCGTGCAGCTTGGCCTGCGCGGACGCCGGTTCCTCGTCCTCGGCGATGCGGCAGCGCATGCGCACCATGTCGGCGAGCGCCCAGTAGGTCACGCCCTCGCCGTAGGAGAGGCAGCGCCCGCGGTGCCAGTAGACGGTCTCGGCGATGCCGTCGAAGTACTTGTAGAACTCCCACGCCAGCCGCGACTTGCCGATGCCGGCGATGCCGGTGACGGAGACGAGGTGGGCCTTCTTCTCGTCGGCGCAGCCGTGGAAGAGGTCCTTGATCTGCCGCAGCTCGCGGTCACGCCCGACGAACGGCGCCTCGAGCCCTTGCGACTTGAGCGAGCCGCGCAGCCCGGAGACGACGCGCTGCGCCTTCCAGAGCGGGGTCAGTCCCTCCTTGCCCTTGAGCTCGAACGAGCCGGCGTCCTCGTAGACGATCGTCTGCTCGGTCGAGCGCCGCGTGGACTCGCCGACGAACACCGTGCCCGGGTCGGCGGCCGACTGCACGCGCGAGGCGGTGTTGACGAGATCGCCGGCGACCATGCCCTGGCCCTCGGCGCCGATCGTGACCGCGGCCTCGCCGGTGAGAACTCCTGCGCGAGCCCGGAGCTCGGGGGCGCCGACCTCGTCGCCGAGAGCGCGACACGGCGGCGACGAGATCGAGCGCGGCGCGGACAGCTCGCTCGGCGTCGTCCTCGGTCGCGGTCGGCGTGCCCCAGACCGCCATCACCGCGTCGCCGATGAACTTCTCGACCGTGCCGCCGTAGAGCTCGATCAGGCGCCGGCTCGTGTCGAAGTAGCGGGAGAGGAGCTCGCGCACCTCCTCGGCGTCGCGGCTCTCGGAGAGCGTCGTGAAGCCGACGAGGTCGGCGAAAAGGACGGAGACGAGCCGGCGCTCGGCGGCGGGAGCCGTGGGCCGAGACGGCGCGCTCGGCTCGGCACTTGCGGTCAGTACCGCCCCGCACTCGCCGCAGAACTTCTCGCCTGGCTCGTTCGCTGCACCGCACGAAGGGCATGCGCTCGCGAGCGCCGTGCCGCATTCGGAGCAGAACTTCCGTCCTTCGCGGTTTTCCGTGCCGCAGCTCGGGCAGGTCACGCAGGCACCTCCGCCCCCATGGGCGCAACGGCATCGAGCCGCTCGAGCCACGGCCGCGCCTCGAGTCGTTCGAAGATCTCGTGCGCTTCGTCGAGGAGTGATGCGTCACCGGTCAGCTCGCCGTGCTCGAGAAGCGTCACCGCGAGCCAGAACGTAAGCGAGAGCTCGCGGAAGAGATTCGCCGCAGCCGTGAACTCCGAGTCTTCGCCCGACAGCTTCGCACGGAACCTATGCGCGTGCGCCTCGAGTAGCGGCGGGCGCTCGCCGGGACGCAGGGCGTCGACGTGCTCGACGAGCTCGCGCACTTTCTCGGTGTCCCCGAGCGCGAAGGCTGCCTCGAGCGCCTCGACGAGCAAGAGCTTGACCGTGATGAAGCTGATGCCGAGCTGCCGTTCCATGAATGCCGACTCCGCGCGATCGAGCGCCTCCTGCAGCTTCCCCTCGGCTCTGAGCAAGCTCGCGTCCGCGACCGCGATTCCGGATTGAACCTGCGCATCCTCCGATTCTCGGAGCGCTGGGCCGAGCCACTGCCTCGCGCCGGGCACATCACCGCGTTCGCAGCTGACCGTGACGAGCGGTACCAGCAGCCCTCGATCGAAGGCATGCTCCGGCCCGCCGAGCTCGGCTGCGCGTTCGAATGCCTCGTCCCAGCGGCCGAGCAGAACGAGTGAGCTGATGACGCCTCCGCGGATATTCGCTTCCCAGACGCGGCTGCCGACGCGGCGGGCGAGCTCCAACCCACCGTCAATCGTGTCGACTGCATCCGCGTAGCGGTCAGCCGCCTCGAGCACGACCCCGAGGTTGTTGCGCGTGCGAAGCGAGGCGGAGTGCAGGTCTTGCTCCAGCGCCCGGTCGAGCGCGCCCTCGAGCAGGATCCGCGCCTCCTCGAGCCGGTTTCGGCTCGTGAAGAGGATCGACTTGCTCGTCAGCGCCTGAACGAACACCTCGGGTAGTCGCAATGCCTCGGCTAGCTCTAGTGCGCGCTCGAGGTGCGGTGCTGCGCGATCGAGCTGACGGTCGAGGACGAGGAACCGGCCGAGCTGGGCCGCGACCTCGGCGACGTCCGCGTCCGGATCCTCGCTCTCGAGCTCGGAGAGCGCTGCCTCGAGGCGCGCTACCGCTTGCGGCGGGTGCCCTTCCCGAAAGTCGATCTCGGCGAGCACTGCCGACACGCCTGCCGCATGCCTTTTGAGGCCCCCGGCCTCGAAGACCGTGTGCGCATCTTCCAGGAGCGCTCGCGCGCGCGCGCTGCGGGCGCCGAGCCAGGCCATGCGACCCGCGTGCTCCAGGTGTGCGGCTCGCCGCTCGGGGTCATCGCTCAGGTCAGCGGCCTGGGTGAAGTAGCGCTCTCCTTCCTCGCTGGCCCCGAGCGACGCGGCGCGCTCCCCCGCGCGTGCCAGTCGCTCTCCCGCGCGCGAACGGATCTCAGTCGCATCCGCCGCGTCGGGCGCCAGCTCGAAGGCGTCGAGGTAATGGGATGCCACCACCTCCACTACCTCGTGCTCACCCCATGACTCCTCGAGGTACGCGGCCGCCGCAAGGTGCCGCTTCTTACGGTCGGTCTTGGCCAGCGTCTCGTATGCAACCCGACGGAGCATGTCCTGCAGAAAGCCGTACTGGCCGTGCTCAGGGGAGCGAGGATCGGACTGGACTCCGAGCACCTCCTTGCGCGTGAGCGAGACGAGGATCGGCTCGAGCTCCGACTCGGAGAGACCCGACAGCGCAGCGAGTGCCTGCTTCGCGAACGTCTTGCCGAGCACCGAGCCGTCCTGGAGTACACGGCGTTCCTCTGCACCGAGACCGTCCAGGCGGGCCGCCACGAGCGCGTGCAGAGTCTCCGGCACCTCGAGCGCCTCGATCGTCGCCGTCGGGCGGTAGACGGCGCCGTCGAGCACGAGCGCACCCCGATCGAGCAGCATTCGCACCGTCTCGACGGCATAGAGCGGAATGCCTTCGGCACGCTCGAGGATTTGCTCCTCGAGCTCGGCAGGCAGCCCTGGAACGAGTCCCTCCAGGAGCGCATGCATTGCATTCCCGGGAAGCGGCTCGAGGAAGATCGAAGTGAAGTTGCGGCTCGCTGCGCCCCATCCCGGTCTGCGCTCCTGCAGCTCCGGGCGTGCGAGAGTGACCACGAAGAGCGGCAGCGTGCGCGCCCACTCGAGCAAGTGCTCGATGAAGTCGAGCAAGGACGCGTCGGCCCACTGCATATCCTCGAACACGAGGACGGTTGGGTAGACGTCTGCCAGCCGCTCGAAGAAGAGGCGCCAAGCGGCAAACAGCTCGTCTCGCTCGAAGCGGCCCTCGTCGAGCGCGATCAGGTGCCGCAGACGCGGCTCGACGAAGGCGCGCTCGTCGGTATCGGGAATGTGTTGCTCGACGACCTCGGCGAGTTTCGCGCGCGCGCTCGTAGGCTCCTCGTCCTCGGCGATTCGCGCGCGCATCCGCACCATGTCCGCAAGCGCCCAGTAGGTGACTCCCTCACCGTACGAGAGGCAGCGGCCGCGGTGCCAGTACGTGATCTGCGGAAGACCGTCGAAGTATTTGTAGAACTCCCAGGCGAGTCGCGACTTGCCGATTCCGGCGATGCCCAGGATGGAGATCAGCTGCGGTCGCTTCTCGTCCGCGCATGTGTGGAACAGATCCTTGATCCGGCGCAGCTCGCGGTCCCGGCCGACGAACGGCGCCTCGAGCCCTGCCGACTTGAGCGCGCCGCGAGCCCCGGAGACTACGCGCAGCGCCTGCCAAAGGCGGACGAGCTCAGTCTTTCCCTTGAGCTCATGAAGGCCTGCGTCGGCGTAGACGATCGCCTGGTCGGTCGCCCGCCGGGTCGTCTCGCCCGCGACTACGCTGCCCGGCTCGGCGATCGACTGGATTCGCGAGGCGGTGTTTACGAGATCGCCTGCGACCATGCCCTGGCCTTCGGCGCCGATCGTGACGGCGGCTTCGCCAGTGAGAACTCCTGCTCGAGCCCGAAGCTCGGGGGCGCCGACCTCGTCGCCGAGTGCGCTCACGGCGGCGACGAGATCGAGCGCGGCGCGGACCGCTCGCTCGGCGTCGTCCTCGGTCGCGATCGGCGTTCCCCAGACGGCCATCACCGCGTCGCCGATGAACTTCTCCACGGTGCCGCCGTAGAGCTCGATCAAGCGTCGGCTCGTGTCGAAGTAGCGCGAGAGAAGCTCGCGCGTGTCTTCCGCGTCCCGATCCTCGGAAGCTGCCGTGAAGCCGACGAGATCGGCGAAGAGAACGGAGACGAGGCGGCGCTCGGCTGCAGGAGCGCTCGCTGCGGCAGCCGTTGCTCCCGGCGCGGCAGTCGCTCCAAGTGACGTCCCGCACTCACCGCAAAACTTCTCGTCGCCCGAGAGACTCGCTCCGCAGGAGGGGCATGCAACCGCGAGCGCCGTGCCGCACTCGGTGCAGAAGCGCTTGCCGGCCGCGTTCACGGTGCCGCAACTGGGACAGGTCATGCCGGTACTTTCGTCGCTCCGCCTATCTTCTCGGCTCGCTCGAGCCACGGCGCCGCCTCGAGCCGTTCGAAGACCTCACGGGCCTCGGAAAGGAGCGGCTCGGCCTCCTTGGCCCGCCCCAGCGCGGTGAGCCACTCGCCGTGCTCGAGTTGGACGACCGCCAGATAAAACGGAGCCCCGATCTCGCGATAGAGCCCGGCCGCTCCTCTGAAAAGCCGATGCGCCTCCGCAGCTTCGCCCTCGCGATCCGCCAGATGCGCGCGAAAGCGAGCCGAGTGGGCCCGCAGGAAGTGCGATCCGCTCCCCAGTGGGACGGCATCGACCGTCGGCAACGAGCTCGGTCAGCTTCCCTGTGTCTCCAAGCGCAAGGGCAGCCTCGGCTGCCGTGACGTCCAGCTCCTTCAGGTATTCCTGCGTAAATCCCAGGTTCTCCCGGACGGCGAGAGCGCTCTCTGCGATTCGCAACGCCTCGCCGGGGTTGTCCTCGGCAAGCAGCAACCTGGCCTTGCCACATGCGTACAGCGACTGTTCCTGCACATCAGCCGATGTTTCGAGCTCCTCGAACGCCTCCACCAACCGGGCGGCCTCGTGCAGGTTGCCTCGATGCACGCGTAGCAAGACTCCGACCGACGCGACGGCGCCGAGAGCCTGGCGCGCCTCCCTCCACTGCTCTTCGGGGAGCTGCGCGATCATCTCCAGCGCCTCGTTCCACTCCCCGAGGGCGTAGTGCGGATACAGCTGGTTGAGGAACGACCACTCCCAGTAGCGATTTCCGATTCGCCGCGCCTGAATGAGGCCGTCGCGGACCAGCTCGATCGCTTCGTCGTACCGGTCGACCTGTGCGAGTGTGTCGGCGAGGTTGTAGGAGGCGCGAAGCGCAGCGGACGGCTTGTCGTGCTCGAGAGCCGTGTCGAGCGCGAAGCGCATGAGCGCGAGACCCTCCTGCTTGCGTCCGTGCGAGGTGAGAACCATCGCCTTCGTCGTCAACGCCTGGGCGAGTACCTCCGGGAGCGATAGGGCCTCTGCGATTCCGAGAGCAGTCTCGATCCTCTGGGACGCGAGCTCGAGCTGGCCTGCGAAGAACATGAAGCGGCCGAGCTGTGCCGCCAGCGCTGCAAGATCGGCATCGGGCTCTTCCTCGGCGAGAATCTGGTACGAGCGATCCATGATCTCGAGGCCATGCTCGAGGCGTCCGCGATCCCACATCACCTCTGCGAGCCGGGCCGAGACGCGCGCTGCGGGGTGCGTGGCGCCGGTGCTCTCGAAGAGCGCGATCGCCTGCTCGTAATGGGCGGCTCCCTCCTCGGAGCGTGCACCGGTTCGTGCCATGAGGCCGGCATGCTCGTGCAGATCGGCCTGCTCGAGGGGATCATCGGAGAGCTCGACTGCGCGCTCGTATGCGTGCTGGGCCTCTTGGTTCGCTGCCAGCGAGGCCGCTCTCTCGGCTGCTCTGACGAGCGTCTCCCGCGCGCGCGTGCGGATCTCCTCGGCGTCGGCATCATCCGGTGCCGCCCGGTACGCGTCCACGTAGTGGGCGGCCAGGACCTCGACGATCTCGTCTTCGTCGCCGAGAGAGCGGAGGTACTCGGCGGCCGCGAGGTGCAGCGTCTTCCGCTCCCTACGGGAGAGCGTGTCGTAGGCGACCTTCTTGACCAGATCCTGAAGGAATCCGTACTGGCCCCGCTCGGGCGAGAGCGGGTCGGCTGTCAGAGACACGATCTCCTTGCGAACGAGCGATCCCAGGATCGACTCGAGCTCGGACTCGTTCAAGCTGGAGACCGTGGAGAGTCCGCGAAGAGTGAACGTACGCCCGAGCACGGAAGCCTGCTGGACTATGCGGCGTTCGTCCGGGGTCAAGCCGTCGAGCCGCGCGGAGATGAGCGCCTGGAGGGTCTCCGGCACCTCGAGCGTTTCGATCTCGCCCGCCAACCGGTACGCGTGGCCCTCGCGGACGAGGACGCCGCGATCGAGGAGCATGCGGACCGTCTCGACCGCATAGAACGGAACTCCTTCTGCCTGCTTCAGAATGCGCTCGCGGAGCTCCTCCGGAAGCCCGGGGACAGGACCCGTCAGCAGCACCTCCATCGCGTCGGCCGAGAGCGGCTCCAGGAAGATCGAAGTGAAGTTGCGCTTGCCCGAGCCCCAGGTCGATCGCCGATCCATGAGCTCGGGCCGGGCGAGCGTGAGGACGAAGAGCGGCACATCGCGCGACCATTCGACGAGGTACTCGACGAAGTCCAGCAGGGCACTGTCCGCCCAGTGGATGTCCTCGAAGAGGAGAACCGTCGGCCCCGTCTGCGCGAGCCGCTCGAAGAACATCCGGGCAGCCGCGAACAGGTTCTCCTGGTCCCCGACGGCGCCTTCCTCGAGCCCGAGAAGGTGCGTGAGTCGCGGTTCGACGAAGCGGCGCTCCTGCGGGTCGGGGACGTGCTTCTCGAGCGCGGCTTGCAGCTTGGCAAGCGCCGAGACCGTCTCCTCGTCGTCGACGATGCCGGCGCGCCCGCGGATCATCTCGGCCAGAGCCCAGAAGGCAACGCCATCTCCGTAGGCGAGGCAGCGGCCCGAATGCCACCAGACGTCGCCGGCGAGACCATCGATGTACTTCTCGAACTCCCACGCCAGCCGTGACTTGCCGATCCCGCCGATGCCTATGACGGAGACAAGATGCGCGCGGCGATCCTCGGCGGACGCGTGGTAGAGCTCCTTGACGAGTCGTAGCTCGCGGTCCCGGCCGACGAACGGTGGCTCTAGCCCTGTCGATCTGGCCGCCCCTCCCCGCAGTCCGATGACCCGCAGAGCCTGCCAGAGCTGGATCGGTTCGGTCTTCCCCTTGAGCGAGTGAGAGCCGGCGTCCTCGAAGACGATCGCCGCCTCCGCGGCTCGTTTCGTCACCTCTCCGACTAGCACCGTTCCCGGATCGGCGGCCGACTGGATTCGGGATGCGGTGTTGACGAGGTCACCCGCGACCATCCCTTGACCCTCGGCACCGAGCGTGACCGCGGCCTCTCCGGTAAGCACTCCCGCGCGCGCTCTGAGATCGGGCGCTGCGACCTCTGCTCCGAGCGCCGACACCGCCGCCGCGAGGTCGAGCGCGGCCCGTACGGCGCGCTCGGCGTCGTCTTCCTGTGCCACCGGTGCCCCCCAAACGGCCATGACAGCGTCGCCGATGAACTTCTCGACCGTCCCGCCGTAGCGCTCGATCACGGTGCGCGCGGTGTCGAAGTAGCGGGAAAGAAGCTCGCGGACATCCTCGGCATCGCGTTCCTCGGAGAACGCGGTGTGTCCGACGAGGTCGGCGAACAGGACGGAGACGAGGCGGCGCTCTGCTATTGGGGCCGCATGCGAGGGCGGGGACGCGGCGGGTGCTGTAGAGGCTGCGAGCGCGGTTCCGCACTCGCCGCAGAACTTGACACCGGGCGCGTTCGGCGCGCCGCACGACGGGCACGCACGAGCCAAAGCCGTCCCGCACTCGCCGCAGAACTTGCGGCTCGCCTCGTTCGCCGACCCGCACGAGGGACAGAGAAGTTCGTCCGACACATAGCAACTCTATTGCGCAGTCAGGCTTTGCTCAATCGCGGCATGGATACGCTCCAGCCATGGCGTCCGCGGAGACTCACCAAGGGCTCTCGCCCGACCGTGCGTGGTGGCTTCGCGTTCCGGCGGTGCTCCTGAGCCCACGTTCCGTCTTCTTCGCGCTGCGGGAAGACGATCCGGACGACGTGGCGGCGCGTTCCGAGCCGCATCTTGCTCCTCGTCTGGATGGCCGGCACGGCGGCGGTCCTGGCGACGCCGACGGCCGGCGCTCTTCTCGACAAGCCGGAGTACGACGCGCTCCTCGTCGCGATCTGGGCCTTCGTCGCAGGAGGGCTGTACGGCGGCGTGGGATACCTGCTGTTCGGTTTCGCGCTGTTCTTCGGAGTACGGCTCCTCGGGAGCGCCGGTGACTTTCGCCGTGCGCGACAGATCGTCGGCTTTGCGCTCGCTCCTCTTGCTCTCTCCCTGGTCGTGCTGTTCCCGGTGCGCCTCGCGCTCTACGGTGGCGACGCGTTTCGCGAGGGCGGGCCGGACGAAGGAACCGGCGAAAGCGTGCTGCTCGCGTTACAGCTCGGGTTCGTGGCGTGGTCGGTTGTGCTCCTCGTCATGGGCGTGCTGGTCGTTCACGGATGGAGCTGGCTCCGGACGCTCGCAGCGCTGGGCGCCGCGGTCGTTTTGCTAGGTGCGATCGTCGGCGTATTCGCGCTGGTCTGACGCAGCCTGTTCGAAAAGCGCCAGCTCCTCTTGCGGCATGGCGTACGTGTGCTGCTCCTCCGGGAAGCGACGCTCCCGTACGTCGGACGCGTACGCCTCCAACGCGGAACGGATCGTGTCGCCGACCTCGGCGTACCGCTTGACGAAGCGCGCTGCGCGCCCGTCGTAGAGGCCGAGGAGGTCGTGCCACACGAGCACCTGGCCGTCACAGTCGACGCCGGCACCAATTCCGATGGTCGGGATCGAGAGCTCGGCCGTGATCCGGGCCGCGACGGGTGCCGGGACAGCTTCGAGCACGAGGGAGAAGCAGCCGGCTGCTTCGAGTGCGCGTGCATCGGCGAGGAGGGTGAGGGCCTTCTCGGCCGACCGACCTTGTGCCTTGTAGCCGCCGAGCATCGTGGCGGACTGCGGCGTCAGGCCGATGTGGCCCATGACCGGGATTCCGGCCGCGACGATCGCCCGAACGCGGGAGAGCATGGTGCCGGCGCCTTCGAGCTTGATCGCATCGGCGCCAGCCTCCTTGACGAAGCGGATCGCATTGCGCACCGCGTCCTCGTCGGAGACCTGGAAGCTCCCGAAGGGCATGTCCGCGATCACGAGGGGACGCCGCGCACCCCGCGTCACGGCGCGCGTGAGCATGAGCATTTCGTCCATCGTTGCGGGGACAGTCGAGTCGTGACCCAGGACGGTCATCGCCGCAGAGTCGCCGACGAGAATGAGGTCCGCGCCCGCCTGGTCGGCAAGGCGTCCTCCGGGAGCGTCGTAGGCCGTGACCATCACGATGGGCTGGCGGCGCGCCTTCATCTCGGCAAGCTCGGTGATGGGGAGCTTCCCGGGAGCGGGAGTCGCCGGGACGGGTTGCTGGGGACGAATGCTCATTTGGCTTCTCCTTCGAGGGGCACGTTGTCGATGAGGCGGGTCGTGCCGACGCGAACCGCGCCGGCGAGAACTGGGGGGTCGAACTCGGCAACCTCGACGTAATCGACGGCGAGGCCGTTCGACGCCGCGAGGGCTGCTCGCGCGGCTTCTGCATCCTTCGTCGCCAGCGCGCGGTGAAGGGCGAGTGCGCGGTCGCGCTCCGCGGGTGAAAGCAGGGAGTTCCGCGAGCTCAGGGCGAGCCCGTCCCCTGCGCGCACAGTGGGGAGGATGCGAAGCTCGATCTCCAATGCAAGATCGCGGATCAGCTGCCGGATCACTTCGGCCTGCTGGGCGTCCTTCTGCCCGAAGTACGCGCGATCGGGCCGAACGATCGAGAAGAGCTTGAGCACCACCGTGGCAACTCCTCGGAAGTGACCTGGGCGAAACTGACCCTCCAGGATCGATCCGAGCTCGGTCACCTCGACCCAGGTCTGGAAGCCGGGCGGGTACATCTCTTCGCTCGAGGGAGCGAAGATGATGTCGACACCAGCTTTCTCTGCGACCGCGAAGTCGCTTTCGTCGTCACGCGGATAGTGCGCGAGGTCGGTCTCGTCCCCGAACTGCGCCGGGTTCACGAACAGGCTCATGACCACGGTCTCGCTTTCCGCACGGGCGGCCCGTAGGAGCGACAGATGCCCGTCGTGGAGCGCCCCCATCGTCGGCACGAGCCCCACCGGCCCCGCTCGGCGTGGAACGAGTTCGGCGCGGACATCCGTGATCGTGCGAGCGATTTTCAGGGCGTACTCCCGGTGCCAAGTGGCACTTTGTCACTTGGCAGATCCTGGCCCGCCAAGCGGGCGGTTGCCTCGGCGAGCTCGAGATAGAGCTCCTCGAGCTCTGGTCGTTCTGCGCGGATCACGGCGAGATGACGCTCCACCGTCTCCCAGTCGCCCCGGGCGATCGGGCCGGTGAGCTCGAACCCGCTGTCCACGACACCCTGGATGAGTGGATCGAGCGCCTCGGTAGGAACATCCGCCGCAGCGAGCAGCGAGCCGGCCGCGGCGCGTAGCGTCACGAGATAGTTGGAGGCGAATGCAGCGCCTGCGTGGTACGCGGCGCGATTCGCATCGTCGAGCTCGAACGGCCTGAGGCCGAGCGTCTCGGCGAGCCAGAAGCCGACGGCCCGAGCCTCGCCGGTCTCCGCGGTGACCGCACCCCACACGCCGTCGAGCTGCTCGGTGCCTCGCGCCTTGGTGAACGACTGCAGCGGGTGCAATCCGAACCGTCGCGCGTGAGGCTCGAGCGCGAAGAGCGGAGTGGCACCGCTGACGTGGGCGACCCACGGACCGGGAGATATCTCGCCGGCTACATCCGCGATCGCTCGGTCGGGGACGCAGAGAAGGACGAGCTCCGGAACCTTGGTGTCGAGGAGCACGCCGCGCTCGGCGAGCCGCGCGCTCACCGTCGAGCCGACGCGGCCGCCCGCGCCTACGATCCTGATGCTTTCGATCATTGTCTCGCTCCAGTTCCCGCCTGGGATACCGGGCGGCCAGAGTGTAGCTCCATGCAGCTACCTTCCCGCAAGGCGCGCCTCGAGGTGTGAGTGCACGGATGGCCAGTCGTCGTCCGTGACGCTGTACCACGCGCTATCACGGTTCTCGCCGGCGCGTACGAGCATGTGCTTGCGGTGGATCCCCTCGAACGTCGCGCCGATTGCCTCGAGAGCGCCCCGGGAGCGGTCGTTGAGCGCGTCCGTCTTCAGCTCGACACGACGACAGCCCCAGGACTCGAATGCATGCCTCAGCTGCAGCAGCTTGGCTTCGACGTTTGCTCCCGTTCCCCAGGCAGAGGGGTGGAGCCACGTCCAGCCGATCTCCACGGAGCCGTGCTCAGGTCGAAGAGCAAGGAACCGCGTCGAGCCCACGATCTCCTCGTGGCGAATTGTCACAAGGGGAAGCTCGACGCCGCGCTTGGCAGCCTCGAGCGCACGCTCGGTGAACGCTGTCCATTCGGGGGGCGTTTGCGGCTGGACGACGCTCAACCAGCGCCAGGTCCGAGGATCGCGCGAGGCGAGCCAGAGACCCTCCTCGTGCTCTCGCGAGAGCGGCTCGAGCCGGACGATGCGGCCCTCGAGGGTCGGAACGCTCCACCGCTCCATCGCCTCCGACAGTACACTCGGCACGTGCCGATCTACGAGTACGCGTGCATGGAATGCGAGTCGCATTTCGAGGAGCTCGTCCGCTCCAGCGACCAGGCGGTGAGCTGCCCGGAGTGCGGCGCGGCGAAGGTTCTCAAACAGCTCTCGAGCTTTGCGGTGCATGGCGCGACTGTGAAGCCGAGCTTCGCCGGCCCGTCCGGCGGCGGGGGCGGCTGCTGTGGCGGTTCCTGCGGCTGCGGCTAACGGGGAGGCCCGACACGGGGTGCGGACGCATCCGGCCGGCGGCGTACACTGCGGTCTCGATGGACACCGTTGAGCGCGCAGCGGCGCTCCGGGAGTACGCGGAGCAGACGGCCTCGTGCACGAGATGCGCGCTCGCCGAGGGCCGAACCCAAGTGGTCTTCGGCTCGGGAAGTCCGGACGCAGACCTCATGTTCGTCGGCGAGGCGCCCGGCTTCCACGAGGACCAGCAGGGCGTGCCGTTCGTAGGACAGGCGGGAAAGCTTCTCGACAAGCTTCTCGGTGGCATCGACCTGACACGAGCCGACGTCTTTGTCGTAAATGTCCTCAAGTGCAGGCCACCGGGGAACCGCGACCCTCAGCCCGAGGAGATCGCGTCGTGCGAGCCACACCTCTTCCGGCAGATCGAGCTGATCGAGCCGAAGCTCGTCGCGACGCTCGGCAACTTCGCGACCAAGCTGCTCTCGGGCCGTCCGGCCGGGATCACTCGAGTTCATGGCCAGGAGCAAGAGGTGACGCTCGGCGCGCGGACCGTCCACCTCTACCCGATCTACCACCCAGCGGCCGCCCTCTACACGCCTTCGATGCTGAAGGTGCTGGAGGAGGACTTCGCACGGATTCCTGCCCTTCTCGAGCGGGCGGTCGGCGACGAGAACGCGGTGGAGGAGCCCGCCGCCCCTGTCCTCGAGCCCGACCCAGAGTCCGTCCAGCTCGGCCTCTTCTAGTGGTCTCTCCGGGATGTCCGGTGCCCGTTCGCCGGCGAAGCGTTTGCAGCCGCACGAAGGGGTGGCGTACTTCCCGGAGCGACCACTAAACGTGGGCGTCACTCTGGCCAGTGCCTCGGCGGAGGAGACCGAGGCGATTGCCGCGCGGCTCGCTGCGCGACTCGAGATCGGCGATCTCGTGACCGTCTCGGGCGAGCTCGGATCCGGGAAGACGACGTTCGTTCGAGGTGCTTGCCGGGCCCTCGGCGTCACTTCGCCAGTGACGAGTCCCACGTTCACGATCGGCCATCGCTACGAGGGGCGCATGACCGTGTCGCACCTTGATCTCTATCGGTTCGACACGGTGGCACCTGCCGACTGGGGCGACCTCGAACCGTACTTCGACGGTGCGATCGTGTTCGTCGAGTGGCCGGAAGCCGGTCGGGGGGCGCTTCCGCCTGCGCGTGCCGCAGTCTCGATCCAGCACACCGGTGCCGACGGGCGCCGTATCGAGCTCGACTCTGCGGAGTCGGCGCTGCTAGAAGGCATCGGGTAATGCTCGTCCTCGCCTTCGACACCGCGACCGCTGTTGCCACCAGCGCGCTCCTCCGTGACGGTGAGCTCCTGGGGGAGAGGACCTCGGTCCCGCGCACGCTTCTCGAGGATGTCGATGCGCTGTTTCGCGGCGCCGGCGCGGCTCCGGCCGACGTCGCTGCACTCGTGGTCGGGACAGGCCCAGGAAGCTTCACGAGCACCCGGATCGGCCTCGCGATTGCTAGAGGGCTCGCCTTCGCGCTCGATGTCCCGGCCGCAGGTGTCTCGACGCTCGACGCCCTGGCAGCGGCGCGAGAGGACGCATACCCCGTCATCGACGCCCGCCGGCGCGAGGTCTTCGTTACCGGACCTCAGGTGGTCGGGCCTGACGATCTGGAGCTCGAGCCGGGTGCCGTTTGCATCGGGAGTGGCGCGGTTCGTTACCGCGCGACGCTCGAGCGCATGGGAGCGCTGGTGCCTGCGGACGACGACGAGCTGCACACTCCGCATGCGCGCCTTCATGCTTCGCTCGCACGAGAGTTCGGCCCCGTGGACGCGATTCAGCCGATCTACGTTCGTGCACCGGACGCGAAAGAGATGGTCGCGTGAACGTCGAGTTGCGCCGTCTCGAGCCCCGCGACCTCGACGCGGTCGAGGAGATCGAGCGAGCGTCGTACCCCACGCCGTGGTCGCGTTCGATGTTCGTCGCGGAGCTCCGCAAGCCGAGCTCGCTCGCGCTCGGTGCCTACTCCGACGAAGGCGATCTCGTCGGCTACGCATTCGTGTCTCGCTATGTAGACGCGTGGCATGTCATGAACGTCGCAGTCTCGGTCGAGTTCCGCCGTCGCGGGATCGCGACGACGCTTCTAGAACGACTTTTCGACGTCACGGGAACCGATCTAGTTCGTGGATACACGCTCGAGGTTCGCGTCTCGAACCTTCATGCGATCCGGCTCTACGAGCAACTCGGGTTTGAGGCACGGGGCATCCGGCGCGGCTACTACACCGACAACCGAGAGGACGCATTGATCATGTGGCGGGAGCCTGTGTCGTCCGAGCAAGCGTCGTGATACTCGGGATCGAGACCTCGTGCGACGAGACTGCTGCGGCCGTCGTCACCGAGGACGGCCACGTGCTCGCCTCCGTGGTGTCGTCGCAGGCCGATCTGCACGCGCGCTACGGCGGTGTCGTGCCGGAGGTCGCGTCACGCCGGCATCTCGACCTCGTCCTGCCCGTGGTACGCGAAGCCCTCGGTTCGGCCGGGATCTCGCTCGATCGCGTGGAGCGAGTGGCGGTCACTCAGGGGCCGGGGCTCGTGGGAGCGCTGCTCGTGGGCCTGTCGGCCGCGAAGGCAGTCGCGTGGGCGCGCCGTCTTCCCCTCGTTCCGGTCGACCATCTTGACGGCCACATCGCGTCGCTCTATCTCGAACCTGAACCGCTCGAGCCGCCGTTTCTCTGCCTGCTCGCGAGTGGGGGACACACTCTGCTCCTCGCGGTCCGCGGGCGCGGTCGCTCCGAGCGGCTCGGGACGACGCTCGACGATGCTGCCGGAGAGGCGTTCGACAAGGGAGCCCGGCTGCTCGGTCTCGGCTACCCCGGTGGTGCGGAGCTCGACCGAATGTCGCGTGACGGGGATCCCGCGGCCTTTCCGTTTCCGGTTGCGCGGGTCGCCGGGTTCGACTTCTCGTTCTCGGGGCTCAAGACCGCGCTCCTGTACGCGGTTCGAGATCTCGGAGAGGCCGAGACGGAACGGAGGCGGGCCGACCTCGCCGCCTCGTACCAGCGCGCGATCGTTCGAGCCCTGGTGAAGAAGGCTCGGGACGCGTCGGCCGAGACCGGCCTCGAGCGCATCGCGGTCGTCGGTGGTGTCGCTGCGAACTCCGGGCTGCGAGCCGCGCTTCCCGAAGTCCACTTCGCGCCGTTCGAGCTCTGCACCGACAATGCAGCGATGATCGCCTCTCAAGGACGCTACGCCGAATCTCTTCCGTACCCTGGCTATCTTGCGCTCGATGCCTACGCGTCTCTCTCGTAGCCGCACCGCCGGTCTGGCCGCCGGGACCGTCCTCGTCCTTCTCTTCGCGGCGGGAGCGCCTGCCCAGGAGCCGTCAGGTTCGTCGATCGATGAGGCCGGCTGGCAGGGAGTGCTCGGCGTGCGGGCGCCTGTCTCGACTGCACAGCGGTACGTCGTTCTCCTCGACCCTCCCTCGCTCGCCGAGCGCGTACGCGTCGCGGGCGGCCAGGCGACAGAGCGAGACATGCGCGCGTGGACCGCTTCCGCCGTTGGCCAGCAGGAGCAGTTCCTCGCCCGCCTGGCCGCTGCGGGTGCGCGAATTTCGCCCGAGTACCGGTACGCCAGGGTGGTCAACGGCTTCTCGGCGCGACTCGACCCGACGTCGCTTGCACTTCTCGACGACGATCGAGAGGTCGTCGGCGTGTTTCCGGTGCGGATCGCATACCCCGCCCAGTCCGACGAGTCCGGTGGAGTCCTGCCCTCGGCGGTCGCGGATCTGGAGATCTCGGGTCTCGACGGCACCGGCGTGACCGTCGCGTTGCTCGACACCGGAGTCGACCCGTCGCACCCCTACCTCCGCCGCAGCATTCTCTCAGGCGTCGATGTCATCAACCCAGGAAGCGGTGGGGTCGCACAGCCGCATCCGACGATTCCCGGCCGGCCCGAACGCCATGGCACCGAGCTCGCAGGGATCATCACCGGGTCGGATGGCCCGGGAGGGCTCCACGGCATTGCGCCCGGAGCTTCGATCCTGCCGGTACGGGTCGCCGGCTGGCAGCCCAACACAGAAGGTGGGTACACCGTCTACTCCCGAACCGACCAGATCTTGGCCGGTCTCGAGGCGGCGGTCGATCCGAACGACGACGGCGACGCTCACGACGCTGCGCGCATCGCGCTGATCGGGGTAGTGGAGCCGTATGCCTCGTTCTCGGATGGCCCTCTCGCGCGAGCCGTGGCGGGAGCGGCCATCCTCGACACCCTGACGATCGTCCCGGCCGGTAACGACGGTCGTGCAGGCCCCGGGTACGGCAGTATCGCCGGGCCTGGCGGTGCTCCAACTGCCGTCACCGTCGCGGCGGCCGATGGACGACTAGCCGCACCGACGGTTCGCGTTCATGTCCGCGCAGGGCTCAGAGTGCTCTTCGAGGACACCGTTCCTCTGGGTGGAGCTCCCTCGAGGACGGTGACCGCAGGGGTCGTGTTGGTGAATCGCGCTACTGCGTCGAAGGGGATCGGCGGGCTCTTCTCGACGGATGGCGTCAGCGCTGTCGCGGGTCGTGCGGTCCTGCTTCCGCGAAGCGTGCTCTCCGACGACACGGTGGAGGAGGCAACCGCGGCGGGCGCTCTCGCTGTTGTCGTCGACGGTCCACTGCCGGCCGGCGCGTTCAGCCTCGACGTCCCGGCCGGGGTTCCGGTCGTCGGGCTTGCCGACGGGCTTGTTCGCGAGATTCGTTCTCTGATTGCTGCCGGTGTCCCCGTGACGGTTGCGATCGGCGACGTCGATGTCGCCGAGCGCGACGGGCGAGGGTCGATCGCCGCGTTCTCGTCGCGAGGGCTCACCTTCGACGGCAGCGTCAAGCCCGATGTCGCGGCGCCGGGGGTCTCGGTGCCCACGTCCGAGCCCGGCCGGGGCGACGAGGGAGAGGTCCGGTTCGGGACGGTGAGTGGAACAAGCGCAGCGGCGGCGGTGACTGCCGGGGTTGCGGCGATCCTCGCCCAAGGACGCCCAGGGGTAGGAGCAGTCGGCCTGCGCGGCCTGCTGGTCGGCTCGGCACAGAGGTTCGACCTCGACCCCACCGCGTCTGGGGCGGGCTTGGTCGACCTCCGCGGCGCGGCGCAGCAGGAGGTGTTCGCGGACCCGGCCGTGGTCTCATTCGGAGCAGTGACGGGCGACGCGTCCGGGATCGAGCGAATCGTTCGCATCCACAACATCTCGACTCGTCGTCGTGTGGTCTCGATCGGGAATGCCGCGCTGGCGCCCAAAGGCGTCGAGATCACAGCCGACCCGCAACGCGTGCGGTTGGGGCCGGGGGCGAGTGCCGTGGTCGTCATTCGGGCCGACACCCTCGATCTTTCGGACGAGGCCGGGATCGCCACCGGCGAGCTCGTTCTTCGAGCCGGCGACTCACCCGAGGTGCACGTGCCGTGGGCGGTCGCGGTGCCACAGAACGTCGATCTGATCTCACGTGTCTCGCTGGAGGGCACGGGCGATCGCGTGTCCGACGCGACGCCCTCGGTGCTCGCTCTCGTCGCGGGCGCGGTGACCGTGACGCCGGACCCGCAGGTGCGGGCCGTCGACCTCCTCGAGGTCCAGCTCTGGCGGGGGAAGTCGCTTCTCGGGGTTCTCGCGAGACGGCGCGAGCTCCTGCCGGGCCGCTACACGTTCGGGCTCACAGGGAGGGGTTCGAACGGGGAGCGGCTGCGGCGGGGGATGTACGCCATTCGCATCGTCGCTTCGCCCGGAGACGGGACGCGGAGACAATCCGAGACGGTCGAGTATCGCGTCAGCTAGACAGGCCGAAGGGTTTCCGAGAGGCGAGAGCATGAGGTCGTATCTCCACTCCCTCGAGAGCCCTATACTCGCCACCGTCCAGACGAGCCAGGAGGCATAGCTCCATGTCAACGGCCGAGGCGGAGTCCCACCTCCGCGAGAACCCGTTCGAGCTGGCGAAGACGCAGCTCCGCCGAGTCGGCGAGATCTTCGCGATCGACCCGAACCTGATTCGCGTCCTCTCGCAGTGCAAGAAGGCTGTCGAGGTCTCGATCCCCGTATCGATGGACGACGGGACGACGGGCGTCTACCAGGGCTTCCGCGTGACGCACAACATCACGCGCGGTCCTTCGAAGGGTGGCATTCGCTACCACCCCGACGTGACCCTCGACGAGGTCAAGTCGCTCTCGATGTGGATGACGTGGAAGTGCGCGCTCATGGGACTTCCGTTCGGCGGCGCCAAGGGTGGGGTGGTGTGCAACCCGAAGTCGCTCTCGATGTCGGAGCTCGAGCGTCTGACCCGGCGTTACACCAGCGAGATCATCAACGACATCGGGCCAGAGCGAGACATCCCGGCCCCCGATGTAGGTACCAACCCTCAGGTGATGGCATGGATCTTCGACACGTACTCGATGAACAAGGGCCACTCCGTCCTCGGAGTGGTGACTGGCAAGCCACTTTCGGTCGGCGGTTCGCTCGGTCGTGAGGAGGCGACGGCCCGCGGCTCGCTCTACTGTATTCAGGCGCTTTCTCAGAAGCAAAGCCGCCGCCTCGACGACTACTCGGTGGCGATTCAGGGCTTCGGCAACGTCGGCTCGAACCTCGCGCGCCTCCTCGCACTCGAAGGCGCGAAGGTGGTGGCCGTCTCGGATTCACGCGGTGGCGTCTACAACGCGAGCGGCATCGATGTGCCCGCCGCGATCGCACACAAGCAGGAGCACGGGGCGCTCGTCGGCCTGACGAACACGGATCCGGTCACGAACGAAGAGCTGGTCGAGCTTCCATGCGACATCCTCGCGCCCTGTGCTCTCGAGCAGGTGGTCAGCGACGAAAACGCAGATCGTGTGAAGGCGACAGTCGTCTGCGAGGGAGCGAACGGCCCCGTCACGCCAGGAGCCGACGCGATCCTCGAAGACCGGGGCGTGCTCGTGCTCCCGGACGTACTTGCGAATGCCGGAGGCGTGGTGGTCTCCTACTTCGAATGGGTCCAGGGGCTCCAGGAGTACTTTTGGCGCGAGGACGAGGTCAACGCGAAGCTCCACGACATCGTCGCGCGCTCGTTCGAAGAGGCATGGCACACGCGGGAGAGCCGCGACATCAGCCTTCGCATGGCCTCGTACGGATTGGCAGTGCAGCGAGTGGCTGAGGCGACGACGACCAGAGGTCTCTACCCGTAGCGCGCGTCACGCTCTACCACGCCGTCGACTGCACCCTCTGCACGCGTGCGCTCGAGGTCGTCCGCGCCGTACAGGACGAGCTCGAGTTCGACCTAGAGCTCGTCGACATCGGCGGCAAGCCGGACCTCGAGGCGCGGTATCGAGAGCACCTCCCGGTCGTCGAGATCGATGGCCGGCGGGCTTTCACGTACTTCGTAGACGCAGAAGCCCTGCGACGTCGGCTCATCTAAGGCCCGAGGAGAAGACCGCGGCCGGGGGCTGCGAAGCGCACGCCTTCAGCGATCTTTCGCGCGCGAGCCAGTGAGCCGACAGTTCCGACGACGGCAGTCCAGACGGCGCTGGCAGAATCGTGACGTTTTGTTACAAGCTGTCGACAGGGGGAGAACGTGGCCGAACGTTTGACCGTCGGTGTCGCCGCTCGCTTGAGCAGGTACCTGCAAGTGCTCAGTCAGGCGAGGAAGATGGGGAAGGAACGAATCTCCTCGCAGGAGATCTCGGAGTACACGAACATCAACGCGACCCAGATTCGGCGCGATCTGTCGGCGTTCGGCAAGTTCGGCAAGCGTGGAGTGGGCTACCGCACCGAAGCGTTGCTCGACGAGATTCGCCAGATCCTGCGAACGCAGGGCCAGCACAACATCGCCCTCTTCGGAGCGGGCCGGCTCGGGAGCGCCATTGCGAGCTCGCCCATCTTTGGCGAGCACGGAATCACTGTCGCCGCGATCTTCGAGACCGATCCGGAGAAGATCGGAGAGCGCGTCGGTGACCTGAGGGTCAGCTCGATCGACGATGTGGCCGAAGTCCTCCGCGAGCGGAACATCATCGTCGGCGTCATCGCCGTTCCGGCCGAGACTGCTCAGGACGCCGCGGACGCGCTCGTCGGCGCAGGCGCGAAGATCATCTTCAACTACTCGGAGGCGCTGCTCGATGTTCCCTCGGATGTCAGCGTGCACACCTCCAACCCCGCGGTCGATCTCCTCTACGCCCTTTATTTCCATCTGACATGAGCCTCGTAAGGGCGAGGCTTGCCTCGCCCTCGACGGATGCGAGCAGCTCGGCGACGCACGTGTCGTTCCTGCCGCGCAGGATGGAGTCGTGAAGATCCTCCTCTGGCACGGGTACTTGCTCGGCGGAACGGGGTCGAACGTCTACACGCGCCAGCTGGCGCGTGAATGGGCGCGCACAGGACACGATGTCACCGTCCTCTGCCAGGAACCGCACCCGGAGCTGTACGACCTCGGAGGTGCGGAGGTCGTTCGCCCGGACGTGGGCGGCTTGCTCCCCGTCTTCGTACACGACCATTACGAGGGCTACGAGGTCAAGCTCCTGCAGGACTGCACTCGCGTGGAGCTCGATCACTGGGTCGAGGCCAATGCGGCGGCGCTCCGCGGACGGCTCCCGGCCGACCTCGTCTTCTGCAACCACGTCCTGCTCGGTGGAGCAGTCGGCGCGGCGAGTCGAGCACCGTACGTCGTCAAGGCGCACGGTTCCGAGCTCGAGTACTCGATGCGCGGCAGGCCCGAGCTCGAAAGCTGGGGGAGAGAGGTGCTCGAGAATGCGGCTGCCGTCTTCGTCGGCTCTGGGCACATCCGCGACGTTCTCGAGGAGGTCTGCGGTCACGTCGATCGTGTGTACGAGGTGCCACCGGGGGTCGACATCGACGAGTGGAGACCTCGGCCTCGTGACGAGGCTCTGGCCGCGCTGGTCTCCGAAGCCGAGGTCGACCAGCCGAATCCGGGCAACGACAACGAGAGGCTTCCCGACGAGGAGAATGCCCGGCGACTTGCCGCGTTCCTCGGCGAGGAGATGCCGACGGTCGTGTACTTCGGGAAGCTGCTCTACAACAAGGGCGTCCATGTCCTGCTCGACGCGCTCGAGGGCGTTCGGGCCCGCGCAGTCATCGTCGGCTTCGGCGACTACCGCGTCGACCTGGAGAGGCTGGCCGACTCCGAGCGCACACTTTTCACCGGGCCGCTCGACCATCGCCACCTGGTTCATCTGCTGGCGCTCGCCGATGTGTGCGTGGTTCCGTCGATCTTCCCGGAAGCGTTCGGCATGGTTGCCGCCGAGGCGGCCGCGGCCGGCTGCCCGCCGCTCGTCGCCCGTCACTCCGGGCTTGCGGAGATCGCAGAAGGCCTCGAGGCCGAGTATCCGCCGAACCTGCGATACCTCGCGTCGTTCACCACGGGTGACGCCGGAGACCTTCGCAAGAAGCTCACGTCCCTGCTCGCGCTCTCCGCCACGGAACGTCATGCGATCTCGGTAGCGGCGCGGCGAGCAGCGGTGGAACGCTGGAGTTGGGCGAGTGTCGCCGACCGACTTCTCTCGCCCGGTCGGTAGCCAACGCTTCTACTACTGTAGTGCGCCGATGGGAGACGAACAGCGCCTTTCGCCGGACGTACTGATCGCCCTGGCACGTGAGCAATTCGAGACCGCCACCGACTTCACCGTCGCGGTCGAGGAGGAGTTCGCGATCCTCGATCCGGAGTCGCTCGACCTTACGAACCGCTTCGAGGACGTCCAGGCCGCAGCTCGCGGCACGTCGCTCGAGGAGCATCTCGTCGGCGAGCTCATCGCCTCCGAGGTCGAGATTCGGACGGGCCGTCAAGAGACGTTCGCCGATCTTCCCGCGGTGATGGCCGAGCGGCGTGCCGAGCTCCGTTCACTTGTCGAGCCCAGGGGACTTCTTCTCGGCGCCACCGGCACACACCCGTGGGCGGACTGGAAGAAGCAGCGGATCATCGATACGCCGCACTACCGGCGAAACGACGAGCTTCTCCGTTACGTCGTCTGGCGCAACAACACGTTCGGCCTCCACGTGCACGTCGCGATCAACGGGCCCGACCGGGCGATCGCGGTGGTAGGGGCAATGCGCAATTTCCTGCCGGAGTTGCTCGCACTCTCGGCCAGCTCTCCGTTCGTGGAGAGCGTCAACAGCGGCCTGCATTCGGCGCGGACGCAGATCTTCACGCGCTTCTTCCCGCGCTGCGGCGTCCCTGATGCGTTCTCGTCCTGGGCCGAGTACGAGACCTTCGTCCGCTTCCTGTACGACACGGGCTCCATCACCGAGCACACGCAGATCTGGTGGAGCGTCCGCCCCCACCTCGCGTTCCCAACCGTGGAGATCCGCATCTGCGACGGGCAGCCAGACCTGGCCGAAGCGCAGTCGCTCGTGGCGTTCGCTACCGCACTCACGGCGCGAGTGGCACGTGCCTATGACGAGGGCGCGCCGGTCGAGCCCCTCCCGCACCGTCTGATCGAGGAGAACTTCTGGCGCGCGATTCGCTGGGGCCTCTCCGGCGAGCTGATCGACTTCGCCCGTGGCGCCCCGATACCCGCCCGGCAGCGGATCGAAGAGCTCGTCGAGTGGGTGCTGCCGGTGGCCGAGGAGATCGGGGCCGCGCCATATCTTGCTGTCCCCGAGCAGAATGCCGCCGAGCGTCAGATCGAGCGTTTCGAAGCGGGTGCGCCGCTCGAGGAGATCTATGCCGAGCAGGTGCGCGCGACGGAGACGATCGGTGGCTAGATCTCCTTTCGGAATGAACAGCCATGTCGGGTGAGCATCCCGAAATGAGCTCTGACGAGCTTCCGAGCGAGGAAGAGCTCCGGGAGGCACTCGACCGCGTGGGCGTGGCCGACGTCCTTCTGCAGGCGCTCACCGCGACAGCGTCGCTCGGATTCCGTCGCGTCTCCGTTGACGGACGCGACCTTCCGCAAGCCCGCCTCGCTATCGAGGCACTCCGTGCGCTCGAGCCCGTGCTGAAGGAAGGTGGGGTGGACGAGACCGTGGTTCACGACCTCGAACAGGCGCGCGCCAACCTCCAGCTCGCGTACGCAAAGGCGGTCACCGAGGACGACCCCGCCGTCTGACCCTCCGGGGGAAACTGTCCGCGTTTCGTCCGCTGGGAATTCGGTTACTAACCTTCCGGCATGCGCTTTCGCAAGGACGTCAAGCTCGACCGATCGCAGGTCGAGGACACGCGAGGACAACGGCGCGGAGGGCTCGGCGGCGGGCCGATCGCCCTCGGCGGCGGCGGCGGGATCATCGGTATCGTCATCCTCCTCGCGATCGTCCTGCTGGGCGGTAATCCGCTGGACGGTAGTACTGGAGGCCTCGGTGGCCTGGCCGGCGAGACTGCGGGAACGGGGCAGCCGCCCGCGATCGAGGAGTGCCGGACAGGGCAGGATGCGAACGAGCGCGAGGACTGCCGGATCCTCGCGATTGTGAACAGCGTCCAAGCGCACTGGACGAGGGCATTTCGCGGGTACGAGCCCGCCAAGACACGATTCTTCGAGGGCTCTGTGTCGACGGGCTGCGGCCGGGCGAGCTCGGCTGTAGGCCCGTTCTACTGTCCGCCGGACCGCCGCGTCTACATCGACCTCGGATTCTTCGACCAGCTCGAATCGCAGTTCGGCGCGAGTGGCGGGCCGCTCGCACAGGCATACGTCCTGGCTCACGAATACGGTCATCACATCCAGAACCTGACGGGCGCGCTCAGACGAGCCGACAGCGAGGACCTCGGGCCGCAAGGCGGCGCGGTACGTGTCGAGCTACAGGCGGACTGCCTTGCCGGTGTGTGGGTCGCGAACGCGGTGCGCACCGGATTCATCGAGGACCTGACACGCGCCGACATCCAGGACGCCCTGAGTGCCGCTGCCGCAGTCGGCGACGACCGCATCCAGGAGCGCATCGAGGGAAGAGTCACGCCCGAGTCGTGGAGTCACGGCTCGTCCGAGCAACGTCAGAGCTGGTTCGTTCGCGGGATCGAGGGCGGTAATGCGAACGCCTGCAACACGTTCGAAGGACGCGTCTGACGCCTCGGGCGAACGAACCGGCGCCAGGCGCGCTCGCTGCTCGGCGGTCACTAGGTGGTGAAGCGGTCTCGCCGCTTGTGATACATAATCGGCCGCGCCGGGGCGACTCGGCGCTCACTTTGTGACGGGCGGGAGACCGGAGGATCATGGAATTCTTTGTTGACCACGCCGTCGGGTTCGCGCTCGCATGCGCGGCCGTGGCGGTCCTGTACGGCCTGTATCTGACCTGGTGGCTGCTGAAGCAGCCGGCGGGCAACGAGAAGATGCAAGAGATCGCGCGCGCGATCCAGGAAGGCGCTGCCGCGTACCTGCGGAAGCAGTACACGACGATCGCCGTGGTTGCGATCGTGCCGTTCTTCCTGCTCGGTTTCTACGACAAGCTCGGGTGGGGGGCCGCATTCGGCTTCCTCATCGGTGCTGTCTTCTCGGCGGCCGCTGGCTTCATCGGCATGAACGTCGCCGTGCGTTCGAACGTGAGGACAGCCGAAGCTGCCCGCGAGGGGCTCCAGCCGGCGTTCAAGGTCGCGTTTCGCGCAGGGTCGGTAACCGGTCTACTCGTCGTCGGACTCGGCCTCCTTGGCGTGGCCGGCTACTACTGGGTGCTCACCGACTGGATCGGGAACACGCCGGACTCCGCGGTCGACGATCTTATCGGGCTCGCTTTCGGCGGATCGCTCATCTCGGTCTTCGCCCGTCTCGGCGGAGGCATCTATACGAAGGCAGCCGATGTCGGCGCCGATCTCGTAGGGAAGATCGAGGCCGGCATCCCCGAGGACGATCCGCGCAACCCGGCGGTGATCGCGGACAACGTCGGTGACAACGTCGGCGACTGCGCCGGCATGGCGGCGGACCTCTTCGAGACGTACGCGGTCACCGCTGTCGCCGTGATGCTGCTCGGGATCGGGTTCGAATCCGCCGACCTCTGGCTCTACCCTCTGGCCCTGGGCGGCATCTCGATCCTTTCCTCGGTGATCGGGACGTTCTTCACTCGCGTCGGCAGCGGCCAGAACGCGATCATCAACGCCCTCTACCGCAGCGTGCTGGTCGCCACGGTCCTCTCCGCCGTCGGCTTCATCCCGGTGACGATGGCGTACGACGGAGGCGAGTTCGACTTCTGGAACCTCTACGGCTCGGCGCTCATCGGCCTTGCGGTGACGTTCCTGCTGGTCGCGATCACCGAGTACTACACCGGCACACGCTGGAAGCCGGTAAAGGACATCGCGAGTGCGTCCCAGACTGGCCACGCGACGAACATCATCTCGGGCCTCGCCGTCGGGATGCAGGCGACGGCGCTGCCCGTGATCGTCATCGCGGTCGGAATCGTCGGCGCCTACTACGCGGCCGGCGAGAGTCTCTACGGCATCGGGGTCGCGGTCATGGCGCAGCTGTCCATGGCGGGGCTCATCGTGGCGCTCGACGCGTACGGCCCGGTGACCGACAACGCCGGCGGGATCGCCGAGATGGCAGACCTGCCGGAGTCCGTTCGCGGAGTCACCGACCCGCTCGACGCCGTCGGCAACACGACGAAGGCCGTCACGAAGGGCTACGCGATCGGCTCGGCCGGCCTAGCTGCGCTGATTCTCTTCGACGAGTACGGCCGCAGTCTCAACGAAGAGGGACTCCCGACGCTCTTCTCGCTCGACAACCCGTGGGTGATAGCCGGGTTGTTCATCGGTGGGCTGATGCCCTTCCTCTTCGCCTCGCTGGCGATGCAGGCCGTCGGCCGCGTAGGCGGCCAGGTCGTCGAGGAGGTGCGCCGCCAGTTCCGCGAGAACCCCGGGATCATGGACTACACCGCTCGACCGGACTACTCGAACGCGATCGGCATCGTCACGGGCTCGGCGATCAAGGAAATGATGGCGCCGGCGCTCATCCCTGTCCTCATTCCGATCATTGTCGGGATCATCAGCGTGGAGATGCTCGGCGGTCTCCTCATCGGGACGATCGTGACCGGGATTTTCCTCGCCATAGCGATGACGTCCGGCGGAGGCGCCTGGGACAACGCGAAGAAGACGATCGAGGATGGGCTCTACGGCGGGAAGGGCTCCGATGCCCACGCCGCAGCGATCACCGGTGACACGGTCGGCGACCCATACAAGGACACCGCCGGCCCTGCGATCAACCCGATGATCAAGATCGCGAACATCGTGGCGATCCTCATCATCCCGATCCTCGTCTCGATCCACGGCTAGCGATCTGACATGACACGCCGAGGAGCGCGGTTGAGTCACCCATTGGGTGTTGCCATGCGGTGATCGCCCGAATAGGATGCGGGCGCTTCAGGGGCAGGCGCCCAGTACGGGTCGTCAACTTCGAAAGGGGAGAGGCACACATGAGCTTTCGATTCCCGCGAGATGCGCGAAGAGACGCGCTCGCACAACGTCGCCATGCTCGGCCAGTAGGAGTGCTTGCCGCGGCGATCGCTTTGACCGCCGTTCTCGGATACGTAGCGTCGGGCGCGTCGGCGACAACGAGCGCCTCAGCATTTCGAGGCCACAGCGCTCGCGCCAGACGGCGCTCCGATCGAGGCAGCGAAGTCCCGCGTCGGTCGCATCGCGGAGACCGATCCTGCCCTGCTCAATCGGACCGATGCGACACCCGTGAACGTGCTCGTCAAGCTGGACTACGACTCGGTCGCCACCTATCAGGGCGGCGTGCAGGGGCTGGATGCCACGAGCCCCAAAAAGACAGGCAAGAAGCTGAAGCAAAATCGCGCCGCCGTCGAGGCCTACGAGGCATACGTCGCCGAAGTCGAGACGGACATCGTCTCCGACATCGAAAATGCTGTTTCCGGCGAGACGGTCCGTAGTTCGTACCGGATTGCCTACGGCGGGATCGCCATGCAGATCCCTGCGAACGAGATCGACGAGCTGTTGTCCGTTGACGGTGTGGTGGCGGTGCAGCACGACACACTTCAGCAGCCGGAGACCAGCGTTACGCCCGGATTCACGGGGGCGAGTGCGGTCTGGCCCTCACTGGGTGGCTCGACCAAGGCAGGAGAGGGCGTGATCGTCGGTGTGCTCGACACCGGCATTTGGCCCGAGCATGTCTCGTTCAACGACCCCGGCATCAACCATCCCGGCGGCGGGCCGTACGGCTGCCAGTTCGGAGGGGCAGATCCGCTGCTCGGAGCGTCGTTCATCTGCAACGACAAGCTGATCGGGGCGTACGCCAAGACGGCCACGTACATGGCCAACATCGCCGCGGTCCCGGGCGAGTTCTGCAACAACGCGACCGACCAGTGCTCGGCACGAGATGCCGAGGGCCACGGGACGCACACCTCGTCGACCGCGGCAGGCAGCCCCGTCGCTGCAACACCGCTTCTGGGTGTCAATCGCGGCCCGATCAGCGGCATGGCCCCGGGCGCGCACGTGATCATGTACCGCGTCTGCCTGAGGCAGGGTTGCTTCGGCTCAGACTCCGTGTCCGCCGTGAACCAGGCGATTCTCGACGGCGTGGACGTGATCAACTTCTCGATCTCGGGTGGCGCGAGCGCGTACACCGACGCGGTCGAGCTTGCTTTCCTCGACGCCTACGAAGCCGGCATCCTCGTCAATGCATCAGCCGGGAACACCGGCCCGGCGGCGGGCACCGCGAACCACGCGGGTCCGTGGACGAACACGGTCGGCGCATCGACTTCGAATCGGCACTTCGTCGGCTCGCTCGTGATGACGGCGAGCAACAACAGCGACACGCTCACGTTGTCCGGCGCCACGATCACGGCCGGCATCTCCACGCCAACTCCCGTCATTCGGGCGAGTGACATCCCGGGGCAGCCGGACGACCTGTGCCGGATCCCAGGCGGCCTTCCTGTCGAGAACGGCATCAACTTCCCGCCAGGCTCCGCGACCGGAAAGATCGTCGTCTGTCGGCGAGAGGTCGGGGCGCGCGTAAACAAGAGCTTCAACGTCTCCCAGGGCGGCGGCGTTGGGATGATCCTCTACAACGGTCAGCCGAATCTCGGACTGAACACCGACAACCACTGGGTGCCGACGATGCATGTCGAGAAGACCGCGGCTGGAGAGCACCCGCTGATCACGTTCCTCAGTTCGCACACAGGTGTGATGGCGACCTTCACGAGCGGCTCGCCCACGACGGTGCAGGGCGACGTGATGACCTCGTTCTCGTCCCGTGGCCCCGTCGGTGACTTCGTCAAGCCGGACGTGACGGCTCCCGGCATCCAGATCCTCGCCGGCCATACGCCCGATCCTTATGACACGAACTTCGTCGTCGGTCCGCCTGGACAGTTCTTCCAGGCGATCGCGGGCACTTCGATGTCGAGCCCGCACAGTGCAGGCATCGCGGCTCTCGTCAAGGATGCCCATCCCCTCTGGACGCCAGGGCAGATCAAGTCGGCATTGATGACGTCGTCCCTGCAGAGCGTCCTCAAGCAGGACGGTGTCACGCCGTCCGATCCATTCGACCGGGGCGCCGGCTCCATCCGTGCTAACCGCGCGGTGTCGCCGACCATCACGTTCGACGTCTCGGCGGCGGACTACCTCGCATCCGCGACGGATCCGCTCAACCGGATCCACCTCAACCTGCCGAGCGTCAATGCGTCGCCCATGCCAGGCCTGGCGACGACGTCGCGCTCTTTCACCAACGTCTCCGGAACGCAGCAGCCGCTACGTGTCACGGCGACTTCGTCTCCCGGCACGAGCATCGACGTGGAGCCGAAGACCGTGACTGTCGGAGCCGGCGAGACAGCGACGATCGACATCACGATCGACGCGACTGGCGTTCTGAATGGTCAGTACTTCGGCCAGATCACCCTCGATTCGAACAAGCCGGGCTACAACGATGCCGTGTTGCCCGTGGCGTTCCGTAAGGGTCAGGGTCAGGCGTCGCTGGTCCAATCGTGCACGCCATCGACTATCGCTCAGGGAGCGCATTCCGACTGCATCGTGGAGGCCCAAAACCTCTCCGCGGTGCCGGCTCAATCGAGTCTGACCGTCGAGGGTCCCCAGAACGGTCAGTTGACGATCGAGAACGTCTCGGCTCCAGGTGTGTCGATGGGCCCAGGCGGGAACGGGTTCACCTGGAATGGAACGCTGACGCCCGCGCTCGCGCCGACGATCGACTCCCTCCAGGTGCCCGCGAACCCCGCATCACCATCTGGGTACGTGCCCCTGTCGTTGTTCGGCATTGTGCCGGTCGCTGGGATGGGCGACGAGTCCATTGCCAACTTCAATGTCCCGGCGTTCCGGTTCGGCGGTGAGACATACACCCGCATCGGGTTCACCTCGAACGGCTACTCCGTCGTCGGAGGCGGAGCACAAGCGGACGTCTTATTCGTCCCGCAGACGCTCCCGAACCCGGCACGGCCGAATAATGTCCTCGCGCCGTACTGGACCGATCTGCACCTCGGGCAGGCGGGCTCCGCATTCCGCGTGGGAACCCTCACCGACGGTGTCGACACGTGGATCGTCGCTGACTGGGTTGTGAGCCTCTTTGGCGCACCCGCCCAGCTCCGAACGTTCCAGATCTGGATCCGGATCGGGGCCACGGAGGACATCACGTTCACGTACGGACCCTCAATGGGGGCTGGAACGACGGACGGGCTCAACATCGGCGCAGAGAACCGCGACGGCACGAGCGGCAAGAACCTCTTCACGCCACCGAGCCAGGGATCGTTCCCAGCGGCGAACTCCGATCTGCGCGTGATCACCTCTCCGCCGACGCCTGGCGGAAAGGTGACGATTACGTATGACGCGTTCGGTCGAAACGCCGGTGTGCACGACATCCTGGCGAGTCTCACCTCGAGCGTTGTGGAAGGCACGACCACCGACGTGGAGACGATCACGGTCACGAATTAAGCGGCCGATCGATCAGCCAGAGCCGAAGGGCCGCCTCCGGGCGGCCCTTCGGCTTAAGCTCTCAGATCGGTTACGAGGCGCCGATTTCGACCGGGCACTCGAGCGGTACGAGCTCCCATCCGACGCGACTCCCACGTGAGCCGACCGCGGTGACGCCGAGCGATCCGCTACAGCGGTCGAAGCGGATCGCTACGAACACCGTCGTGAAGGCACCTGCCCGGCTTGCTCGCAGCCGGCGGACGATTGTCGATTCGCCCAGCGAGACCGTTAGGCGAACCCGCTCGTTCGGCGCGAATCCCACACCTCTGAGCGCGAGAGGCTCGGGATCCACAAGGCGGACCTTCGTCGGTCCCGCCACGTTCGCGCTTGCCGTGGAGGTGCCGACCGCCAGCGCCAGCAAAACGAATGTGACCGTTGTGCGTGCAGAACGCACATTGCCCAGTATGCCTTGCTCCCTGCTTGAAGACGTCCGCGGCGCGCGTTCCCGGAAGGCAGCAACGTGCGGACGGTCTCGCCGCCCCTCGCGGTTGTAGGCTTCGCCGCCGTGCCGGGACGCCGCCGCAGGCGGGAGGTCGAGCTGGAGCGCGTGCTCGGCACGCCCGCGCTCTTCGCGACCGCGTACGGCAACGTCGGCTCCTCGATCTACTACGCGCTCGGCCTGACGGCCGTCTACGCGCTCGGCTTGACGCCGCTCGTCTTCGTGGTCGCCGGCATCGTGTTCGCCGCGACCGCGGCCACGTACGCGGAGGGCACCGCCCGGTTTCCCGAGGCGGGAGGGTCGGCGAGCTTCTCACGCCACGCGTTCGACGAGCTCACGAGCTTCACGGCCGGCTGGGCACAGATGCTCGTCTACGTCGTCACGGTCGCCGTGTCGGCGTTCTTCGTGCCGCACTACCTCTCGATCTTCTGGGAGCCCCTGCGAACGAACCCGTGGGACATCGTCGGTGGCGCGATCGTCATCGTCGTGCTCGTCGCGCTGAACGTCGTCGGCGTTCAGGAGGCGGCGAGGCTCTCCATCTCGCTTGCCGTCATCGATTTCGCGACGCAGATCCTGCTCGTGGCAGTCGGCTTCGCGCTGGTCTTCAGCCCCGAGACGCTCGTCGAGAACGTCCACTGGGGCGTTGCGCCGACTTGGTCGAATCTCGCAATCGCCATCCCGGTGGCGATGCTCGCGTACACCGGCGTGGAGACCGTCTCCAATCTCGCGGAAGAAGCTCGCGATCCAGTTCGAACGGTCCCGAACGCCTACAAGCTCGTCGCGGGTGCCGTGTTCGCGATCTATTTCACCCTTCCGCTCGTCGCTCTTTCGGCGCTTCCGGTGACGGAGATCGACGGTGAGCTGACGACGTTGCTCGCGCTCCCTCCCGAGGAGGGGGGATACGCCAACGACCCCATCCTCGGCGTCGTTCAGAACATCGGCCTCGAGGGGTTCGCGCTCGACGCTGCCGAGTTCTACGTCGGCGTGCTCGCCGCCACCATCCTCGTCATCGCCACGAACGCAGGGGTGATCGGGGCCTCGAGGATCACGTACTCGATGGCGAGCTACCGCCAGCTCCCCGAAGCGCTTCGGCGGCTCCACCCTCGGTTCAAGACTCCGTGGCTCTCGCTCGTCCTGTTCGCGGGCATCGCTCCGATCCTCGTGATCCTCCCCGGCGACGTGAATTTCGTCGGCACGCTCTACTCGCTGGGCGCGACGCTCTCGTTCACGATCGCTCACGGGTCGATCGTGCGGCTTCGAATGCTCGATCGCGATGACGCCGAGATCCCGTATCGAGCTCGCCCAAACATGCGGATCGGCAAGGTCGCCTGGCCGCTGTTCGCGATCCTGGGCGGGCTCGCGACCGGGATTTCGTTCCTCGTCCTGGTCGTCCAAAATCCGTTGACGCGGTGGGCGGGACTCGGCTGGATGGTCATCGGGCTCGTTGGTTACGTCGTCTATCGGCGTCGCCTGCGTGTCCCCCTCCGGGAGATCTCGAAGGCTCCGCCCGCCTTCGGCCCAGCTCTTGCGCTCGAGTACCGGCGCCTGGTCGTCCCGGTGATCGCCGGCAAGCCGTCGGACGACGCGATGGACGTCGCCTGCCGGCTCGCAGCCGAGCGCGGGTCGCGCATCGTCGCGCTGACCATTGTCGAGGTGTCTCTCGACCGCCAGCTCACCGAGATCCAGCCCGAGCTCGAGGCGATGGCGAACCGAGAGCTCGACGAGGCCGTTGCGATCGGCGATTCATACGGAGTGAGGGTCGTCGGCCGTCTCGAGCGCGCGCGTTCGGCAGGGACGGCAATCGTCGCGGAGGCCGAAGCGCGCGACGCCGAGATCATCGTGATCGGGTCGCCAAGGCGTCGCTTGACCGGCGCGCAGGCCGCCGTTTTCGGAAAGACCGTCGACTACGTCCTCAAGAATGCGCCCTGTCGCGTGCTCGTGACCGCGTCGGAGGCGTCGTGACTGTCTATCGCTGGGCGGTCGTGGTCTTCTCGATGGTCTTCGTCGGAATCGGCATCGCTCTTCTCGTCCGTACTGCGGCCGAAGGGGGCGGGGTCGTCGGGTTCCTGCTCGGTGGCCTCTTCATCGCTCTCGGCGTCGGTCGCCTGTCTCTCGAGCGCAAGCGCCATGGCTCGTAAGCTCCGCGGATTCGAGCGCGTCCTCGACGCTCCGGCGCTCTTCGCCGTCGCGTACGGGGAGATCGCGTCGTCGCTCTACATCGCGCTCGGGATCGTTGCTGCGCAAGCCCTCGGCCTGACGCCGCTCGTCCTGCTGCTGACGGGGGCGCTGTTCTTCATGGTCTCGCTCTCGTATGCGGAGGGGACAGCCGCGCTTCCCGAGACCGGAGGCGCGGCGACGTTCGTCCGCCGTGCGTACAACGACCTCGCGGGCTTCATCACGGGCTGGGCGCTCTTCCTCGACTTTCTCATCGTGATGGCGCTGTCTGCGCTCTTCGTCCCCCATTACCTGGGCGCGGCGATCTCGGCGCCCTCGGTTCGTGAGTCGCCCTGGGACGCGGCGATCGGCTGTGCCTTGATCGCCGCGATCGCAGCAGTTCGGCTCGTGCGGAGAAGCCGCTTGCATCTCGGGTCGCTTGGTGTTGCACTCCTCGACCTCGTCGTCCAAGGGCTGCTCGTCGTGCTGGGCGCGGCCTTCGTTCTCTCTCCCGACGTTCTGGTGGAGGGACTCGGTCTGGCAACGGAGCAGGATTGGAGCGACCTTGCGTACGCCCTTCCGCTCGCGATGCTCGCCTACACCGGGCTGGAGACGGTCTCCAACCTCGCGGAAGAGACGCGCGAGCCCGGACGAGCGCTTCCCCGGTCCCTCTTCTCGGCGATCGGACTCGTCGTCATCGTGACCGTGCTGATCGCGGCGATCGGCCTGTCTGCCTACCCGGCGCAGGGCGGCGAGACTGCGCTCGGCGACGAGTGGCTCGAAGCTCCGCTCGTCGGGATCGTCGCGGCGTTCGAAGGCTCGCTGCCGTCGGCGCTTGTCGACGCGCTGCGCTTCGCGGTTGGAGTGTCCGGAGCAATGATCCTCGTCGTCGCGGCCACGACCTCCGCCTCGGGCATTACACGCCTTACGTACTCGCTCGCAGAGCACGGCTCGCTGCCCCGCGAGCTCGCTCGCCTCGAGAGAAGGGCGCTCGTTTCGAGCGAGGCGATCTTGATCGCAGCCGGCCTCGCGATCGGTCTCATCCTGGTCACCGAGATCGGGGCGGACGGCGACCCGACGTTCCTCGCGAGCATCTACTCATTCGGTGTTCTCATCGCGTTCACCGCGGCACAGCTCGCCGTAATCCGGCTGCGTCGGCGCGAACCCGATCTGGTACGCCCGTTTCGGGCTCGTCCGAACGTCTCGATCAGAGGAGTCTCGGTCCCGCTCCCCGCGCTCGTCGGCGCTCCGTTGACCGCTGCTGTGTGGGTGCTCGCGATGGTGACCCACGAGGGGGCTCGCTATGCCGGGCCGCTCTGGCTAGGCGCCGGGCTCGTCATCTTCGTCGCGGTCCGTCGATCGCGGCGCCGAGGTCTGCTCGATCATGTGCAGCCGATCGAGCACTTGCCTCCGGCGCCGGAGTTCCAGCGAATTCTCGTGCCGATGAAGGTCGGTGACATCGGAGAGGAGATGGTCGCGACCGCAATCGCTCTGGCAAAGGAACACGGTGCGGAGATCGAGGCAATCACGGTCGTGCGGGTGCCACGCGAGTTCCCTCTCGAAGGGTCGTTGCCGGAGGACGTCGGCGCAAGAGTCGACGCATCCCTCGACGAGGCGCGTCTCCTGGGGGAGGATCACGGTGTCGAAGTGCGTACGGATGTCGTCCGCGCTCGGTCCATCGGGTATGCCATCGTCGACGAGGCGACTTCACGCGGGGTCGACTTGATCGTTCTCGGCTCGTCCCCTCGCTGGAGGCGCCAGTCGCGTTTCTTCTCCCCGACCGTCGATTACGTCCTGCGACGGGCGCACTGCGAGGTGCTCGTTGTCGCGTTCCCTCACGGGGTCTTCGAGGAGTGAGGCGAGGGCATGCCTCGCCCCTACAATTGACGTCGTGAAGGCGGTCGTAATCGGTTGTGGTCGTGTGGGGTCCGCGGTGGCGAAGGGCCTCGCAGCTGACGGCTGGGACGTCACGGTGGTCGACGAGAACGAGGACGCGCTCGTGCGGCTCGAGCCCGGTTGGTTCGGTGGGTTCGTGGTCGGCCACGGGATGGATACGACCATTCTCGAGACCGCAGGCACCGCGGAGGCCGACGCTGCCGTGGTATCGACCGACGGCGACAACACGAACATCGTCATCGGCCAGGTGCTCCAGAAGCGCTACGAGATCGCCACGGTTGTGGTTCGCGTTCTCGATCCGGCGAGGGCGCAGTTCTACGCGAATCGCGGCATGCGAACAGTCTGTCCGACGCAGACTGCGATCTCTGAGCTCCTCGAGACTGTGCGCACTGCGGCCCCTCAACCGAGCGTGGCGACCTGATGTACGTCATCGTCGCCGGTGGAGGGAAGGTCGGCTCGAACGTCACGCGTTCGCTCCTCGAGATGGGCCACGAAGTGACGCTGATCGAGCAACGCCCCGACCGATTCGCGCGACTCGAGGGGGAGTTCGGACCGGTCGTCATGCGCGGCGACGCCACCGAGATCAGCGTCCTCGAGCGGGCCGGCATCGCCCGGCCTCCCGAGCTCGTGCTCGCGGCGACGGGCGACGATGAGGACAACCTCATCATCTCGCAGCTCGCCAAGGAGAAGTACGGCGTCCGTAAAGCGATTGCGCGGGTCAACAATCCGCGTAACCAGCAGCACTTCGACCTACTCGGAATCTCGCAGACGGTCTGCGCGACGACGAACATGCTCGGCCTCGTCGAGCACGAGTTGCCGGAGCACGGCCTCGTCCGCCTGCTCGAGCTGCAGAAGGAAGGGCTGATTATCGCCGAGGTACAGGTCGAGGCCGGTTCGCCTGTTGCCGGCAAGCGTGCGGGCGGGCTCGGGATCCCCTCTGGCGCGCGGCTGATCTCGGTGTTCCGTCAGGGGAGGACCGAGCTCGTCGAGCCGAGCACCGTGATGCGTCCGGGCGATCAGGTGCTCGCAATCGTTCCACAGGGATCTGTCCCCGAGCTCCGTCGCGCGCTGCTCGGCGCCGCTGCGTAGAGCTCTCCTGGCGCTCAGAGGCGCCAGTAGTGACGCGTCAGCAGGACCACGACCGGGACGATCTCGAGCCGGCCCACCCACATCAATCCGATCATCGTGAGCTTGGAGACGTCGCCGAGCTCGGCAAACGAGCCCATCGGGCCGGCTGGCCCGAAGGCTGGGCCGATGTTGCCGAGAGCGGTTGCCGAAGTTGCCAGCGAGTCGAGTGTTCCGAGACCTGCACCTGTGATGGCGGAGTCGATGGCGATCACGGAAGCTCCGACGGCCCAGGCGCCGACGTAGAGAAGGATGAATGCGGTGAGCGCGCGCAGCGTGCGCTCGTCGACGGGCGTTCCGTTCAAGCGAATCGGCATTACGACCTCGGGGCTCACCGTCTGGTCGATTTCGCGCCGGAGAGCCTTTCCCAGCAGCAGGTGGCGTACGACCTTGATCGAGCCTCCCGTGGAGCCCGCGGACCCTCCGACGAACATGAGGGCGAAGAGTGCGAGGAGCAGGACCGCCGGCCAAAGCGCGAAGTCGGCGCTCGCGAGCCCCGTCGTCGTGATGATGGAGACCGTTTGGAATGACGGCGGCGCGTACAGCTTCCCCGCCTTCCGCGATGCCGTATCCCCAGAGCATCGCGGTGATCGCGGCGCATGCCACCAGGGTCAGCGCGACGTACAGACGGAACTCCTCGTCGCGTACGAACGAACGCGGGCGGCGGCGCACGAGGCCCAGGTACATCAGGGCGAAGTTGGCTCCGGCGACGAACATGAAGAACGCCAGGATCCACTGTGACGTCGCGGAGAAGCCCTCGGCCGATCGGGGGAGCGTGGAAAAGCCGCCGGTGGGCATCGTGGAGAATGCATTGGCGAGAGCCTGGTACGGCGTCATCTCGTCGTCGATGCCCGAGCCAGCCGACCGACGCAAGCAGAAGCACCTGCACGACGGTGAGCCCGACGTAGAGGAACCAGAGCTTTCGCGCCGTGGAGCGAATGCGCTCCGAAAGCTGGGCGATCTCGGGCCCGGGTAGCTCCGATTCCATCATCTGTCGTCCGCCGACGCGAAGTCGCGGCAGCACGGCGATCGCAAGGACGATGATCCCCATCCCGCCGAGCCATTGGCTGAATTGGCGCCAGATTCCGAGCGACCGGTTGATGTCGGTAAGGTCGGACGCGACGCTCGCGCCGGTCGTGGTGAAGCCCGACATCCCCTCGAAGTACGCGTCGATCGGATTTCCGAGTTGCGGATTGTTCGCGAGAACGTACGGCAGAGCTGCAAAGCCCGCCGCGAAGAGCCACGTCGCCGAGACGACGAGGAAGCCTTCTCGCAGACCGACCCGAACCGAAGCACCTACCGTGAGTCGCTCGAGCGCGAAGCCGACTCCACTCGTGATTGCACCTGCGGCGAGAAACGGCCAGAAAGGCTCGTCGTACCAGAGAGCGAAGGGAACCGGGAAGAGCGCAGCGAGGCCCAGATACTTCCCGAGAGTTCCGATGAGGTTGAACGCCGCCGCGACGTCGATCGCGAGCCGCCGCGGTCGGCCGATCCGCGCTACAGCCTGTGGCAACTCAGAGCGCCTCGACGACCCAGGGCGCGTTCGCGGCCTCGGTGAAGATGATCACCCGATCGCCCGCCTGCAGGACGTCGTCTCCGTGCGGGAAAACGGCGCTGCCGTTGCGCACGATCGCGCCGATGATCGAGCCGTGCACGGGCATGTCGCGGAAAGCCATGCCGATGTAGCGGCTCGACTCACGGGTCGTCACGTCGAGCACCTCGTAGCGGTTGCCCTCGAGCATCGTGACCTGCTGCATTCGCGGGTCGTGCGCGAAGCGGACGATCTCCTCCGCGGTCACGCCCCGAGGATTCACCGAGACGTCGATTCCCGCCTGCTCGAAGGCCGCGACCGACACCGGCTCGTGCGCGATTGCGATGGTGAACGGGAGCCCATGCACCTGCGCGAGTGAAGCTGCGTACTGGTTCTTGGCGTCGTCACGCATCGCAAAGATTCCCGCCTGCGATTGACCTATCCGCTCACGCTCGAGAAAGTCGGGTTCGAACCCGGTCGCGTTATAGACGCGAACCTTCGGGAGCGCCTCGGCGGCACGTCGCGCCTGCTCGCGCGAAGCCTCGATCATCCGGACGCTGATTCCCTGCTCGAGCAACAGCCGGGCGATCGCGGAGCCGACGCGACCGGCACCGAAGATGACGACGTCTCGAACCGTCCCGCCTTCGGGCCAGAGCTGAGAGCTCCAGGCCTTCGCGGCTTCGGGGGACCCGATCACGACGACTCGATCGCCGGTTCGTATCGAGTCGTCGCCGCCGGGCAGGATGGTCTCGGTGTCGCGAATGATCGCTGCGACCTTCGAGTCAGGAGGGATCTTCGCGTCGCGAAGAGGAATGTCGATGACGTCCGGTGACGCCCCGTCCGCGGCGTCGAACTCGACCTATCTGAACCTGCCCGTCGGCAAAGACGTCGGTCTGACGGGCAGCCGGAACGCCGATGATGCGGCTGATCGCGTGTGCCGTCTCGAGCTCAGACGAGACGACGAAGTCGACGTCGAGCTCTCCGGCGCGCCAGAGCTCGACATACTCCACGTTCGACGTTCTGATCACCGTCGTTGCGGCGGTTGCCTCACGACGGGCGAACATGCCTGCGACCAGGTTGACCTCGTCGCGCGAGGTACAGGCGATGACCAGGTCGGCGGTCCCGACCCCTGCGCTGGCGAGGTCCTTGCGGCTCGTTCCGTCGCCCTCGTACGTCACGACGTCGTATCGCTCCGCAACCGCTCTCAGCCGCGACTGCTCGGTGTCGAGAACCGTGAGCTCGTGGTCCTCGTGCAGAGCTTCGACGATCGTGGTTCCGACCTGTCCGGCGCCGATCACGAACACTTTCACGAGCGCGTACCCTACTCCGGTCACGGTCTGGCTTACAGCCGTCGGCTACCGTGTTGTCCGTGCGTGCTCTGACGACGGTCGCCGCTTTCGTGGCTTGCGTGATGCTGCTCGGCGTAGCGGGCTCTGCGTCAGGTGCCGAGAGCGTCTTTCGCAAGGCCGTCTACGCACGCGGATTCGATTCGCCCGTCCTCCTCACCTACGCACCCGGCGAGCCGCGAACCATCTACGTGGTCGAGCAGAGCGGCAGAGTGATCCGCGTGCGGTCGGGGAAACGCACGGTCTTCCTCGACGTTCGTCGTCAGGTCACGTACGGCGGCGAGCAAGGCCTTCTCGGGCTTGCGTTCCATCCCGACTTTGTGCGCAACCGACTCTTCTATGTCGCCTACACGTCGAGCAATGGGCGCAATACCGTGGCGCGATTCCGCTCGACAGGCGCCAAGGCGATCCCCTCGACGCGCAAGTTCCTGCTCGCCGTTCCGGACCCGTACGGGAACCACAACGGCGGGCATCTGGTGTTCGGGCCTGACGGGAAGCTGTACACGAGCATCGGAGACGGCGGCTCGGCAGGCGATCCCGAGGACAGGTCGCAGGACATGCGCTCGCAGTTCGGCAAGCTGCTGGCACTCGACGTCTCGAAGCCTGCGGCGAAGTGGACGATCGCCGCGCTCGGGTTGAGGAATCCCTGGCGGTTCTCCTTCGATCGAGCGACTGGTGATCTCTACATCGCCGATGTCGGTCAAGGCTCGGTAGAGGAAGTGAACTTCACGCCACGGCAGAGCCCAGGCCTCGAGAACTACGGCTGGAACCTGTACGAGGGATCTCAGCGCTACGAGGATGGGCGTGTCTCTGGGCCGGGCAAACTCGTGTTCCCCGTGTTCGAGTACGGCCACGGTCAGGGCTGCAGCGTCACCGGTGGATATGTCTACCGAGGCTCCGCGCTTGCGAGCGAGCGTGGGAGATACATCTTCGGGGACTACTGCAGTGGCACGATCTGGAGCTTCCGCGTCGAGGCGGGCGCCGCAGCGGACGTCCGGATCGAGCCCTTCGAGGTCGACAGCGTCAGCTCGTTCGGTGAGAACACGGCAGGCGAGCTCTTCGCGGTATCCCACGGCGGGACGATTTACCGGCTGACCTGAACCTCATGGTCACGCCCGTGTGGTCTGACCCCACGTCAATTTGCGCCGCAACGCACGGAGGTCTGACGCGAATCAGCCGGCCCGACGGCGCACGCGAGGCGGCGCCTGGCCGAGTGCTGCATAAGCGAGCGCGTTCATCGACTCCGTGAGCTCGCGAACCTCACGAGCCACGAGAGCAAAGCCGTCCTGCTTCTCGGTAGTTCGGTTCAAGCGCTCCAGCTCGCCGGCGATGCGATCGAGGCGGTCGAGCAAGGCATCGAGCTGGCGATCGCCGAGGTCCTTCTGCTCCATAAGCCCGATTGTACGAATGCGCGAGGTCGACCCCTGCAACTCGGCCGTGTGTCACTCGGCAGCCTGGGCGATGTCAGTGAGCTGTTCGCGTGTGCGGATGACGACGGCATCGGCTCCGAGGGTCGCGAGCAGGCGCTCGAGACCGCCGTCGCCGGTCTCGACCGTAGCGACACGTCGCTCTGCTCCGAGCTGGGCGAGCGCGACCCGTGCAAGCGGCTCGGGAGCATCGGTGAAGACGCCGATCGTGCGCCCGGACGACGCGAGCGCGCGCAACGCGGCGCTCATCTCGGCATCTCGGCGGAGATAGACAGGGGCGCGGTCCTCGCTGTAACGCTCGAGCAGCGTCCGCCAGTTGCCCGCCCCGCGGCGATCGAGCTCGGCAGCCGCCTCGAGGCGGTCGGGCGACAGCATGGCGGCGTCGACGCCGAGCACCGCTCCGGCCGACGCGAGCCAATCGTTCCAGAGCGCGCGTCGTATCGCCCAAGGCGTCGAGGTCGATCGCGACCGCTCCGGTCGCACTCACGCGAGTCGCCGCGAGCGGACTGTCTGCCAGACCGCGATGCCGCATGCGACGCCGATCGCGTCGATCGCGACGTCGAGCGGGGAACCCACGCGGCCGGGGACGAACGTCTGATGGATCTCGTCGCTGACGGCATACAACGTCCCGAGCGCGAGCGCGAGCCCACTTCGTCCGGTCGCGCGCGCGAGCAGGGCTCCGAGCACTCCGTACTCCGCGGCATGGGCGAGCTTTCGCAAGGCGAGATCCCAGCCTCCGAGCCCGGTACCGAGATCTGGCACGGACGAGAAGGCGAAGATCACGCCTGCCCAGGCGAGAACGGGAAGCCAAAGTCGCGCGCGAGAGCCGGACACCGTCCGATGATAGGCTCGGCCTCCAACCAAGGAGCACGGTGAGGGAACCCGGTGCGAATCCGGGACGGTCCCGCCGCTGTAAGGGGAGACGCTCCCCCGCCACGAAGCCACTGACGCAAGTCGGGAAGGCGGCGAGGGAGGGAGCCCCGAGTCAGAAGACCTGTCGCGCTCCTCATAGCCGAACCCCTCGCGGAAGGGAGGATTCAGGTGCTTCGTTTCTCAGCTCTCGTCGCCGGTGCGGTGGCGGTGGTCTTCGCCGTCTTCGTCGCCGGCGCAGCGGGCGGCGGCGCGTCGCCCGGCCGCGTTCCCCGTCACGATCGTCGCCTCGAACGGGAAGGTCACGGTCTCGAAGAAGCCGCGCCGCATCGTCTCGCTGTCGCCGACGGCGACCGAGTCGTTGTTCGCGATCGGCGCAGGATCGCAGGTGGTCGCGGTCGACGACCAGTCCGACTACCCGAAGAGCGCTCCGCAGACCGCGCTCTCAGGCTTCACTCCGAACGTCGAGGCGATTGCCGCCTACCGACCCGATCTCGTGGTCATCGCCTACGACCCGAAGGGCCTCTCGGGGGCACTCGGTCGGCTCGGGATCACGGTCATCCACCACGACGGCGCGGCGACCTTCAAGGGTGCGTACCAGCAGATCCGGCAGCTCGGGCTCGTCACCGGGCGCGAAGCCGAGGCGACGCGGGTGATCGGCAGCATGAAGTCGAAGATCGCCGGCATCGTGAAGAAGGCCCGAGGGGCGAGCGGCAGGCTCTCGGTGTACCACGAGCTGACGCCCGATCTCTATTCCGCGACCTCGAAGACGTTCGTCGGAAAGGTGTACGCGGCGCTCGGCCTGCGCAACATCGCCGACGAGGCCGATGCGGTCGGGACGGGTTACCCGCAACTGTCCGCCGAGTACGTCGTCTCGGTGAGCCCCGACGTGATCGTGCTGGCCGACACGGTGTGCTGCGGTCAGAAGCCGTCGACCGTCGCCCAGCGGCCAGGCTGGGATCGGATCAGCGCCGTCCGGACGGGGTCGATCGTCCGCATCGACGACTCGATCGCGTCGCGCTGGGGGCCGCGGCTCGTGAACTTCTTCCGCGCGATGTCGTCTGCGCTCGCGCGGCTCCGCCAGTAAGAACATGACCGCCGCCGCGGAGCACGCCACTGACGTACGGGCGCGCGGACTGACGCCCGTCTGGGCGTGCTCCGCGGTGGCGTTCTTCCTCTGCTCGCTCGTCATCGGAGTGCTGGCCGGCCCCATAGATCTCGGCGTTGGCGCCGTGTTCGAGTCGGCGGCCGCGCGCCTGCACCTGCCCGGAGCGTCGACTCCGCTCTCCCCGACCGAGGAGGCGATCCTCTGGGAGATCCGTGTTCCGCGCGTCGTCCTCGCCGCGCTCGTCGGCGCGATGCTTGCCTTGGCGGGCGCGACCTACCAAGGGGTGTTCCGGAACCCACTCGCCGATCCGTACCTCCTCGGCGTCGCGGCCGGAGCAGGGCTCGGCGCGACGATCGCGATCGCGTACCTCCCCGAAGGACTGCGCGGACAGCGCGCGCTTCCGATGGCCGCTTTCGTCGGAGGCTCTGTCGCCGTCCTGCTCACCTACGCCGTCGGTCGCTCGGCCAAACGGGAACGCGACGCCGCAACCCTGGTTCTCGCCGGCGTGACCGTCGCGGCGTTCTTCACAGCCTGGCAGACATTCGTTCAGCAGCAGAACTCGGAGACCCTGCAGCAGGTGTACTCGTGGATCCTCGGGAACATCCCTAGCACCGGCTGGGCGGACGTCGTGCTCATCCTCCCGTACGTCGCCGTCGCGGCCGTCGTCATTCTCGCGCTCCGGCGCGTCGTCGACGTTCTGAGCCTTGGCGACGACGAGGCGGCGAGCCTCGGAATCGACGTCCGCCGCGTGAGGCTCGCTCTCGTCGTTGCGGCGACACTGGGCACGGCAGCAGCCGTCGCCGTCAGCGGCCTCATCGGCTTCGTCGGGATCATCGTCCCGCACGCGATCCGTCTCGTGTCGGGCGTCGGCTACCGCGCGCTGCTGCCGCTGTCGCTGATCATCGGCGCAGGGTTTCTCGTGCTGGCGGACGTGATCGCCCGCACAGCCCTGTCGCCTGCCGAGATCCCGCTCGGGGTCGTGACCGCGTTCTTCGGCGCGCCGTTCTTCGCCCTCGTCCTGCGCACGACCCGGGGCGGAGGCTCGTGAACGCCATCGAGCTGGAGGGCGTCACCGTGGTCCTCGGTGGCCGGCCGGTCGTGGACGCGATCGACGCGGCGGTGGCCGAAGGAGAGTGGCTCGCGCTCATCGGCCCGAACGGTGCCGGCAAGACGACGCTCTTGCGGGCGATCGCCCGTCTGGTCACCTTCTCGGGCACCATCAAGCTCGAAGGTCGATCGATCGTCGAGATGCGTCGGGCGGAGCTCTCGCGGCTGATCGCAGTCGTGCCGCAGGAGCCGTCGACGCCTCCATGGATGACCGTTGGCGAGTACGTCCTCCTCGGTCGGACGCCGCACCTCGGGCCGCTGGCGAAGGAAGGACGGCGTGACCGCGAAGCGGCAGCGCGTGCCCTTGCTCGTCTCGATCTGCTCGGCTACGGCGAGCGTCGGCTGGGAACGTTGAGCGGTGGCGAGAAGCAGCGAGCCGTGGTCGCACGCGCACTGGCCCAGGAGGCCAAGATCGTGTTGCTCGACGAGCCGACTGCAGCGCTCGACATCGGTCACCAGCAGCAGGCGTTCGATCTACTCGATGCCCTGCGTGCCGAGTCGGGGCTCACCCTCGTCGCGGCGATGCACGACCTCACGCTCGCCGCGCAATACGCCGACCGCATGGTGCTCCTCGATGCGGGGCGAGTGGCGGCGGACGGTGCGCCGCACGCTGTCCTCACCGAGGAGGCAATCGCCAACCACTACGGCGCCTCGATCGATGTCATAGCCGTCGATGGACGAGTCGCGGTGATCCCGAGGCGTGGTCGGCGCTTGTAATACCTAGTGTGACTAGGTATAGTGGCTGCAATGCCGAAGGAGACACAGAAAGGCCACGTCGATCTCCTCCTCCTGTCCCTCCTCGAGCGTGACTCGGCTCACGGCTACGGGCTCGTCGAGGCGCTCCGCGAACGCAGCGAGGGCGTGTTCGAGCTCGCGGAAGGGACCATCTACCCCGCGCTCTACCGGCTTGAGCGACAGGGGCTGGTGGCGAGTGGCTGGGATACGGTCGGTGGCCGCAAGCGACGGATGTATCGGCTGACCGCTCGCGGAGGCCGCGAGCTCAGCCGGCAGCGTTCGGAGTGGCGCACGTACGTCCAGGCGGTCGAGGCCGTGGTGGGATGACGATCGACGCGTACCTCGCGCAGCTCGAGCGGCGCCTTCCGCGGATCGCGCGCCGGAGGATTCTGGCCGAAGCGCAGGAGCACCTGCGCGACTCCGCGGCGCGGCACAGCTCGGAGGGCGGCCTCGTGCCACACGCGGCCGAAGCGGCTGCGGTCGCGGACTTCGGACCGGTCGAGATCGTTGCGCGCAAACTCGCGGCAACAGGCGCAATCCGCGAGACCCGCATCGCAACGCTCGTCGCGCTCGGCGCGGTCGCGTTCTTCGTCTTCCCGCTCTACGTCGTTCCGGAGAACACGCTCCCGCCGGCTCCCTGGGCAGAGATGCCTCGTGAGCTCGCTGTTTTTCAGCCCGTCTCCATTGTGCTCTGGCTCGTCGCGGGTGCGCTTGCGGCCGCGAGCGCCGTCCTCGCTTGGACGCGCTGGTCTCACTTCGCCGCGCCAGTGCTCGTAACGGTGTCCGCGACGATCGCAGGCTCGAGCATCGTCGCCGCAGCCCTGGCCGTGCGCTGGTTCGCAGCAACGCCGGCGACATCAAACTGGGCACTCGCCGGGGGGCTCGCCGCCGGCTGTCTCTTCGCCTGCGTAGCAGCGGCGACCTGGACGATCGCTCACAGGCGCCTGCTCGTGCAAGACTGAGCTCCGGATGCGCATGCTGGCACTCCTCGTCGCGGTCGGGGTTGCGGTGGCCATTCCCGCGACCGCGCTCGCTGCAGGCAAGGTCTTCTTCGAGGACGACGTGCCGTCCGGCAAGTCGTCGTCGGTGACCATCCAGACACATCGAGCCGCGGCGTTCAAAGTGCTCCTGCGGACACCGACAGCGGGAAGGGCGAAGCTCTTTCTGCTCGGAAAGACGGCGCCCAAGGGGGGCCCGCTCATCGACACGAAGACCTACGCCTGCGAGGGTGCGGCGGGCTCGTTCTACTGCAAGGGGTCCTACGAGTCTTTGCCCAAGGGGACGTACACGTGGCGGGTGAGCTGGGTCGGAGTTCCCAGTAAGCCCGCGCACGTCGAGCTCACCGTGCGCTGGTGAGTCGGCCCCCGTAGCGACGGCTAGCATCGGCCTGTGGCCGTCGCGACTCCCGAGAGCTACCTCGCCGACCTCAACGAGGCTCAGCGCGAGGCCGTGCTCGCAACCGAGGGCCCGCTGCTGGTCATCGCCGGCGCCGGCTCCGGGAAGACGCGCGTCCTCACGTATCGCGTCTCACACCTGATCCGGGCGTGCGGCGTCAAGCCGAACGAGATCCTCGCGATCACGTTCACGAACAAGGCGGCTGGGGAGATGCGTGAGCGTCTCGAGCTGATGCTCGGGGTCACGGCACGGGCGATCTGGATCCTCACCTTCCATGCGGCGTGCGGTCGCATGCTGCGCCGCGAGGCCGAGCGTCTCGGCTACCGCTCGACGTTCACGATCTACGACGACCAGGACCAGGTGCGCCTGACGAAAGCGTGTCTCGAGCAGCTCGGGAAGGATCCAAAACGGTTTTCGCCGCGCGGCATCCACGCGCAGATCTCACGCGCCAAGAACGAGCTGGTCTCGCCCGAGGAGTACGCGAACCGCGTGGCCTCGTTCTGGGATCAGACCGTCGCGGAGACGTACGACCTCTACCAACGCCGCCTCCACGCCTCGAACGCCGTCGACTTCGACGACCTGCTGATGCTCACGGTCCAGGTGTTCGAGCGGTTTCCCGAAGCGCTCGAGCGCTGGCGCAAGGCGTTTCGCTACGTCCTGGTCGACGAATACCAGGACACAAATCACGCGCAGTATCGGCTGCTTCAACTTCTGGGCGGCGAGCACGGAAACGTTTGCGCGGTGGGCGACCCCGATCAGTCGATCTACGCGTTCCGCGGTGCCGACATCCGCAACATCATGGAGTTCGAGCGCGATTTCCCCGGCACGCGGATCATCCCGCTCGAGCAGAACTACCGCTCTACGAACATGATCCTGCGCGCGGCCAACTCGCTCATCGAGCAGAACCGCGAGCGCAAGCCGAAGAACCTCTTCTCCGAGCTCGGCGAGGGCGATCCCGTGCGTGTGATCGAGGTCGAGGACGAGCACGCGGAGGCCCGTTTCGTGGCCGCCGAGATCACCTCGCTCATCGACGGCGGCCTCTCGGCGAGCGAGATCGCGGTCTTCTACCGGACGAACGCACAGTCGAGGGTGCTCGAGGACGTGCTCGTGAGGCAAGACGTCCCATATCAGGTGATCGGGGGCCCGCGGTTCTACGAGCGGGCCGAGATCCGCGACGCGACGGCCTATCTGAGCGTGCTCGTCAATCCCCAGGATGCGACCTCGCTCCTGCGGATCGCGAACCGCCCGCGCCGCGGGATCGGGGACACCTCGGTCCAGCGGCTCGTCACGCATGCCGAGAACACCGGCCGCACGCTGTTCGGCGCCATGGCCGATCCCGAGGCGGCAGGAGTCGCGCCAGCCTCCTGTCGCGCGATTCGTGGCTTCCACGCGACGATGGAGTCGCTGATGGCCCTCTCGCAGGAGCTGTACGTGGACGAGCTCCTCGAGCGCGTGCTCGAGAAGACAGGAACGCTCGATGCGCTCGAAGCGGAGCGGACGATCGAGGCCCGCGGCAGGATCGAGAACCTGCAAGAGCTCGTCGGTGTCGCACGTGAGTACCGCCTCGAGACCGCCGACGCCTCGCTCGCGGGCTTCCTCCAGGACATTGCGCTCGTCTCCGATCAGGACACGATCAGCGACGACCGAGGTCTCGTGACGCTGATGACGCTGCACAACGCCAAGGGCCTCGAGTTCCGCGCCGTCTTCGTGATCGGGATGGAGGAGGGCATCTTCCCGCACGTCCGCGCGATCGAGGAGCAGGGCGTCGAAGAGGAACGCCGCCTCTGCTACGTCGGCATGACTCGCGCGATGGAGCGTCTTACGCTCACGCATACCCTCTCGCGCTCACTCTTCGGCCGGAGGAGCTACAACCTGGCCTCGCGCTTCGTCGACGAGCTGCCCTCCGAGGTGGAGCGAGAGCGGCTTCGCCCGTCGTCATGGAGCGGCTACGGCTCGCCGGCGAGCTCCGCGATGGAGCCGCGCCCGGGCATCGCCCTCTCGACCGGTGACAGCGTTCGACACGGCTCGCTGGGCGAAGGGGTCGTCACGGGAATCGAGCCTGGGGGTGTCGTGACCATTCGGTTCGCCGGCGACGGGACCGAGCGACGCCTGATGGTCGACTACGCCCCGCTGGAGAAGATCGCGTAGCTCGTAGCGACCGTCGCACGCGTAACTAGGATCCGCGGCGTGGCGTACCGGGTTCGCACCTGCCGTTCGCTCGAGGAGCTCGGCCGCGCCGTCGCGGCGATCGGCCACTACTTCGGCTGGGTTCCCACAACGGAGGACGTCGAACGCTTTTCCAAGATCCTCGCGCCGGAGCGAATGCACGCAGCCTTCGACGGAAAGGAGATCGTCGGAGGCGCGGGCGCCTTCACCTTCGAGATGACCGTACCCGGAGGGGCGCCGGTGCCGTGCGCGGGCGTCACGGTCGTCGGGGTGCTTCCCTCGCACCGGCGCCGGGGGTTGCTCACGAGGATGATGCGCGCCCAGCTCGACGACGTGCGGGAGCGGGGTGAGCCGGTGGCGGCACTCTTCGCGTCGGAAGAGGTCATCTACGGTCGCTTCGGATACGGCATGGCGTCGCTGTTCACGGAGATGCGGTTGCCGCGCACATGGGCAGCAATTCTGCGGCCCTGGGCGCACTGGCCAGGTTCGGCTCGTCGAGAAGTCGGAGGCGCTCGTCGCGTTTCCCCGAATCTACGACCGGCTCCGCAAGCAGACGCCGGGGTTCATGTCGCGCACCCGCGACTGGTGGGAGCTTCGCCGGCTTCGCGACGACCCCGACAACCGTCCTTCAGGTGCAGGGCCGCTGAACTACGCGCTCCTCGAGATCGACGGCCGCAACGCTGGTTACGCCCTGTTTCGCCACGCCGAGACCGAGGAGTCCGGCGAGTGGAAGCACCGCCTGCGCGTCATCGAGGCGCTCGGGCTGGACCACTCAGCGACGCGGGAGATCTGGCGATTCCTGTTCGAGATCGACTGGGTCGACGAGATCCGGGCCTGGCTTCTTCCCATCGATCACCCGCTTCAGCACCAGGCCGCGCGCATCGGACGCCTGCGCTTGAGGGTGGGCGACGGATTGTGGGTGCGACTCGTCGACGTCGGCACCGCGTTGTCGGCGCGCGGCTACGCCGCGGACGGCCGGGTGACGTTCGAAGTCACGGACGCGTTCTGTCCCTGGAACGTCGGCACGTGGACGCTGTCGAACGGCGCCGCTCGTCGCTCCACACGGGCTCCCGACCTCCGACTGGACGTCACAGCCCTCGGCGGAACTTACCTCGGCGGCTTCTCGTTCGCGCAGCTCGCGCGCGCCGGGCTCGTCGAGGAGTCGCGGCGTGGCGGCATCGCGCGCGCGGACGCGCTGTTCGCGACCGACCGCGCCCCGTGGTGCGCCGAGATCTTCTGACCGGCTGACTCTCGCGGAGCTACGCGGGCGAGCTCGCCGCCTGGGCTACCAGCGCGGCCGCCTGCTCGATGCTCAGGACGTCGGTGTTGACCACGAGGTCGTAGTGCGTCGGCAGCTCGGCGTCGAGCCGTAGAAACGGCGGAGATAGTCGGCGCGTGCCGCGTCGGCCTGTTTGATCGACCTTGCGGCCTCCTTCGGCGCGACCCCGTTCACCTCCGAGAATCGCTTCGCACGCGTCTCCAGAGACGCAGTCACGAAAACACGAAGCACATCGGGTCGCCCTGAGAGAGCGCGCGAAGCGGCGTGCGCGACGATCACGACGTCGCCGCTCGCGGCTGTCGCCTCGATCGCCTCGGAGATCAGGCTGCGGATGACGTCGGGCGGCGTGCCCTCGCTTGCAAGCTCGGCGGCGCCGGCAAGCCCATAGCTCTCGATTGCCGCACCCCTACCCATCTCCTGCAGCCATCGACTCAACATCGACTTCCGCCGCTCCTCGTTTGCAACATCGCCGGGAGAGAGGCCTCCCTTCGCCGCTGCTCGGACGATGATCTCCTCGTCGACGTACTGAAACCCGAGCCGCTCGGCGACGAGATGCCCGACTTCATCGCCTCCGGCTCCATCGGCACGAGAGATGCAGACGACGCGGCAGGACACGCTGCGACGTTACGCCCGAACTCTCATCGTCGTCAAGATCGCCGTAAATGCACGCCTCGGTGCTCGGCGAAGCTCGTCGCTACAATCGACCTCCCCGGGGCGGTTAGCTCAGTTGGGAGAGCACCAGCTCGACAAGCTGGGGGTCACTGGTTCGAGCCCAGTACCGCCCACTTCTGAAAGCCCCTGCTAATGCGGGGGTTTCGTCCTTTTTGTGAGCGATCAGGTTGCGGACGTTGGCGCCCACTAGTCGAAAACGTCTGCTTGCGCGGGTCAAGGAGCCCACTGCTTGGCGGCACAACTCGGGACGTTGACCCCTTCCTGCATCCACTGACCCGCAGAGCGGCCACGCGTTGGGTTCTCCGGGACTGTCGGGTTGTTCACCCACGGCCCGGCGACTGCGAAGGGACCACGTTCCCTGCCTGCGTACCCGGATCCTGTTCGGCCGGGCCACCGTCGTTGGAGCGCCCGGCATTCCGGGCGAGCGGCGAATTCGAGCGCGAGGTCGCCCAGCTCGGCGTTGCGCCCATTCGAGTGACGCCGTGTAGTTCGCGGAGTTTTGAATGCCGATACTTGGACTCTGGGGACAGCTAGTTCCCAGAAAATGGCAAGGGGGAATTACTCGATGCGCAAGCTCAGGCTGATCGCGATCGCGGTCGTTTCACTCGCGAGGCAGGCGCCGCCATAGCGAAAACGGTGGCGGTGACGATTACCCAGAACGGCTACGTCCCGAAGGCCGTACGGTCGCGGCGGGGGATACGGTTCAGTTCACGAACACCGATACGGTCGCCCACCAGGTCGTCTTCAAGCCGACCGCGGGTGTGACCTGTGTGCCCAATCCACTCGTACTCCAGCCCACGCAAACCGGCACCTGCACGTTCCAGGCGGCCGGCAAGTACGCCTACTCGGATCCCAACGTGAAAGGGAACACCTATCGCGGAGCGGTCACGTGGGAGCGCGCCGTATCCGCCTCGTGCAGACACGCTGACGCTTGCGGTGAAGCCGCAGCTCGTGATCTACGGCGGCAGGGTCACGTTGACTGGAACGCTCTCGAACCAGAAGGTCGGTGAAAACGTCGACGTCCTCGCCAAGCCCTGCGGGCAGACGGCTGCGACGAAGCTAACCACGGTGCAGACGACGACGGGGGGTGCCTTCACCGCCGTCGTACGGCCGCTCAAGAACACGCCTATACGGTCAAGGTCAAGAGTACGACGAGTCAACGACGGTCTCCGACAAGGTGCGCCCGAAGCTGTGTCTTCGCAAGCTGGCAGCTCACCGCTACTCGCTGCGCGTATTCGCTGGCAGAGTTTCGCCGGCAAGTACGGGACCTTCCAGCGCTACAACGGCACGCTCGCGGCGTTGGACACCGTCAAGCGCGTGCTCTTGCGCGCGAACAGACGGGCGTCGCCCCGACGGTGATCTCGCTGTGGCGTTCCGCTCGACGATCAGGGCTCGGCTCAAGTCCGCGCGGTTTTGCCGCAGCTCCAGGTCGGCAGCTGCTACGGCCGGGTCGCAGTAACGTGATCCTCAGCTAGGAAACGCTCTCGGGAGCGGCGGCGACCGGCTAGCCGGTCGCCGCTCCGCCTGAATCCCTCGGACGAGTGATTCTGCCGCCGAGACGAACATTTCAGGCCACATCGAAGCATGATGTGGTCGGGGAGGCAACACCGGACTGATCGAGGCGGCGCCCTGCCTACTGGGGGGTTGGGGCGCGCCCGGTCCGGAGCTTGGCGGGAGAACACAGACCGATGGGAAAGGAGCGATGGGACATGAAACACGGGAGGAAGAACGACTACGATCTAGCGATCCGCAGGACGACAGATCACGGGCGAAACGATCGGGCCGCGGGAGGCGCAATGTCACCGTCGATGCGACGGCTGATCCTCAGTTTTGGAGAAACAGATTCCGAGCGAACGTGGGATCCCGGTGCCTATCGCGTCGGCCGCTACTTCGTGACGCGACCCGTCTATTCCGCATACGTAATCGAATTACTCGCCTCCCGGTGCTCGTCGGCCTCGAGGGCAAGCGAGAATGCTGGGTCGCCCGCTCATGATGTCGTAGGCGATGCTGATGCTCAGCCGCTATACAGCAGCATCACGACGATCTTCGCACTCGCGCCGGCAGCTTGCCGTTCCCAGGCTTCCGCGATCCTTTCGAGCGGATATGCCTCGATGTCGAAAACGATCTCGCTCGCTGCCGCGTGAGCGAGCAGGCGCAGGTATTGCTCGCGGAGAACATCCTTGGTGACGGCGAACACCGTGTAGCCGTACAGCTCGCCCATCTTGCCGCGAACCGGCGCCGAGGAGCCGGAGCGCCTCCGCGCCTGCTGACTGGCCGATCTGGACCAGGCGCCAGCCGGGTGCCGCGGCTTGAATCCCGGCGACCACGGGCGGCCCCCAAAGCGTGTCGACGATGTAGGTGGGGCCGTCGCCGCCCGCCGCGTCCTTGAAGGCGGCTACGAGGTCGTCTTCATCGAGGCTCACGGTCGCATCGGCGCCGAGCTCGGCCGCACGCTTGAGCCGCTCTAGGTTTCGGCCTGCCGCGACGACGTGCTTGGCGCCGAGCAGCTTGGCCGCCTGCACGGCAACGAGTCCGACCGTGCCAGTGGAGCCAAGCACGAGCACGCGGTCGTCCTCCCTCACCGGCGCGCGCCACGCGACGGGCATCCAGCCGGCCATTCCGGCAATGCCACACGAAGCCGCGATCTCGTCGGACACCGTCTCCGGTAGCGGGATGCCAAGGTCGGCCGGTGCACCCGAGCGCTCTGCCAGCAGTCCGTCGCGGGAGAGGCCGAGGCCGTCGCTGAAGAGGTAGACGCGCGTGCCGTCGGCGGCGCGGCCGACGCCCTCGCAGCCGGGGACATACGGGAGATCCGGGTGGCCCCCGAAGTAGCGCCCTGCGCCGACGTTGATGTCGATTGGGTTCAGCGACACTGCCGAGATCTCGTAGATCGCCTCGCCCGAGGGCTCAGGCCGGTCGGTCAGCTTTCGTGGCTGGCCGAGCTTGCTCATCACCGCAGCTCTCACGGTTCGATCTTCGTAAGGTCGAGGGTCGCGTGCAGCGTGTCGCCGGTCTGCGGGATCGAGTCGGCGAGCCGCTTGATCTCGGGCGAGAGGGAGATGTCGGTGGTCACCTCGGCCCAAGTCTTGCAGAG
>CAVRLG010000024.1:0-80730 GCA_963722035.1 uncultured Thermoleophilia bacterium
GATCGCCGTCGGACCGGACCTCGAAGCTCTCCGGATATCCCGGCGTGTTCGTCGTGGGCGACCTGGCGGCGATAACGGACTCGAAGACCGACCAGGTGCTGCCGCAACTCGGCTCGGTCGCGCTCCAGTCGGGAGAGCATGCCTGCGGAGACCATCTCCCGCCGCGTCGCGAGCAAGTCGACGAAGCCGTTCAAGTATCGGGACAAGGGCACGATGGCGGCGATCGGGCGCCACGCCGCAGTGGTGCAGATGCTCGGCGGGAGGACGATGAAAGGCCACAAGGCGCAGTTCGCATGGGGGACCGTGCACCTCGCGCTCCTCCCGACGAACGAGGATCGTGCGAAGGCAATCGTCGACTGGGCCGGGAGCGAGTTCACACACCAGCGCGCGGGCCGGATCAGCGTCGACGCGGATGAGTAACCGGAGGAGGTGGGGGCATGAGCGCAACACAGGCGCCACAAGCAACCGGAAGGGAGACGACGCTGACCCGCGGCCGGCCGACGTCCTCGTGATCTTCGGGATCACGGGCGACCTCGCGAAGGTGATGACGTTCCACTCGCTCTACCGACTCGAGCAGCGCGGGCTCCTCGACTGCCCGATCGTCGGCGTCGCGTTCGACGACTGGACGCTCGAGCAGCTCGTCCAGCGTGCACGCGAGTCGATCGTGGCAACGGGCGAGCAGCTCGACGAGGAGGTGTTCACGCGGTTCGCGAGGCGGCTTTCCTACCACCACGGAGACTTCACCGACGACGCCACGTACGCCGAGGTCGCGGAAGCGATCGAGGATGCGACGACCCCGGTGTTCTACCTCGAGGTCCCGCCGTCACTCTTCGGCACGGTGGTCGGCGGCCTGACGAGGGCAGGAGTGACGGCCAACGCGAGAGTCGTCGTCGAGAAGCCGTTCGGTCACGACCAGGCGTCGGCTCGCGCGCTCGCCGAGGAGCTGCACCAGTACATCGACGAGTCGCAGCTCCTTCGCATCGACCACTACCTCGGGAAGATGGGCATCGAGGAGATCCTCTACATCCGGTTCGCGAACACGATGCTCGAGCCCATCTGGAACCGGAACTACGTCGAGTCCGTCCAGATCACGATGGCCGAGGACTTCGGCGTCGAGGACCGAGGCCACTTCTACGACCCAGTCGGCGCTCTGCGCGACGTGGTCGTCAACCACCTCATGCAGGTGGTCGGAATGACGGCGATGGAGCCGCCCGCCGGAGGCGACACGAAGACGCTCCAGGACGCCAAAGTCGCCCTCTACAAGGCGATCAGACCGGCCGATCCGGCGCACTATGTGCGCGGCCAGTACGACGGCTACCTCACGATCGACGGCGTCGCCCCGGGTTCGACCACCGAGACGTACACGGCGCTGCGGCTTGACATCGAGAACTGGCGCTGGTCCGGCGTGCCGTTCTTCATTCGCGCAGGTAAGCGGCTTCCGGTGACGCAGACTGAGGTGAGGCTGGTGTTCAAGCACCCACCGCGTCTCGGCTTCGCGGCATTCGACCGACGACCGGAGCCAAATCAGCTGGTGATCAAGCTCGATCCCTCGACGGGCGTCCGCATCGTGCTCGACGCACGTCGGGCGGACGCAAGGGGGGCAGCACCGATCCTGTTCGACGTCGAGTTCTCGGAGAGTGGCGGTGAGGGCGCAACTCCATATGAGGTTCTGCTCCATGCGGCGTTGGTCGGCGAGACGACCCGGTTCACGAGGCAGGACGGAGTCGAGCAGACGTGGCGGATCATGCAGCCGCTGCTCGACGCGCCGCCGCCGGTACACGTCTACGCGCCCGGATCGTGGGGTCCGACGCGGAGGCCGACAAGCTCGTCGCAGGTCATGGCCGCTGGCGGACCCCTGGATCGAGTTGTGAGCAGCGAGCCTCGCGCGGCGACGCGGCCCGCGCAAAGCGCCGCCGCTCCGTCGCCGTTCACCCCGATCGCCGACTACGCATTCATCTCCGATTGCCACACCGGAGCGTTAGTGGCGCCGGACGGTGCGATCGACTGGCTCTGCGTGCCGCGTTTCGACTCGCCGAGCGTGTTCGGGAGCCTGCTCGATCGCGGGGCCGGCAGTTTCAGGCTGGCGCCGTTCGCGATCCACCATCCGACAGCGCGCGTGTACGAGCCGGGGACGAACGTCCTGGAGACGACCTGGAAGACGCCAAGCGGGTGGATCCTCGTCCGTACTGCGCTGACCATGGGGCCGTGGGATCACGAGGACGAGATCACTCCCCACACGCGCCCGCCGGCCGACGACGACGCCGACCACATGCTCGTGCGAACCGTCGAGTGCCTCGAAGGAGCGTCGAGCTCGAGCTGATCTGCGAGCCCGTGTTCGGCTACGGCAGCGAGCCGGCGACGTGGACGCTGGTCGAGGGCAATCGGCACGTGGCCGACGCGACGGGAGCGGGGCAGACGATCCGCCTCCGGACGGATCTCGCACTCGGCATCGAGGGCGGCCGGGTGCGGGCACGGCACGTCCTCCAAGCTGGTGACAAGGCGTATCTGCGCCCTGTCCTGGGCGGAGGGCCTGGCTTGCCCGGAGGACGTCGAGGAGGCGGAGTCCCGGCTTGCAGCGACGGTCCGTTTCTGGCGCGCGTGGCTCGGCAGAGCGCGCATCCCCGATCATCGCTGGCGCGACCCCGTCCAACGGTCGGCGCTTGCGATCAAGGGGCTGACCTACATGCCGACCGGGGCGACGGTCGCGGCGCTGACGACGTCGCTCCCCGAGACCCCGGGCGGCGAGCGGAACTGGGACTACCGCTACACGTGGATGCGGGACACGACGTTCACCCTCCAGGCGCTCCACTACCTGAACCTGGACTGGGAGGCCGACGAGTTCATGCAGTTCGTCGCGGACGTCGAGCCGAACGAGGACGGCTCGCTGCAGATCATGTACGGGATCGACGGTCGGCGCGACCTGACCGAGTCGACGCTGGACGATCTCTCGGGTTATGCCGGAGCGCGTCCGGTCCGGATCGGCAACGGCGCGTTCGACCAGCGGCAGAACGACGTCTACGGCGCCGTCCTCGACTCGTTCCTCCTCCACACGCGCCGGAGCAAGCGGCTCCCCCGCCGGCTCTGGCCGATCATCCAGGCGCAGGCCGAGTGCGCGACGACGTGTGGCAGAACCCGGACCAGGGAATCTGGGAGGCGCGCGGCGCGCCGCAGCACTACGTCTCGTCGAAGCTCATGTGCTGGGTCGCGCTCGATCGTGCCGCCAAGCTCGCCGAGATCCGAGGCGATCCCGAGCTGCAGGCGACGTGGCAGCGCGACCGCCGAGGAGATCCGGGCAGACATCCTCGAGCACGGCGTCATCAGAGCGAGGTGTCCTTCGCCAGCACTACGCGACCGACTCGCTCGACGCGTCCACGCTTCTGGCCGCGATCTTCGGGTTCCTGCCGGCGGACGACGAACGCCTGCGGAATACGGTGCTGGCGGTGGCGGACGAGCTGACCGAGGACGGCTTCGTCCTTCGCTACCGAACCGAGGAGACGGACGATGGCCTCTCCGGCGAGGAGGGGACGTTCCTCATCTGCTCGTTCTGGCTCGTGTCCGCGCTGGCGATCGTCGGGGAGGAGCAGCGTGCGCACGATCTCATGGAGCGGCTCCTGCGAATCGCTTCGCCGCTCGGGCTCTACGCGGAGGAGTTCGACGTCGCGACCGGCCGGCACCTGGGCAACTTCCCGCAGGCGTTCTCCCATCTCGCGCTGATCGAGGCGGCGGGGCGAATCATCCTGGCCGAGCGACTGGAGGAGATCTCGTAATGGACGCCTACGACGTGATCATCATCGGGACCGGCGCGGGCGGCGGGACGCTCGCGCGGCACCTCGCTCCCTCCGGCAAGCGCATCCTTCTGCTCGAGCGCGGCGACTGGCTTCCGCGCGAGCTCGAGAACTGGTCGGACCAGAACGTGTTCGTGGACAACCGCTACGTCTCGCCGGACACCTGGTACGACGCCAGACGGCAAGCCCTTTCAGCCGGGGGTCCACTACTTCGTCGGAGGGGCGACGAAGCTCTACGGCGCGGCGCTGTACCGGCTCCGCAAGGAGGACTTCGGCGAGCTGCAGCACCACGACGGCATCTCGCCGGCCTGGCCGATCTCCTACGACGAGCTGGAGCCGTACTACACGCTCGCCGAGCAGCTCTACCACGTCCACGGCGCGCGCGGCGAGGATCCGACCGAGCCGCCGTCGAGCGCGCCGTACCCGCATCCCGGCCGTGTCGCACGAGCCGCGGATCCAGCAGCTCGCCGACGATCTCGCGGCCGCCGGCTACCAGCCCTTCCACGCGCCGTGCGGGATCATGCTCGACGAGTCGAACCCGCCGTTCTCGACCTGCATCCGCTGTGCGACCTGCGACGGCTTCCCGTGCCTCGTCCACGCGAAGTCGGACGCCGAGGTGCTCGGCGTTCGGCCCGGCGCTCGAGCACTCGAACGTCACGCTGCTGACGAACGCGAAGGTCGCCAGGCTCGAGACGAACGACGAGGGCACGGCCGTCACCGAGGTCGTCGTCGATCGGGAGGGAGCGGAGGAGCGATTCGCGGCGGACGTCGTCGTCGTCGCCTGCGGGGCGGCCAACACGGCCAAGCTGCTCCTGGAGTCGGCGAACGAGAAGCACCCGAACGGCCTCGCGAACGGCTCCGACCAGGTCGGCCGCAACTACATGTTCCACGACTCGACCGCCGTCCTCGCGCTCTCGCGTGAGGAGAACCCGACCGCGTACCAGAAGACCCTCGGGCTCAACGACTTCTATTTCGGCGCGGACGACTTCGAGTACCCGCTGGGGAACGTCCAGATGGTCGGCAAGTCGACGGCGCCGATGTTCCGCGGCGAGCGACCGCGGGACACGAAGCTCGCGCCCGAGTGGACGCTGGAGCGGATGGCGCGTCATGCGATCGACTTCTGGCTCTCGACCGAGGACCTGCCGCGGCCTGACAACCGGGTCACCGTCGACGGCGACGGCAAGCTCACGCTCACCTACACGGAGACGAACGCTCGAGGCCAAGAAGCGGCTCTACGAGAAGGTCAAGTCGATGCTCGGGGAGCTCGACATGAATCCCGGCCACCTCATTCACCGCTTCGCGTACATGAAGAACGACATCCCGATCGCCGGCTGCGCGCACCAGGCGGGCACGGCCGCTTCGGGACGGACCTCGAGCGTCGGTGCTCGACGTGAACTGCAAGGCGCACGAGCTCGACAACCTGTACGTCGTCGACACGAGCGTCTTCCCGAGCATCGGCGCCGTGAATCCGGCGCTCACGGCAATGGCGAACTCGCTCCGCGTCGGCGACCACCTGCTCGAGCGGCTGGAGTAGCTCGGGAGAAGCGGGAGGAGGGCCGGTGGCGACGCAGACTGAGAGGACGGTCGTCTACGCCGCGGGCGTGTACAGGGCATCGCGCTCGTCACCGCATCGTGGGGGCTGGCGCCGACGGTCGAGGTGAGAGAATGACGCCGCGGTGTCGTAATTCCACGACGGAGCGGAGGACGTTGTGAGCTCGCTCGCGATCACCACGGTCGACCTCGCTCGCCTCCAGTTCGCGACGACGTCGCTCTACCACTTCCTCTTCGTCCCGCTGACGCTCGGCCTCGCGCCGCTCGTCGCGGTCATGCAGACGCTCTGGTATCGCGGCGGCGACGAGGCGTGGCTGCGCCTCGCCCGCTTCTTCGGGACGCTCATGCTCATCAACTTCGCGATCGGCGTCGCGACGGGGCTCGTGCAGGAGTTCCAGTTCGGGATGAACTGGTCGATCTACTCGGAGTTCGTCGGCGACGTCTTCGGCGCGCCGCTCGCGATCGAGGGGCTCGCGGCGTTCATGCTCGAGTCGACGTTCCTCGGGCTCTGGATCTTCGGCTGGGACCGGCTCTCGAAGCGCGTCCACCTCGCCACGATCTGGCTCTTCGCGCTCGGGAGCTGGGCGTCGGCGTTCTTCATCATCGTCGCCAACTCGTGGATGCAGCGGCCGGTCGGCTCGACAATCGTCGACGGCCGGGCCGAGCTGACGGAGCGTCTGGGAGCTCTTCTCGAACCGCTTCGCGATCTGGGCGTACATCCACGTGCTGCTCGTCGGGCTCACGACGGCGGCGGTCGTCATCTTCGGCGTCGCCTGCTGGCACCTCGTCCGCGGCCGGAACCAGGAGCTCTTCCGTCATGCGGCGAAGCTCGCGCTGATCGTCGGCGTCCCGATCTCGGCGGTGAACCTCGGGGTCGGCAGCCAGATGGGCGTCGTCGTGACCGACTACCAGCCGATGAAGATCGCCTCGACCGAGGCGCAGTGGGACACGTGCCAGCCGTGCGCGTTCTCGCTCATCCAGATCGGCGGCTTCACGGTAGACGACCAGACGCCGTCGTTCTCGATCCAGGTCCCGCACCTCCTGTCGATCCTCGCGACCCTTTCCTGGGACGGCGAGGTGCAGGGGATGAACCAGCTGCAGGCAGCGGACGAGTCCGAGTACGGCGCCGGCGACTACATCCCGCCGGTGCGCACGACGTACTGGAGCATGCGGATCATGGCGTACGCCGGCACGCTCGTCTTCCTCGTCTTCGCGCTCGGCGCGCTTCCTCTACTGGCGCGGGAGGCTCGGGTCGACGCGCTGGTTCCTGTGGCTCGGCGTCGCGGCGATCCCGCTTCCGTACGTCGGCGGCGCTCGCCGGCTGGGTGCTCTCGGAGGTCGGGCGGCAGCCGTGGATCGTGTGGGGCCTGCTGAAGACGGTCGACGCCAACTCGCCGAGCGTCTCGACGGCCACGATCGCCACGAGCCTCGGCATGTTCGTCGTGCTCTACGTCGCGCTCCTCGTCGTCGACTTCGTCCTCATGCGCCGCTACGCTCGCGTCGATCCGCCCGAGGTCGGCGGCGAAGATGACGAGTTCGCGGTTCCGGCGGTGACGTACTGATGGACCTCGAGACCCTCTGGTTCGTCCTCATCGCCGTCCTCTGGGCCGGGTACTTCGTACTCGAGGGGTTCGACTTCGGTGTGGGAATGCTCCTCCCGTTCGTCCCGCGCACGGAGGATGAGCGGGGCTGCGCTGCTCAGGTCGATCGGCCCCGTCTGGGACGGCAACGAGGTGTGGTTGGTGGTTGCCGCCGGCGCGACATTTGCAGCATTTCCCGCCTGGTACGCGACGATGTTCTCCGGCTTCTACCTCGCCCTCCTCCTCGTCCTCTTCCTCCTGATCGTCCGCGTCGTCTCGTTCGAGTGGCGTGCGAAGAGCGAGAGCCCGCGTTGGCGGTCCTCTGGGCCGCGGCGAACACCATCGGGAGCTTCGGAGCACCGCTTGTGTGGGGAGTCGCGCTCTCGTGCCTCGTCTACGGCGTCCCGATCGACTCTGACGGTCACTACGCCGGCGACATCTGGGATCTGTTCAGCGTCTACACCGTGTTCGCCGGTCTCGCAGTCGTCGCGCTGTTCGCGTTCCACGGCGCGACGTTCCTGACGCTCCGCATGGAAGGAGAGCTGAGAACCCGCATCGAGGGCGTGGCGCGGCGGCTCGCTGTCCCGGCAGCAGCGTTGGGCGCCGTCTATCTCGTGTGGACAGTCGTGGTCGCGATGGATCGCAACGACAAGGATCTTTTTCCGCCGGCGCTTCCGGCCGCGCTCGGCGTCGCTGCGCTGGCGCTCGCTGCGTTCTTCGTTCTGACTGGGCGATACGGGAAGGGATTCGTCCTGACCGCGGGTGGCGTCGTTGCCTTGGTTGCGACGCTCTTTACGAGCCTCTACCCGCGCGTGATGGTGTCGAGCCCGGACTTCGGAAACAGTCTCACCGTCGACGGCGCGGCGTCCACCCACTACGCGCTGACCGTGATGAGCGTCGCGGCGCTGATTCTCGTGCCGCTCGTCCTTCTCTACCAGGGCTGGACGTACTACGTCTTCCGCCGTCGGCTGGGCGGAGAGACCACCATGTCTAGTTGACGAGGCCACTCTTCGTGCCCGTCATCCTCGGCACGCCGCGCCAGGGCCGGATGAGCGAGCATGCAGCGAAGCTCATATGGGCGCGGATCGGCCGGCGGACCGGCGTCGAGACGGAGCTCATCGACGTCGCCATGCTCCCCATTCGCGTGGACGACGCCGGCGAGGCCCTCAAGGACGCCGCGTTCGCCGACAAGATGAATCGTGCGGACGCACTCGTGATCGTTACCCCTGAGTACAACCATGGTTACCCCGGCCTCTTGAAGCACGTCCTCGATACCAATCTCAAGGAATACATCCACAAAGCGGCAGGGATCGTCGGCGTGTCCGCGAGTGTTTTCGGCGGTGCGCGCGTGATCGAGAACCTGCTGCCTGTGATGCGGGAGCTCGGGCTCGTCACGATCTTCTGGGACGTGAACTTCACGACGGTCCGAAACAGGTTCGACGAGGACGGCAACCTCCTCGACGAGTCGTTCCTCGACATCGACAAGTTCCTCGACGAGCTCCTGTGGATGGCGGAAACGCTTCGATACGGGCGAACGAACGTCACGATCGGCGGTGGGAGTTGAGCGGCCCTTCGATGACGTGCCCGAAGTGCGGCACGGAGATGAACCACCAGGCGGACAAGCTGGTGGACGCGGTGACGCGCGAGGAGGCTGTGGCCATGACACCGGCTTTCGACGGCGTTCTCATGATCGTGTTCGCCTGCCCGAACTGCGGCTGGATCGACGCGCGCCGCGAAGCCGGATCGCACTCCCCCGGCTGAGAGGCTTGATGTCACACTCTCTCGGCGTTCAGGCCGGAGACGCTACTCAGCGAGTGGACAAATTTCCAGCGTTGTCCAGCACGACGCGACCTGCAACGATTGAGATGAAGCGTTCTCGTCTTCGCCCGATGACGGCACGAGGCGCAAGGAGGAGCACATGGACAACCAGCGCACGCACCACGTCACCACCACCGACGGTGTCACCATCGGTGGGAGCGTGCACGGCCAGGGGCCCCCGCTGGTGTTCGTCCACGGGATGCTGGCCGATGGCGACATCGACTGGCAGGCGCTGCTGCCGCACCTGACAGGCCAGTTCACCTGCTACCTGCCGAGCTACCGTGGCCGTGGCCTCAGCGGCGATCACCCCGACCTCAGCCAGGGTCGGATGGTCGACGACATCCTCGCCTACGTCGACAGCATCGAGGCACCCACCGGACTGGTGGGTTGGTCGAGCGGTGCCTACCTGGCAGTCAGCGCGGCCGCGGCGCAGTCCGACGCGGTGGAGGCGGTGGCGCCGGTTGAGCCTGGGGTACTGAGCTTGATGGACGAGCAGGAGCAAGCGGTCTTCGGCGGCACCGCCGCCCGCATGGGCGAGCTGGCCGCCGAAGGCAGGTTGACGGCTGCGGCCCGCGCGTTCGCTGGCTGGACCTGCAGCGACGAAGAGATCGCCATGGTCGAGGACGCGGGCTACTTCGAGGCCACAGGACGCTACGTCCCGAACCTGCTCAACCTCCTCCAACAATGGGGGCAATACGAAGGCCCAACCCCTAATGACCCGGCCGTGCTCGGAGCGATATCAACTCCGGTGCTGGTGCTGCACGGGGCGAACACCACGCCTTTCTTGACCGCCAGTGCGCGGTACGTGGCCGAACACGTCCCCAACGCACGGCTGCAGGCGATCCCCGGCGCCGGGCACGCCGCCCCCCTGACCCATCCCGAGGCGCTCGCCGAGGCACTCACCGAGTTCTTCGCACCAGCCCAGAAGCCTGCCTGACCCTGCTCAGCTAAGTCGGGCGTGAGCAGGACGGCGTCAGCCGAGAGCACGCTCGACCAATCCACCCTTGCAACCTCGACGTCATAAAATCGGGCATCGGTGCCGCAACCTCAGCCAACGGGTCCCTACCCGCGCCGCACTCTGTCGTCAGATCAGCCGAGGCGCTTGACGGCGGTTACGATCGACGATTCGCGACGACCCCGCGCTACACACGGAGGTGATCGGATGAACGACAAGCCGAAGTGGCAGGTCGCGCGCCTCGACGAGATCGAGCGGCGCGACAGAGACATCCCGGTGCGCGAGCACCTCGGGATCCACGCATTCGGAATCAACGCCTACACGCCCGGCGAGGACGGCACGCTGATCAACGAGCACGACGAGTCCGGGTCGGGCCAAGAGGAGCTGTACATCGTGCTCGACGGGAATGCGACCTTCGAGCTAGACGGCGACACGGTCGACGCGCCCGCGGGGACGTTCGTGTTCGTCCCGCCGGAGTCACGGCGGAAAGCGACCGGGAACGGAACCGTCCTTGCCGTCGGCGCCACACCCGGCGAGGCGTACCAGGGGATCGACTGGGGTGAGGCATGGCCATTCCACAGCGAGTCCATGAAGGCCTATGGCGAACAGCGCTACGCCGACGCGCTCGAAGCGGTCCGCGGTGCCCTCGAGCGCATGCCGGACCACGCGGGCTTGAATTACAACTACGCATGCTTCGCAACGCTCGCGGGCGACACTGGCGACGACACGTTCGCCCACCTCCGCCGGTCCGTCGAGCTATTTCCGCGGTTCCGCGAGGACGCGCGCAGAGACGACGACTTCGCCGCCGTACGCGACGACCCGCGGTTCGAGGAGGCTCTTCGTTGAAGGGCGTAGGTCTCGACCGTCGACGAGCCTGAACCTAGTCGGGTGACATTCCCAGCAACGCTGGCCCAGGCGACTCCCTGGAACCGCCTAGGCAACGTTTAGGATCGAGGGCGCCGACCGCATAACGGTCGTAGGGAGCAAAGCTCGAAGTAGTGCACGAACCAACCCCCGCCGCAGCCACATCGGGATAGCGCCTCAGCCTCACCTCCGAGCGCCCTTCGCGAGTCACGGGCGCGCAGCGAAGCTGCGAGCACGTTCAGGCTGTGTTCTGCCACTGATTTTCTAACTACTCAGCTTGATCGGGCATGTGTGGCCTGAGGTTGCTACTCGAGCCTGATGCTCTAGCCTCGGCGCGTGCGCCCACTCGATCCGCGACTGCTACGTCGCGCGCGCTCGGCGCGCGTGCTGCTCGGAGCGGACGTCGTCATCGGGATCGCGATGGCGCTCCTCGTCCTTCTCCAGGCAACACTTCTCGCGCGAGTCATCGCGCGCTCCTTCGCTGGAGCCTCGCTCGACGACGTCTCGCGCGACCTCGTGCTCGTCGTGAGCGTCTTTGCTGCGCGAGGTTTGCTGGCGTGGGCGTTCGAACTCGCCGGGCGTCGCGGCGCGATCGGCGTGCTGTCCCAACTTCGACTCGAGCTCGTCGAGCGACGCCTCCGTCACGAGCCGTCAGCGCTCGACGGTGCGGAGAGTGCCGAGATCGCCACGGTCGCCGTCCAGGGCATCGAGCCGCTCGAGGCCTACTTCGGTCGCTTCCTGCCGCAGCTCGTCCTTGCCCTCGTCGTGCCGGTGGCCGTCATCGCATGGATCGTCCGCATCGACGCTACTTCTGCCCTCGTCATGCTGCTGACGCTCCCGCTCGTGCCGGTCTTCATGGTGCTGATCGGACGCCACACCCACCGCAAAACGCAGGCTCGTGCACGGGCGCTGACGCTGCTGGCGACGCACTTTCTCGATGTCGTCCGCGGCCTGCCGACGCTCCGTGCATACAACCGCGGGGCCGCGCAGGCGGCGTCGATCGCCGAGGCGAGCGAGCAGTATCGCGCGACCACGATGAAGACGCTGCGGGTCGCGTTTCTCTCGGGAGCTGTGCTGGAGCTTGCGGCGACGCTCGGCATCGCGCTGGTCGCGGTCACCGTCGGTGTTCGGCTCGTCGACGGCGGCATCAGCTACGAGGCGGCGCTGACGGTCCTGCTGCTCGCCCCCGAGCTCTACCTGCCGCTACGAAATCTCGGTGCTCAGTATCACGCGAGCGCCGACGGGGTTGCGGTTGCAGAGCGTCTCCTCGAGCTCACCGAGTCCTCGAAGCGCGAACCGCGCGAGCAGCCGCCCCGACGGCCGACGGCGGACAGCTCGGTCGTGCGGCTCGAGGGCGTCTCGTACGCATATCCCGCTCGCGCGGGCCGGGTCCTCGACGGCATCGACCTCGAGCTCTGCGCGGGCGAGACCGTCGCGCTCGTCGGGCCGAGCGGAAGCGGGAAGAGCACACTCGCAGCAATCGTCCTCGGGCTCGCCGAACCGACGGCAGGCCGGGTGTTCGTTGACGGCAGCGAGCGCGCCGATGGCGACCTCGCCGCCTGGCGTCGTCAGGTTGCCTGGGTGCCGCAGCACGCGACGATCTTCTCCGGCACGGTCGCGGACAACATCCGTCTCGCGGACCCCGACGCGGGCGACGAGCGGGTACGGACGGCGGCCCGGCTCGCGGGAGCCGAGGCGTTCATCGAGGAGCTCCCCGACGGGTACGAGACCACGGTCGGTGATGGCGGCAGACCACTCTCCGCGGGGCAGGGCCAGCGCATCGCTCTCGCCCGTGCCTTCCTGCGGGACGCGAAGCTCGTCGTCCTCGACGAGCCGACAGCGAACCTCGATCCCGCGAATGCGGATGCCGTCGCCGACGCGATGCAGCAGTTGTCGGAGGGGCGAACCGTCCTCGTGATCGCTCACAGGCCCGAGCTCGCCACTCGCGCCGACCGGATCATTCGTCTCGAAGCGGGGAAGGTCATCGACGAGCGGGACGCGGTGGGCGCGCCATGACGGGCACGCTGGCGCGGGTCATCGACCTTGCCAGGCCGCCGCGCGCCCGGCTCTTGCTTTCGCTCGTCCTCGGCGCCACCGCCGTTGTTTTCGGCATCGGCCTCATGGCATCGGCTGGATACCTGATCGCGCGAGCCGCCGAACACCCGGCGATCCTCTCCCTCACCACTGTGATCGTGGCCGTGCGCTTCTTCGGCCTCGCTCGGCCGCTTGCGCGCTACCTCGAGCGGCTCGCATCGCACGACCTCGCCTTTCGCGTGCTCGCTCGTATTCGCGTTAGGTTCTTCGAGCGGATCGAGCCGCTCGCCCCGGCTGGGCTCCAGGCGTATCGCCGCGGAGATCTCGTGAGCCGCATGGTCGGCGACGTCGACGCGCTGCAGAGCCTCTACCTTCGCGGGCTCGGACCACCGACCGTGGCCGTGCTGGCGAGCGCGGTAGCGATCGGCGTTGCCGCGGCGATCCTCCCTGCCGCCGCCCTCGTGCTTGTCGCGGGCCTGCTCGTGGGAGGGGTCGGCGTTCCCGCCGTTGCTGGGCTGCTCGGTCGCAGGTCGGGCCGTGGACGTGCGGCAGCGCAAGGACAGCTCGGCGCAGAGCTCGTCGAGGTCCTTCGCGGCGCGCCTGAGCTCGTCGTGTACGGACGCGAGGACGTGACGCTGCAACGGTTTCGCGACGCTCGACGGCGCGCTGGCGCGGCTGGCCAGGCGAGACGCGCTCGCGGCCGGGCTTGCGGACGGGCTGGGGATCCTCGTCATGGGGGCGACCACCGCGGCAGTGCTTGCCGTCGCCGTCTCGGCCCATGCCGCCGGAGACCTCGATCCCGTGTTCGTGGCCGTGCTCGCACTTCTCGCGCTCGCGTCGTTCGAGGCCGTCGCGCCGCTCCCGCTCGCCGCCCGCGAGCTGTCGTCCACGCTCGCCGCTGGTGCGCGCGTGCTCGACCTCACCGAGCGCGAGCCTTCTGTGCAGGATCCGCGTGGCCCCGCTTCCTGTGCCTCCGAGCTCGGCCTCGATCGCATTCGAAGGCGTGAGCGCGCGCTACTCCCCGTCCGAGCCGCTGGTGCTCGACGGCTTCAACCTGACCCTGGAACCAGGTCGAAAGATCGCGCTGGTCGGCCCGAGCGGCGCGGGAAAGACGACGGTCGTGAACCTGCTGCTTCGCTTCCTCGATCCTGAGAGCGGGAGCATCACTCTCGGAGGACGCGACCTCCGCGAGTATCGCCAGGAGGATGTGCGCCGGACGATCGCGGTCGCCGGGCAGGAGTCGTACCTGTTCTCGACCAGCATTCGCGAGAACGTCCGGCTTGCACGACCGGACGCAACGGACGACGAAGTGGATGGCGCGCTCCACCGGGCGAAAGTGGGCGATTGGGTCGCATCTCTACCGGACGACGCTGACACTCTCGTCGGCGAAGAGGGAACGCAGCTCTCGGGTGGTCAGCGCCAGCGCGTTGCGCTCGCTCGTGCTCTTCTCTCCGAGGCGCCCGTGCTCGTTCTCGACGAGCCGACCGCGCATCTCGATCCCGAGACAGCCGAAGAGCTCGTTGGCGACATCCTCTCGGCGGTGGACGGTCGATCCGTTCTCCTGATCACGCATCGCCCCGAAGGCCTCGATCTCGTGGACGAGGTCGTCGTGCTCGGTGGCGTTGCCACCGTCTCGAGAGGGACGTAGGCTCCCGCGCGTGGCGGAAGTCCTGGCGATTGTCGCGGCGGCGCTATTCGCGCTCGCGGCCACGTTGCAGCAGAAGGGCGCGCTCGGCATGGGCGAGGTCTCGCTCGGGTCGCCGAGCTCCTTCGTCCAGCTCGCGAAGCAGCGGGTCTGGCTCCTCGGCACGATTGCGCTCCTCGTCGCCTACGCCTTTCAGGCCGCCGCTCTCGACCGCGGCCGGCTGGCCGTGATCCAGCCGCTGCTCGTCCTGACGATCGTCTTCGCGCTGCCGCTCGGCTATTGGCTCACGAGCCAGCGTGTCGGCAGGACGGAGGTTGCCGGGGCGTGCGTCGTCGTCCTCGGGCTTGCGTTGTTCACGGTTATCGGCGAGGCAGCTGAAGGGCGCGACAACGCGCCTGCGAACGAGTGGGCGATCGTCACCGTCCTGGTTGTCATCGCCTCCGTCGCTTTGGTGGTGCTCGGAGGTCGCGGTTCGCTCGGGCGGAAAGCCGGGCTCTACGGCGCGGCCGCCGGCATCCTCTTCGGGCTCTCAGCGTCCCTCTGCAAGCCGACGGTGGAGATCTTCCACGACGATGGTGTGGCAAGCGTGCTCTCGAGCTGGGAGTTCTACGCCTTCGCGCTCGCGGGCATTATCGCGTTCGTCATCCAGCAGGTCTCGCTCGCAACGGGACGACTTGCGGCGTCGGTCGCAGCAGTCTCGGTGTTCAACCCGCTCGTCAGCATCCTCATAGGCACGGTTCTGCTCCAGGAGCGACTCAGCGAGCCGACTTGGCACAAGGTGGTGGCGTACTCCGGGCTTGCGCTGGCGCTGGCAGGCGCGATAGCGATCTCACGTGCGACCGAGGGTGCAAACGAAGCGGGCTCTAGCGACGCCGGCCAGTCGCCACTGCCTGCGCCGGCCACGTAGCGGGACGAGCATCAGCGACCGGCCGAGTCGAGGTGCGCCGCGGCGGCTACGAGCGGGCGGACGCGGTCAACCTTGAGACGGTGGTTGCGGCGTGAACGGTTTCAGCTCGTCCTGACCCTCGTGGATCACTCCGTAGCTCGATTCGGGGACCTCGTTCCACGCGCCGACGAGGTCGCCGAGCGGTTCCGAGACGACGAGTCTCGTTTCGTCGGAGAGTTCGTTGAACAACGCGTTTTCCGGGTACTGAGCGCGCAGCGTTTGAACGGCGGTGCTGTAGAAGAGCGACCGCGACTTCCCCTCGCTCGAGTACCGGAACCCCCATAGATTCGCGCCATCGCTCGTCGCGACCGTCATCTGGATCGGATGCTCGATCCCGTTGCGACGGCCAACGTGCTCGATGAGCCCGACGGCGCGCTCGACTGCGGCGGGCGGGTCGTCCTCGAGCCCGAGCGTGAGCGCGAGGAAGAAGAACGCCTCGGAATCGGTCGAACCCTTGACGTCGGAGTAAAGGGACGGGTCGATTGCGAGCATGAGCTCACGCTTTACGTCGTGGAACTGCGCGATCGCTCCGTTGTGCATCCACAACCAGCGACCGTGGCGGAACGGGTGGCAGTTCGTCTGCTGTACGGGCGTCCCCGAGGATGCTCGGATGTGCGCGAAGACGAGCCCTGAGCGAACGTGCCCGGAAAGCTCACGTAGGTTCCGGTCGTTCCAGGCCGGCTCGATGCTCTTGAAGACACCGGGCTCGCTGCCCTCTCCGTACCAGCCGACGCCGAAGCCGTCGCCGTTCGTAGTCTCGGCGCCGAGCCGGGAATGGAGGCTCTGGTCGATGAGCGAGTGCGCGGGCTTGTAGAGGAGCTCCTCCAGCAGAACCGGCGTACCCGAATAGGCGAGCCAGCGGCACATTTATTTCTCCTTCCTTCTCGCTAGTGGGCGAAAGCCGAACCGTTCGCTTCGTCGTGAACGGGCGCCGGCTGCTTCTGCAGGCCCGGCAGCTGGCGCTCGAGGTCGTGGACGAGCATGTCGGCCATGTCGTGCGTGAACCCGCGCCTGACGACGACGCGCAAGGCGGCGAGATCGGTCCGGTTCTCCGGGAACGCGTACGCCGGAAGCTGCCAGCCGCGCTCGCGCATCGCGCTCGAGACGTCGAACACCGTGTAGTTCTCGACCTCGTCCTTCAGCGTGAAGGCGAAGACCGGCAGCTCGTCCCCTCTCGTCAGGAGCTCGAAGGGTCCAAGCTCGGCGATCTGCGTCGAGAGGCGCGTGGCGACATCGCGGGCGTAGGTCTGGACGCGTCGGTAGCCGTCGAAGCCGAGTCGGAGGAAGTTGTAGTACTGCGCGACGACCTGAGAGCCGGGTCGCGAGAAGTTCAGCGCGAAGGTCGGCATGTTGTCGCCGAGATAGTTGACCCAGAAGATCAGATCCTCTGGTAGCGCCTCGGCGTCGCGCCACACGATCCAGCCGACACCCGGGTAGACGAGCCCGTACTTGTGCCCAGACGTGTTGATCGACGCCACGCGAGGCAGCTGGAAGTCCCACTCGAGACCGGGATCGATGAACGGTGCGATCATCGCCCCGGAGGCGCCGTCGACATGGACCGGGACATCGATACCCGTGTCCTTCTCGAAGGCGTCGAGCGCGTCGCAGATCTCCTTCACAGGCTCGTAGGAGCCGTCGAAGGTCGAGCCGAGGATCGCGACGACGCCAATCGTGTTCTCGTCGCAGAGCTTCACAGCTTCCTCGGCCGAGAGGTTGAAGCGGTCGCCCTCCATCGGCACGAGGCGCATCTCGACGTCCCAATAGTTCGCGAATTTCTCCCAGCACACCTGGACGTTGATACCCATGACGAGGTTCGGCTTGTCGGCCGGCTTTCCGTCGGTTGCGCGCTGCTTCTGCCAGCGCCGCTTGAGCGCGAGCCCACCGAGCATCGCCGCCTCACTCGAGCCGGTCGTCGAGCATCCCGTCGCGTCGCCCGTTTCGGGTGCGTGCCACAGGCTGCTCAGGATGTTCACGCAGCGCATCTCGAGCTCCGCCGTCTGCGGGTACTCGTCCTTGTCGATCATGTTCTTGTCGAAGCACTCGGCCATGAGCTTCTCGGCCTGGGGCTCCATCCACGTGCTCACGAACGTGGCTACGTTGAGACGCGCGTTCCCGTCGAGCATCAACTCGTCGTGGATGATCTGGTAGGCAAGATCCGGTGCCATCTCCCCGACGGGCAGCTCGTGGCGGGGGATGGTCCCAGTCTCCAGGGTGAAGAGCGGTGCGACCGCACGATCGCCGGTTCGCCCCGCAGGTCCTTTCGGGTGCTTGAGCGTCACTGGCTCAACTCCTTTGGTCACTGTCCGGATATCGCCGACCTGCCGGCACCGATCGCCCCGCCCGCTGACCCGTACGCCGTGAGACGGAGAGCGTCCACGAGCTCGAGGCGACGCTAGCAATCCTCGGGAGGCGATCTCGCTCGTCGAGGAGGTTCACCCGGGTGAAGTGACCTGCGAGTGCCCGAGCGGCGAGGGTCTCCTCGTTGTTGGCGCCTCAGAGGATCTCGCGTCGCTTTGGCGAACCACGCTCGCGATGAAGATTCCCTTCCTCGATCGGTTCTCAGACAAGCGGGCCGGTGCTTCCGGGCTCGGGCCTGCTGCCGTAGGCCCCGCGGTCGTCCAGATCGACGCGACCGCGCTCTCCCGCGTGTTCTCCGCGCCGATGTGGTTACGCGACTTGGGACTGCTCGCATGGTTCCTCGTCGGCGTCGGCCTCGTGCTGTTCGGGCTTGTCTGGCTGCTCGGGCTCACCTCGACGATCGTCGATCCGGTGCTCGTCGGCGCGGTCCTGGCCACGGTCGCCGGCCCTCTGGTCACGAAGATGCAGAGACGAGGCATTCCGCGGGCTGCAGGCGCCGGCATCGTCCTCTTAGGGCTCATCGCACTAGGAGTCGTGATCGGCCTCCTCGTGTTCGGCGGGCTCAACGAGCAGTCCTCGGAGATCAAGGCCGCAGCTTCCGAGGCTGTCGACAAGGTCCAGAGCTGGCTCGACGACGTCGGAATCCAGAACACGGACCAGGCGGCGGACGATGTCAAGAGCGGGACGTCGACGGCGGGCGCGACGCTGCTCCAGGGCGTGGCAGACGGGATCCAGGGACTGACCTCGCTCGTCTTCTTCTTGACGTTCACGGTCTTCAGCACGTTCTTCCTGCTCAAGGATGGCCCGAACGTCCGCAACTTCATCAACCGCAACCTGGGCGTCCCAGCCGCGGTCGCGAACACCATCACCGGGAACGTGATCCTGTCATTGCGGCGCTACTTCCTCGGCGTCACGATCGTCGCCGCGTTCAACGCGGTGGTGGTCGGGATCGGCGCGTACCTCCTGGACGTGCCGCTCTGGGGGACGATCGCCGTCGTGACGTTCGTCACTGCGTACGTTCCCTTCATCGGCGCGTTCGTTTCGGGCGCGTTCGCCGTCATCCTCACCTTGTCCGCACAGGGCACATCGGCGGCGCTGGTCATGCTCGTGATCGTCATCCTGGCCAACGGGCTCCTCCAGAACATCGTCCAGCCGATCGCGTTCGGTGCAACCCTCGACTTGAACCCGCTCGCAGTCTTGATCGTGACGATCGGTTTCGGATGCTTGTTCGGGATGGTCGGCCTCATTCTCGGGGCGCCGCTCACGTCCGCCGCGCTCCACATCAGCCGCGAGCTCGCGGCGGCGAAGGCCGCGGAGGCCGACGAGGAGAGCGAGCGCGCTCCGCCGGATGCGGGGCTGGACCCGCTGGGCGCTCTCTAGAGAGCCACGCTCACCGGGAACGTGGCGATCCAGATCGCCGTACCCAGGAAAATGACGTAGCCGAGACCGAGGATCGTGATGCGTGATTCGCGGGAATGCAGCTTCGTGCTGATACCGGCGAAGAAGAGCGATACCGCGAACAAGACGACGGCGAGCACGTAGTTGTCGGCTCGCTGGATGTCGACCCTAACCTCGTGGGATGCTGCGGCAGCGACCGCTTCGAGCCGTTCCGCCTCCTTGGTCGAGGCGAGTTGATACTCGGGGAGCGCGAATGGGGAGAGCGGCGCGCGCGGGTTCCGAAGCGGTGCGGTGCCTACCCAGGCTTCGAATGCCGGCTCGAACTCGTCCCTGAATCGCTTTCGGTAGAAGTCGGCCAGCTCTGTCTCGCCGGTCGCATAGGCGTCGACCCATTGCGTGAAGAGCGAGACGTCGATCTGGACTTGCCGGTTGGCCTCGGCGGCGGCCTTGGACGACTCCACGCGCGCGCCGATCGATGCACTCTGTGCTTGGGCCTGCTTGCCGTGCCACCTCGACGATTGGTAGCTCGCCCAGGCGGTTGCGACAGCTGCGAGCGCGAGAAGGGCGGTGGCCGCGAGCTCGAGCCGGCGTTCCGAAAGCATCAGCCGGTCGTCGATCCGTTCGAGTCGCACGGGAGCGCGGCGTCGTCGCCCACGACCGCACGTTCCTCGTCGAGGACGACGAGGGAACGCTCCATCGCGGCAGGCTGTAACTGGCCCAGCCCCGGATGGTAGGGAGAGTCGAGCCCTCTGATGACGAGCAGAGTCACCGTCAGAACGGCTGCTACGGAGCCGATGAGCATGGCCTGCGTGATCGGGCCCTCCGCGCTGTCGGCGAAGAAGAGCATGAAGACGAAGATCACCCCGGCGGTCACGAGCAGGACCAGCCAGAGCGAGTCCGGGATCACGTTTGCGGCGCCGTGGATACGGTCGCGCCGGGCCTCTTCGCGATCGGACGTCTGATCGAGCCACTTGGAGAACGCGGCCTGCTCGGGAGCGGTCTTCGGGTCGGCGGCCTTCAGCGTTCGGAACAACGCGACGCCCCAGGGATTGAGCGCTTCCCCGGCGGTGCCGGCCTCCATCCGTGGCCACTCCTGGTGCACGACCGTGCGCGCGTAGCAGACGAGCTCACTCGAGACGCGTTCTCGGACCGCGACGGGAAGGAACTGTGCGGTCTCGAACTGCTGGATGACGAGAAGGGCTTCGCTCTCGGCCCCGTTTCGCGACTGATCGTAAGTCGTGAAGGCGAGGAAGATGACGAAGCCCGCGAAGACCGCATAGCCGGTGGCCAGCACTCCGAAGACGCCCGCGGCCCGGTCCCCGTCCTGAAAGTAGCTCCCTTCGGGTGCCCGTCGACGAACGAGGAGCATGCACGCGATCGCGACGGCGGTCACGGCCACGGTGATGAGGATCGCCCAGACGACGTTCATCGAGGGGTGCAACGATAGCCCTGCCGTACCGAAGAGGAGGCACCGTGAAGTGGGTCACCCGTGAGCGGCCGAAGACCGACCGGATCGCCTGCCCGTGGTTGATCCGGAACTTCATCGATCCGCGAGGCGGAGTTCCTGTACGTGCCGGCCGGCGACGTGCTCGCGGTCGCCGAGAGAGGAGGGTGCGCATTCGTACGACGCACCAGGCGCCCGGTACACCCACCGCGACGGGTTGTGCTCCTTCGAGGTGCTCGTCGAGGAGTACGGAATCGACGATCCCGCGATCGCCCTTCTCGCGCGCATCGTGCACGGAGCCGACGTCCCCGAGGACCGCGACGCGACTCCGCAGTCCCGCGGCTTGCTCGCCGTCGCCGAGGGCTTCTCTCTGCTCGGTCTCGACGACCACCGCCAGCTCGAGCTCAGCTTGCCGGTGTACGACGCGCTCTACGCGTGGTGCCGGAGCGAGACCGCCTGACCGCCGACGCCCGCCGCATCCTCGCCGTCCAGGCGCTCCGCGCGTTTGCCTATGGACAACACCGTGGCGACGCTCGCCGGATCGCTCGGCGCGCTCGCCGCCGGACTCACCGCGTTTCTCGACGTGGAGCCACAGCGGCTGCTGCTCGTATACGTCGTCGTCGCCGTCGCAGGGGCCGTTCTCACGTTCGGGCTGTCCGACGCCGTGGAGACCGGCGCACGAGGTGCTAAGGCGGCACCGCTTCAGCGCTGACGTGGGATCGTCCGCCGTCTTTCGGGCCTGTTCGCGCTCGACTCGTTCGGCGGCGGCTTCGTCACACAGGCCTTCATCGCCTACTGGTTCACGGAGACGTACGGAACGTCGCCCGAGGTCCTCGGCGCGGCGTTCTTCGCCGTCGGGCTGTTGCAGGCTCTGTCGTTCCAGGTGGCGGTCCGGCTGGCAGGGCGGATCGGGCTGGTGAACACGATGGTGTTCACGCACCTCCCCTCGAATCTGCTGCTGGCGCTGATCCCGCTTGCGCCGAGCGAGGTCGCCGCGTTCGGGCTCCTCTTCGCTCGCTACGCGCTGAGCCAGATGGACGTTCCAACGCGACAGGCGTACGTCGTGGGCGTGGTCGATCCAGACGAGCGGATGGCCGCTGCGGCGTACACGAACACCGCGCGGTACGTCGTTCGCCCGTTCGGCCCGCTGGCCGCTGCACCGATCATGCAGGTCTCGCTCGGAGCGCCGTTTCTCATCGCGGGTGCGCTCAAGAGCGCGTACGACCTGATGCTCTACGCGGCGTTCAGTCGGCGCTCGCCGGAGCGGAGCGACTGACGCCTCGGTTCACACCGAGGTTCCGTCTGCCTCGTCTCGAGACGGGACAGACTCGACGAGCTTCCGGATCGTGTCTCCTGTTCGGACTCGCCCGGACTCGACCACCCTGGCGTTCATGCCTCGCAGCCGGCGCGCTCGCCCCGCGCCCGAGTTGACGAACCGGATGGCATCCGATCCGAACCGCTCTGTGAACTTCGCGCATCCGGTGTGCGGCTCGTCGGTCACCTCGATCACCGCCGAGCCGAGTGCGAGCCGCGTACCTGCTGGCAGGTTCTCCGGCCTCAGATCGAGGTCGACGTAGAGCTGGTCTCCGGCGAGGGGCCAGCGCTCTCGGTCGCGCGCGATCAGTGCGATCACGCGTGCGTTCATCAGCGTGAGCTGTGTGTCTTGGTTCGCGGGCTTCTCCGAGGCCCGAGCCTTCGCCCACCAGCGATCGCCCACAAGGCCCTCGTTCAGGTCGAGCATGGCTTCCTCGAGAATTTCCCGCTCGCCCTCTGCAGGCCGGCGGACGATGAGCTCCACGGTCCCTTCGGAGTCGGGTGACCGCTGGATTTCGTCGAGACCAGCTTCCAGCTCGGCGGCGGTAGCGTGCATCTGGCCCATCAGTGTGCGCGCCCGATCAGCTCGATGCGGTAATCGTCCCGATGCCTACGAACGTTGAGCTGAACCCGCTGCGAAAGCTGAAACAGGCGCATCACCTTGTCTATGAGCGCTCGATGGGGCCGGCGAGCGCGTCGGAGGCACGGAAGCGCTCGCCGAGGACACGGCCTAGGTCGAGCACGAAGTAAAGAGCGAGACGTGGGTGCATTAGTCGGAGCCTCTGAAAATCGCCTTGCGTCAGGACCAACGCCTCTGAGTCTTCGAGTGCGACGACGTCCGCCGAGCGCGGGCGGCCGTCGAAGAACGCGACCTCACCGAAGAGGTCTCCGTGCTCGAGGAGGCGCACCCGCTGCGGTCCGTCCGGCGCGCGTACGACGACCTCGAACGAGCCTCGGGAGATGATGAAGAAGCTCCGATCCCGCTCGCCTACGCGCACGGCGTACTCGCCGGCCGCGTAACGGTGCACGTGTGTATGCCCGAGAACAATCGGGATCTCGTCCTCGTGCAGGTCGGAGAGGAAGCCTCGGCTCGCCTCGGCGGTGTCGGGTGACGTCACTTTGCCGCGATGGCAGCGGCTGCACCCGCGAGCATCACGTCTTGCACAACGGCGTACGCTTCCTGCCAAGCGGCCGTGTACTCCGGCATCCACGCATCGCCGGCGAGACCAGCCATCTCTCCGATTAGGACCTCGCCCACAACCGGATAGTGCTCCTGCAGCGCACCGTACTCCACATGTTTTGCGCCGAGAGCCTGGAGATCGGGAACGACGTCATCGAGATCGTGCAGCGACTCGCGCAGCACGAGGAGCATGTTCAGCAGAGCCTTCCTCTGGCGATCCATGTCAACGTCTGCGAACAGCGGCTTCACCGCCGGCGCGACCTCGAACAGACGGTCGTAGAACCTCCGCATGAGCTCGTCTCCTTGCGGCGCGATCAGATCGAAGCTCTTTTCCAGTGTCTCCACCTCGGGTGCCATCTGCGGCTCCTTTCTTCCGCCGGGGCTTCGAGTGTCGCAGGCTACGCCGCGCGCGACAAGGAGCTCCAGTCGCCGTGCTCGAGCGCATCGAGGCCGGAGCCGACCTCAAGCCGCGCCTCGACCGCCCGGGTAACGACGTCGAACAGCTCGGGGCTGCCAAGCACGATCGCGCCTGAGACGCGACCATCCTTGACGACGAGTTTGCGATACCCCCGTGCTCCACGGTCGGTGAGGACGATTGTCTGCACCTCGTCTCCTTGTTGCTCAACGGCTCCAACCGACAGCAGGTCGATCCCGGGCACTTTGAGTCGTGCGGGCGGCGAGGCGGCGTTGTACGTCGACTCCTCGCCGAGCATGGTCTGGACTGCGACGTGAGCTTGCTCGACCGAGGCCGGCCAAAGGCCATGACGACGGCCGCCGTGGTCGGCCACATCGCCCACCGCAAACACGTGTGGATCGGACGTCCGCATGCCGTCGTCAACCGAGATCCCGACCGCCACCTCGAGGCCGGCGGCGCGGGCAATGTGTGCGTTTGGCTCGATCCCTGCCGAGACCAGCACGAGCTGCGCCGCGATCATGCTGCCGTCGAGGAGCTCGATGCCCATGATGCCGTCCCCGTCGAGTAGACGCCGCGCCTCGCTCGACGCCACGATCTCGATGCCGAGATCGTGCAGCATCTGCCGGAGAAGAGTGCCGCCGTGTTCGTCGAGCTGCCGGCTGAGGGGCCAGGGTCCACGTTCGAGCACGATCACACGGACCCCGAGTTGCGCGATGTTGTATGCAGCCTCGAGTCCGAGCAGCCCGGCGCCTACGACAACTGCGGTCTTGCATTGCCGGCCGCGAATGTGCTGCTGCATCTGGACGGCGTCGTCGATCGTTCGGAGAACGAAGCTCCCGGTGACGCCGAAACCCTCGATCGGCGGCACAAACGGGTGCGCCCCCGTAGCGAGTACGAGTCGGTCGTATGGGAACCGTTCTCCCGCCTCTGTCTCCACCTCTGCGTTCGCACGGTCAACGGCCGCTGCGGCAACGCCTCGCCGGTAGTCGATGCGCCGCAACTCGGCCCAGTCTGGCCGGTTCAGGTACAGGCTGTCGATCGACACCGACTCGGAAACGAGGCGTGTGATCGCCATCCGGTTATAGAAGTCGTAGGGCTCGCTGCCGAGGAGGGCGATCGCTGCGTCGGGCAATTCGTGCCGGAGTTCTTCCGCCACCGTCACGCCCGCCACGCCCGTGCCGACGATGACAACGCGGCGGACTGCGTCGCCGGCGGTGCCCGCACGCGTCGTTGGGCGCGCCACCTCGGCGACGGCCTGGACCGGCTGGGCAACGACGTCCGGGTGCACGGCGAGCACGACCGGTCCCTGCACGCGCGCGACGCACGCCATCCTGCAATCCGTGGTCAGGCCCAGCCGGTCGAGTGTCCGCCGCTCGGCCGAACGCATCGCGGAGAGGTTGTCAGCGCCCTCGACGATTCGTACCGGATCGGAACCGCACATTCCCATCCGGCAACCGGACTCGATCGGAACCTGACTCGCTTCGGCGATGTCGAGCAGCGCCTCCCCAGCCTTCGCACGAACGGTCGGCCCATTCTCGAATGAGACCAATACCTCTCCTGCGTGAACGGCCTCGGCGGTCCGTAACAGGTTGTCGGCGACGTGCGACGCGTCGTCCGTCATTCCGCGCGAGAATAGACCGAATCGAACTCAACGGATGGCAGCTCGTTTCCGAGTCTCATTTCGCTGACCCCCGTGCGAGGCTTCGTTCCACGGCTGGGGCGTCCATGCGCTCGCGAGCCTCTGGACGCCGGCTACGTCCCGCGTTCGATGAGCTCTATTCGATATGAGTCCGGGTCGCGGACGAAGCAGATCCGCGAGCCACCCTCACGAACCTGGTACGGCGGCCGTTCGGGCTCGATTCCATGCTCCGACGAAAGCTGGGCAAGAGTTCCGTCGAGGTCGTCGACTCCGATCGCAATGTGTCCGTAGCCCGTTCCGAGGTCGTATGTGCGACCGTCGTGGTTGTAGGTCAGCTCGAGGACGTTCGCGTCGTCGCCGATGGAAAAGAAGTAGTTCGTCGCCTCGAGCTGTCCCTCGCGGACGATGTCCATGTCGCGGGAGAAGCTGAAGCCGAGTGCCTCGTAGAACCCACGGCTTCGCTCGGGGTCGGTGATGCGAACCATCGTGTGCAGGAACTCCGCCATGTAACGAGCGTAAATGATTGGCCAGCGCCGCGGACGCGAAGCGGCCGCCTTCAGGGTTGGGTGCGCGAGGCTCTCCTGTGGGCCGTCGCCCAGACGACCTCGAACGGCACTCACGAGTCGTCGTCGAGATCCTCTGCGACGAGCCCGTAGAGAACACCGTCCACCCATTCGTCGTTCCGCCAGTAAGCCTTTCGGCGGACGCCTTCGCGGACGAACCCTGAGCGCTCCGCGTGACGCAGCGCGCGTTCGTTGAAGCCATAGATCTCGAGCTGGATCCGGTGGAAGCCGAGATCGTCGAACAGGTGGCGCTGGAACAGTCGAGCGGCGGTGTCCGAGGCCTTGCCCCCTCTGTACCTCGGATGGACTGCCAGGCCGCCGAGATCGGCGATGCGGCTCCGCTTGTTCGCACGGTCGAAGCGCATAGTTCCTGCACGCTCGCCGTCGACTTCGATGACAAAGACGCCGAAAGCTTCCGGCTCGGCTTGGGAGCGTACGATCTCGGCCAGGATCTCGTCGCCGCCCTTCGCACGTACAGCGGCGAGGAACGGCTCGACGTCCTCGTGGGTCATGAGCTCGACGAGGAAGTCGACATCGTCGAGACCCGCTCGTCGGATCGAGACGCTCACGCGGGCTCCCCTTTGACCCTGGCTCTCAGCAACCGCTGGCCCGAAGCGAGCGCGACGCCTGTGAGTATCAACGCGAGCCCGCCGAGCGCCGCGGCGGTGAGAGGCTCGTCGAGGATCGTAGCTCCGTAGAGGACGGCGAAGCCCGGGATCAGGAAGGTGACAAGCGACAGGCGTCGCGACCCGAAGAGGCGCAGCATCCGGAAGAGCATCAGCTGGGCGAACGCTCCGCCGACGATCGTGAGAGCGAGAAGCGACGCGACGACGTCGGCGCTCGGCGCCTCTGTCGGAAACTGGAGCACGGCGAAGGGGAGCAGGATCAGTCCGCCGGCAAGCATCGAGCCGGCGGCGAGCACCGGGCCGGACACCGTCTTGACACGGAGCTGCCCGTAAATTCCGCCGAACGCGTACGACAATGACGCGAGGACGACGGCGAACGTCCCAGCGGCCGCCAACGAGCCGCCGCGCGGGTCGAACCCCGCGAGGGCGACGACCCCCAGGAAGCCGAGCGCGACGCCAACCAGGCGGGCCGGGCCCACGACCTCGTCGGGCAGGAATCGCACCGCCAGCAGAAACGTGAAGATCGGCACCGTCGACTGCGCAATCCCTGCGACGCTGGAGTCGATGTGAGTCTCCCCCCACGCGACGAGCCAAAAGGGAATGGCCGCATTGATCGCACCCAGCACGAGCAAGGGCCTCCAGCTCTCGCGGAGCTCCGCGTAGGCGCTCCCACCGCCGATCGTCGCCACGAGGTACACGAACAGGATCACACCCGCGACTAGCCCGCGGAAAGCCATCATCGGCGCTGGTTCGATGTCTTCGAGCGCGACCTTGATGAAGAGATACGACGCTCCCCAGATCGCCCCGAGCAGGAGGAGCATCGGCCAGTAGCGCTGCATCCGAGGAGGCTACCCACGGCCCCATGGGACGACTCCGGATGAGGTCAGGCACGACGGATAAGCTGACGCCTGAGCAGCGTCACGGAACCGGCGCTCCATCGCGCACTCGGCCTCACGGACGGGGAGCACGAGCGCATTCGCTCGCTGCTCGGGCGTGACCCGAACGACTTCGAGCTGGCGGTCTTCTCGCTTCTGTGGTCGGAGCACTGCGGTTACAAGCACTCGGCGCTCCTGCTGAAGAAGCTTCCGAGCGAAGGCGAGCGCGTTCTCCAGGGTCCCGGCGAGAACGCGGGAGTGCTCGATCTCGGCGAAGGGCTCGCCGTTGCCTTCAAGGTCGAGAGCCACAACCACCCCTCGGCGGTCGAGCCCTTCCAGGGTGCTGCGACGGGAGTGGGAGGGATTCTCCGCGATATCGTGGCGATGGGCGCGCGGCCGATCGCACTGCTCGACGGCCTTCGCTTCGCCGAGCCCGACTGGAACTTCTCGCGCGCCGTCGGCGGCATCGGCCATTACGGGAACTGCGTCGGGGTTCCGACGGTCGGCGGCGAAGCGGTGTTCGACGAGGCGTACCGCGACAACTGCCTCGTGAACGCGATGTGCGTGGGTCTGCTTCCCACCGAGCGGCTGATGCGGGCGAAGGCAACGGACGCAGGCCAGTCGATCGTGCTCTACGGAGCGACCACCGGCCGCGACGGCATAGGCGGTGCTTCCGTGCTCGCGAGCCAAGAGCTCGACGACGCGGCCGCCAACAAGCGACCGTCGGTGCAGATCGGGGATCCGTTCACCGGGAAGAAGCTCATCGAGGCGTCCGTCGAACTGGTCCAGTCGGGGCTCGTGGAGTCGCTCCAAGACTGCGGGGCCGCCGGGCTCGCATCCTCCCTCGCGGAGATGGCCGCCGACTTCGGCATCGACGTCCATCTCGATCGCGTCCCCCGGCGTGAAGAAGGCATGGAGCCGTGGGAGGTGATGATCTCCGAGAGCCAGGAGCGCATGGTCGCGATCGTCCGCCCGCAGATGGTCGAGGCAGTCGAGGATGTGTTAGAGCGTTGGGAGCTCGATCACGCCACGATCGGTGAGATCACTGCGACCGGTGAGCTGCGCGCATTCTGGTACGACGAGGTCGTCGGTGAGATCCCCGCGCGGCTCTTGACGGACGAGTGCCCGCGTTACGAGGTCGCGCGCGAGCCACGTAGCCCTGCACCGGAGCGTGCTGTCGTCGATGCGCCCTCGACGGGTGACGCGCTCCTCGAGCTGCTTGCCTCGCCGGCTCTTCGCAGCCGTGAGTTCGTCTATCGGCGTTACGACCAGCTCGTGGGCTCTCGCACCGTTCGCCGGCCCGGGCTCGACGCAGCGGTGCTCAGACTGCGGCCGTCGTTGCGCGGGCTCGCGCTTTCGCTCGACGGTCAAGGACGGATCGCCAGCCTCGACCCCTTCCTCGGTGGGGCGCTCGCCGTGCTCGAAGCGGCTCGCAACGTGGCGTGCGCCGGCGGCGAGCCACTCGGCTTCACCGACTGTCTCAACTTCGGCAATCCGGAGAAGCCGCAGATCGGATGGGAGCTGGCGGAGGCGATCGACGGGATCGCTGCGGCGTGCGCGACGCTCGGGCTTCCCGTCGTGTCCGGGAACGTCTCGCTCTACAACGAGACGAACGGCCGCGCGATCCACCCGACGCCGGTCGTAGGCGCCGTCGGTCTCGTCGAGGACGTTCGCCGGGTTCCCAAGGGCTGGCGCGAGGGCGATGCCCTGTTCGTGGTCGAAGCGTCGCCGGTCTCGCTCGCCGGATCCGAGTACCAGGCTCGCTACGGCGAAGTCGGAGGTGTTCCTGCACCGCTCGATCTCGAACGCGAGGCCCGGCTCATCGCGTTCCTCTGGCAGGCGGCTCCACTCTCGACGCTCGTTCACGATGTCTCGGAAGGGGGGCTTGCGGTGTGTCTCGCCGAGGGCGCGCTCCACTCGGGGTGCGGCGCGACGGTGGAGCTCCCCGATGATCCACTCGACCTCTTCGGCGAGGTCGGAGGTCGCGCCATCGTCTCCTGCTCGCCCGATGTCGCCGACCCGCTCCGCAGCCTAGCCCTCGAGCTCGAAGTCCCATTACGCGCGGCCGGGGTGGTCGGTGGAGCTACGCTCTTGGGAGTGGAGTTGGCGCAGCTTCGGAGCGCCTGGGAGGTCGATCTCTGATGTGCGGGGTCTTCGGTATACGCTCGGAGGAGCGGGACGTCTCGCGTCTCGCGTACTTCGGCCTGTTCGCTCTTCAGCACCGCGGCCAGGAGTCGGCCGGGATCGCGGTCTCAGACCACGGTCGGCTGACCGTCGTTCGGGAGATGGGGCTCGTCGCGCAGGTGTTCAACGAGCAGCAGCTGCAGGCGCTGCCGGGCGAGGTCGCAATCGGGCACACCCGCTACTCGACGACCGGCGCGAACCGGTGGGCGAACGCGCAGCCGCTCATCCACCACGGACGTCAGCGCACGGTCGCGCTCGGGCACAACGGCAACCTCGTAAACGTCGAGGAGTTGCGCGCCGAGCTCATCGCGGACGGCATCTTGCTCACGTCGGGCTCGGACTCGGAAGTGATCGCCGCGCTCATCGCCCGGGACTCGGCGCCGCTCGTCGAGGCCGTTGCTAACGCGATGAGCCGACTCGAGGGCGCGTATTCGGTGACGGCGCTCGTCGACGGCACGCTCGTCGCGTTCCGCGACCCACTGGGATTCCGGCCGCTCATGCTCGGACAGATCGGCGACGACTGGGTGATCGCGTCCGAGACCTGCGCGTTGGATCTCATCGGCGCCGATGTCGTGCGAGGCGTGCGTCCCGGCGAGGTCGTCTGGGTCGACGACGAAGGGCTGCACGATGCGCAGGCGCTTCCCGCCGGCAAGAACGCGCTCTGCATCTTCGAGTTCGTCTACCTCGCGCGCCCGGACTCGCGGCTCGCCGGGGTGGAGGTTCACGGCGCTCGCGTGCGCATGGGAGAGACCCTCGCGCGCGAGGCGCCGGCCGAGGCGGATCTCGTCATCGGCATCCCGGATTCCGGCACGCCCGCCGCGATCGGGTTTTCGAAGGCCTCCGGGATCCCCTTCAACGAGGCGCTCATCAAGAACCGCTACGTGGCACGCACGTTCATCCAGCCGGACCAGGCGATGCGCGAGCAGGGGATCCGGATGAAGTTCAACCCGCTCGACGAGGTCGAGGGGAGGCGCATCGTCGTGGTCGACGACACGATCGTCCGCGCGAATACGACGCGCCAGCTCGTCGCGATGCTCCTCGACGCTGGAGCCGCGGAGGTGCACGTGCGCATCTCGTCGCCGCCCGTCGTCTCCCCATGCTTCTACGGGATCGACTTCCCCGACGAGGACGATCTTCCCGCAGCCCACCGCTCGGTAGAGGAGATGCGCGAGCTGATCGGCGCCACCTCGCTCCACTACCTCTCGGTCGAGGGCATGCAGGCGGCCACGGAGCTCCCGAAGGACGCGGTCTGCCGCGCCTGTTTCACGCGCGACTATCCGACGCGCGTGCCACCGAAGGTCGCGAAGCTGCGCTTCGAGGCCGCGCCCGCCTAGAGGCGTGAGACGCTGCCTCGGATCGGGCTAACGCCTACGAGACCCGTCGCAAAGGTTCGTCTGCAGCACCTTTCGGGCGGAGCCCCTGGCGAAGATGCGCCAGCGTTCTCCGCGCTTCACGAAGAGGCTGACGGACGTGGTACTACCCGTTCCGTCGGCGCGCCTGATGGTCCCTGTGTTGACGCGCACGATGCCGGGACCGTGCCCCTTGCGAAACCGCGTGACACGGAACCGCTGAACGCCCGTCGAAGTAGGACCCTCGAGTGCGACTCCATCGAAGACGATGTCCGCTCGAGCCCGCTGCTCTGCCGGCGTCATGAAAAGACACGAGGCACGAGCGGCCGCTGTGAGGACCAGCGCCGCTGTCATGAGGGTGATGAGAGGGAGAACGATTCGTCCGGTCATGACGGTGCTACGCCGCTGCGCACGCCCTCCGTCACACGCGGCCCTGATAGGGGCTCGTCAGCAGCTGGTCACCTCGGACCGATTCGATCACGCGAGCTCGTGCCAGCGCCGGTAGCGCACTGCCCGCCGGACGGCTCGCGGGTCATGACCCCGTTCGATCAGCTCCTGCCGGATCTCGCCCTCCTGCGCAAGCCGCAGGAACAGCCACGCGATGGCGACGATCGTGACGAGAGAGCCCTCGAGCATCATCAGCGATCCGGCGAGGCTCTGGTCGGCGTCGGGCGAGAGCCCGAGGAAGTCGCGGCCCGTGTCGTAGACGTCGTAGAACGGCGCACCGCCCCAGACGAACACGTTTGCGATCGCGGTTCCCACCAACCGGACGCCGACGATGTAGCCGAGCTTGGCGCCGGTGCCGAACCACTCGGGGGCAGGCAGCGTCTCGAGAACCGGCAGCCAGAGCACGATCCCAGCCGTGAAGAACGACACGTGCTCGATCGCATGGACGGCGCTGTTCTCGACTGCCGCTTCGTAGAGCGTGGGCGTGTGCCAGAGGACGAGGTTCGCAGCCCAGATCGGAAGCGCGACGAGCGGATTGGCGAGCACGCGGAGCCTCATGACTCCCGGAAGCGCAAGGACCGGGCGGAGCAAGGGCCCGGTCAGCCCCGCGAGCAGGCAGAGTGGCGCGAGGTCGCCGAGCAGAAGATGCTGTGTCATGTGGAACGAGAACAGCTCCTCCTCTGCAACCGCTGCGAGCGGTGAAGCTACGGCGACGACAAGGAGCACGAGGCCCAGGACGAAGAGCGCAATCCGCCAACCCGGAACGGGCTGGCCGCGGCGAGCGAGCGTGGTCGCCCGCATCGCATACGCACCGGCAACGAGCGCGATCGGTGCTAGCTGAAGTGGGTCGAGCGTCCAGCTCGTCGGAGAAGGGAAGGCTCCACTCGAGCGCCGTCACTGTATTCCGCACGTGCTTAGACTCGGGGACGTGGGATCCGGGGACGAGACGTACGCTGCGGCGGGCGTCTCGCTGACGACCGCAGACGCGATCGTCGAGCGGTTGCGAGCTGCCGCCGAGTCCACTGGAGCGTCTGGCTTCGGCGCGTTCGCGGGCCTCTATCCCTTGGACGGAGACCGGTTCCTCGCCGCGTCGACCGACTCGGTGGGCACCAAGCTCATCGTCGCCCGCAAGCGTGGGCGCCTCCGTACCTGCGGCGCCGACCTCGCGGCTCATTGCATCAACGACGTCGCGACCTCTGGCGCGGAGCCGCTGTTCTTCCTCGATTACGTTGCAGCCAACCGCGTCGATCTCGAAACGGTGGTCGAGCTCGTCGAGGGCGCCGCTGAGGTCTGCCGCGAGGCCGGCTGCGTCTTGATCGGCGGCGAGACCGCCGAGCTGCCCGGGATCTACCAGGAGAACGAGCTCGACTTCGCAGGCACATGCGTGGGGCTCGTGGAACGTGACTGCCTGATCGACGGGTCGCGGATCCAGGTCGGCGACGCCGTCGTCGGGCTGCCGTCTGCGGGCGTACATGCAAATGGCTTTACGCTCGTCCGTCGCATCCTCGAGGAAGAGGACTACGCGGGCGAAGATCTCCTGGCGCCGACGCCTCTCTACCTCGACGACGTGCGACGACTCCGCGAGGCGACCGAGGTCCGCGGTCTCGCTCATGTCACCGGCGGGGGCATCCTCGGCAATCTCTCGCGCATCCTCCCCGACGGGCTCGGCGCCGACCTCGATTGGAGCGCCTGGGTGCGTCCTCCTGTGTTCGGCTGGCTTGCCCGCCACATTGCCGAGGATGAGCTCCGGCGGGTATTCAACCTCGGCATCGGTTACGTCGCCGTCGTGCCCGATGCAGGAGACGAGCACGTGATCGGGACGATCGTGCGGGCGTGATCGGCGTCCTCGTCTCCGGCGAAGGATCGAATCTGCAGGCGCTGCTCGACGCAGGTCTTCCGGTGGTTGCGGTCGCTTCCAACGAGCCGGACGTGCGCGCGCTCGACCGAGCCATCGCAGCGGGAGTGGCGATCGAGGTCTTCCCGCTGAACGGCTACCCCGATCGCGATGCCCGCGACTCTGCGATGGCGAGCTGGTTCGAAGACCACGGAGTCGAGCTCGTGGTCTGCGCGGGTTATATGCAACTCCTTCGTCCCTCGTTCCTCGAACGTTTCGCAGGCCGTGTCGTCAACATCCATCCCGCGCCGTTGCCCGACTTTCCCGGTGCGCATCCCTTGGAGGACTTGCTCGCGGCCGGGGCGCGGGAGACAGCTGCCACCGTTCACTACGTCGACGAGGGAGTGGACACAGGGCAGGTGATCGCCGCCGAAGCCGTCCCCGTGCTCCCCGGCGACACGGTCGAGACACTTCGAGCGCGCGTGCACGAGGTCGAGCATCGCCTACTTCCTCGAGTGGTTCGCGAGCTATGCGTGCGCTGATCTCCGTGTACGACAAGACCGGCCTCGTACCGTTCGCTCGAGGGCTCGCCGATCTGGGCTTCGAGCTCGTCGCGAGCGGAGGAACCGCTGCAGCGCTCGAGGAGGCGGGGCTGGCCGTGACCAGCGTCGAGGACGTGACCGGGTTTCCGGAGATGCTCCACGGGCGGGTGAAGACGCTTCACCCGAGGATCCACGCGGCGATCCTGGCGCGGCATGACATCGCTGAAGATCTCGGAACACTAAGGAAGCACGGGATCGAGCCGTTCGATCTCGTCTGTGTGAACCTGTATCCGTTCGCTCGCGTCGCGAGCCGGCCGAGCGCCGGGGAGAACGAGATCGTCGAGATGATCGACGTCGGTGGGCCCGCGATGCTGAGGGCCGCTGCCAAGAATCACGCGTCCATCACAGCCGTTTGCCAGCTCGAGGACTACGACGCGGTGCTCACTGAGCTTCGGACAGACGGCTCGACGTCGGTCGAGACGCGCAAGCGCCTCGCTGCGACCGCCTTTTCGACGACCGCTGCATACGAGGCAGCCATCGCCTCTTGGTTCCTTCGGGACGAGCCGTTTCCCGAGACGATTTCGCTCGCGTTCGACAAGGCGCTCGAACTTTCCTACGGCGAGAACCCTCACCAGCAGGCCGCGTATTACGCCGAGCGGGGCCGCAGAACCCACGTTCTCGCTCGCGTCGAGCAGCTGCGCGGAAAGCCGCTTTCCTTCAACAACCTCAATGATCTCTCGGCCGCGCGTCTGCTCGCGCGCGAGTTCGACGATCCGGTGTGTGTGATCGTCAAGCATGCGAACCCCTGTGGCGTCGCTGCGGCCGCAACGATCGAGGAGGCGTACGCGGGGGCGCTTGCCGCCGACCCCGTCTCGGCCTACGGCGGTGTCGTTGTGCTCAACCGCGCCGTGAGCGCGACGCTCGGCGAAGCCTCGCAAAGCAATTCGTCGAGGTGCTCTTCGCGCCCGGCTACGACGAACAGGCTATGGAGACGCTCGCCCGCAAGACCTCCATGCGCGATACTCGACAACACCGAACGCCGGGCGCTCACAGCGGAGCCCGACTACCGGCGCGTGGTCGGTGGCCTGCTCGTGCAAGACCGCGATTGGGAGATCGCCGAGCGCGAGCGACATGGAGGTCGTGTGCGGAGATGTCCTGGACGAGCGCTGGGACGACGTCCTCTTCGCCTGGCGCGTCGTCAAGCACGTCGCGTCGAACGCGATCGTGCTGGCGAGGGACGGCCAGACGCTCGGGATCGGAGCGGGACAGATGAGCCGTGTCGACGCCGTTCGGATCGCGGTCGAGAAGGCGCGGGAGCTCGGCCACTCACTCGAAGGCGCGGTCCTCGCCTCCGATGCGTTCTTCCCTTTTGCGGACGGGCCGCAGCTAGCGCTCGACGCGGGCGTCGACGTGCTCGTCCAGCCGGGCGGATCGAAGCGGGACGACGAGGTGGTCGAGACCGTCTCGGCGGCGGGCGCCGCGATGGTCTTCACCCACCGCCGACACTTCCGTCACTAGCATCTAGGCCCAGGGAAGCTCGTCCCAGTACTGCGGGCGCTCGATGCGCTCGTCGCCGTATGAGGCGTACGCCTCCGGCGGCTTGTTCGTCTCGACGGTTACGCCTGCCCGATGCCGGAGCGCAAGCTCCGAGACGGGGTAGACGATCGGGCGGCCCGGCCGGCGGGTCCCGGTCATGAGGAGCACGCACGGGCTCTCGCCCGCTCCGACGAAGATGTGCTCGGTGTTCGGGCGGGCAGTGGACGAAGTCCCATGCGCCGAGGAGCCGCTCCTCGCCCTCGACGAGCAGGATGCACTCGCCCGAGAGCACCAAGAAGTCCTCCTGGGTCTCTTCTCTGTGGTACAGGCCGTTCGGCTGGCCCGGCTGGAGCACGGAGAGTCGAATCCCGAGCTCCGCGAACCCGGCGTCGCGCGACTCGAACATGCAGCTCGCGCCGAAGACATCGTGGTCGTCCCACGCGGCGTCGCGCACGTTGACGACGAACCAGCCCTCGGTCGCGGGCGCGAGCCCGGAGTCGTATTGCTCGAGACGAGCTTCCTCGGTCATGCGCTGCATTATCCACGCGTGGACGCCTTCGACCTCGAGGTACGACGCCACGTCTACTCCTCCGTCGCTGCGCAACGGCCGCGCCGCCGATCACGTCGGAGACGGCAGAGGTGTTCGGAGTGACGAGCCGGAGATCGCCGACTCCTACCGGCGTCTGCACGACGAGCACGCGCTCGTTCTCTTCCCGGACACGACCGAGGTCTGGATCGCGAACCCGTTCTGCTTCGCTCCGACGCCGCACAAGGTCACGGCCGCAGGTCGGGTGTGGACCGGGACGTGCGCGTGGGATGCCCTGGGGATTCCGGCGGCGCTCCACAAGGACGGACAGATCGAGTCGGAGTGCGCGTGCTGCGGTGAGCCGGTCGCGCTCGAGGTGCGCGACGGAGAGCTCGTCGAAGGAGCGGATCTCCTCGTGCACATCCTCGTTCCGGCACGCCGCTGGTGGGACGACATCGGGTTCACCTGAAGCACGATGGTCTACCTCCGGTCGGAGGAGCACCTATCGCGATGGCTGGGCGACAACGGCTGGGAGCCGCGGCGCGACGCTCACCGCTGTCGAAGATGAACGAGCTCTCTCGCGCCTGGTGGTGGACGCGGCTCGACGAGAGGTGGATGCCCAGGTCGGCAGACGAGTCGCAGGCGATCCTCACCGGCTCGGTCTCACCGGCGAGTTCTGGCAGCTCGGCTGACGCGCTCGTCGGCGGTAACTTTGCAACAGTCTGTTGCAAAGTTCGTTGCCGGGGGCCTCGACACGCCAGTTCGCGATGGCTGCTCACCTTGCAACAGTCTGTTGCAAGCGTGCCTCCGAGTAGGCTTCCGCCCCGATGACCCGCCGGGAGTACCCAACGATCCTCGAGCTCGTCGGGCGACGCCGATCGTCCGGCTCGACCGCCTCGGCCGCGACGTTCCGGGCGAGCTTCTCGCCAAGCTCGAGTACCTGAATCCGGGCGGATCGGTGAAGGACCGGATCGGCCTCGCCATGATCGAGGCGGCGGAGAAAGACGGTCGCCTGCGTCCGGGGGGCACGATCGTCGAGCCGACATCGGGAAACACGGGGGTCGGCCTCGCCATGGCCGCCGCGCTTCGCGGCTACCGCTGCATCTTCGTCATGCCCGACAAGATGAGCCAGGAGAAGATCTCGATGCTCCGGGCGTACGGCGCGGAGGTCGTGATCACCCCGACAGCCGTCGATCCGCATTCGCCTGAGAGCTACTACTCCGTCTCGGATCGCCTCGCGGAGGAGATCCCTGGCGGATTCAAGCCCGACCAGTACTCGAACCCCGCGAATCCGGCCGCGCACTACGAAACGACTGGCCCCGAGCTCTGGGAGCAGACGGGCGGCGGAGATCGACGCGGTCGTCATCTCCGTCGGCACGGGGGGGACGATCACCGGCGTGGGCCGCTACTTCAAGGAGCGCAGGCCCGAGGTCAGGATCGTCGCCGTCGATCCCGAGGGCTCGGTGTTCACCGCGGACGAGGAGCATCCCGAGGGGCCGTACCTCGTCGAGGGGATCGGCAAGGAGTGCTGGCCCGACACCCTCGATCCCGAGGTCGTGGACGAGTGGGTCCGCGTGTCCGACCGCGACTCGTTCCTCACCGCTCGCCGGCTGGCACGCGAGGAGGGGCTGCTCGTCGGCGGGTCCACGGGCTCGACGGCGTGGGCGGGAATCCAGGTGGCGAAGAAGCTCGGGCCTGACGCTCGTGTCCTGATGATGTTCCCGGACAGCGGGCGCTCGTACCTGTCGAAGTTCTACGACGACAACTGGATGATCCAGTACGGCTTCCTCGAGCGGACGACGCCACCGCCTGCGGTCGAGGAGGTGCTCCGCTTTCGCCGCGTGGGACACGAGGTTCCCGACTTCGTCACCATCGGCTCGCACGAGAAGGTCGGCGCAGCGATCGACGTCATGCAGCGCTACGCGATCTCGCAGCTCCCGGTCGTGCGAAACGAGCCCGTGGACTCGCTCGCGGACGTCGTCGGGTCGCTCCAAGAGCGCGAGCTCCTGGAGCGCGTGTTTCGCAACGCCGACGCCTTGAACGAGGACGTCGCCGTCGCCATGCAACCGCCGCTGCCGGCCGTCGACGCCGACGTGTCGGTCGACCAGGTGTACGAGGGGCTGAGGGGCGGGAGCGGAGCCGTCGTCGTCGTGAGCGGGGGTCGCCCGACGGGGATCCTCACGCGGTCTGATCTCCTGGAGTTCCTCGCAGCGCAACGGTCGCAGGTCGAATCCCCCTAGGAAACTCGGCGCGAATCGCCACGTAGACGGCCGCGATCACGACCAGCGCCCCCGCGAGAGACCATGGGCTCGGGCGCTCGCTCAGGAACAGCATTCCGAGTGCGATCGCGACCAGCGGGTTCACGTACTGGTGCGTGACGACGAGTGAGATCGGCGCGACGCGCAGGAGCCAGGCATAGGCGGTGAAGCCGACGAGCGAGCCCATGACGACCAGGTAGACCCAGGCGAGGACCGAGTCGAGCGCGAAGGTCGCGCGATCGAGCTCTCCGAAATCTCCGAACGCGAGTGCTCCGACCGTGAGGAAGAGTCCGCCCGTTGCCATCTCGTACGCCGTGGCCACGAACGGGTCTCGTGGGAGAGAGAGTCGGCCGGAGAAGAACGACCCGAGCGACCAGAACACCGTCGCGCTGATCATCACGGCGAGGCCGAGCGCAGTCGAGCCGGCACCGAGCCCCGGCGCAACGACGAGACCGAGGCCGACGAGCCCGGCGAGCGTGCTGAGCCGGGTTGCGCGCGCAGGGCTCTCTCCGGCGGCGAGGCGCATGACGATGATCTGCAGCGGAACCGTGCCGGCGATCATCGCGGCGACGCTCGAGTCGATCCGCGTCTCGGCGACGTGGACGAGGCCGACGCCGAGCCCGAGCAGGAGGCTGCCTGCGATCGCGCTCGCCCCGAGCTCGCGACGGCTGATGCGAAGGCTCGTCCCACGGAGTGCCAGAACTCCGGCAAGCAGGGCTCCGGCCGTGAGGAAGCGACTCCCCGCCGCCAGCAGTGGAGGCATCGTCTCGACGGCGATCTTGATCCCGAGGTACGTGGAGCCCCACACGACGTAGACGACGAGGAGTGCGGCCCAGACATGTCTGACGGGAGCAGACATCAGGAGGGGAACGTGCGGAGACGCATTCCTGTGAGAACGAGTCGCGGCGAATCGCGTACTCCCTCGAGACGATTCAAGCCGCTGCTCGTGTCCAGCGACGGCGCTAATTCGAAGGCCGGCGACGGCTCTCTGGCAGGGTGGCGCTGTGATTCTCCGCGAGCCCGCTGCTGCAGCTCGACCCGCGCGTGCAGCGGTTGTGGGCACTCGAGTGGGCCCTCGTCGCACTCGTGGTCGGGGTTGCGACCGGGTCGGCGGCCGTGCTGCTGGCGTTCGCCGAGGAATGGGTCGCCGCGATTCTCGTGGCCGTCGCCGCTTGCGGCATGACGCTACTGCTCGTCGTTCTTGCGATTTTCCAGCCGCGCCTTCTTTACCGGCGCTTTCGTTACGAGATCACCGATCTCGGGCTTTACGTCGCACGCGGCTCGCTCTGGCGCAGATGGCAGGTCGTACCCCACGCGCGCGTCCAGACGGTCGACACCAAGCGTGGGCCGCTGGAGCGTGCGTTCGGCCTCGTGTCGGTCACGGTTACGACGGCGTCGGCCAAGGGCAATACCGAGATCCCGGGTCTCGACGCCCGAGTGGCCGACGCGCTCGTGCAGGAGCTTGCGCGCCGCGCGGGGATCGAGGAAGGCACGTAGCGCCTTGTCCGCGCGGCGAACTGACGATCCGCCGGTTCACGTGAGCGAGGCTTCACGAGTAGGCCGCCTGCATCCGCTCGCGATTGTCGTCTTCGCGCGGAAGAGGATTGGCGCGAGCATCCTGCCGATCCTCATCGTTGCGTTCACCTGGCGTGGTGGATTCGTGCTGCGGGCTCGCCGCCCTCGTCGCGGCCGGCCTTGCTCTGCTCGTCCTGGAGTGGCGCCGGTTTACCTATCGGATCGAAGACGGCCGGCTCGTGATCGAACGTGGCGTCTTCCGCCACACCACACGCATCGTGGCGCTCGATCGCATCCGCGGCGTCGACCTACAGGCGCCGTGGCTCCATCGGCTGCTCGGCCTCGTCCAGGTCGAGGTGGACGCGGCCGCCGGCGGCAGCTCCGGATCCGAGCTGACGCTGGCCGCGGTTTCCGCGCAGGAGGGCGAACGCCTGCGTCTCGCTCTGCTCTCGGCGAGCGCAGAGGAGGCCACCGCAAGAGATGTGCCTCCGGCCCGCGTGCTCTATCGCGCGACGCCCCGACTACTCGTCGCCGGAGGCATTACGAGCGGTCGCTACATCTTGGCTCCCCTCGCGGCGATCGGGGTCATCGTCAACTTCGCAGACGATCTTCCCGGGGCCTTCGGGGACCGGCTCGTGAGCGAGGCAGCCGACCGGTTTCCCACGGAGGTGCTCGCGGTGACCATGCTCGTCAGCGCGGCACTGCTCCTCGCGATCGTTCTCGCCGCGGCAGGCTCGCTCCTCACCGACTGGAACTTCGAGCTCACGGACGACGGTGATCGCCTGGTCGCGCAGCGCGGCCTGCTGACGAGGCGTTCCGTCGCGATCGACCGGTCGCGGGTCCGCGGGCTCGATCTGCGCGACTCGCCGCTTCGGCGTGCATTCGACCTCGTCGGGGTGGGGGTGGTCGCGAGCGGCCTCGAAAGCGGGCGGTCCGGCCGGACGGCGCTTGCACCGGTGATCGCGAGCGACGAAGCGCGCGCGCTGGTGCGTGCGATCGATCCTCTCGCTGCGCCGGACGCCACGCTCGATCGTCATCCGCGCGCCGCCCGGACGAGGCGGCTCACGCGGGCTGTCGCCGGGCCGTCCGTACTCGGCATCGTGGCGTTGGCGCTGGGATGGTGGTGGCCCGCGGCGATCATGTTCGTGCTTACGGCCGCAGGAGTGCCGCTAGGACTCGACCGCTACCGCCAGCTCGGGCACGCGTTCGACGGAGACAGGCTGGCGCTGAGTGAGGGCTCCGTGTCGCGGCGGAGGACGTCACTCGATCCGACTGCAGTCGTCGCCTACGCGGTGGAGCGCTCGCCAGGCCAGGCGAGGGCGCGTCTGTGCACGGTTGTTCTCCACCTCGGGCAAGGCGCAGGGTCGCGGCGGGTCCTCGACTGCTCGGAAGAGCAAGCTTCGGCTCTGCTCGCCGCCCTCGACGTGCCGTTGTTCGCCCCGTTCGTTACGCCCCGGTCGGCGCCGGCCTGATGCTTGATCGAGAGCGCGTCAGTCCCAGCGGCGGGAAAGCCTGAACGCCGCGTTGATCAGACCGACATGGCTGTACGTCTGTGGGAAGTTTCCGCTCTGCTCCAGGGTGTCCGGCAGGATGTCCTCGGAGTAGAGCCCGAGACCGTTGTCGAGTCCGAGCAGCCGGTGGAAGAGCTCCCGCGCCTCGTCCGTTCGGTCGATGAGCGCGAGCGCCTCGACCAGCCAGAACGTGCAGACCGTGAACGCCGCGTGCGTGTCGCCGAAGTCGTCGGGCGCCGTGTAGCGGCGCAACAAGCCGCCGTCCACCGACAGACCGTCGCGGATCGCATCTACGTGGGACGCGGCGCGGGGGTCGTCCGGGCGGAAGTAACCGAGGTGCACGGCTAGGAGAAGTGCCGCGTCCAGCTGGGGCTCTCCTGCGACTTGCGTGAGCGCGCCGACCTCCTCGTCCCAGCACCGGGTCTCGAGGAGCTCCGCCGCGCGCCCCTCGACGCGCCGTGCGTGTGCAGCCAAGTCGGCGTCACCGAGCGCTTCGGCGACCTCCACCGCCCGGCGTGATCCCGCCCAGTGCATGAGCACGGAGAAGCTGTGCAGCCTCGTCTTCCCGCGGAACTCCCAGAGGCCCGCATCGGGCTCGTCGACTCGTGCGTCGATCTGGTCCACGAGCCCCCGCACCATCTCTGCCGCGGTCCTCGGTGGGATCTCGCCCGAGAAGCGCGTGTCGAGGAAGAGGCGGCTGACCGCGAGCACCATCTCGCCGTAGACATCGTTCTGCACATGCTCGAACGCCTGGTTTCCGATGCGCACGGGCCCGTCTCCGTTATAGCCGGCGAGGTGCTCGAGCTCGCGCTCGGGTGCCTGAGAGTCGCCGTTGATGCGGTACGCCGGCTGGAGCACGCCACCACGCTCCTCTGCGATGTTGCGGAGGTACTCGAGGAAGAGCTCCATCTCCTCGGAGTGGCCGAGCCGCTCGAGTGCGTTCAGCGTGAAGTACGCGTCGCGGAGCCAGCAGAAGCGGTAGTCCCAGGTGCGGCCCGAGCCCGGGTACTCGGGCAGGCTCGTCGTCGTCGCCGCGAGGAGCGCACCCGTGTCCTCGTACTGGTGGAGCTTGAGCGCGAGCGCCGAGCGGACGACCTCCTGCTGATAGTCGCGCGGGACGCGCGTCCCTTTCACCCAGCGGCGCCAGTAGTCGATCGTCCGCTCGAGAAAGCGCTCCGCCGTGTCCTCGAGGCCGGCTTCCAGCGGCTCGCCCCACGTGAGCACCAGGTGCCGGTCTCGCTCGAGCAGGAAGGGGCGCTGATCCTCGACGTACGTGAGCGGGAGGTTGGACGTCAAGCGGACGTGTGTGGGGAAACCCGTGTATTCGATGTGGTTCGACCCCCTCCAGAACCGCGACTCGATGAGACCGTACTCGTAGACGGGCTCGCACCGGACTCGCGCGCGCGGCTCTCCAGAGAGGGGGCGCATGATCCGCACGAGCATCTGCGGCTTGAAGTACCGGTCGTAGAGCTGGAAGCGAGGTGCGAAGTCGATGAGCTCGAACTCGCCCCCCTCGCAGCGGATGATCGTGCGCAGGACGTTCGTGTTCTCGATGTACTCCTGGCGCACGTCCGTGGTGCCGATCCCCTCCACCACGAACACGCCACCCTGCTTGCGATCGAGCAGCGGCCCGAAGACGAAGCTCGAATCCGGGCGTGGCCAGCAGAGCCACTCGACGGATCCTTCCTTGAGCAGCGCGTTGTACGAGCAGTTGCCGATGATGCCGAAGTTGTGCGTCATGGGTGAGTAGCTATTCGCGGACGCGTAGCGTATTCATGCGCAGACCGGAGCCGTCGCTAGCGCGATGTGTCCGGTCGCGCGAGAATCCCTAAAGGCGGCGTCCAGCCGCAGCGCCGCGAAGTCACATGACCCGAAGGAGGCACGCTGGCCCGGCATACCGGTCACCACTCCCTCGTCATCGCCAGCAACCGCTTGCCCGTCCGGCTCACCGTCGCGAACGGCAGCTTCGAGGTGCAACGAAGCGTGGGCGGGCTCTCGGCGGCGCTCGGGGCGATGCGCGGCGATGCCACTTGGATCGGATGGCCGGGGGCCGTCGTCCCGCCTGCCCTCGAGCAGAAGGTCGAACGCCGGCTCGCCAAGGACAACCTCTTTCCGGTCCATCTGACGGCAGACGAGGAGGAGGACTTCTACGGCAAGGTCTGCAACGACACGCTCTGGCCGCTCTTTCACTACTTCTCGGACCGGTTGCGGATCACACCCGAGGCGTGGGCGCGGTACGTCGAGGTCAACGAGCGGTTTGCGAACACCATCATCGAGCACTGTGAGCCGGAGGCACGTGTCTGGGTGCACGACTTCCACCTGATGCTCGTGCCCGCGATGTTGCGGCAACGCGCCCCGGGACTCTCGATCGGGTTCTTCCTTCACATCCCGTTTCCGTCGTCCGAGGTGTACCGGCTGCTCCCCGCCCGAGAGCAGGTCCTGCGCGGGGTGCTCGGAGCCGATTACGTCAGCTTCCAGGTCGGCGACTACGCACGTCACTTCCGCTCTTCGTGCCTGCGGATTCTCGGCATCGACTCCAATCCCGACTGGCTCGAGCTCGACGGCCGCCGTGTCGGCATCGGCGTCGATCCGATCGGGATCGACGTCGAGGGCTTCCGTAAGGTCATCGCCGACCCCGAAACCGCACGCTTCCTCGAGGATCTCGCGACCCAGTACGAAGGCCGTCGCCTGGTGCTCGGGGTCGAGCGGCTGGACTACACGAAGGGGATCCCACAGAAGCTCCAGGCGTTCGAACGCTTCCTCGAGCAGGATCCAGCGCGCGCTCGAACGACCACGATGATCCAGGTGCTCGTGCCCTCTCGGCTCGAGAGCCCCGAGTACCGGGCGCAGCGCGACGAGATCGAGCTTCTCATCGCACGCATCAACGGCCGCTTCGGGCAGCCCGGCGTGACGCCGGTCGAGTACATCCATCGCGACATTTCCAAGGAGGGGCTCGTCGCGCTGTACCGGCGAGCCGACGTGATGATGGTCACAGCCCTGCGGGACGGGATGAACCTCGTCGCGCAGGAGTTCGTCCTCTGCCAGTCCGAACCTGGCCTTCCGAGTCGATGGAGGGGATCGCTCCTTCTCTCCGAGCTCGCCGGTTCCGCGCAGGTTCTTCCGGGCGCCCTCCTCGTCAACCCCTGGGACGTCGAGGGGGTCGTGGAGCACCTTGCGACCGCGCTCGAGCTGCCTACGCGAGAGCGTCAGAGGCGGCTCGAGACGATGGCCGATCGGGTGGAGTCACTGGACAGTCGCCGCTGGGCCGAGGGGTTCCTCACGCGGCTTGGGCGGTACTCGAAGCGCGACCGCCGCTTACGCCGCCCACCGATCCTCGACGCCGAGGTCGAGGGACGGTTGGGGCGCCGATTCGCACGCGCACGGGCCCGCACGATCATGCTCGACTACGACGGGACCCTGCGCGAGTTCGAGCGGCATCCGGATCTCGCCCGGCCGACCCCGGAGATCCGAGCGATCCTGCGTTCTCTCGCGGCGCTTCCCGCCACGAGAGTGCACATTGTCAGCGGTCGGCGAAAACGGACCCTCGAGCAGTGGCTCGGACGGCTGCCTGTGTACCTCAGCGCCGAGCACGGCTACCTCGCGCGCGCTCCTGGCGGCGAATGGCGCACGCTCATCGATCTCGACCTGAGCTGGTTGCGACCCATCGAGCGTCTGTTGCGGCGGGTCGCCGCCGATGTTCCAGGCGCCCATGTCGAGCGGAAGTCGTGCAGTGTGGCGTGGCATTACCGCGAGGCCGAGCGGGAGTACGGATCCTGGCGTGCGCACGAGCTCCTCAACGATCTGGGCCAGCATCTCGCCGGAGCCCCGGCAGAGATCTTGCTCGGCCACCAGGTCGTCGAGGTGCGAGCCCAGGGTGTGGACAAGGGCCTCTACGTGCGCAGCCTGTTTCCAGACGGGAAGGAACCGACGCACTTCGTCCTCGGCCTCGGCGACGACCGCACCGATCACGACCTCCTCGATGCGCTGCCGTCGGGGTCCGTCGCCGGGCACGTCGGCGGATTGCTTCCGAGCCGGCGCGCGTCCGACGGCAAGCGGGAAGACATCCACATCGTCGGCCCGGGTGAGGTGCGCGCGTTCCTGCGGGATCTCGCCTCGAGCATGCGCGAGCCCGAGCGAGCGCCAGAGTAACTCGATGCTTGCCTAGACCGGCACGGCTGCGCGGCGGTGGAACGCAGCTGCGTGTCCCCGTGCATTCGCCTCGCGCAGCTCCTCCTCGTCGAGTGCCCCGATGCGCAGGAGAAGGTCGAACTCGTCTCGGAGGTGGGTGCGCATCATCTCAGGCCCGTCCGTGGCGATTGTGAAGACGACACCGCCGTCCGCGAACTGCCGGATCGTCTCGCGCACTGCCTCCTCATCCGGAAGCGCCTTCGTGAGGAGGTTCGAGGTCGGGCAGATCTCGAGGACGGTTCCGAGCTCGCGGAGCGCCCTCATCAGTTCCGGATCCCCCGCGGCGAGGATCCCGTGTCCGATCCGGTCCGGGCGGAGCCGCTCGAGCACTTCGCCCATCTCCTCGCGGCCGGTGTGGCCGCCTTCCTCGCCAACGTGAATCGTGACACCGAGCGCGGCGTCGCGGGCAGCCTCGACCAGCGGCTCGATCTGGGTGTAGTCGTAGCGCCCGCCACCCGGCCGAGGCCCGGCGATGTCGACGCCCACGACTCCACGCCCGGCCCAGCGGATGGCCTTCTCGACGATGATCTCGTTCAGGCGTAGGTCGAATGTGCGGTCCATCATCAGGATCAGCCCGGCGCGCACCTGTGGGTACTCGAGGCTCGCCAGATCGAGGCCACGGATCGCGGCGAGGATGATGTGGTCGAGGTCGCGCTCGCCGCCGCGGTTTCGCTTCATCGGATTGAAGCGGAGCTCGAGCGTCGTGATCCGCTGGGAGCGGTACGCGCCGCCGATCGCACCGTGCACGGAGCGCTCGACCGCCAACGGGGAGGACTGGATCAGCTCTGTCCAGTGGTAGATCTGGTCGAGCTCGTCGAGGCCCTGGACTCCTCGTGGGTCGGAGACGGTGACGAGCGCGTCGAACTCCCAGAAGTCCTTCACCGGGAGCGCGATTCCCTGCTCGTGGGCAAGGCTCCAGAGGATGTCGGAGGCGACGGAGCCACCGAGATGGGTGTGGAGCTCGGCGAGCCCTTCGTCCGCGAGCGTCATCGCGCGAGTCTACGCCGCCGTCGGTGTCTTCCGACTCTGGACCGGGCGCCCTGAGGCGTGGTTCAGCCTCGAACGTCCAGCTTGTAGTCTCGCGCCGTGAGCGTCAATCGGCTCGCGGTCCAGGCGACGAATCACTGCCTGACGGGTTGCGGGATCGGCGAGGTGCTGGGGATGGTGCTCGCGACCTGGTGGGGGTGGGGAGCCGGGGCCTCGATCGCGCTCGCCGTCGTACTCGCGTTCTTCTTCGGCTACTTGCTGACGCTATTTCCGCTGATCCGTGCTGGGACGGCACTCGGCGCGGCACTCGGGATCGCGCTCGTCGCCGACACGCTCTCGATCACGACGATGGAGATCGTCGACAACGCCGTCCTGCTCATCTGGCCGGGTGCGTTGGACGCGGGGGTAGGCGACGCCCTCTTTTGGATCTCACTCGCGATCGCGCTCGCGGTTGCGTGGGGGCCGACGTTCCTCGTCAACCGTGCGCTGATCTCGCGTGGGAAAGGCCATGCGCGTGTCCACGGCGCGCACGGCCACGCTCACTGAATCCCGTCAGCCGGTGCGGGCCCAGGGGCGCGGGTCGGGAATCGGCGTCAGGGCCGGCTCGACCTGCTCTCTGAGGTGCTCGAATGCCGGCGGGAGGATGAGCTTCTCGCCGAGGTGCTCGGCATCCTCGTCGACGCTGAAGCCCGGGCCGAGCGTTGCGATCTCGAAGAGGACGCCGCTCGGCTCGCGGAAGTAGATCGAGCGGAACCAGAAGCGATCGATGACCGACGTGGGGCGCAGGCCAAGAGCCTCGACCCGGGCTCGCCACGCTTCGTGGTCTTCCATCGCCGACGCCCAGGCGACGTGGTGGACGGTGCCGGCGCCGCCGACACCCCGCTCGACCGGCGGCTCGTCGTAAACGTAGAGGCCGCCACGGGACGGGCCGCGGGCCTCCCAGACCTGACCGCCGCGAGCGAAGAAGCCGAGGGCGTCCTCGAGTAGCGCCCGGCTCGCGCTCGGGTCGGCTGAGAATGCGCGAACACCGTCGAAGCCCTGGAGCGCATTCTCCGGAGCGATCTCCGGATGCTCAGCCATCAGGGGAGCGTCATCCACCGTCGAGACCGTGAGTTGGTGGCGGAGACCCTCCGGATCGTCAAACGCTACGCCCCCGTCGTCACGCATGAGCGAGTCGGTCTCGGTGGGCAAGCCGCTGCTCCCAGAAGTCGAGCGCCGCGTCCGAGCCGACGCGCCAGTTCACCGTGTGCACCATCCCCGCGCCCGCACGACCGCGCTGGATGCCCGGGTACTCGAAGAACGTGATGTCGCTTCCGGGGGTCCCTGCCTCGTCGGCGTAGAAGAGGTGGTAGACGGTCGGGTCGTCCTGGTTCACCGTCTTCTTCACGAGGCGCAGTCCGAGCACCCGTGTATAGAAGTCGACGTTTCGCGGGGCGTCCGCCGTGATACACGTGACGTGGTGGATGCCGTCGATCCGCACGACGTCCAGCCTACCGGCGCCGCATGTGCGAAAACGAGCGCCGCGGCCGCGAAGCGGCCGCGCTTCAGGGATCTTCGCGCGACCGGAATCTGCATTCGCAGATTCCGGTCTTGCGCACTATCGAGGGCTGTAGTGTCTCGCTCGTGAAGGTCGGGATCGTCGTCCCGTTCTCTTGGTCGTTCTGGGGCGCGGTCGTCGAGCACGCTGAGCTGCAGGCGATGGCGCTCGAGGAGCTCGGCCATGACGTGCGCCTGATCATGGGCAACGATCCGCCCGGGCAGTTCACGCGCGTGCTCCACCCTCGGGTCGGTCGTCACGGCGACCCGCCGCCGAACGTGATCCCCGTCGGACGCTCGGTGATCGTCCCCGCGAACGGGTCGCTCCCCAACATCGTCCTCTCGCCGAGAACGCACTTTCGCATCAGGCGGACGCTCGAGCGGGAGCGATTCGACGTCCTCCACCTGCACGAGCCGATGACCCCGTCGATCTGCGTTTCCGCACTGACCTTGGCGAGAACGCCCCTGGTTGGCACATTCCACGCTTCGGGCGAGCTCGGCTGGATGAGAGGCGCGACGCCGCTTTGGGGATTCCTGGTCGACCGAATCGACCACCGCATCGCTGTCTCCGAGCGTGCACGCGCTTCGCAGAGCCGCTGGCTCCCCGGTGACTACGAGGTGATCCCGAACGGCGTGCTCATCCCGGAGTCGGCGCCCACCGGCGACCGTGAGCACCGGATCGTCTTCGCGGGTCGTCAGGAGCCGAGGAAGGGTCTTCACGTGCTCGTGCGTGCGTGGCCGGAGATCCATCGGCGCTCCGGCCTTCGGCTTACCGTCGCGGGCGCCGATCCACTTGCTGTTCGCCTCCTGCTCACCCGACTCCGCGTCTCGGACGCAGGGGTCGATGTGGTCGGCTTCCTTGGTCAGGACGAGCTGACGGAGACGCTCCTCGGCGCGAAGGCACTCGTAGCACCGTCGGTGGGCCAGGAGAGCTTCGGCATGGTCTTGACGCGCGCATTCGCCTGCGCGCTGCCCGTGGTCGCCTCGGACATTCCCGGGTATCGAGAAGTTCTCGAGCCACGGGCGTCGGTCGCCGTGGCCCCGGACGACGTCGCGGCGCTTGTAGAGGCTGTTTGCGCTCTCGTCGAGGACGAGCCGCGTCGCGAGGCGATGGGAGAAGCCGCGCGCGAGATCGCCGTCGAGCGATACGCATGGCCCACGATTGCGCGACGTCTCGAGGGCGTATACGAGCGCATCAGCGGCCTCCGAAGCGGCGAGGTTCGGGCCGCGTGATGACCGCGCACCGCCTCTGGCGATCGGGATGGACCCAGGCAGCTGTCGCCGTGCTGGCTCTCTTTCTTGCGACGGTGCTCTTCTGGTGGCGCGGCCCGGACTGGGGAAGCGTCTTCGACGCGTTCCGGTTCGTCATCTGGAGCTGGATCGTCCTCGCGTTCCTGCTCAACGTCGTATCCACGTTGTTTCGCGCTCTCTCGTGGCGCATGACGATCGGGCAGGCGTTGCCGCCGGAGCATCAGCCGCGAATCGACCATGTCCTCTCCGCCTTTGGAGTAGGCCTCCTCGCCAACGCGATCGTGCCCGGAAGGCTCGGCGAGCTCGCACGTGTGGCCACGTTGCGTCGGCATCTCCCCGATGCGCCACCAGGGACGAGCGCCACGCTCGTCGGGACGGTCTTCGCGCACCGCGTCTTCGACCTCGTGCCTGCGACCATCCTCGTCGTCTGGGTTCTTCTCACGGCGGAGGTGCCGCACTGGGCCGTCGTCGGGTTCGGGATCGCCGCCTTTGTCGGCTTCGCGCTCTTCACCGTCGCCTGGATGGGTGCTCGCCGCCACAACCGGTCGGTCATGAGCGACGGCGCGGGCACGTTCAGGAATTTCGTCGTCATGGCTCGACAAGGCCTGTCGGTGCTGAACGCGCCGTTCCCGCTGGCGGGCGCAATTCTTCTGCAGTGCCTCGGATGGCTCATGCAGCTGTTGGCGGTGTATGCCGCGATGCAGGCTTTCGGCATCGACGCGCCGCTTCCGGCTGCCGGGCTCGTGCTCGTGCTGATGAACGTGGCGACGATCGTTCCCCTTTGGCCGGGAAACGTCGGTCTCGTGCAGGCGGCGGTTGCGCTTCCGCTCCGCAACTACGGCGTCCCGTATGCCACGGGGTTCGCGTTTGGACTGGCGATGCAGGCGATCGAGATGGCATGTGGCGTCGGCCTTGGCTTGGTCGCGCTCACACGCGAGGGAATCTCGTTCGCCGTGTTCCGGCGCATGGAGGAGGACGAGCAGTCTGCCGAGGACGTGCTCGAGGGTGTGCACGAGATGGAGAAGGAGCTCGAGCACGAGGACGCGCGTGAAAGCGCTCCTGTGCCCCGCTAGCCTCAAAGGCGTCCTCTCGGCGCGTGCGGCAGCGGCTGCCCTCGGCCGAGGTTTTTGCGAGATTGGGGACGACGCGACCGAGCTTCCTGTCGCCGACGGCGGCGAGGGATCGTGCGAGGTGCTCGAGTTGGCACTCGGCGGCGAGTGGCGTGACGCTGTCGTATCCGATCCGCTAGGGCGTCCCGTGCCCGCCCGCTGGCTACTTCTTCCGGATGGGCGCGCGGTCGTCGAGGCGGCCGCCGCTATCGGTCTTCCGTTGCTCGCACCGCACGAGCGCGACCCGTTGCGCGCGTCGAGCCGTGGGCTCGGGGAGCTCCTGCTCGCTGCGCTCGCCGAGTCGCCCGCGTCGCTCATCGTCGCGCTCGGAGGGACTGCAACCATCGACGGGGGCGCGGGGTTGCGGGAATGCGTGCGCGGGTTGTCCGTACCGACCGTCGCTCTGTGCGACGTCCGGACGCGGCTAGCCGAAGCGGCAAGGCTGTTCGGCCCGCAGAAAGGCGCTTCCGAGGCCGACATCTCCGAGCTCGAGCATCGCCTCGCGGCGATGGAGGAGCTCAGGCCGTTTGCCAAGCTTCCGGGGTCGGGCGCGGCGGGCGGTCTTGGCGCAGCGTTCGCAGCGCTCGACGCCGACCTAGTGCCCGGAGCTCCGGCCGTACTCGACTTCCTCGGCTTCGACGAACGCCTTGCAGGCCACGATCTCGTCGTTACGGGAGAAGGGCAGATCGACGTGACAACAGCGGAGGGCAAGGCGCCTGGCGAGATCGCTCGGCGCTGCTCGGTGGCAGGCGTACGGTGCGTCGTCTTCGGTGGGCGCGTCCGCGTCGAGGTCGCAGGCGCGGAGACGATCGAGCTCTCGGGAGAGCGGGCTCAGGCAGAAGCGGATCTCGTCGATCTCGGTCGACGGCTCGCGTTGACCTAGGGCCCGCCCAGCGAGTTGCGCGAACGCCTCTACCGCGACTCGGCGGCCGCGAGGCGATCCGCCATCGACTCGAGCATCTTCCAGGCGAGCTCAGGGCGAGCCTCGACGAACGGCCGGAAGACGAACACGGGGAGCCCGTAGGTCCTGAGGTCGGAGAGCGCGGTCACGGTCGCGGTTCGAGGGCGCCTGTCGATCAGCGCGATCTCCCCGAACGCCGCGCCGGGACCGATCGTCGCGACCTCCTCCCCGTGAATCTCGACGGACGCCTCGCCGCTCTCGACGACGAAGAACATCAGTCCGCCCTCACCCTCGAGCGCGATCTTGTCGCCGGCGGAGAACCGCCGCTCGTTGAACTCTTCCGCGAGGCTCTCGAGATCCTTCTCGTCGAGGTCCGAGAAGAGGCGGACATTGCGTAGCAGGTCTGGTGTCGGCTTTGACATGGTGCGATTCATACACGAACTGGATGCCACTTGTCACTCATTCGGCGTCCGAGGTCGAGAGCTCCTCGATCCGGAGCTCTGCTCCCTGCAGCCGCTCGACGCATGCCTTGTAGAGCTCTTCGCCTTGACGAAAGAGCGCTATCGCGTCGTCCACCGCGACATCGCCGCGCTCCAGGCGGGCCACGATGTCCTCGAGCTCCTTCTGCAGCTCTTCGAACGATCGGTCGTCCGTCACGGTTTCACATCCTCGACTCGGGCGCCGAGCCCACCCGAGGCCAGCTCGATCTCGAGGCGGTCGCCCGGACCGACCGTGGACGCGTCGCGAAGAGCGAGCGCTCCCGTTCGGACGATCGCGTATCCGCGACCCAGCGTCGCGAGGGGGGAGAGCGCCTGCAGGCGGGCGCCTGTGTGATCGACGCCGGACCGCCTCCGCTCGAGGAGGAGCCGCGGGGCCACTTGGAGCCGCCCTCGGAGTCGCGTCAGCTCTTGCCCGTCGCGCTCGAGGAGCGCGCGCGCCGATCTGCCGAGCCGTTGGCGCGAGCTCTCGAGCGCTGCACGTAGCTCGCCGACCTCCGGCACCACGAGAGCGGCCGCGGCGGTCGGCGTCGCTGCTCGAGCGTCGGCGGCCAGGTCGCAGAGCGGCGCGTCCTGCTCGTGTCCCACGGCTGACACCACTGGAACGGAGGACGCGGCGACCGCACGCACGACTGCCTCGTCGCTGAACGGGAGAAGGTCCTCGAAGCTCCCGCCCCCGCGCGCGAGCACGATGACGTCCACCTCCGCGTGAGCGGCGAGCGCCCGCAACGCCGCCACGATCGCGGCCGACGCCCCCTTTCCCTGAACGCGTGTCTCGTAGATCACGGCCTTGGTCGCCGGGAACCGCAGTCCGATCGTGGCCACCAGGTCGCCGCGTGCAGCAGCGTCCGCTCCTGTAAGGATCCCGACGGCCCGCGGGAGTCGTGGGAGTGGCCGCTTTCGGGTAGCCGCAAAGAGCCCCTCGGCAGCAAGCTTCTGCTTGAGACGCTCGAGCGCGAGCAGGTGGCCGCCGAGGCCGATTCTCTCGATCGTCGTCGCTCGTAAGCCGAGCTCGCCCTTCAGCTCGTAGAGCTCGGCGCGACCCGAGACGTGGACTCTCTCGCCCTCCTCGAGTGCGAGGTCGAGGCGATCGAAGGCGCGACGACCGATCGTCACCTTGAGTGTGGAGCCGGTCTTAGGATCCTTGAGGGTCAGGAACACCGTCGCCCACGCCTCGTTTCGGCGAAGCTCGGTCACCTCGCCCTCGATCCAGAGTGCAGGGAGTCTGTGGAGATAGGTGGCGATCCCGCGGTTGAACGCAGACACCGTGAAGACCTTGCGATCGCCGTAGAGGATTGGCTGAACCTTGGCCACAACCTCCAGCGTAACGCCGCGGTCTAGGGCATCTGTCTAGAGCAGGATCTCGGCGGCGGTGATCGGATCGCAGCCGCGAGAAAGCATCTCGACCGCATCGTGGAGATCGACCTCACTCACCGTCAGCCGCTCCGCGAGATGAACGGGGTAGCCCGCTTCGAGCAGGATGTGCAGGCGCCAGCTCTCGACCTTCGAAGGCTCGTTCTCGTGCCAGAGCGGAGTCTCGGTCGTCTCGGCCATGCGCGCGGGATTCGCTGCCGTGCAGGAGTTTCCTGCTTGGAACTCGACTTGGACACCGGCTTAGACGCCGGCGGACGACCGTGGTGTCTCGTAGCGCTTCGCGAGCTCGATGATGCGATCGTCGAGTCGCTGTGCAGCGGCTTCCACGGCGCGTTGGAGCTGATCTGCGATCAAGCCATCGGCTCGCCTGAGGAACGACTCGGAGGTCCGATCGAGCTCCTCGCGAAGTCGATCCGCCGCTTCCTCGCGGATCGCGCGCATACGGTTCTCGAACTCGAGGCCGCTGGCTTCGGCCCGGCGGTCGACCTCACGTTCGATCGCCCGCTCGATCTGCTCTACCTGGCCTCGCTCGACCTCGCCGAACGCAACCTCGATGCGCGTTCGGGCGTCGCTCTCGGCGCGGTCGACCTGCTCGACGACGTTGAGCTCGTGCTGGCGCAGGCGCTCCGTGATGTCGTCGATCGCACGCCGGCGGTCGTCGGCCTGCGACTGGAGCTCCTCGAGCGCCTGGGCGAGCGCATCCTTCGCGCTCGTTTCGAGAACTTCCCGCAAGCGGATCGCAGCTGCTCGTTGCTCGTCGACCGTCGCGCCGAGCTCTGACGCTTCGGCTTCGATCTTGGACTCGACATCGCCGATCCGCTGTCGCAAGCGCTGCTCGAGCGTAGTTACGGCGCCTTGAAGGGCGTTCTGGGACCGTTCGAGGTCCGCCTCCCAGGCTCGCAAGCGCTCCTCGATGCGCTGCTCGACGGTGGCCACAAGCTCGGCCAGGCGGTCCGAGAGCTCGCGTTCGCGGACTCCGAGCTCACCGCGACGCTGGTCCGAGAGTCGTCGCTCCTCGGCGACATACGAAGAGAGGGAGTCGGCGTGGGCACGCGAGATCGCGACTCGAAGCTGCTCGCTCTGCGTCGCCGCTTCCTCATCCGCAGCCGCACGCACGGCACGGCGTGCGTCCGCGACGAGCTCGTCCGTCCGTGCCGCCCGCGCGCGGGCGCGCCGGAGGCCGAGCGCGAGCCCGATGCTCAGAACGACTGCCGCGATGAGAGCGCCGAGCAAGATCCAGGCGACGGCGGACACGCAACCATGCTAGACGGCTGCTGGCAAGTCCTCGGGATGGGTTACCGACCAACCGCCGAGATGCCTGATCTAGAGCCGGAAGGCGACCAGCGACGCTGCGAGCACGACCGAGGCGGCGGCCAGAAGCTGCAGTCCCCGCTCCTCGACGGCGATCAGCCAGTCCGCGTCGATCGTTTCCGCGCTCCCGTCACGCAGCACGAGAGCACCGCTGACGTCGTCGACTCGCCGGCGAACGAAGCGGACGCGGTTCGAGAGCGTCCTTTGAGCGAGTGACAGCAAAACCGCGAAGACCGCGGCGATCACCGCGGCGACGCCGATCTCGCCTGCGACCGCCGCGTACCCGCAAATGACAGGGAAGCCGCCCCATGCCAGTCCGAACCACAGATCGGAGTGGAAGCGCCCGCTCAGCAGCTCGAGGTTGTAGGCCAGGACGAGGAACAGGCCGACCGGGACCAGTGCGACGAGCCAGAGGCGGAAGGACAGCGCTCCGATGACACCGATTGCGGACGCCGTCCCGATCGACACGGCCGCCAAGGTCACCAGCACCGAGCTCGGAATCTTTGTCCGCAAAGGGCGGCCGTTGAGCTCGTCGAGTGCATGAGCACCGACTCCTACTGCGAGCGCGAACGCGACAACCGCGGCACCGAGCCGTTCCCACGCGACCTCGGTCGCAAGGCAGCCTCCGATCACGACATACGACAGATGCCAGGCTGTGTAGGGCAGATGCAGGAGCGTCACGTAGTCGCGCCAGCCTCCGCGCTCGAGCGCGTAGAACGAGGGTCTCACGTCGCTCATGACTTCTGCCCCCAGATGACGACGCCGCCGCCGAGGCTGAGGCGCCGTACCTCCGCCCCCCGAATCCCGGCCGCACGCCAGAGCTCGAGCTGGCGCTCGATCGGGTACCGCTCCCAGTACGTGCGGATCGAGCCGCCGAGGAAGTCACCGACCTCACTCCACCCCTGTCGCAACACGCGGCCGGCGAGGGGCAGCGCGACTCGGACGTAGGCTTCCCAAAGCGGGCGCGCGAGGCCGCCAGGGACGCCGAACTCGAGGGAAACAACAGTGCCGCCCGGCCGTACCACTCGCCCGAGCTCGGCGAGCGTCGCTTCTGGGTCGTCGACGTAGCGGAGCAGGTACGTGAAGGTCAGATGGTCGAAAGAGCGGTCTCCGAAGGGAAGCGAGTCTGCGGAGGCCTCGACGAGCTCGATCGTGTCGCCGAAACGGCCTCGGGCGACGGCGAGCATCTCCGAGCTCTGGTCAACCCCGGTGACCTCGAATCCGCGCCGACTGAGCTCGGCTGCCACGAGACCAGTCCCCGTCGCGACGTCGAGCACGTGCCCTGGAGGCGGCAGGCGCGACACGAGGAAGCGGCGCCAGAGCGGATCCTGACCGAGCGAGAGAGCGGCGCCCGCGCGGTCGTACGACGGGCCCAGTGGCGCAAACAGCTCACGTGCATCGACGGGAGGCATGAAGCCGTATTCTGGCGACGTGGCTCTGGCCGACGAGCTCGAGCGGGCAAGCGTGCTCGCGGCGGCCCACGCGGCCCCCGGTGACGTCGTGTCGGGGGTCATCGTCGCCGAGCCGACTCCAGACCGCCGGGTATATGTCTGCTCGTTCGACGACGCCGACGGGAGACGCAGCTGGCTCGCCATCGGTGAGGACGGCGCCCCAGTGACGGCCAGAGCCAGCGTTCGCGCAGCGGTATCGATCGCGGCGCTCTGCGAGGTCGCCGAGGATGCGGCCGGAGGTGGCGACGTGGACGGGCTCATTGCCGCACTCGCCGAGATTCGCGAGCGGGAGGCGCCCCCCGGGATCGAGGATGCGGAGGAGGCGGCCCGCGCGCTTCGGAGCGTCCTGGGCAAACCACCGCACGTGGCGTCGCCCCAGCGGCTCGACGAGATCGGCGTGGCGACGCGCAGGCTGGAACGTGAGCTCGACACCGCTGCCTCGTCGCCGTTCACTGCGGCGCTGCGGTCCGCGCAGGATGCGGTCAACGAGCTTCAGCGCGAGATCGAGGCGGGGTATCGAGTGGAGCTGACGTAGCGGCGCCCGTCGGGTCGCACTCGGGCGCGGCAAGCCTCGCCCGTACAATGGCGCCATGGAGGGCAGCGGAGGCTTCTTCCCGTTCGGCGGTGGCGATCCCGAGGAGCTCCTCGGCGCACTGCGTGAATTCGCCGAGCGACAGGCGGAGACCGTCCAGGAGACACAGCGTGAGCAGTTCGCCACGCTCACGCTGAGCACTGCTGTCGAGCTGACCGCCGCGGCGATAGGGCAACTGCAGGTGGACGGTCCAGCAGACGCGCAAGCGCTCGCCCTTCGCGATGCGATGCGCGTCCTCTTCCCCGAAGCGGTCGCGCTCGTCTCGGCAGCCCGCCAGGGCTTCATGCGCTCGTCGTAGAGGCGAGGCATGCCCGGCCGGGCTTGGATGCCCGGCGCTTACGTCGTGCCCAGAGACGCCAGAAGGCTCCAGCCCCCATCGACGATCAGCGTCTGGCCGCGGATCATCTCGGCCTCGGGTGAGCAGAGAAACACCACACAGGACGCGATGTCTTCGGGCGTGACGATCCGTCCCACCGGGTTTGACCTGCCCATCTCGAGCATGGCCTCGCGGTTGGGGAAGTGCTCGAGCGCGCCTGTTTCGACGACCCCCGCGGAGACGGCGTTCACCCGGATCCCTCGCGGTGCGAGCTCCACGGCGAGGTAGCGAACGAGCGCTTCGAGCGCCGCCTTGGACGCGCCCACGAGGGCGTAGTTCTCGAGCACGCGTATCGACCCGAGGCTGGAGAGCCCGACGATCGACGAGCCGGGAGCCATCGACGGCGCCGCAGCACGCGTCAGCGAAAGGAGCGCTCGCGCATTCGCCGAGAGTGTCCAGTCCCAGTGCTTGTCGTCGGTCTCGAGCGCCGGTCGGATGACGCCGGTGGCAGCGCTGTGGACCAGCACGTCGAGCGCGCCGAGAGCAGCGACGTCCTCGACGATCCGCTGCGACGCCACGTTTCCGCGCACGAGAACGGGCTCGGCACCGAGTGAGCGCAGCTCCTCTGCCGTCTCTTCCGCCGCCCGGTCACCGCGCATGTAGCCGATCGCGATCCGGCTGGCGCCGTACGAGGCGAAGCGGAGCGCGATCGCCTTGCCGATACCTCGCGATCCTCCAGTGACGAGGACCGAGGCGCCTGCGAAGGTCATTCGCGCTTGGGGAGCGGCTCGTAGGCCGGCGCAGATGACGGGATCGTCTCCCAGCCGATGCGCGTGAGCGGCTCCCGCTCGCCGGCTTCAGCTAACGACGACGCGTGCCCGAGGCGGTCGAGGAGCTCCATCTTCTCTTCCCCGTAGCGCCTCACACGATGCTCCGCCGGGAGGTCCTCGATGAGCTCGCGAACCCGCGCTCTCAACTGGTAGGCGAAGTGCGGCGTTGCGGATCCGACGAGCGCATCGATGTCGTCGAATGTCGGCTCGGCCATGGCGAACAGCCTAACCGTGGAGCGGTTGGCGCGAACTCGTGATGTGGCGATGCCGGGCGGCGCTGTCGGAGACCTGGCTCGGTAGCGTCCGACGATGCGCAGGCCGTCGACCGTGGAGCTGATGCTGCTGACCACGGTGCTGCTCTGGGCGCTCAACCTGAGCGTCACCAAGTACATACTCACGCACGGCTTCGGCCCGCTCCCATATGCATCCGTGCGCTACGGGCTCGCCGCACTCATCTTCATCGTGCTGACGCTGGTTGCCGAGCGCACGTTGCGCATCGAGCGGCGACACCTTCCGGTCGTCGCCCTCGCTGCCGTGGCCCTGTGGCTGAACCAGCTCTCCTTCGTCTTCGCTCTCGATCTGACGACTGCGTCGACGATCGGGCTGCTGCTGGGAGCGATTCCGATCTTCACCGCGGTCTTCGGGCTCGTTCTCGGCACGGAGCGGCCGTCTCGCCGCTTCTGGATTGCCGCGGCGATCTCCGCCGCCGGCGTCGGTCTCGTCGCTCTCGGTGCGAGTAGCGAAGTGTCTGCATCGCGCGTCGGGATCCTGCTGGGCATCTCGACCGGGGCGACCTGGGCTGCGTACTCGGTCACGGTCGCGCCGCTCATGAGGACGTACTCGCCCTCGCGCGTGAGCGCGATCGTCATTCCGGTGACGTGGGCACTGCTCACACTCGTCGGGATTCGGCAGACCGCCGATCAGGACTGGTCGGTCGGCCGGCAGGTCTGGTTGCTCCTCCTCCTCGCGACCGTGGGTCCGCTCGTCCTCACCAACGTTCTCTGGTTCCGGTCGATCCACAAGATCGGGCCGGCGAAGGCGACGCTCGCCGCGAACCTCCAGCCATTCGTCGCCGCGGTCCTCGCCGTCATCCTGCTCTCGGAGGCGCTCTCGTGGCTCCAGGTCGTGGGCGGCGTCCTGATCGGCGTCGGGATCCTCTTCGTGCGCCGCAGGGCGCCGGCTCCGCAGGCCACCTAGAATCCGGCCCATGAGCGACCACGACTTCATGCCGATCGACGGTTGGGACCACCTCGAGATCTGGGTGGGGAACGCGAAGCAAGCCTCGTACTTCTACGAGAACGCCTACGGTTTCACACGCACGGCATACGCGGGGCCGGAGACCGGAGTTCGCGACCGCGCGTCGTACGTGCTCGAGCAGGGAGAGATCCGGTTCGTGCTCACGAGCGGGCTGCGCTCAGATAGCGAGATCTGCAAGTGGGCCGCGGCGAGAGGGGACAGCGTCAAGGACGTCGCCCTCGCAGTGCCGGACGCGACGAACGCGTACAGGCAGGCGGTTCAGCGTGGCGCACGAGGTGTTGCCGAGCCTCATTGGGCGGAGGACGACCACGGACGCGTCGAGCTCGCTGCCATCGCCACCTACGGCGACAACGTCCACACCTTCGTCAACCGCTCCGAGTACTCGGGGCCCTACCTTCCGGGCTACCAGTCCGTCTCACCGAACGGAACGCCGTCGCCGGGAGTCGGGCTGATCTCCATCGACCACGTGGTCGGCAACGTCGAGCTCGGCCGGATGGACGAATGGGTCGGCTTCTACGAGCGCGTGCTCGGATTCACGCAGCTGACGCACTTCTCGGACGAGGACATCTCCACCGAGTACTCCGCCCTCATGTCGAAGGTGATGACGGATGGCGAGGGGAAGATCAAGTTCCCGATCAACGAGCCTGCCGAGGGCAAGCGCAAGAGCCAGATCGAGGAGTACCTCGAGTTCCACGGCGGGCCAGGCGTCCAGCACGTCGCGATGCAGTCGGAGGACATCGTCAAGACCGTTGCCGCTCTCCGCGAGCACGGAGTCCTGTTCATCTCGACTCCCGACGGCTATTACGACATCGTCGAGGAGCGGGTGGGCGAGATCGAGCAGGACTGGGCCGACTTGCGCTCGATGGGCATCCTCGCCGACCGAGACGAGGAGGGCTACCTCCTCCAGCTCTTCACGAAGATCGTGCAGGACCGCCCGACGCTCTTCTTCGAGGTGATCGAGCGCCACGGCTCGCGCGGCTTCGGGATCGGGAACTTCAAGGCGCTCTTCGAGGCGATCGAGCGCGAGCAGGCGCTGCGCGGGAATCTCTAGAGAGAACCGGGTTGGCGCTCGCGCGCACGCAGTACGTCCACTCGGGCGACGCGGACATCGCGTACCAGGTCCTCGGCGACGGGCCGCACAACGTCGTCGTCGTGCTCGACTGGGCGAGTCATCTCGAGGCGCTCGTCGAGCAGCCGTTCTTCGCCGACTGGTTCACGTCGCTCGCACGCTTTGCGCGCGTGCTCTGGCTCGGAACGCGCGGCGTCGGCATGTCCGGCCCCCTACGCAAGGAGAGCCCGATCGAGAGCTGGATGCACGACCTCGTGACGGTCATGGACGCCGCCGAATTCGATCGCGCAAGCGTCGTCGCTCACGGCCTCGGCGCACAGATGGTGCTCATGGCCGCTTCGACACACCCCGAGCGATTCGACTCGCTCGTCGTCGTCAACGGGTACACGCGGTTCGCCCAGGCCGACGACTACCCCGCCGGGTTGCCGGACCACATGCACGAGCCGTACCTCGACGCGCTCGAGCGCCAGTGGGGCACAGGAGTCCATGCGCTCGGCCTCGGACCGTCGGTCGTCCACCGACCAGGGGTCGTGGAGTGGTGGGCGAGAGTCGAGCGCTTCGGCGCGACACCGCGGGTCGCTCGTGCACAGCTCGAGACGATCCTCGCGCTCGACGTGCGCGACGTCCTCCCCCTCGTCGACGTTCCGACACTTGTCATCCACAGCCGCGACAACGTGTTCGTGCGCGTCGGACACGGGCGCTATATCGCCGAGCATATTCCCAGCGCGCGTTACCTCGAGCGTGACAGCGCCGATCACTGGCCCGTGCCCGACGCTGACCTCGTCGGCGCGATCGAGGAGTTCATCACCGGGTCGCGCACCGCGATCGGCGATGCCGATCGCGTGCTGGCGGCAGTGCTCTTCGTCGACATCGTCGGCTCGACCGAGCTCGCAGCCGAGCTCGGCGACCGGACGTGGCGGGTCGCTCTCGAGCGCTTCGAGCAGATGGTGCGCACTGCGCTCGCGGCATTCGAGGGAACGCTCGAGGACATTGCGGGCGACGGAATCCTCGCCAGCTTCGACAGCCCTACGCGGGCGATCGGGTGCGCCAGAAGAATCCGCGACGAAGCGCGCAACAGCAGCTTCGACGTTCGCAGTGGGATCCACGCGGGCGAGATTGCGCGGCGCGTGGACGGCGTCGCCGGTATCGCCGTTCACATCGGCGCGCGCGTGTCGGCGCTGGCACAGCCGGGCGAGGTGCTGGTGACCCGCACGGTTCGCGACCTCGTCGTCGGGTCCGGGATCGCGTTCGAGGAGCGAGGCGAGCACGAGCTCAAGGGCGTGCCCGAGCGGTGGACGCTCTACGCGGCAACCAGCTGACGCCGTAGCCTTCGCGCGGATGTCGCCACAGCGGCGAACCGCGCTCGTCTCGGTCGGAGCCGCCTGCCTCCTGATCGCGATCAAGCTCGCGGCGGGACTTGCGAGCTCGAGCCTCGGCCTGCTTGCAGAAGCTGCCCACTCTGGAACCGATCTTGCGGCTGCACTCTTGACGTTTTTCGCTGTCTCCGTTGCGGTTCGCCCGGCTGATCAGGGCCACCCATACGGGCACGGCAAAGCGCAAAACCTCGCCGCGCTCGGCGAGGCCGGTTTCCTCGTAGCTGTCAGCGTCCTGATCGCCGGATTCGCGGTTGCTCGGCTGACAGGTGTCGTCGACGTCGATGCCGAAGCGACCTGGTGGACCTTCGCTGCGATCGCGCTCGTCATCGCGATCGACGCCTCGCGCACGCTCGTCTCACTGCGGGGCGCGCGTCTCTACGAGAGCGATGCGCTGCTTGCCAATGCACTTCACTTCGGTAGCGACCTCGCGGGCACGCTCGCGGTTCTCGCGGGTCTCAGTGCTGCTGCACTCGGCTTTCCGGCGGGCGACTCGATCGCCGCGCTCTTCGTCTCGGTGCTCGTGGTCACGGCCGCGGTGCGGCTTGCGCGGCGGAACGTCGACGTGCTCATGGACCGCTCGCCTGACGAGGCGACCCGCATTGCGCGGCGGGCAATCTCGGGTCTCGACCCTCCCGTAGAGCTACGCCGGCTCCGGCTTCGGCGGGCGGGTGGTGAGCACTTCGCCGATGTGGTCATCGGCGTCGCGCCCGGCGCTGCAGTCAGCCAGGGTCATACGGCCGCCGATCGTGTCGAGGAGGCGCTTCACGAGGCCCTCCCGGGCTGCGATGTGGTCGTTCATGTCGAGCCGGGCGCGGCCGGTTCCGGGCTGCGGGAGAGCGTCCTCGCGGCCGCGCTGACGGTTCCGCAGGTTCGGGAGGTACACAACCTCTCCATCCTGGAGGTGGACCGGCGCTTCGAGGTGTCCCTGCACTTGAAGCTTCCGGGCGACCTCTCCCTCGACCGTGCGCATGCGGTCGCCGAAGAGGTCGAGGAGGCGATCCTGTCCCGCGTGTTCGCGGTCGCGTCAGTGCAGACCCACCTCGAGCCGCTGAAAGAGGCCGTAGCGGGGCAGGAGATCGCCGTCGACGCCCTGGCGATCGAGGCCGTCGTGCTCGAGGAGACCGGCGCGAAGCCTCGCGACCTGCGGTTCGTTCGAACCGACGAGGGGATCGTCGCCTTCCTCACGCTCGGGCTGGGGAGCGACGCGTCGCTGGCAGATGCACACGGCCGGGCCAGTGCGGTCGAGGAGCGCATTCGTCGCGCCGTGCCCGGGATCGCCGACGTCGTCGTGCATACGGAGCCCTAACTCGAATTGCGCCTCTGCATGTTCCATCCCCTCGACCACCCCTTGGAGCGGGGGTGGGTCGGTCGCGTCGACGGCGAGCACGTGATCCAGCTCGCCGCGCAGACGCTGCAATCGCTCTTCACGGGCGGCGGGTCCGCGCGCGAGCATGCGGTCTATCCGCTCGCCGGGGTACGCCTGCTCGCGCCCGTGCTGCATCCGCCGGCCGTGCGCATCTTCGAGGATCAGACGACGTTCGCGTTCGCGAACCCGGCGGCGATCGTTGGCCCGGGCGCCGATGTTCGAGCATCGCGCGAAGCACGTACCGACAGTCTGTTGCAGGAGTTGACTCTGCTCGCGAGGGTGGCGGGCGTGGTCGGAGCCGATGGTGCTGTCGCAGGCTTCACGATCTTTGCGGACTGGCGCGAGCCAGGGCGCGTTCCGCCGAAAGATCGTGACTTCGCATCGGGCCTCGGCCCGCTCGTCGTGACGCCGGACGAGCTCGACCCTGGCGGCCTGGAAGCGATCATTCGCATCGACGGACGCGAGCGCGTGCGCGACACCCTCGGCGACTTCGACTCGCAAGGCGCGCACGATCTCGCCGCGGACGGGACCCGCCTCTACCCTGGCGATCTGCTCGTAGGACCGGCGCTCGCAGAGGTCGACGGCATCCTTCATGGGAGCTCGATCGAGCTCGAAGTACCGGGCATCGGCGCGCTCGAGCAGGTCGTCGGTAGCTGAGGTGCAAATCGTCGTCGACTGGGACGGAACCGCCACCGAGGTGGACGGCCTCCACCTGGTGCTGCTCGAGTTCGGCGACGTGGGGATCTTCGACGCTGCTGAAGCAAAGCTCGGGCGGGGGTTGACGTTGCACGAAGTGATCGCCTTCGAGTTCGAGAGCATCCGTGCCCCGCTCGAGGACGTCGTCGAGTGGGTGCGTGAAAACGTGCGGCTACGAGCGGGGTTCGTCGACTTCGCACGGAGTCGCAATCCGCTCGTGGTGTCGAGCGGCTTCCGCGAGCTCATCGAGCCCGTGCTCGAGCGCGAAGGTCTGGAGCTGGAGGTCCGTGCGAACAGGCTCGATCCCCGACCGGGCGGGTGGAAAGCGCTGTTCCGCGACGACACGCCATGCCTCGTGTGCGGGGAGCCCTGCAAGCGCTCGGACGTCGTCGCCCTCGACGGCTTCGTCTACGTCGGCGACGGCTTCTCGGACAGGTGCGTCGCCGCTGCGGCGACCCGCGTCTTCGCGCGTGACGGTCTCGCCGACTACCTGGCGGAGCAGGGTATCGCGTACGAGAAGTTCACCGACTTCCACGAGCTCGAGGCGACGCTGGCGCGTGATACGCGACCGCAGTCCGCGCGAGCGGATTCCGGACCTGCGCAGTAACTAGCGTTCATGCGGCCGTGCTCCTCCGTGTTCCCGAGCCGTACGACTTCCAGCTCTCGACCTCCCGCTTCCGCGACTTCGGTTCCGATCGGGCGACGGTCTGGAACGACGGCGCTCTGATCAGAGTCGTCGCCGGGCGCGAAGTGGAGATCACCGCGACTCGCGGCGGTGTCCGTATCGAGCCAGGAAGCAGCGAGGCGAAAGCGGAGGTCGGTCACCTCCTCGGCTTGCCGTTCGAGCTCGACACCTTCCATACCTGGGCAGCGGGAGATGCCGTGCTCGGCCCGATCGTCGAAGCGCTACCCGGCTTTCGGCCTACGCTCAGCCCGAATCCGTTCGAGGCGCTGGTGATCGCGATCACAACGCAGCAGATCTCACTCCGTGCCGCCGCCGCCATCCGTGGCAACTTCGTCGAGCGGTTCGGCGTCCGCCACGACCAGGCGTGGGAGTTTCCGACGCGCGAGCGCATGCGACAAGCCCGACCACGCCATTTCACCGTGCTCGGATTCTCGCGTGCGAAGGCCGAGTACGTCCTCGAGTTGGCACACTCCGATCTCGACCTCGACGGGCTCGCCGCTCTCGATCGACGACGCGGTGATCGCCGCTGTCACGGCCATTCGAGGGCTCGGGCGCTGGACCGCCGACTGGTTCCTCGCGCGTCACCTCGCGCGCCCGCACGCATGGCCCGCCGGCGACCTCGGCGTGCGGAAGGCTGTCTCGACGTTCTACGCTGCCGGTCGTCCGCTGTCCATCGAGGAGGTTCGCACCATGGGTGAGCGCTTCGCGCCGTTCCAGAACCTGTCAGCGCAGTTCCTGCTCGTCGGCGCGAGGATGGCCGGATGAACGCGTGCCTTCGGTCTCTGGCGTGGGGGACGCTGGGGGAACCTCCCGGTTCCCCCAGACCGCCTTCCACTGGTCCGCTGCGCTGACAAGGCGTTGCGCGAACCTCCCGGTTCCCCACACCCCTCCCCACTCATAGGTCAACGGAGATTGACCTATGAAAGTTCGCGAGCGGTTCCGGCGGACTACGACGCGATCGCCGCGTTAAAAGAGATGACCTCGGCGTGCGGAAGGCTGTCTCGACGTTCTACGCTGCCGGTCGTCCGCTGTCCATCGAGGAGGTTCGCACCATGGGTGAGCGCTTCGCGCCGTTCCAGAACCTGTCAGCGCAGTTCCTGCTCGTCGGCGCGAGGATGGCTGGATGAATGTAAGGCGAGCGGTTCCGGAGGACTACGAGGCGATCGCCGCACTTTGGCGCGACTTCGACCACGAGATCCCTCCGCCGATCCACGAGGGGCCGGCGGATCAGGAGAAGGAGCTCGCCGAGGTGGCCGAGATCCTTGCTTCCGAGATCGCGTTCGTCGCCGAGGACGATGACGGAGCCCCGGTCGGCTTCGCGCTCGCGAGACGACGCACCGCGACTCTCGGCACGCTCACCGATCTCTACGTGAAGCAGGAAATGCGGCGCTCGGGCATCGGCACCGAGCTGATGCGCGAGGTCCTCGTCGCATTCGGGTCGCTCGGGATCGAGATGATCGATCTCGAGGTCCTGGCCTCGAATGCGGGCGCTCGCTCGCTCTACGGGCGTTGGGGTTTCCGCGACGAGGTCGTCGTCATGACTGGCACCGTGGCCGATCTGGAGAGTCGGCTCGGCGCTCAGGAGTCCGCGTCGTTCGGTTCGATCCACCTCCAGACCGACGATCTGAGCGCGGTGGAGCAGGCGGTGCGCCAGTTCGTCCCGAGGCTTCCAGGGCGGATCGCGCGGGTCGCTCGTCGTACCTCCTCGACACGGCTGGACAGCGGTCTACGACGATGTCTGCGACCGCAACCCGGAGATGTTGCGCCGTCTCGCACGCGAGCTTTCCGACCGAATGGGCTCGGTCACGCTCCTCCTCGGCATCGAACGGGACGAGCTCTTGCGCATGATCCTCTTCGAGCGGGGGCGAATCGTGGACGAGTACCTCTCGGTTCCGGAGTTCTACGGAGCGCTTCCGCCCGGGGACGTCGTCGGCCTCGCTGCAAACCCGAGGGTTGTCTCGCGTCTCACCGGCGCGGATCCCGAAGCCGTCCGCAGCATCGCGCGCACGGCGCCTGTCCCAGCCGATCTGCCCCCGGCCCGCGAGCTTCTGGCCGAGCTCGCGCTCGCGCTCGGGATCGAGGGCACAGGCCATGGCTGGGCCGATGCACCAGATCTCGAGGACGTCGTCCGAGTCGAGCGCGAATGAAGGCGATCCTCCTCCATGCCTGGCCGCTGTCGGAGCGAATGTGGGTGCCGCAGGTCACCGCGCTACGGGAGAACGGCGTCGAACCGCTCGTGCCGCACCTGTATGGGCGAGGGCCCTCGATCGACGGTTGGGCGGCACAGCTCCTGCGCGACTTTGACGGACCACTCGTCGCGGTCGGAGCGTCGATGGGAGGCTACTGCGCGCTCGCGCTCGCCCGACGAGTCTCCCGAGCGCATCGTCGGCATGGTTCTCGTGGGCTCGCGCGCCAGCGCCGACACCTTCGATCGACGCAGGCAGCGGGACGACCAGATCGCCATGTTGCGAGCGCGGGGAGTGCCTCCGGAGCTCGAGTCCGAGGAGTCCGCCGAGGATCTTGCTGTCGCGCAAGAGGCGATCCGCGATCGCATGGATCTCTCAGGGGTCGCGGCCTCCTATGGCGGCCCGCTGCTCGTGTGTATCGGAGACAGAGACGACGTCGTCTCCGTCGAGGAGTCGCGCGACCTTGCGTCCGCGGCACTCCGAGGTTCGATCGAGGTCTTTCCAGGAGCCGGCCACTTCGTGAGCGTCGATCAACCCGACCGCTTCAATGCCGTGCTCCTCGAGTTCCTGAGCCAATGGCAGACGTGATGCTTGACGAGCTCCGTCGTCGTCTCGGTGGCGACGACTTCGTGCTCCTCGACGTGAGGACGCGGCTCGAGTTCGACGGCGCTGCGGGCGCGCATTGCGATCCGCGTCAGGGCCACATTCGAAGCGCGGTCAACCTCCCGCTCGAGCGGTTGCTCGAGTGTCGCAACGCCAACGAGGTCCGAGCTCTGGTCGGACTGGCGGAGGGCGTCGAGATCATCGCGTATTGCCACTCGGGGAACCGCTCCGGCTTTGCCGCGGAGATCCTCCGCGGTGCCGGGTACGAGGCGCGGAACTACGCGGGCTCGTGGCACGAGTGGTCGCGAGATCCCTCGCTTCCAGGCGAGCCGGTGGTCGCCTAGCCCGCCGCTGCCTCACGCAGGAACGCAGCGCAGAGCGCTCGGCCCTGGGCGTTCGAGCTCGCGATCTCGGTCCTCGACGTAGCGACGAGCTCCTCGGCAGGCATCGGCAGATCGTCGGGATCCTCGGCAACCCACGCCTCGATCATCGGAAGCGCCACCTCCGCATGGAACTGGATCCCCCACGCGGGCTGCTGGAGCCGGAAGGCCTGCGGACACACTTCGCTTCGCGCGAGCTCGGCCGCGTCGTCGGAGATTCCGAAGGTGTAGTGGTGCCACTGGAAGACCCGTGCTCGCGGCGGGAGGACGCCGAGTACGGCATCTGCTCGGCCCGAGGGAGTGAGCTCGATGTCGAGCCAGCCGATCTCGGGTGCGTCTGCCGGACCGACCTTCGCGCCGGCCGCGCGCGCGAGCATCTGCGCGCCGAGGCAGATGCCGAACACCGGAACTCGTTCGGCCAGCACCTCCCTGAGGAACTCCTCCTCGCGCTCGAGCCAGGCGAACCGAGCGTCTTGATCCGGGTGCATCGAGCCCCCGAATACCATCACGGCGTCGTAGCTCCGCGCTGGGTCGGGCAACGCGCCGAGCGGTACCGACCAGCGCTCGAGCCTATGTCCGGCGGTCTCGACTTCCTCGTCGAAGACCCCGCCCGGCACGCTAGGGCCGTGGGTGACCGAGAGGACGCGCATCGCCGCGACTCTAGAAGAGCGTCGGAGCGAGCGGTGGCGGTTCCACGCCTCCGGCAGCCGGGAGACCCGCCTCGTCGAGCAGCCCGCGCAGGATCGAGGCGCTGCGCGGCGCGAAATCGTCGCGGTTGTTGTTGAACATTGCGTAGACCTCGTCGGCGTCGTCGGCCAGCTGACCGAGCTTGCCGACCCACTCCTCGAGCTCCTCGGCCGAGTACATCCAGTTGAAGCGGTCCGAGGACTTCTCGGCCTTGATGTTCCACGTCTTCTCGTTGCGGCCGTGGAAGCGGACGTAGGCGACCGCGTGTGTCGCGACTGCGTGCCGCGCGACGACGTTCGAGGCGCGGGTCATCGGCGTGTCCACGGACACGTAGGCGAGCCCGGTGCGTTCGAGAAACGCGAGCGTGTCGGCTCGCTCCTCCGGTTCCATCCACGAGCGGTGGCGGAACTCGACGAGCGGCACGAGCGGTGCGATCCTCTCCGGAGCTCGCTCGAGCTCGGCCATCGCTTCTGCAGACTTGGTGAACCGCGGGTGGTACTGGAGAAGCACTCCGCGGAGCTTTCCGGAGAGCTCGAGAGGCTCGAGGGCGGCTCGGAACTCGGCGAAGGCATCGTCCGTCGGCTGGCCCTCATGCCACGTCATCGAGGCGTGCGCCTTGACGTGGAACACGAACTCGGGCGGGGTCCTTTGCGCCCACCGCCCGGTCACCGCGGGGTCGGGAAGGTGGTAGTAGGGCGAGTCGACTTCGACCGTGTCGAAGCGCTCGGCGTAGTACCCCAGCCTCGCCTTCGGCGTCGAGATACCGCGTGGGTACCAGGACTTGATCAAGCCCTCGTCGGCGAAGCTACATGTCCCCAGGCGAACGGTTGCGGGCATGGCCGAGCGAATCGTAGGGGCGGGATATATCCCGCCCCTACAGGTGGTCGTTACCTCTTGCGAACCGTCTTGCTCTGTGCGGTGAAGCCGTTCGTCGTCGGGTTGACGCACGGGATCGGTGCGATAGCCGGCCCGAGCTGTGTGCACACGGACGCTGCGGACGTTGTGGCCGCGGTAGCGGTCGCTCGGAAGAACGTTCCGGTCTTCGCTTTGAAGGTGAACGCACCGTTGGCGCCGACCCTCGCCCTGCCGACCGACTTGAGCCCGGTCGCCTTGGCACCGCCGAGGATCCTCACGGTCGCTCCGCCCCGTGCTTGCCCCGCTTGGGTCACGCGGCCTGTGACGATCGCGCCGCGCCCCGATTTCTTCGCATTGAGACTCACGGCGCCCGGAGCGATCGCGGCCGGGGACGCGATCGTCGCAGCGAGGTTGACCTGACCGAGGCCGGGCCGGTACGGCGTCCAGAACGCGATCCATGCACCCAGCGGGACTGGACTGAACACTCCGTTGATGGTCGCGTCGACGCTGTATACCTTCGCGCCCAGCGGTTGCCGACCTGGTGTTCCAAGGGGCACGTCTGGCGGCCGCAAACACACCTGGATGTACGCGGGGCCCAGCGCTGCCTGCGCGCCTGCCGTAGCGACGAGCCAGGCCGGGACGGGCACGTTCTGACCCGCTGCGCTGAGTGCCAGCACGAAGGTGGCAAGTGCCGTCGCTCCCTGGAGGCACGCCGCTTGCTCGGCGGAGAACTGCCCGGGTGTGGCGACGAGGATCTGCCCCGTGAGAGGCACCTCGGCGCCTGCAAGATCAAGCACTCTCGCAGTCGCCGTAACCGGACCGAGCACGGCGCCGGGCGGCTGGTTCGTCGTCAGCTGCGTGCCCGTGGGGACGAATATCCGAACACTGGCCGTCGGGTCGTCGTCGGGACTACCGCCTGCCTTGATGTTCACCCCCGTCGCTGTCTGCCTCACCTCGAGCTTCAGGCTCGTGTAGGCGGCGAGAGCTCCTGGAACAGCGATGAGCACCGCCAGCAAAGCGATTCCGACGGCGACAGTCACGATTCGTGTCTTCATCTGCCCTCCTCTGTGGGTGACGAGTCTCTCACAGCCCGAGGCAGTGTTCATCCCTTCGCACGCAGGAGACCGCTGGCCTTCACCCATTGCTTGTTGTCGTAGCGATACAGATACACGTGCTCCATGGGCCGGTAGTCCGTCCGCGAGGTCTGAAGGCGGATTCCCGGGAGCAGGAATGGGTTCGCGCCGGTGTCCAGAGACTGCGCTGCCTTCAGGAGTCCGGCACGAGTGAGGTTCTTCCCCGCCTTGCGCAGGGTCTCGACCATCGTCCACGCGACCGTCATGCCGTACCAGTTGTAGACGTCGGTCGGCCTCCCGGTCGGGTTGTGTTTGCGCATGATCGAGCGGTAGAGCGCGACAACCGGGTCCTTCGCCCAGACCGGGTCGTTCGGGTTCTTGACAAACGCGATCGAGAGGGCGCCTTTCGTCAGCTCCGGAGCGTTGAAGCGTGCGATTCCCATGATCGTCGGCTCGATCGAGACCGAGGCGATATAAATCTGCGGCCTCCAGCCGAGCTTGTGCGCAACGACCATGGCCTGGATGAAGAACTTGGGCGTGGCGAAGATCATGAGCGTGTCGGCCCGTGAGGCTTTCAGCAGTCCGATCTGGGCGGAGACGTCGGCGCCCGTGAACTCGTACCCCTGCTTGGCGACGATCTTCGGCCCTTTGCCGGCGATCGCGCGGGTAAGCCCAGTGAGCATGTCGAGACCGAGCTCGGTGTTCTCGTAGAGGACCGCTATCCGGGCGCGAGGTCGGGTCTTGACGAGCGTCTTCCCGTACACGTCGCCCTCGCCCCTGTAGCTCATGAGGAAGCCCATCGTCCACGGGTAGCGGGCGAAGCTTCTCCCGATCGACTGCGAGCCGTCCGCGGCCCAGAGCTGCGGCACCTTCTGCGCATTCAGGTAGTCGCGAATCGCGAGGTTGTTCGCCGTCCCGACGCTGTTGAAAACAGCGAAGACCTTGTCCTGCTCAACGAGGCGCCGTGTGAGCTGGACCGTCTGGGCCGGGTTGTAGGCGTCGTCGTAGTAGCGGTACTCGACATTGCGGCCGTTCACCCCACCCTTCGCATTGACGTAGTCGAAGTACGCCTTCGCGCCCGGGCCGACCGAGCCGAACGCCGCCGCCTCGCCCGTGAGTGGCACGGTGCCGCCGAGGAGGACGCTCGTCGAGGTCACTCCGGGGTCGAGTGCGCCCGACCCACCGGCGCCGCTGGCAACGACGAGTGCGACGAGGGCTGCGACCGCGAAGCGTGCCGTCACTTGGTGACCGGCATCCGCAGGCCCGGAAGCTTGAGAACGGCCGTGCCGACGCGTACGCGAGCGCTCGCGGGCATCGGCAGATCGAAGTACAGCAGCAGGTTCGACGTCGATTGAGCCGTCGACGAGGACGCAAGCGTGAGCGTCAGCCGTGAGCCCTTCGGGACGAAGGTCGCCTGGTTGATGAGGTGGATGGTGACCTTGCGCGCGCCGTTCTTCGTGGGAACGCCCCCGGCGCTGACGACGATCTCCTTCCCGCTCGGTGTGCGGGCGGTGAGTACGGCGACGAGGCGCGACCAGCCGCCGCTCGCAGCGATGGAGGCCTCGACGGTCGGCGAGCCGAAGACCTCGATCGCCTTGCGAAGCCGACCCGTCGTTCGGACGGCTTTGCCGCTTTGTGCGAAAGTGGTAACGCCTGGGAGCGCGAACGTCGAGGCGGTCGTCTTCGGCAGAGATGTAGTCCAGGGCGGCGCGGCCGCGGTCGCTCCCTCGGACGCGACGGCGACGCCAGGCACGCGGGCGCAGGCTCCACTTCGCAGGTAGCAGTCGAACCAGGCTCGTACCTGCGTCATCAGCGCGGCTGTATCGGATGCCGGGAATGTCGAGGGTGCATGGCCGTGGAGCCCGAGATAGAGGAGTTTCGGACCGCGCAAACGCTGCAAGGCAAGGGAGGCTTGCTCGATCCCGAAGAGGAAGTCGCGGCGCCCTTGCGCCATGAAGACGGGAGACGTCACGGAGCCGAGCTTCGAGAGGCTCGATCGGGCGGCGGCCCACGGGCGCACGGCCGCTGCATTCCCCGCGAACGCCGCGGCCGTCACTGCGGTGAGCGACGGATCCCGCTTCGCCTCCGGAATCGAGCCTGCGAGCCCGGCGACGAGCCCCGACTTGACGAGCCCCTGGGGCATCAGTGCGGAGAAGAGATCGGTCCAGGTCTCGACAGTGACCACCGCAGCCCAGGGAACACCGGCCACGAGGGAGTTGAAGATCGCGCCGCCGCCGTACGAAATGCCCCACGCACCGATCCTCGCGTCCGCAACGTCAGGGCGGGCGGCGAGCCAGGCATGTACCGCGCGGGTATCGGCGACCTCGCGAGGCCCGTCGATTCCCACGAGCCCGCCCGACTCGCCGTGCCCCCGCGCATCGAACGTGAGGATGGCGTACCCCTGATCGACGAAACCGTATCCCTCCAGGAGGCCGTTCATCTGCTGCCGATTGCCCGAGAGCTGGTGCAAGAAGACGAGCGCCGGCCATCCGCCAGCGGGCGCCGTGCCCGTTGGGACGTAGAGCGTCGCGGCGATCGAGACGCCGTCGTCCATCGGGATCAGGACGTCCTGCTTTGCAAGCGTCGACGCCGGCGCTTCTCCGACGACGAGGACGAGTGCGGCCGCGAGTCCCGCTAACGAGGCCTTCACCACGGACGGGAAGGGTAGATGACGTCCTCCGCCCCCGTGGGCCTGGCCAGGGTCTGACCCCGGCTCGGCCTACACTCCCCGCGCATGGACCCGCGACCCATCGGCGTCTTCGACTCGGGCATGGGCGGACTGACCGTCCTGCATGAGTGCCTCGTCACTCTCCCGCACGAGGACTTCGTCTACCTCGGTGACGGTGCGCGGCTTCCCTATGGGCCGCGGCCGCTCGACGAGATCCGTCGCTTTGCGCGCGAGATCGCCAGCTACCTCGAGCACCAGGGCGTCAAGCTGATCGTTGCCGCCTGCAACTCGGCGACAGCCGCGGCGCTTCCCGATCTCCAGCGCCAGCTCTCCATACCGGTGATCGGCGTTCTCGCTCCGGAGGCGCATGCGGCTGTGCTCGCGACGCGCAACCGGCGCATCGGGCTTCTCGCCACCGAGGCGACCGTGGCGAGCGGCCGCTACACGCAGCTCGTCGGCGCGCTCGACGCGGGGGCCGAGGTCGTGGGCGTCGCGTGCCCGCGCCTTGTTCCCCTGATCGAAGGCGACGATCCGTTTGGCGAGGCGACGGCCACCGCCGTTCGCGAGTATGCGGCGCCGCTCAAGGACGCCGGCACGGACACCGTGATCCTCGGCTGTACGCACTACCCGCTGATTCGGCCCATCTTCCAGCGCGTCTTCGGGCGTGGGGTCACGCTCGTGTTCTCGGCCGACGAGACCGCGCGCGAGGTCGCGGAGACGCTCGATCGCAAGGGCATGGAGAACGAAGAGTCTCGGGAGGGGGCCTATCGCTTCCTGACAACCGGCGATCCCGAGCTCTTCCGTGAGATGGGGCGCCGGTTTCTGCAGCTTCCGATCGACGTTGCCGAGCACGTCGAGGTCTCCACACTTGAAGCAGCCGCAGCATGAGGGAGGACGGGAGACGACCGGACGAGCTCCGGCCCATCGAGCTCGAGAACGACTTCATCGAGCAGCCTCACGGCTGCGTGCTCTACGGGCAGGGAAAGACGCTCGTCCTGTGCACGGCGACGGTGGAGGAGAGTGTGCCGCGCTGGTTGTCCAGGAGCGGACGCGGCTGGATGACGGCCGAGTACGCGATGCTCCCCGCCTCGACGGGCGAACGCACGCAACGGGCGGTCTCGCGCGGGCGCCCCGACGGGCGCACGGTCGAGATCCAGCGGCTCATCGGTCGCGCCCTTCGCTCGGTATGTGACTTCGAGGCGCTCGGCGAGCGGACGCTCTGGCTCGACTGCGACGTCCTCCAGGCCGACGGCGGGACCCGGTGCGCATCGATAACCGGTGCCTGGATCGCCGCGAGCCGCGCGCTCGAGCGTTTCGGGCTCTCGAAGGCGCTGACCGGCTCGATCGCGGCGGTCTCCGTCGGCATCGTCCGAGGCGAGGCCGTCCTCGATCTCGACTACCTAGAAGACTCGAACGCGGAGACGGACATGAACGTCGTCATGACGGGCGACGGCCGGCTCGTCGAAGTGCAGGCCACGGCCGAGCGAGACCCGTTCTCCCGCGAGCTTCTCGACGAGCTCCTCGACCTCGCCGCGAGCGGGATCGACGAGCTCACCGTCGCTCAGCTCGAGGCTGCTGGCGAACCTCGCGCTTGAAGCTGCTGCTGGCTTCGCGAAACGAGAACAAGCTCCGGGAGCTGCGCTCCGCACTACCCGGCTGGGAGGTCGATCTTCTCGAGACGCCCGACGACGTGGTCGAGGACGGCGAGACGTTCTTCGACAACGCACGGATCAAGGCGCGCCACGGTCGAGCTCACGCGCCCCCGGATGCCTGGGTCGCGGGCGAGGACTCGGGCATCGAGGTCGCGGCCCTCGGGGGGCGCCCGGGCGTCCAGTCGGCGCGCTGGGCCTCGGACGGTGTCGCGCACCTGCTCTTCGAGCTCGAAGGGGTGGAGGACCGCCGAGCGCGCTACGTGAGCGAGCTAGTCGTCAATTCGCCCGTAGGCGACGAGTACGAGGCGCGGGGGACGCTCGACGGCGAGATCGCTCGAGAACCGCGTGGTCGCGAGGGGTTCGGCTACGACCCGATCTTCGTTCCGGTCGGTCAATCGGCGACGGTCGCCGAGCTCGGGAACGAATGGAAGGCGGAGCACTCGCATCGCGCACAGGCGGCCCGAGCACTCGCAGCACGCCTCGCGGCGCGCTGAAGGCTGGTAGCGTCGAGCGCCGATGGACGCGGCGCAGGCTCTTCGCGAGCTCACCGAGCTCTCCTCGCAGATCGAGTCTGCGGTCGTGCTTGCCGCAGACGGTTCCGTGCTCGCGTCCACACACGAAGATCCCACCCGGTCCGGAGCGCTGGCGAGCTCGGCGCTCGAGCTCGTCGCGGCAGCCTCCGACCTGAGCTCTCCGGCGCAAGCGGTCACGCGTGCGGAAGTCGAGCTCGAGGACGGCGCGCTCTTCGTTCTGCGCGAGGGCGACCTTACGATCGCGGCGACGACAGGACCTCAACCGACATCCGGCCTCGTCGTCTACGACCTGCGGACGTGTCTTCAGGGAATCGGCGAGCCCGAGCAGAAGAAGAAGCGAAAGCCGACCACCCGGAAAGCGAAGGAGGGCGACGAGTGAGAAAGCTCGTTTGGCTGGCGCTCCTCGTGGGGCTCGCCATCTGGGCGTGGCGTCGTTTCGCGGGGCCGGCGAGGGTCCAGCAGCGAGCCGGCGTCTCGTACGCCGACGGGTCGTCGATCGTCCTCGAGCCGGGCTCGGCCGGGTTCGAGCGCCTCGCGTCGATCGCCCGCACGGCCATCGCCCGGTGACACACGACGAGCTGGGCGCGCTCCTCGTGGAGCGAGCGCTCCTGGAGGGCGACTTCGTGCTTCGATCGGGGCGGCGCTCGTCGTGGTACCTCGACAAGTACCGGTTCGAGACCGAGCCCGAGATCCTGCGCGAGCTCGGCACTCATCTCGCTGGGGCCGCGCGCGAGCACGAGCCAGAGGCGGTCCGACTCGCAGGCCCGGCACTCGGAGCGGTCGCGTTGGCAGCTTCGACAGCGATGGCGTCCGGTCTGCCCTTCATCATCATCCGCGGTGAGACCAAGGAATACGGCACGGCAAAACGGATCGAGGGCCCTTTCGAGCAGGGCGAGCTCGTGTGCCTGCTCGAGGACGTCGTCACTTCCGGCGGAGCACTCGAGGAGGCGGTGTCGGCGCTCAGAGACGAGGGCCTGGTCGTCCGGAATGCCGTCTGTGTCGTCGACCGGGAAGAGGGCGGCTCTGACGCTCTCGCGCGTCTTGGCGTGCGCCTCAGGGCACTCTTTCGCGCCAATGAGCTTCAGGAAGTGCACAAAACCGCCGCAAAACAGCATGGTTGAGCCAAATACGAAGGCCTGTTAGGGTCCTTCGGTTCCGTGAACTCGAACCCCACGTCAGGAGGAGACCAGTGACCAAGCAGGAATTCGTGGACGCCGTAGCCGACAAGGCCGGAATGTCCAAGCGTGATGCCGGCGCCGCGGTAGACGCCGTGCTCGAGACGATCACGTCCGCGCTCAAAAGCCGTGACGCCGTTACCTTCACGGGCTTCGGCAAATTCTCGACCTCGGCGCGTGCCGCGCGCATGGGTGTCAACCCACGCACGGGCGCGAAGGTCATGATCCCGGCGACAACGGTTCCCAAGTTCTCCGCCGGGAGCTCGCTCAAGGCTGCGGTCAAGGGCGGCTAGCGGCTTAGACCGCGCACGCTGCGGCCGCGAAAGCGGACGCCTTTGGGGATTTACTGTGCGACCGGGATCCGCGCAAGCGGATTCCGGTCTTGCACAACGTATGAGCGTCGCCGCGTCAGGCACGCTCCTCCTCTTGAGATACGAACATATGTTCGATACGGTTGGGAGCGATGCAGCTCACGTTCGACGCCGCCGACCGCCTCGTCGAACTGGTCCACGCGCGCAGAGGCCCCGTCGCCGCCGAAGAGGCGGCACGCGTTCTCTTCGCTCTCGAGCGCGCACCGGCGACGCTTGCCCGTAGCTTGCTCGCCGACGTCGTCGACGGCGATGCGCGCCTGCGTTGGCTCGGGACGCGGGTCGGCCTTTCCGGTCACGGCTGTACCGACGCCGCGATCGAGGACGCCGAGCTCATCGTCTTCGATCTGGAGACGACGGGGCTCTCGGCGCGTCGCGACCGAATCTGTGAGATCGGGGCGGTTCGGGTTCGCGCGCTCGAGGTCGACGAGACGTTCGAGACCCTGGTCAACCCAGGAATCGTTCTCCCGCCCTACATCGCTGCACTTACCGGCATCGGTCCAAGCGAGCTGCGCGGCGCACCACGCGCCGACCTCGCAGTACGTCGCTTTCTCGCGTTCGCGTGCGACGCTCCCCTCGTCGCGCACAACGCTCGCTTCGATGTCGGGTTCCTCGATCGCGAGGTCGAGCGGCTCACCGGACGTCGTGTCGCGGCGACCGTTGTCGACACGGTCTGGCTCGCCCGGCGGCTCCTCCATCGCCGCAGCGAGCGCTTCTCTCTCCAGCAGCTCGCGCACTTCTTCGGCACGACCTGGCAGCCGTGTCACCGCGCGCTGCCCGACGCGCTGGCGACGGCGGAGATTCTCATCGCACTCCTGGGACTCGCGCAGGAGCGAGGCGCCCGCACGATCGCCGAGGTCGCAGAGCTGGCAGCACCGCGAGCGCGCCGCCTCCACTCGAAGCGCTCGCTCGTCGCCGGGGCGCCCACGACTCCAGGTGTCTATCTCTTTCGCGATCGAAACGACACCGTCTTGTACGTCGGCAAGGCGCGCGATCTGCGTGCGCGGCTCCGCTCGTACTTCTCGGGAGACCGCCAGCGGCCTGCGGTCGAGGCCGCACTCGGAGCGCTCGAGCGTGTCGAGTGGCGGCAGGTCGGGTCCGAGCTCGAGGCCGCGCTCGAAGAGCTTCGGCTCATCAGAGAGCTACGGCCGCCCGCCAACGCCCGAGCGGGTCGGCCCGAGCGCTACGTCTATCTCGTGCGACGCCGGGACCGGTGGACAGTCGTCTCCGAGCCGGGGCGGTTCGGCCCGATAGCAAGCAAGCGCAAGGCGCAGCTCGCCGCGCGAGCGCTGGACACGTTCGAAGGTGAAGATCTCGACGCGGCGATACCACCATTGCGAGCGAAGCTGCGCAGGCTCGCGGGCGACCTGCGCTTCGAGGACGCGGCGCGGCTGCGCGATCGGCTTGCGGCACTGGAGGCCGTGGTCTCGCGCATCGCCGAGCTCGACCGGCTGCGCCTCGCGACGATCTGCTTGCTGGCTCCAGCGCGCGAGCCCGGCCTCAGGCGGGCCTTCTTCCTCGCGAGTGGGCGTGTTTCAGTCCGGACGCTCGCGGGTGGACTCGCCGGAAGGCTCGAGGTCGAGGCCGGCCTGGCCGAGGCAGCCCTTGCCGAGCCCTCCCTTGCCCCGGAGGATGCGGACGCATTGCTCTTGGTCTCCGGATTCCTGCGGCGGCCCGGCCCGGAACTCCGCATCGTTTCACTCGACGCCGCCCAGATCCTCGCCGCCTGACGCCGACTAGGAACGTAGCCTTCGCTGCGTGGAGGCAGTCAACTTCGCCGACAGACTCGTCGAGGCCGTCGAGCGCAAGCACAGCCAGCTCGCGGTCGGGCTCGATCCCCGGCTCGACCTCTTGCCGATGGAGCTGCGCGGGGAGGCCGTGCTCGGCCGCGCCGCCGCTGCGTCGGCCGTTGCACGCTTCTGCAAAGGGATCGTCGATGCCGTCGGGCCGTACGTCGTCGCCGTCAAGCCGCAGTCGGCGTTCTTCGAGGCGCTGGGCTCGGACGGGTTCAAGGCGCTCGAGGAGGTGTGCGAGTACTCGCGCTCGGCCGGGCTGCTCGTGGTGCTCGACGCGAAGCGCGGCGACATCGGTTCGACCTCGCGCGCCTACTCGGCCGCGTTCGTCGAGCCGCGCGACGGAGATCCGCCGCTCGCCGATGCGATCACGGCGAGCCCGTACCTCGGCCATGACTCGGTCGAGCCGTTTCTCGCCGCATGCCGACGGCACGGCGCCGGTGTCTTCTTCCTCGTTCGCACCTCCAATGCAGGCGCGGCCGACGTTCAAGACCTTGCGCTTTCGGACGGCCGCCCGCTCTGGCACCACCTTGCTTTGCTCGTGCGGGAGTGGGGTGAGCCGCTCGTCGGCGAGAAGGGACTGTCGAGCGTCGGCGCCGTTGTCGGAGCGACGCTCCCTCGCGCTGTCTCGGAGGCGCGGCGGCTGCTGCCGACCTCGCCGATCCTGCTTCCCGGCGTCGGCGCGCAAGGCGCGACGCCGGCCGACGTCGCGCGGGCATTTACAGCCGGGCCGGCGAGCGCGCTCGTGACCGCGTCCCGCTCGGTGATCTACGCGTACCGCGACACCGAGGAGGACTGGCGGGCAGCGGCAGCAGCGGAAGCGGAGAAGCTCGCAGGCCAGGTGTGGGCTGCCGCGGGCTGGTAGCCGCCGACCCGTCGACGCTTGGAGTACAGTTCCGCGCCGGTGATGCGCAGAGCACTGCTCGCCGTCGTCGCTCTCCTCGCCGCACTTGCGGTGCCGCTTCAGGCCACGAGCGCCGACTCCACGCTGACCGCGGACCAGCCGCGCGTCTCGGCGTCCGCGTGGTACCTCGTCGGCGAGGACGACGCCGTGCTCGCGCAGAGCAGCGCAAGGCGTGAGCGTGCGATCGCGAGCATCACGAAGCTCATGACGGCCGTTGTCGTGCTCGAGCGCGCAGACCTGTCGGACGAAGTGCGCGTGAGTCCCCGTGCAGCCGGTGTGGGCGAGTCGACCGTCTACCTGCGGGCGGGAGAGGAGCTCACGGTTGCCGCGCTCCTCCGCGCGATGCTCATCCGCAGTGCAAACGACGCGGCCGAGGCCCTTGCGCTGCACGTCGGAAATGGCTCGACACCCCGGTTCGTCGCGCTGATGAATAGCGAAGGCGCGCGAGCTCGGCCTCGCAGACACGAACTTCGAGAATCCGCACGGCCTCGATGCACGAGGTCACGTCTCGAGCGCCCGGGACGTCACCCTGCTCGTGCGATATGCGCTCGGAATCCCGTTCGTCCGCGACGCCCTCGGGCGCTCGACGGTCTCGCTCTCCGGCGGCCGTGTCTTCCCCACGACGGACGACCTCCTGGTGAGCTGGCCCGCACTCGTCGGAGGGAAGACCGGGCATACACGAGATGCGGGGTGGTCGGAAGCGGCCGCAGCCAGCGCCAACGGCGTGACGGTGTATGGGACCGTGCTCGGGAGCGATACCCGCCGCTCCCGCAACGACGCGCTGCAGGAGCTCCTCGCATTCGGCCTCGCGCAGTACCGTCGCATCACCGCAATCGACTCGAGCCGGGTATATGCCGTAGCCGAGACCGGCTACGGCCGACCCGACGTCGAGCTCGTGGCTCCGCAGCAACTCGTGCGGACGATTCGTATCGGGAAGCCTCTCGTCGAACGTGTCGTCGCGCCGACGTCGGTTGCGCTCCCCGTTCGAAGAGGCCAACGGTTCGGCCGCGTCGAGGTCTACGACGGAAACCGGCTCGTCGCGTCCTCGAACCTCGTGGCTGCCACCGCTCGTCGCCGAGCCGGGTCTGCTGGCGAAGGTGCGGTGGTATGCGACGCAGACCGCCGAGAATCTCTGGGAGATCGTCACGTGATCGTCACCGTTACGGTCAACGCCGCGCTCGATCGCACACTGACGGTCCCGGTCTTCCAGATCGGTTACCGCCACCGCTCGAGCCAGGTTCTCACCCTCGCAGGCGGCAAGGGGATCAACGTCGCACGTGCACTGAAGCTCCTCGACGTGCCCGTCGTAGCGACGGGCCTCGCCGGAGGACGGACGGGAACGCGAATCATCGAGGAGCTGACCTCCGAGGCGATCCTCAACGACTTCGTCCGCATCGCTGCCGAGTCACGCACCTCGACGGCGGTCGTCGACCCGACGGCCGGTACGTACACCGAGATCAACGAGTGGGGCCCCGAGGTGACATCGGTCGAGCTCGAGACACTCATGGAGAAGCTCCACTACCTCGCACGAGGAGCCGACTTCGTCGTCCTGTCCGGCTCGCTGCCGAGGAAGGTGCCGACATCGTTCTACGCGGATGCGATCCGCGATCTCTCTCGACGCGACGTACGGGTCGTGCTCGACAGCGAGGGGGAGCCGCTCAGGTTCGGCGTCGAGGCCGGGCCTTTCCTCGTGTCGCCGAACCAGCGCGAGGCGGAGCAGCTGGTCGGCCAGGAGCTCGAGGACGACGACGACTTCCTCATGGCGCTCGACGCCATCGCCGAGATGGGCGCGCGCAATGTCCTCATCACGCTCGAGAACGGGTGCTTCGCGTTACATCGATTCGGACGGAAGACCCGGCGAGTCCGCGCGTTCGCTCCGCACGTCGAGCCCGTCTCGGGGGTTGGCTCCGGAGACGTTCTCGTCGCTCAGTTCCTCGCGGCGATCATGGACGAACGCCCGCCCGACGACGCCATCCGTACGGCGGTCGCCGCCGGCGCGGCCTCGGTGCGGGAGGTCGGCGCGGGTCGCTTCGACTCCTCGCTCGCCGCGACGCTCTCGGCAGACATCGAGCTCGCGGAGCTCCAGCCCGTCCGCTCGTAGACTCCGCGCGTGGCTGCATGCCCCAACTGCGGGCGCGAGAACGCGGATGATGCGCGGTTCTGTAGCGCATGCGGCGCTGCACTCGAGGCGGCCGAGCCGGCGCGCGAGCAGCGCAAGGTCGTGACCGTCCTCTTCTGCGACCTCGTCGGCTCGACCGCGCTCGGTGAATCCACGGATCCCGAGGCGCTCCGTGCTCGCATGCGCCGCTACTTCGAGGATCTCCGCGTGATCATCGAACGGCACGGAGGGACGGTCGAGAAGTTCGTCG
>CAVRLG010000025.1:0-77375 GCA_963722035.1 uncultured Thermoleophilia bacterium
GGCAAGCGGTACTTGTCGGGATCCTCGTGCAGGTACGGCTGCGACGGGAGGTTGATGAAGCCCCGCTGCATTCGCCGACGTTCTTGACCGCGTGGTAGACGCCCGCCGGAATGCTGAGCAGCGCTCGGTCGTGCTCTCCGAGGTGGAAGATGTTCAGCCGGCCGAAGCTGGGCGAGTCGGTACGGGCGTCGTAGAGGACGATCCTGAGCACCCCCTCGTAGGCGAACAGCCGGTCGTTCTGTGCGCGATGCACGACCCAGCCTTTTACCTGACCCGGGTTGATCGTCACGTGGTAGACGTAGACGAGGGGATCGTCCGTAAATCCCCACCGAAGGTCGTAGACTTCGCAGATCGTCCCCCCTCATCCGCCTGCGTAGGCGGTCGGCGTATCTCGACCCCGGCGATCTCGTCCTGGAGCCGCGTCCCATCGGGCGTGACCGAAGCACTATCCTTCCGCGTCTCCTCGAGCCCCTCGATACCCACCACGACAACCATCGTCGCGGCAGATTACAGCGCACCGTGATTGATCACCACGACTCAAAGGCGATCGAGGCGAGATCGCGTCGAGTGGATCAGTGATCTCGGTGGCGTCTTGCGAGCAGTGCGCATAGCGGTCGCGACGTTGTGAGTCGTGTGCGAAGGCGCCACAGCCTGGTCGCCTCGATCTCCCCGATGGTGCCCTCGAGTTCGTGGATCCTGGCTTCGCGCACGACCGCGCTCTCCCGTACAACGTCGGCGATCTCTGTCGCGATCTCGTCGGCGAATCCCGGTTCCTGGATCCTGGCCCACCAGCGCTCCAGCTCGGCTACGCGCGCCGAGGCCGCGAAGTCGCGGCGATCGACGTCGGCAAGGTGCAGGTGGGTGAGGCGCGTCGCCGTCTTCCCCTGAAAGCCCGGGAGCCCTACGAACTGCTGCCACATGTAGAGATCGGTTGCACAAGGGAGTGGAGCAGGGCGCCAGCCGAACGGAAGGCGTCGGTACGCAGCGATCGTGTGTGCCGCGCCCGTAAGGGAGATCCGGTTCCAGCCCCCGAGGAGCTTTGCGTGAAACTCCGGTCGGGCAACGTCGATCGGCCCGTACTTGAGCGACCCGTCCGGCTTGACGAACACAGGCGCGCTGTGGGCGAAGTCAGCGTCCTCCAGCAGTCGGGCCATCTCGACAACGTGGTCACCAAGGAGCAGATCGTCGTCCGAGAGGTAGCAGACGATCCTCCCGTTAGCCTCCTGCAACGCCTCGTGCCGGCGCCGCTCGCCGTGGCGTTGTCCCTTCGGGAGATCGAAGAAGCGCACGCGTGGGTCGGAAAGGAACGGCTCCAGCGCGGCTCGGGTGTCGTCCTCGACACCGTCTCCCACGACGAAGAGCTCGAACGATGCTCCTGTCTGAGCGAGCGCACTTGTCACCGAGTACGGCAGGAGCGCGGCGTGGCGGTACGTCGGGATGAGGATCGTTACGTCAGTCAGAGTCGCCTCGTAAGAGATTGTCGCTGGTCGCGGAGAGGCATCGTGCCGTTCGGCTCCTGTGAAACCCGGCCGCTCGAAAAAAATCAGCTTCTCCGCCATAGACTCCGATCGTGCGCACGGACGGGCTCCTGAAGCTCCTCAGTCCAAGCGAGTGGACAATGGCGCCGGGCGAGCGGGCGGCAGTTGAAGGTGTTCTCCGGCTGCTTCGGCCTTCGCTCTCGATCGAGATTGGGACGGCGCGTGGAGGCAGCCTCGAGGCGATCAGCCTCGCGAGCGACAGCGTGCACTCCTTCGACCTCCAACGACATTCGGACCTGACGTCCGAGCGGTTTCCGAACGTCGTGTTCCACACGGGCGACAGCCACGAACTGCTGCCTGAACTGCTCGAGGAGCTTGCGGTATCGGGCCGGAACGTCGACTTCGCGCTCGTCGACGGCGACCACTCGGCGCAAGGAGTGCGGGCGGACGTCGAGAGCCGCTCTCGTCGCCGAGCGTCGGAGGGTCGGTGATCTTGCTTCACGACACGCTCAACGGCAGGGTACGAACGGGCCTCGAGATGGTCGAGTATGGCGACTTCGACAAGGTCCGCTCGTCGATCTGGATTTTGTACCCGGTCGAGTAATGCGCGAAGGACCACTGAAGGACGAGTGCTGGTCCGGGCTTGGCATCATCGTTACGGGAGTCGGGCTCAACCTATCTCCGCCGCCTGGCGCCTACGCCGTTCCACGAGTGTACGAGGGTTTCTCGAAGACACTCGTCGATGCAGGAAAGAGCATCGATCCCCTGAGCACCGGACAGCTCGCAGAACTCGAGCAGGAGCTTGCTATGCAGAAGGATCTCATGCGGCTCATGACGAGCTCGTGGAGCTGGCGGGTGACGGCGCCAATTCGTGCGGCGAAGCGGGCTGCCAGGGGAGCAGGTAGGACGAGTTGATCCCGAGCAGTCGGGCTACGACACTCGGGCACTGCCGCTCGTGCGCGCACGAGCCGCAGGTGCGAGCATCGCCGCCGCTCCCAAGAGAAAGAACGCGGGGGCCACGGGCACCGAGTAGTGCGGGATCGCCGCGATGGCGAGCGCGCTCAGCACGATCACGATGAAGGCTGCGAGAGCGGGCGTCGACATCGCGAGCGCGTTGCCGGGACGACGGATCACGAGGCAGACGAGGCCGAGCGCGAGCCAGAGAACCGGCGGCGGGAACCAACGCGAGGACTGATTGAGGCGAAGGGCAAGAGTGGCGTTCCCGGCGCGGTCGGGCAGGTTGCCCGCGAGCTCCTCGATCCGCCGGTGGAGCGCCTGGTAGCGCTCCTCGTCGCCCTCGTGCACGAAGACGAGGTGATGCTCGGTCGGAGACGTCCAGACCGTGTAGATGCTTCGGTCGGGTGTCGTCGGGCCACCCTCGTGCGGCGCCGGAATCCGCTCGCCCTCTGTCGGCTCGGGAAGCGTGCGCCCGTCGACCACGATGGTCGTCGCCGGCCCGGGTGTCGGATCGCCGGCCGCTTCGCGGCGCTTGCATCCGCCGCCGCCGCCGCACGCTCTCGCCGGTACCCGACGTCAGATCGCGATAGACCGGCAGGCGGAGCAGGTCCCAGACGGTCGTCAGTCACCCCGCGTGTGTACGCGCCGGGATGAGCGCGAACAGCCTCGATTCCGACATCGCGAAGAATGCGCTCGTCGTTGTCCCACCCCCACAGACGCGTGGCGAGCGCGCCCAGGTCGTCCTTCATCCGAGGGCTCGGGTCGGAGAAGAAGTCGTCGAGGCGGATGCCGTACGAGCGGTACGGCTCCTGCGGAAGGAGGTCGCGCTCGACGGCGAGCGCCAGCCTGCGCGACGCGGGCCCGTTCTCGGGGCGGACGATCCGCTCGGTGAGAAAGACACGCTCGAACGGCAGCCTGGAGTTGCCGCCGCGAGCCAGCGTGTAGTCGCCAAAGCGGAGGCCGTTGTGTGCCGTCCAGGCCCCGAGGATGACGAGCATCGCCGCAGCGAACGCCGCGGAGGACGCGACGCGAGCCCGCCACGGCAATCGCAAGAGCGAGCGGGAGGAGCGCGAGCACGAGAAGCGCCTGATTCCCGGGTCGCACGAGCACGAGTAAGGCAACGCCCGCCCCGACCAGGGCGAATCGCGGGATGGACGGCGCGAGCAGAACACGGATCGTGAGCAGCGACCAGCCTGCGAACGCAGCCGCGAAGACGGTGTCGGAAGAGATCTCGTGGAACAGGATCCCGTAGCTCGGATAGAGGAGGAGGACGACGGTCGCGAGGAGCGCAGCACGTCCGCCGAACGTTCGCGCGGCGAGGAACCAGGCCGTGACCGACCCTGCGTAGAGAAGCGACACACCCGGCTCGGCGAGGGCCCCGCCCGCGAAGTCGAGGAGGCCCCCGACGACGAGCGGGGCGACCGGCGTTCGCCCGAGGACGTATCCGAGGTCGATCGGATCGGATTGGAAGAGCTCGACCCACGCTCCGAGATAGGTTCCGAAGTCGCGGCCGCCGGCGAGCGGCATCGCGAGAGCCTGGAGCCACCAGACCCCGACCGCGACACCGAAGACCGCGATCGGTGCCCAGCGCGTCTCCGTTGCGGCGGCGGCGCGGTCGGCCTGCCGCGATGCCTCGGCGAGCCAGCGCACAGCCCGACAGGCTAGCTAGCCTCCTGCGGGCATCTATGGCGGACACGAGAGGCAACCCGCTCGCGCGCCTACTCGGAGTGGCTCGAGCGGCTCGCTTCGCGCCCACTAGGAGCGGTTCTCCTCTTCGGGCTCGGACTCGGGGTCTTCGCCGTGCGCGCGATCGCCTGGCCGCTGAAGACAGGTCGCGACCTCGACGAGTACCTCTACGCCTACGTTCAGCTCTTCGACCACGACGTGCTGCTGCCGTGGTCGATGCTGTTTCGAACGCCCGGTCACGCCCGATCGTGGCGGGGCTGTCATTGGACGTCGCCGGTGGTGCGCTCGCGGAGCCGATCGCAGCCGTCCTGTTCGCCGCATCGGTCGTCGCGTGGAGCGCGGCCGGGCTGTTCTTCGGGCCTCGTGTCGCACTGGTCACAGCCGCCGCTCTCCTCGTGTACCCGGGCTACGGCCTGATGTTCCACGAGCTGGCGAGCGAGACGGTGTTCGCCGCCGCCTTCGCGGGCTGGGCGCTGCTCGTGGTCCGAGCGGCGACAACGACCGACGGTTGCACGCTTCGCGCTCGTCGGCCTCGGCGTGGCGGTGCTGGCGCTCGTTCGACCCGGGGAATGCCGTCCTCCTCGCGTTCGCGGCCTTTCCGCTCTTCCTCGCAGGATCGTGGAGACATCGCCTGCGCTGGGCCGGAGCCGTCGCGCTGGCCGCCGTCCTTCCCCTGGCCGGCGTGGACGGTGCACAACGGGCTGCGGTTCGACACGTGGGGCCTCGCCCGCGGCGGGAATGCGATCGTGCCCTTCTACCGCGCGTTCATCACCGATCACATCGTCTCGCCCGAGAACGGAGAGGCGTCACGGAGGCTCGCCGGTGCGATGCAGCAGCACCTGCTCACGCGCGAGCCGTATCGCTCCTACAACGTCACGCTGGAGCAGCTCTTCGAGAAGGGCAGCTTCCGCGTGCACGAGGACCTCTACATCCTCTCCGACCAGGTCTTCGGCTGGGACTCCGACTACTCGGTACTCCGCGATGCCGGAGTCGAGGCCGTGCGCGCGCACCCGGGTGCGTATGCGTCGGGAGTTCTCGAGACCACCTTCGACCAGCTCACCAAGGCGTACTTCCGGACCGGGTCCGCCGGCAACGCAGGCGGGACGACTCAGCCGGGTGCCGCTCAGGTGGTCGAGGACTACCCCCGCCGAGCGAGGGCGAGCCGATACCCGCAGGGCAGGTCGTCTGGATCTCACGACCCGACCAGAGCATCCGGCAGGTGTGGACCTCTGCGACCGAGTGGCACTTCGAGTTCGACGATCCAAGCGATCGTCCTCGCTTCCAGGAGATCGAGCGCGAGACCGCCGCGCTCTTCGACGGCCTCCCCGATCGAGCGGGGAACGCCGAGCTCGGTCTTCGCCTCAACCAGCTCTCCCGGTGGTTCCCGCGGCCGTGGATGTGGATCGTCGTCGGCGTGGTCGGGATCGCGCTCAGACGACCGCGAGGGTGGGGAACGCTCGTCGCGCTCTCTCTCGCCGCACTCGGCGTCGTCGTCCTGAACGCGCTCGGCCTCTTCGCAGACCTCCACTTCCTGCTCCCCGTGGCGCCTGCCTTCGTCCTTCTCGGTGTAGGTGGCCTGTTGGGCGCTCGACGAGTGGCGTCTTCAGCCGCCTGAAGGGGAGTGGGCGACGCGGTCGGCAATCGCATCCACCACGCGCTCCGCTGCCCGACCGTCGACCTCGCCCACGACCTCGAGCGCCACGCGTCGCCGCTCCTTTGCGAGCTCCCCGGGCTGGGCGAGCGAGCGCTCGATACCCGAGACGACATCCTCGAATCGCTCAGCCGAGTAGAAAGCGCCCGAGGTCGCAAGCTCCTTGTAGTGCTCGCCGATGACGTTCTTCAATGCCCAGCTCTCGCCGGCAGGCGCGCCCTCGTCGTAGAGGACACACACCGCCGGACGGTCGTTCACGATCGCCTCGAGCAGGATGGTTCCTGCGTTTGCGACCACGCAAGCGGCGTGTTGCATGATCGTGGCCAGCACGTCGAAGTCAGTGAAGCTCGCTTCCTGCACGTGCACATCCTCTGCCCCGAGCGCGGAAGCGAACCGCTCTTGCCACATGCGATCGCGCGGGTGTGGACGGAAGAGCAGCGAAATGCGCCCGCGACCCTCGGCATGCCACCAACCGACGACGCGCTCGACGAACCGATCTTCATAGGGCGCGTTCGTCGGCGTGTTCCCCATGACGACTACGAGCGGCAGCGACGGATCCAGGTCGAACGACCGGACCAGCTCGTCGAAGTCCTCGCGCGGGCGTCTGCGCTCGTAGATGTCCGTCTGCGGCCACCCGGTGACGACCACGCGCTCCGGGCCGATGCCGTGGTAGCGGTCGAGGTCGTCTTGCATCGTTCGGTTCTGGACGATGTATGCGTCGCAGAACGGGGCGATGACGCCCTTGCCGACCGTGTGATCCCAACTCGCCACGTGAGCGACGATCGGAATCTCCAGACGCCGCGCGGCGATCAGGAACGGGACGACGGCGTGCGGCTGGACGTTCGAGAGAACGAGCGCGGCGCACTCGCGCCACATTCGCTCGCGCAGAGCGGGGGGCACGTACCTGAACCGCCCGAAGTGCCACGCCTCCATCCGTCGTTGAAACCACTCCCGCCGAGGGAGGGGTCCTGCGCGCGCGGAGTCGAGCATCCAGTTCTCGTGCCCGGGCTCCATGCGCTCCCGATGGAATCCGTGACGCTCGTTGAGCCGGATCGCAAGCGGGTAGTAGCCAAGCTTCTCGTCGAGCCGGCGATCCGCGCTGCGCCGCACTCTCGCCAGCTGAGAAACGCGGGCGGGGAAGAGCTCGTCGACATCCAACGTCTCGACGCCTCCCGGCGGCCCCGACCACTGTGCCCCGTCGCCGACCACAACTGCGACAAGGTCTTCTCCGAGACGCTCGCGGAGCCCTCGCACGATGCCCGTGTCGACGAAGAATCGAATCGAGAGCTGGTCGGGGAGAACGAGCCAGACCCGCTTGGCCATTACGTCACCGTGCCGGCGAGCGCCGCGACGATGCGCCGGGCGACCGACGCGCCGTCCAGCCCGTGGGCACGAAGAGCTTCGGACGGTGTCCCGCACGCGGGCCAGCCTTCGACGCCCAGGACCGTGACAACACGCCCGTCGAGCTCACGTCGAAGGCCGTCTCCGAGCCCGCCCACCGGCGCATGGTCTTCGAGCACGATGAGGTGGCCATACACGTCCGCGATCTCGGTGAGCCAGGCGGGATCGAAGCGATTGAGCCAGGGCATGTTGACCACAGCGAGCGCAATTCCGTCTCTCTCGAGGAGCTCCGAAGCCGTGAGCGCCTCATGGAGCAGCACAGGCCCATAAGCGAGCAGGATCGCGTCGCCTCCCTCACGCAAGAGCGTGCCGCGGCCGGGCTCGACCGTCTCCGGCAACTCGATGCTTCGGGGAGAGGGGCCGATAGCAAGCCGGATCGCGACGTTCTCGGTCGCCTGCTCCACCGCCCAGCGCAGGAGCGCGCGCGTCTCCTCCGGAGTCGCGGGCTGGACGACAGCCATGTTCGGCAGCGCCCCAAGAAGCGAGATGTCTCGCAGCGACTGATGCGACTTGCCAGGGCCCGCCGGAATGAGGCCGGCGTAGTGGAGCGCGTAGACGACCTTCGCGCCTTCGCTCGTCTGGTTGTAGATCTGCTCGTTCGCGCGCGAGGCGAGGAACGATGCGAACGAGTTGACGACCGGTAGCAGTCCGTGGCGCGCAAGCCCTGCGGCGGTCGACACCATGTCCTGCTCCGCTATGCCGCACTCGAGGAAGCGATCGGGGAAGGCGAGCTCGAACGCGCGAACGCGGCAGTCCGACGCAAGGTCGGCGTCGAGAACGACGAGGTGCTCGTGCTCGACGCCGAGCCGAACGAGCTCTTCCCCGTACGCATCGACGACGTACTCAGCCGTCGCCTTCTTGCGTGTGCCCGCTCCGGATTCGGGCTCGCCTTCGAGCGTGCCTTCCGCATGCTCGTTCACGAGGTCGGCCGGCTCGAGGACGAGGCGGTCGAGCCCGAGGGCGCTGAGTCGATCTCCGATTCGCTCGTCGAGCTCGGCGAACGCGCGCTCGAACGATTCGTCGTCCGGCGCGCCTGCGTGCCAGCGGTAGGTGCCGCCGCCCTCGGCGAGCGCGACCGGATGCTCCATGAACGACACGCCCTTCCCCTTGATCGTCCGTGCGACCAACGCCTGGGGTCGATCGTTCACTTCTCGGAATGACGCAAACGCGTCCCGGAGCGCCTCGCTGTCGTGACCATCGCACGTCTGGACGTGCCAGCCGAACGCGCGAAACCGCGTCTCGAGATCTCCGAGCGACACGATCTCGTCCGTCGGCTTGTCCGATTGGAGCTCGTTCCGGTCGACGACGACCGTAAGGTCGCCGAGGCGTTCCTGGGCCGCAGCCTGGAGCCCTTCGTAATTTTGGCCCTCCTGCAGCTCTCCGTCGCCGGTCATGACGACCACCCGACCGCTGCGGCCGAGGTGGCGTTTCGCCCACGCGATTCCCCGTCCCTTCGAGATCCCCATCCCCAGCGACCCGGAGTTCGCCTCGATCCCCGGGACACCGACATCGGGGTGACCGTCGAGGCCGCCCAACCGTCGCAGCCGCAGGAGGCGCTCGCGCGGAATCGCGCCGAGGGCGAACAGCGCAGCGTAGAGACCGGGCACGTCATGTCCCTTTGAGGAGAAATAGATGTCCCGATCGGGGTCCTCCCACCCCAGCGACGCCGTATCCAGCTCTTCGAACAAGAGAAGGGCAACCACATCCATCGCGCTGAAGCTCGATCCGAGATGTCCCGATCCGGCGCGCTTGACCGCGACGAGCGTGTTCAGGCGACACATGTCCGCCAGCACGGCGAGCCGAGCGTCTCGGTCTGCCTCCGACGCGCGGACACGGTCGAACTCGGACTTCGGGATCAGCGACAGCTTCGGCACGACGCCCAGGACGCTAGCTGGGACGGTGCGGAGTGACGACGTCGGCGAGGTCAGCGCCCTCGCGAAGCTCGTCCGTCTTCTCGCACAGGAAGAGTGCCTCGCTCGTCCCTGGCCGGTACCCCGTGAAGCGTCGTACCTTCCGCCAGCCGGTCCACGCGAGCTCGAGCCTGACGGCCTGGAGGGAGGGGACGCCTTTCGCCTTCCCGTTCGCGCCCCAGCGCAGCCGGACAACGGCGTCGGGACGCGGGTCGACGGTCGTCTCGAAGAGCATCGCCGCTCCTAGTCGGGTCACACGGTTGAGCGTCCCGAGCAGCGGGAGATGGTGGATCGAGTGGTAGAGGACGCCGAGGAAGAAGACGAGGTCGAACGGCTCGAGCTCCTCGAGCTCCCGGGCTTCACGGAGATCGCCGTACACGAATCGATGAGGTCTGCGGAGCGAGTCGACCCACTCGCCGTGCAGGTGTATATCTGATGCGAAATCGGAGAAGACGAGCTCGGAGGGCTCGAGCTTGGAGTCGATCCAGCGCGCGTGGACGCCATATTTGGGCCCGACCTCGAGCACGCGCGCTCCCCGGAACTCGTCCACGTCGAGCACTTCCCCGAGCGCCTCCGGAAGCAGCGTGAGATCGGGGAGGTCGTCAGTCGCAGTGGTCGCGCGGTCGTCGCTCACCGGTCTCGAATCCTCGACGTACTCGGTGAGCTCGTCGAGTCGAGGGAGGTTCTCGGGGCTCGGCTCGTAGACCTGCAGTCCCAGCCGAACCGCGGCCGACCAGGCCGCGCGCCTGGCGAAGCCGCGGAGCGCGCTCACTGCCCCGGCCAGGGGTGAGCGCGAAGGACGTCCTCGTCGAGCTCGATCCCCCACCCTGGCGCTGACGGAATCCGAAGCTCCCCTCCGGAGATCTCCGGCACGGCGGACACGAGCTCGTCGCGCCACGAGACGTCGTCGACGTCGTACTCGAGGATCCGCGCATTCGGGATCGCGGCGCACCACTGCGCGGAGATGAATGTGGCGAGGTGGCTGTAGTAGTTGTGCGGCGCGCAGTTGACCTCGAAGGTCTCTGCGAGGTCGGCGATCTTCTTCGCCTGGTGAAAACCGTTCCAGATGACGTCGACGGACGCGACGTCCATCCCGCTTGCCTCGAGGTACGGCCTGAAGCCGCGGCTTCCGTAGACGTTCTCCCCCGAGCACACCGGCATCGGGGCGACGTGTCGAACGTGCGCAAGTGCGCTCGGATCGAAGAGATCGACCTCGAGCCACAGAAGGTCGAACGGCTCCAATGCCCGCGCAACGCGAACGCAGCCCTCGGGCTCGAGATTGAAGTTGAGGTCGACGATCGGCCGTGCGTCACCTCCGGTTCCTTCTGCGAACGCCTCGAGCAGCTGGACGAGCGCATCCGCGATCTCGCCCGCCTGCAGCGTCCCGCCCCCTTCGTTGAAGCCCGGCATGAGCACTCGCGGCTTGTCGCCCGGGACCACGACGTTGGTCTTGAAGGCCGTGTATCCGTGTTCGACAACCTCACGTCCGAGTGCCGAGACGTCGTCGTATGAGCCGAGCTTCGGCGTTCCAGTGACGTCCCATGCTCGCGCGCGCGTCGTCCCGCAGTGCGACCAGTACATCGGGATCGTCTCCCGCGTGGGGCCGCCGAAGAGCTCGTAGACGGGCACACCGAGCGCCTTCGCCTTGAGGTCGAGGAGAGCGTTCTCGATCCCTGCGAGTGCCTTCGCGATGACCGAGCCGGGGCTCTGACGCGTCGCGCGGTAGAGATCCCAGTAGATCGCCTCCACGGGCCGCGGATCGCGACCGACGACGAGCGGGGCGAGGTCTTCCACGATCCCCGCGAGCCCGCGCGGTGATCCGTGCGAGTCGGTGATCTCGGCCCACCCGACCGACCCGTCGTCGGCTGTCGCCTTGAGAAAGATCCAGGGCCGCCAGCCAGCGTCGCAGAAGAGCGTCTCCAGTCTCGCGACCCTCACGACGCCGGAGCATACGGGGGCTTGCCGACCGCGGGCAGGGCCGCCCGGCCGCCAGCGACGAGGCGTTCGGCACGCTCCCAGTCTTCCTCGTCGTCGACGTTGAAGCCCTCGTAGCCCTCCGTGAAGAAGGGAGCCACGACCCCGCCCTCGCGGGTTCCCGCCTCTCTGACGACGCGCGTCCAGGCGATTTCGAGCGCGCTGTTCTGCACGTAGACGGCCGGAAGCGCCTGGTACTGGCCTGCGTGCCAGGCCACCTCGAGGTGAGACTGGTCAAGAAGGGGTCGCATCGTGCGACCGTCCTCCTCGAGCACCCACGTCTTGCCCGGGTGTTGCTTCACAAGCTCGACCGCACGGAGCGAATCCGCCTCGGGGGTGTCGAGAAGCTGCTCGAGACCGCGACGAACGGCATCCGGCCCGCGGAAGGGATTCGTCGCTCGGATCAGCGCAAAGAGGTCGTAGCGCTCGGGCAGCGTCTCGAGCGTGAAGCGAAGCCACTCGATGTCGGGAGATATGGACGTGGCGTATTCGGCGGGCCGAAGGAAGGGGACTTCGGCTCCGTACCAGCGCGCGGCCTCGGCGATCTCCTCGGAATCCGTCGAGACGACAACGCTTTCGAAGACGCCGCTCTGCAACGCGGTCTCCACGGCGTACGCAAGCAACGGGTGCCCGGCGAGCTCGCGCACGTTCTTGTGCGGGACGCGCTCGGAGCCTGCCCGGGCCGGCACGAACGCTACGGCCGAGTGCCTGCTCACTTGAGCCCGGCCGCTGCGGCGAGCTCCGTCAGCGTCGGGCAGGGTACGTCGAGCCTGTCCGCCGCACGAAGCACCGAGCCGACGATCGCATCTAGCTCGGAGCGCCGTCCGTCAGCGACGTCCCGCGCGGCGGAAGTTGTCGTCTCGTCGGCCATCTCGTCGATGATCGCCCACTGCGCCGAGGCTCGGAGCCCAACTCCGTCGGCCTCGGCGATCGAACACGCCTCGGCGATTCCGCCTTCGAGACGGGGTCGCCAGGCGGCATCGTCGCGGAGCTCTCCGACACTGCGGCCGGTTGCTGCCGTCGCCGCTGCCAACGGGGCGATCCTCGCAAGCTTGTGCCAGAGCACCCGCTTTTCGTTCTGTCCGACGCGCACGTCGAGCCGCGCTTGACGCAGCAACTCGGCGGCGCCCTCTACTTCGCCGCCGGGAATCGTTTCCGAGGCAACCGTGATCAGCGGCGACGGGGTGGCTTCGATGATCTGCACACGTCCGGCGCGGTACGCCTGATAGTGGGAGATGCTGCCGGCGGCGACGCGCCCGTCGAATCGCGCCTTCAGCGGCTCCATGTGCTCGAGACCGTTGAGCAAAGGCACGACCACGGCCTCGGAGACGGTAGCGGGATCGATTCGCTCGATCGCCTCTTCGAGCATCGGCGCTTTGACCGTTACGAGCAGCAACCCCACGGGTCTGGAGAGCTGCTCGGAGACCTCGATGCGCGCCGAGAGCGTTCCTTCCCGAGACTCGACCACGAGCCCGGCGAGCGCGATGAGGCCAACCGCCTCCTCGTGAGCGACGCAGATGGTGTGGACTCCGGCGAGCGACAGCCGTACGGCGAGCGACCCGCCGACGGCTCCGGGGCCTAGAACGGCAACGGTGCGGTTCATGTCTTCATAGGATCGACGACCAGATTTACAACCTTCAGATCGGAATACACATCCAGGGCCTCAACCCCTGCCTCGCGCCAGCCGGTTCCCGAGTCTTTGACCCCGCCGAAGCCCATGTGCGGCTCGGATCCGTGTGTTCCGGCGTTCACGACGACAACCCCCGCCTGAACGCGCTCGGCGAAGCGCATTGCACGGTGGACGCTTGCGGTGTGGATCGCAGCCGTGAGCCCGAAGGGTGAGTCGTTGACGAGGGCGATCGCGGCTTCGAGAGTTCCCGCTCGGTACAGAATCGTCACCGGTCCGAACAGCTCGGTGCGGGAGATCTCCGCGTCCGAGGCCGCATTCTCGACCACCGTAGGAGCGAAATACCATCCGGGCCGGTCAAGGCGTTCCCCGCCGCAGAGCACTCGCGCGCCCGCATGGGCTCCCCGTCGTACCGCGTCACTGATCCTGTCCATGGCTTCCCGACTGATCACGGGTTGCGGCTCGAGCGCTTGCACTCCGGCGACGAGACGCTCGCGGAACGCGTCGTAGACGTCGTCGAAGACGACGAGCCGGCTCGCGGAAGCGCAGCGTTGGCCCGCATTCGAGAACGCCGCCGCGATTGCCCAGCGAACGGCCAGGTCGAGGTCGGCGTCGTCGCAGACGACGAGCGCGTTCTTGCCCCCGAGCTCGAGGCAGATCTTTGCGAGCCTTCGACCTGCAACCTCGTTGATCCAGCGGCCCGTCGAGCCCGAGCCGGTGAAGCTGACGAGATCGACGTCGGAGTGCTCGACGAGCGGAGCACCAGCCTCGGCACCGAGGCCTTGAATGACGTTCAGGACACCGTCCGGGACGCCCGCTTCCCGTGCAAGCTCGCCGAAGAGCCATGCCGACGCGGGCGTGTGCTCGGAGGGCTTGATAACAGCCGCGTTCCCGCAGAAGATCGCCGGAAACGCCTTCCAGGCGACGTTCGGGAGCGGCGTGTTGAAGCTCATGATCAGCGCAGCGACGCCAAGCGGTTGGCGCATCGTCAGAACAGTCCGATGAGCCATGCTTGCCGTCGTCGTGCGTCCATAGGAACGACGTCCTTCCCCCGCGACGAAGAGGCCCATCTCGACGGCGGCATCCGTCTCCCCCGTGGCGAGCTCGAGCGGCTTTCCCGTCTCATCGGCCACGATCGCGGACGCTTCATCACGCCGCTCGCGTAGGAGGAGTGCGAGCTCGCGCACGATGTCGCCGCGCTCGACGGCCGTGCGTTCGGCCCACGCGGGTTGAGCAGCCCGAGCCGTAGCGACGGCGGCAGCGACATCCTCTACGCCCGACCGTGCGACTCGGCACAGAAGCGTCTCATTCACCGGGCGGAGCTTCTCGAGCCATTGCCCCGAAGCGGGCGGAGCGGCTAAACCGCCGACGAGATTCGGAATCTCCTCCGGGACTACCAAGCCGACCAGCCGCCGTCGACGACGACGTTCGCGCCGGTGACGTACGACGATGCATCCGAGGCGAGGAAGACGGCGGCACCCAACGCCTCGTCGGCGTCGAGCATGCGTCCCATCGGGACCCGTGCCGCGTAGGCCTCGAGGAACTCCGCAGGCTGGTCGTTCCAGACACCAGCGAGTGTCAGCGTGTTCACGCGCACGCCCTGTTTCGCCCAGTACGTGGCGAGGTAACGCGTGAGGTTGAGAATCGCCGACTTCGAGACTGAGTAGGCAACCGGCTTCACGAAGGCCTCGCCCTGCTCTCGCCGGAACGCGTAGAGGTCCTGCACGGGCGACAGGAGCCCGTAGACCGACGAGACGTTGACGATCGAGCCTCGACCCTCGCGGGCCATCGCGCCACCGATCGCCTGGCAGCACAGCAGCGTCCCCTTCACGTTGACGTCCATGACCGCGTCGAACGCGGCCTCGGGGTAGTTCTCGAACGGGCCGACCTCCTCCGCAGGCGCGTCTGGAGGCGAATCCAGGCCGGCATTGTTGATCAAGATGTGGGGAACGCCCCATTCGGCCTCGATCTCACGCAGTGCCTGGTCGATGGCCGCACGGTCGGTGATGTCGACCTCATAAGCGCGAACTCCGTCCGGAGCTACACCCGCGGCGATGTCGAAGCTCGCCACGCGCATCCCGCGCTCGGCGAGCCCAGCCGCGTACACCACGCCCAGCTGGCCCATGCCTCCGGTTACGACTGCAACGCGTCCGGAGAGGTCGAACAGCGGGTCGGAGCTCATGGGCCGTCCTCGAGGTCGATCACGCCTGCTCGACGCCGCGAGCCGCGAGGTCCCCGGCGGGCTCCACATCCTCGAACGTGATCTCTTGATCGGGGCCGAGAGCGTGCTGCAGGCGCCGACCGAGCAGGTTGTCGAGCTCGTAGGCGGGAAGGCCCGCGTCGGCCGGCGACTTGGCGACGATGTCGCCGGTCGCAAGGACGTGGCCGGTAGGAAGATCGCGTGCGGCAACGAGCTTCTTGCCCATCTTCTGAAGGGGCCGCTCCTCACTCGGAAGGCGTCGCTTGACGCCGTCACCCAGAGCAGCAGGGATGCGATGAAGGTCCCGGACGAAACGGCGCATCCCGTCGGGCATCAGCGAGTACGCGTGGTCGGTTCCCTTCCAGGCATGGTTGAGTGTGAAGTGCTTCTCGAATACACGCGCGCCGAGCATGTAGGCGACGGGAGCCATGGCGATCCCGTTGTGATGGTCGGAAAGGCCGATCACGAGCTCCGGGTAGCGCTCCCTGAGCCTGGTGATGACCGAGAGATTGAGATCCTCGACATCCGCCGGGTAGGAGGCAGTGCAGTGGAGCACGCAGAGCCTGCTGTTGAGAGGAACGATCGCCTCCACCGCCCGATCGATGTCCTCGATCGTGCCACCGCCGGTCGAGAGGAAGATCGGCTTGTCGAAGGCAGCGACGTAGCGCAGGAAGGGCACGTTGAGGAGGTCCCCCGAGGCGAACTTGAAGGCATCGACGTCCAGCTCGGCGAGAAGATCTGCGCTCGGCTCGTCGAAAGCCGCCGCGACGAACGCGACACCTTCCTCCCGTGAGTAGCGACTCAGCTCGAACCAGTCGCTCTTTCCGAGTTCGAGAGCCTCCCGGTGATCTCCGTACGTCGCTCCGAAGCTGTTCTCGTTGTCGTAGGGCGACTCGTAGAACGCACGCGTGAAGAGACGCCGGTTGTCGCGCTTCTGCAGCTTGACCGCGTCGACGCCGCACTCCTTGGCAGCGTGGATCAATGCCTTCGCCTTCTCGAGATCGCCCTGATGGTTGTTGCCGATCTCCGCGATGACGTACGCGTCCGCGTCATTCGCGATGCGTCGACCCTCCACCAGAAGCTCCGGCACGGGCACGATGGTACTTAGAGCTCCTAACGCAATGAACGGCCACGTCGCGAGGCGGATGATGGGCGATCATCACGTTAGAAGCTCTAGCCGGCCTGCTCGAGCGTAACCTCGAAGCCGACCGAGCGTGCCTCCTCCGAAAAATCGCGTCCCACCTCGAGGGTCGGGATCCCGCCGACCGCGACGCGAACTCGACCACAGCCGTTCCAGTCCAGCTCGGTTCCTATGAAACCGGAAGCCAGCGCTCGGTCCCGGACCACGACGGCGTCTCTCTCGGAATCGAAGTAGCCGAACACTGCATCGATGTCGCCGTCCTCGATCGCGGGGTGTACGCACTCGTCTCGGGACGGAAACGACGGCGTGCCTCCGGCAACTACAGCGAGCGGGTAGGCAAGCGCCACGGTCAAGACGATCGCCCAGGGAATAAACCGTCGCACGTCAGCTCTCCTCCGGCACCACACGGTCGGTGCCGCGCCAAGCCGCGTCGAATAGAAGCGGCAGCATGGCGCCGGAGACGATGACGAGCGATCCCGTGAGTCGAACGATCGGGTTCACACCCTCGTCCTGGACGAATGGGAGCTCGAGCTCTGTGAAAGACCACAGCACCCACGTGAAGCCGGCAACCAGCAATCCGTAGAGCACGAGGGCGAACGTCGGCAGGACCCGTGCGCCGGCGACGAAAGCAAGGACTATCGCGGCGACGACGAGGATGGGGATTACAAGCCAGAGGTCGTAGTCGAGGACGGTCGAGAGCACCGATTTTAATGCCGGCCACGCGCGGTCGAGATGATCGAGCAGCCCGAGGAAGCCGGACTCGGGAAGCTCGCCTTTGAGACCTCGGGACGAGAACCAGATCCGCCACGGAACAGCAATGGCGATGCCACAGGCAGCTGCGACTCCAAGTCGCGGCCAGGCATAACGGCGATCGCGCCAGGACGCAACCAGCCCGGCCGCGATCACGCACGCAGCGAGTAGCAGCCCTTCCCGTTTCGTGAGCATCGCCGCCCCCAGGAGCAGCGAGGCGGAAACGAGTTGCCACGGCTCGCGCTCCAGAAGCCAGAGCGCAACCAGAAGCGCGGCGAGAGCGAACAGGTAGTCGAGCAGGAAGTCGGCTTGCGGATCGAGGTTTCGACCGACCACTCGCGGGGCCACGAGGACAAGTACGAGAAACGGCCCGAGCAGTACCCCCGGAACCCTCGGTGCGAGAATACCCGCCACGGCGGCGGCGAACCCGCACGCGAAGAACCAGAACTGAAGGTGCAGGGTGCTGACGTCCGGAGAGCCCATGAAGTGGAACGCCGAAGCCTCCAGCGCCGGAAGAAGCGGTGGATATGTCGGGTTGACGAGCTCTCGGAAGAACTGGTCGTCGAGCCCTCCGAAGAAGTAAATCGCCTTGGCCTTGGGTACCCAGAACGCCCATGCATCCCAGGCAGATAGACCGGCAAGCCGACCGGCACGAAACAGCGCTTGCAGGTAGACGACGAGAAGCAGCCCAAACGCCGCGCCGACGAGGCCCAGTCCTCCGAGCCGGCTCTCGTTCAGCGGCGGTCTCCAGCGTGCGAACACTCGTCGGACCCCTACGCTTGCGAGGACGAGCACGGCACCGGTGATGACGACGGCCGCCAGTGAGAACGGCACGCCGAGAACGAGCTCGAGCGACAGCGTGACGCCCGAGCAACGCGACTCCGAGCATGTACCCAAGACCGGAAAGGCGCGCGAGGTCGGCCAGTGAACTCCAGCCGCGGACGGCCCACAGCATGGCGACCCCGATGCTCAGGATGAAGGCATTGAGCAGCGCAAGACCAAGGAGCGCGCGGATCGTCACTCGTCGATCGTTCCCAGGGAGATCCCGGAGCCGTTCTCCCAAACGACCTCGAACCGACCGCCGAGCTCGGAGATGTCACAGCCGTAACAGAGGATCCAGCGCGCGTCCTCCGCAGGTCGACGCGGCATGAGGAAGTACCTGGCGAACTGGTCGATGTACGGCTCGGTCAGCTCCGTCGCTCCTTCGACACCCGGGCCGGACAGCACTCGGTACGTCCCGTTCTCCGGGATGAGCGCGCGTGCCTCGTACAAAGCGCGCTTGTCGACGACCATGGAGTTTCCACCGGCGAACTCCCGATCGTCGAAGTTCGAGGCCGCATTGCGCGTGGCGTCGTCACCGAGTCGGTCGACCGCCCGCACGAAGTAGGCGACGCCGAAGACGACGGCGACCGCCACGCACAGGACTACGCCGAGCCGCGCGATCCCTCGCGGCCACTCGAGAAAGGAGTCGTAGTCGAACGACGATGTCGCGTTGCCTGTGAGCCGGTGTTCGTCAGACACGGGAGAGAGACAGGATAGAAGCCGGTTCAGCCGACTCCGTTCAGGCTTGGCAGGGGCTTCCTTGCGAATAGGAGGCGACACCCCTGCGTGCTAGCGTCGAGCGCCGGTGACGCCGTCGTCTCCGCAGATCTCGGTAATCGTCCCCTGCCTGAACGAGGAAGCCGCAGTCGGGAACGTCATCGACCAGGCGCTCGAGGGCATCCAGCGGTCGGGGCTACCCGGCGAGGTGGTCGTCGTCGACAACGGCTCAGTGGACTCCTCCGCCGAGGTCGCGGCCGGCCACGGCGCCCGCGTCGTGTCGGAGCCGCGACGCGGGTACGGAAGCGCGTACCTCGCCGGGCTCGCGGCGACAGACGGTGACTTCATCGTCATGGGGGACGCCGACGAGACGTATCCGATGCGCGAGCTCGCACCTTTCGTCGACCGGCTGGAGCAGGGCGACGACCTCGTAATCGGCTCTCGCTTCAAAGGAACGATCCATGGCGACGCCATGCCGTTTCTGAACCGGTTCGTCGGCAACCCGATCCTGACGGGCATGCTGAACGTCCTCTTCGGAGTCAAGATCTCGGATGCCCATTGCGGGATGCGCGCGGTCCGCCGCGAGGCGCTGCCCGTTCTCGATCTCCACTCGACGGGCATGGAGTTCGCCTCGGAGATGGTCTTCAAGGCCTACCGGCGTGGCCTGAAGGTGAGCGAGATCCCGATCGACTACTACCCACGCATAGGGGAGTCCAAGCTCAATCGCTTCGGCGACGCCTGGCGGCATGTCCGCTTCATGCTCCTGTACAGCCCCAGCTGGCTGTACATGGTCCCGGGGAGCCTCATGCTCCTGCTCGGAGTCGCGGGCATGCTCGTCCTGGCCACAGGGCCGATCGATGTGTTCGGCCGCACCTGGCAGATCCACACGATGCTCGGATTCGTGGCATTGACGCTCATCGGGGCTCAGGTGATCCAGCTCGGTGTCTTCGCGCGCACCTACGCGCGAGTCACGATTGGTGAGCGCGATCCCTTGCTCGAACGAATCGGGCGGCACTTACGACTCGAGCACGGGCTTCTGATCGGCGGCGGGCTCGTCTTGCTGGCTGTTGTAGGACTCGTGGCGATAGGCGCCGAGTGGGCCGCAAACGGGTTCGGCACGCTCGGCCGCGCGTACGAGACGGCACTCCTGGCGACGGCCCTCGGGCTCGGGGTCCAGGTCATCTTCGGAGCGTTCTTCCTCGCCTTGCTGACGATGCCGCTGCGCAGCGGTCCGGGCGCTCGACCCAGCGGCGCCTAGCGCATGTGGAGCGCTGAGAACGTCGGCTACGTCGCTCTCAACGAGCGACCATACGGCGGGCACGCGAAGCTGCTGGCTCTGGTCGAATCGGGCAGGCGGGTCCTCGATGTCGGATGCTCGAGCGGCTATCTCGCCCGACCGCTCGTCGAGCGCGGCTGCACCGTCATCGGGATCGAGCAGGACGCGAGCGCCGCAAACGCGGCGCGAGACGTCTGCGAGGAGGTGCTCGTCGGAGACGTCGAGAAGCTCGACCTGCCATTTGTCCCCGGCTCATTCGACGTTGTGCTGTGCGGCGACCTGATCGAGCATCTACGCGAGCCCGAGCGGTTCCTCGCCCGCATGCTCCCCCTCTTGAGGACCGACGGCAGGATCGTGCTCACGACGCCGAACGTCGCCAACTGGACGTTGCGGCTCGGTCTCCTCGCCGGACGCTGGCGCTATACGGAACGCGGAATCCTGGATCGCACGCACCTGCATCTTTTCACCCGTGAAACGCTCGTCGATGCGCTCGCACGCACCGGGTACCGAGTTGTAGACCTCGACTTCACAGTGCCGGTTCCGAGTCTCGGAACACCTGCTGTCGAACGCATGGCGCACGCAGTCGGTCGCCTGCGACCTTCGCTCTTCGCGTACCAATTCGTCGTCTCGGCAGCACCGGCCTGACGTGATCTCCGTCGTCATCCCGGTCAAGGACGGCGGCGCTGATCTCCTGCGTTGCCTGGAAGCGATCGGCCGCCAGCGCATCGACCAAGAGATCGAGGTCGTCGTCGTCGACTCTGGGTCTCGCGACGGCAGCGCCGAGCGCGCCGGCCGGCTCGGCGCCAGGGTGCACTCGATCTCGCCCGACGAGTTTCACCACGGACGTACGCGCAACATCGGTGTGGAGATCGCTCGAGGCGAGGTGCTCGTGTTCACAAGTCAGGATGCGTACGCTGCCGATGATCGGTGGCTCGCCGCTCTCGTGGCTCCCCTGAGTCGGGACGAAGCCGTCGCGGGCGTCTACGGCCGACAGCTCCCGCACGAGACCGCTCGCCCTCCCGAGCGCTACTTCCTCGATTTCCTCTACGGGCCGGAAGCGCGGGTCCAGCGGCTCGGAAGCGTGAAGGAGCTGAGCTTCGAGGAAACGCTCTTCTCGAACGTCAACTCTGCGATTCCGCGGCGTATCTGGAACGAGAACCCGTTTGCGGACGACGTCGTCATGAGCGAGGACCAGGAGTGGTCCAGGCGGGTGCTGCTCGCAGGGAGGTCGATCGTCTATGCGCCCGACGCGGTCGTCTACCACTCGCATGCCTATTCGATTGTTGACGCCTTCCGACGCTTCTTCGATTCAGGGGCGTCGGCGGACCGGTCGTACATGAGCGACGACCGTCGGTCGCGACAGGCGCTCCGCGGAGCGGCCGCACGGTATGCGCGCGATGAGCTGACCTGGCTCTGGCGAACGGGACAACGTCGCTGGATTCCGTATACCGCTCTGTACGAGTCAGCAAAGTTCGGTGGCCTCCAGCTCGGAAGGCGGCACCGACACCTTCCGGCATCTCTACGACGTCGCCTCAGCCACTACCCCTCGTACTGGGCCGAGTAACGGCACGGAAGACCGTCGCGGCTCTCACGCGCTCAGCGGCTCGAGCCGGAAGAGGACGACACTGTCGACACTCTCGCGAACGAGCGGCAGCCCAGTCACGGGCTTCGTAGCCGCACCTTCCCACGGCGTCCCGGCGGCACGCGCAGGATGGACGAGCACCGTTCGCACACCGAGCTCGCGAAGCGCCGCCACCGATCGCGCATCCGGAAAGCCGCTGACCGTCTTCCTCAGCCTGTCGTACGAGTCGGGATCGAAGCCGCCCGCCCCGTTGACCATCTCGGGAAAGCCCGCAGTCGACCAGTAGCTGTAGACAAGGTCATCATGAAAACCGGCGGGGAGATGAAGCTGCGGCGGCTCCGCGAGCCGCATCGCGGTCGGTGGCTCCGGAACACGAGGGTGCGCCAGCGGGCCCAGGCCCTCGACCAGGATGACCGCGACGAGCGCGAGGCCGACGACAGTCGCTACGGCGCGAGCTCCTGTGCGATCTCGGAGGTAGCGCGCGACGACACACAGGCCCGCTCCTGCGAGCAACGCCAGGCCCAGTGAGGTGAGCGTGTTGATTCGTCCCGGGGCGCGTACGCCGTCCCAGCCCGGCGCGTAGTCGAAAAGCAGCCGATACGGCGTGAGGTACCGATCCAAGCCGGAGACATCACGTACTCCCAGTGACAGGACGGCACAGATTGCGACGCCGGCAGCGAGTCCGAACCGTAGGCGCTTGGAGTAGACGGAACCGAGCACTCCAAGCAGGGCGAGCAGCGAAATCGCCATCCCAGGGAAAAGAGACATCTCGTCGGGTGCGGGGAGTGGCGCCCGCGCCCTCAGTGATGGACCTGCCCAGAGCCAGCTCTGGGCCGGGGCGGCGAGAAAGCTTCGAAGCTCCGGCGAGAAGGTCTCGACGTACTCGGGCGTGCGACGAGCTTCCGGATGATCATCCAGGACACGCAGGTAAGGCCGGGCCATGAGACCTGCTGCAATGGCGAACACGAGCACCCCGACGATGGTCGTGACCAGGACGCGCCGGGTAGGTAGCGGAAGCACGCCAATGACAAGCGCGACGACCGCGATCGCCCCGAGCACGGCGAGGAGATACGCGAATTGGAGACCCAGCGTGAAGCCGAGGGTCATCTGCCACGCGGCGACCAGCCAGCCTCCGAGGACGAGCCAGGCGCTCCGCCAGCGGTAGCCGCGGAGCAGGAGGAACAGTGCAAGCGGAATGCCCCCGCTCGAGAGCACGTGCAGATGGCCGTTCTGCCCGAGCTTCCACGGAGCGTACGCGAAGGCGGCGCCCGCAGCAGCGGCACCGATCCAACCGACACCGAGCTCGCGTGCGAGCAGATACGCACCGAGGAACGCGAGGCCGTACGCGCCGAGGAAGAGGAGGTTGTAGACGACGAGCGCGGCGTGGGGGCTCCCCTGCGCCACGAGACCGGCAGGCGCGTATCCGACGAGTGCGTCCGAGAACGCGAGTGTGTCGGCGTTGGGCCAGAACGTGTTCGCCTGCCAAAGCTCGAGCGGGCGCTCGAGAAGCGCATGCCCGATCCAGGAGACCTGCCACGCCTGCAGGAGCGGGTCGCCGAGGTCCTTGCCGATGTCGCTCCCGAGATGCAGCGCGAGCGGCCACGTCATGACGATTGCGAGGGCCACCCCGCCGACTGCAGCGATCGCACCCTCGCGTGCGAGATGCACTGGTCCGTGACTCGCGTGATTCACAGGTTCGTCGGGCTCGGCCACTAGGACGACTCATCTGCTGTTGTCGAACGAGCCGCACGCGCGCTCCGCGAGCGCCGAATCTGTCGGATTCCCCGCAACCCCAGTGCGCAAGCGCCTACCAACGTCGTAGGCACGTACCAGCTTGCGTGGAGGAGGATCGTGAACGCGAGAGCAGGCTCCTGCGAGACGCCGAGGAGGCCGAGTGACGCGACACCGAGCCACTCGTACGTCCCGACGTAGCCCGGCGACGAGGGAACGGCGGATCCGAGGTTCAGCACCGCTGCGACGAAGAGCGCGTCAGTCACCGACAGATCGATGCCCAACGAGCGTGCAACGAGGCCTGCGGCGATCGCCCACGTCGCCCACGCACCGAGGCTGAGCCCGAGCCACACGATGGGTCGTCGCCGACCGAGCGGCTCGGCGAGCATCTCGACCGCATCCCTAACCAGCCTTCGCACGAGCCCGCGGCTGTGTCGGCTGCGCTCACGCTTGCCGATGTATGCGCGGGCAAACAGCAGGACGACGCCGAACGCGAGCAGAGCTAGTGCTCCCCCCGCGGCGAGACGGACCAGCCACTCGGAGCTCGCAACGGCGGTGATCCCGACTAGGAGCAAGCCGACCAGGACGACGAGGTCGCACGCGCGATCGAGGATGACCGTGCCGAACGCCCTCCCCGCCGGCATCGGGGCGGCGAGCCCGAGCCACCGGGCGCGGAGGAGGTCGCCGATGCGCCCGGGAAGCACGTTGTTGACCGCAACGCCGCTCACCGTCATCTCGTAGAAGCGGGCGAACCTAACCTGCGGTGTCGAGGCGATCCTCCGCCAGCGAGCCGACTGGAATGCGTAGACGGCCGCGAACGCCGCCACGGCGAGCGCGACCTCGCCGGCATCCGCGTCCTGCAGCGAACGCCGCACCAGGTCGAGATCGGCGTCGCGCAGTGCGAGCCAGAGGAACGCGAGCCCGATCGGCACCCCGACGAGAGCGGTGAGCAGGCCACGGGTGCGCGGTGACGGCATCCGGACGGCGAATCTACCGGCGGCCCCGGTTGCGCCCGCACTTGCGTGCCCGCGACGACGGCTCAGGAAGTGGCGGCGCGATACGCCTGGATCGTCGCCGCAGTGGCCGCCGCCCACGAGAACCGCTCTCGTGCGCTCGCCCTTGCCGCCTCTCCGAGCCGACGCCTGAGCTCCGAGTCCGCCAGCAGACGCTCGATCGCCATGCGCAGAGCCGGAACGTCGCGCGGTGGCACGAGCAGCCCGGTGATGCCGTCGTCGACAGCGTCGACGAGACCACCCACCGCGGAAGCTACAACCGGCCGGCCGTACGCCATCGCCTCTCTCGCGACGACGCCGTAGCCCTCGCGTCGCGACGGACAGACGACGATGGACGCACGCTCGAAGAAGGGGCCGAGGCTCGTCGCGGAGGCACGAAGCCGGCCGCATCCCGAAACGCCGCTACGAAGAGGCCCGTCGCCGACGATGACGCGCCTGATCCCTTCGGTGGCGCTGAAGCAACTCCGAGGATTCCCTTCTCCTCCGAGAGGCGCCCGACGAAGAGAACGTGCGGAGGATCCTCGGCTCACCAACCTCGACGGGGAAGGCGGACGCCCTCGGGTACGACGCGCACCTCCTGCGCACCCAGGTTCTGCGCGGCCAATCGGCGAGCGCTTCGGAGGGGCAGAGAACGAGGCGCGCCTGGCGGAGCGCCAGAGCGCGCGCCCCACGTCGCTCGCCGCGCGAGCTCGGCGTCCGTGCCGTGGAGCTGCACGACGAACGGCTTCCCGTCAGCGAATGCCGGGAAGCGCGGACGGGAAGCCAGTGCGCGTGAACGATGTCGGCACCATCGCGCAGCTCTCCGGGCGGCGCGTGCGAACGACACGAGGAACAGCGGTATCGCGAGAGCCAGCCATGGGCGACGCCTGCAGATTCCCGACGATCCCGGCTCCGTAGGCGAGCCCGAAGTGGCGGAACGACGCGGGCGAGACGACCTCAACCTCGATCCCCGGCAGTCCGAAGGTGCTCGACGGCGTCACGGATGAACACGCCGGCGACATCGTCCGGCCCGCGCGGGTAGGACGTCGTCAGGACGAGCGACCTTCATCCGCGCTGCGCGCGCCCGAAGACGACTGGGAGCGCAGCCGCAAGCGTCGCGAAGACGTAGAAGTAGTAGAAGGTCATCGTCAGGTAGAAGAGGTTCGCCACCAGCGTCGCGACGAGCGCCGCTGTCATGCCCCACGCCAGTGGCCGAACCCGAGCCGCAAGCGGGTCCCGGGCGGCGGAAAGCGCGCGCCCGATCCTCCGGGCCGCCCCGAGCCTCCGGAACAGCCAGACCACGAACGCGGCGAAGACCAGCGCGCCTACGAGACCCGTTTCGACGATCGTCGCGACGTAGAACGAGTGCGGTCCAAAGTCGGGTCGGCCGGTGACGAACTCGTAGTACACGGCGAAGTTGTTCAGCCCGAGACCGAGCAGAGGATTCGACGAGAGCACGTCCGGGATGAAGCCGTAGACGTCGAAGTGCGGAGAAGCAGCTCCCCGGCTCGTGTTCGTGCGCGCACGAAGCACCGTGAGGAAGAAGTCGAGTCGGGCGACGACGACGGCGCCGACGAGCACCGCCACGACGCCCAGGGGGACGAGGAAGGCCGGGCGACGGAGATGGCGTCGATAGGGAATCGCCAGCACGAGAGCTCCACACCCGAGTCCGAGAAGCGCGCTGCGCGAGAGCGTCGCCAGCAGGACGACGAGCAGGAACCCGAGCAGAACGGCGAGTGGCGTCTTGAACCGATGCCCACGCTCGAGTCGCAGATAGAGCGGCGTCAGCACGAGAAGCGGAATCACGAGCTCGATCCCGAGATGGTTCGGATCGCCCGTCAGAGCGTTGGGACGAAACACCTCCTGCGTGCCGCCGACCGCTCCGAAGACGTTGATGCCGGTCTGCCGCGAGGTGATCGGTTCGATGAGCAGCTCATCGAGGTTGGCGCCGGCCAACTCGGCGAGCATGAGCTGGACGACCCCGTACGCGGCATTGAGGGCGATGCCACCGAAGAACGCCCCCAGCGCGTACCAGTAGAACCGAAGGTCACGCCGCGCGAGCAGCGCGACCCCGGCGACCACGAATCCGAAGTGCAGGACGAACTTCACCATCCCTTTCGCCCATTGCGCAAGTGCCTGTGAGGTGTCCAGGCTGTAGAAGCCGGCCAGGTACACGAGCGCAAAAGCTAGGAGGAATGCGAGCGCAACGGCCGAGGTCCGCGTGAGGCGAACGTCGCCGTGCTCGAATCGGTCCCATGCGAAAAGCACGAGGAACACCGAGGTCAGGACATCCGAGAGCGTGAGCGAGCCGGCGAGCTCCCACTGGAGCTTGTGGAACGTGACCGTGAGGATCGTGGCAAGGAAGAGCCCGTCGAGAACCGGTTGTACGAGCACGCGCTCGCGACCGACTGTCCGCAGGGAGAGGGCGTGGGTCGTCATGGGATCGTCCGGAGGAGGGTCGCCATCTCCTCGACTCGCGCACGGCGTCCGAGCCTGTCGCGGAGCTTCTCGGAGAGCTCGACAGCGGGAAGTCCGCTCTCGAGGAAGCGCGCGTGGAGCACCTCGAGCGCTACCCGTATGCCGTCCACGTCGTCCGGGGCGACCACCATGCCCGCACGCGTCTCGCGGATGAGGTCCGCCGCGGCGCCGTCGGGAGGTACGACTGCGAGGATCGGCCGACCCGCGGCGAGGTACTCGAACACCTTCCCAGAGAGGACACCCTTGCCGCGCCCTCCGGCGTCGGGGATGAGCAGGAGAAGAGCCTCGGAGTCCCGCTGAAGCCGAAGCGAGCCTGCACGCGACTGGTACTCGATCAGCTCGAGGCGATCTCCGAGATCGAGCGTTTGCGCCCACTCGCGGTCGATCGAGCGAAAGTCGCCTACGAACCGGGCGACCGCATCGAGACCGGAGTCGTGGAAGGCCTGCAGGAACGGACGCGGATCGCGCTTCCCGAAGAAGCTTCCCGCGTGAGTGATCCGGAATCGTGGTGCGGGCTCGTATTCGAGACCCACGAAGTCGTCGAAGTCACAGCCGTTGGCAATCGTTCGCACGACCCCTCGGGGACCGAGCCCTCGGACCTCGTCCGCGATCGCGTCCGACACGCACGAAACCGCATTCGCTCGCTGCGCGACGAGGCGTGCGAGCTGCTCGTTAGCGGTCTGTCGAGCTCGTGTCGCCGTCGTGTCCGCGCGGCGATGCTGATTCGCGACGATCGGATCGCGGAGGTCGGCCAGCCAGCGAGTGCCCGTTGCCTTCTGCACCGCCGCCCCGACGAAGTGGATCGAGCCCGGCGGTGACGTGGTGATCACCGCGTCGAACCTCTCGCGGCGCGCAAGCCGGATAGCGGCTGGGATCGCGGTGAGGTTCCAGGTCACGCTCGCGTCCGGCATGAGCAGGCGACGGGCGGTCAGCTGCGCCTGGACTAGAGCGCGCTCGACGCCTTCAACGCTTCGAAGCTCCTCGGCCGGCTTCCGCGCACGCGGGCCGATGTAGCGCACGCGATGGATCCACGCCTGGGTGGGAACATGAAGCCCCGGGTCACGATGCACCCACTTGGGGTCGTCGGGAGCGAGCACGTGGGTCTCGATGCCGAGCGCGGGCAGGTACTGCGCGAGCTTGAGCGGACGTTGGACGCCGCCGCCGCCCGCAGGCGGGAAGTACATGGTGACGAGCAGCACCTTCACGCCGGAGAAGGGTAGTAGTCAGTCCAGAGAGGCGAACGCCTCGGCGGCGGCGGCGATCGTCGCGTCGATCTCCTCATCCCCGTGCACGGTCGAGATGAAGCCCGCCTCGAACTGCGAGGGTGCGAGATAGATGCCGCGCTCGAGCATGGCACGATGAAACCTCGCGAACCGCTCCGTGTCGGCTCGTTTCGCTTCCTCCCAGCTCGTGACCGGCTCCTCGGTGAAGAAGAGATCCGAACATCGTCCCCACGCGAGCGAGCTGTACGGGCGCATTGAGGGCAGCCAGTCCGGATGATCAAGCGTTCACCCGTTCTCTCGAGCCCGTCCCAGACGCCTGGCTCCGAGAGAGCGCGCAGCGTCTCGATCCCCGCTGTCATGGCAAGCGGGTTCCCGGAGAGCGTGCCGGCCTGGTAGACCGGCCCGGCCGGAGCGACGAGCTCCATGATCTCGCGCCTCCCGCCGTACGCCCCGACGGGAAGCCCGCCGCCGATGACCTTGCCGAGCATGGTCAGATCGGGCGTCACGCCGTACAGCGCCTGTGCTCCGCCGGGATGAACGCGGAAGCCCGTCATCACCTCGTCGAACACGAGCAGCGCGCCGTGAGCCGCGGTCAGCTCACGGAGGCCCTCGAGGAACCCCTCGGCAGGGGGCACGAGACCCATGTTCCCTGCGACGGGCTCGACGATCACGGCCGCGACGTCACCGTGCGCGGCGAAGAGCCGTTCGACGGCGGCGAGATCGTTGAAGGGCGCCGTGAGCGTGTCCGCCACGGCTCCGGGAGTGACGCCCGGCGAGTCGGGCAGGCCGAGCGTCGCGACGCCGGAGCCGGCCTGCACGAGGAGGAAGTCGGCGTGCCCGTGGTAGCAGCCCGCGAACTTGACGATCTTCGCTCGGCCCGTGAAGGCGCGAGCGAGCCTGAGCGCGCTCATCGTGGCCTCGGTGCCGGAGCTCACGAAACGGACGAGCTCGACGCTCGGCATGGCATCGCGAATCAGCCGGGCGAGCTCGAGCTCGAGAGGGCTCGGAGCGCCATAGCTCGTCCCGCGGCGCACCGCCTCTTCGAGCGCCGCAACGACGCGCGGATGCGCGTGGCCAAGGATCAGCGGGCCCCAGGACAGGACGTAGTCGACGTACCGGTTTCCGTCGACGTCCACGAGGTAGGCGCCCTCGCCGCGCTCGATGAAGAGCGGCGAGCCGCCGACGGCCCGGAACGCGCGAACCGGCGAGCTGACACCGCCAGGCAGGAGTTCCAACGCTTCGGCGAACAGCCGCTCCGACGCGTCGTGCTTCATGCGTGGACCGAAGCGAGCGTCGCGACGACGGACTCGGCTGCGTCCTCGCCAGAGCGAATGCAGTCGGGGATTCCGACGCCGCGATATGCGGCCCCGGCGACAGCCAGGCCCGGCTGAGCCTCCAGTGCCGTCTCGATCCGCGCGACGCGCTCGGGATGGCCCATCACGTACTGCGGCATCCCCAGTGGCCAGCGATGAATGCGGCTGAGACTGGGCTTCGCGCCAATCCCGAGCAGATGCACCTCTTGGCGCGCGAGTGAAACAAGATCTCGATCCGAATCAGCCGTCACATCACGTTTGCCGAACCTCCCGGCATAGACGCGCAGAAGAACCTTTCCGTGTGGAGCACGCCTTTCCCACTTGCTCGACGTCCAGGTGCAGGCGAGGACCTCGGAGCCCTCGCTGCCGGGCACGACGTAGCCGTAGCCGTCGAGCGGGTGGTCGACGTCTTCCTGTTCGTACGCGAGGGTCACGACCGCGGACGAGGCATAGGGGATCTCGGCGTGGGCGGCGCTCAGGTCGGAATCGATCTCGGCGAGGAGCGAGGCGGCCGCGAATGCCGGCACAGCGATCACGACCCCGTCAGCGTCGAGGGTCACACCGTCGTCCAACTCGACCACGAAGCCCCGCCGAACCGCGGTGCAAGCGGACAGCGGCGCTTCCCGACGAGCGAACCGACGCGCCCTTCGAGGGCCCCTATCAGCTTCCTCACGATCGTCCCCACTCCCGAGGCCAGGGTGACGAAGGGCGGATAACGACCAGCCTCCACCGGCTGTGCCAGTAGCCCACGCAGCACGCTGCCGTGCTCGAGCTCGAGAGTTCGGAGTTGAGGGAAGGTCGCCTGAAGCGAGAGCTGCTCGCCGTCGCCGCCGTAGATACCCGTCATGAGCGGCTCCACGAGTAGCTCGTATGCCTCACGACCGAGTCGGCGCGATACGAACGAGGCGATCGACTCGTCGCTTCCCGGAGGCGCCGGCGGGATGGAAACCTCTCGGGCGAGGCGCTCCTTACCTGCGGCCGAGAGGAGCGCGCTCTCTGCGAGTGCGTCGAGGTTTGTCGGGATCATCCCCGTCAGCCCCTCCGGTAGTGGGTGCAGCTCGAGACCTCGTCGTACGTAGCTTCGTGCGTTCTCGGGCCGGCGTCCGATGAGCTCGCTCCCGAGGCCCAGCTCCTCGCAGAGACCGACACCACGGTCCTTTCGCGAGAGGAAGCTGTCGGCTGCACCTTCGATCACGAAGCCGTCGAGCGTGTGCTCGGTGACGAGCTTCCCCCCGATGCTCTGCTCCCGCTCGACGACCACCACATTGGCTTCCGGCAGCAAGGTCACGAGCCGGTGGGCAGCCGCGAGCCCGGCGATCCCTCCCCCGAGGACGACGAGCTTCACGCCGCGCGCGCCTCTGCGAGCCACATCGCTGCCCGCTCCCGCACGAGAACGGCGAGCGCTTCGATGAAAACCGGGTCGTCGTTCAGCGCGGGCGGGCGCTCGAGCCGCATTCCGAGCTTGTCCGCGATCGCGCGAGCGCGGACGTCGATGTCGTAGAGCAGCTCGACGTGGTCGGAGACGAACCCGACCGGCACGACGACGATGTCGTGGACACCCCGCCCGTCGAGCTCTGCAAGGTGCTCACCGAGATCGGGCCCCGCCCACGGCTCCGGCGTTCGCCCCGCCGACTGGTAGCTCCACGACCAGCCCTCCGCCGGAAGGCGGGCACGCTCCGCGACGAGCCGCGCCGTCTCGAGGCACTGCACGCCGTAGGGATCTCCGGAGGAGAGGACACGCTCCGGGAGGCTGTGCGCGCTGAACACGACATGCACGCGATTCCGCTCGGCTTCGGGCCAGCGCGACAGCCCCTGGGTCACGCGCTCCGCAAAGGCGTCGATCAGTCCTGGTGCGTCGTGATAGCTCGGAACGTGCTCGAAGTCGATCCGCCCGCGATAGAGCTCGAGGCCGTCCGCGACCTTCTGCTGGTAGCGCGCGACCGAAAGGGCGCTGAAGTGCGGTGCGAGCACGAGGCTGACGGCGTGAGTCGCATCGTCGTCGACCATGTCCCCGACGACCTCCTCGATCCAGGGCGCCCAGTGGCGCATTCCGAGGTAGCACTTGAAACCGTCGCCCAGCCGTTCGGCGAGGGCGTCGACCTGCCGGCGCGTGACCTCGAGGAGCGGCGACGAGCCTCCGATCGCCCGGTAGTTCTCCGTGATCTCCTCGAGGATGTGGCGCGGCGTCGCACGCCCGGAGCGGATATCCGCGAGGTACCCGGGAATCTCGTCGAGCGACGCGGGCCCGCCGTACGCCATCACCAGAACCCCTACCGGCAAGCGCACACTCACGGCGACGTCCGCTCCCGGACGTGCTCGACAAGGCGACGAACGTTGTCGACGGGCGTCTGTGGGACAAGCCCGTGCCCCACGTTGAAGACGTGGCCCGGACGGCCCCCCGCGCGCTCAAGGACGTCGTCAATTCGGAAGCGGAGCTCTCGCCAGGGTGCGAGCAACGACGCGGGGTCGAGATTGCCCTGTACCGGCCGGTCGAAGCCGACTAGCTCCCAGGCGTCGTCCAGCGGGAGCTGCCAGTCGAGCCCCACGACGTCGCCGCCGCACGCAGCGGCGTCATGAAGGTAGGAGCTCACGCCGAGCGAGAAGTTGATCACCGGGACGCCGGCTCGAGCAATCGACGCAAAGAGCTCGCGATTGTGTGGCGCGACATAGCGCAGGTAGTCCTCACGCCCGAGCGCACGCCCGGCCCAGGAGTCGAACACCTGCAGCGCCTGTGCTCCAGCCCGCGCCTGAGCGAGGAGATAGTCGGCCTGGACGGTGACGAGCTTCCCCAGCAGCCGCTTCCACGCCGCAGGTTCCGAGAGCATGAACGCCTTCGTCCGCGAGAAGTCCTTCGAGGTTCCGCCCTCGATCGCGTAGCTCGCGAGCGTGAACGGCGCCCCCGCGAACCCGATCACTGGGATGTCGAGCGACTCGAGCTCGCGACGGACGAGCGCGATCGCCCCGAGCGTTCCCGCCATCGTCTCCTCCGCTGTAGGCGTGCCGAGGAGGTCGACGTCGCGCGGGCTTGCGATCGGGTTCCGGATCCGTGGCCCATCGCCTTTCACGAAGTCGAGGTCGAGCCCCATGCCGACGAGCGGGGGAAGGATGTCCGAGAAGATGATGGCCGCGTCGAGCCCGAACGCCTCGATAGGCATGAGCGTGACCTGTGCCGCAAGCTCGGGCGTACGAATTACCTCGAGCATGGAGTGCTTCTCTCGCAGTGCGCGGTACTCCGGTTGGTAGCGCCCCGCCTGCCGAAGAAGCCACACGGGAGTGCGCTCGACGCGTAGCCCCTGACACGCGCGAAGGAATGGAGAGGTCGGCTCGGTATCCGCCCGTGCGCTCGACGCGGCGGTCACGCCATGCTGCTCTGCCACGCAACCCTGCCGACGAAGAACGGCCCTAGCCGCTCGAGGTGCAGCGACGTCTGCTTCGTCTTCCGCATCCGTTGAACGATGATCGAGAGCGGGTGCAACTCCGGCCCCAGAAGCCCTACGACGAAGTCGTTGTCGAGCTTGTCGAGCCCGTGACAGGCAAGCCGGATGTCGTATCCGAGGCCAGCGCGCCCGAACGACATGCCAACTCCACCGTGCTCCATCAGGATCGCGTTCTGCTCTTTGCGTGAGAGCTGTTCGAACGAGCCAGCGCGGCGCAGCGGGTACCAGATGGCCCACTTCAGCGACGAATCCAGGACGCGCCGCCGCGGCCGGTCGACGAGTGTCTCCTCGAGATCCTGTTCGTACCCGATCGCGTACGTGCGGCCCAGCATCGTGAGCTCGGGCTTCGGCTCGAGGTCGGCGAACGGAGGCGACTGCAGGAAGCTGCGGAGCTCCGACACGAACGCCTCCGGTGCCTCGCTCAACGTGAGCAGCGCAACGCCGGTCGGATCGTTGACGTCCTCGTAGAGAGTGCCGTCGATATCGGCCGCCTCGAGAGCCGACACGAGCGTCGCCGAGTCGCGTGCACCGCCGAAGGCATGGAGCTGCATGTAGAGCCTGCGGTCGAGCGACGTCGTCTCGCCCTCGACCGTGCGCCCGTGCTCGGCGATGTCGACGCTCTCGACCTCCTGCTCCTCGGGCCGGTCGTCGACGCGGGCCTTCACGTCCGTTCCTGGAGCCATGCGGCGGCGTCCTTGGCGTGATACGTGACGACGAGATCCGCGCCCGCGCGGCGAATCCCCGTGAGCACCTCGAGGGCGACCGCGCGCTCGTCCAGCCAGCCGTTCGCAGCAGCCGCCTTGACCATCGCGTACTCCCCGCTCACGTTGTACGCGGCGAGTGGGCACTCGGGGAATCGCTCGCGCACCGAGCGGACGACGTCGAGGTAGCCGAGCGCCGGCTTGACCATGAGCGCATCGGCTCCCTGCTCGACGTCGAGCGCGGCTTCATGGAGCGCCTCGCGAGCGTTCGCCGGATCCATCTGGTGCGACTTCCGGTCGCCGAAGGCCGGCGCACCCTCCGCAGCCTCTCGAAACGGCCCGTAGAACGCCGACGCGTACTTCACCGCATACGAGAGGATTGCCACGCGCTCGAGCGCCTCGCCGTCGAGCGCACCTCGAATCGCTCCGACCATGCCGTCGATCATTCCGCTCGGAGCAACGACGTCCGCGCCCGCCTCGCCATGCGAAACGGCGATCCGGCCGAGCACCTCGAGGGTCTCGTCGTTGAGCACGTAGCCATCCCCATCGACGAGGCCGCAGTGTCCGTGATCGGTGTACTCGCACATGCACACGTCCGTCATCACGACGAGTTCGGCGCTGGTGTCCTTGAGCGCGCGGATCGCCTGCTGGACGATGCCGTCATCCGCGTGGCTCTCGAGGCCCTGCGGATCCTTCCCGCTCGGAATCCCGAACAGGAGGACGGCCTTGATCCCCAGCGATTCGAGCTCTCGCGCCTCGCTGGCCAACAGGTCGACCGAGAGCTGGTCGACCCCGGGCATCGAAGCCACCGGACTTCGCACTCCTTCACCGGGCACGACGAAGAACGGGTAGACGAGATCATCGGGTGCGAGCGTCGTCTCGCGGACGAGATCCCGAAGCGCGCTCGTCCTCCGCAGTCGCCGCGGTCGCTTCGCGCCCGGCCCCAGCCGGAGCGCAACGAGCGGATCTGTGTGGTATCCCGTCACGTGCTCTCCCCGAAATGCCCCACGAGTGCACGAATGATGCCGTCCGCCGTCGTCTCGTCGGCGACGAGGCCGACCGGCAACCCTACCTCGCGCGCCACGGAAGCCGTCTTCGGGCCGATGCAGACGAGAAGCGTCGAGCCGCCGAGGCCCTCGAACGACGCCGCGATCGAAGCGAGACTGCGCACGGCCGAGCCGCTGGCGAGAATGATCGCATCGGCGATCCTCAGAGGGAGCGCCCCCCACAGCGCCGGCTCGACCTGGACGGTGCGATAGGCGACGACCGCATCCACGGTAGCTCCTCTCTCTCGGAGCTCTTCTGCGAGCCTGGGGTCGGCGATGTCGGCCTGCGGGAGCAGCACGCGCGCGCCGTCGAGCTGCCCGAGCCCTGCCGCGATGTCCTCCGAAGCCCTCTGTGCGACGAAGGACGGCTCGACCCCGAGCGCCCTCACCGCCTCGGCCGTCACCGGCCCGACGACCGCGACCTGGGCGCGATGGCCGATCAAGTTCAAGCGCTCGCCAACGGCTTCGACTCCGTTCACGCTCGTGAAGACGACCCAGTCGTAGTCGCGAAGATCCTCAACCGCCGCGTCGAGCGCACGCGGATCCTCGACCGGGCGGATTTCGATGAGCGGCACGATGGAGACCTCTGCTCCGAGCCGCTCCAGCGCCTCGGCGAGCGGCTTCGACTCAGGTCGCGTGACGACGATCCGCTTCCCTGCGAGCGGTCTCTCAGCCACGGATTTCCGCCAGGATCCGGTCGGCTCCGCCGGCGAGTGCCTCGCGGGCGAGCCGCTCGCCGACCTCGTCTGGCTCGCCCTCACCCGAGACGCGAACGACATCCGACCCGTCGACCGAAGCGACGAGAGCAGCGAGCTGGATGAGCACCATGCCTTGTGACGCATTGTCACTTGCCTCCAGCCGCGCCACAACCGCGTGCGCACCGACTGGTGCCGCGCAGCCACCGCCTAGCGCGCGTAGGAAGGCGCGCTCCCCGGTCGTCGTCGCCCGCGAGCCCGGATCGTCGATCGCGGCCAGCAATCCACGAGTTCTCACGTCATCGGCTCGGCACTGGATCCCCAGCGCTCCCTGACCCGGCGCAGGGAGCATCGTCTCGGGCTCGATCCACTCGGTCACCGCGTGCTCGAGCCCCAGACGCTTGATCCCCGCCGCTGCAAGTACCGCTGCGTCGTACTCGCCATCGCAGACCTTTCGAACGCGCGTGTCGACGTTGCCGCGGATCGAGCGCACCTCGACATCAGGCCGCAGCGCGCGGAGCTGTGCTTCGCGGCGGAGGCTGCTCGTCCCGACGACGGCGCCGCCGGGAAGCTCGCCAAGCGTCAAGCCGTCGCGAGCGACGAGGCAGTCGCGCACGTCCTCTCGCAGGCACACCGCACCTAGCGCGACGCCGGGAGTCTCCTCCGCCGGCAGATCCTTGAGCGAATGCACCGCGAGGTCGATCTCGTCGTCTCGAAGCGCGCGCTCGAGCTCGAAGGTGAACAGCCCCTTGCCGCCGATCTCGGGGAGCGATTCGCCGCTCGCCTGCGTCCTGTCTCCTTGGGTCTCGATGGGCCGCACCTCGCAAGCGAGGTCCGGCCACACTGTTTTCAGGAGCTCGACGATGCGCTCGGTCTGAGCTCTGGCAAGTGCCGATGCGCGGGTGCCGAGAACCGCCGCGTGGAGCGGCGGCGCGGTCACGGGTCGCGCGGCGCGGCGAGCCCGAACAGCTCGCGAACGGCGTCGGCGACCTCATCGGCGTCGCCCGTGCCGGCCCGCTCGCGCAGACGTACCGTCGGCTCGTGCAGCAGCTTCTTCACGAGAGTCCGAGATAGGTGCTCGATCCGTTCGGCCGTCGCCGGATCCACGTCACCTAGATCGCGCAGTGCGCGCTCGAGCTCCTGCTCACGGATCGTCTCCGCCTGTCTGCGGAGGGCCGCCACGAGTGGCTCCACCTCGAGCTCGTGATACCGCCGCCTGAAGCTGTCGACCTCGTCCTCGACGATTGCCTCGACGTTGGGAACCTCCCGGAGTCGAGAAGCCATGGCGTCGTCGAGCCCGGCGCGAAGATCGTCGACGTCGAAGAGCCGGACGCCCCCAAGAGCTCCGGCGCTGCGCTCGATATCGGCGGGCACCGCGAGGTCGACGAGGACCAGCGGTCGATCGGCGCGTCGAGACATCGCGTCTCGAACGTCGTCGGCTCCGACGACGGGCGTCTCGGAACCGGTGGCGGTGACCGCGACGTCGGCCCACGCGAGAGCGTCCCCGAGCTCGTCGAGACCGTAGGCGCTAGCGCCACGGCGATCTGCGACGTCCACCGCGCGGCCTCGTGTGCGGTTCGCTACGGCGATCTGAGCGACTCCACGCCCGGCGAGAGCTTTGAGCGTCTGCAGTCCGACGCGTCCCGCCCCGACGACGAGCACGTGCTTATCGCGCAGATCGCCGAGTACGCCTTCGGCCAGAGCCAGCGCCATCGAGCTCGCCGTCGTCGGATTCGCCCCGATCGCAGTCTCCGCGCGCGCTCGCCGTCCCGAGGTGATGGCAGTGCGGAAGAGAAGCGAGAGACCCGGGCCAACCGTCCCGGCAGTCTTTCCGGACTCGAAGGTGTCGCCCACCTGGCCGAGGATCTCGGCTTCCCCGAGCACGAGCGAGTCGAGCCCGGCGGCGACACGGCAGAGATGGCGCGCGACATCGTCGCCGGAGTGGACGTAGAGGTGATCGATCAACAGATCGCGCTCGACGTCGTGCGCGCCCGAAAGTGCGTCGATCAGCTCGTCGCGCGCGTCGTCCACACCTGACGTGAGCGTCGCGTACAGCTCTACCCGGTAGCACGTCTGGAGGGTCGCGTGCTCGACGACGGCCGGGCAACGCTCGGCACTGAATCCGAGAGCGCCGATCCGCTCCCGTAGCTCGACCGGAGCGGTGCGATGGCTGAGCCCGAGGCAGACGAGGCGCTGCACGTCGCCGACAACTCTACTCGTGCGCGCGACCGGAATCCGCTCGCGCGAATTCCGGTCGCGCGAAGATCCCTAAGGCGGCCGCTTCGCGGCCGCGAGCGCTGTGTTACGTCGGAACGCCTTGACACCGACAGAATGCCTCGATGCGCACCCTTGGGATCGACGTCGGCGGGACGTTCACCGACGCAGTCCTCGTCTGCGACGGCGAGGTGCGCACGGCGAAGGTCCCCACGACGACGCGCCAGGAAGAGTCTGTCGTAGCTGCAGCGACCGCACTCGAGGTCGAAGGCGTCGAGCGGTTCACGCACGGGACGACCATCGCGACGAATGCCCTCCTCGAGCGACGGGGCGCGAAGACCGCATTCGTGACGACAGCCGGATTCGAGCACCTCCTCCACCTCCGTCGACAGACTCGCGCACATCTGTACCGACCGTGCGCGGAGCATCCACCGCCTCTCGTTCCGCTCGAGCGCTGTGTGGGAGTCCGGGGGCGCATGGGGCCTGCGGGAGAGCTCGTACCGCTCGACCTGAGCTCTATCCCCGACCTCGACGCCGATGCGGTGGCCATTTGCCTCTTGTTCTCGTTCCGGGACACGACGCACGAGGAAGCGTTGACCGCCGAGATCCGGCGTCGGTACCCATCCGCCCACGTCGTCGCGTCGCACGAAGTTGCACCGGAGTTCCGGGAGTACGAGCGCGCTTCGACGACGGCTGTCGACGCCTACCTCGGGCCCGTGCTGGCTCGCTACCTCGGAGCGCTCTCCGACGCGTGCCGTAGCACGGGTTTGCCGGAGCCGCTGGTCATGCGCTCCTCGGGCGGGGTCGCGACCCTCGACGAGGCCGCAGCTCACGCGGCCTTCGCCCTCCTTTCCGGCCCGGCTGCGGGTGTCGTAGGGGCCGCCAGGGTCGCGGCTCTCGCCGGATTCGAGGATGCGCTGTCCTTCGACATGGGCGGAACGTCGACAGACGTCTGCGCGATCGTCGCGAGGCGAGGCGCAACGGGAGCACGAGCGGGAGATCGGTGGTCTGCCCGTGCGTCTGCCGACGCTCGCAGTGCACACGGTCGGCGCCGGTGGGGGTTCGATCGTCTGGCTCGACGAGGGAGGGGCAGTTCGTGTCGGACCTGAGAGCGCCGGTGCCGACCCGGGTCCCGCATGCTACGGACGAGGCGGTGAGCGGGCGACGGTGACGGACGCCAACCTGCTGCTCGGGCGACTACCGATGTTATTACCCGGAGGCATCGAGCTCGACGTGGGTGCGGCCCGACAAGCGCTCGGTGCGCTCGACCCGCAAGCCGTGGTCGACGTCGTGAACGCCGAGATGGTGCGTGCACTCCGCGTGGTCTCGGTGGAGCAGGGTCTCGACCCGCGCGACTTCGCGCTGGTCGCGTTCGGCGGAGCCGGGCCGCTTCACGCCTGCGCGCTCGCGGAGGAGCTCGGGATGACGACGGTGCTTGTTCCCGCGGCAGCGGGTGTCCTCTCCGCTCTGGGACTGGTCGCCGCCGACGAGCGGCGCGACTCCGTCCGCTCGTACGTCATGCCACTCGAAGGGGTAGTGGAGCTGCCCCTGGACGGGGAGGCCGACATTCGCTATGCCGGCCAGTCGTTCGAGCTCACGGTCGCGTTGGGGCCCGGCCTCCCACAGCGATTCCACGAGGCGCACGAGCAGCGCTACGGCTACTCGGATCGCGCCCGTGGGCTCGAGCTCGTCGCGGTGAGAACCGCGGCGACGCGCCCGGCTCCGCCGGTCGAGATCGTCGGGCCGAAGCACGTCGCACGTGGCCCGGCGACGCTGGAGCTCGAGGGCTCAACGGCCTGGGTTCCGTCCGGCTGGGCCGGCGAGACGGACCCGCATGGAACCCTGGTCCTGCGGAGATCGTCGTGATCCCTGTCGAGCTCCAGGTCATCGGCGCCGGGTTGCGAGCGATCGCGGAGGAGATGGGCGCGGTTCTCATCCGCTCTGCTTTCTCGGCGAACATCAAGGAGCGCCGCGACTGCTCGACCGCTCTCTTCGACGAGGCCGGCCGCATGGTGACCCAGGCGGAGCACATCCCGGTGCACCTCGGCGCGATGCCGGAAGCCGTAGCCGCCGTACGGGCTCACGATCCGGCACCAGGGGAGCCATGGATCCTCAACGATCCCTATGCAGGCGGGACGCACCTCCCGGACCTCACGATCGTCACGAGAACGCTGCTCGGATACGCGGTCACCCGGGCGCACCACGCGGACGTGGGGGGATCGGAGCCTGGAAGCCTCCCCGCCGGATCCGAGACTCTCGCGGATGAAGGCGTCGTCATTCCGCCGACCCGCCTCGACAGCGCGACGCTCGAGCGTCTCGTTGCGCAGATGCGTAACGCGGACGAGCGCCGCGGGGACCTTCGGGCGCAGCTTGCGGCGCATCTTCTGGCCGAACGCCGGATCGACGAGCTGTGCGTGCAACGTGGCCGCACAGCGGTCGCCGCCGCGATGGAAGAGCTCCTCGCGTACTCGGAGCGCGTCGTGCGTGCTGGAATCCGGATCCTGCCGGACGGGCGCTACGAAGCTGCCGATGCGCTCGAGACTCCCGCCGGCTTGCTCGAGCTCCGAGCGGCCGCGACGATCCTCGGAGACGAGGTCGAGATCGACTTCGACGGAACCGCTCCGCAGCACGCCGGCAACCTCAACTGCCCGCTCGCAGTCACGCGCTCCGCCTGCTTTTACGTCGTGCGCTGCTTGACGGCGCCGGATCTGCCGGCATCGGGCGGCGCCTTCGAGCCCGTCACCGTGCGTGCACCGGAGGGTTGCCTCGTCAACGCGCGGCCGCCCGCAGCGGTCGCCGCAGGGAACACCGAAACGTCGAGCCGGATCGTCGACGTCGTCTTCGCCGCGTTCGGCGCGGCCGTTCGGGTTCCCGCGCAGGGGCAAGGGACGATGAACAACGTCGTCTTCGGGAACGAGCGGTTCACGTACTACGAGACGATCGCGGGAGGCCAGGGTGCGTGCCCGGACGACGACGGGCCGTCGGCGGTTCACGTAGCGATGTCGAACACTCTCAACACGCCCATCGAGGCCCTCGAGCTCGCGTATCCGCTTCGGGTCGAGGGCTACGAGCTCAGGGCCGGATCAGGGGGAGCCGGTCGCCAGCGCGGCGGCGACGGAGTCGTTCGCGAGCTTCGAGCTCTCGAGCCGTGCAGGCTGTCGCTCCTAACCCAGAGGCGTGGACTCGCGCCGCGGGGTTCGACGGGAGGCGACGATGGCTTGCCCGGGCGCAACCTGCTGAACGGCGAGGAGCTGCCGGCGTTCGCGACCCTCGACCTCCAGACGGGCGACGTGCTCCGGATCGAGACGCCCGGAGGAGGCGGCTGGGGCACTTCCGCCTAGCTACGAAGGCGGAAGCCGGTAGAGCACGAAGCGCTCGTCCTGGTAGAGCACCGGCAGGTCGAACGCCTTTTTATTCCGCGGTCGGTCGACGACGAGGTACTCAGCGCGGTAACTCTCTGGAATGGAGAGGTCGCCGGTTCGCAGGAACCTACGCGCGTCCCGCGCGCGCTCATACGGTCGATTGTCTTCCGTGTCGGCGACGTGGCCCGGCGGCGCGACGGCGATGAACACAGGCGCGAACGCGGCCAAGCGGAAGCTGGTCTCCTGGTCCGAGTACACGATCGACCCGCTGGAGACATTCGCCCGCACCGCATCAACGAGGCCCTGGGGCAGCGCCGAGTTCGGGGGCGCCGGCACCCGATCCCAGTTCCAGAGCCCGACCGCGACGACCGGGGCCAGGAACAGCGCCGCCGCAAGAGCGGCCGGGGCTTCCAGCGGAGGCCTGCGCCGGAGAACGCCCACGACAAGCGCGCCGACTGCGCCGACAACCGCAAGCCACGTGATCCAGGCGGGAGCCGGGTCGTCGAGCACGTACTCGAAGTCCCCCGGATACGCGACCTGGAGCGCGATGCCGGCTACGAGTGCGAGCGGGAGCAAGAGACGCCCGACAAGCATGGAGAGCACGCCGAGCCCACCGGCGAACGCAAAGGCAAAGGGAAGAAAGCCTGCCGCGCGCCGCGCCTGCGAGATCGACACGATGTCGGCAAGCGTCGTGAAGAGAAACGGGATCAGCATGACGGCGAACACGGCGAGCGACCCCCCGACCACGTACGCGGCCCAACGCCGCCGCGCGGCGAAGCCTGCGAGAGAAATCAGCAGCAACGCCGCGATCGCGACCGCTCCGCTCCGCGTGAAGACCTCGGCCGCGAGGCTGTACACGGTGTCCGACCGAACGTCGAGCTGCCCTTCGTACTGGTCGAACGCGCGGCGAACCTCCTTCTGATCAGGCGACACCGACCGCGTGTCGTTCACGATCGGGAGCAGCCAGAGCATGAAGAGCGCAGCCGGCACGACCAATGCGCCCAGCGCGACGAGTCCCGCGCGCAGATCCGCTCGTACCCACAGCGCACGCACCGCAAGAAACCCGACGAACGGAATCCACAGGAACAGCGCGTACGTGGGATGCACGACCGCGAGTACGAGCCCCGCTGCGGCCGTCGACGCAACCAGCCCTCGTGACGGGCGCCGGACCGTCTCCAGCGCAAGCGCGAGCGCGGCTGGAACGAGCAGCTGACGCGACGACGTGGCCGGGAGTGCGAGAAACACGTACGCGCCGCCCTGACCCGGCGCGAAACAGATCATCGCCACCTGGGCTCCGGCGACGGCGCCTGCGGCCCACGTCCTCCGGAAGAGCGCCCACCCCACCTCGTACGCGATGACCACTGCGAGCGCAGCGAGTATCGAGGGCAGGTGCACGACGACCTGCTCGGGGTCATTGCCGGAGAGCCGCGCGATGAGCGCGAGGAAGCCGTGCCAGAGCGGGAACGCGTAGCCGGGATGCAGGCTGCCGTCCGCAAACTCCGAGACACGATCGAGCGACAGCTGGTCCAGCTCGAGCAGCTTGCGCACACGGGCCAGGTGGAAGAGGCCGTCGCCCTGCACCGTGGGCGCGACCCACCAGAGCAGAGCTCCGACGAGCGCACCCCAGCCGAGGGCTCGGGCCCTGCCGGGGATGGACTCGGTCGGCGGCCAGCCGCGCACGAATCGAATCGACGCTACTGCGAGTAGCGCGATTGCCAGGAGAGCCAGCGTCATGGTCAGCGTGCTACCGAGCGCGAACGTGACCGCCAGGGCGCCGAACACGAGGGCAAGCGACCAACCGAGGCTCGCCGACACGCTCCGCACGCCCAGAGCACGCGCGAGCAGCCAGCCGGGGGCGAGCACGAGGCCGGTCGCGACTGCGAGTGAGACGTAGAGCTCGATCGCCGTCATCGGTCGAGCAGCATGGCGGCATCTCCCGACGAGAGCCAGCCGGCGGCATCGCGATAGACGCGTCCGCGCTCTCCTCGAAAGACGATGCCGCGAAGCCGCATTGAGGCGAGCAGCAGTCGGCGGCCGCGCTCCGCCGTCTTCGGCCCATGATGCTTCCACAGGAAGAGCAGGTGGCCGCGCAGATTCTCCCGATAAAGGCGCCCACCGTGCGCCGCGCCGCGGACGTGCACGCACTCGGCGCCAGGGAAGAACACGACCTCCCAGCCAGCTTTGCCGAACCGGTAGCACCAGTCGGTCTCCTCGCTGAAGAGGAAGTAGTCCTCGTCGCAGTAGCCGACCTCGTCGACGGCCTCGCGACGGACGAGCATGCACGCGCCCATGACGACCTCGACATCGCGAGCCTCGTCGTGGTCGAAGCCACCCGCGTAGAACGCGTTCAACGCCATCGAGCCCGGTGCGAGCTTGCGCAGGAAGAAGTACTCGGTTGCGAGCCGCCACAGCGTCGGGAACCCGCGAACCGAGCGTTGGAGGGTTCCGTCCTGGTTCAAGAGCCGCGGCCCGAGCACCGCCGCCCGTGGACGCGTCCCGGCGAAGTCGACGAGTCGGTCGAGCGCGCCCTCGACGAGCCACGCGTCCGCGTTCAGGAGAAGGACGTAGCGGCTGTCGCTCGCGCGAAGGCCGATGTTCCATCCTGCGCCGAGCCCACGATTCTCGGTCTCGATCAGCCGCACCTCAGGGAAGCCGGTGCGAACGAAGTCGACCGTGCCGTCGCGCGATCCGTTGTCGACGACGACGGTTTCGACTCCACGTAAGGAGTCGAGACATTGCTCGATCCACGGAAGCGCGTCGTACGTCACCACGACGGCGGCTACTTCGCTAGCCATGCTCGGCCCGTGGCCTCGTGTCGCCGCGGAGCCCCTCGCGGATCATGATGAAGCCGCCCGGGATGACGAGGAGAAGGGTGACCAGGAAGTAGACGAACCCCGCGGCGAACGCCTGGTTCGCCGGGATTCCGACGCTGCCGAGGAAGCTGACGAAGAACGCCTCACGCACCGCAAGCCCGTTCAGAGTGAACGGAACGAGCATGACGAGGAAGAGCAAGGGCCCGAATACGAAATAGATGCGCGGGTCGAGGTCGATGCCGACGGCCTTGGCCGCTGCCCAGATCGCGAGAATGCGCACCGCCTGCACCGCGAGAGTGAGCGTGAACACCTGACCGAGCAGGCGTGGCCGGCCGCGATAGTGGTGAATGCCTTCGTAGAACGCCTCGAGCGGGCCAGCAACGCGCACCCGCTCCAGGAGCGGCTTCGCGCGGCTCAGGAGCGGCCTCGCGGACCGTGCGAAGAACAGGAAGCCCAGCACGATCGTGCCGAGGACGAACACCCCTTCGAGCCAGAGGTAGGCGCTCACGTCGTACTGCCCGATCGAGAGCAGGAACCCGATCGCGCCGAGCAACACCGTCGCGGCTCCACCGAGACCCCGCTCGAGAAGAACGGTCCCAGTCACGACCGCTGTCCGTCCGGGGTGGCGGCGCACGGTCTCGACGACGCGCACCGCATCGCCCCCGAACGATGTCGGCAGCACCTGTCCCGCCGTGTACGCGACGAAGTACGCCCGCGTCAGCCAGGGGAGTCGCTCGTCGATCGCGTGCGCCTCGAGGAGCCATCCCCAGCGCATCGCGAGCGCGGGCACGGTCCCGAGCATGATCACCGCAGAGAGGGCGAACCACGCGAGGTTCGTGTCCGCAAGGATGTCGAGCGTCGTTCGAAGCTCGATCTTCCAGACGAGATAGGCGATCGCCGCGACGGTCAGGACGATCGTCCCGATGCGCCGTGTCGTCCGGTTCATTCCGCCCTCGTCGCCAGCACGTCGAGCGTCAGCAGCTCGTACGCGACGTTTGAAGCTGCCACCGCAGTCGGCGCTCCCGGCCCGTCGTACGGCGGGCTGACCTCGACGACGTCGTATCCGGAGAACGCGAGCCCGCGAAGTGCTCGGACAAATCCCAGCGCCTCCCGCGTCGAAAGGCCTCCTGCTTCCGGCGTCCCCGTCCCGGGAGCGAAGGCCGGGTCGAGAACGTCGATGTCGAACGAGAGGAACAAGCGGCCCTTCGGCCACGCGCCGACGAGCGCGCACGCCGTACTCCTCGGCGCTCAGCGTGACGAGCTCCTCGCAGGGGATCACCTCGAATCCCAGGTCCTTCGGCATCTCCACGTCGTCCGGGCCGTACAGCGAGCCGCGCATCCCGGCGAGCAGCGATCGGCTCGGGTCGAGGAGCCCCTCCTCGACGGCCCGTCGAAACGGCGAGCCGTGGTAGTAGCGCTCCCCCACGTACCGGTCCCAGACGTCCGCATGTGCATCGAGAAGAACGAGGCCGAGCGGCCCATGCACTGCGGCGTGAGCCCGAAGCTCGCCGAGGACGATCGTGTGATCGCCGCCGAGACAGAGCGTGCGTGCGCCGGTGCGGACGATTGGCTCGAGACGATCCGCGATCTGCGTCGAGCGTCCTCTCGGCATTACCGGGAGTGATCTCGACGTCACCGAGATCGGCGACCGAAAGACGACCGAAGACATGAGCGTCCTGAACGGGGTTGTACGGCCGAAGCATCATCGATGCGCTGCGGACTGCCTCCGGACCGAACCGCGTGCCGGGACGGTTCGTCGTCCCGGTGTCGAAAGGAATCCCGAGCACCGCGACATCGACACCGTCGGGGCTGTCGACGAGCGGGCACCGGGCGAAGGTCTTCACGCCCGTGTAACGCGGCGCCGCAAACGCGTCCGGCGGCTCGTAACGGGGAGTGCCCTCTCTCGCCACGCGGCGACGGTACCAGCGCCTCACGCTGGGTCGGACGCCACGGGTGGCCGCCCCAGCTACAGCGGTCTAGTGCCGGCCCGGCTCGAGGGCGGGGGCCGGCGCACGCGCCGGTACGGGCGCCGTGCCCTCGGCATCGACCCGCGGAAGCCACTCGAGCCAGCGTGGCAGGTACCAGTTCCAATCCCCGAGCAGCTTCATCGCGCTCGGAAGCAGCACGGAACGGATGACGGTCGCGTCGATCAGCAGCGCAACCGCGACGCCGAACCCCATCTGCTGGAACATGATCAGGTCGCCACGCGCGAATCCCGAGAAGACGGCGACGATGATGAGCGCCGCGCCGGTAATGATGCGAGCGGTCGAGGAAACTCCGAACGTCACTGCATCCGTCGTATCGCCCGTGGAGTCGAAGCGCTCCTTGATGCGGCTCAGTAGGAAGACCTGGTAGTCCATCGACAGTCCGAAGAGCACGGAGAAGAGAAACAGCGGCACCCAGGCCTCGATCGCGTCCGCCTGCTGGAATCCGAGGAGATCCGCGCCGACACCGTGCTGGAAGACGAGCACGAGCAGGCCATACGCGGCGCCTACCGAGAGCAGGTTCAGCGCGACGGCGGTTCCGGCGATCACGACCGACCGAAAGACGATCGTCAGGAGGATGAACGTCAGGCCCAACACGAACGCAAGCACCAATGGCGTGGGGTCGACGACGGAGTCGAAGTAGTCGATTTGCTCGGATGTCGTGCCGCCGACGAGAACCTCAGCGTCCGTGTCGGCGAAGAGCCGTGGGACGATCTCGTTACGGAGCTCGCGCACGGCCCCGACGGCGTCGTCGCCGGAGGGGTCCCCGTTGACAGTGATCGAAAGCATCGCGACCTCGCCATCGGCCGAACGCCGAACCTCACCACCCTGGAAGCGAGGGTCACCGGCGAGCCTCGCCTGAAGCCGTCCCAGGCCGGCCGTCACCTCGGGATCGGAGGCACCCGACACCACGACTTCGACAGGATCGGTCGTCGTCCCGGGAAAGTCGCGCTCGAGCGCCACGAACCCTTGCTTGGAGACGAAGCGGTCGGGTAGCGTCGTGACGCCGCTCGTACCGATCTTCAATCCGAGAAGAGGGAGTGCCAGCGCGATCAACAGGGCTACGGACAACCCGAGGCTGAGGCCTGGCCTTCGCAGGACGCGCCGCACGATCGCGCCCCAGACGCGCCCTTGCGATTTGGCGGCATCGACCGAGCGCCTGCCGACGATGGGAATCCGCAGCGAGTCGATTCGGTCACCGAGCAGCCCGAGCACCGCGGGGAGAAGCGTGAGGGCAGCGACGACGGAGACGATGCCGACGAGGATCGCCCCGGTTGCGAGGCTGCGCATGATCGAGTTCGGCACGAGCAGCATCCCGAACATCGCAACCACGAAGGCGGTGCCGCTGAAGAGCACAGCACGACTGGCCGTCGCGCCGGAGGCGCCGATGGCGTCGTGCTCATCCCGGCCACCACCACGCTCCTCGCGATAGCGGGAGACGATGAAGAGCGAGTAGTCGATCCCGAGCGCGAGCCCCATCCCCGTGAGCATGTTCACGACGAAGATCGAGATCTCGAACTGCTGGGCGAGGAGGGCGGTAAGCCCGAGGGCGACGATGATCGAGACCATCGCCATTAACAGCGGAATGAGCCCGGCCACGACTGCTCCGAACACCAACAGGAGGATGATGAGCGCGGCGGGCAGACCGAACTGCAGCTCACCTTTCTCGAGATCCTCCTGTGAGAGAGCGTTGAAGTCGTTGTCGAGCGACAACTCCCCGGTCATCGCGACCGAGAAAGACACGTCCTCGTTCGGCGCTCTCGACGGTCTCCACGACGGACGGGACCTCGTCGTCCCCGAAGAACCCGATCGGCACCATGGTCGCGTGGCGGTCGCGGGAGACGAGCGTGCCGCCTGTGTCGTCGAGATACGTGCGAGCTCGCGAGAGAGCCCTGGTGTCGCTGCTTGCGATCAGCGCGCCGACGAACGCCTCGAACTGCGGATCGTCGACGGTGTACTCCTCCGAGCGCACGACCACGATGTCCGTGACCGTCTCGTCCGGATTCGGCGGGAACGCCTGGAACTGCGCGGCGAGGGCCCGCTCCGACTCCGGGTTGTTCGTCGGCTCGCCCTCGGTGGTCAGATTGCCGAGCCCGAAGGCGATCGCTGCGAACGCAAGAATCGAGACGACGATCCAAGCGCCGATGGTGCGCCACGGACGCCTGGCGCTTGCTGCCGCGAGAGTCTGTGTCGAAAGCTTCATCGAAACGCCTACCCTCTTGGACGTCCTACGCAGCCTCGAGTTGCGGCTCAGGCAAGCTCTCTGAGGCCGTGGCTTCGACCAGACGCCGCTTGCGCGGGATCAGGAGTGCGACGACGGAGCCGGCAGCGAGAACCACAGCCCCGAGCCAGAGCGCGGGAACGAGCCCGTCGTTGAAAGTCTGCGGGGACTCGTAGCCTCCGTATCGAGCGAAGATCGACGCAAGCACGGCGACGCCGAGCACACCTCCGACCTCGCGGATGGCGTTGTTCGTACCGGATGCCTTGCCCTCTTCCTGCGGCCGGACAGCCGAGAGGACGACGTTTGCGACCGGGGCGAAGAAGAGCGCCATCCCGACACCCGAGAGGATGAACGGACCGACGAGCGACGCGTACCCAACGGTCGAGGTCGACACCGCCGCGATCCAACCCAGCCCGATCGCCTGCAGCGCGAGTCCCGTGGCCATCAACGGCCGCCCGCCGATCCGGTCGGACAGCGCACCGGCGACAGGAGCCACGAACATCGGCATGAGCGTCCAGGGGAGGATGCGAAGCCCGGCACCGAGTGGGGAGTAGCCCTGCGCAGTCTGGAAGAACTGGCTGAGCAGGAAGATCGACCCGAACATCCCGAAGTACATGAGGAGCGACGCGCCGTTGGCCGCCGCGAACGCACGGTTGCGGAAGAACCGCATCGGCAGCATCGGCTGAGGCGTCCGGAGCTCCCAGGCGACAAATGCGGCGAGCAGGACAGCGCCGACGAGGAGCGCGCCCACGATCGACGGGCTCGTCCACCCGTCCCCGTTACCGTGAATGAGACCCCAGACGATCCCCAGCAGTCCTCCACTGGCAAGTGCGAGGCCGGGGAGATCGAGTGCCTTGTCAGGCCCGGTGCTCTCACGCAGGAGAGTCGCGAGCGGTAGCAGAACGATGCCGACGGGCACGTTCAGCCAGAAGATCCATTGCCACGAGATGCCGTCGACGACGGCCCCACCGACGAGTGGGCCCATGGCGACCGCGAGGCCGGCAATTCCCGACCACGCGCCGAGCGCAAGCCCGCGCTTCTCGCGAGCGACTGCGGCGCTCAGGAGGGTGAGGGTGAGCGGCGTGACGATCGCGGCCCCGATTCCCTGCACTGCACGCGCAGCGATCAGCCAATCGGCCGACGGCGCGAGTGCGGCTGCCGCGGAGGCCAACGTGAACAGCCCGACGCCGATGATGAACATCCGCTTGCGGCCGAACCGGTCGCCGAGAGCGGCACCCGTGAGCACGAAGACCGCGAACGTCAGCGTGTACGCGTTCACCGTCCACTCGAGCTCCTCGATCGTCGCCGCGAGGTCCACGCGGATCACGGGAAGTGCGGTCGAGACGACCAGGTTGTCGAGCACGACCATGAAGAGCGCGATCGACGTGACGGCGAACGTCCAGATCGTGCGCGTCCCGGCTCTCATCGTGACCTCCTCGTGTCGTTCTTGTTTAGGTGTAGTGACTGATTACTCAGCTGTTGGAGAAAAAAGAGAAGAGCCTTCATGACTCAATCCTCCCTGCATCCCTCGGCCAGTCGGGCAGCCCAGGAGTCCCGTGGTTCGTCTGCGATCGAGTACTGCATGGCAGCGAGGACATTCATGAGCATGCCCTTCGCGAAGAAGCGTGCGATTGTCCCGCGATCGGCGCCGGAGACCGTCTCGACATAGTCGACGAGCCGGCCGTAGCCCCGTGCGGTGCTCGCCCGGATGTCGTCGTCGTCGACCGACGCCGAATATGCCTGCATCTGGCCCTGGAGCATGGCTCGGTCGCTTTCGATGAGCTCTCCGTAGGCGTGACCAATCGCCTCCAGCGCATCGTGCCCCGACCTGCCCGAAGCAGCGGCTCGAAAAGCGTCCAGCGTCCGGGCGAAGCACATGTCGTTCACCGCGAGGAACAGCTCTTTCTTCGAGCCGAACAGGCGGAACAAGTACGGCTGCGAGATGCCGGCACTCCGCGCGATCGCGTCGGTCGAGGCGCCGTGCAGGCCGTGTCGCGCGAATTCGTGCCGTGCTGCTTCCAACACGGTTACGCGCCGTTCGTCCGCCGTCTGTCTCGTCGCGGTGGCCATGGTGGAGTAAGTTAGCACTCACTCACAACGTAGTCAAGACCCTGGCCACACGCTCGACCTCTGACTCGGTGGTCGTCGTCGCGAACGGGAGCGCCAGGGCACGTTGGAAGGCGCGATCGGCGCCCGGAAACGCTCCTTGCGCGCGGTACGGCTCGAGCCGGTGGAGCGCCCAGGTCCCGATCTGGGCTTCGATTCCTGCGGCCCGCAATGCCGTCAGCGCGTCATCGCGTCGGTCGAGTTGCACGACGTAGGCCTGCCAGCCGTGTCGATCGCCTTCCGCCGCGCTCGGGGTGAGGACGAAGTGCTCGAGGCGGTCCATGTACCAGGCTGCAACACGCTCGCGGGCCGCCAGCAGCCGATCGAGGCGGGCGAGCTGGGGGATGCCGATCGCGCACAGGAGGTCCGGCAAGCGGTAGTTGAAGCCGGGTTTTGGCATGTCACCGAGCGTCGCCCAGCCGTGGTGCCTGAGCCTACGAACCGCGGAGTCGAGAGCGGCTTCGTCGGTGGTGACTGCTCCTCCCTCCCCCGTCGTCACGATCTTTCGCGGATGGAACGAGAGACAGCCCATGACGCCGAGCGCGCCGCATGCCGTTCCGCGATACATAGCGCCGAGAGCGCCCGCTGCATCCTCGACGAGAACGACCTCCTGGGGAATCGCAGTCTGGAGAGCCTCCCAGTCCACCGGGCGACCGAAGAGGTGGACGGCCATCACCGCGCGCGTCCTCGAAGTGATCGCCGCGGCGACCGCAGCCGGATCGACGACGAAGGTGTCCGGATCGACGTCGACCAAGACCGCACGAGCGCCACACAGCTCGACTGCGTTCGCGGTCGCGGGGAACGTGTACGCGGGAACGACCACCTCGTCCCCCGGGCCGATCTCGAGCGCGAGCAGCGCGAGATGGAGGGCGGCAGTCCCGGACGAGACAGCAGCAGCATGCCCCGTCCCCACCGCCTGCGCGACGGCGGCCTCGAACTCCTCCACCTTCGGGCCCATCGTCAGCTGCCCCGTGCGCACCACTTCCTCCACCGCGGCAAGCTCGGCGTCGCCGACGTCCGGCTTTGCGAGCCGGATCGGTTCGTCCGTGTTAACGGCGTCTGACACCGAAGGCCCTGAACCCCGCATTCCTACGTGGGACGGTGTCAGACACCGAGCTTCTCGCGGTACCACGCGATCGTGCGCTCGAGACCCTCGTCGAGGTCGACTTTGGCCTCGAAGCCGAGGAGCTCGCGCGCCTTGTCGACGTTCGGGATCCGAAGCTCGACGTCCGTGTAGTGGAGAGGCTGGAAAGTGATCTCACCGGAGCTCCCCGCCAGATGCTTGATGCGCTGGGCGAGCTCATGGATCGTGACCGCAGAGCGCGCGTTGCCGATGTTGAAGCTTTCGCCGACGGCATTCGAGTGCTCGAGAGCCAGGAGCGCACCGTCGACCATGTCGTCGACGTAGCACCACGCGCGAACCTGCGAGCCGTCCCCGTGGATCCTGAGATCGTCGCCGGCCAGAGCCGCCTCGATGAACGCGCGTATCGCGCCTCCTCCGATCTGTCCAGGACCGAAGACGTTGAACGGCCGCACAGACGTTGTCGGCAAACCGAGCTCGGAGTGATAAGCGTGAGCCATGTGCTCACCGGCAAGCTTCGAGACAGCGTACGTCCAGCGCGCCTCGCCTACGGATCCGATCGTCGTCACGTGCGCCTCGTGGACGTTGAATGCGTGCTGGCCGAATACCTCACTGGTCGAGAAATCGACGAGCCGCTCGATCGAGTCGCGCGAGGAAAGTGCTGCCTCGAGCACGTTATAGGTTCCGATCACATTGACCCGCATCGTCCGGACCGGGCTCGCGAGGACCGTGTCGACACCTGCGATACCAGCACAGTGGACCACGTGGGTAGCACCACCGACGACGTCTGTCAGGTGCTCAGGGTCGAGGACGTCGCCCTGAATGAACGTGAAGTTCGGGTGCTCCGCGAGATTCGTGCCGCCGAGAGTGTCCCGGTGGAGGTTGTCCATCGCGACGATCTCGTTCTGGTCGACGAGCCGTCTCGCGAGCGTTGTGCCGATGAAGCCGGCGCCTCCCGTGATGACGATCCGCTTGCCGGTCAGCGCCACGGGGCGAGTCTAGTGGTCACTTCGGGAAAGGCCACTGGGCCCACTAAGCACCGGCGAGAGAGTTGCGCCCTGGCTCCGAGGGCCGGCCACGAGACCTCAGCGATACCACGAACACGAGGGTGACGACGAGCGCGACGCTGACCAGGGCCTCACCGTCGCCGCGCGGCCAGCCCCGGTACCAGTCGAGCGCTTCGAACACCGTGAGCGCGAGCGGCGCGAACCAAAGCGCTGACAGTCGCGGACGCGCGAGGGCGATCGGGACCACGAGCAACACGAAATAGTGAAGCCACAAGATGGGCGTCAACACGAAGCCTGCTGCCAGCGCGATGGTCAGCGATCGGCGATCGCGTTCAGCTCGATCGGACGACGAGACTCGCGCCGCGCGCCACGCGAGACCGAGCAAGATCGCGCAGAAGGCGATCACGACTCCTCGAGCGACGAGCTCCGGCACATCGGCTGCCCGGAGGATGGCGAAGGCGGAATAGGAGTTCTCGGCCTCCACGTCCGCGAGCTTTCTAAGCAGCGCTGGGTAGTCGGCGAGGCCCCTAAAGCCGATCACGGACCAGGAGACGAGCGCGAGAGCCATGGCAGTCCCGGCCGCCGCAGCCGCAGCCTTCCATCGGCGTGTCGCGGCCAGCCAGACAACGAGCGGCCACAGAAAGACCTTGAGGACGACAGCGGCGCCGATCGCCGCGGCGACTCCAGGTACGCGGTCGCGGTACCGCCATCCGAGCGCCACGAGGAGCGCAAGCATCGGCCCGATCGCTCCGAGCTCGAAGTTCTCCAGCGTCACGGGATAGACCAGCACCACCGGATAGCACCGCCAGTCGGTGATGCCGAGGGCGAGCAGCGTGCCGATGGTGCACGCGATGAGAACGAGGGTGAAGACGACGCCCGGCGCGGAGCTACCGGCGACTGTCTCTGGAAGGAAGCTCAGCGGCGCCACGAGGAATGCCAGCACAGGTGGATAGACGTATGGCGGCTGACCTTCGGAGATAGCGACATCGGGGTCGGGGTAGGGGCTGTCGCCATGGCGCACCGCCTCGCCGGCCCGGAGGAAGATGTCGAAATCGAAGGGCACCTGGAGCCCCGCAGTCGACCGAAGCGTGTTCGCCCAAAGAGAGTCGTCGTGGTAGACCCGCGCACCGAGTCGGGCGCCCGCGACAAGGACCCCGGCAGCGACGAGCACCGCCCCGGCGAGCAGCAGGGTCCGCCGTACGGACGGCCTCGGCACGCGGGTGACAGTATCGGCAGGTGTTGCGGTCGCCCGGACAGCAGTCGATGGAGGGGTACGCTTGACGGGTGCGCCGGATCGCGATCCTCGCACTCGCTATTGCTGCGCTCGGCACAGGAGCGGCAGTTGACGCCGCCACGCCGACAGGTACGTCGCTCCGCATCACGTACTGGGAGGACAGCGCGAATCCGGACGCGAGCGTCACCTGGACACTCCGCTGCAATCCGCCGCGTGGGTCGCTACCGCGGCGGGCAGCGGCGTGTCGGCGACTTTCTACCGGCGCCGCGAAGCCGTTCGCCCCGATTCCGGCGAGTGCCGTGTGCACGGAGATCTACGGCGGTCCACAGATGGCGAGGGTGGTCGGAACCGTCCGGGGAAAGCGAGTCTGGGCGACGTTCACGCGCACCAATGGATGCCAAATCGACCGTTGGACGCAACTCTCGCCTTGGCTCCTGCCGCCCGGCGGCGTCACGAGCTAGCGGTCTCTCGAGCGCGCGACGTCGTTAGCATCGACGCCCGTGAAGACCGTCCTCTTCGTGGGCGCCGGACGTCATCAGCGACGCGCGATCGACCAGGCTCGCACGCGCGGACTCCGTGTCGCCGCAGTCGACAGGAACTCCGAGGCGCACGGTCTAGCCGTTGCCGACATAGCTGAGGTCGTCGACTTCATGGATGTCGCCGAGGTCGTCGCGGCCGCTCGCCGCATCGGTGTCGACGGAGTCCTGACCGTGTCGGCAGACCGTGCGGTGCCCGTGGTCGCCGCCGTCGCCGAGGAGCTCGGGCTGCCCGGCATAGGAACCGAAACGGCTCATCGTCTGACGCACAAGATCGTGATGCGGCGCACGCTGGGACGGCACGGATTGCCACAGCCCACGTTCGCAAGCCTTCGGTCCGACGCAGACCTTGACGCTGCGCTCGAAGCGGTTATGCTGCCGGCCGTCCTCAAGCCGGTCGACTCGGGGGGCCAGCGGGCGGTTTTCCGAGTCGAAAGCCGCCGCGAGCTCGAGCGCGATCTCGAAGAAGCGATCATCGAATCGCCGACGCGCGAAGCGATCCTGGAGGAGTTCGTCGGCGGAATCGAGATGAACGGGATCGTCATCGCCCGCGGCGGTGAGCCCGTCCTCGTGACGCTCTCCGACCGGCTCAGGCCACCCGGAATCGGCTTCGGCGTCGGCTGGATACACGTGTACCCGCCTTCGATCCCCGAGGAGCAGCTCCGACTCGCCGAGCGCGTCGCGGTCGAATCGGTGCGTGCGCTCGGCCTGCGCGACGCGATCGCGTTCCCGCAGCTGATCGCGTCTCCTGATGGCGGCGTTGCCGTCGTCGAGGTCGCCGCCCGCATCCCCGGAGGCCAGATGGCGGACCTCGTCCGCCATGCGGTGGGTGTCGACCTCGTAGAAGTTGCTCTCCGTCAAGCCCTCGGCGAGAACGTGCCGGACGAGCTCGCGCTGCCCCGCTTCACGCAACCGCTTGCAATTCGTTTCTTCACCGCCGACCCCGGCCCACTCCCCACCGGCGAGGTCCTCCGGATCGGAAGCCTCGACCCCGTTCTTGCGTCGGAGGGCGTCGTGCAGGCGGACACGTACCTCCAGGTCGGTGAGACCATCCGACCAGTGCGCCGGGACGGCGACCGTCGGGGCTACGTGATCGCCGTGGCCGATACCCCGGACGAAGCACTCCGCCGGGCCGAGCACGCAGCGGCGCTGCTGACGGTCGAGGTTGCAGCGTGAGCGATCCGCGGGAAGCTGGCTTCGAGCTCGTTCTCGACGAGGTGGTCACGTTCCTCGAGCCGGAGCCAGACGGCGAAGCGACGTTCCAGTGGGTGCTCGCGCGCCGATGAGCTGCTCATTCGATCTCGCGCACTACAGGGAGCTTCTCGAGGCGGCCCAGGCCGGCCGCTACCGCTTCAAACCGTTCGGAGAGAGCCCCGAACGCGGCGACCTCTTCCTGCGCCACGACATCGACCTCTCGCTCGACGCTGCCCTCCGGATGGCCGAGCTCGAGGCCGAGCTCGGTGTCTCCACGACATACCTGCTCATGACCGAGTCCGTCTTCTACAACCTCGCGTCCAGCGAGGGAGTCGCCGCGATCGAGCGCCTCCGTGCCCTCGGCCATGCCGTGGGACTCCACGCGGTCTATCCAAAGGTCGAGCTCGACGCCCGCTTCGACTCCGTCGTCTCGTGGCATAACCCGGACCCCGAGTACATGTCCGCGAAGGTACCGGGCGCGATCAACGTCTACGCCGAGCCGTATTTCTCACCGCAGACGTACCGGTCGGACTCGAACCAGAATTGGCGCTCCGGCTGTCCACACGAGGAGCTCCGCGGCGGCGCGTTTGCCTGGCTGCAGATCCTCGTCCATCCGGAGATCTGGGTGTACCCCGGCGCGACCATGGGCCAGACGATGCGTTCGATGGTGGACGCCGAGAAGGCGCGCCGTATGGAGCAACTGGCGGCCGACGGCATCCACCTTGACTGACACCCGGCCGCTCCGCGTCGTCCATTGCCCGGTCAACACGGCGGGCGTGCCTTGGGCCAACGTCCAGGCGCTGCGTCGTCGCGATGTCGACGCCCAGCTCGTGGTCTTCAACCGGTACAAGCTCCACTCCGAAGCCGACTGGTCACTCGAGCGCGGCGGAGGCTTAGTCCGCAAGCAGTTGACCCAGTGGTCTGCCCTGCTCCAACTCTTGCCGCGCACCGACGTCTTCCACTTCTACTTCGGACTCACCTTGGTGCCACAGTCGGTGCAGTTTCCGATTCTTCGTGCGCTTCGCAAGAAGTCGGTGATGCACTACCTCGGCTCGGACATCCGCGGAAAGCAACCCCACGAGCTCGCCTTCGGAAAGAAGGCGGGAGCAGAAGTCGTCGGCTCATACGACGCAATCCGCTGGGTGCCGGAAGCCGAGATGATCCCGCCCGGAATCGACGTCAAGGCGATCGAGCCTTCTCCGCCGGCCGATCGAGCGCGGCCGGTCATCCTCCACGCGCCTTCCTCGCGCCGCCGGAAGGGAACGGAGCATGTCATTGCGGCGTGCGATGGCCTCGACGCCGAGCTCGTCCTCGTCGAGGGGCTCCACCACGACGAGGCGTTCGAGCGCTATCGGGAGGCCGACATCGTCGTCGACCAGCTGAACGCAGGCTGGTACGGGCTGTTCGCCATCGAGTGCATGGCGCTCGGCAAGCCGGTGGTCACGTTCCTGCACGACGAGGCGATTCACCGAACTGAAGAAGCCCTGGGCGCGACAGTTCCGATCGTGAATGCAACCAAGGACGACCTACGCGCCCGACTCGAGCCGCTCGTCGCATCGGCGACCGAGCGCCGCCGGATCGGAGCGGCTTCTCGTGCCTACGTCGAGGAGGTTCATGACCTCGATCGCGTCGCCGACCGCCTCCTCGCGCTTTACGCTCGCCTCTGAGAGTGGGGGCGCTCGGCGAACAACTCAAGCGGCTGGGGAAGCATTCGGCCATCTACGGGCTCGGGGGCCTGGTCTCGCGGATCCTCGCGGTCCTCCTGCTCCCGCTCTATACGCGCTACCTCTCCCCGTCGGACTACGGGAAGGTCGAGACCCTCATCGCGCTCACCACCGTGATCGGGATCGTGCTGCGAATGGGAATCCACAGCGCGTTCTTCCGCTTCTACTTCGACTCGTCCGATCCAGAAGCGCGACGGCTCGTGCTCCGGACGTCCTTCTGGTTCACGATGGGCATGGCAACGCTTGGCCTCGTCGCCGGGCTCGCGTTCTCGGGAGCGATCTCCAGTCTTCTGTTCGGCTCGGCCGACGACAGCGAGCTCGTCATGGCCGCATTCGTCGGCCTCTGGGCCGGCATGAACTACGAGCAGGTCACGTCGCTCTTCCGGGTCGAAGAGCGATCGGTCGCATTCGTCTCGGCGAGCTTGACCAACATCTTCCTGACGATCGGCGCGACGCTCCTGCTCGTGGTGACCCTCGACAAGGGGCCGATCGGCGTCATCGTCGGCAACTTCACCGGAACGCTCCTCGTGTACGCCGTTCTGCTCGGATACCGGCGCGAACAGCTCGGCCTCCAGTTCGACCGGAGCCTGCTGCGACGGATGAACCACTTCGGTGTCCCCCTCGTGCCGACGGCCCTCTTCCTGTGGGTGACGAACTTCAGCGACCGGCTGTTCCTCGTGAAGCTCGCGGACACGCAGGAGGTCGGTCTCTACTCCGTTGGCGTGCGCATCGCCTCGGCCTTGGTGCTGCTGCTCACGGCTTTCCGACTCGCGTGGCCAGCGTTCGCGTATTCGATCGAGGACGATGGCGAGGCCCGGCGCACGTACGGGTACGTGCTGACCTACCTCGTGTTCGTGACGACGTGGGTCGCCACGGCGCTCGCGCTCCTTTCGCCCTGGATCGTGGAGTGGATCGCGGCTCCGGCGTTCGCGAGCTCATCACGAGTCGTAGGCCCGCTCGCCTTCTCCACCGTGGCGTTCGCGGCGTACATCGTCGTCGCGATCGGCGTCGGGCGCGCGAAGCGAACGCAGTTCAACTGGATCGTGACCGGCGCCGCCGCCGCGGTGAACGTGTCGCTGAACCTGCTTCTGATCCCGCCCTACGGAATGATGGGGGCCGCTGTCGCCACCGTCGCGGCGTACACGACCATGTTCTTCGGGATGGTCTGGTGGGCACAGCGGATCTATCCGGTGCCGTACCAATGGCGGCGCGTTGCGCTCGCCGCGATCGCCGGCATTGCGCTCGTGACAGTGGGGAAGCTCGCGGGCGGTGGGCTCTCAGTCGCTCTGCCGCTCGCTCTCGTGTACCCGCTCGCGCTGTTCCCGCTCGGCTTCTACCTCCCGGCGGAGAAGAGAGCGATCGGCGCGCGTCTCAGGCTCGCTCGCTAGATGCTTGATCGGAAATTGGCGCGCAGTCGGGGGCGGTCACGACCAAGCCGGGCGTCGCACTCACGCGTCGTGCAGGCTAGAAGCCTGTGCGACGCGCGAGGGTGGCGATCCGGCGCCGTGTCGTGGCCGTCATCCGGCCCGCGTGAATTTCCGATCAGGCATCTAGGCGACGATGCGGTACACCTGGAAGCACTCGGCGTACTCGCGGTTCACGTTGACACCGTGGACGCGAGCGAGGTTCCAGATGTATTCGGGATCCGCGTAGCGGCGATGCTGCTGTGAGGCGTACCTGGCCAGAGCCGCAACCTTCCGCTCGACGTGGCGCTTCTCGAGCGCGATATATGCGCCGTAGGAGAAGTCGAAGTTGTTCCACGGCACCTCGTAGCCGAGGATCGTCGTCCGCTTGAAGGCGCGCAGGCCTTCCTGGGCGATCGTCTGATGATCCTGGTGCACGTCGTGGTGCGACGGCTGGAAGACGACATCCGGTTCCCACTCCTCCCATAACGCAACGAGAAGCTCGAGGATGTCCTGACGCCGCTCGGGAAACGTGCGGACGTCGAAGTCATGGACGGTGAGGCAGCTTTCGGGAATCCCGATCTCGCCGGTCGCCTCGCGAACCTCGCGCGCGAGGATGTCCGGCTCGAAGCCGGGCGGAAGCGACCGAGTCGCGATCGAGAACGCGACGTAACGAACCTCGCAGCCTCCGTCGACGAGCCGCGCCATCGTCCCGCCGCAGCCGAGCTCGCCGTCGTCGGTGTGCGGCGCGAGCACGAGCGCCTTCTTCCAGGCCTCGATCACCGGGCTATTCAACCACTCGGGCCCAACGCGTAACGTCTCATCCCGATGGAGCACACGGATGCGGCACAGGCGGCCGCGCTCGTCGGAGCGCTCGGCGCCCTCCTCGTGCTCATCCCGCGAGGACGACTCCTCCCGCTCGTCGGATTCGCGCTACTCGGGCTTGCGACAGCCGGCATGGGGCGCTCGCTCGTCGGTGACGACGACGTTCGACTCCTCTTGACGGAGCCGACCGGGCTTGCGCTAGTGGGCGTCGGAGTGAGTGCCGCCCTTCTCGGAGCAGTTCTCCTCGTGCGCTACCCGACCGTCGTCCCGGTCGTGCTGCTCACCGCTGCGCCGTTCCGCATCCCGGTTCGGGTCGGTGAAGAGGACGCATTTCTCCTCCTGCCTCTGTACCTCGTCGTGGCAGCCGCCGTCCTCGCGCTCGCCTATCGGATCGTCCGCGGAGAGCACCCGGCTCCGCCGCCACTTTTGCTCGCTCTCCCGCTGGCGGCACTCGTCACCTTCACTGCAACGTCTTTCCTCTGGACGCAGGATCAGCGGGCAGGAGGGATCGCACTTACGTTCTTCGTCTTTCCCTTTATCGCGGGGTTCGCCACCGTTGCGCGCGCCCCGCTCGCCGTGTGGCTTCCGCGAGCACTCCTCCTGACGCTCGTCGCCCTCGGCTCGCTCTTCGCGGCAATCGGAATCTGGCAGGCGCAGACGCGCACGCTGTTCTTCGCCAGAGACGTGGAGGTGGCGAACGCGTACACGTCGTTCTTCCGCGTGACGTCGCTCTTCAAGGACCCGAGCCTGTACGGCCGATACCTCGTCATTCCCATCGCGGTGCTGCTTGTCGCGATCCTCATCCGCCGAGGCCGAACCATCGACTGGGTAGTGGCGTCGGCCTTCGTCGCGTTCCTGTTCTGGGGTCTCTTCTTCTCCTATTCCCAGTCGAGCTTCGTCGCGCTCTTCGCGGTGACGTTCGGAGTCGCTCTCGTCGGCTCGGGGCGGCGCGTTCGCATCGTCTTGATGGCCTGCGCGATCGTCGCGATCGTCGCCTCGGCTGCCGTGGCGGCCCAGGCAGTCGAAGGTCGGTCGGCGAAGGACGTGACGAGCGGAAGATCGCGGCTCGTCTCCGTGACGGTCGATGCGTTCAAAGACCGGCCGATCGCGGGTGTCGGCGTCGGTGGACAACCTCGTGCCAGCGCCGAGCTCGCGGGCAAGGGCACGCCAAGCCGGAATGCGTCGCACACGACTCCGCTGACCGTGCTCGCGGAGTTCGGCGTGATCGGCTTCGGTCTGTACGTGTGGCTGCTTGCAGCCGCCTGCTGGGCGCTCGTGCTCGTGACACGAACCGATCGGTCGTTCGGAATCGGACTGGCTGCCGTCCTGTTCGTGCTCTTCGTTCACGCACTGTTGTACGCAGGGTTCTTCGAGGATCCGCTGACCTGGGGCGTGCTTGGCCTGGCTGCGGCCGTGCTCGGGCCGGGGGCCAAGACGGGAGCAGCCGGCACGGCGGCCGAGGCCTCGCTGGGCCGGCCGTGGCTCCTGGCACACTGGCGTCGGGCCGGCGCAACCGGCCCTCTGCGTATGCCCAAAGCTCTGGTATGGATCCTCGCTGCGGTGGCGGTGCTCGTTGTCGCGCTCGGAGGGCTCGCTATCGCGATCACTTTGGCCACCCCCGACGAGACCACGGGAGGTCTCGACACGCGCCTGACGGACGTGACCGTCTCGGAGGGCACGACGCCCGAGCCCGCCCCCACGCCGGCGCCCGAACCAGAGCCCACAGCGGACAAGCGGTGCTGGCGCTCGTTCGGAGGCGATCCTCAGCGCTCGCTGTCCCGGCCGACCTTCGACCTGGGAATCCCCGTTCGCAAGATCCTCTGGACTCGCGGTCTCGGCGGCTACATCGAGTACCCGCCGAGCTACTGCGAGGGCACTCTCTACGTCAACACCTTCGAGGGTGAGACTTTCGCGATCGAGGCGGCGACGGGCAAGGTTCGCTGGAAACGCTCTTTCGCCAGTACGAAGCCATCGACCCCCGCGATCGACGGGCCTCGGCTGATCGTGAGCTCCCAGGACGGCACGGTGACCGCTCTGGATCGCGACCGCGGTCGGCCCCTCTGGCAGGTGAGGACGTCAGGGAAGGTGGAGTCTTCCCCCGTCGTCGTCGACGGCCTCGTGTACTTCGGCTCGACGGACGGACGGCTCTTCGCCGTCGCTGCCGAGACCGGCCGCATCCGCTGGGCATACGACACCGGGGGCCGGATCAACGCGAGCCCATCGCTCTACGGCCGCCGCGTCTGCATCTCGACGTATGCCGGCTCCGTGTTCTGTCTCGACAAGGACACGGGTGCGAGGCTGTGGTCGACCTACATCCGACGCGACGCGTTCCGGTACGAGAGCTTCTACGCCAGCCCATCCACCGACGGTGCCCGAATCTACACGGTCGCCCGGTCCGGCAAGGTCGTCGCGCTCGATGCGGAGGATGGCAGCCTCGTCTGGACTGCGCGGGTGGGGGGTCTCGGCTATACGACCCCGGCGATCGGGCACGGGCTCGTGTTCGTCGGAGGGTTCGACGGAACTCTCCGCGCGCTACGCGCAACCAGCGGGCAGGAGGTGTGGCAAGCCGACAGGGGCGGCCGGATCCTCGGTGCGCCGGTCGTCATCGGCGACCTCGTCTTCTTCTCCACTCTCGAGAAGCGAACGTACGCTGCGCGCGTCTCGGACGGGAGAATCGTGTGGCGACTCCCGTTGGGCCGCTATTCCCCGGGAATCGCGACGGAGCGGACGTACTACTTCTCGCTCAACGGTCGTCTGATCGCGGTGCGCGGCCGCAACACGCAGTAGTCGACGCGCGATTTCTAGATCAGTCGCGGATGCCGACGCCGCCAGAGCGGCGAGCGCTGCGTCGCATGAGCCGCGGCTTTCCAGGCATCCATCCGGGCTCGATACCAGCCGAGGGGCATCGCCGCCCGCGCGGGGCGCCGAACAGCAGCCTCGTCGAGGAGCCCGTAGCCGAGCTCGCCGAGGAGATCTCCCGCGATCGCCTCGAAAGCGAGCGCGTCCTCGCGGCTCATCTGGCTTCGCCAGTCGCGGACACCCCGGGTCGGCGGCTGGAGCAGACGCTGGTGATGCGGCTTCGCCGAGACGTCGACCGCACTCGCGTAGTCGAGCATCGCCGTCTCGTAAGGGAGGTTCGGCAAACTCGCAGATCGACCGTACAACGCCTGCGGTGTCCGCGATGAGATCCTCGTAGCGGATCTCGAAGTAGCGCGCCGGGCCGAGCCGCCGCCCGAGCTCTCTGGCGCGTCGAACCTCCGTGCGCCACTCGCACGCGAATCCTGCGGGACTTCGTGGATGCGCCCAGGTCCTCGTGACCACACCTTCCGGCATGTCCAGAAACGCGAGCGCTGCGTCGCGGCCGTCGCGGACGAGATGGACGTACTCAGCGTCTGGGAAGAGCCGCTCGATGAGGCCAAGGTGGCGCATGTACATCGGCGTCTTGTCGCCCCATCGCGGCTTGCCTTGCTTGGCGGCATACGCCGTGAACAGAGCCGACAGCGCCTCCCCCACACTCATTCCCGGACGAAGACGAGCAGCGAAGTCGCTCGCCGGCACTCCCCAGGCGGCGAGCCTGGGCAGGCGACGGATGTCGTCCAGGAACTCCTCCGGATCGACCGGTCTCGAGTGACGATGCGCCAGCTGCGGGATGAAGAAGGTCTCGTCGGGAATCGCGATCCCAGGCGAGCGATCGAGGATGACGCGCAGCAGCGTCGTGCCCGAGCGGCTGACGCCGAGGACGAAGAGCGGCGCGCTCATGGCTGCGATACCGGCTCCGAGACGACGACTTCGGCCCGGTCCGCACGGCCTCCGACCGAGACGTAGAGGAAGTACGAGCCCGGCGTCTCGGGCGCTCTGAGCACCAGGACCTCTCGTTGCCCGGCTCCCCGCTCGCCTGCGAAGAGCCAGCGGTAGCTCGCGCGAATCCGTGAGGACCCGAACCGAGAAGCGCCTGCCCGCGACGACCTCGATACGGTCACGCGAGAGCTCGACGTACCGGACGGCGACGGAGACGGCTCGAGTTCGTGCCGATCGATTCCCCGCGCGATCGACGGCGCGCAGGCGAATCTCGTAGACACCAGGCGGCACAGGGCGTCCGTTCACGAGCCCGAACCACACAAGCTTGCCCTCGAGCGGGCGGAAACGGCTCAGCACCCGCCTCCGCCCGTCGACCAGCATCGTCGCCAGCGCTCGCTCGTCGAGCTCGTATGTCGCGGTGACCCGGTCGCGACTCCCGTCGCTGCCGGGCGAGAACACGCGTGGGAACACGCGCACGATTCGAATCCGCGGAGCGGTTGTGTCGACGCGAATCGGATTCGGAAGGACGATCGTGCGCCCGTTTCGCTCGAGCTGGACGCGCGGGCGGTATCTGCCCTCCGCCACGATGCGGTCAGCGTTGTCACGTCCATCCCACGTATAGGAAACGCGCCCAGCCGGCTCGCGGCGTTCGCGCACCAGCGTGCGCACCGGGTCTCCCTCGGAATCGAGCATGCTCACGGTGACCGTCTCAGGTCGTCGGAGCACGAAAGAGATGACTGCCACGTCTCGTGCGCACTCGCACACGGGCGAAAACACGCGGTCGACCCGCGTACCCGTGATCGGGCTCCGCTCGAGCTTGAGGCGCTCGGTCACTGCGAAGGCAGCTGCCGTCGCGCCGAGCAGCGCGAGCACGACCAGGAGCTGCGGCCATCGCGGCCACGGTGCGGTGTTACGCGGGCTCGAGCCCGCGCACGAGGACGAAGGGCTCCGCCTGCTCGCATCCGCAGCTCGATCCGTAGAAGGATGCCGCGGCCCGGATCGCCCGCTCGCTCCGAGGATGGGGATAGTCGCGTAGCTCGGTCTCGTAGTGCGCGAACGCAGTGACCTTGCGCTCCAGCGTCTCGGTGATGTCGACGAACCAGTTCGGCACGAACCAGTTCGTCGGGGCGGGTGTCCACTCCGTGCTCGACGTCGGGGCGTACGTGAGCAGCCGCCGGACCGACTGACCGGGGTTAGGCCGCGTCGCGACGGCGACCGAGTCGAAGAGAACTCGATGGTCGCGATTGACATCCGGCTGCGGCGTGTAGACGACGCTCGGAGCAAAGTCGCCGAGGTGCTCCTCGACGACTCTGTTCACCTCCACGTGGGCGAGCGTGTCCAGGCGCATGTCCGGAAGGTCGAGATGGATGTAGTCCGTCACACCGAGCTCCGCCGCCGCCCGTACCGCCTCGTCCTCCTTGCGAGCGCGCGTCTCCGCGTCGCCGGGGTACTGCGTGGACGAGCCGTCCGTGACGACGACCACGCGGACGACGTCGCCGCGATCCGTGTGAACCGCGATCGTTCCGCCCATGCCCAGCACCTCGTCGTCAGGGTGCGCGGCGACCACCAGGACGCGCGTCATCCGAGCCTCGCTCCCACCGCGAGCTCAGGGCACGCGTCTCGAAGTCCTCGAGCAGAAGCGCGCCGTCCCCGCACGCCACCACCGGCCCTTCCGGCCTCGTCGCAACGATCGTGCCTGCCGGCGCGAGCTCCGTCCAGCTCGACCGGACGTGCGCTCCAGACGACCACCTTCTCGTCGCCGAGGAACGTGAACGCGCCGGGATACGGCCGCGTCTGTGCCCGTACCCAGTCGTAGAGGTACGGGGCACGGGTTTCCCAGTCGATGATCCCGTCGGCCGGCGTACGCCTTGGCCAGGAGCTCGCGCGGGCCGGGTCCTGCGGTGTCCGGCGAGCGCTGCGCGACAGAAGCTGCGGCACGTATTCGCGAATGAGCTCGACATGCGCGTCGGCGATCCTGGCGAAGAGCGTCGTTGCAGTCTCATCGGGCGCGATGTCGACGACGGTCTGGCCGACGATCGCGCCCGAGTCCGCGCTGCGCGTCGACGATCTCGAACAGTGTCACACCCGTGCGAGCCAGGCCCGACAGGATCGCCCACGGGATCGGGGCGCGCCCACGGTGCCGCGGAAGCAGCGTCGGATGCATCCCGAAGACGCCCTCGCCGCGCGAGGGCGATGAACGGATCCTTGACGAGCTGGGACCACCCGACGACGAAGATCAGCTCAGGGTCGAGTGCGCGAACGGCTTCGAGCGTCTCCTCGGCGTTGATGTCGCGCGTCTCGTGGAGCCTCGCATCGAGGCGTGAGGCAACCTCAGCGAACGAGCACTGGCCCGAGCGGCTCGGATCGAGAGGGCCTGGAAGCGTCACGCACCCCGACGACGTCCGCACCGGCAGCGGCCGCCGCTTCGAGGCAGTCGCGTCCCATCGTGTCGAAGCTGACCCAGACCGTGCGCATCGCCGGGCGATGCTACCGAGCGGTAGACATCCGCCGCTATTCCGGGACGATGACGTCCGCGCTGCCGGCCGACGCTGGATCGATCCAGCTGTGCCGCGCCAGCCACACGAGCAGCGCCACCGCACCGGCCGAGAGCACGACGATGACGATCGCGCCGGCACCGGGGACGTCGAGGAGCTTGATCCCAGCGAGGCCGAGCACGCCGGCCAGCAGGAGCCTCAGCCCCTGCTCGGGAATCGACAGGGTCAGCCGGCCGCCGATCAGCACACCCGGGATCGAACCGAGGAGCAGCCAGAAGAGGATGCCGAAGTCGATGTTCCCCGCCGCCCAGTGCGCGGCGCCTGCCACGTACAGGAGCACAGCCGCGTGGAAGATGTCCGTCCCCACGACCTTGTGCGCACGAAGCGGGAAGATGACGAGGAGCGTCAGCCCGAAGAACACGCCGCTTCCCACCGAGGTCAGACCAACGATGAAGCCTCCGAGCAGCCCGATGAGGATCGCGGCGACCCGGTCACGGTTCGTGAGCTTCCAGTTCGTGTCGCCCGAAGCGCCGGTCTGGACGAGGCTCTTCGCGACAAGCCCGACCGCTCCGAAGAGCAGGGCTGCGCCGAGCACCTGACCCAAGACCGACTCGACGTCGTCGCCGTAACGCTCCGTCAGCTGCACGTTGACCCAAACGCCGAGCAGCGACATCGGCGCGGATCCGACGAGCATCCAGCCGGCGAGCCTCGCGCGGACGTTGCCCATCCGCCGGTGCTGGACCGCGCCAACGGTCTTGAAGGCCGCCCCGTGGGCGATGTCGGTGCCGATAGCAGTCGCCGGGGGAATGCCGAAGAGGAAGACGAGGATCGGCGTCATCAGCGACCCCCCGCCCATCCCGGTCATCCCCACGAGCAGGCCCGTGAAGAGACCGGTGAGAACGAACTCCCAGTCCACGGGAGTCGGAGCCTACTGTCCGGTAGGCGTCGATCAGCACGCGCGCGACCTCGGGCCGCGTGAACTCGACCGGCGGCACTTCGCCCTCCTCGAGCATCTCGCGCACCTTCGTCCCCGAGAGGAACACGCGATCCTCGGGTCCGTGCGGGCACGACTTCGTGCTCGCCATCGACCCGCAGACGTTGCACCAGAACGTGTGCTCGAAGAACATCGGCTCGATGTCCAGCTCGTGAGGCTCGAACTCGTCGAAGATGAGCTGCGCGTCGTACGTCCCGTAGTAGTCGCCGACGCCGGCGTGGTCGCGGCCGACGATGAAGTGCGAGCAGCCGTAGTTCTTGCGGCAGATCGCATGCCAGATCGCCTCGCGCGGGCCCGGCGTAGCGCATCGCCGCCGGGAAGGCCGAGAGGAGCACGCGATCCTCGGGGTAGTACCCGTCGAGCAGCGTCCGGTAGCACTCGACGCGCACGTCGACCGGGACGTCGTCCGACTTCGTGTCGCCGACGAGCGGATGGACGAGAAGTCCGTCGACCGTCTCGAGCGCGACCTTGGTCAGGTACTCGTGGGCCCGGTGGATCGGGTTGCGCGTCTGGAAGCCGACGACGCGCTTCCAGCCGCGCTCGGCGAAGATCCGCCGCGTCTCGGCGGGGTCGCGAGCCAACTCGGGGAACTCAGGCTGCGGCGCGCTCGAAGACCGTCACGCGGCCCGCCAGGTAGTGAGGCTTCTGTCCATACAGGCGCGCGACGCCTGGATGAGCGTCGTCGGTCGTTCGGAAGCAGAGCTCGGCCTCGCGCTCCTTCTCGTACTCGTATGCCTCCTCGACCTCGAGGGTCGCGACCGGGCGCCCGCCCTCGTCGGTGAGGACGACGCGCTCGCCCACCGGAGCGGAGTCGACTGCCAGGCAGACGGGAAGCGCCCACGGCAGGCCGCTCGTGAGGTGCATCTCCTCGATCACGCGCTCGTAGTCGGCTCGCCCCATGAAGCCCTCGAGGGGCGAGAGCGCGCCCGAGGCGATCATGTGGAGGTCGGAGAGTTCGCGAGACGTGAGCGCGACAGTCTCGAGCGCACCGAGATCGTCGGGCTGCTCGCCGGTCCGGTCGACCAGGGTACCGCCATGCGGCGCGATCAGTCGCTCGGTCGCGGCGACGGTCATGCGGCCACCTTGGCCGGGATCAAGCCGAGCTCCTCGAGCTTGCCGATCACGATCGCCGCGGACTGCTCGGGGTCGAGGCCTTCGGTGTCCACCACGATCTCCGGTGAGACGGGTGCCTCGTATGGGTCGTCGACGCCCGTGAACCCTTTGATCTCGCCGGCGAACGCTTTCGCATAGAGGCCGTTCACGTCGCGCCGGGCGCACTCGTCGAGCGACGTCCTCACGTGGATCTCGACGAACGGGCCGTGCTCCTCGACCAGTGCACGTGCGTTCGATCGCGCCTGCTCGATAGGGTGAGATCGCCGCGACGATGACAGCGCCGCCGTGGCGCGTGATGCGCGAGGCTACCCAGCCGAGTCGCTCGACATGCGCGTCGCGGTCTTCCTTCGAGAAGCCGAGGCCTTTCGAGAGATGCGTCCGAACCGTGTCGCCGTCGAGATACTCGACCACGAGTCCGCGCCGGTCCATCTCAGGGCCGACGTGATGCGCGATCGTCGTCTTTCCGGAGCCCGAGAGCCCCGTGAACCAGAGGGTGAAGCCGCCGCCCCGATCGGTCTCGGATTCCGGATGCTCGTGCGCGTAGATGTGCTGACTCAAGCGGCTCCGTCATGAGGTGGGGTGGGGGAACCGGAGGTTCCCCACGCTCTCGAGGAAGGGGGCACGCGGGGGAACTGGTTTCTCGCGTACGCGACTAAAGCGATATTACTGTCCTTCAGTGTCGAATCGAGCTCGTCGATGTGAATCCCGCACTCCAGCTTGTCGGATCCCGCCCAGCGACCGGCGCGCTCCTCCTCGTCCGGTGACGTCGGACGCGTGCAGGGGATGCAGCCGATCGAGCGGTATCCGGCGTCGTGCAGGGGGTTGGAGGGTATCTCGTTGACGTCGATGTACGACCAGATCCGCTTCTCGTCCCAGTCGGCGAGGGGATGGATCTTGAAGACGCGGTACCGCTCCGACCATTGCACCTTCGGGGTGTCCGCGCGGCTCGGAGACTGATCGCGGCGGATCCCGGAGATCCAGGCGTCGTACGGCTCGAGCGCCTTGACGAGCGGCTCGACCTTGCGGATATGGCAACAGCGGTCGGGGTCGCGCTCCCAGAGATTGGGTCCCTCGGCGCGATGCTGCTCGGCGACCGTCGGGATCTCGGGCTGGATCAGCTTCAGCGCGTAGCGGTCGACGAGCCGGTCGCGAGTCTCGTAGGACTCGCGGAAGAACAGGTGCGTATCGAGCTCGACGGTGTCCATTCGCAACCCCATCTCGGCGACCATGTGGACGAGCACCGACGACTGCTTCTGCCAAGAGCAGGTGAGGCAGACCCGCGGCCAGAAGAACTGGTGGGTCCACGCGATCAACTCCTCGGCCGTCATGGCCTCGAAGTCGACGTCAGGGAGCTGGGGCGGGCTCGACGCTTGAATCGCCAAGCAGAATCTCCTTCAGGGTGTCCGCGCGGAGTCCGAGCCGAAGCGTCTCGAGCGCGATGACCTCGTCGGGCGGGATGTTCCCGAGGTTGACTTCAGAGCCGAAGTGCTTCACGAACCACGCTTGCGAGTTCTTCGTCGGCGCCTCCCAGATCAGGTCGTGGAAGCTGATCGAGTGCTCGATCTCGTCGACGAGGCCCGTTCTGAGCTCGCCGGTCGGACGGTAGATGCCGGCGGTGCCGCCCTCGCGCCCCTCCGCGATCACCTTCCATGCGCCGGCGTCGAGCTCTTCGCGGATCCACTGCACCCAGAGGTACGGGGCGATGTTGACCTCCGAGTCCTTCGAGCCGACCTCGGAGAGGACGACGAAGTCGCGCGCGAACTCGGCGATCAGCTCGAGCTTCTGCTCTCGCGGGATCTCGATCGTGCCGTCGGAGATCTCGACGTGCGAGAAGCGGAAGTGCTCGAGCCAGCTCTTGAACTCGTCCACCTTGCCCTGCGCGTAGACCGCTTCGAAGAGCGTCCCGCCGCATACGACCGGAGTCGAGAAGGAGCGGTAGAGCGCGACCTTCTTCTCGAGGTTGTTCGTGACGTAGCTCGTGCCCCAGCCGAGCTTGACGATGTCGACGTACTCGCCAGCGGTGTCGAACATGCCCTCGATCTCGCGGAGGTTCAGGCCCTTGTCGATGACGTGCGTGAGGCCGCGCTCCCGCGGCTTCCCCTCCCTCGTCGGGATGTCGAGGAACGAGTGCTCGTTAGAGGCGTGCATAGATCTCCTTCAACCTCTCGTGGGCGCGGTCTTGGACATCGCGATAGAGGGAGCCTCCGTGGGCGTCGATTCCGACGGTCAGCGGGCCGAAGTCCTTGACCCGGAACTTCCACAGGCACTCGGGCATGAGCTCCTCCCAGGCGACCTCCTCGATCTCCTCGATCTGGGTCGTCTCGAGCGCCGCAGCCCCGCCGACGATCGCGAAGTAGACCATTCCGAGCCGCTGCATCGGCTCGATCGCCTCGTCCGGGAAGCCGCCCTTGCCGCAGATGGCGCGAACGCCGTACTGCGCGCCGAGGCCTTCTGTGAAGCGCACCATGCGCGCGCTCGTCGTCGTCCCGATGCAGATCTTCTCGTAGCGGCCGGGCCCGAGCTTGCGAACGCCCGGCGCCGTGTGGAGGAGAAACGCACCGGCCAGGTCCATCGGCGGCTCGATGCCCTGGTCGAAGATGCGGATCTGCGTGCGGTCGCGGATCCCGATGATGTGCCCTTGGACGATCACCTCGTCTCCCGCGCGGAGCTTCAGGATCTCGGCAGGATCGGTGACGGGGAACGTGACCTCGTGCGGTCGGCCATCACGCGTCCCTCTCGTACTCGATCGAGCCGTCCGCGGCGATGTGTGCGGATGCGCGACGTGCGGCCCAACACTGGTAGTTCACGGCCACAGGGTTGAGGGTCATGTGGGTGTCGGCGTGCTCGACGTGGACGGAGAGGACGGTGACGTCGCCGCCGAGGCCCATCGGGCCGATGCCCGTCTCGTTCAGGAGCTCCTTGAGCTCGTCCTCGAGCTGCGCAACGAGCGGGTCCGGGTTGCGGGTCCCACCGGTCGCGCGATCGCCTCCTTCGCGAGATGCATCGCGTAGTCGGCTGACCCACCGATCCCGACACCGACGATACCCGGCGGACACGGCTTCCCACCCGCGTCGACGATCGACTCGAGCACGAACTTCTTGATCCCCGTGACGCCGTCCGCGGGGACGCACATCTTGAGGAAGCTCATGTTCTCGGAGCCCGAGCCCTTCGGCACGCACTTCACGTCGAGACCGTCCCAGTCGGGGATGAAGTCCCAATGGACGATCGGCACCCGGAAGCCGACATTCGGCCCCGTGTTTTCGCGGGTGAGCGTGTGGACCGTGTTTGAGCGCAGCGGATGCTCGACCGTCGCGCGCTCCGTGCCCTCCTTGAGCGCCGCGTAGATCCTCGCGGGGTGGAGCGGGAAGTGCTCGCCGACGCGGCAGTAGTAGACGGCGATGCCGGTGTCCTGGCACACGAGGTTCTTCTCGTCCTCGGCGACGTTGACGTTGCGGAGGATGGTCTGCAGAACGCGCTGCCCAGTGACCGACGTCTCCGTCTCGGCCGCCGCGGCGAGAGCGTCCCTGAGGTCCTGTGGGATGTCCTTCAGCGCCCAAACGTAGAGATGCGCGGCTGCATCCTCGACCGCCTGATCGAGATCCGTCATGACGACGCTCATAGGCCAACCTTGGTCGGCCTATGAGCGTGGAGGGGTGAGCGGAACCGAGAGGTTCCCCACGTTCTCAGAAAGAAGGGGACGCGGGGGATACATGGCCCCGGTGAACGGGAGCCGAAGGCGAGCGTTGCTCATGTGCGCACCTCGGTCGCCTCGAGGAGCTCGAGGACGGCACGAGCGTCGTCTCCGCCCGCGCGCGCATGCTCTACAAGTGGAATTCCGTGCGGGCCAGTCGCATCGCGCATGGCAGGAAACTCGGCCAGAACCGCGCTGACGATGCCGAAGTACCCCAACATCGCCGCGGCGAAGAGATCGAGGCGAGCTCCGTGCTCGAGGAGAAGCAGCGCGAGCTGACGCCTTCCCATGTGTGCGGCGGCTCCGAGACCCGTCTCCCAGTCGCCGCCACCCCAGTCCCAGGCGGCGTTGACGATCCGCGGCTCCTCCGCGAGAAGCGCGCGGACGGCGTCGATGTCACCGTGAGAGCTGGCGACGAAGGCCTTGACCTTGTCTGGATCTAGAACGGGAGCCGGATCGCTCATGCCCTTGCTCTCTCGGCGGCCGCGCGGCCGGCTCGTCGTCCGAAGACGGTGCACTCGAGAAGCGAGTTGCCCATCATGCGATTCCTTCCATGCGTGCCGCCGGCGATCTCCCCGCAGGCGAACACACCCTCGAGAGTTGTCTGCGCGTGCTCGTCGATCGCGAGCCCGCCGTTCTGGTAATGGAGAACGGGGTAGGTGTAGATCGGCTCCGTGAGCGGGTCGATGCCCGCTCCGCGGTAGCGCCGGAGCATGTACGGCAGGGAGATCTCCGCGTCCTCGGCGCTGATCCGCGTCGTATCGAGCCATACAGCGGGCCGTCCATCAGGCGTGAGCACGCCCTTGCCCTTCTCCACCTCGTCGAAGATCGCCTGTGAGACCGCGTCGCGCGGGCCGAGCGAGTCCGTGAACTCCTCGCCGTCGGCATTGAGCAGAACTGCTCCGTAGGCGCGAGTCGTCTCGGGGATCGAGTAGCCCTGCATCGTCGCCGGCCACGCGCCTCCGTTGGGGTGGTACTGGAGTGCGTCGAGGTCGCGCGTCTCCGCGCCCGCGGCGACCGCGATCCGTGTGACCTCGCCGGTGGCGTTCGGGTGATTCGTCGAGAGCTCCCCGCGCACCTCGGCCTCCGCGTAGCAGCGTCCACCGGCGGCGAGCACGATCGCTCCGGCGTCGATCTCGACGACGCCTCCCTTGGTCTGGAACGACGCCTTCCAGCCGGTCGTGGTCGACTCGAGCCCGACGAGAGCATGGTGCGGAAGCTCGGCGCCGGAGCCTGCTTCAAAGGAATCGCGAAGCGCTTTCGTGATGGCATGGCCCGTTCGGTCGCCGACCTGGAGAAGCCGCTTCCGGCTCGCTCCTCCGCAGCGCGCAAGGCGATAACCGCCGTTCGAGCGCGTGAACTCGACCCCGAGCTCCTCGAGCCAATGGATAGCCGACTGGGCTTCGCTCGTGAGCACCTCTACGAGCCGCGGCTCCGCCGTGTCATGGGAGCTCCGCATGACGTCTTCGGCGTGGATCTCGGGAGAGTCGTCTTCGCCGAATGCGGCCTGGATCCCTCCCTGCGCCTTCGCCGAATTGCACGCCTGCAGCGAGGTCTTGGTCGCCAGCGCAACACGTACACCGGCGCGCTCGGAGGCGACGACCGCCGCAAGCCCGGAGGCGCCGCTCCCGATCACGAGCACGTCGAAGGAGGCGTCGGCACGCACGCGTCGTAGCTTAGCGCAGATACTTATTTCTGTCATTACACAGCGTTATCAACTTCGATCGCGCAGTGCACCTGAACGCGACCAGCGGTGAAGGTGTCGAGCGGTTACACTCGGCCGTTCATGAGCACCCTTGGTGAGATCGTCAAGCCCACGTTCATCACCGTCGCGCCCGAGGATACGCTGGGCGAGGTCGCCGAACGGATGCGAGCCCAGAACGTCGGAGCCGTCGTCGTGAAGGACTTTGGACGCCTGATCGGGATCCTCACCGAGCGCGACATGCTCATGGCGATGGCCGCCCGCGTGCATACGAGCGAGGCGCGAGTGCGCCAGTGGATGACGGCAGACCCGGTCACGGCGCCGCCGGACCTGTCGCTCGACGACGCCGCTCAGGTGATGCTCGACAACGGCTTCCGCCACTTGCCTGTCGTCGACGGGTCGAACATCCTCGGGATCGTGAGCCTACGCCGTGTGCTCGGCGGACGCCGTCAGCCCGCTCCCGACGCGGCCTAAGACGTCACGCGCACGCTGACACGACACCCTTCACCATGGCTCCGGCGGCAGCACTCACGCTGACTGCGCGCCTGCGGAGCTGAGTCATGAGCTTCGGGTTCGAGCGAATCTGACGCTGAGTCTGCTCCTTCGCCGCGTCCTGACCGAGAAGCGTGAGGCCGCACTGCGCCTGGTTCTTGGTTCCGCCGATCCAGCCCATCGCGTAGAGGTACCTGAGTGAGGGCTTGGAATACGGAGCGCGCTTGTAGGCCGCTTTCGCCCCGGAGGACGACACGTTCTGGGAGCGCGCAGCCTTGGCAACCGCGCTGACGCTGGCGCTACCCGAGGCGAAGACCGCAGCGACGTTCTGGCCGTAGGCACCGCTGAGCGTCGCAGCCAGGAGTGCGAACGCGGAAACCAGGCCTGCGTACTCGACGATCACGCGGTACATCGTCCGCCTGAACGAGCGGCGCGTCAACCGCCTACCAGACAGTGCGCAGCAATGCCTCGATGTCGTCGGCGGAGGCAGGCCTGGGATTTGCGCGCGCGCCTGGCCGCTCTGCCGTCTCCGCGGCGAGCTCGGACAGTTCGCTCTCGGGTACGTCGAAGTCACGAAGGCGCTCAAAGTCCCCGAGGCGGGCGAGCTCCTCCACCTTCTCCGCAGCGTCACTTGCTCCTATCGACCTGCCGAAGCTCGCGACGGCTTCCGGTACGACCTCTGCGTTGAAGCGGAGCGCCGGCGCGAGACAGATCGCGTTCATCGCGCCATGCGAGAGCCCATAACGGCCACCGAGCGCCTGCGCCATCGCGTGGGCCAGGAAAAGCCCCCGCTCGCCGAGTGCCATGCCCGCATGCATCGCCCCTTCGAGGAGACCGGTCCGTGCCTCGAGGTTCCCGCCGTCGAGGACGACCTCCGGAAGCCAGCGTGCGATCAGCTCTGCTCCCACCGAGGCGTCGGCGCACTCGCCTGCGTAGAGCGCCTCAGCACAGTGGGCGAGCGCGTTCATCGCGGTGCCGACGGTCTCCTCACGCGGGAGACCAAGGGTGAGCGTGGGCTCGTACAGGACACCAACGGTGTTCGCGCCCGAACCTCCCATCTTTCGTCGTCTCACTGCGTCACGCATCCCGAAATACAGCGTCCATTCGGCACCCGCGTACGTCGTCGGGATGGCGACGAGCGGCAGGCCGGTGCCGGCCGACACGGCCTTGGACGTGTCGATCGCGCTGCCTCCGCCGAGCCCGACCAGACCGTCCGCTCCGGTCGCGGCAGCAGTCGCAGCCGAGACGACCTCGAGCGGGGAGTGCATCTGCACGCCGGTGAAGCGGTTGCTGACCGGCAACTCGAGATCGGCGAACCGCGCACTCGTCACGAGGAGGGGTCGCCCGATGCCGAGCTCATCGAGAAGGCTGGTGAGCTCACCGATGCCCCAACGCACGATCACGAGGCCAACCGCTCGCGAGCGAACGCGACGAACGCTTCCGCAACGCGCGAGCGCGCTCTGCCGGTCGCGGTTGCAAGCGAGATCTCGCGTGTTGCTTCGAGCCCCTCCACGCGGGCTTCGGCGAGCGTCCCCGCCACGAGATCGGATTCGACTGCGGTCCGGGAGATGAACGTGACTCCGAACCCTGCCTCGACGGCTCGGCGCACCGACTCCTGCAAGCCCAGCTCGAGCCTCACGTCCAGCTCACGAAGGCGCACCCCTTGGCGCCGAAGTCCGTCCTCGACGATCTGCCGAACCCCCGCCCCCTCCTGCATGAGGATGAGCGACTCACCCCGGAGCTCGTCGAGCGTCACCGTCCGACCTGCGAAGCGGTGCCCGGGCGGGCAGGCAAGGATCACCTGATCGGAGAAGAAAGGCTCGAAGCGGACGCCTCGGTGCCGTCGCGCTGCGCCGACGATGCCCAGCTCGAGCTCGCGAGCGGCGACCCGCTCGACGATCGACTGGGTGTCCGAGACGGTGAGGAACACTCGCACGTCCGGGTTCTCGAGCTGGAACTCGCAGAGCACGACCGGGACGACGACGGCAGCCGGGCCTGTGGACGCTCCGAGCACGAGCTCACCGCCCAGGTCCCCCTCCGCAGATGCAGCGACCCCGGCGACAATCTGGTCTTCGAGAGCAAGCATCCGCTGTGCGCCGCGATAGAGGTGCCAGCCCGCCTCGGTCGGCTCGACGCGTCGTCCGGACCGATCGAGGAGCTGTGCTCCGAGCCGCTTCTCGAGCGCACGAACCTGAAGCGAAACAGCCGGCTGCGTGACTCCGAGGCGCTCGGCCGCCTGGGAGAAGCTGCGTCGCTCGACCACCGCACAGAATGCGGCTAGCTGGCGCGTATCCATAAGCGAAGCTTATCCGTCGATCTCAGAAGAGCCCGCGCTCGGCGAGCCAGTCCTCGAGCAGAGGATCCGTCAGCTCGGGCCCCGCCGCCGTAAGCCGCGCCTCCGCCTTGCCGACGAGACCCGAGAGCGCCCGGTCGACGCTTCCCTTCTTCAGCCCGAGGACCCGCAACGTCTCCTCCGAGTACAGGTTTCGCAGATGCGTGGCCAGCGCAAGGCTGACCCGTTGCTCGTTGACCGCGAAGGACTCCCATCGTGAGCGCAGCGCGGGCTCGGCGTGACCGAGAGCTCGACTTCGGGCATCGGCAAACGCCGACTCGTCGGCGACCGAGCCGCGCGGAACGATGTCCCAGAGGTGGTGTGCAACGAGCATCGTGCGCTGAGGGTGGCCACGCGAGAACGCCAGCAGCGGATCGAGCGCGTTACCGATGTCGCGCCCAGTACGCCGGAAGCGCTCCTCGAGATAGTCGGCCGTGGCCCCAGGGGGAAGCGGCGCAAGCTCGACCGAAACCGCATGCTCCAGGAGCGGTCGCGAGGGATCCTCGAAGAGCCGTTCCATCAAGGTCGGCGCCGAGCCCGAGAACGAGTACGAGGCCACTGCAGTCTGGTGCTGGAGAACACTTCGAAGAATGCCGTCCGCACCGTCTACCCGGAGCAGGTCCTGGAACTCGTCGAAGGCGATGAAGCTACGGACTCCTGCGCGCTCGTGCAGCTTGGCCGGCAGATCGAGGAGGCGCAGGAGAACGGCCTCGACGTCGATACGCGGGTTCGACTGGAGGGACGCGGTGAAGCCTCCGGCCCCGAGCGACAAGCCGACTTGCCACGCACGAAAGAGGCCGTCGACCGTGCGCCGGAGACCGCCTTTGAGGTCGCGGTCGTACGCACGCTCGATCCTCACGACCAGGCTCGAGAGCGAGAGAACGCCTTCGAGATCGACGAGTGTCGTCGCCCATCCATCGGTCGCAGCATCGGTGAGCACGCGGCGCAGCAGACTGGTCTTGCCGTACCGCCGGGGGGCCACTAGGCGCGACGCGTGTCCACCCACCGCAAGGCCGAGGAGTCGATTGGCCGTGTCCTCTCGATCGATCATCTCACCCGGCAGCAGCTCGCCTGCGATGCGAAACGGGTTCGGATCGAGTGCCATGATCGCAGTCTGCATGAAGCAGTGTGATTTGTCTACACGAAGTAGAACTAATGGTCTGCTTCTAGCAGACTCTCTGGTATGGTCGTAGGCCGTGAATGCCTGGGTGGACATCTCGAACTCGCCCCAGGTGCCCTTCTTCCGCCCGCTGATCGCGCTCCTCGAAGCACGTGGGCACGCGGTCCACGTGACGACTCGTGACTACGCGCAGACGGTGGAGCTGCTCGAGCTTCACCGCATTCCGCACACCGTCGTGGGGCCGCCGCACGGGGGCGCGCGAGCGCTCGGGAAAGGACGGGCGATGGCGGGACGCCTGCGAGCGCTCCGACGTCACGCGAAGAGCCGCGGTTCGACATCGCGCTCTCGCACGCCTCGCACGAGCTGCCGCTCGTGGCGCGCTCGCTCGGCATCCCATCTGCGTACGCGTTCGACTACGAGTTCGCCCGCGTCCAGCACAGCCTCGGCTGTCGGGCGGCCGGACGAGTCGTCGTTCCCGACGCGATCCCACAGCAGCGGCTCGACCGGCTCGGAGCATCGGCTTCGAAGGTGCGTAGGGTATCCCGGACTGAAGGAGGAGTACTACCTCCACGGATTCGAGCCGGATCCGTCCGTCATCGTCGACTTGGGCCTTGACCACGTACGGGTGCTGGTAGTCGTCCGCACACCGCCGGACGTATCCCTCTACCACCGGCACGGAAACCCGCTGCTCACGGACGTGCTCGAGCGGCTCGGCCGGGACCCAGGCGTGCAGGCTGTCGTGCTTCCCCGCACCCCAGAGCAACGGCAGGCGATCGCCGCGCTGAGCCTGCCGTCACTGGTTCTGCCCGAGAATGCCGTCGACGCCCAGAGCCTCGTAGCACTCTCCGACCTCGTCGTATCCGCGGGCGGGACGATGAACCGCGAAGCAGTCGCCCTGGGGTACCTGTCTACACGACTTTCGCCGGAGCAGCTGGGCGCGGTCGACGACGCACTCATCGCCGAAGGGCGCTCGAGCTGCTGCGCTCGACAGACGAGTCCGCTCGAGAAACGACTCCGACGCTCGCCGGCACCGGCCGTGATCCTGCGCTGCTGCTCGATCTGATGCTGTCGGCACTCGAGCCTAGCACGATGTCGCGATCTGGTTAAGGTCCCCCCCGTCAGACAAGGGAAGGGGAGAAGATGAC